>DASUEU010000038.1:0-246271 GCA_036274895.1 Thermoanaerobaculia bacterium | reverse complement strand
CTCGCCGCGGCCGTGGCCGATCCCGTTCGCCCGCTCTCGGACCTGCCCGCCCTCGAGGACGCCGAGCGCGCCCAGCTCCTGGGCGAGTGGATCGACACCGCGGCTCCCATCCCAGACCGGTGTGCGCATGAGCTGTTCGAGGATTGGGCGGACCGGACGCCGGAGGCTCCGGCCCTGGTCGACACGGACGGCGCGGTGTGGACCTATGGCGAGCTGGAGGAGAAGGCGAACCGCCTCGCCCGGCATCTTCAGGCGGCCGGGGTGGGGCTGGAGACGCCGGTGGCGCTCTTCCTGCCGCGCTCGCCCGAGCTGGTGCTGGCGATGCTTGCCACGCAGAAGGCCGGCGGCTTCTGGGTGCCGATCGATCCCTCCCATCCGGACGAACGGACCCGCCGGATGCTCGCCGACAGCGGCGCCCGGGTGGTGGTCACGAGGGAGAGCCTGGAGGAGGTCGGTCCGTCGAGCACCGCGCGGGTGGCGTCCGGGGTGTCTCCGGACAACGTGGCCTATGGCCTCTTCACCTCGGGCTCGACCGGCCGGCCCAAGGGCGTGCTGGTCGAGCACCGCGGGCTGTGGAACTTGACCCTCGGCTTCATCGAGCTGCTCGCCCTGGCACCGGGGGAGCGCCTGCTGATGGTGCCCTCGCTGGCCTTCGACGCCTCGGCCGGAAACCTCTTCCCGGTGCTCGCCGCCGGCGCCACCCTGGTCCTCCACCCCGACCCCGGGGGCCTGGGACCCGACGACCTGGTGCGCTTCTGCGAGGAGAGGGCGGTGTCGGTGATCGACATGCCCGCCGCCCTCTGGGCGCAGTGGCTGGAGGCCCTCGACGGGCGGGCGCCGGGGCCGCTGCTGCCTTGCCTGCGTCAGATCGTGGTGGGGGGCGAGAGCATCGCCGTCGAGAGGGTGGCGCGCTGGGCGCGGCTGACCGCGGGGAGGGTCACCGTGATGGGGCCCTACGGCCCCACCGAGGCGTCGGTCTGCACCACCAGCTGGTGCACCGTCGACGGCGCCGACTGCCGGCCCGGGGCGGTGGTGCTGCCGATCGGCCGGCCTCTGCCCAACACCCGGGTGCGCCTGGTCGGCCGGCGCGGTGAGCTGGTGCCCCTGGGCGCGCCGGGAGAGCTGATGATCGGTGGCACGGGGGTTTCCCGCGGTTATCTCGACCGCCCGGCGGCGACCGCGCGGGCCTTCCTGCCGGAGCCCGGAGCCCCGACCCCGGGCGCCCGCCTCTACGCCACCGGTGACCTCGCCCGCTTCCTGCCCGACGGCAGCCTCGAGTTCCTGGGCCGGGCGGACGGCCAAGTCAAGGTGCGGGGCTTCCGCATCGAGCTGGGGGAGATCGAGACCGCCCTGCTCGCCCACCCCGCGGTGCGCCAGGCGGCGGTGGTGGCTCCCGCCGGGCCGGGCACGGCGCGGCGGCTGGTGGCCTACGTGGTGGCGGCGGCGGAGGACCAACCGCCCGCCCCGGCCGAGCTGCGTGCCTTCCTCGCCGAGAGCCTGCCCGACTACATGGTGCCGGCCCGCTTCGTGGCCCTCGAGCGCCTGCCCCTGACCGCCACCGGCAAGCTCGATCGCCGCGCCCTGCCGGCGCCCTCCGAGGAGGCCGGCGGGGCGGAGCCCTCGGCGCCGCCGGCCCGCGGCGCCGAGCAGGACCTCGCCGCCATCATCGCCCGCGTGCTCGGCCGCGCGGCGGTCGGCCGCGACGACAACTTCTTCGAGCTGGGAGGGGACTCGATCCTCAGCCTGCAGGTGGTGGCCCAGGCCCAGGCGGCCGGCTACCGGCTGACGCCGCGGGACCTCTTCCTCAACCAGACCGCGGCCGAGCTGGCCCGGGTGGCGGTGGCGGAGCCGGGAGAGGGGGGCCCTCCGGCCGTGGTGGCCGAGCAGGGGCCGGTCACGGGCGCCTTGCCCCTGCTGCCCATCCAGCGCTGGTTCTTCGAGCAGCGGCCGGCCGACCTCCACCACTGGAACCAGGCCCTGCTCTTCGTCCCGGCCGAGCCGCTCGAGGCCGAGGCCCTGGCCGTCGCCCTCGGCGCCCTGGTGAGCCACCATGACGCCCTCCGGCTCCGCTTCGAGGAAACCGCCCAGGGCTGGCAGCAGGAGGCGCTGCCGCCGGAGGGTCTGAGCGTGCCTCTGGTGCGGGTGGATCTGGCGCCCCTCGACGAGGCCGACCGCGGGGCGGCGATCCTGGCCCTGACCGAAGACCTCCAGTCCGGTTTCGACCTCGGCAGCCCGCCCCTGATGCGGGCTGCGCTCTTCGAGCTCGGGCCGGGAGAGGCGGGGCGCCTCTTCCTGGCCTGCCACCACCTGGTGGTCGACGGGGTGTCCTGGCGCATCTTGCTCGAGGACCTCGAGAGGGCCTATCGCCAGGCCGTGGCGGGCCGCCAGGTGGCCCTGCCCGCCAAGACCACCTCGGTCAAGACCTGGGCCGAGCGGCTGAGCGAGCTCGCCGCCGGCGAGGAGCTGGCGGCGGAGATCCCCCACTGGCTCGAAGTGGCCGGCGCTGCCGCGCGGCCCTTGCCCCTCGATGGGCCGGGAGGCGAGAACACCGTCGCCTCGGCCGAGGCGGTGCGCCGTCAGCTTTCCGGACCGGCGCTGGCGGCCTGGCTGGGCGAGCTGCCCCGCTCCCTGGGCACCACGCTCGAGGGAGGCCTGCTCGCGGCTCTCGCCGTGGCCCTGGGGGAGTGGGTGGGGGGGGCGGTGAGGGTGGACCTGGAAGGCCACGGCCGCGAGCCCCTCTTCCCGGACGTCGACCTCTCGCGCACCGTCGGCTGGCTGACGGCGGTCCATCCCGTCCTGCTGCCGCCCGGCCCGGCCCGCGAGCCGCGCCAGATCCTCGAGGAGGTGGCCCAGCGGCGCCGGGCCCTGCCCCGGGGTGGCCTCGGCTTCGCGCTGCTGTGCGCCCGCGCCACGGCTTCCGGGGAGGCGGCCTCGCTGCTCGCGATGAGCGCTCCGGAGGTGGTCTTCAACTACCTCGGCCGCCTCGACGGCGCCGCCGGCGAAGGGCTCTGGCTGGCGCCGGCGAGCGAGACGGTCGGACCCCAGCAGAGCCCCCGTGCCCGGCGCAGCCACCTGCTCGAGGTCACCGCCAGCGTCGGGGCGGGCCAGCTGCACCTGGAGCTCAAGTTCAGCCGCCATCGCCACCGGCGGGCGACCATCGAGGGCCTCGCCGAGCGCATCCTGCGGGTGCTCGAGCAGCTCGCGGGCACGCCGGATGACGAAGAGATGGAGCGCATCGCCCGCCTCTTGATGGAGGCGGACGAGCTGCTTTCCTGAAGCACGACCGTCGAGGAGACAACCGCGTGGAAACCCTGTTCCGAGATCTCCGCCTCACCTTCCGCAGCCTCGCGGACCGCCCGGGCTTCACCGTCGCCGCCGTGGTCTCTCTCGCCGCCGCGGTGGCGCCGGTCACCCTGGTCCTGTCGCTGCTCAGCTCGGCCTTCCTGCGTGCGCTGCCGGTCGAGGATCCCGAGAGCCTGATCGCGGTGCTGGGCAAGGGCAGCGAGATGCCCGGCTATCTGCCCCACTCCTACCCCAACTTCGAGGATCTGCGAGACCGCGCCCGCGAGGTGGCGGACCTCGCCGTCGCGGCCAACTCCGGCTTCTCGCTCCAGGGCCGGGACCGCACGGACTTCGTGGTCGGCCACTTCGTCTCGGCCGACTACTTCCGGCTCCTGGGGGTGGAGGCCCACCTCGGCCGGACTTTCGCGGCCGAGGAAGGGGCCGCCGAGGGTTCTGGGCCGGTGGTGGTGCTGTCCCATGCCGCCTGGCAGCGGCGCTTCGACGCTGACCCCGGGATCCTCGGCCAGACCATCGCCCTCAACAACCACCCTCTCACCGTCATCGGCGTCGCGCGCCGGGGCTTCCGCGGCATCGATCAGACGGTGGCCAGCGAGCTGTGGGTGCCCGCCAGCCAGTTCCCCTACGTGTCCCATCTGGGCCGCTTCTTCCGCGACCGCGAGTGGCGGATCTTCGACGTCATCGGGCGGCTGCGGCCGGGGATGAGCCAGGCCCGCGCCGGCGAGACGGTGGGCCGCATCGCCTCCGAACTGGTCGCCGAGCATCCGGACGTCAACCGGGGCCTCGGCCTCGAGGTGGTGCCTCTCCGGCGCACCGTGCTGGGGGCCAACAACCAGGCGAGCTACGAGCGAGGGGCTTTCTTCCTGCTGCTGCTGGTGGGCCTGCTGGTGGCCACCGCCTGCGCCAACGTCGCCAACCTGCTGGTGGCGCGGGGGGCGGAGCGGGAGCGGGAGTCGGCGCTGCGCCTCGCCCTCGGCTCGGGGATGGGGCGGGCATTGCGGCTGCCCCTGCTCGAGGGGCTGGTCCTGGCCTTGGGAGGCGGACTGCTGGGACTCGGCCTGGCGGTGCTCTCCCGGGGCTTCTTCTGGCGCCTGAGGCCGGATCTGGGCCCGCGGGAGACCAACGTCTCCCTGGGGCTCGACCTCACCGTCTTAGTCGTGGTGCTGGCCCTGGCCGTGGCGGCGGGCCTCATCGCCGCGCTGGCGCCGGCCCTGCGCCTGCGCCGCCCGGACCTCGCGGCCGTGCTCAAGGAGGGGGGCAAGTCGACCACCGGCGGGCCCCGCCGGCTGGGCCTGCGCGATGTGCTGGTGGGGGTGCAGGTGGCCCTCTCGCTCGCCGCCCTGCTCGCCGCCGGCGTGTTGCTCGAGAGCCTCGGCCGGGTACGTGCGATCGAGCCCGGCATGGACGTCGAGCGCCTGGCCACCTTCGCCTTCAGCCCGGCCGAGCAGGGCCGGGACGAGGCGAGCGGCCGCGAGCTCTACCGCCGAGTGCTGGAGGTGGCCCGGACGGTGCCGGGGGTGGAGGCCGCCTCTCTCGCCACCAGCCTGCCGTTCAACGCCGCCGGGGAGTACCTCCAGGTCCGCGCCCTCGAGAGCGAGGAGGCCGACGAGGTGATTCGCGCCCGGGCCGACGTGATCACCCCCGAGCACCTGGAGGTGGTGGGCGTGCCTCTGGTGGCCGGCCGGGCCTTCACCGCCGACGACCGCCGCGACTCCTACCGGGTGGCGATCGTCAACCAGACCATGGCCGAGGGCTTCTGGGGGGGCCGGGACCCGATCGGCAAGAAGCTGCTGATCGGTGACGACCCGACGCCGATCGAAGTCATCGGGGTGGCCAGGAACGCCCTCTACACCAACCTCACGGACGCCCCCCAGCCCTACTTCTACCTGCCTCTCGAGCAGCGCTACCCGGCCCGCGGGCGGCTCTTCGTGCGCACGCCGGGCCGGCCCGCGGCGGTGCTCGAGGCGGTGCGCCGGGAGGTCCAGAAGCTCGACCCGAGCATGGCCCTGGTCAACCCGCGGGCGGTGGAGGTCTTCTACAACAACACCTTCTGGGCCACCCGGCTGGGCGCGGCCACCAGCACCACCTTCGCGGGGGTGGCCCTGGCCCTGGCCCTGGCCGGGATCTACGGTCTGATCGCCTACTGGGTGGTCCAGCGGCGCCAGGAGATCGGCATCCGCTTGGCCCTGGGTGCCGGCAAGCCGTCGGTGGTCGGCTGGGTGCTGGGCCGGGTGCTGCTGATCGCGGGTCTGGGGGTGATCCTCGGCCTGGTCCTGGCCTTCGCCGGCTCGGGCGCCGCCGCCGGGGTGCTGCCGGAGGTCGGCTCGATCGGTGCCGCGACCGTGGTCGCGGCGGTGGCGATCCTCTCCCTGGTCTGCCTGCTGGCCGGCCTGCTGCCCGCCTGGCGGGCGGCGAACGTGGCCCCTGCCGGGGCCCTGCGCAGCGAGTAGGGCGTGAGGGAGGCAGAGATGACCGCCGCGCCAGCATCGGCCCAGAGCCCCGCTTCCCCGGCCCGGGCCCTCGACAACGTCGAGGGCCTCTGCTCCCTGAGCCCGGTGCAGGAGGGCATGCTCTTCCACAGCCTGGAGGCCCCCGGCTCGGGGGTCTACGTCAATCAGCTGCGCTGCCGCCTCGAAGGGGACCTCGAGCCCGGCGCCTTCCGCGGCGCCTGGGCCGCCCTCGTCGAGCATCACCAGGTGCTGCGCGCGGCGGTCTTGTGGGAAGGGCTCAAGCGGCCCGTGATGGTGGTACGGCGGGCCGTGCCTCTGCCACTGGTCGAGGAGGACTGGCGGTCCCTCGCGGCCGAGCAGCAGGCTGCCCGTTTCGACGAGCTCTGCGCGGCGCAGCGTCGCCGGGGCTTCGAGCTGGCCCGTGCTCCCCTGATGCGGCTCCACCTGGTGCGCGTGGCCGATGCGGTCCATCTGCTGGTGTGGACCCACCACCACCTGATCCTCGATGGCTGGTCCCTGGCCCTGCTGCTGCGGGACTTCGGCACGGCCTACGGCGCCCTCGCCGCCGGCCGCTCCCCGGAGCTGCCGCCGGCGCGGCCCTTCCTCGACTACCTGCGCTGGGTGGAGGCCAGGGACCTCGGCGCGGCGGAGGGCTGGTTGCGCCGGGCCCTCGCCGGGCTCGAGGGCCCCACCCCCCTGCCCATCGCCGCCCCCACCACCCAGGAGGAGCCCGGTCGCCTCATGCAGGGGGAGCTGCGCCGCTCGCTTTCCGAAGCCGAGACCGCCGATCTCGAGGCCCTGGCGCGCCGGCTGCGGGTCACCTCGAACGTCCTCGTCGAGGGGCTCTGGGCCCTGCTGCTGGCCCGCTGGAGCGGCGAGGACGAGGTGGTCTTCGGGGTCGCCGCCGCCGGTCGCCCCCCCGAGCTGGCGGGCGCCGAGGCGATGGTGGGGCTGTTCATCAACACCCTGCCGCTGCGGGTGCGGGTGGCCCGTGGCGAGCCCCTGGCAACCTGGCTCCAGGGCCTGCTGCGCGAGCAGGCCGAGCTGCGCCAGCATGAGCACACCCCCCTCTCGCAGGTGCAGCGCTGGAGCGGCCTCGCCCCCGGCACGGCCCTCTTCGAGAGCCTCTACGTGTTCGAGAACTACCCGCTGCCGAGCGGCCGGGCGGGCGCACGGGCGCCCCTCTCGGTGGTCGAGCCCACGGCCTGGGAGAGCACCAACTACCCCTTGAACCTGATGGTGCTGCCCGGGCAGCGGCTGACCCTGAAGCTGATCCACGACCGCGAGCGCTGCCCGACCTCCGACATGAGCCGCCTGCTCGCGGAGCTGCTCACCCTCCTTTCGGGGGCCCTGGCCCGCCCCGAGGCCCGCCTGGGGGAGCTGCCCTACCTGCCCGCGGCCGAGCGCCACGCCCTGCTCTTCGAGGCCAACGACCGGACGGCCCCGGTGCCCGGCCCGGGGCGGGTCCACGCGGCGATCGCCGCTCAGGCGGCCCAGCGGCCTGAGGCGATCGCCCTGGGCCTCGAGTCCGAACAGTGGAGCCACGGCGCCCTCGACGAGCTGGCCGGGCGTCTGGCCGGGCGCCTGCGCCGGCAGGGCGTGGGCCTCGAGACCCGGGTGGCGGTGCGCCTGCCCCGCTCGGCCGAGATGCTGGTCTCTCTCCTGGCGGTGATGAAGGCGGGCGGCACCTACGTGCCCATCGATCCTGGCTTCCCGGAGAAGCGCCGCCGCTTCATGCTCGAGGACAGCAGCGCCGCCCTGGTTCTCGACCAGCTCTCCCTGGCGGAGCTGGCGGCTTCAGCACCGGCGCCGGCCCTGGCCGAGCTGGCCGAGCCCTGGAGCCTGCTCTACCTGATCTACACCTCGGGCTCGACCGGCGTGCCCAAGGGGGTGGGCGTCACCCACGGCGGCGTGGTCAACTTCCTGCGCTCGATGGAGCGCGAGCTGGGGCTCGGTCCAGCGGACCGCCTGGTGGCGGTCACCACCCTCTCCTTCGACATCGCCGTGCTCGAGCTCTTCGGGCCGCTGGTGGTGGGGGGCAGGGTCGAGCTGGCCACCGAGGAGGTCGCCACCTCGGCCTCCCTGTTGGCCGAGCGCCTCGCCACTGCGACCCTGCTCCAGGCCACGCCGGCCACCTGGCGCCTGCTGCTCGACGGTGGCTGGGCCGGCGAGCCCGGCCTCTTGGCCGTCTGTGGCGGTGAGGCCCTGCCGCCGCCCCTCGCCCGGGCCCTCGTGCCCCGCTGCCGGCAGCTGTGGAACCTCTACGGCCCCACCGAAACGACCGTCTGGTCGGCTCGCGCGCGGCTTCGGGGGGACGAGGCGATCGTGCCCATCGGCCGACCCCTGGCCAACACCTCGATCCACCTGGTGTCGCGGACGCTGGAGCTCGCTCCCCTGGGCGGCCCCGGGGAGATCGTCATCGGCGGCCTGGGGGTGGCCCGGGGCTATCACGGCCGGCCGCGGTTGACCGCCGAGCGCTTCGTGCCCGACCCCTGGAGCGGGCAGCCCGGGGCGCGGCTCTACCGCACGGGGGACCTCGGCCGCCGGCTGCCGGACGACTCCCTCGCCTTCGTCCGCCGCCTCGACGAGCAGGTCAAGGTCCGCGGCTACCGCATCGAGACCGGCGAGGTCGAGCGCACCCTCGCGGCCCACCCCGGCTTGCGCGCGGCGGTGGTGCTCGCCGTGCCCGACCCGGCCGGGGACTCCCGCCTCATCGCCTACCTGGTCGCCGCCGGCGAGCCCCAGCCGGCCGCCGAGCTGCGGCGTTTCGTGGCCGAGAGCCTGCCCGCCTACATGGTGCCGGCGGCCTTCGTCTTCCTCGACGAGCTGCCGCTGACTCCCAACGGCAAGATCGACCGTCGCCGCCTGCCCGCGGCCGGCCTGGCCCCGGCCCCCGGGCGCCCACGGGTGCCGCCCCGCACGCCGACCGAGGAGGCCGTGGCCGCCCTGTGGTGCGAGCAGCTGGGGCTGCGCGACCTGGGCGTCGATGACCACTTCTTCGAGGTCGGTGGCCACTCGCTGGCGGCGATCCGCCTGATCGGCCGGATCCGCAAGAGCTTTGACACCGACCTGCCCTTCCATCTCCTGCTCGCCCATCCGACCGTCGAGGGCATGGCCCGGCTGATCGACGAGCGGCGGGGCCGTTCTGCGCTCGAGGCTTCCCCCGCCGAGCCCTCGCTCACGGCCTACCCGGAGCAGGCCTTCGAGCCTTTCCCCTTGACCGACCTCCAGGAGGCCTATTGGGTCGGTGCCTCCAGGGCCTTCGAGCTGGGCGGCGTCTCGCCCCTGATGGTCCTGGAGTACGACCTGCCGGCCGTGGACCCCGCTCGCCTGGAGTCGGCCGTGGCGCGCTGGATCGCCCAGCACCCGATGCTGCGCGCCCGGCTGCTGCCGGACGGGCGCCAGCAGGTGGCCGAGGCCGTGCCACCCTATCGGCTGCAGGTGCAGGAGCTGGCCACCCTCGGTGAAGCCGCCGCCGAGGCCGAGCTCGAGGGGGTGCGGCGGCAGATGGCCTGCGGCCTCGACCTCGAGCGCTGGCCCCTCTTCGAGCTGCGCCTCTGCCGCCTGGCGGGGGAGCGCTGCCGGCTGCACCTCGCCGTCAGCCTGGCGATCGCCGACGCCATGAGCTTGCGGGTGCTGGTGGACGACCTGGTGCTCTTCTACCTCGATCCCGGCCGCGAGCCCTCGGCCCAGCCCCTGTCCTTCCGCGACTACGTGCTCGGCCTCGCGGCGCTCGAGGGCGGCACCCGCTGGGAGCGTGACCGGCGCTACTGGGAGGGGCGGCTGGCGGGTCTGCCGCCGGCTCCGGAGCTGCCCCTGGCCCGCTCACCCGGGGCCCTGTCGGGCCACCGCCTGAGCCGGGCGAGCGGCACCCTGGAGGCCGAGCCCTGGCGCCGGCTCAAGGAGCGCGCCGGGGCCGCCGGTCTGTCGCCCAGCCTGGTGCTGTGTGCGGTCTACTGCCAGGTCATCGCGACCTGGAGCAAGAGCCCGTGGTTCACCCTCAACCTGCTCTTCTTCAACCGCCCGCCCGAGCATCCGGAGCTCGAGAGGGTGGTGGGCAACTTCAGCACCACCCTGCTCTTCGAGGTGGATTGCCGGCCCCGGGAGAGCTTCCTCGAGCGGGCCCGCCGGCTCCAGGCTCGGCTGTGGGAGGACCTCGACCACGCCACCTTCTCGGGCACCCGGGTGCTGCGCGAGCTCAACCGGCGCGACGCCAGCGGGCCGCGAGCCGGAGTTCCTGTGGTCTTCACCAGTGCCCTCGACATCGGCTCCCGCCTCGACGCCGAGCGCGAGCGGGCCGAGCTCGCCGAGCTAGGCCGCGAGGCCCGCCTGGTCACGAGCGGCCTCCAGACCCCCCAGGTCTGGCTGGACCATCAAGTCGGTGAGGCCGGCGGGGTGCTCGGCTACAACTTCGACTTCGTCGAGGAGCTCTTCCCCCCCGGCCTGCCTGCCGACCTAGTCGGCGCCTACGCCGGCCTGCTCGAGCGCCTGGCCACCGACGAGACGGCTTGGACGGAGCGGCTGGCGGCCCTCACTCCCCAGGCGCACCGGGCCCTGGCCTTCGAGATGAACCGCACCCAGGGGCCGCTGCCGGGCGGCCTGCTCACCTCGGGCTTCGCCGCCCGCCTCGCTGAGCGCTGGGAGCAGCCGGCCCTGATCAGCCCGGAGCGCACCCTCCGCTATGGCGAGCTGGCCACCGAGGCCCTTGCCCTGGCCGGGCAGCTCCGGGCCGCGGGGGTGGGCCGCGGTCGCCGCGTCGTGGTGGCGGTGGGCAAGGGGTGGCGGCAGGGCGTGGCGGTGCTCGCCGTGCTCCAGGCCGGCGGCGCCTACGTGCCGGTGGACCCCGAGCTGCCGGCCGAGCGCCTCGACTTTCTGCTCTCGACGGTCGAGCCCGAGGTGGTGCTGGTCGAGCCGGGCCGGGCCGGCAGCGGCCTCGGCGGCGGCCGGCCGGAGCTGGCCGTGGGCGTCGAGGCCGCCGCGCCCGCCCTCGACCGGGCCGCCGTGGAGGCGGCCTGGCGGCAGGAGGCGGCCGACCCCGGGGACCTGGCCTACGTGATCTTCACCTCGGGCTCGACCGGCCAGCCCAAGGGGGTGATGATCGACCACCGCGCCGCCGTCAACACCGTGGGCGAGATCAACCGGCTTTTCGCCGTCGGCCCCGAGGACCGCGTCCTCGGCCTGTCCGCCCTCGGCTTCGACCTCTCGGTTTACGACCTCTTCGGGCTGCTCGCCGCGGGTGGCGCCCTGGTGCTCCCCGACGCCGCCGGCGGGCGGGAGCCGGCCCACTGGCTCGAGTTGCTGGAGGGCCGGCGGGTGACCCTGTGGAACACGGTGCCGGCCCTGCTCGAGATGCTGGTCGACGAGCTCGAGGGCCGCGAGCGTCCCCTGCCCGCGAGCCTGCGCACGGTGCTGCTCTCGGGAGATTGGATCCCGGTCACTCTGCCGGACCGCCTGCGCGCCCTGGGCCCGGCCGTCGAGGTGGTCAGCCTGGGCGGTGCCACCGAGGCCGCAATCTGGTCGATCGCCTATCCGATCGGCGAGGTGGATCCAGCCTGGCCGAGCATCCCCTATGGTCGGCCCCTGGCCAACCAGACCTTCCAGGTCCTCGACGAGCAGTTCGATCTCCGCCCGATCTGGGTCCCCGGCCAGCTCTTCATCGGCGGTGTCGGGCTGGCCCAGGGCTACTGGCGGGACGAGGAGAAGACTTCCCGCAGCTTCTTCCGGCACCCCGAGACCGGCGAGCGGCTGTATCGCACCGGCGACCTCGGCCGCCTGCTGCCCGACGGCAACCTCGAGTTTCTGGGCCGCGAAGACCTCCAGGTCAAGGTCCAGGGCTACCGCATCGAGCTGGCCGAGATCGAGTCCGCGCTCACCCAGCACCCCGGTCTCAAGACCGCGGCGGTGCTCGCCGAGGGCGAGCGACGGGGCGCCAAGCGGCTGGTCGCCTACGTGGTGGCGGAGGCGGAGCCGGCACCGGCGGCCGAGGAGCTCGCCGGCCACCTCGCCGCCAAGCTGCCCCGCTACATGGTGCCGGCGTCGTTCGTCTTCCTCCCCGCTCTGCCCTTGACTGCCAACGGCAAGGTGGACCGGCCTCGCCTGTCCGCCCTGGCGCCGGCTCCGGGGGGCGAGACGGTCTCGGCGGCGCCGGTCGGCGAGCTGGAAGGCCGGCTGGCAGCCCTCTGGGCGGAGATCCTCGGCCGGGGCTCCGTCGGCGCCACCGAAAGCTTCTTCGAGCAGGGCGGCAACTCTCTGCTCGCCGTGCGCCTGATCGGCCGCATCCGCCGCGAGCTGGGCGTCGACCTCCCCCTCTCCGTGCTCTTCGAGAGGCCGACTCTGCGCCAGCTGGCGGCGGCCCTCGGCGAGGGCGCCGGCGCGGCCTCCCGGCCGGCTCTGGTCACCCTCACCGCCGGCGGCTCGCGGCCCCCCCTCTTCCTGGTCCACGCGGTGGGGGGAGGTGTGCTCGGCTACTCGGCCCTGGCCCGCCGGCTGGGCCCGGAGCAGCCTCTCTTCGCTTTCGAGACGCCGCCGGAGCTCGCCACCGAAGGCTTGACGGTCGAGGCGCTCGCGACTCGCTACCTGGAGGAGCTGCTGCGCTCGCAGCCCGCGGGCCCCTACCGCCTGGGAGGCTGGTCGATGGGCGGGGTGATCGCTTTCGAGATGGCCGGCCGGCTGCTCGATCGGGGAGCGCAGGTGGAGCGGCTGGTGCTGCTCGACAGCGACGCCCCGGCCCTCGAGCCGCCCGTCCCCAAAAGCGAGGCCGAGCTCGAGGCGTGGTTCGCGGCCGATGCCGGCCTGGTGGCCGCGGAAGAGGCCAGCGAGGTGGCGCGCCTGTTCGCCACCTTCCGCGCCAACGCCCGCGCCCTGGAGCGCTACCGGCCGCCGCGCCGCGCCCTGCCCGTCTGGTTGATCAACGCAGCGGACGAGTTGGCGCGGGGCAAGGCCGCCGAGCGCGGCTGGGAGCGCTGGACCTCCGGAGCGATCACGATCAGTGCGGTGGCCGGCGACCACCACAGCTTCCTCGCCGAGCCGCGGGTGGCGGCGACGGCGGCGTGCCTCGCGGCCTTGCTCGCCGCGTCCTGAGCCCTCAGGCCGGCTCGAAGAGCATGCTCTCCGAGGAGCCCGCGCTGACCCGGGTGAAGCTCACCACCTGGGCTCCCGTGACCTCGCAGAGTACGGTCGGGTCGATCTCGATCTCGACTTCGACGACCCCCGCAGCGATCAGCACCGTGGGGTGGGCCAGCAGGGCCTCGTCGACCAGCACCGGCATGCCGGCCACGGCCACCGGCGAGATGCCGCCCGGCGAGAAGGCCAGCACCGCCACGACCTCGAGCTGAGTGGCCGGCACCACTCGCTGGCAGCCGAGGGCCCGCGCCACGGCCTCGAGGTCGATGGCCCGGCCGACCGGGGCCACCACCACCGAGTAGCGGCCGTGGCAGGAGCAGCGCAGGAGCACCGACTTGGTGATGCGCTCGAGGGGGATGCCGAGGCTGCGCGCCACGTCGTGGGGGCCGTCGATGGGCCCGGCGAGCTTCTTGTGCTCGTGGATCACCACCGGCACCTGGTGCTGGCGCAGCATCTCCATCACCTGGGGATGAACGGCGAAGAGGCCGTCGGGCTCGACCACGGGCAGGCCGAAGCTCTGCGCGGCGCCCTTCACGGCGTCGCGCAGGAAGCCCGGAATCTGGCGCTGGAAGCGGGCCAGGTAGGTGGCGAGCAGGGGGCGCTCGTCGCGCAGGAAGGCGAAGTCCGTCGGCACCATGTGGCGGATCACCAACATCGGCACCGGGCTCTGCAACGGCCGAAAGTCCGGGTTCCAGAGGCCGGCCTTGCGCGGCGGCCCGGGATGGAACTCGCCGATCATCAGGCCCTGGGCCACGTACTCCGACTTCAGCGCCCCCTGGACGGCTTCGATGACGTCGTTCCAGGCCTTGGGGTCGAGGTCGGGGAAGAGCACCAGGATGGTCTTGAAGATGGCGTCGGGACCGTCGGTGGGCTCGATCTCCAGGAACCAGCGGCGGTAGGCGGAGAGGATCTCCTCGACCTGCGGGCAGTTCAGATCCCGCCCGCGGCGCACGGTGAGGAAGAAGAGCTGCTTGCGCATCGAGGTCTGGACGTAGGGGCAGACCGGCCCCTCCCGCCCCAGCTCGGGATGCGGCTGGCTGAGGTACTCCTCGGCCCAGCGCACCACCCTTCGGAGCGGCTCGAGGTCGGCGTGGATCCGTGGCGGCGGGTTCGAGCGCTCGAGGTCGGTGGTTTCGACGACGAAGAGGTTCGGGTCGGTGGCATGGGTCAGCACGCTCAACCTCCGCTGGCGGTGAGGACGTGGAGGAGGGACCAGAGGACGACCATGGCGAGGGCGAGCCCGACGCCGGCGAGGATGCGGTTCTGCCGGCGGTCGAGCTGGCGGGCGCGGGCATAGGGGCTCGAGGTGTTGGTGACCCGGGCGTGGAGGGGCATCCAGCGCGCCCCGAGCAGGCGGTGCAGGAAGAGGTTCAACCGCTTGTGGGCGCGCAGCCAGGGCGAGCGCACGCCGTCCCGCAGCTCCTCGAAGTTCTCCTTCGACATCTCCGAGAGGGCGTCGGTGTTCGGACGGCGGATCGCCTCGTACTCGACGAAGGCCGCGCGGCGGTCGGTGCCGTGGCGTCGCAGGCAGTCGGCGAGCGTGGCGCAATCCTCGAAGGCGGAGTTCATGCCCTGGGCGTAGAAGGGCACCACCGCGTGGGCGGAGTCACCCAGCAGGACCACCCGGTCGCGGTAGGACCAGGGCGAGGTGCGCACGGTCACCAGGGGGATCACCGGCCGCTCCCTGAACTGCTGCTCGAGGTCGGGCAGCAGGCCGCCGAGGTCGGGGAAGGTGGCGGCGAAGAACCGCCGCAGGGCGGCGCCGTCCGCCAGAGCCTCGAAGCTGCCCGGGCCGCTCCAGGGCAGCACCAGCGAGCAGGTGAAGGAGCCGTCGCGGTTGGGGTGGGCGAACATCATCGAGCCGCCCCGCGGCCAGAGGTGGAAGGCGTTCTTCTCCATCCGTGGGCCGCCGTCCGGAGCCGGGGGGATGGTCAGCTCCTTCCAGCCCCAGGGCAGGTAGTCCTGGGAGTAGTTGGCCGGCAGCCCACGCTGGAGAGCGCCGCGGAGGGTGGAGAAGACGCCGTCGGCACCGATCAGGAAGTCGAAGCGGTGCTCCTCGATCTGGCCGGCGGAGTCGGTCACCCGCAGCAGGGGGGCGTCGCGCTCGAGGCCCTGGCAGCGGCTCTGGAAGTGGAACTGCACTCCCGGATGGGCCGAGGCGGCGGCGACCAGGATGGCGTTGATGTCGCCGCGGCGGATGGCCTGGATCCCCTCCCCCTGACGTCGGCCATAGGCCTGGAAGATCCGTCCCCCGCTCGCGGGGTGAATCACTCTGCCGGCCATCGGGATGGCCAGGGCCATCACCTCATCGGCCAGGTCGAGGGCGCGTAGGGCCGCGAGCCCGCGGTAGGAGAGGCCGAGGTTCATCGAGGTCTCGGAGATGTCCTCGACCCGTGGGTCTCTGCGGCTCTCGAAGACCTCGACCCGATGGCCATCCCGGGCGAGATAGAGAGCCATCATGGATCCACCCAGTCCCGCGCCGACGATGCCGATGTGCATAGCCATCATGGGTCAGTTTCTTACATAGAGCTTCTGGAACGACGTAGGTGCAAGTATATCTGAAGTTTGTATCCCAACACCTCGAATGGAATCTCCGCTCCTCTTTGCTAGCGTTGCGCGTCATGGCCACCCACCTGCCTGCCCTCAGCCTCCTCCTCGTCGCCCTCGCCACCCTCCCCCTCCACGCCACCGACCCGCCTGCCGCTCCCCCGGACGTGGCGGCGGTGCCGGCGGATGCCGCGGTGACCGCCTCTGGCCTGGCTTCCAGGCTCCTGGCGCCGGGAACGGGGACGGAGCAGCCCCGGGCCGGGGACCAGGTGAAGGTGCACTACTCGGGCTGGACCGCAGACGGCAAGCTCTTCGACTCCTCGGTGGCCCGCGGCAAGCCGGCGGTGCTGCCTCTCGACCGGCTGATCCCGGGCTGGCAGGAGGGCCTGGCCCTGATGGTGGAGGGCGAGAAGCGGCGCCTGTGGATCCCGGCCCGCCTGGCCTACGAGGGCAAGCCGGAGAAGCCCCAGGGCATGCTGGTGTTCGACGTTGAGCTACTGGACATCCTGCGGCTGCCGCCGGTGCCGGCCGACGTGGCGGCGCCGCCGGCCGGCGCCGAGCGGTCGAAGAGCGGCCTCGCCTGGCAGGTGCTCAAGCCCGGCACCGGCACCCGCCGGCCGAGCAAGCGCAGCCGGGTGGAGGTGCACTACACGGGCTGGACCACGGACGGCAAGATGTTCGACTCCTCGATCTCCCGCGGTGCCCCCTCCTCCTTCGGCCTCGATCAGGTGATCGAGGGCTGGACCGAGGGCCTCCAGCTGATGGTCGAGGGCGAGATCCGCCGCTTCTGGATCCCCAAGAAGCTCGCCTACCGCGGCCAGCCCGGCTACCCCGAGGGCCTGCTGGTCTTCGAGGTCGAGCTGATCCAGGTGCTTTCGAGCCCGGCGCCGTGAGCCGGGAAGTCGTCCTCGGCCCTCAGCGATAGTCCGCACCCGAGATCCGCCCCCGCCAATAAGGCTGGGGGCCTTCGGGGAGCAGCCACTCGACCTCACCCTCGAGCGGGATCAGCATCCCGCCGCGCCGCTCCCAGTGGCCGAAGCGGCCCTGCCAGGGGGTGGGGACGCTCTGGCCGTCGACGTCGCGGCCACGCCCCGGGGTGTAGACCCGCTCGACCAGGCCGTCCGGGCCGAAGTGGAAGTCCAACGCCACCCGGGTGGCGCCCACTTCGAGGTGCGCCCGGGCGCTGGTGTCGTCCAGGGGCTCCCAGCGTACGCCGGAGGCGGGCAACAGCGCCGCGGGCAGCCAGGTGGCCTCGGCCAGCCAGCGCACCAGCGCTCCGGCGGCGATCTCCGGCGTGCCCTCGGCGTGGACCAGTTTCACCAGGCCCCCGAGCCGCGCGTTCATCCCGCCGACGCCGTCCACGAAGGAGTCCCGCACCCGCACGGCGAGACCCGGGGCCATGGCGATGCGGGCGTCCCAGACGAAGCCGGGGGGCTGGGCGCAGACGTGATGCACGGCGGTGAAGGGCCGCCAGCCGTCGGCAGTGGGCTTGAGGAGAAAGGAGCCCTTCTGCTGCAACCGCGCCGTGAGGCGGAGAGGCTGGCCCTCGGGGATCACGGCGGCCAGGTAGAAGGCCACGGGAGCGGGAAGACCTTCGAGCTCATGTGCGGAGAAGACGGGCGAGGGAGAAACCGCCGGCCGCAACCGCGCCACCAAGCGGGCCGTGCCGCCCCGCCAGCGGGCGCCGGCCAGGAGCACCACCGACACCAGGAGCAGGATCATCAGGGCCAGGATCAGAACGAAGACCCGCATCGCACGCTCCTCTCCCGCACAGGCTATGCGGGCTGGGGGAGCGTCGCCCCGGCCGGTGGGGTGGCCCTACCCCTCCGAGAGCGCGGCCAGCATCGCCGCAACCGGCCCGATCTTCACCCGCGGCCGGCCGGCGGGGACGCCGGCCTCGATCTCCTGGCGGTCGAGGCGCTGCCAGGCCGGCCAGTCCACCACCCGGACGCCCCGCTCGGCGAGGCGGCGGTCTACGGCCTCGGGGCTGGGCTCGGGGGCGGGAGAGAGGCTGGGCAGGTCTTCCACCATCAGGCTCGCCGTCTCGGCGCCGTCCGGCTTGTTGGAGCCGATCAGCCCGGTCGGCCCCCGTTTCACCCAGCCGGCCACGTAGAGCCGGGGCAGGGGCGTGCCGGCAGTCGGGTCGAGCACCCGGCCGCGCTCGTTGGGGATCACCCCGCGGCGGTCGTCGAAGGGCACCTCGGGCAGGGGCAGGGAGCGGTAGCCCACGGCCCGCACCACCAGGCCGGCATCGAGGGTCTCGAAGACGCCCGTGCCGCGGGCGGCCAGGTCGTCGCCGCGGGGCTCGAGGCGGTTCTTCTCGAGCTTGACGCCGATCACTCGCCCGTCCGCCCCCAGCACCTCGACCGGTGAGACCAGGAAGCGCAGGTGGATGCGCCGGGGCGCGCCGGTGGCGCCGCGCTCGGCGGCGGCGCGCAAGATGGCCAGGTTCTTCTGCAGTTGGGCGTCCTTGGCCAGCTCGGCCTCGCTCACCGGGTCGAGCTCCAGCTCGGCGGGGTCGACGATCAGGTCCACCCCAGAGAGGTTCGCCAACTCTTTGAGCTCGGCCGGCGAGCACTTGGCCTGCACCGGCCCGCGGCGGGCGAGCACGTAGACGTCGCGGACGCGACTGCTGCGCAGCCGCGCCAGGGCGTCGTCGGAGATGTCGGTCTTGGCCAGCTCGTCGGGGTCGCGCACCAGCACCCGCGCCACGTCCACGGCGACGTTGCCCACGCCGACCACCACGGCCGCTTCGCAGGAGAGATCGACGGCCAAGTCGAGGAAGTCCGGGTGGCAGCTGTACCAGGCCACGAAGGCGGTGGAGGAGTGGCTGCCGGCGAGGTCTTCGCCGGGCACGCCCAGGCGCCGGTCGCTCTGGCCGCCCACGGTGAAGACTACCTGGTCGTAGCAGGCCAGCAGGTCGGCGAGGTCGAGGTCCCGGCCGTACTCGACGTGGCCAAGGTAGCGCACCCGCGGGTCGAGCGCGGTGCGCTCGAAGACCTTGGCGACCTCCTTGATCTTGGCGTGGTCGGGGGCGACGCCGTAGCGCACCAGGCCGTAAGGAGCCGGCAGGCGGTCGATGAGATCGATCGAGACAGCGAGGTCGGGGGCGAGCTTTGGGCGCGCCAGGAGGGCCGCCGCGGTGTAGAACCCGGACGGGCCCGCCCCGATGATGGCTACCCGCAGGGGCCGCTCGGCGGTTCCGAGAGCTGGGCTGGTCATGGCGGCGCGAGGATACTAGCGGGGCAGGGGCTCGGCAAGGTCGCCGTTCTCGTCCAGGCGGGGATAGGGCAGGCCGTGGCGGCGGCAGTACGCGGCCAGCTCCGGCCAGGCCCACTCGAAGAGGCGGCGGGTGCGCGCCTCCTCGGGCAGCCGGGGTGCGTCGTAGAGGCCAGCGCCGCTCCTCTGGCGCTGGGCCTCGAAGAGCAGCAGAGCCGCCGCCACCGAGACGTTGAGCGAGGTGACCAGGCCGACCATCGGGATGGCGACCGAGCCGTCCACGGCGGCCAGGGCCTCGGCGGTGACGCCGAGCTTCTCCTGGCCGAGGAGGAAGGCGGTGGGTCCCGTGTAGTCGAGGCTGCGGAAGTCTCGCGCACCCTCGTCGAGGTGGGCGGCCCAGATCTGGAAACCCCGCTCGCGCAGGGAGCCGAGCACCGCGCCGACCTCTTCCCAGACCTCGACCTCCACCCACTTGGCGGCGCCGACCGCCGACGACACCTGCCACCGCGTCCTGGCCTCGCGGGTCACGGCGTGGGCCTGCCAAACCCCCACCGCGTCACAGCTGCGCAGCACCGCCGCCAGGTTGTGCGGCTTGTGCACCCCCTCGAGCACCACCGTCAGGTCCGGCTGGCGCCGATCGAGCGTGGCGCGCAGGCGGGCGATGCGCTCTGCCGACATGGCGCGGCACGATACGGGATCGCACCGGGGGAGGCAACGGCGGGCGGCAGCCGGCTTGCATCGGCCTCTTCCTCCGGAGCGTTCGTGCCCTTTCGACCTGCGGCATAATGCCCGTCCATGAGCCGATCAACCGCCCTTCTCCCAGCCTTCCTGCTCGCCCTCGGCCTGGCCGCTCCGGCCTCCGCCCTGCCCACCCGCTACGGCGAGGGCGTCAAGACCCAGGAAACCGTCTCTCTCGCGAAGATCGTCGCCGAGCCCGAAGCCTGGGCCGGCAAGGTCGTCCGTCTCGAAGGCAAGGTCCAGGACGTCTGCCCCAAGAGGGGCTGCTGGCTGCAGCTCGGCGCCGAGGGCGCGGCGGTGCGGGTGAAGGTCGAGGACGACGTCATCGTCTTCCCGCAGACGGCCAAGGGCCAGAGCGCCGTGGTCGAGGGCAAGGTCGAGGTGCTGCCCATGAGCAAGGAGCAGTTCACCGGCTGGCTCGCGCACATCGCCGAGGAAAAGGGCGAGCGCTTCGACCCCGCGAGCGTGGGCGACGGCCCCTACCGCATCATCCAGATCCAGGCCACCGGCGCCGAGATCGGGGAGCGCTGAGCTTGCTCGAGACCAAGGCCCGGCTGCTCGACCGCCGCACCCTTCACCGCGGCTCCTTTCTGGAGATGACCCGGGAGCGGGTCACTCTCCCCAACGGCATCGAGGTCGACCTCGAGCTGGTGCGCCATCCCGGCGCGGCGGCGATCGTCCCCCTGGCCGCGGACGGCACAGTAGTGCTGGTGCGCCAGTACCGCCACGCCACCGACGGCTGGCTGCTCGAGGTGCCGGCCGGCAAGCTCGATGCCGGCGAGAGCCCAGAGGCCTGCGCCCGGCGCGAGCTGGCCGAGGAGGCGGGGGTGACGGCCGAGGAGCTGGTGTCCCTGGGGCCCTTCTGGGCCAGCCCCGGCTTCACCGACGAAGTGATCCACCTCTTTCTGGCCCGGGGCCTCGGCCCCGCGGCACAGAGCCTCGAAGAGGACGAGCTGCTCGTCCTCGAGCGCCTGCCCTTCACCGAGGCCGTGGCCCGCGCCGCCCGCGGGGAGATCGCCGACGGCAAGTCGGCCTGTGCCCTGCTGCGGGCGTCCTGGTGGCTGGGTGGCAGCGAGAACCTGACGAGAACGACATGAGCGAACCCCCCGAGATCCCCGTCGAAGAGACCCTCGCCGTCGAGCCGACCGCCGAGCCCGAGGTCGCCCCCGCGGCCGACGCCGCGCCGGCGTCCCCGTCGGCCGCTCCCCACCGGCCGAGCCGCTCCGCCTGGCTGTGGCAGGAGTGGATCCGGCCCCTGCTCATCGTGCTGACGGTGATGTGCGTGTTCCGCTCGGCTCTGGCCGACTGGAACGACGTGCCCACCGGCTCCATGAAGCCGACCATCGTCGAGGGAGACCGCATCTTCGTCAACAAGGCGGCCTACGACTTGCGCGTGCCCTTCACCCTCCACCGGGTGATGGGGTGGGGCGATCCCCAGCGTGGCGACATCGTGGTGCTGTTCTCGCCCGATGACGAGAAACGCCTGGTCAAGCGGGTGATCGGCACCCCCGGGGACACCATCGAGGTGCGGCGCGGCCGCCTGCTGATCAACGGCGAGAGGCTGACCTACGAGCCGCTCGAGCGCACGGTGGCTCAGGATCTCTCCCCGGCCGAGCGCTTCAGCCACGTGTTCGAGAAAGAGGGCCTGGGCCACGACGGGCACGCCGTGATGTTGCGCCCCTACGATCCAGGCACCCATTACGGCCCGATCATCGTGCCGCCGGGCAACTACTTCGTGATGGGCGACAACCGCTACGCCAGCAAGGACTCGCGGGTGTTCGGCTTCGTCGAGCGCAAGCGCATCGTCGGCCAGGCCACCCTGGTGCTCTACTCCTGCCAGGGTTGCCCCTTGGGTCTGCCGCTCGGGCCGCTGCGCTGGGGTCGCTTCTTCCACGATCTCGAGTAGACCCCCCGGAGCAGCACTCCGTGGCTCGACACGTCTCCCAGAGCTGGAACAGCTACTTCGGTAGCGGCACAGTGACCTCGATGACGCTCGCCTTCCTGGTCGCCTTCCTGGGCCTGGGCCTGCCCGTGCTCTGGCGCATGCGGCAGGTCTTGGTGACGGCCCGTCGCGAGGACCGCGAGGCGGCCGACGCCATCCTGATCCTCGGCCGTGCCCTCGATCACGACCGCCCCACGCCGGTCTTCCTCGCTCGGCTGCACCACGGCTTCGAGCTGCACCGGTCCGGCCTCGCGCCGCGGCTGATCGTGGCCGGCGGGCTGACCGGGACGGCCACCCGCACCGAGGCTCAGGCCGGCCGGGAAGTGCTGCTCGAGCTGGGAGCCCCGGCGGCCGCCGTGCTCTGCGAGGACGAGAGCTGCCACACCCTGGACAACTTGAGGCACATGCGAGCCGTGGTCGCCGAGCGGGGCTGGCGGCGGCTGCTAGTGGTCTCGGACCCGCTGCACCTGGCCCGGGCGGCGGCGTTCGCCCGTGGCTTCAGCCTCGAGGTGGGTCTCTCCGGAGCCCGGCAGGCGCCACCCCGTCCCGGCTCCCTGGGCTGGTGGCGGCGCGCCCTCCAGGAAGCCTGCCTGCTGCACTGGTACCACGTGGGCGTGGCCTACAGCCGGGCCATCCGCTCCGAGCGCCTGCTGTCGCGGGTGTCCTGAGTCGTCCTTAGGACAACGATTTATCTCTTGACGGCAGCTAGATATCCAAATATCTTGTCGGCCAGCTGAAGTCTTGAACCCTCCGATCGACTTGGGAGCTTCCGGGATGATCCTCGAATCGCCCAGCCTGCACCCGGCCCTCGAACAGCTTCTCGACGAGGCCCATCGCTTTCTCGCCCTCTTCCACCTCGAGACCGACCAGCAGGAGGCCTTCGCCCAGCGCTGGCAGGAGGTGGAGGAGTCCATCTGCAGCCGCGGCACCTACGAGCACACCCGCGCCGAGCTCGAGCACGGCAGCCGGATGGCCTGGCGCAACAGCGTCCGTTGCGTGGGGCGGCATTACTGGAACAGCTTGCAGTTGATGGATTGCAGACATGTAACCGAATTTGAGGGGGTCTGTGACTCGATCTGCCGTTACCTCGTCGAGGCCACCCACGGCGGCCACATCCGGCCGACCATTCTGGTCTTCCCCCCGGTGGTCCCCGGCCGTGGGCCGATGCGCATCTGGAACGAGCAGCTGATCCGCTATGCCGGCTACCGCCGGAGCGACGGCTCCGTGCTGGGGGACCCTCGCCAGCTGGAGATCACCGCGGTGCTGCGCGAGCTGGGTTGGGAGGGGGGTCCCGGTACTCCCTTCGACGTGCTGCCTCTGGCGATCCAGGTGCCGGACTCCGCCCCGCGCCTCTTCGAGCTGCCCGCCGACACCGTGCTCGAAGTGCCCCTCGAGCATCCGGAGCTGCCTGCCTTCGCCGAGCTCGGCCTCAAGTGGCACGCCCTGCCGGCGATCTCTTCGATGCGGCTCGAGGTCGGGGGCATCCACTACACCTGCGCCCCCTTCAACGGCTGGTACATGGGCGCCGAGATCGGCGCGCGCAACCTCTCGGATGTGAATCGCTACAACTTGCTGCCCGCGGTGGCGCGGCTGATGGGGCTCGACACCCAACACGAGCGCAGCCTGTGGCGCGACCGGGCGTTGGTCGAGCTCAACGTGGCGGTGCTCCATTCCTTCGAACAGGCGGGGGTGAAGATGGTTGACCACCACACCGTCTCGGAGCACTTCCTGCGCTTCGAGGAGCGCGAGGCCCGCTGCAGCCGTGACACCCAGGCCGAGTGGACCTGGGTGGTGCCGCCGATCTCCGGCTCCACCTCGCCCCTCTTCCAGCACCCCTTCGAAAACCAGGAGCTGACGCCCAACTTCTTCTACCAGGAACCGCCCTGGCGGGCAGAGCGAAAGCCGGAAGGCGCGGTGGGCAAGGGCTGCCCCTTTCATACTCGGGCGGACCGGGCGAGCGAGGCGCCGACGCTCTGAGGGCTTGAGCCCGCCGGCTCGTTGACGGCCCTCGCGTTGGAGGAGTACTCTTCCCGCAATATCCCGGTATTGCCGGAAGATTCCTTTTGTTTCCCTCCAAGGAGGAGCCATGAAGATTCACCCCCGGAGCCGAAGCGTGGCTGTGCTGGCCATCGGTTTGCTGCTCTCGCCGACGATTCTGCTCGCCGCCACGAAGGAGCAGATGCACGAAGAGATGGCCCAGCTGGCCGAGGAGATGCGCCAGCTCAAGCCTTCGATCGCCGGCGATCCCACGGCCGCGGCCAGCTACAACACCAAGGCGGTACGCTACCGTCAGATCTCTGCGGCTCTCGGTGGTGACGAGCCGGTGGCCTCCGGGGCGGCCCCGGCCGCTGGCGGACCTCCGACCGAGGGTACGTCACCGACCCCGCCCGCGGGCTGCACCGCCACCACCACGACCTTCACCCAGAGCACGCCGGTGGCCATCCCCACCGGCCCGGCCGTGGTGACCTCGACGGTCGTGGTGTCGGGGGTGGGCACCTACCTCTGGGACGCCAACCTGCTGACCAACATCACCCACACCTTCGCCGCCGACCTGGACATGACGATCCAGTCGCCGGCCGGCACGGTGGTGACGCTTTCGACCGACAACGGCGCCGGCAACGACAACGTGTTCAACGGTACCGACTGGGACGACGACGCCAACCCTGCCGGCCAGGTGCCCTACACCACCAACAGCGGCTTGGCTTCGGATCATGCGTACGTCAACCTCACGCTGGCCTCACCTCTGGTACCCGAGGAGGCTCTCGCGGCGTTCATCGGCGAGAACCCCAACGGCACCTGGACCCTGACCGTCAGCGACGACTTGGCCGGCGACGGTGGCTCGATCGCCAGCTGGTCGGTCGAGGTGACCACCTTCCCGTCGGCGCCCACCAACGGCGCCAATACGGTGGTCACCCAGAGCACGCCGGTGGCGATCCCGACCGGCCCGGCCGTGGTGACCAGCACCAACACGGTGGCCGGCGGCCCGACAGCGATCTGCGGCATCACCGTCGACACCACCATCACCCACACCTTCTCCGCTGACATCGACATGACCCTGATGTCGCCGACCGGCACGGTGGTGACTTTCTCGACGGACAACGGCGCCGGCAACGACAACACCTTCAACGGCACCGCCTGGAACGATGACGCCAACCCACTCGGCCAGGTGCCGTACACCACCAACAACGGCGTGACCACAGACAATGCTTACGTCAACCTCACCACCGCCACACCGCTGGTGGTGGAGGAGGCCCTGGGTGCCTTCCTTGGTGAGAACGCCAACGGCACCTGGACCTTGACGGTGAGCGACGACTTGGCCGGCGACGGGGGCTCGATCGCTGCCTGGACCTTGACCCTCACCCCCTGCACCTGCGCGGTCCTGGCCGACAGCAGCATCACCAAGACGGACGGCCTGACCAACGCGACGCCGGGCCAGGCGACCACCTACACCATCACGGTCTCCAACGCCGGCCCGAACCCGGACCCGGCCGCCAATGTGGTCGACAACTTCCCGGCCGGCTTCACCGGGGCCACCTGGACCTGCGTGGGCGCCGGCGGCGGCACCTGCACGGCCAATGGCGCGGGCAACATCAACGACACCGCCAACCTGCCTTCCGGCGGCTCGGTGACCTACACCGTCAACGGCACGGTGGGGCTGGCCTTCGTCGGCGTCCTCTCGAACACTGCCACGGTGACTGCCGGTCCCGGCATTACCGACCCGAACACCGGCAACAACTCGGCCCAGGACGACACCACCGTGGCCTCGGCGGCCAGCGTCTCGGGTACCAAGACGGTGTCCGGCGACTTCACCGAGGGCGGTGCCATCCAGTACACGGTGGTGCTCTCCAACGCCAGCGCCAGCGCCCAGCTGGACAACCCGGGCGACGAGTTCACCGACAACGTGCCGGCCACCGTCACGGTGACCGGGGCCTCCGCCACTTCCGGGACGGCTGCCTTCCTGGGCAATACGGTGACCTGGAACGGCTCGATCCCGGGTAACGGCTCGGTGACCATCACCATCGACGCCACCATCAATGCAGGCACCCTCGGCCAGACGATCTCCAACCAGGGCACGATCAACTTCGACGCCGACGGCAACGGCACCAACGAGAGCACGACCTCGACGGACGACCCGGCCGCCGGTGGCCAGCTCGACCCCACGGACCTCATCGTGGGCGGCAACGCTCTCGAGATCCCAACCCTCTCGCCCCTCGGCTTGGCGCTGCTGATGCTGGCCATGGCGGCGGCGGCCTGGGCGGTCCTGCGCCGGCGGCGTACCGTCTGACCGCAGGCTCTTTCGTAGTCTTCAGCGGGCGGCCTCCGGGCCGCCCGTTTTCGTTTCATCCGACCCCCTCATCCGCCCCGTGCTACCCTGTCGTAACCACCAGAGAGGGTCGAGCCATGGAGAGCGAGCAGGCCTCCCGCCTCATGGTCTTGCTGTTCACCGACGTCGTCGGGTCGGTGGACAAGAAGAGCCGTCTGGGCGTTGCGGCCTACTCTCGGCTGATCTCCCGCCACGACGCCCTGTTCCGCCAGAGCCTCGCCCCCTGCCCGGACGCCGAGATCAACAAGGACACCGGGGACGGCTTCCTGGCCCACTTCGAGCGCGTGGACTCGGCCGTGGGGGCGGCCCTGCGCTTCGTCCAGGCCCTGCGCGCCGAATCCTGGGGCCTCGAGCCCCTCGAGGTCCGGGTGGGTCTGCACAGCGGCCAGGTCGAAGTGCTGCCGGACGAGGGCGGGGCCCCGCCCAAGCTGGTGGGCCTGCCGGTGGACTTGGCGGCGCGGATTATGGGCCTCGCTCTGCCGGGGCAGATCCTGGTCTCCCGCAACGTCTTCGACGATGCCCGCCAGTACCTGCGCGAGCATCCCCCGGCCCCCGGCCTCGCCGCCGGCCATGCCCTGGAATGGCGGGCGCACGGCAGCTATCTGTTCAAGGGCCAGGACGAGCCCCTGCCGGTCTTCGAAGTGGGGGCGGCCGGACTGGCGCCCCTCAGCCCGCCTCCGGACAGCGAGAAGGCCCGGCGCGACGTGCCCCCGGGAGAGGAGCCCACCCTCGGCTGGCGGCCGGCCGTGGGCCTGCCGATCCCCTTCCGCGAGGGCTGGGAGCTGGTCGGCAAGGTGGGGGAGGGGGGCTTCGGCGAGGCCTGGCTGGGCCGCAACAGCCGCACCAGGACCGAGCGTATCTTCAAGTTCTGCTTCGATGCCGAGCGCCTGCGCAGCTTCAAGCGGGAGCTGACCCTCTTCCGCCTGCTGCGCTCGGCGCTGGGCGAGCGGGGCGACATCGCCCGCCTCTTCGAGGTCCAGCTCGACGAGCCGCCCTACTTTCTCGAGAGCGAGTACTCCGAGCACGGCAGCCTCTCCGACTGGGCGGCGCGTCAGGGCGGCATCGACCGGGTGCCGCTCGCCGTGCGCCTGGACCTGGTGGCGCGTACCGCCACGGCCCTCGGGTCGGCGCACGACGTGGGTGTGCTACACAAGGATCTGAAGCCCTCGAACCTGTTGATCTATCTGGGGGAGGACGGCCAGCCCCGGCCCCGGCTGGCGGACTTCGGCATCGGCGTGCTCACCGGCCCCTCGCGCCTTGCCGAGCTGGGGATCACCGTCACCGGCTTCACCGAGACGCTGCTCGCCGGCAATGAATCCTCCCGCACGGGCACGCGGATCTACGCGCCGCCCGAGACTCTGGCCGGCAAGCCCTTCACCATCCAGGGCGACATCTACGCCCTGGGGGTCCTGCTCTACCAGCTGGTGGTGGGGGATCTCGGACGGCCTCTGGCGGTGGGCTGGGAGAGACAGGTGGACGACGAGCTGCTGCGCGAGGACATCCGCGCCTGTGTCCACGGCGACCCGCAGGAGCGTCTCGGCAGCGCCCACGAGCTGGCCGAGCGCCTGCGGGCCCTGCCGCAGAGGCGCCGCCGGGCCGAGGCGGAGCGGCGGCGCCGGGTCCAGCAGGTCCGGTTGCGCTGGGGCCTGGGCGCGGCGGCGGTGCTGGCGTTGCTGCTCGGCGTGGGCTTCGTCTCCGAGCAGAGCCGCCGGCGCCAGGTGGAGCGGGAGCGGGACAAGGCCACGAGGGTCACCGGCATTCTCCAGAGCCTGCTCTCCTCTTCCGACCCCCGCCTCGGCCTTTCCCGCGAGGCCACCGTAGAGGAGGCCCTCGGCCACTGGGAGCGCGAGGCCGAGGCGTCGTTCGTGCGGCGGCCGGAGCCGGCGGTGGAAGCCGCGGTGCGCGACACCCTGGGCCTGGCGTGGAAGAACCTGGGCCGCTATGACCAGGCCGAGCCGCAGCTGCGCAAGGCCCTCGGCCTCCGGCGCCGGCTGGACCCGGCCGACCCTCTGGGTCTGGCCGACAGCCTCCTCCACCTCGGGGGCCTGCTGGTCGAGCGTGGGGACCCCGGCCAGGAGGCCGAGGCGCTGCTCCAGGAAGCCCTGGCCCTGGCCCGGCGGCACGGTCCGGCGGACTCGCCCCGGCTGGCAGAGTGTCTGGAGACGCTTGGGGCCTGCTACACCGCCGCCGGCCGCTTCGAGGAAGCGGAGCCCCTGCTCGAGCAGGGGGTCGAGCTGGCCGAGAAGCTGGTCCAGAGCCCCGAGGGGCGACCTGAAGACCCCAAGGAGCTGAACCTGCGCCTGGCTCACCACGTCAACGACCTGGCGGGGCTCCACATCCGGTCCGGGCGTCTCGAGAAGGCCGCGGTCGGCTTCCGCCGGGCCCTGGAGCTTTTTCGGCAGGTGGAGCCTCGGCATCCCGACACTGCCAACGCCCTCAACAACCTGGCTTTCACCCTCGAGCAGCAGGGCAGGGGCGCCGAGGCCGAGCCCGCGTACCGCGAGGCCCTCGCCCTGCGCCGCGAGCTGCTGGGCGACGGCCATCCGGCCGTGGCCAACAGCCTCGGCAACCTCGCCCGCCTGCTGGCCGCCCCGGCCGTGCCCGGTGGCGGCCCGGACCCGGCGCGAGAGGCCGAGGCGGACCGCCTGCTCACCGAGGCGGAGCGGATCCTCGCCGCGGCGGGAGGCTCGCCCGGCGATGCGGCGATCAACTTGAGCCTCCATGCCCAGCTGCTGGCCGGGAGAGGGCGGCGAACCGGAAGCCGGGAGGACCTGGCGCGGGCCGAGCGCCTGTTCGGCGAGGCCGAGGCGATGCTCCGGCGCTTGCCCGACGGCGGCGGCCAGAGCCTCGCCGGCACTTTGCTCAACCGTGCCGGTTTCCTCAAGAGCAAGGCCACCGCGCTCAGCGAGCCCGTGCCCACGGCCGCCATCGTGGCCCTGCTTTGCGAGTCCATCGCCCTCTATCGCGCGCTGCCCGAAGGCGCCCGTGACGGCCTCCAATACGCCCTCGACGGCCTCGGCCGGGTGACCGACGGGGCGGGCGAGGCGCGGTGTAAGTAGGCCCTCACGCCTGCGGTCCCTGGCAGAGGGGGAGCCCGGAGGGGGGGGACGAGAAGCTCTGCGGCTGCGCTTTGGAGTGCGGCGACGTGTCGCCGCTTTGGAACGCTTGAAAGCGGCGACACGTCGCCGCACTCCAAAGGCGTCACCTCGAAGGCAGCGTCTCCCCGTCCCGCCAGGGACGTTTATGGGTAGAGAGTGACTTCAGTCACTCGCCCCCGCTCAACCCAGCCCGGGCAGAGTCCCCAGCACCGCCCGCACGGCGGGCACCGAGAGGCTGTTGCCGGCGAGACGCCAGGCGGCCTGGCGGGGGAGGTCGGGGGGCAGGCGGTAGCTCTCCGGGAAGCCGAGCAAGCGCAGCACCTCCTGCGGCGAGAAGCGGCGCAGGCCCGTGGGCGTGGCCAGGTAGGATCCGCTCCTCACCGGCGAGTGGCCGTAGGCGGCGGTGAAGCAGGCGGTGCGGGCTAGGGGGTCGTCGGCGTGGACCACGTCGAGGGCGCCCTGGTAGCGGCGGGCCAGCTCGGGGTCGATCCACAGGTCAGCTTCGGGCTCCGCGTCCAGGTAGGCGAGCAGGGGGCGAAACTCGGTGGGCCGAAACTCGGCTGGCACCTTCTCGAGCGGGCGCAGGCCACCACCGAGAGCCGCCGCCAGGTAGTAGCGCTGCCGGCGGTTCGGCACCCCCAGCTCGCTGGGGCAGAGCAGGTGCTCGGCCCATTCGTAGCCAGCGGTCTCGAGGGTTGCCAGGAGGCGGGCCCTGGCCCGCGAGCCGACGAAGCCCGGGACGTTCTCGAGCGCCACCAACCGAGGCCGCAGCTCCCCCAGGACGGGGATCAGATGGAACAGGGCGCGCGAGCGGGGATCCTCGAGATCCTTGCCCAGACCCCGGGTGGTGAACGGCTGGCAGGGCGGCGAGAGCCACCAGAGGTCCGCGCGGTAGGCCGCCAGCTGCGCGACGGGTAGGGACTCGAGGGTCACGGCCCGCACCGGGTGGGGGAAGTTCTCCCGGTAGACCGCGAGGGCGCCGCGATGGATGTCGAGAGCGGCCACCACCTCGGCGTCCCCGCCGAGGGCAGCGGCGAAGCCGCCGATGCCGGCGAAGAGCTCGAGCGCCCTCAGGCGCGCAGGAACAGGCGCTTGTACCA
Organism: Thermoanaerobaculia bacterium; assembly: GCA_036274895.1. Taxonomy (GTDB): domain Bacteria; phylum Acidobacteriota; class Thermoanaerobaculia; order Multivoradales; family SZUA-115; genus CALMKX01. Next base: position 216,431 of record DASUEU010000038.1, on the reverse strand, counting down.
AGGCACTCCGGCAGCCTTCAGCCGCTCGCGCTCCGCCTTGAGTTGCTCGCGCTGCTGCTCGAGGGCCAGCTCCTTCAGGTAGGCATCCCCTTGGCTGAAGTGGCAGTCCTTGTACTTCTTGCCGCTGCCGCAGGGGCATGGCTCGTTGCGGCCCACCCGTGCCACCTGACGAGGGGCGGTCACGGGCGACCTGCGCTTGGGCAACACGTTGCTGATGCGTCGATCCTGCTTGGTTTTGCTGGCCACGGGGAACCTCAGGGGAAAGAGGGAAACGTTCAGCGCATCCGGGCTCGGACGACGTCCAGGAAACCGAGCAGCTCCTGGTGGAAGAGCGCGGGTTGCTCCAGATAGGCGGCGTGCCCGGCGCCGGGGAAGATCACCTTGCGGCTGTTCACCAGGGCCTTGGCCAGATCGTTCGCCTGGGAGGGGGGGTGCCCGTCGTCCTTCTCCCCCCAGAGGATCAAGGCGAGCAGGCTCGAGCCGGCCAGCCGCGGCAGCTGCTCCTTGAGGCCGGCCGGGGCGATCACCACCAGGCCCGCCAGGGCGTCCGGGCGCTCGGCCGCCAAGGGCAGCGCGTAGAGGCCGGCGACCGACGGTGCCACCACCACCACCGGCTCCCCGGCGAGCAGGGGCAGCACCGTGGGCAGCAGCTCCGCGGCGGAGCCCTTGGCCGGACCGGAGCGGCCGTAGCCCGGCAGGTCGAGGGCGAGCGCCCGGTAGCCGGCACGGGCGAGCCGGTCGAGGGTCCCCAGCTCGCGCCAGGTCTCGGCCTGGTAGCGGGCGCCGTGCAGGAGGAGCACCGTCACCCCTTCAGGCGGGCCGGCGGCGAGCAGGTGCAGATCCAGGCCGGCCACCTTGAGGCGGCGGCTCTCGATCGGCGCCGGGGTTTCTTCGGCTGCCGCCGCCGGGCTCAGGCCGGCAGGCAGAAGGATCAGGGCCGCGAGGGCGGCGACGAGCGGAGCGCGCATCGCAGCGGATCCTCTCACGAAGCGCCGCTCACCACCGCCCCCTCGCGCAACCGGGCGGCTGCCCGGGAGGTGGGGGCGTGGGTGAGGATCTGCTGGATGCGGTCGAGGGCCTTGACGCTGTCGCCGATGCCCTGGTAGAGCACCACCTCGGTGTAGAGCTGGTCGGCGATCACCTCCAGCCGGGCCGCGACCGGCTCGGCCTGCGAGCCCGCGGGGTACTGCTTCAGGTACTCCGAGCCGTTGGTCAGGTCCTTGAAGCTGCCGGCCACCGCGGCCAGCCGCTTGCGGGCCAGGCCGGCGAGGCCGGGATCGTCCTGCTGGCGGGCCAGCTCTTCGAGGGCGGCGAGGTCCTCGAGCAGCCCGGCCAGCACTTTGAGGCCGGAGAGGGCGCGCTGGCCCTCGGGGGTGGTCGGCCCCAGCTCCAGGGCCGCGAGGTAGTGGCGCACCGCCTCGGCCGGCTTGCCCAGCCGGCTCTTGGCGTCGCCCAGAGCCAGGGCTACCTTGGGGGCCTCGGCCGCCTGCGGGTAGTTCGACAGGAAGCGCTCCAAGAAAGGGGTCTCCCACACCCCGCCGGCGACCACCTCGATCGCCTTGGGGTAAGCCTCGGCGCGGCCGGTCTCGAGCTCGCCGATCTCGCTGCCCAGGGTGGTGAGCAGGCTGCTCGCGGGGTCCAGCCGCTCTACCCGGGCCTGCTCGGTCCGGTAGCGCGTGAGCAGCTCGCCGTAGTCCCGCTCGAGGGGCGCCGCGTCCAGCACCTCCTTGCGGGCGGCGTGGAGTCGGGTGAGGCGGATCTGATCGGCGTCCGTGCCCTTGGGCCAGGTGGTCAGGGCCTGGGTCTCGAGGAGCGTCGAGGCTTCGGGCTTGACCTTGGCGACCTTGGCGTACTGCAGCAGGGCCTGCTGGGTGCGGGCCCGGTAGGCATCGGCGGTCTTGGCCGGCTGACGGATCAGCAGGCCGGCTCGAACCTCGGCGCCCCGTACCCTCTCCTCGAAGAAGGGGTGGGTCTGCCAGTAGCCGAAGTCCTTGGATTGGGGCAGCCGCTCGCGCATCAAGGCCATCAGATCGCGCATGCCTTCGGGGGTGAAGCCGGCCGCCGCGGCGTAGCGCTGGCCCTCGTCGTCGGCCTCGCGCTCGAAGTCGCGGCTGTAGCTGCGCAAGAGCAGCTCGGAGAGGGCGAGGGTGCTGGCGGCCACGCCCTGGACCATCTCGGCGCGGGGATCGTCATAACCCGTGCGGGGATCGTAGGGGGCCTGGATGCCTTCGTTGCTGCGGCCGCTGTTCCCTGCCCCCACCAGAGCTCCGATCACCAGGGCCTGGGAGAGCACCTGGAGCAGGGTGGCCCGGCGCTCCATCTTCATGCCGTGCTGCTCCACCACGTGGCCGATCTCGTGGCCCAAGAGGCCGGCCAGCATGTCGTCCGTGACCCCCATGCGCAGCATGCCGGTGGTGACGAAGATCTGTCCTCCCGGCAGGGCGAAGGCGTTCGGGGCCGACATCTCGACGACGTGGAAGGTGAAGGGAACGCGGTCAAAGTTGCTCTCCTGGGCCACCCGGTAGCCGATCTCGGCCACCCGTTCGACCTCCGCCTCGTCCTGGCCGACACCGAAGTGCTCGAGGGCCTGGCGGGCGACCTCCAGGCTCTTGCCGAAGAGATCCGGGTCCTGGACGGTCTGGGCGGAGGAGGTGGCGGCGGCGAGGAAACCGGAGAGGACTACCAAGAGCGCGAACGGGCGCTTCGAGCTGGCCATGGCTCGAGAGGGTAGCAGGATCCGTGCCGAAGCTCAGCGCCCGGGCACCTTCCCCGGACGCTCCCAGGGCAGGGCCGGCTCGGCCTCGGGATCGACGGCCCACACCGCGCGATAGAGGGGCGCCGGGCGCAAGCCGTCCTCGATCGCCTCGCGCACCTCTTCTCGCGCCGGCAGCTCGGTCTCGCTCGCCACCCGGCGGGCTCGGCCCAGCAGGGCGTCGAGGTCGAGCTCGGTGCCGGCTCCCTTGTGGCGCACGTAGAGCAACAAGGGATCGGGGGCGATCCAGCGCTCCTCGAGCCTGCCGAGGGCCGCCCAGAAGCCGAGGCCGGGCACTCGCAGCTCGCCCTCCGGCTCGACCTCGAAGCCCTCGACCAACTCGGCCGGGCCGGGCAGGCGGAGGGTGAGGGGGGCCGGGAAGGGGTCGTAGACCCGTCGCGACAGTTCATCCAGGGAGTGATCGTCGCCCTCGGACACCAGCAGCACCTGCCAGACCTCGCCCATGCGATCCCCGAGCGCCTCGACCAGGGCCTCCTCCTCGGCCGTCGCCGGCTCGAGGGCGGCCTTGACCTCCTCCGCGAGGAGGTCGTCGAAGAGGCCACCCAGAACCGCCCGGTCGCGCTCGGGATGGTCCTCGAGGTAGCTCCACAGCCGGCGCGCCGCCGCGAAATAGCGAGCGATCGCCTCGCTCCAGTCGCCGAGGGCCTGCTCGACCCGGCGCCGCTCGGCGCGGTTCGCCCGGGTGGCCGGCCCGGGGACGATCGACAGCTCCGCCAGGCGCTGCTCGGCCGAAACGGTGTAGAGCACCCGCACCACGGCGTCGTGGAAGAAGTCCGAGAGCTTCTCGGGGTCGGTGACCACCGCCGAACGCTCGGCGCGGCTCAAGCTGCCGAGGCGCTTTTCCCAGCTGAAGCGCTCGGCGTCGGCGTCGAGAGACGCGAAGCGGGCGGACCAGGGGTCGGTGCCCTCGGTCAGCTCCCGGCGCAAGGCTGCGAGGCGGCGCTCCAGGGCCGCGTTGCCCTGACTCTCCGGGCCGGCGATCTCAACCGTCACGCCGATCGCCACGGCCCCGTTGGCCAGGAAGTCGAGCCGCATCTCCTCAGCCACCGGCGGCTCGAAGCAGGAGAGGGCGAGCAGGGAGAGGGAGAGGACGAGGCCGAAGCTGGTGAGGGATCTGGTGCTCACGGTTCGTAAGCCTAACAGGGCACTACACCAGGCCCCAGATTCCCACCGAGAAGGAGCCCCACCATGAGGCGAAAGATCCTCTTCTCAGCGTTGATCGCTTGCACGCTCATCAGTTCCCCCCCGGCTCGGGGCCAAGGAGCGCCAGGGGGCGCGGGCCCTTGGGTCGTGGAGGTCGCCGGCATCTACCATGGTTCGCTGCAGGACGGCGCCGCGGCCGTGACGACCATCTTCTGGCTCGAACCGGGAGGAGCGCCGGCAGGTCTCTACGAGTTCGCGCAGTAGGGAGTCTGGGAGCAGGGCCGGCTCGCCGACTGCCAGGCCCGCGCAGGGCGCGAGGTGCGCTGCCAGTGGCAGGACCGCTTCGGGGTCGGCGCCTTCGAGGTCACCTTCGCCGAGGACATGAGCCGCTTCGGCGGCTGGTGGACCACCGACGGCGGCGACGGCAGCAAGATCAGCTGGAGCGGCGCCAAGGGAGGCGATGTGGAGGAGCTGGCGCCGGGCGCCCCCGCGGCTGCCGCCGAGTCCCTGGAGCAGATGGGGCCGATGATGGGCAACATGATGGCGAGCTTCCTCGAGGGCACGCTGGCCAAGCTCGCAGAGCCCGAATCCGCCGAGCGCCTGGCCACCTTCACCAAGAACTACTTTCGACGCTCTCCTCGCCCGAGGCTTCAGCCGCGAAGAGGCCCTGCGCCTGCTCGCCGCGTTCTCGATCCCGAAGGCCGGCGGGATGTGATCGAGGCGCACGCTTCAGGTGTTGGGGAACATCGATGCCTGTCGAGGAGTCGGCCTCTGCCACTGAAGTAGCACACTCAAGGGAGCGCTCCCGCCTGGCAAGCGCCGGGCCCCGCGTTCAACCAGCGCAGAATTCCCGGAACCCGGATCGGAATCCGGCAGGACCCAGGTCGGGACCCAGCCGTGCCGGAGGTTTTCGACCGCGCCATGCCAGGTGCCCCCGCTCTGTCGGGAGGACGTCACCACAACGGTGGCGTCGGAAAGGCAGTAGATGATCTTGTTGCGAGCCATCGCGTTGCCGACGTCGAAGCCGGCTTCGGGGTTGGCCATCGACAGGAGCGCCAGATCTCCGCGGGCCAAGCGTTCCCGGTAGCGAGCGGCGGTCGCGTGGCGGAGCAAGCTGTCCGCCAGAACCCCCACCGCCGTGCCCTCGCTGGTCAGGGCGCCCTGCATGGCTGCCTCGTCGACTCCTTTGGCGCCGCCGGAGATCAAGGTGAAGCCCTGACGGGCCGCCTCGGCGCCCAAGCGGGCGGCGTGGGCGAGATTCTCCTCACTGGTACGGCGTGAGCCGACGACGGCGATTCCCCCTCGTTGCAGAAGCTGCCGGTTGCCACAGCCGAAGAACAGGGGAGGGGCCTCGGTCCGGAGCCGCTTCTTGAGTCGGCCTGGATAGTCGGCGTCGGAGCGGATGAGCACCCAGATGCCCGCCCGCTGCCAGCGCTCCAGGGTCAGGGCCAGCGCCAGGGAGCGGCCGAGCAGCTGCTTGAGGCGCTCGCCAGGGATCCGTGGATCCTCCCAGCCCTGGAGAACCTCGTCGGGATCGCCGCACAGCAGATCCTCGGGGCTCCCGTCGCGGTCCCTGAGCCAGCGCGCCAGACGGCTCCACTCCGCGGCCGACAGGGGTCGGGCTCGCCCCTTCTCGGCCTGCGAGAGATGCGCCGTCAGCAACAGCACGGCTTGGGCTTGGGGAGAGAGGCTCATGTGGCGCCGTGTTGCCTTGCTTCGATGGAGGCCGCCAGGAGAGCTGCGCGATAGGGCCCAGACCGCAAGCAAGGGATACCTGATCCGGCGCGCGGGAGCATCAGTCGACACCGAACAGCGCGGCACCAACTCCCTTGATGTCCCAGAGTCCATACTCCCCCGGTTCCAAGTTGGCATCCGGCACTACTCGCCAGAGTCCCTGGCTCTCCGGGGCGCTCGTGAACGGCAGAGTCCAATCCTCATCGGGTGCCAGGTCGCCCTTTCCAGTGAACCCCATCTTCAACAGGGTCCCTGCCGATCCGGCTTTCACGGACCGCCTGCCGTCATCTTCGTCTGAGTCGCACTTCACCAAGAGGTAGGAACGAGCCGGGTCTTCCTGTGAGCGGACGAGCAGAATCGGCCTCCGGCTACCGCTCCGGGTCTCAGCCTTCGCGCCTGGGAAGTCGAAGTACAGGACCATGATAGGTCCGCCTCCTGCTTTGCGGAACTCGCCCACCACAACGGGCAACGAAACCTCCGCAGTTGCGGTGCGGATGGCTATGCCAGAGGACTGCGGGCCCGAAGCCGCCTTCTCGGTAGCCGAAAGCGCTGGCTCTACGATCTTGCATAGGTAATCGCGCATCGCAGCGGATGGGCTCCGAAGGCCCCGAGCAAGAGTGATCGTGGCTTCGACTCTGACTACTCCAGCTCCTTCCTCTGACACCACAGCGGTAATGGGCGATTTCTTTCCATTGTCCTCTTGGTAGGCGGAGACGATCCCGATCTCCTTGTTGCTGGTAAGTCCGAGGAATCCTTCGGAAGCTATGGTGCGCGCGACGGCTAAGAACGCCTTCTCAGAGGTCGTGTCCTTGGTTTCGACGAAAGTCTTGAATGACTTCCCGCTCGACCAATCACCAGTTTCAGTGAAGTTGTCTTGGCAAGCCCGCTGCGCCTGTGCAGAGCCCGCGGCGAGCAACAGATTCGCCACGATCAAGCAGGGCGGCAGCCACCAATGCACTGTGGGCTTCATCCCTCTCTCCTCATAGATTGTTCGCTTTTTAGATTGAGCTTCTGGAAATTATACACACCAAGACAAGAGAATCAAGTGGGTAGTGGTTGCTCCACCAAACTGCCGGCCACGAAGGGGACCACATCTGGTCACTCGAGGCAGCGCCCTCAGAGCAGGGTCTGGACGGCAAGCTCGGCGCTTCGAAGCCGAAACCAGGCTCGAGGGGCTGTCGCCCTGCTACGCTCCCGCCTCGTGTCCACCGTCCTAGCCGCCTTCCTCGCCCGGGTCGCCGTACGCCCCTCCGAGCCCTGGCTCTTCGAGCCGAAGGGGTTGGATTGGCAGTGGTGGTCGTTCGCGTCGGTGGCGCGGTGGGTGGAGCTGGCGGCTGAGGGGCTGGTGGGGCAGCCGGCTGGCAGCCGACTCCCCCGGCCCACGGAGCCGTCCGTGGCCGCCGTGGTGACGCAGCTGGCGATCCGGGCCGCGGGTCACTACGGGGCGGCCGAGGGCGGTGAGGCATGGCAGCTGCCCTCGCCGCCCGCGGCCAACCTGACCGAGTGGCGGGGCAGCCTGGGGCGGGCGCGCAAAGAGGCTGGCACCTTGCGCGCTGGAAAAGAGGCTGACACCTGGTTGGAGGTTGGGGAGGAGGCAGCCTTCGACCTGGCAGAGCGGCTGGGGGCCGGGGCGGAGCGGGACGTGACGGTGGTGGCGGGGTCCCTCGCCGATCCCGTGGCGGCCCGGCTGCTCGACTGGGCGACGGTGACCGGCGCCGCGGTGCTGCTCGAGCCGCGGGCGGCGGCCGGGCTCGCCACCGCCCGCTGGGCGCGGGCGACGGTGCTCGCCGGCACCGCCGCCGAGCTCGCCGAGTGGCACCGGGCCACCGCCTTCGACCTCTCCCCCCGCCGCTGGCGGCTCTCCCCGGCCGGGCGGTTGCGGGTCTGGTTGCTGGCGGGGGAGGAACCGCCCGCCGCTGATCTGGCTGCCTTCTGGACCGAGCGAGGCGTGGCGATTCTGCCGCTCGAGCCCACTGAGGTTGGGCCCTGATCCTCCCGGGCTTTGTTGCTACACTTTCCCGCTCGTGAACCCCCCCGCACCGGTTGGGCGCCTCGATCTCGAAGGCCTGTCGAAGACCTTCGGCTCGACGCCCGTCCTCGCCGATCTGTCGCTGGTCGTCGAGGCCGGCGAGCTGCTGACCGTGCTCGGCCCCTCGGGCTGCGGCAAGACCACCCTGCTGCGCCTGATCGCCGGGCTCGAGCTGCCGGACCGGGGCACCCTGCGCCTCGACGGTCGTGACATCACCCGTGTGCCGGCCCACCAGCGGCCGGTCAACACGGTGTTCCAGAGCTATGCCCTCTTCCCCCACCTCTCGGTGGCCGGCAACGTCGCCTTCGGCCTCGAGTCGCGGCGCTTTCCCCGCCCCGAGATCGAGCGCCGGGTGGCGAGCGCCCTCGCCCTCCTCGAGCTCGCCGAGCTTGCCCAGCGCTGGCCGAACGAGCTTTCGGGGGGCCAGAAGCAGCGCGTGGCCCTGGCCCGTGCCCTGGTCAACGAGCCCGAGGTGCTGCTGCTCGACGAGCCCATGTCCGCCCTCGACGCCAAGCTGCGCGCCCAGCTCCAGCTCGAGCTGCGGCGGCTGCAACGCACCCTGTCGCGCACCTTCATCCTGGTCACCCACGACCAGGACGAGGCCATGGTGGTGTCGGACCGCATCCTGGTCATGCGCGGGGGACGCATCGAGCAGCTCGGCTCGCCCCGCGAGGTCTACGAGCGCCCGCGCACCCGCTTCGTGGCCGAGTTCCTGGGCGCCGCCAATCTGATCCCGGTCACGGCCAACGGCAGCAACGGCCACGTCCAGGCGGCCTGGGGAACCCTCGCCGTGCGCGAGCGCCCGCCCTGGCGCGAGGGCCTGGTGGCGATCCGCCCGGAGCGCATCCGGGTCAACCCGGAGCGGCCGGCCTCCTCGGAGAACGGCTTCTCGGCCCGGGTCACGGATGCCGTCTTCCGTGGCGACTGCCTGGACCTGTGGCTGGCCCCCATGCCGCTCAGGGTGCGCACGCCGCCCATCGAGGCCCTAGAGCCGGGCCAGCAGGTCTGGATCGAGCTGCCGGTGGACGACCTCGAGGTGCTCGTTGACTGAAGGGGCGAGGCGGCCCCTCCGCCTGGCCCTCACCTTGCCGGGGACGCTCTGGCTGGCCCTCTTCCTGGCCATCCCCGGGCTGCTGCTCTGCGGCCTCGCCTTTCTCTCCCGCGGCGCCCACGGCGAGATCGTCTGGCAGCTCTCGCTCGGGAACTTCCAGCGCCTGCTCGGCTTCAGCTCCTTCGGCTGGACGGCGGACTACCTGCGCATCCTGGTGCGCAGCGTGGTGGTGGCCGGAGTGACCACGGTGGTGGCCCTCGCCCTGGCCTATCCGGTGGCCTTCTTCGTCGCCTCGCGGCCGCCCCGGCGCCGCTCCTTCTGGCTCGCCCTGGTGCTGATCCCCTTCGCCACCAACCTGGTGATCCGCACCTACGGCTGGATGCTGATCCTGGCTCCTGCCCTGCCCCCGGCGCGACTCGCCCGCTGGCTGGGCTTGATCGATCCCCAGGGGGGCCTCTTCCCGGGTGCTTTCGCCACCTACGTCGGGCTGATCTCCGCGGCCCTGCCCTTCGCCGTGCTGCCCCTCTACACCAACGTCGAGAGGCTGGACCCGGCCTTGCTCGAGGCGGCGCGGGACCTCTACGCTCCCGGCTGGCGGGTGTTCCGGCGGGTGATCGTGCCCCTGACCCTGCCCGGGCTGACCACCGCCGCCTTCCTCACCTTCGTCCCCACCCTGGGCATGTTCGTGGTGCCGGACCTCCTGGGGGGGGCGCGCTACTGGCTGATCGGCAACGTCATCCAGCAGCAGTTCGGGGCCAGCCGGGACTGGCCCTTCGGGGCCGCCCTCGGCCTCGCCCTGGTGGTGCTGACCCTCGCCGCCTGGTGGATCGTGCGCAAGAAGGGCAGTGCGGGGAGCCTGGCGTGAAGCGGCGAGGCACGGCCTTCGTCGCCTACGGCGTGATCGCCTTCCTCTACCTGCCGCTGGTGGCGGTGGCGGCCTTCTCGCTCAACGCCTCCCGTCACGGCCTGGTCTGGAGGGGCTTGACCCTCGACTGGTACGCCAAGCTCTTCGCCGATCCGACCTTTTTCGAGCTGACCCGCAACACCCTGGTCCTGGCCCTGGTGTCGACCGTCATCGCCACCGTCCTGGGTACCGCCCTGGCCTTGGGCCTCGAGCGCTACCCCTGGCCGCGAGGGCGGGCGAACCGTGCGATCGAGGCCCTGATCGACCTGCCGGTGGTGACGCCGGACATCCTCTTCGCCCTGGCGGCGGTCACCGCCCTCGGGGCCCTGCGCACGATCTCGGCCGTCTTCGAGCCCGGGATGCTGGCGATGATCCTCGCCCACGTCACCTTCGAGCTGGCCTTCGTGGCCCTGGTGGTGCGCAGCCGCCTGGTCGCTGTCGGCCCCTTCTACGAGGAGGCGGCACGGGACCTCTACGCCAGCGGCTGGGGGCTGTTCCGGCGGGTGACCCTGCCCCTGCTGGCGCCGGGGGTGGCGGCGGGGGCTCTGCTGGCTTTCATCCTGTCGCTCGACGATTTCGTGGTCAGCTTCTTCACCGCCGGGCCCAGCTCGACGACCTTGCCGATTTACATCTACGCCTCGGTGCGCCGGGGTGTCTCGCCCCAGATCCATGCTCTCTCCACCCTGATCGTCGCCGTCACCGTGCTCGCGGTGGCCGCCGCCGAGCGTCTCTCTCGCCCTTCAAAGGAGCAAGCCCATGCCGCGTAGGTCTTTCCTCACCCTGGCCCTCTTCGCCTTGGCCCCGGCTGTCGCTCTGCTGGCCGCTTGCGGCGGCGAGCAGGCCGCACCGCCCCAGAAGCTGGTGGTCTACATGTGGTCGGAGTACATCGACCCGGCGATCCCCGAGGCGTTCACGAAAGAGACCGGCATCGAGGTCAAGATCGACGTCTACGAGGCCACCGAGGACATGGAGGCGAAGATCAAGCAGGGGGCGGACAGCCAGTACGACCTGCTGGTGGTCTCCGACCACGCGGTGCCGGTGCTCGCCGAGCAGGGCCTGCTCCAGCCCCTCGATCGCGGCAGGATCCCCAATGCCGGCAACGTCGCCGACCTCTTCGTCGACCCCCCCTATGACCGCGGCAGCCGCTACAGCCTGCCCTACCAGTGGGGCACGGTGGGGGTGATCTATCGCAAGGACAAGCTCGGGGAGGCGCCGCTGTCGTGGTCCCTGCTCTTTGACCCGGCGGCCCAGAAAGGGCCGTTTCTCTTGATCGACTCGATGCGGGACATGCTCGGGGTGGCGCAGAAGGCGGCCGGCGGCTCGGTCAACGGCCGCGACCCGGCACTGATCCAGGCGGCCGGGGAGCGCGTGCTGAAGGCGAAGAAGACGCCCCGCTTCGTGGGCTTCGAGGGTGGAGTGGGCGGCAAGAACAAGGTGCTCGCCGGCTCGGCGGACTTCGCCATCGTCTACAACGGGGATGCCCTGCGCGGCCTGGAGGAGGACGAGGGGCTGGGCTTCGCGGTGCCTTCGGAAGGCTCGATCGTGTGGGTCGATGCGATGGTGATCCCCAAGCGAGCGCCCAACCCGGACGCCGCCCATCGTTTCATCGAGTTCCTGCTCCGGCCGGAGATCGGTGCCCAGCTGTCGAACTTCAACCGCTATCCCACGCCCAACGAGGCGGCGATGCCCTTCATCGCCGAGGCGGATCGCAACGATCCGGCGGTCTACCCGCCGCCCGAGGTGATGGCGAAGCTCGAGTACCTGGAGGACGTCGGCGAGGCCACGAGGCTCTACGACGAGGTCTGGACAGCGGTGAAGGCGAGATGAGCCTTTGACGAAAGGCCGCGCCTATCTCCTCCTGGTCCTGACCTTCCTGATCTGGTCGAGCTCCTTCGTCGCCACGCGGGTGCTGGTGGGGGAGGACGTGCCGGCGGCGCAGCGGTTGAATGCCCTGGAGTTCGTCATCGCCCGCTTCCTGCCGGTGGCGGTGGCGGCCTGGCTGTGGCTCGGCCTCGACCGGCGGGCCCGCGGCACGGCGCGGCGGGTGATGACCGAGCAGCCGGGGCGGCTGGTGCTGCTCTCGCTGTTCTCGGTGTGGACCTACAACCTCGCCTTCGGCTTCGGGCAGAACCGGGTGCCGCCGGGCACAGCCTCGCTGGTGGTGGCGGGCAACCCCGCGTGGACCTTCGTCCTCACCGCCCTGCTCGGCCAGGAGCGGCCCACCTGGCGCAAGGCCTCCGGCCTGCTGCTCGCCTTCGTCGGGCTCTACCTGGTGGTCACCCGCGGTGCCGGCCGGGCGATCGAACCGGCCTACTGGCTGGACGCCGTGGTGCTGCTCGGGGCGCCCATCTCCTGGGCCACCTACACGGTGATGTCAAAGCCGGTGGTGGGGCGCTTCTCGCCCTTCCACCTGACCTTGACCACCTTGGCCGTCGCCGGTCTGCCGGTGCTGCCCCTGGCGGCCTTCCATCGCGGGCTGTGGGCCAAGGTGCTCGCCTGGCCCCTCGAGCGCTACGCCGCGGTGGCCTTTCTCTCGATCGCCTGCACCCTGCTCGGTTACTGGCTGTGGTCGGTCGCCCTCGAGGTCCTGCCAGCCACCACCGCTTCCTCTTTCACCTTCCTAAACCCGCCCCTGGCCATCCTCTCCGAGTGGATCTGGCTCGGCCAGAAGCCCTCGTCGGGCCTGCTGCTCGGCGGCCTGGTGGTGCTCGCGGGACTGTGGTTGGTGGCGCGTGGAGGCAGGCGTCCGGCGCCGGTGGCGAATCCGGCGCCAACTGCGCTAGGGTCTGGCCAGGAGTGACGCCCATGACCACGATCTCGCTCGCTGAAGTGTCGGAGCACCCAGAGGAGACGGTCGCCCGAGCCCAAGGAGAACCGCTGCTGGTCCAGACGGACGGCCAGCCGGTTGCCGTCTTCATGTCGCTGGCTCAGTACGACCAGCTCGTCGAGGCCACCATCCGCGAGCACGAGCGAACTCTGGCATTCTGGCAGCGCGAGATCGAGAAGGGCTTCGAAGGCCCATTCGAGGAGCTCACTCCCGAGCTGTGGGAGGAAATCTGCAACGCAGATCCCGGCGACCTCGAGTCAGAGAGCCTGGCAGTGCCTCCGGGTTGGAGGCCACGGCGGGCCGGATGAGGGTCGTCCTCAGCTCGCAGGCTCGCGGCGACGTTGGCAGCATCGCCCGCCATACCGCCCAGGAGTTTGGTGCTCTGCAGAAGCAGCGGTACATGGCTGGCCTGCGCGAGCACCTCGAGATTCTCGGCGCGAACCCAAGCCTGGGCCGGCTACTCGTCGAGTCGAGCGGGCTTCGCGTCTCCCACTATCAACGGCATCGGGTGCTCTACCGGGTCCTTGCAGACGTACTCGAAGTGGCTCGAGTGCTCCACGATGCCAGGCAGGCCGAACTCGAGCGAGTCTTGGCTCGCGAAGCCGAGCGCCAGCACCGTGACCCTTGAGCAAGGTGATCCGGCGTGGTTCCACTGAGTGTTCGAGCGCGCCGGAGGCGCAGCCGTCAGTGAACCGTCGGTGAGCCTTCGCGGGCGCGGGCGATCAAGGCTTCTACCGTTTGCTGGTCGGGCGGCTCGGGGTCGAGGGCGAGGTAGGTCTCGAGGTCCTCGATGCCGGAGCCCAGCTCGCCGGCCTGCACCCGCAACAGGCCCCGGTCGCGCAGGTTCTGCGGGTCGCCGGGCTGGAGGCAGAGCAGCAGCTCGACCATCCGCAGGGCTTCGGCCACCCGGTTCTGCTTCAGGTAGATGCTCTTCAAGTTGGTCACCAGCCGCACCATCATCTCGCGCGCCCCGGCCGGCTGCAGGTAGCGCGACTCGAAGCCGTCGTCGGCCCCGGCCACGCGGGAGAACAGCTCGGCGCACTCGGTCAGGGTGAGCACGTCACCACCGTGGAAGGGGTCGAAGATCAGGTAGCGCTGGCGGGCGTGGCGGACCAAGAAATGCCCCGGGAAGGCGATGCCCTCGATCGGTACCCCGATGCGGCGCCCGACCTCGATGGTCACCACGGCGAGCGAGATCGGGATGCCGAGCCGGCGGCCGAGCAGCTCGTGGAGGAAAGAGTTCCGCGGGTCGTAGTAGTCGTCCTCGTTGCCGCGGAAGCCGAGCTCGGAGAAGAGGTAGTGGTTGAGGGTCAGCAGCTGATCGAGGTCCGAACGGCAGGCGGCGAGACGAGGCCGGACCTCATCGGCCATGCGATCGATCTCGTCCAAGCAGGCCTCGATCTCCACCCCGGCGACCAGTTCGGCACTGACGAGCAGAGCCGCCCGGGCGAGATCGATCTCGGGCTCCGGCTTCTCGAAGAGAGCCAGCAGCTGGCAGCGGGCGGTGATCGGGTCGAGGGCCATGGGTGAGAGACGAGAACAGCGGCCTCTTCGGGGAGACCGCTGTTCATCTTAGCGCTTTCGAGCGCGGCGCTCACGGTGTCAAGGCGGAAAGGGCGAGATCCTGGCGGTGGAGCACGCCCATCCGTCCCTGATCGATCAGCTCGAGGTGACGCAGCTCGAAGGGGGCGGTGAGGGCGGAGCCCGCCAACAGCTCGGCGGGCACGACGAGGGTGAGGCTGCCGGGGCCCTTGTCGAGCCAGGCCGCAGCGTGAGCCTGGGCGAGGGGCCGGGCCTCGCCGCGGGCATCGCGGCCGTAGAGCACGCCGCGAACCTCGAAGCGGCCGGCAGCGGCGGTCTCGACGTCGAGACGCAGGGAGAGACCGGCAGCGTCCCTGGCCACCTTCACCCCACCGGTCAGGCGAGCGCTGGGCAGGGCCACGGCGAAGGCGGCGCGGGCGTTGCGCAGGAACTTGGCCTCGCCGGCGGTGCCGTCGCCGACCACGTGCACCTCCCACAGTCCGCCCTGGGCGGGCTCGCGGGCGTCGAGGCGCAGCACCCCGCGCATCCGGCCCTGGCTAGTCGACAGCGGCAGCGACCAGGCCCGGCCCGACGGCGAGGTGACGAAGGCCGTGGCGCTGGCGAGCGGCAGGGCCTTGCCGGCGGCTGATGCCGTCAGCTCGAGGCCCAGCGACTCACCGTGGAGGTACAGCCCCCTGGGCAGGGAGACCGTCAGCTCGACGCTGCTCTCGGGCTCGAAGACGTGCACCAGGTAGGGCGCCGCCGGGTCCGCGGCGAGGTCCGGCACCGCCAGCCGCAGCAAGCCCGAGCCGACCTCCGCGCTCAGGCGGAAGGCGGTCGTGCCGGCCGGGAAGGGCACCCCGGCCTGGGCCAGCTCGGCTTCGCCGACCAGCAGCTCCATACCCTGGCCGGAGCCGAAGGAGCGGCCGGTGCGGTCGGTGAGGACCACGGTGGCGGGATCGACGGCCGGGCCGGAGGCCCCTTGCCGCGCGCCGGCGGCGGGGTGGATGCGCACCAGGGCGCGTGCGGCGGTGGTCGGCAGGGCCACGCCCCGCACCAGCTCTTCGGCGGAGAGCCGCAGCCAGTACTCGCGGCTGGCGGCCGAGACCGCCGGGATGCCGCCGGCGATGGACTGTCCGGCGGGCAGGGGCCAAGCGAAGGAAACGGCGTCCCGGCTGTCATTGAGCGAGGGGCCGGCCGGCGGAGCGACCAGGCGCGAGGGGACGAGGTCACCCGAACGGCTGGCGAGGAGCTGCGCGCCGCTGACGGCGGGCAGGGCGAGTGCGGTGGTGAGGGCGAGGGAGGCGGCGAACGTCGAGGTTCTCATGGTCGTCTCCTCCTACAGGTCGTTGCGCAGGATGACGTCGAGCCCGAAGCACTTGCGCCGGCTCTGGTTGTGGGAGAGGGGCTCGCCCCCGGCGGTGACCGAGGTGTCGTAGAACCACACGGTGCCGGCTCCGGCCTGGCTGGTGCAGTTGAGGAAGCCGTCCGAGCAGCTCGCGAGCCAGGCCTGCGTGACCTCGAGACCGAGGTTGAGGTCGTAGCCGCCGCAGTAGCTGTCCGGATCCCAGATCGCCGTCTCGACGTCGCTGCCCACCACGTCCCAGAAGCCCTTGGGCAGGGCCGGGCGGCCCGCCGTGCCGTAGAGCCAGCTGGCGTTGTAGGAGGCCATCCAGCTGGTCTGCTGCATCTTCACCGCGTCACTGGCGTAGCCCAGCAACCAGCCCACCGCCTGCTCGAAGATCGTGCCGCTGGTCACCGCGTCGGCCAGCGGTGTGCCCAGGCTCGAGGGGGCCAGGGCGTTGACCCAGCGGATGCGCGAGATGATCGTCGGATAGCGGCTGTCCCAGGTCGGGTTCGACATGATCCAGCGCATGACGTTGCCGCCGTTGGAGTGGGTGATCACCACCAGGTCGGTGATCCCTTTGGTGGTGATGAAGTTGTGGAGCTGGCCGGCCAGGCAGCCGGCGGCCCCCGAGGTCCACATGTACTGGCTGAAGTCGCAGTTGATCACCACGTACTTGCTGGTGTCGGGCAGGCCCTGGCGCACCGAGCTGACGAATTCGGCGGTCCAGTAGTTGTTGAGGGCGTCGGTCTGCTGGCCGGTGCCGTGGACGAAGGCCACTCCGGTCGTGGCCAGGGCGGGGCCCGCAGCGAGCAGGGCCAGGGCGAGCGAGAGAATCCACCTCTGCATGGGTTTCCTCCGTGAACGGTCCTTCCGTGAGTCGGACAGGTCTGCTAGCCAAGGTGCCGCAGCCGGGGGAAAAGGGGAAACCCGGGATCTCGCCGCTGACTGCCCTGTCCCGGTCGCGGTGTCTGCTTGCATATTTCCAGGTAGACATCGGTCTGAAAGGAGCAAGTGATGGTCGAGCAGCGCTTTGCGCTACGGATTGCCATCGGTGTGGCTGTGGCCGTTCTCGCCGTTGCTCCCCTCTGGGGCAGCCAGACGGTCACCAAAGGAGCGGATCTGTGGGCGACGGCGGGAGGCAAGCTCACGGTCTCGAGCTTCGAGCGGGACCCCATCCCCGCGGGCTTCTTCTGTGAGGGCTCGGCGCCCTTTGCGGGCGAGGTCCAGCTCTACGGTCGGCCGCTCGCCACCGAGCCGGCGGGCACCCTCGGGACCGTCGACACCATCGTCCAGAGGCTGGACGACGCCACCTTCGACCGCGACGGTGTGGCCAGCACGCGCATCCAGCTTCTGGCCCTGTCGCTGGTGAGCGCCGAGCCGGTTGTGACCAGCTGCGGCGCCTACGACGTGGCGGCTTCCCTCACCGGCGAGCAGCCGATGACCGAGATGAAGATCGTGCGCACCTCGGAGCGCGGGGGCACCTACCGGGCGCCTCTCCTGCTCAACGTCAAGCTGACCTTCACGCCGGCCCAGGGCAACCCGCACCCGGCCCGTGAGCTGGTCAAGCGCATCAGCCTGGGGCCGGGCACCTACTCGGTGTGGAGCTTCCAGCCTGCAGAGGCCGGCCGCACGATCCGGGTCGACACCGACGGCGACCGGGTGGTCGATGCCGTCCTCCCCGGCCCCTCGAACTTCCTCGCCGGCGTCGAGCCCGCCGTGCTCAAGGACGGCATGCCCACCGGCGAGATCATGACCACCCAGGTCGGGGTCTCCTGCCCGACGCCGCTGTGCCCCTACTACACCTGCCACTGCACCGGCCTGGACGACAACCCCCAGTGGGACGAGCCGGCGGGTGAGTGCGAAAGCGACCATCTGCACTGCACCTGGGTCTGCGCCGCGCTGCCCAACCAGGCCTGCGCTTCGGTCTTGACCCTGCCCTAGCTTCGCTGCCGCGCTGCGCCCCTGGCCGGGGCGCAGCGCCTCCTCCTCCCCGCAGCCTGCTACGATCCAGAGATCGCAGTCTCAGGGTCGCATCTCTGGGCCCAGCTACGTTCCGCCGGCGGGGCCGCCGAGGCCACCGGCTTTTTCGAGGAGGATCGGCATGCCCCATCGGTTCCCCATGGAGGCCGTCCTGCGGGATGGCAAGCGGTTGCTCATACGGCCCTTCACCGAACGTGACGCCGAGGGCCTCTACCAGTTCTTTCACGGCCTGCCTCCCGAAGTTCGGCGCTTCGCCTGGGACAACATCGACGACCCGGCGGTGGTCGCCGGCTGGGCTCGAAACGTCGACTACGCCAAGGTCCTCCCCCTCCTCGCCCTGGACGGCAGTCGGGTGGTCGCCGACGCCACCCTCCACCGCCGAGAGCGCGGCCCCCTGCGTCTGGTGGGGCGCGTCAAGTGGCTGATGGAGCCGGCCTACCGCGGCCTCGGGCTGGGCACCACGCTGGTCAACACCTTCATTTCGATCGCCCGCGACCAGGGCTTGCGCCACCTCTCCTGCATGCTGATCGCCGATCTCGAAGCCGACGCCGTGCACACCCTGACGGGATTGGGCTTCGAAGAGCAGCTCGCCCCGGCTTACGGCGTCGACCCGGACGGCGCGGCTCACGACATGGTCAAGCTGGTCCTTAAGCTCTAGGCGCGGGGCTTACCCGACTCCATGGACCTGCGCTAAGATTCTGAGCGCTTCACCGAAGCAAAAAGGAGACATGGATGAGAGCTCTTCGGAGACTCGCGGCGGTCGTGGGGGCGCTCCTCGTCGCCCTGGCCGTGCCGGCCGCGGCACAGCTGCAGTATGGCAACCTGTACGGCGTGGTCACGGACCAGGATGGCCAAGCCCTTCCCGGCGTCACCGTCACCATCACCGGCGTTGCCGCCCCTCTGGTCCAGGTGACGGATGAAGCCGGCCAGTTCCGCTTCATCAACCTGTCGCCCGGTGTCTACGCCGTCCTGGCAGAGCTCGAGGGCTTCTCGAGCGTAGAGCTGCCGGACGTGGCGGTCAACGTCGGCGCCCGGGTGTCGATCGAGATCAAGCTCACGGCCCAGCTCTCGGAGACGATCACCGTCACCGGCGAGAGCCCGCTGCTCGACGAGAAGCGGGTCCATCGTGGTGCAGTGGTCACGCCGGAGGAGCTCAGCAAGGTCCCGACCGCCCGTGACCCCTGGTCCCTGCTCTCGCAGGCACCCGGCGTCCAGGTTGACCGCTTCAACGTCGGCGGCAACGAGAGCGGCCAGCAGTCGAACTTCCTGGGTGTCGGCTCGAGCGGCCGTGACAACGTCTTCGCCATCGACGGCGTGGTGCTCACCGACATGAACGCGGTCGGCGCTTCCGCCACCTATTTCGACTTCGGCGCCTACGAGGAGGTGCAGTTCACGGTCTCCTCGACCGACGTCTCGGTGGCCACCGGCGGCGTCACCATCAACCAGGTCACCAAGCGCGGCAGCAACGAGCTCAAGGTCAACGCCCGCTACCTGCGCACCGACGGCAGCCTGCAGTCCGAGCCCAGCGTGATCATCGACGAGCCGGGCACCGCCAACGACCGAGTGGGCAACGAGATCGACAACGTGCAGGAGTACGGCGCGGACATCGGCGGCCCCCTGGTGCGCGACCACCTCTGGCTGTGGGGCTCCTACGGCAAGAGCGACATCCGCAACCTGGTGCCTTCGGCCGCGGGTTCTGCCCGTTCCCAGCAGAACGACAACACCGAGCTCGAGGACTACAACGTCAAGCTCAACTTCCAGGCCAACTCCCAGCTCTCGGGCGTGGCGCACTACTGGACCAACGACAAGCTCAAGTTCGGCCGCGGTGCCGGCCCCACCCGGGCGCCCGAGGCCACGCTCGACCAGACGACGCCCCAGGACATCTACAAGGTCGAGGTCTCCTGGATCCCCAGCTCGAGCTGGGTGTTCAACGCCTTGTGGGCCCGGGACGACGGGGTCTTCACCCTCGCGGGCCAGGGCGGCCTCGATGCTGACGTCTTCGATGACGAGAACGGCGTGCGCCGGGGCAGCAACTTCGACTTCACCCAGGAAGCGGTGATCGACCAGTGGCGGTTGGACAGCCACTACTTCTTCAATGCCGGCGCGACCAGCAACGAGCTGAAGTTCGGCATCGGCTTCCGCGACCAGGAGAACTTCTCCGAGACCGTCTGGCCGCGCGGTCGCCGGGTCATCGCCCTGGGGCCGGCCGAGGCCGGTGCCACGCACCTCGCGGTCTATCCTCGCGACCGCACGGTGGCCGTGATCTCGGAGTACCAGTCGGCCTGGATCCAGGACACCATGACCCTCGACCGGCTGACCATCACGGCCGGCCTGCGCTACGACAAGCAGTCGGGAGAGAACCTGGCGACCACCAATCCCGGCAACCCCCAGGCCAACGGCCTGCTGCCGCCTCTCGACTTCCAGGGCAACGACGCCGGCGGTTTCGAGTGGGAGACCATCGTGCCGCGCCTGGGCGTCACCTACGCGGCGGGTGAGGAGCGCAAGACCCTGCTGCGCGGCAGCTTCTCGCGCTACACCGAGCAGCTCGGCCAGAATCCTTACCTCTTCCGGGTCAACCCCACCGGCGGCTACAGCTACGCCTACTTCTACTTCACCGATGCCGACGGCGATCTGGTGATCGACGACAACGAGCGGGGCTCCCTGTACTTCTACTACGGCTATGGGTTCGACCCCGACAATCCGGGCTCGCTGGTGACCCCGAATGCCAACGACCCCAACCTCGATCCGATTCTCTCCGACGAGCTGACATTGGGCTGGGAACAGGGAGTGGGGGCCAATTTCGCCTTCGGCGCCACCCTGACCTACCGGAAGGTCACCGACATTCCGGAGCTGCGGCCCTTCGTGGTCGACGACGCGACCGGCCAGACGCGGCTTGCCACCCGGAACGACTATGTCCAGGACCGCACCGTCACGGCGACCCTGCCCAACGGCCAGGTCGTCACCGTGCCCGCTTTCACCATCCGCGACGGCCTGACCCCGACCACCGGCTCGTTGCTCACCACCGGCGATCGCGAGCAGGAGTACACCGGGATCACGCTGTCCTTCCAGAAGAGGTTGGCCGATCGTTGGTCGGCGCGGGGCCACCTGACCTACGCCGACTGGGATTGGAAGATCGGTGACGAGTTTGTGCGCTTCGACGATCCGACCGACGTGGTCACCGACTTTCTCGGCAACTCGGACACGAACGAGGTCTACGTCGAACGGTCCGGGGGCAACAAGGCCAGCGTCTTCACCGGCAGCCGTTGGTCCTTCAACCTCAACGGCCTCTATCAGGTGGCTCCCGACCGCCCGTGGGGCTTTGACGCCGGACTGTCGATCTCCGGCCGCGAGGGCTATCCCTCGCCGCCGCTACGCAGTCGAGTCGGCGGTGGCCCCTTGGGCAGCCGGACGGTGCAGCTGTCGGGCGACCTCGACGACTTTCGCAACGACGACGTGATCACGGTCGACGCCCATCTGGGCAAGGACTTCACGTTCGGAGACGCGACCTTCCAGTTGTCGATCGACGGCTTCAACCTGCTCAACGAGGACTACGTTCTGCAGCGCGAAGTGGACGCCCGGCTGGGTCGCTACGGCCAGGTCAACGAGACCCTCTCGCCGCGGGTTTTCCGGGTCGGCGCGATCTTCCGCTGGAATTAGCGAGGCAGCACGCTTCTTGCTGGGCCGAGCGCCGGGGGTGACCCCGGCGCTTTGTCTTTCTGGATATCCTGAGGCGCGATGACCAAGACCCCGACCCTTCTCCTTCCAGCCCTGGTTCTCTCGAGCGCCTTTCTCGCCGCCGCCGCTGTCGCACAGCCTCCCGACGTGGTGCTGATTACTCTCGACACCCTGCGAGCGGACGCCCTCGGCTTTTCTGGCAACCCCAAGGCCGCCACTCCCAACCTCGATCGCCTAGCCGCTGCCGGACGGATCTTCACGCGGGCCCACGCCCACAACGTCATCACCCTGCCCTCCCACGCCAACATCCTGACCGGGCTCTACCCCTACCAGCACGGCGTGCGCGAGAACAGCGGCTTCAAGCTGGGCAAAGACGTGCCCACCCTGGCGACCATGCTGAAGGCCGCCGGCTACGAGACGGCGGCCTTCGTGGCCGCCTTCCCCCTCGACTCGCAATTCGGTCTCGATCGCGGCTTCGACCTCTACGACGACCAGTTGCCCAAGGGCTCTCGCCCCACCGAGTTCGTGATGGCCGAGCGCCGCGGGGACGAGGTGGTCGCCCGAGCCCGGGCCTGGTGGGACGGCCACCGGGGCAAGAAGCGCTTCCTCTGGGTGCACCTCTTCGACCCTCATGCCCCCTACTTGCCACCGGAGCCCTTCGCCACCCGCTTTGCCCAAGACCCCTACCTGGGCGAAGTGGCCGCCACGGACTCCTTCCTCGGGCCCCTGCTCGAGCCCCACCTCGCCGGCAAGGAGGTGAAGACCTTGATCGTCGTGACGGCTGACCATGGCGAGGCCCTGGGGGAGCACGGCGAGCTGACCCACGGCCTGTTCGCCTACGAGCCGACCCTGGCGGTGCCGCTGGTGGTGTGGGGGCCGGGAGCAGCGAAGGGACGGGACGAGCGGCCGGCCCGTCACGTGGACATCGTGCCGACGGTGCTCGCCGCCACGGGAGTCAGGGCGCCGAAGGAGGCCGCGGAGCGGCTCGCCGGAACCTCCCTTCTGGGCCCGCCGCCGACCGGCACGGCGGGGGACAGCTACTTCGAATCCCTCTCGGCTCACTTGAACCGCGGCTGGGCACCCCTGCGGGGGCTGATCCGCGATGGCAAGAAGGCGATCGTGCTGCCCCTCCCCGAGCTCTACGACCTGCCCCGGGACCCCAAGGAGCAGACCAACCTCTTCGAGACGGAGAAGAGGCTGGCGGTGACCCTGCTGCGGGCGGTGCCGGAGGACTCGGTGTGGCCGCCGCCGCGGGAGACTCTCTCCGCGGAGGAAGAGCGGCGGCTGCGGGCCCTGGGCTACGTGTCCGGCTCGGCGGCCGTGAAGGAGCGGTACGACCCCGAGGACGATCCCAAGACGCTGATCGAGGTCGACCGCAAGATCCACCAGATCGTCGACCTCTACTCCCGAGGGCAGGTCGGCGAGGCGGTCAAGCTGGCGCGGGAGATCGTGGCGTCCCGCCCCACCATGCCCCTCGGCTACTCCCTGCTGTCCCAGGCCCTGCTCGAGCAAGGTGACGTGAAGGCGGCGGTGGAGGTGATGCAGAAGGCCCGCCAGGGAAGCTTCGCCAGCAACAGCATGCAGGTGCAGCTGGGGCTGTCGCTCGCTGAGCTGGGGCGGGCGGGGGAGGCCGTCGGCGTGCTCGCGCCCATCGCCGAGCTCGGGGATCCGGAGGCCGGCAACGCCCTGGGCGCCGTGCTGTCCGAAGCTGGCCGGCAGGAGGAGGCCAAGCGGGCGATCGAGAAGGTGCTGGCCGCGGACCAGGAGCAGCCGAAGGCATGGGAAACGCTGGGCCTGATCGCCCTGCGCCAGGGTCGTTGGGCGGAGGCGCGGGAGAAGTCCGAGAAGGCCCTGGCCGCCAACGCGGAGCTACCTCTCGCCTGGAACAACCTGGGTGTCGCCCTCTACCAGCTCGGCCAGCACGGAGCGGCCCTCGACGCCTGGCAGAAGGCCGTGACCCTCGACCCGAGGCTGTGGGATGCCCTGTTCAACCTGGGGTTGAAGGCCGTGCAGCACGGCCGGCCGGAGGTGGCCCGGGAGGCGCTCAGCCGCTTCGTGGCCGGAGCGCCGAGGGCGCGCTACGCCGCCGACGTCGAAAGGGCGAAGGGCCTGCTGGCCCGCCTGCCGGCGGGGGGAGGGAGGTGAGGAGGAGGGTCGTAGGCTGGGTTAGCCGTCTGCGGCGTAACCCAGCTCTCGCGGCGTCGCCGAGAGCTGGGTTACGGCTGGCGCCTAACCCAGCCTACGGGCTCCTGGCCCTTCTTCCAGCCGTTCTGCTCGTCGCTTGCGGCAGGGACCAACCCGCCGCCGTGACCCTGCCCCGCGGCACGCCGATCGTCTTTCTCTCGATCGACACCCTGCGCTCGGACCGGCTGCCGGCCTACGGTTACCGCGGCGTGGCGACGCCGGCCATCGACCGACTCACCCGCGAGGGGGTGCGCTTCGAGAACGCCTACGCCCACGTGCCCCTGACCCTGCCGTCTCACTCCTCGGTGATGTCCGGCCTGCTGCCGGGGGAGCACGGCATCCGCGACAACGTCGGCTACGTGCTGGACCGGAAACACATCGCCGCCGGCGAGCTGCCGTGGCTGCCCAAGCGCCTGAAGGACAAGGGCTACGCCACCGGCGCCGGGGTCTCGGCCTTCGTGCTGCGGGGCAAGACCGGCTTCGCCGAGGGCTTCGATTTCTACGAGGACGGCATCGAGTTCCGTTCGGGCACCGGCCTGGGCGGCCTCCAGCGGCCCGGTCTCGAGACCCTGCGGCTGGTCACTCCCTGGCTCGACTCCGTGGCTGGCAAGCCCTTCTTCCTCTTCTTCCACCTCTACGAGCCGCACACCCCCCACGCGGCGCCGTCACCCTTCGCCGAGCGCTACGCCGACCCGTACGACGCCGAGGTGGCCGCCGCCGACCAAGTGGTGGGGGAGCTCGTCGCCCAACTCGAGCGCCTCGGGGTCTGGGACCGTGCCCTGGTGATGCTCTTCTCCGACCACGGCGAGGGACTGGGAGACCACGGCGAGGAGGAGCACGGTGTGCTGCTCTATCGCGAGGCGATCCAAGTGCCCCTGATCGTCAAGCTGCCGGGCGGCCGGCTCGCGGGCTCGGTGGCGAAGGCACCGGCCCAGCTGGCGGACCTCGCCCCCACAGTGCTCCAGCTGCTCGGGGAGACGCCGCCCCCGGCGATGAAGGGCGCCAACCTGCTGGCCCTGCTCGGAGACGACGCGCCGGCCCGGCGCCTGCTGGCCGAGACCTGGTACCCCCGTCTCCACTTCGGCTGGAGCGAGCTGGCGTCGTTGGTGGATGGCCGCTTCCACTACCTCGACGGCCCGACACCGGAGCTCTTCGATCTGGCGACCGACCCGGCCGAGCGCACCAGCGTGCTGGAAGGCGAACGGCGCACCTTCGCCGAGATGCGGCGTGAGCTCGACGCCTACGACCTGACCCTGACGCCCCCCGGCGCGGTGGACGAGGAGTCCCGCCAGGCCCTGGCGGCCCTCGGCTACGTGGGCTCAATCGCCGTGCCGGCGGACGGTAACCTACCCGACCCGCGCAGCCAGCTGCCGACGCTCAAAGCCCTGAAGGAAGGGCTCGCTCACTTCGCCAAGGGGGAGGACGCGGCGGCGGTGGCGGCCTTCCACCGGGTGCTCGCCGGCAGCCCGAACATGACCGACGCTCTCGAGTACCTGGGCCGAGCCCACGAGCGGCTGGGGGACAGCGGCGCGGCCCTGACCGCCTACCAGAAGGCGCTCGAGGTCTCGGGCGGCGCCCCCCACGTGGCGATCGCCGCCGCCTCGCTGCTGCTCGAGCAGGGGCGCTTGAAGGAGGCCGAGGACCACGCCCGGCTGGCCCTCGGCGCCCATCCGTCCTTCGCCCACGGGGTGCTCTCCCAGGTGGCCCTGGCGAGGAAGGACCTCGCCGCCGCCGAGCGGGAGGCCCGGGCTGCGATCGAAGGCGGGGAGAACCGCCTCGGCCCCCTGATCATCCTGGCCGCCGTGCAGCAGGAGCAGGGACGCTTCGAGGAGGTGCTCGCGACGGTCGCGCAGGCGGATGAGGTCTACGCCGCCCGCAAAGCCAAGGAGCCGGAGCTGCTGCGGGGCCTGAATCTGACCCGCGGCAAGGCCCTGGCCGACCTCGGGAGGATGCCCGAGGCCGAGGCGGCGTTCCGCAGCGAAATCGAGCTCTTCCCCAAGGACCCCCGCGCCTACTCGAGCCTCGCCATCCTAGCCGCCTTGACCGGCCGCCCGCACGAGGTGCCAGCCCTGTTGCGCACCATGGTCGAAAGCCGCCCCACCCCCGCCACCTACGCCGAGGCCGTGCGCACCCTCAGGATCCTCGGCGACGGCAGGAGCGCCCAGTCCCTGCTGGCCTTCGCCAGGCAGCGGTTCCCGGGGAGCCGGGAGCTTGTGGGGTTGTGAGGGGGAGCTTGCGCTGAGAGTCGGGCCTTGGAGTGCGGCGACGTGTCGCCGCACTCCAAAGGTGCCGCCCTCTGCGCTGTCGTGGTGCCCCCGCAAGGTGCCAGCCTCTTTGCGGAGCGCCTCCCCTCACTTCTTCCGAGTCGCGGTGAACACCCCATTCGGCTGGGTCGAGATCAGGGCCGTGGCCGGGCCTTCGGCGGGGACCTCGAAGCGGATGGTGATGATCGGTACCTCCTTGATCTTGAACTCACCTCCGACGACTGCTTCGAGGTGCAGGGGCGTACCGCCTCGTTGGCTCAGGAGCAGCTCACGGCCGGAGACGCTGATGGTGATGACCTCCCCGGCGAGCTCGTAGTCGCCCGCCAGGCGAGCCAGGAAGGCGGAATCCGAGTAGCGGGCGTCGACCTGGCGCTGGAACGAGACCTCTCCCAGAGTCGGCTCGAGCTGGGTGGCGATGGCGGCGACGTTGCCCGCCATGTCGCCGTCGAAGCGGAACTGCAGACCCTCGAGCACCGGGTCCTTGGCTCCCTCGGGCACGCGCCACACCTCGTAATGCCAGTGCTCGAGGGGGGCCACGATGCGGTTGTAGGTCACCTCCAGCGCTTTTCCGGCCACCCGCACCGAGAGCGGCCCATAGCCGGGGTGGCTGTAGTCCCCGGCATACTCCGCCAGCTCGTGCGCCGGCCGGGTCCCGGTGCGGCGGCTGGCAGCCTTCTTCTCCTTGGCCTCCTCTTCGAGCTTCTCACTCGCAGCCCGCCGGGCCAGGGCCTCGCCGTTCCAGTCGATCGGCGGCAGGCCGAGCAGGCGGTCGTAGGCGTGCCGGATCACCAGCTCGGGCACGCGAGTACCGCCTTTGTTGGCCAGGGCGACGATGCCGATGCCGTCCTGCGGCAGGAGGGAGACCATCGCGGAGAAACCGTCGATGGCGCCGCCATGGTGCAGGCGGAGCCGGCCCCGGTAGGTGTCGACCATCCAGCCCAGGGCGTAGGAGGTGGTGCCGATCTCCGGCCGCTCCGGGGTGTTGCCCAGGGGAATCTGGGGCGTGTGCAGCTCGGTGAGGCTCGCCGGCTGGATCAGCTGGCGGTCGCCGACCTTGCCGTTGCCGAGGTGGAGCTTGACCCATTCGGCCATCTCCTTGGCCGAGGAGTTGATCGAGCCCGCCGGCCCCATGTTGCCGATCGGCCGGAAGGGCACGCGCACGACCTTGTCGTCCCGCTCCTCGTAGGGCCAGGCGAAGTCCGCGGCCTGCTGCGAGTCGGCGACGTCGAAGTTCGAGCCGGCCATCCCCAGAGGTCCGAAGATGCGGCTGCGGACGTTCGCCTCCCAGCTCTCGCCCGTGACCTGCTCGATCAGGTAGCCGGCGGTCAGGTACATCAGGTTGTTGTACTGGAAGCGCTGGCGCAGGGTGGCCGTGGGCTCGAGGTGCTCCAGGCGGGTGACCAGCTCGGCGCGGGACAGGGCCTGGTTGTTGTACCAGACGGCGTCGTGACGGGGCAGCCCCGAGCGGTGGGTGACCAGGTCGCGGGGGGTGATCAGCTCGGTGGCGGTGCGGTCGTGGAGGTGGAAGCTCGGCAGGTAACGCTCGACCGGCCGATCCCACTCCACTTTCCCTTCCTCGACCAGGGTGGCGAGGACGAAGGTGGTGAAGGCCTTCGAGGACGAGCCGATGGCGAAGAGGGTGTTCTCGGTCGCCGGCAGGCCGGCCTCGCGGTCCCGCTGGCCGAAGCCCCGCACCAGGATCACCTGGCCGTCCTTGACGATGGCGAGGCCCAGAGCCGGCACGTCCCAGGCGGCGAGCGCGGCATCGACCCACGCCTCGAACCCCTCGAGGGCCTGGGTCGCCTTTTCCGTTGCGGGTGCGCTGCGGACCAGCTCGAAGGGGAAGCTGGCCCCTCCCTGGGTGAAGGTGCCGGCGATCTTGGCACCGTCGGCGCTGAGGGCCCCGTCGAAGGTCGGCTGGCCGGGGATGCCGGGGATCTCCACCCGAACCTTCGGGGGAGTCACCTCCAGAATGGTCAGCCCGAGGTCACGAATCATCTGCGCCGGGATCGAGATATCGCCCTTCCAGCCACCGCCGGAGGTGGGCCCGAGGTCGATGTCGATGGCGAGCTCCTGGCCGGGAAGTCGGATGGCACCTTGCCAGTGGCCGGTCGGGTCGGTGGCCTGGGCCAGAGCCAGAGAGGGGATGAGCAGCAGCGCGGCGACGAAGCCGCGCAGGGCGAGCAACCGAGTCCTCATGGGATTCTCCTTGGGGTCATTCCCTCCTGATACGGCGGCGGAGGGCGAGAGATTTCAGTCGCCAGGGTCCGGCAGCAGGCGCTCGCGACGAACCTGGATGCCCTTGGCGGCCGCGGCCAGACGGCGGGCGATCTCGCCCAAGGGCTCGCCGGTCTGGGGGTGCGGCCGGTCCGGGTCGAGCTCGGCCACGGGCAGGGCGACGTGGGCGAAACGCAGCAGGTCCGGGTCAGGGATCACCAGCCCCCGCTCGAGATCGGCGAGGACGAGGTCGCCGTAGAGCACGAGGTCGAGATCCAGGGTGCGGGGAGCATTGCGGTCGGCCGTGCGCACCCGCCCCGCCTCGGCTTCGAGGGGGCGGAGCAGCTCGAGCTTGAGGGCCAGGGGGGCAAGGTCGGTGTCGATCAGGGCGGCGGCGTTCCAGAAGGCGGGGGCGTCGGGGGCGCCCACCGCCGGCGTTTCGTAGATCCGCGAGACCGCCAGGAGGCACGAGCGCCCGGCGAGGCTCGCCGCGGCCGCGGGCAGGTGCACCTCCGGCCGGACGTTCGAGCCCAAGGAGAGGAAGACCTTCACGCCGGGAAGTCGGCCCTCTCGCGCTCGATCTCGACCCCCACCGAGCGGGCGAAGCGCAGCGCTCCGGGCTTCTCCACCCGCACCCACACCCGTTCGGCCCCGTGTTCGACCACGGCGATGCGCGCCAGGGCCTCGGCCAGGGCCTCCACCAGGTGGTGGCTCGAGCTCTCGGTGTAGGTGATCAGGGCCTTGGCCAGGGTGCGGTAGTTGAGCGAGTCGGCCATGTCGTCGCTCGCTCCGGCCTTGGCGAGGTCAGCCTCGACCGTGAGGTTGATCACGATGTCCTGGCGGCTCTTCCGCTCCCAGTCCTCGAGGCCGATGATGCCGCGTACGAGCAGGTCGCGGATCAGGATCTTGTCGCGGGCCACGCGTCGGTCCCTCCTACGAGCGATGCCCGGCGCCGAGCAAGCTCTCGCCGCCGTCGACGGGCAGGATGGCGCCGGTGATGAAGTCATTCTCGGCCAGGAAGACCACGGTCCGGGCGATTTCGCCGGGATGCCCCGTGCGCCCGAGGGGCAGCCGCTCGCCGAGGCGCCGCCACTCGGCACTGTCCGCCGTCACGCCCGGCGCGGGCAGGATGGCCCCGGGAGCGACGGCGTTGACGCGCACCCCCGGGGCCAGCTCGCGGGCCGCCACGCGGGTCAGGTGGGCGAGCCCGGCCTTGGCCACACCGTGGTGGGCGTAGCCCGGCCAGGGATGGAGGGCCGCGAGATCGACGAGGTTGACGATCGCCCCCGGCGCGCCCTCCGGCCGGGGCGAGGCGGTCATCAGCGAGGCGGCGTGCCGGGTGGTGAGGAAGGGGGCGCGGAGGTTGACGGCCATCACCGCGTCCCACTCCTCGGCGCTGATCTCCACCAGGGGCTTCTTCTCGAAGCAAGCCGCGCTGTTGACCAGCACGTCGAGCCGGCCGGCCCTCGCCTCGACCGCCGCGAACAGGGAGGCGATCTGCTCCGGCCGGGCGAGGTCGGCCGGCAGAGGCCAGACCTCGACGCCTCGGGCACGGATCTCGGCGGCAGTCGCCTCCGCCTCGAGCGTGGAACGGCCATAGTGGAGGGCGATCGAAGCTCCGCTCGTCGCCAACTCGAGGGCGATGGCGCGGCCCAGCCGCCGCGCCCCTCCGGTGACCAGGGCGACCTTGCCGGCGAGGTTCATCGCCAGGCCCCTGCTGGCGCCCGGAGGGGTCGGCTCAGGGCGTGGGCGGCTTCCATCCCGGGTCGGGGTGGCTGAAGTAGACGTTGAGCTTGGCCCGGCGCTCCCGCTCGCCCGACTGGTTGTGGAAGACGGCGAAGATCACCGTGGCGTCGCCCAGGCGCTGGATCTCCGGGTGGCCGGCCCAGCGGGCAGCACCCACCTCACACTCCTGGTCGCCCACGCAGGCGCCGTTGCGCGAAGCGTCCCCCGCCTCGTAGGAGTAGCCCTTGTAGCGGGCTCCCTTGGGCAGCACGATGGCCATCACCTGGCAGGGAGCGCCGGCCGGCGAGCGGGGCAGCCGGGCGGCGGCGTCGGGGCCGGCCGCGGCCACCCAATCGCCGGTGACAGGATCGGCCAGGGGACCGACGTAGCGGGCCAGGTCCGGCGGCGGGCTGGCCGCCAACGCGCTCAGGCCGGCCTTGAAGCTCGCCACCAAATCGCAGGTCTCGCCGCGACCGGGCCCGGCGGCCCGCTGGGCGGTGACGCCGTACTCGCCCGGTTTGCATTCCGGGCAAGTGCCGTCTTTGGGCGAGCGGACCGGGGCGGTCACGAAGCTCGGCCGCGGCGCCGGCGTTGGGGCTGGAGCGCTCGGCCGGGTTGTCGGCGCAGGGGAGGCCGGAGGGGGAGCCACCGGCGCCGGCGTGGCGTGGCCGGGGGCCGAGGGGCTCGGTGTCGGGCTCGTTGGCGTCGGGGAAGGGGCCGTCGGGGTCTCCCGCGGGGTGGTCCTCGGAGCTGGAGCTGGAGCCGGCTTCGGGGGGCTCGAGGGTGGCGGTGCCGAGGGCCGGGCGGGCTCGGGCCGCGGCTCGGGAGCCGCCGGCGTCGGGCTAGGAGGAGCGCCGGCCCGTGACTTCCCGTACTTGACCGTGATCGCCGGCGCTGCGGCATCGCGCACCGGGCCGGCCACCACGGTCGCCCGCTTGCCGCCCTCCAGGGCCACCACGGCCGAGTACGCGCTCTTGCCGCCGACCTTGATCTCGATCAGCCATTTGCCCTCGGCGAGCCCGCCGACGCTCGCCTCACCGCCCGGTCCAGGTGGTAGGGGAGGCGGGCCGGCCTTGGGCTCGGCGTCGAGGAATTGCAGGGTGATCTCGACCGGTTGGGCCGGGGGCCGCCCCTTCTCGGTCACTGAGAGCTCGAGGCTGGCGGTGCCTCGCCAGGGTTGGGCGGCGGCGGGCGAGCCGGCGAGGACGAGGAGAAGCGCTCCGAGGAAGGACGCGGGGGTGGCTTTGCGCATGGTCGGCCGGCTCGGTTCCGGGGCGGATCGGGAGGTTCGAGCAATCCTATCGCAGCATGAGCTGTGGGCCCTGCGAAACCTCTCGATCGGATCTCCGTACTTGACGACAGGTGTCGTCATGGGTACTATGACGACGGTTGTAGTCAGGGAGGCGCAGATGAGCACCAAGACCCTCGGAGATCAGGAGCTGAACCTGCTGCAGTGGGTCGCTGACCGCGGCGGTGCCACCGTGGGCGAGGCGGCGGAGGAGTTCGGTGGCCCCCGTGGCCTGGCCCGCTCGACCGTGCTGACCATGATGGAACGGCTGCGGGCCAAGGGGCGCCTAGGCCGGAAGCAGGAGGCGGGGGTCTACTTCTACACCTCGCCGGTACCCGCGGGCGAGGTGCTGCGCGACGTGGTCTCGAACTTCGTCGAGCGCACCTTGGGGGGCACCGTCGCTCCCTTCGTCGCCTACCTGACCGACAGCGGCAAGATCTCCAACGAGGAGCTGGCGGAGCTCGAGGAGCTGGTGTCGAAGCTCCAGGCCGAGCGCCAGGAGAAGGAACCATGAGCGAGCTCGCAGCCTTCGCCTCCGACTTGAGCCTCCGCCTGGCCCGCGCCAGCGTCGAGGGCGCCGTCGTCATCGGTCTGGTGGCCCTGATCTGCCGGCTGGCGCCCGGACTGCCGCCGGCCTTCCGTTGTGCCTTGTGGTGGCTCGCCTCGGCCAAGCTGCTGCTGGCCCTGGCCCCTCTTCCGGCGCTGCCGCTGCCGTTGCTGCCGGCGCCTCCGGCGCTCGCTGCCGGCCTCGCAGCCAAGGTGCCAGCCGAGTTGCCGGCCGCCACTCTATCCCCGGCGCCGGAGCAGGGTTGGATCTCCGGCGCGCCTGCGCCTTCCGCCGCTTCCCGCGGTCGAAGTGGGCAGGGACTTCTCTCCTCCTTGCTGATTCCTGGTCTTGGCCTGCTCTGGGCTGCCCTGGCGATCTGGGCGCTGCTGCGAGTCGGTCGCGGGCTCGTCCTTCTGCGGCGGGTGGTGGCGGCGGGCGAGCCCGTCCGCGACGGGGCCGTGGCAGGTCGCTTCCGGGCCCTCGCCGCGCGACTGGGCCTGGTGCCCCCTCCCGAGCTGCGCGCCTCGGCCGACGTCGCCACGCCCCAGGCCGTGGGGCTGCTGCGACCGGCCATCCTGCTGCCGGCGGCCTCCTGGGCCGCGCTGGCGCCCAAGGAGCTGGAGATGACCCTCTGCCACGAGCTGGTGCACTTGAAGCGCCGGGACCTGTGGCTGGGTCTGGTGCCGGCCCTGGCCGAGAAGCTGTTCTTCTTCCATCCGCTCGCGGCTCATGCCGCTCGTCAATACGTCTTCGCACGCGAAGAGGCGTGCGATGCCGAGGTGCTCCGGGTTCTGGGGTCGGCGCCCCGGGACTATGGGCGACTACTGGTTCGCTGGAGCGCCCACCTGCGCGAGACCGGTCTCGCCGCCGCGGGTGTGGCGTCTCCTGCCACGCACCTCAAAAGGAGATTGCTCATGTTGCAGAACAACCCACCCTCCCGTCGCGGCTCGAGGGCCGCGGCTCTGACCGCGGCCGGCGCGATGCTGGTGGCCCTGGTGCCCTATCGGATCGTCGCCCAGTCGCTGGCTTCTCCGACCATGCCCTGGCTCGCTACTTCCCCGATGGTTTCGAGCTTCTCGGACGAGGCCCCGGCTCCGGCCACGCCGCGAGCGGCCCGCCCGGCCCCGGCGACCCTCCCGGCTCCGCCGGCCCCCGCGGCTCCGCCGGCCCGACCCGCGACGGCAGGTCCGGCGCCGGCGGTGGCACCCGCTCCGGCGGTGGCGCCCACGCCCCGGGTCGAGGCGGTACCCGCTCCCGAGGCCACGCCGGCGGTGGCAGCCGTGCCGGCTGCCGCTCCTACCGCGCGCCCCCGCCTGGCCGGCGTCCCCGCTCCGCCGGCACCGCCCGCGCCGGCACCGCCGGCTCCTCCGCCGTTGCCCGCCGGGGATTGGGGCGAGGACGAAGGCCTGGTCATCTTCGGTTCCGACCACCGCCACGTTATGGGCTCTCCTTCAGACGTCAAGGCCGCCCGGCGCCACCAGCGGGGTGGTGAGGAGCTGCTCTACTACCGCAAGGGCGACGACGCCTGGGTGATCCGCGATGCCGCCGTGGTGCGTGAGGCAGAGGGCTTGTTCGAGCCGATGTCACGGCTCGGCGAGGAGATGGGCCGGCTGGGTGCCAGTCAGGGTGGCTACGGGGCTCGCCAGGGCGAGTTCGGAGCCCGCCATGCCGAGATCGGCGTCAAGCAGGCCGAGATCGGCCTCGAGCTCGCCCGCAAGTCCGCCGAGCTGGCCAACCTCGCCATGCAGTCGACCCGGGCGGACGGTACCGAGGAGCGTCGCCTCAAGGCCGAGCAGGACAAGCTCGAAGCCGAGATCGACGCCCTCGCCGAGAGGATGGAGCGCCTGGGCGAGGAGCACGAGAAGTTCGGCGCCGAGCAGGAAGCCCTCGGCCGGGAGCAGGAGAAGCTCGGGGAGCAGATGGAGAAGCTCGGCGAGGAGATGGAGCGGATGGCGGAAGAGGCCGAGAGACGCCTGGCGAGCCTGATCGACCGCGCGGTGGCCACCGGCACGGCCGAGAAGGTGGAGTAGGGGCGCCTTCGGAGGGCCGACACGTGGGTCGGCCTCTACAAGGATCTGGCGGTTTCCGGGTAGGGGCGGACCAACGTGTCCGCCCTCTTCCGCTAGCGGCCCAGTTTCTTCACCTTCTCCTGCGCCGAGCCGTAGTTTGGGGAGTCGGCCGGTACTTTGGCATAGGCGTCGCGGGCGCGGGCCTCGTCTTTGACCCGTCGCTCGTAGAGGTTGCCGGCACGGTACCAGGCGTCGAGGCGGGTGCTCGGGAAGCGGCTGCCGAGCTCGCTCAAGGCCGCGGCCGCGAGCTCCCAACGCTTGGCCTCCTCGTAGAGCCCGGCGATCTTCCACAGCGCCTGCTCGGCGGCCGGGTCGTTGGGATAGCGCTCGACCAACACACGCAGGGTGACCAGGGTAGCCGGCGAGGAGCCGCCCAGCTCGGGGTCCCGCTGCCAGATCTTCTTGCGCTCCTCGATCTCGGCCTTGAGCAGCAGGGCGGGCAGCTCGCTCGGGCTCCCGGGATGCCGCTCGAGCAGCTCGACCAGCTTGCGCCGAGCGCCCTCCGGGTCGGCGGGTCGGGCGTCGAGAAGGGCGCGGGCGTCCTGGTAAAGGGACTCCGCCGCTGAGGCCGTCGTGGCGGCAGGTTCCCCATCTCGACGCGGGCTCGGACGAGGAGGGGCCTCGCTCGGCGCCGAGGCGGGCAGCGGGCTCGGGGCGAGAGCGGCCACCTCGGCCACCGGCTCGGAGCTCGGTGACGCCGGGACCGGAGTCGACGCCGTCGGTGCGACAGGAGCCGGGCCCTTGACCGATCGCACCAGGAAGTAGCCGCCGAAGAGCAGAGCCAAAGCCGCGGCCAACGAGCCCACCACCAGCGCGGGGCCGGGCCCCCGACCGTCGGGTGAGAAGCCGAACAAGCGCCGCGTGGTGCGGGAAATGCCCTGGAGCTCGCCGAGCAGGCGCAGGTTCAGATCCGACTCCAGCTGCTCCAGCTCAGCCCGCAGCTCGGCGACCGTGGCGTAGCGATGGCGGGGGTCGGCGGCGATGGTGCGCAGGATCACCGGGTCGAGGTCCGAGGGCAGGTCCGCCACCAGCTGGCTGGGCAGGCTGATTCGGCCGCTCGGCAGCCGCCCGGTCAGCAGCTCGTAGAAGATCGAGCCCAAGGCGTAGAGGTCCGAGCGGGCGTCGGGCTTGGCCCCGCCCGCCAGCTCGGGAGCCAGGTAGCGGATCGCCCCGACGTTGACCTGGCCGGTGGTGAGGGTGACGCCCTCGGCGCGGGTGGGCAGCATGCGGGCGGTGCCGAAGTCCGCCACCTTGACCTCGCCCAAGTCCCGGCTGAGCAGGACGTTGCGCGGCTTCAAGTGGCCGTGGACGAGCCCGCGGGCATGAGCGTGCTCGAGGGCCGCCGCCACCGCCTTGACGATGTGGAAGATGCGGTGGAGGGGCTGGCGTCCCTGCTTCATCAGGGCTTCGAGCGACGGCCCTTCGACCAGCTCGGTCGCCACCCAGACGTCCTCGGGCTCGGCCTTGAAGTCGAGCAGGCGGACGATGTTGGGGTGCTGCAGACGGGAGACGGCGGCGAGGTCCTTGGCCAGCTGGGCCACGGCCGAAGCGTCCTGGCGGAAGCGAGTGCTGGGCAGCTTGAGGGCGACCAGGCGCTGATCGCGACGGTCGATGGCTTTCAGGACGGCGGCGGAGCCGGTCTTCGAGAGAGTCGCCGAGACCTCGTAGGGTCCGATCTCGAACGGCGCATTAGTTGGCATCGTGCTCAAAAACTATCACGCTGTCACCGACCTGGATCCGGTCCAGGTCCGCCAGTCGAGCCTGGGTGACCGGCTCGCCGTTGACGCGCGTGCCGAAGCTCGAGCCGAGGTCGCGTAGGAGGAAGGAGCCGTCCGCCTGCTCCTCGACGGCCAGGTGCTCCTTGCTCGCCTGGGTATCCGAGAGCGTCAGGGTGCAGGAGCGGGAGCGGCCCACGACGATGCCGCCTTCGGCCAGGGCGACGCTCGCGCCGCGGTCCGGCCCTTCGACCACATAGAGATGCGCCGAAGATAGACCGGCACTGCGGCGGCCGGGCCGGCCGGCGACCTCGATGGTGCGCATGGGGAAGGGGATGGTGATACCGGCGCGCTTGAAAGCCTCCCAGATCCGTCCCCGGATCTCGCTACCAACCCGCGGGGCGCTCGAGTAGTCCTCGATCCAGACCCGCAGCTCGTACTCGATGGCGCTCTCGCCGAAGGAGAGCAGGAAGACCTCGGGCGTGGGGGTCTCGAGCACGCCGTCGAGCCCCTTGGCGGCGTCGAGCAGGGCCCGGCGCACGCGGTAGGGAGGGGTGCGGTAGTGGGCGCCAACGACGATGCGCTCCATGTGCAGCCGGTGGGGCAGGGCGAAGTTGAGCACCCGCTCGTCGGCGATCTTGGCGTTGGGGAGGATGACGTGGTCGTTGTCGCGGGTGCGCAGATGAGTGGTGCGCCAGGTGATCGCCACCACGCGCCCCTCCTGGTCACCGACGCGAATCCAGTCGTTGATGCCGAAGCTGCGTTCCAGGCTGACCACGAGGCCGGCGAAGAAGTTGGTCAGGATCGGCTGGAGAGCCAAGCCGAGGACCAGTGAGGTGACGGCGCTGGTGGCGAGGATGCCCTTGAAGTCAACCTTTTCGAAGGCCAGGGGCAGGGTGACCAAGGCGGCCAGCAGATAGCCCGTCCACACGGCCACCGCGGGCAGCAGGGTCGGGAGCGCCACCCCTCGCCGCACCTTGAGGTGGACCTCAAAGAGGTAGAGGGTGGCCAGCCGCAGGGCCAGCGCGATCGGGACGAAGAGGAGACACCAGAACAGGAGCTCGGCGAGCACCGACTTTTTGGGAGCTGCCTCGAAGAGCTGGTAGACCTTGAGCGCCCCGGCGAGGATGGCGACGTTGAGCGGCAGGGCGAACTGCCGCACCAGGAGGAAACGGCGCGACAGGACGGCGACCAGGAGGAAGCCGACGAGCAAGGCGCCGAAGCTCGCGGCGAGGGCGGGCAGCAGGGAGGCGAGCATGGGAGATGGGCTCCGAGGACGACGGAGGGCGAGTGTAGCAGGAGGCTACTCCCGCGCCACGCGGAACCCCCGGTAGGGCGGTGCCGCCTCGCTGGGGCCTTTGGGCCGGGCCGGGCTGTCGGCGCTGGGACCCAGGAGCAGGGCGCTGCCGTCCGCGGCCGTGACCCACTCGGCAGCGTTGCCGCCGAGGTCGAAAAGGGGCTCGGCCTCGCCCACGGCATCGAAGCGGCCGACCTCGGCGAGCAGGGGACCGTCGGCGCCGAGGGCCTCGGCGGCCCGGCGGAGGGCTTCAGCCTCCTCGGGGTTGGGGGCGAATCCCGCCCAGTGATCGAGGGTGTTCCCCAAGGTGCCAGCCTCTTTGCGCAAAGGGGCCACCTCGGCTTCGCGGGGCAGCCGGTAGGGCTCGCCGGTCTCGGCAGAAAGCCACTCGCAGTAGGCCCGGGCCTGCTCGAAGGTGATGCCGGCGGCGGGGTGGTTCTCCTTGCCAGCCGGCACGGGGTAGGAGGAGTCGAACGCGGCGTACTGGGCCCGGGTGACCTCGAAGCGGCCGAGAGCCAAGCCCCCGCGAGCGACGACCTCGGGCACCAGGAGGCCCGCCACGAGCCGCCCCAGCCGGCCGCCGCTGGCGGCGAAGTGGTTGCGCTCGAGGGCGCGGCCGAGGGGGGAAGAGGCGGCGAGGGCGGCCGGCTGGGGCGGGCTCGTGGCGAACAAGTAGCGGTCGAGCCAGGCGAGCTCCTCCTCGATCTTGCGCCGCTGGTGCACGTAGCGGCCGAGGCCGTGGGGCTCGCCGGGGAACACCACCAGCCTCACCGGAGTGCTCGTGGTTTGCTGGAGGGCCCGGTAGAGGGACCAGCTTTGGCTGGGTGGGACGTTGCGATCCTCCGTACCGGTGAAGACGATGGTCGGCGTGGTCACCTCGGGTAGACGGAAGAAGGGGCTCTTGTCGACGTA
The DNA here is from genome assembly GCA_036274895.1 of Thermoanaerobaculia bacterium. Lineage (GTDB taxonomy): Bacteria > Acidobacteriota > Thermoanaerobaculia > Multivoradales > SZUA-115 > CALMKX01. The sequence goes on along the minus strand of DASUEU010000038.1, from coordinate 179,228 downwards.
GCGCTGGGGATTCTCGAGGGGGGAGGCCCCGAAGTAGAGCTGGTCGAAGGCGGCGCCGAAGTCGACGTTGCCCCAGTCGCTGATCCACTCCACGTCGGCGGCGCCGATCGAGGCGACCTTGTAGCGCCGGGTGCGGGTGATCAGCTCGGCCGAGAGGATGCCGCCGTTCGACCAGCCGGTGGTGGCCAGCCGCTCCGGGTCGACCAGGCCGCGGGCGATCAGGGCGTCGACTCCGGCCTCGAGGTCGGGGATCTCGAGCTCGTAGTACTTGCCGCCGGTGATCGACTCCACCCACTCGAGCCCGTAGTTGCTACTGCCGTGGTAGTTGACCTCGAGCACGAAGGCGCCGCGCGCGAGCCACAGGGGCGAGGGCTTGGAGACCCGGTAGCTCCACTGGTCGAGGTCGGCCCCGGCCGGACCGCCGTGGATGGCGAGGATCAAGGGCCGGCGCTCGCCTTGCCGCCAGTCGAAGGGGTAGCGCAGAATCCCTTCCACCTCGTCGCCCCGGGCGCCGCGGAAGCGCACCACCTCGCTTTCGAAGTGCGGCTTGTCGGCCCAGCCGGGATTGAGGCGGATGGTCGGCTCGGGCGCCCTCAGGCGCGCCCCCTCCAGCCGCGCCCTCATCCAGACCGGCGGCTGGGAAGCGGTGGAGTGCTCGTAGAGGATCCGCTGGCCGTTGCGGCTGATGACCCAGTCGAAGACGTGATCCACGTGCTCACCTTCGAGGGCGGTGCGCCGGTGGGTGCTGCCGACCCGCACGAAGCGGGCCGGGAGGTGGTGGACGCCGTCGGCGAGGAGGGCCAGGAAGCCGTCCGGGGTGGCGGCGAGAGAGCCGACGTCGCCCAGCCCACGCGCCCAGCCGAGGTCGACCTTCTGCTGCCGGCCGCTCGCGACGTCGAAGTGGTGGACCTCGCTGATCGTCGCCTGGAGGTAGACCGGGTGGCTCGAACGCTCGGCGGAGAAGTAGAAGCCCAGGCTGTCGGGCTGCCAGGCGACGCGCGAGGGGAAGAGGCGGGTGCCTGCGAAGAGCTGGCGGGACTCGCCGGTCGCCAGGTTGGTGAGCCAGGCGGAAGGTGCCAGCCGATTGTCGTACTCGAACGAGAGGCTCTGCTGGCGGCGGGTCACGGCCCAGTGACCGTCGGGCGACACGGCCAACAGGTCGATCCAGTCACGGTTGTCCGTCAGCCGGGTGATCTCCCCGGTGGCCAGGGCGAGGCGGAAGAGGCGGGTGGGTGGGGTTACCGGGTCCTCGACGACGATCGAGGTGTCCTTGGCCTTCTCGGTCGCAAGCTCCAGGCGAGTTGGATCCTCCGGCGCCACGAAGACGAGGTGCCCGTCGTCCTGCCAGGCGAAAGCGCCCAGAGGTCGGGCGAGCGAGGTCACGCTCCAGGGCTCCCCACCGCCCAGGTCGAGGAGAAAAAGCTGGCTCTTGGCGAGCTTGTCGTCCTCCTTCTCGCCCCGCCGAGGACGATCCGAGACGAAGGCCAGCCGGCGGCCGTCGGGAGAGAAGCGGGGCGAGCCGTGGCGGTCGGTGCCGCGGGTCAGGGCGAGCTCGCGGCCGTCCTCGAGCGAAGTCAGGAAGAGGTTGGAGACGACGGTTCCCTTTTCCTTGTCCATCTTCCGCTTCACCCACACCGCGCTGTTGCCGTCCGGAGCGATCTCCACCTCCTGCACGGTCTCTTGGAGCAGCAGGTCGTCGACGGTCCACTCGCCGCTGCCAGCCACGGCGGGCCAGCTGGCGGCGAGAGCGAGGAGCAGGGTCAGAAACGGGGCTGGCGAGCGCATGGGCATCCTCCGTTGAGCAGCGATTGTAACGGCCTGTCCCGGCTCGGCTCGCCGGGGCCACTTGAGGAGATGCGTCCAACGGCCCAACGGAAGGAAGAGGATGAGTGAGACCACCAGCAGTGAGGGCACCCGCCCCGAGACCGAGCGGGCCGGCTGGGCCAGCTTCGCCCTGATGTGGATCGGCCAGTTCGTCTCCCTGGTCGGCTCGCGCATCACCGCCTTCGCCTTCGGCGTTTTCGTCTTCGAGCAAACCAGCTCGGCCTCGGCCTACACCGTGATCCTCCTGCTCGCCGGCTTGCCTGGCCTGCTGCTGGCACCCTTCGCCGGAGCGCTGGTGGACCGCTTCGATCGCCGCATGGTGATGCTCATCTCGGATATCGCCTCGGCCGTCGCCAGCCTCTCGATGGTGCTGGTGCTGACCCTCTCCGGGGGGCAGCTGTCGACCGGTTACGTTTACGTCTACGTCGGCTTCGGCGCCCTGCTCCAGGCCTTCCTCTGGCCGGCCTACATGTCGTCGACCACCCTGTTGATGCCCAAGCGCCACCTGGCACGGGCGAGTGGACTGATGCAGCTCGGCATGGCGTCGGCCGCAGTGCTGGCGCCGATCCCGGCCCCTTGGCTGCTCTCCTCGGTGGGGGTGACGGGCATCATCTGGATCGACTTCGTGTCCTTCGTGCTCGCCGCCCTTTCCCTGCTGCGGGTGCGCATTCCGAGGCCAACCCCCAAGGTGCCGCCGGCGGGCGGCGGTGGGCGGACGAGCCTCACCGAGGACATCGCCCTCGGCTGGCGCTTCATCCGGGAGCGGCCGGGGCTGATGATCCTGCTGTGGTACTTCGCCATGATCAACCTGGTGTTCACCATGGGCTCGGCCCTGGTGACGCCGATGGTGCTTTCCTTCGCTTCGCGCGAGACCCTGAGCATGGTCTCGGCCACGGGCTCAGCCGGTTTTTTGGTGGGCAGCCTGGTGGCTGCCGCCACCGGCGGCCCCCGGCGCCGGGTGATGACGGTGCTGTCGTTCGGGTTCCTGCTCGGAGTCGCCTTCCTGTTGGCGGGGATCAAGCCGTGGCCGGGGCTGATCGCGGCGGCCCTTTTTCTCGGGCTGTTCGGTGTGCCCCTGGTCAACACCTCGAGCCAGGCGGTCTGGCAGGTGAAGGTGCCAGCCGAGCTCCAGGGGAGGATCTTCGCGGTGCGGCGCATGATCGCCCAGTGCACCATCCCGATCGGCCAGCTCGCGGCGGGTCCGCTCGCGGACTACGTGTTCCGGCCCTTGCTGGTCGAAGGAGGTCCCCTGGCCGGTACGGTCGGCAAGGTGGTGGGAGTCGGCCCGGGACGGGGTATCGCCCTGATTTACCTGGTCCTCGCGATCTTCCCCGCGGCGATCTCGGTCTGGGGCTTCTTCCATCCGCGACTGCGCACGCTGGAGGAGGAGTTGCCCGACGCGGTCTGAGGACCGGCAGACCGGGACGATTCGGCGAGGGCATCGAGTATCATCCGCCGTCCCACCGAGGAAAGGACGGCCCATGGGTCTGCTCTCCGGTTCTCTCAGCGTCGCCCGCTTCACCGTCGCCCATCGCGAGGCTCCAGACTTCGACGTCGCGGCCTTCCGTGAGATTGCCCCCGGCTCGGAGGTGCGGGAGTCGATCGGCTTCGTCCCCTTCGAGATCGGGGCGCCCTGGGAGGTCGGGGCGCAGCGCTGGGCCTTCCGGGTCCGATTCGACCGCATCCGTCCCGACGCCACGGCCGTGCGCGAGCGTTGGAAGCAGCTGCTGGCGAGCGAGCTGGAGATCTCGGGGGCACGTTTTCTCGGTGCCAAGAAGCGACGGGAGCTCAAGATCCTCGCCCAGGAAGAGCTCGCCTTCGCCACCTCCCCCCGCACCAAGATCCTCGAGGCGGTGATCGATCGGGGCGTGCTCTACGTCGCTTCCTCGGCCCGTTCCCAGCTGGGGCTGGTGACCACCCTGCTGCGGCGCATCGGGGTCGAGTCAGCCTTCAAGGCCCCGTGGGTGGACCGGGGCTACCCGGATCGGGCGGGCGAGCTGCTCGCTTCGCGCGAGCCCTCGGACTCCCCCTGGGGCACGGAGTTCCTGAAGGCCCTGGTCGGCGACTCCGAGGTGCCGGTCGAGCCGGAGGCCGGACGGGCGAAGCTGGCCTTCGCCGGCACGCGCATCTCTCTCGCCGGAGAAGTCTTGGCCGACCTCATGGCCTATCTCGAGCGGGGTGCTGAGCCGATCTCGCTGCGTCTGTCGACCGGCGACCGCCTCTTCACGCTGGACGGCCCCTCGTTCCGCCTGAGTGGGGCGAAGCTCCTGGCGGTGCAGGAAGCGCACTGGACCGAGCTGCTCGACGCCCGGCTCGAGCAGGTGATCGAACTCTTCGATCTGCTGGACCGGAAGTTCGGGGAGCTGGTGAAGACTGCCGATTGACAGCCTCCGCCGGCTCTGTAAGCTCTCGCCGATCCCTGGTTCAGACCTGGAAGGGAGGCGGTGGTGGCCGAGCAGCCCGAGCTAGACAGATCCTTCGAGCAGGTCCCTCTCACTCGCAACGAGTACATCACCGCGATCGTCCATTACTACCGCGGCGAGCGGAGCCGCGCCGATGCCTGGCGGGCTCGCCTCGACCCGACGACGAACTGGGCGGTGGCCACCACCGGGGCAATGCTCTCCTTCGCGTTCTCGAGCCCCGAGCACTCGCACGTGGCCCTGCTGCTGGCCTTTCTGCTGGTGTCGATTTTCCTCGGGTTCGAGGCCCGGCGCTTCCGTTACTTCGATGTCTGGCGGGCGCGGGTGCGGATGATCGAGGAGAATTTCTTCATCCCGATCATCCGCCGCAACCTCGAGAGTCCCCGCCATGACTGGCGGGAGTCGATGGCCCGGGACCTCGATCACCCGACCTTCAAGATCAGCACGCTCGAGGCGGTGGCCATTCGGCTGCGCTTCAACTACATCTGGATCTTCCTGGCGATTCTGGTTTCGTGGCTGGCCAAGCTGGCGGTGCATCCGGTCAAGGCCACCGCGGCCGGGGAAGTGATCGGGCGCATGGCGGTCGGGCCGGTTCCTGGATGGCTGGTGCTGGCCGTGGTGAGTGTTTTCTGGCTCGGGGTCAGCAGCCTGGCGCTGTGGGGGCGCGGGAGGGGGAAGGGGGGCGATGAGGTGCACGGCCTCGAGCGCGAGAGGGAGCACTGGAAGACGTGAGGGCAGGCCAGGTGCCAGCCGCTTCTCCGGGAAGGCGGGAAGGTGCCGGGAAGGTGCCAGCCGAGTTGCGATCGAGGGCCGGCGCGTGGCGACGTCCAGGGCCTCGGCGGCCGGTTTACGTCTATGTCTAGTGATGGGTCGTCCACTGCGGTTCCTCCCTCCGGGCACTCTGGTCGCGGTCACGACGCGGACGCTCCAGAGCAGGCATCTGCTCCGGCCGTCGGCGGAGCTCAACGACATGATCGGGGGGTGCCTCGGCCGCGCTCAGCGGGTCTACGGTATGCGTGTGCATGGTTGTGTGTTCCTGTCCAACCACTACCACCTCTTGCTCAGCCCGGACGATCCGTACCAGCTCGCTGCTTTCATGAACCACTTCAACTCCAAGTTGGCGAGGGAAGTCGCGCGGCTTCACGGTTGGAATGAGCGCATCTGGGGACACCGATACCACGCCATTCCGGTCAGCGACGAAGAGGCTGCGCAGGTGGAGCAACTGCGGTATCTGCTGGCCCAGAGTTGCAAGGAGGATCTGGTCGAACAGCCCGGGGAGTGGCCGGGTGTGCATTGCGCCGAGGCTCTGCGCGATGGCACTGCACTGCTGGGCCACTGGTATGACCGCACCGCCGAGGCTGTCGCGCGCCATCGTGGCAAGCGGCCTGAGGATCTGTCCTTTGTTCACCCTGAACAGGTGGTGTTCTCGCCCCTGCCTTGCTGGGCGCACCTGCCACCGGACGAGTATCGCCAGCGCATTCGAGAGAGTCTGGTGGAGATTACGTCGCGGTCCGCGGCCGAGAGGGCTTGGCGAGGGGCCAAGGTTCTGGGTGCCAAGCGAGTCCTGAGCCTGGATCCCCACACCCGCCCGGCGACTGTCGCTCGCCGTCCAGCGCCGTGGATCCACGCGGCAACCTCCGCGGCTCGCACAGCCTTCCGGTTGGCCTACCGGCTCTTCGTCGTCGCGTTTCGGGAAGCCGCCCGCCGGCTAAGAGCAGGCCGGCTGCCGGTCAGCTTCCCTCCTTGGAGCTTCCCACCCCACTTGCCTCGACCCACCGGGTAGATCCCCCGTCGAATCAAGGCACTTTGGCGTCGAGCTAGCCCTCGAGCGAGGAGGAGGCCCGTTTTCGGCGGTCGCAGACCTTGCGCTGTACGGAGCCGTCTGGGGGAGCACCAATCAGCCAACCGAGGGCTTCTGGTGGGGACGATGAGGGCATCGCGTTTGGTGCTGCCCCTCGGTGATCGCTGGCCCATGGGGTGACCGCCGGGGCACTCGGCCGGAGGTCGATGTCAGCGGGCGGTCACCTGGGACCGGATCAGGCTCGCTCCCGCCGGCTCTTCGACAAAGAGGCTGGCACCTGGGTCGAACCGGGTTCAATGCCCGGAGCGCAGGACGCTGGACCCAAGTCGCTGTACCAGGAAGGCGCCGTGGACGGCGCCCACCAAGGCGCCGGTGACGAGCAGGGTGGCGAAGACCAGACCGGCGATGGTGGCCACTCCCGCGCCCGTGGGAACGCGATCAGCGACCAGGAAGATCAGGGGCATCCCGGCCGCCCAGGCGAGGGCATTGGCCTTCAACCACCAGGCCTTGCCACCGGTGGCGGCGCTCAACAGTGGAGCCTGGAACGCGGCGAGCAGGGGGCCGGCGACGAGCCCGAGGGCGCAGGCGAGGAGCATCTCGAGCGGCAGCGGCATTCCCGGGGCAGGTGGGCCGGCCGTAGCTCCGGGCACCTCGAGCAGGCCGATCACGGCGCTTGGCGCCATGCCGAGGGCCCAGGCGGCCACGGCGCCAAAGATGGTCCGCCGGGTCCAAGCCCAGCGGGAGAGCTCGGGAAGGGCGGATGCGAGCACACTGGCCTGGAACCAGCCCACGACGGCACCTTCGAAAGCGCCGAAAGCGACGAAGAGGGACGCCCAGGCGAGTCGGCCTGGCAGGGTAGCGGGCTCTGTGAGGTGGTGCACCACCAAGTAGCCGGCGAGAGCTACGGCGCCAAGCCCCAGGGCTTCGCCGATGGAGTTGGCGGCCACCCAGCGCAGCCAGAAGGCGCGCCGGCCGGATGCGCTTTCGAGCTCGGCGGCGGATGACTTCAAGGTGCCAGCCTCTTTTCCGCGCCGCAAGGTGCCAGCCTCTTTGCGGGGCTCATGGTGCCAGCCTAGTTTCGGGCCGGTGGCGGGGCACTACCTGGGGGGGTGGGCGACCTTCGCTCCGCCGGGCGGGCCGCCGTAGGTGGCGCGGACCCGCTGGGAGCTCGCCAGGTAGGCCAGCCAGACGCCGCAGAGGGCCATCGAGCCAAGGGCCAAGGGTCGCGGCTGTCCCGCCACCAGCCAGGCGTAGAGTGAGTTGGCGACCAGCACGGCGAGGCTCAGTGCCCACCAGGCCCAGGCGTGGGTGGGAGCGCTCGGGTTCCTGGCCAGGAGCAGGAGGCAGACGACGGTGCCGTAGAGGCCCAGGACGCCACCAGAGAGGGCGAAGGCCCGGACCGGCCCGGGCTGGGCGCCGTCGAAGGCGACCGAGCTTCCCATGATGGAGATGAAGGAGGTGAGAGCGACCATCACCGTCATCAGGGCGAGCAGGCCCCGCACTCCGACGTAGGGGTTGTGCTCGGCGGGGACCTCGGTCATGGGTGGGATCTCCAATCGGCCAGGATCAATCTAGGGAGTGGTCGGCGAGCACCGGCCCGGGGCCGGTGGCACTCTCGAGCAGCGCCAAGGCAGCCTCGATCACCCGGCCCTGGCCGGCAGTGTCCCCCGGCCGGCCGAGGGCGTAGCCGTGAGGGAAGGGTACGGCCAAGGCCCGGGGCGGCCCGACTCGCTCCGCGATCTTGCGCAGCAGGATGAGGGTCACGGTGGCGATACCCCGGCGCTCGAGCTCGGCGGCGACCAGACTCACGGTCTGGTTGCACATCGGTCACACGGGCACCAGCAGGGCGACGTCCACCCCGTCGGCCACGAAGCCCGCGGCGGCTTCCGGGGCCGACTCGGCGATCAGGCGGCCGGGGGCGGTGATCGAGCCCATGAAGGAGAGGTGGCGGCGGTTGAGCTCGCCCAACCTGCCCGCGGCGACGAGCTCGTGGCCGCGGTCGAGAGGCAGGGCGAGGTTGCGGTCGGCGGCCAGGCCGCGGTGATCGAAGGCGTCGCTCTTGTGGCTCTCGACCAGGCTCGGGAGCTTGGCGTCGAGGGGGATCCAGCGGTAGCTCCAGTCACCGCCCTTGACCGTCTCGTCGAAGGGTGGCTGGTCGGGCATCGACAGCCCTCCCGAGGTCACCAGCCCCAGCCGGCACTCGGAGAGGGGCCGGGGCAGGGGAGCCCAGGCGGGAGGGTCGATCCTGCGCCACGGGTAGGTCGTGAGGAAGACCCGGATTTTGAAGGGCATCTCGTCGAGGCTCGCCATGGTGCGATTCTACCGGCCTGTCCTTGTCTTCAGGTCGCCCCTCTAGGATGATCCAGCCGTGCTCGACATCTCCCCATCTCGTTTCGCCCCCGGCCTCCTGGCCCTCGCCCTCCTTGGCGGCGGCTGCGCCCGGGAGATCTCGGTCTACCGCGTCGAGCGCCATGAGCTGGTGGAGACGGTGGTCGCCACGGGCCGGGTGCGTGCCCCCGCGCGGGTTCGGGTCGGCGCCCGTATCGCCGGCACGGTCGCGGCGCTTTCGGCGCGGGAGGGGCAGGCGGTGCGGGCGGGAGACCTTCTGCTCAGCCTCGACGACGCCGAGGCGCGGGCTGACCTGGCCGCGGCTGAGGCCGCCCGGCAGCAGGCCGAGGCTCGCCTGACGGCGGTCGAGCGGGTGAGGGTCCAGGTGGCGGCCTCCGGGGTGGCCCGTGCCGAGGCCAACCACCTCGACGCCGAGCGCCAGCACGGCCGGGCCAGGGCCCTCTTGGCCGCGGGCCTGATCAGTCAGGCCGAGCTGGACAGCGCCGAGCGCACCCTCGAGGTGGCGCGCCGGGACCTCGAGATCGCCCGCCAGGAGGCGGCCTCGGCCGGCCCGCAAGGGCCCGAGGCTCGTGAGGCGAGGGCGGCCGTGGCGGCCGCCGAGGCCCAGCGCCAGGCCAGTGCCGTGCGCCTGGGCTTCACGCGGGTGCTGGCTCCCGTGGACGGCGTCCTGCTCGAGCGGTTGGTCGAGGAGGGGGACGTGGTGCAGCCCGGGCAGGCGCTCTTCACCCTCGCCCGTGTGGGGCGAACCGAGCTGATCGCCGAGCCCGACGAGCGCAACCTGGCCCGGCTCGCCGCCGGCCAGAAGGGTCTGGCCTCGGCGGACGCATTTCCCGGGCAGTCCTTTCCGGTCGAGGTGTTCTACGTGGCGCCGTCGGTCGATCCCACCCGCGGCACCATCGAGGTACGGCTCGAGGTGTCGGCTCCGCCGGCCTACTTGCGGCCGGACATGACGGTGTCGGTGGACGTCGAGACCGGCCGCAAGCCGGGCGCCCTGGTGTTGCCGGCGGACGCGGTGCGCGACGGGGCGACCCTGCGGCCGTGGGTGCTGGTGGTGCGGGCCGGCCGGGCCGAGCGGCAGGGGGTGACGCTCGGCCTGCGCGGCGAGGCGAAGGTGGAGATTCTCTCCGGCCTCGCCGAAGGGGATGCAGTGGTGCCAGCCTCTTTGCGGCTGGACGTCGGGGCGAGGGTGCGGGCGGCTGCCAAAGGGGGCTCATGAGCTTGCCCTTCGAGTGGGGAGTGGCGCTGCGCTTCCTGCGCGAGGGCCGGGCGCAGTCGGTGCTGATCCTCGCCGGGGTCTCGGTGGGGGTGGGAGTGATCGTCTTTCTGACCGCCTTGATCGACGGCCTGCAGAACAACCTGCTGGAGCGCACCCTGGGTACCCAGCCCCACGTGGTGGTGCGGATGCCGGAGGAGGAGCCCCGGGCCCTGCAGGAGGCCGGCGAGGGGGAGGCCATCGCTTCGCGCACGGTGCGGCCGGCCCAGCGCGCCCGCTCGATCGTGCGCTGGCAGCAGGTGCGCTCGACGGTCGCCGGCCTGCCTGGCGTCACCTCTTCCACGCCGCTGGTCTCCGGCGCTGCCCTGGCCGGCCGCGGCACGGCCAGTCGTTCGGTAGCCCTGCGCGGCGTCGAGCTCGAGACCTTCGGCCCGGCCTTCCGGCTCGCGGAGCGCATGGTCGCCGGCCAGCCCGCTCTGGCCGGGGCCGAGGCCCTGATCGGTACCCAGCTCGCCGCCGACCTCGGCATCGCCGTGGGAGATCGCTTCCGCCTCACCGCCGGCAGCGGCGTCGCCGAAGTGCTGACCGTGCGCGGCCTCTTCGATCTCGGCAACCGGGACCTCAACCAGCGCTGGGTGCTGGTGCCCCTGCGCACGGCGCAGACCCTGCTCGAGCTCGAAGGGGGTGTCACCTCCCTCGAGCTGCGCCTCGCCGAGCCCTTCACGGCCAATGAGGCCGCCGACGTGATCGCCGGCCGCACCGGCCTCGTCGCCGAGAGCTGGATGCGCACCAACCAGCAGCTCCTGCTCGGGCTCTCGGCCCAGCGCAGCTCGAGCAACCTGATCCAGGTCTTCGTGGTGGTCGCGGTCGCCCTCGGCATCTCGAGCGTGCTGGTGGTGTCGGTGGTGCAGAAGGGACGGGAGATCGGCATCTTGAAGGCGATGGGCACCTCAGCCCGGCGGGTGATGGGGGTCTTTTTGGTCGAGGGCGCGCTGGTCGGGCTGGTCGGCTCGTTGATCGGGCTGTTGATGGGGGTTGGCCTCTCCCTCTTCTTCCAGAGCCTGGCCAGGAACCCCGACGGCACGGCCGCCTTCCCCTTCGCCCTGACGGCCGAGCTGTGCTTGCGCACGGTGGCCATCGCCACCGTGACCGGGGTGCTTTCGGCGGTGGTGCCGGCCCGGCGCGCGGCGAAGCTCGACCCGATCGAGACCATCCGCTATGGCTGAGGCCGTGACCCACACCGGGCCGCTGGTGGAGCTTGCCGGGGTGGTGCGCGATTACGGCACCAGGGTGATCACCCGCGCCCTGGCGGGCGTCGACCTGATCGTCGAGAGGGGAGAGCTGGCGGCCCTGATGGGCCCCTCGGGCTCGGGCAAGAGCACCCTCCTCCAGGTCTTGGGTCTGCTCGACCGGCCCACCGCCGGCCGGGTGCGCATCGCCGGCCGGGATACCGCCAGCCTCTCGGACCGAGAGCTGACCGCCTTCCGCGGCGACACCATCGGCTTCGTCTTCCAGTTCCACCACCTGCTGCCGGCGTTCACCGCCCTCGAGAACGTCGCCATGCCGGTGTGGGGCAGACTGGGCCGCCTGCGCCCTGGCGATCGCGCCCACGCCCGCGAGCTGCTGGTGGCGGTGGGCCTCGCGGACCGCCTCGACAACCGGGCCACCGACCTTTCGGGCGGCCAGCAGCAGCGGGTGGCGATCGCCCGGGCGCTGATGCGGGATCCCCCCCTGCTGCTCGCCGACGAGCCCACCGGGAATCTCGATACCGCCAGCGGCGACCAGGTCTTCGAGCTGTTCCGGCGCTTCAACCGCGAGCGGGGCACCACCTGCCTGGTGGTCACTCACGACCCGCGCATCGCCGAGCGCTGCGACCGGGTCATCGAGCTGGTGGACGGCGCCATCGCCGCGGACCGGCGCCGGCGCTGAAGACAGCCCCCGCTCCTGGCAGCAGGCTCTCGTCCCGTTGCGCTCAGAAAACAGTATTCAATTTATATTAAACGTGTGTAGATTGACACTGGATACTTTTATGGCTATCATGGGACCAATCTCGCGGTTTCTTTCCTGATCTGGCGGGGGGGCACAGCGCCCCAGACTCACCATCGCTCGCTCCGGGAGACTGGTCTCCCGAGACATCGCCAGGAGGTTGACGCCATGCTCCGTCGCTCGCTGCTCCTGCTTCTCGCGCTCGCCTTGCTCGTCCCCTCACTTCTGGCCGCGGACCCGGTCGTCTTCAGTGGCGTGGACGCCTTCCGCACCGTGGCCAGCAGGACCTTCGCGGACCTCGCCAACGACCCCATCCCGGCGGGCTTCTTCTGTCCTGGCTCGGCCCCGTTCGCCGGCAAGATTCAGCTCAAGGGCGTGCCGATCGCGGTCGAGCCCGCCGCTGCCTTGGGCGGCGCGGACACCGTCTTTCTCCGCCTGGATGACGCCGTCTTCAACGAAGAGGGTATCGCCCAGACCCGCCTTCAGATGCAGGCGCTGTCGCTCGCCAGCGTCAAGCCCATCCGCACCAGCTGCGGCGCGTACCGGGTGCGGGTCACTTTGGCTGACGGTGCCCAGCCCATCTCGCCCAAGCACCACATGACGATCGTGCGCGAGAACGAGCGCGGTGGCTACTTCCTCGCCGAGTTCGAGGTCCGCTACAAGCTGACCTTCGTGCCGGTGGCCGGCGGTGCGAGCCGGGAGCTGGAGCGGACCTCACGCTTCACCGGCGGCGCCGACCACAAGTGGGCGTTCCTCAACCAGGATCAGGGCGCCTTCGCCGGCAGCGTGAAGGTGGACACCAACGGCGACGGCAAGCCCGACACCAGCCTCGCCGGCGTCTCCAACTTCGCGGTTGGGCGCCGGGCGAGCCGTTTGCTCGGCAGCGGTGGTCCGAGCGCCTCCTTCATCACGGCTGCCTCGTCCGGTTGCGGCGGCAGTCACGACATCCAGTAGCTCTGAAGCCCTCACCGGGCCGCCTCGCCTGGAGCTGGCTCCGGCGAGGCGGCTGCCAGCCGGCGGCCCCACTAGCGGCCGAGGCGGCTTAGGGCCTCGTCCGCGTTGCGGCGGTAGGCGAGGGCGATCTCCTCGGCGCCGAGCCGCTCGGCCCGTCGGGCGGCGGCCAGTGCGTACTCGGCGGCCTTGGCGGGATTGCCGGCGATGCGAAAGTGGTGAGCCAGCAGCTCCACCGGCCCTTCGACGCCCCCGAAACGCCGGTTCTCGAGCGACTCGGCGACCTTGCCGTGGAGATAGCGGATCCGCTCCGCGGGTAGAGACCTGTAGACCAGCGCCCTGAGGCTCGGGTGGGTGAACTCGAAGGAGGCCGTGCGGGCGCCTCCACCCGCCAGAGCACGGAACCGGTCGATTCTGCTGTCCGCCCAGTAACGCGGGAAGGGACGGACGAACCACCGGTCGGTCAGGAGCTCGAGCGCCAGATCCACGACCTGGGTGTGCTCCCCCTCGGCTTCCTGGAGGAGGTCGGGGGCGAAGGTCTGGCCGAGCACGGCGGCGAGAGAGAGGAGGCGTCGGGTGGAAGTGGGCAGGCCCAGGAGGCGCTCTCCCAGGACTTCTTCGACCCGGCTCCGTTCGAGACACCCGAGCGTGCTCGAAGGGGTGAGAGACCAGGTTCGGCTGGGCAGCCGAGAGATGCCTTCCTGGTCGGCCAACAAGTTCACCAGTTCGGCAGTCATCAGGGGGTGCCCTCCCGACTGCTCGAAGAGTCGGCCGGCGAAGAGCGGGTCCGGTTCCCCCAGCAAGGCCTCGACGACCTGGCCGATCGGCTCCCTGCCCAGCGGCTCGAGCTGGATGCGGGAGACTCCCTGGCGGCCGGCCAGCGCCGCCAGCCGCCGAAGCGGATGCCGTTCCGGCAATGGGTCGGGGCGATAGGCGCAGAGGAACCAGCAGGGCTGGTGAGAGAGGGAGCGAAACAGGGCCTCGACCATGCCGATGCTCGCCGTGTCCGCGGCGTGGAGGTCGTCGAGAAAGAGGATGAGGGGACGGGCCGGGCGTTCGAGGCCACCGCGGTCGGACAAGGACCCCAGCACCCGAGCCAAGGCCCCGGCGAGATCATCGGCTGGCACCTTGGGGCCGGTGCGGTGGAGAGCCTCCTCGAGCCGGGGGTCGAGGGTGACCAGCTCGGGAACCACCGGCGCCAGGATCTCTAGGGCCCGATGTCCCGAGGCGACCAGGATCTGGGTGGCGGTGTCGGGGTCGGTGGCGATGGCGTTGCCGAGGGCTTCGGCGAAGGGCCGGTAAGGGATGGGGGGATCCCCCTCGAAGCTGCTGCCCAGGAGCACGGTGGCCGCCACGCTCGAGGTGGCCAGGTGGAGGAAGGTCCGCACCAGACGCGTCTTGCCGATGCCGGCGGGTCCCTCGACCAGGGTCAGCCGGGCGGCCCCCCGCTGCACCGTGCTCCAGGCCATCTGGAGCTGCTCCATCTCTCGGGAGCGACCGACGAAGCGGATCACCGGCCCCCGGGACGGCTCGGCGTCGGCAGTCTCGACGGGCCGCAGCTCTTCGCTCTCGATGCTCCTCGCCAGGGCCTGGGTCTCGCTCGACGGCTCGACGCCCAGCTCGCGCCGCAGCTGGCGGGTCAGCTCGCGGTAGTGCGCGAGAGCTCGGCTGCGGCGACCGGAGGCGGCGTAGAGCTGGATCAGGTCGCGATGGGTCTCCTCGGAGAAGGGGTCGATGCGCAGCAGCTGTCTTGCTGCTTGCATGCCCAGCGGATAGCTGCCCATCTCCAGGTGGTGGCGGACTAGCTGACGCAGGGCGGTGGCCGCCACTTCCTTCAAGCGTTCCTGCTCGGCGATCAGCCACTCTTCGAAGGCGGAGCTGTCCCGGAGGTAGAAGCCCGCCAACAGATCACCGCGGTAAAGCTGGGCCGCCCGGGCCAGCTGGGCCGGGTCGATGGTTCCGTCCGGCCGCTGCCCGCGGGCGACGGCTTCGGCGAAGGCGCGGACGTCGACCCGGACGGTCTCGCCAGGCGCCAGGCCGAGAGTGTGGCGCGTCGCCTCGATGGGGGTCTCCTCTACCCCGGCCCCGGCGAGGGCCTGGCGGAGGCTGTAGAGAGCCTGGCGGAGGTTGTGCCGTGAAGCGGCCTCGTCGACCTCGGGCCAGAGCAGGCCCGCCAACGTCTCTCTCTCGAGATGGCGTCCCGAGTGACAAGCGAGGTATGCGATCAGGGCCCGCACCGTGCTCGAATCGAGCCCTTCGAGGGGGGTGCCGCACCACCGAAGCTCGAATCCGCCCAGGAGTCGGATCTCGAGCGGAGCCATCGCGGGGGCGAGGGCAGGCGAGGCGAGGGGCGAGGCCGGCTTGTGTTTCACCGATTCCTTACATGGACATTGCTGCTGGATTGGATGACGCGTCCTTGACGCTAGCTCTGGAGAATACAGCTCTGGAGAATACCGCTATCGACGCGACAATCCGGAGCGGGGGGAGGGGGCTGGGGCGGATGTGTCACACGGAGGAACCCACGACATGATGCGCAAGGTCTGGCTGGCACTGGCTCTTTCCATGTTCTTCGGAGTGGCGACGGCGCAACTGCTCGATCAAGGGGACTCGGGCTCGAAGGCTGCGGGGGCCTGTCTGTCCTCGCGCGCCCTCACCGAGGCCACGGCGACGATCAGCGGCCGGGTCTGGTTCGCCCCCTGCTGCGACTGCTCCGGGACAGGTGACGTGTCGGGGTTGGACTCGACCGGCGTTGGCTCCGACTGCAGCCTAGGCGGCGATGATGACGACGACGACGGCGGCGCGGGCAGCCCCGGCTGCTGCTCCTGCGTGCCCGTTGGTGACGAGCTCGCTTCGAGAGTGCTCCAGTTGGGCGATGACGACGATGGGGGCGACTCGTGTGGTTCCGGGGCGACGGGCATCGGCGGCGTGATCGTCCACCTCTTCGACGAGGACGAGAACCTCGTCGACTCTCAGGTCACGTCGCTCACCGGCACCTTCAGCTTCCGTGATCTCGCCGCGGGGACCTACCAGGTGATGATCGATGACCTGACCCTCTCCCCCGGGCTGGTGCCGGTCCTCGACTTCGACGGAGTGGAGACCCCGGACTCGGCGGTGGTGTCGGTAGCGAGTGGTGAAGTCGCCGAAGGCGTGGACTTCGGCTTCGCCGGTTGCGCGCCGGGCACCGGCACCATCGGCTACTGGAAGAACCACCCCGAGGCGTGGCCGGAAGAAGTGATCGTCGTCGGCGAGGTGACCTACAGCAAGGACGAGGCGATCGCCCTGATGGGCAGGCCGGGCCGTGGTGACAAGACCTACGACCTGTTCAAGCAGCTCGTGGCGGCGAAGCTCAATGTCGCAGTCGGCAACCCGGGCAGCTGCGTCGCAGCGACCATCGCGGCCGCCGACGAGTGGCTCGTCGCTTACCCGGTGGGCAGCGGGGTGCGTGGTTCCAGCACGGCATGGGCGACCGGCGGACCGCTTCACGCCATCCTCGACGACTACAACAACGGCTTGCTCTGCGCCTTCCACCGCGACTGACGGCTTCACCCCGGGCCCCTGGGGTGCGGTAATCTGTGGAGGAGTCGGCTCCGTAGCCGGCTCCTCTTTTTCCGTCCAGGTGGTTGCGGAAAGGCGGTCCTCCTGCTCGACATCGAGATCGCTCCCGGCGTGCTCTGCCGCGACCTCGGCGGTGAGTCGGTGCTGCTCGAGCCGAGGGTCGGTCGCTACTTTGGCCTCGACGAGGTAGGCACCCGCATCTGGTTCCTGATCGCCGAGCACCGTCGCTTCGAGGAGGTGCTCGGCGCGCTCGCTGCCGAGTACGAGGTCCCACCGGATCGGCTCCGCG
Source organism: Thermoanaerobaculia bacterium (assembly GCA_036274895.1). GTDB lineage: Bacteria > Acidobacteriota > Thermoanaerobaculia > Multivoradales > SZUA-115 > CALMKX01. The sequence goes on along the minus strand of DASUEU010000038.1, from coordinate 162,840 downwards.
CCGACGTCGCCGCTTTCATCGAGGCTCTCCGCGATCACGGGCTGGTCGAAGTCCATGGCGGCTGAGGGCCAGCGGCAGCTGCGCTGGTTCTTTTTCCTTCGGCACGCGGTCGTGCTCCTGCGGTTGCGTCGCTTGCTCGGTGCCGCCGAGGAGAGCCTCGCCCGGGCTCCTCTAGACCAAGCCGAGCCCGGGCTCACCGCCGCCCTGCCCCCGAGGCTTCCCGAGCTCTCCCCCGAGGAGCTGGCGGGGCTCCTGCGGGCGGCCGGCCGACTCCGGCGGAAGACGCCTGCCTGCCTGCCGCAGGCGTTGTGCCTGAAGCTGCTGCTCGCCCGCCGGGGCCTCCAGCCCGAGCTGCGGCTGGGCGTGCGCAAATCGGCTGGCACCTTGGCAGGCACGCTGGAAGCCCATGCCTGGGTCGAGCTCGATGGCCGGCCGGTCGCCGAGGTTGCGGACCTGCTCGAGCGGTTCCAGGCCCTGGCGAGCCCCGACGGCTGGCCCTGAGCCAGCGGCGATGGCAGATCCGCCGACCCCTTGACAGGAGCGGCTCCAAGCCGTAGCCTTGTTAGCACTCGTCGGCCATGAGTGCTAACAAGGTCCGGCTCGAGAGATCCCAACGACATTCGTTCCACAGCCTGAAGGAGGAGCCAGCAGTGAACATTCGTCCGCTACACGATCGCGTGGTGGTCAAGCGTCGCGAGCAGCAGGAAGAGGTCCGGGGCGGCATCATCATTCCGGACACCGCCAAGGAGAAGCCGCAGGAGGCCGAGGTGGTCGCCGTCGGCCCGGGCAAGCTCAACGACAACGGGACCCGCACGGCCCCCGACGTCAAGCCCGGTGACCGCATCCTCATCGGCAAGTACTCCGGCAGCGAGATCAAGGTGGGGGATCAGGACTACGTGATCCTCCGCGAAGACGAGATCCTCGCTGTCATCGAAGGCTGAACCCCAGGATCCAACCAGGAGGCATGAGAAGAAGATGGCTGCCAAGAACATCACTTACTCGGAGGACGCCCGTTCCGCGATCCTCCGTGGCGTGACCAAGCTCGCCGACGCGGTCAAGGTCACCCTCGGCCCCAAGGGCCGCAACGTCGTCATCGAGAAGAAGTTCGGTTCGCCGACCATCACCAAGGACGGCGTCACCGTGGCCAAGGAGATCGAGCTCAAGGACCCGCTCGAGAACATGGGCGCCCAGATGGTGCGCGAGGTCGCCTCGAAGACCTCCGACGTCGCCGGTGACGGCACCACCACCGCCACCGTGCTCGCCCAGGCGATCTACCGCGAGGGTTCCAAGGTGGTCACCGCCGGTGCCAACCCGATGGAGGTCAAGCGGGGCATCGAGCTGGCCGTCAAGGCCGCCGTCGAGTCCATCGACGCCCAGGCCAAGCCGGTCGAGGGCAAGGACATCGCCCACGTCGGCACGATCTCCGCGAACAACGACCCCGAGATCGGCCGCATCATCGCCGAGGCGATGGAGAAGGTGGGCAAGGACGGCGTGATCACCGTCGAGGAGAACCGCGGCATCGAGACCACCCTCGAGGTGGTCGAAGGCATGCAGTTCGACCGCGGCTACCTCTCGCCCTACTTCGTGACCGACGCCGAGCGCATGGAAGCGGTGCTCGAGAACTGCAAGATCCTGCTCCACGAGAAGAAGATCTCCTCGATGAAGGACCTGCTGCCGATCCTCGAGCAGGTCGCCAAGCAGGGCCGTCCGCTGCTGATCATCGCCGAGGACATCGAGGGCGAGGCCCTCGCCACCCTGGTGGTCAACAAGCTGCGCGGCACCCTGCACGTGGCCGCGGTCAAGGCGCCAGGCTTCGGCGACCGCCGCAAGGCCATGCTGGAGGACATCGCCATCTTGACCGGTGGCAAGGTGATCACCGAGGACCTCGGCATCAAGCTCGAGAGCGTCCAGTGGAGCGACCTTGGCGAGGCCAAGAAGCTCACCATCACCAAGGACGAGACCACCATCGTCACCGACGCCGACAGCGCCTCCCGGCGCGAGGCGATCCACGGCCGGGTCAAGCAGATCAAGAACCAGATCGAGGAGACCACCTCCGACTACGACCGCGAGAAGCTCCAGGAGCGGCTCGCCAAGCTGGTCGGCGGCGTCGCGGTGATCCGCGTTGGTGCCGCCACCGAGACCGAGATGAAGGAGCGCAAGGCGCGCGTCGAGGACGCCATGCACGCCACCAAGGCAGCCGTCGAGGAGGGCATCGTGCCCGGCGGCGGCGTCGCCCTGCTGCGCGCCACCAAGGCGGTTGCCGCGGTGCAGGCCGACGGCGACGCCCGGGTGGGTGTCAACATCGTCCTGCGCGCGCTCGAGGAGCCGGCCCGGCAGATCGCCAACAACGCCGGCGTCGAGGGTGCGGTGATCGTGCGCGACGTCATCCAGGCCGAGGGCCCCGTCGGCTACAACGCCGCCACGGGCAAGATGGAGGACCTGGTCGCCGCCGGCGTCATCGACCCGGCCAAGGTGACCAAGACCGCCCTGCTCAACGCCTCGTCCATCGCCGGTCTGATGCTGACCACGGAGGCCATGGTCTCCGAGGTCAAGGAAGACGACAAGGGCGGCGGTCACGCCCACGGCGGCGGTGGCATGGGCGGCATGGGCGGCGGCATGGACTACTGATCCACCGACCAACCTTCCCGCTCGACCCCAAGGCCGGCCCACGAGGGCCGGCCTTTTCGCTGAAATCGCCGCTTTCTGCTAAGCCTGTCGTCATTTTGCGGCGTATAATGCCGGCATGGTGGTCGATTCTCGGCGATCTCGCATCCTGGAGCCTCCGGCGGCGAGCTTCTTCCTGTTCGGCATCCGCGGCGTCGGCAAGAGCACCTGGGCACGGCAGACCTTCCCGACGGCGCCGCGCTTCGACCTGCTGGACGAAGGGCTTTTCCACCAGCTACTGGCCGACCCTGCCCTCTTCGGTGCCCAGCTGCGTGCTCTCGAGCCGGATTCGTGGGTGGTCGTCGACGAGGTGCAGCGGCTGCCGAGCCTGCTCAACGAGGTGCATCGGGCGATCGAGGAGCGTGGCCAACGCTTCGTGCTCCTGGGCTCGAGCGCGCGCAAGCTCAAGGCCGCGGGCACCAACCTGCTGGCCGGGCGGGCTCGATGGAAGAGGTTGTATCCCTTCGTGCCCGAGGAACTGGGGGCCGCCTTCGATCTCGAGAGCGCGCTCGCCCACGGCTCCATCCCACTGATCCTCGCCGCCGAAGACCGGGCCGAGGCTCTCCCGGCGTACGTCCAGCTCTACCTGCGCGAGGAAATCCGCGCCGAGGCCCTGGTGCGCAACCTGCCGGGCTTCGTCCGCTTCCTGCCCATCGCGGCCCTCTGCCATGGCCAGATGATCAACGTCGCGAGCATCGCGCGGGACGCGGGTGTGGCGCGGACCACGGTCCAGGGCTATCTGGAGATCCTGGAGGACAGTCTGCTGACCTGGCGGCTGAGCGCCCACGAGGCCCGGCTACGGGTGCGAGAGCGCGCCCACCCGAAGCTCTACTGGGTCGATCCCGGAGTGGTGAGGGCCGTGAAGCGGCAGCTCGGTCCGCTCGCGACCGAGGAGCGGGGACCGCTGTTCGAAGGCTGGGTGCACACGCTGCTGCGGGCCTACCACGAGAAGAGCCCCCTCTTCGACGAGCTGTCCTACTGGTCGCCCGCCGAGAGTCGGACGACAGAAGTCGACTTTCTGCTCCAGAGGGGCGGCGACCACCTCGCGCTCGAGGTCAAGGCCAGCCAGCGCTTCACCCCCGGCCTCACGGCCGGCCTCAGGGCTATCGGCGACCTGCCGCGGCTGGCGAGGCGGGTGCTCGTCTATCTCGGTGAGCGGGAGCTGCGCACCGAAGAGGGCATCGAAGTGTGGCCGCTGCCGAAGCTGTTGGCGGCGCTGGCGGAGGGGCGGCTCTGGCCTTGAGCTGACCTGAAAAGAGGCTGGCACCTTTCGGCACCCCGCCGGCCGGCGGCGCGGGCTTCTGCCAGGGGGGTAGACGCTCGCTGTGGCGCATTCTCTACTCGTTTCCGGGCTGAGCTCTGCGCTTCCCGAAGCGGCATCTTCTTGTCGAAACGGTCGACGAACGGCAGGCAGGCATTCCCGTCCGGGGAACAACTTGACCCTCTCGGGATCTCTTCCTCGTAGCGGTAAGTCTTTTGGACGGAAGGACTTATCTTGAAAGATCGGCACCGTAGCGAGTAACGTGTCGGCGCCGGGAACCCGCTCGAGAGGAATCTTACGCCTTACTTGCGCTATCTACCCTTCACGATGGATGATGCTGCCCGGGGGCAGGGAGGCGGGAGCCTCGATGCTTGAGCCTCATCCGTTGGGCAAGGTGCTGCGATTCCTTCGTGAGGGCAAGGGGCTCAGGCAGTACGAGGCTGCGCAGCGGGCCGGGATCTCGAAGAGCAAGTGGTCCGAGTACGAGCACGGCAAGTCGGGGATGGAGCTCACTACCTTCTTCCGGATTCTCGTGGCTCTCGAGGTCGACCTGACCGGCTTCGAAGCCAAAGGCCGGCAGCTCTACCCGGACCTTTACCCGGCAGGGTCTCGCCGGGCACCGGTCGCGACCGGGAGCGGGCCGGCCGGTCCCGTGAGCCTGGGCTCAGAGGACCGGCGCCGGCTCAGCGAGCTGCTCTACTTGCCCGGCCCGCTGGAGGCGCGCCACGTGCAGCTGCTCGTAGAGCTGGTGGTGAGCCTGCGCCAGCTGCTCGAGAGGCTCGAGACGCAGGAAGCCAGCCGCCCTTCGACCTGAGCTCGCGCCCCACCGGCGCACCCCTCCCTACCTCGCCACCGTGCGCAGCCGCAGCCAGGTGGCGAACTCCTCCTCCGACAGGTCGCCGGAGGCGAGAGCGAGCATGATCGACACGGCCTCCAGTTCCTCGGCTTCGAGGGAAAGGCCGTTGAGGCCGAGGAAGGTGTACATCGCCATGAAGGCGACACGCTTGTTGGCGTCGAGGTAGGGGCGATTCTTGGCGAGTCCGAACCCGAGACTGGCCGCGAGGGAGGCGAGGTCACAGGTCGAGTCGTAAGCGAAGCGTTGCCGCGGGCGAGCCAGGGCGGACTCCAGCAGGGTCACATCCCGGAGCCCGTAGAGCCCGCCGTAGCGGCGCACCTGATCCTCCGCGATGAAGTCCACCAGGGCCTGTTCGAGCCAGACCGGTTCGTCCACCGGGTCGCCTCCCTACTTGGCGAGCTCACGCAGAGCGTTGCGATAGCGGCGGTTGCCTTCTTCGTAGACCTCCACCGCCGCTGAGAACCTGGGGTCGTACGCGGTGAGCAGGACCCCCTTCTCGGTCTCGATGGCGAAGAGCTTCTCGCCGGCCCGGACCCCCAGCCTCTCGACCATCTCCTTGGGCAGGGTAGCTCCGAGCGAGCCACCCATGCGGCGCAGCGTCACTTCTTTGACCATGGTGCCTCCTACGTTGCCGGGGCAGCGTAGCACAGCAGTGCTACTCCAGGTCGACCGCAAAGAGGCTGGCACCTTTCTGGGGAGGCTCCCCCTCAGGGCTGAGCGCAGGCCACGCGGATCCGGCGCTTCGCCGTTCGGCGCTCGGTCAGGGCCAGCTCCTTCAAAGCCGTCAGGTCGGCCACCTCGGCCCGGCGGGCGAGGACCTCGGTGCGGCGGGTGACTCGCACCAGACGGCCCTCGTCGTTGACGTTGACCGTCTGGCGAAAGGAGCCGAGGGCGTTGCCGATCTCTACCGGCTCCGCGCTCACCGAGCAGGGGCCGGCGGGCAGGTTGAGGCTCCAGAGCACCTCCCGGACGCCGGGCTCGAGCAGGATCGGCAGGGTGCGGCCTTCGAGGTCTTTGGGCTCCGGGAAGGCCCCTGACGCGGGGAGGAGGAAGGAGAAGCCGCTGCCGTCGGGGGCGAGCAGCTGGGGCAGGGTCACCGAGGCCGAGAGGGAGATGGCGGGGATCGCACCGTCGAGGGCGCTCCACGACACCGTGCCCACGGTGGCGCCGGGCAAGAGGGCCAGGAAAGCCCCGCGCAGGGCGGCGTCGAGGCGTTCGGGCGGGGCCGAAAGGGCGAGGGAGAGGATCTGGCTGGCGTCGGCGCCGCGGATCTCGACGCCGGCGCCGCCCCGAGCGGCGCGGTCTTCGGCCACCGAAAGGGCCAGCCGCAGCCGTTGGGACTCGGCCTGCGGGTCGAGGGGGATCCTCACCAGTCGCGACCCCTCCCCCTTGACCACCAGGGCCGGCTGGCCCTTGACCGACGGATGCAGCCAGGCGAGCTCGCCGTGGTCGAGGGTGGGATCGACGAACAGCAAGCCTTCCGCCACCGGCTCCCCGGGCGCGGCCACACCCTCGGCCTCGATGGCCACGATCATGTGGTTGAAGCCGATGGGCGAAGCGAAGGCGTCCGGGGTGGTCGAGTCGGTCGCGGCACGGACCAGGACCGGCCAGGCCGAGATGCCGACGGCCCGCAGCAGGTCGATCAGCAGATAGGACTTGCCCTTGCAGTCCCCCCACTTCTGCTCCAGGGTCTGCCGCGGCGAGTAGGGCCGGTAGCCGCCGATGCCCACCTCCACGGCCACGTAGCGCACGCCGTCGCGCACGAACCGGGTGAGGGCGAGGGCCTTCTCCCGGCGGCCGGTTGCCGCGCCGACCACGGTGACCGCCTGGGCCGTAACCGGCGGCTCGGCGAGGGGCACCGAGGCGGCCAGCTCGCGGTACCAGCGCCCGACGCCGTCCCAGTCCCGAGCCGAGCCCCAGGCGTAGTGCAGCACCGGCCCCTCCGAGACCTCCGCGGGGGCTCCCGCGGTCTGGGCCTCTGCGGGGAGCCCCTGGGCGCTGATCCGCAGGCCGCCGGCGATCTCCTCGACGGTGAGGCCCTCGCGGGTGCCGGTCAGGTGCCAGCGCAGGCCGGCGGCGCCCTGCACCTTCACCTCCAGCCGCTCGGTCGTCTCGCCGAGGGTGAGGGCGATGGTCTCGGCCGGGAAGTAGGGGCGAGCCGTGACTCCCTGCTCGATGAAGACCACGTCCCCCGCCCCCAGGGGCGGCAGGCTCGCCACGCGGTAGCGGGCCGAGCTGTGGACCTCGTACGACGCGGGAACCTCCATCCAGTCGTAGGACACCCCCTTGGCGGAAGGCTCCGCCTTGCCGGCGCTTTGCACCCGGACTTCCAGCGAGTCCAACTTGCGGTTCTCGTCGAGGTAGACCACGTGGTCCGACCACTCCTCGGCGTCCGCCGTGCCGTCGATGCGCACCCGCATGCGCACTTGCTCCTGCACCCGCCCGTCCGCGTGGATCGTCGCCGTCACCTGGCGCAGCAGCAGGGTGGCGGCGCCAGCGGGCGCGGTGCCACCGAGCAAGGCGAGGCTAGCGGCGAACCAGCACCAGGGCCTGAGCATCGCTCTTGGCTCCCGCGTCGTAGAGGCCGCGCAGGGCGACGTAGCCCTCGCGGGAGAGGAACTGCGCGGCCTTGACCTCGAGCTGGCGCTCGAAGCGCAGGGTGCGGGCGGTCGGGTCCGACGAGAGGGTGGCACTGTAGGAGCCGGCCTCGTTGGCAACGGTGCGGTCCTCCGGCCGGGCCTCGACCTGCCAGCCCGCAGGCCAGGCGAGCTCGACGACGAGCTGAGTGCGATAGGCGTAGTCCAGCCACACCGGCGTGCGCCGCTCCTCGGGGCGCTGCGGGAGAGGTTGCACCAGCGGGCCGAAGGGGCGGGAAAGGGCGAGGGTCTGCTCATCGCCGAGCACTTCTTCCTCGCGCTGCTCGAGAGTGAAGGAGACGGCGACCGTCCGGCTGTCGACCTTCTCCTCGAGCTGGACGTCGCGCACCCCGAAGCCCGGCAAGCGGCCCTCGAGCCACTCGGTCCAGGCCTGGGCCGCTCCTTTCTCGTGCGAGCGCGCCCAGTCGAAGTCGCGGGTGGCGTCCTGGCCGGAGGAGGTGAGGGTGCCCCGGCCCGTGAGCCGGCCGGCCTCGTCCAGGGTGAGCGCCAGCTTCACGACCTTGGTGTTGTCGGCCGAGGTGCTGGTGGGCAGGTCGATCACCTCGGGCTTTTTGCGGTCGTAGACCAGGGCCTTGGTGCCCTCGTGCTCGGCCAAGAGCTGGCCGAAGCCGAGGCCCTTCTCCGAAGGATCCAGAAACAGGGCGCCCTCGGGCAGGTTGACGCGCATCAGGATGCGGTCGAACCAGCTGAAGGTGGGAATCTCCGCGTCGACGATGCCGTCGGAGCGGCTAGCGGCCCAGACCAGGTCGACGTCCACCTTCTCGGCCTTGAGCATGGTGTACAGCATCAGCCCCTTGTCCGCGTAGTCGCCGCGGCGGGCCTTGAGCACGGTGTCCGGGCCGGTGTTCTCGGCCACCAGCACGCCAGGAATGGGCACGGTCTCGATCTCGTCCCGGACGAAGCGGTAGACGGCCTCGACCTTGTCCCGCAGCGTCCTGCCGCCAGCCGCGCGGACGATCTCAGCGGCTCTCCGGCGGGCCGCCGAGCCGTTGCGGATCGCCGCGTCGTAGACGTTGGCGTCCACCAGCTCGCAGGTGGAGCGCCAGCTGTCGAGGAGCTTCTGGACTCCGCCATAGACGGTGGGGACGAGCATGAAGCGGCTGGCGAGGTCGATGGCAGGGAAGCTCGAGGGCTCGTCGAAGAATGGCGGCAGGTTCTCGGCCCACACCGTGACGTCAGTGCCGAGGGCGGTCTTGGTCGACTTGTGCTGGATGCCGGCGCCGATCGGGTCCCGCGACCACGCCCGGGCGGAGATCTCCGAGGGCACGTGGTAGACGATCTCGGAGTGCAGCACCGGCACGTCGTCCTGGAACACCCAGGGCTCGAGGTAGTAGATGGTGTCGAAGCGGATCTGGTAGCGGTAGTCGAGGATCGCTCCGACCTCGAGCGAGGGGAAGGTGGCCGTCGTGACGTAGAAGCGCCGGGACTTCGAGCTGGTGCGCTCGAAGATGGACTTCTCGTCGAGGGGGAGCTCGCGGCCGTCCGGCAGCACGGTGCGCCCCCGGAAGTCCTTGAGCCGGAAGAACCGCGAGTGGGGCACGGCCACCTCGCCGAACTGTTTGACTCCCTCCGCGGAGAGGATCTTGAGCCGGACGGCGACCTCAAGCGAGGAGGACTGGTCCCCGCGGGCCGGATCCAGCATCCGGAAGTCCCCCTTCTTGAACAGCACCACGGCCGGGGCGTTCGGGTGGCCCGGCACGGTCTTCAAGGCTCGCTCGGCCTCGGTGACGGGGGCAAAGGGGCTCGCGGCCCAGGCCGCTGTGGGAGTCAGCGTGGCACCGGCGGTGAGAAGGGCGAAGTGGAGGGCAAAGGACGCTCTCAAGCGGCTCTCTCCTTGGCGGGTCGAGAAGTGTTGAGGAGTATACGTGTTGAGTTGGACGGGCCTCGCGGCTCGTTTCCCTCAGGGGTGCTGAGGGACTCTTGCCTTTTTGGCGACTCTGATCTAGAGTTTTGGCATGCCAAAATCACTCCTCTGGCTTGTCCTGATCCTGCCCCTCGCCGCCTGCGGTGGTCCTGCCGGCGAAGGCCCTTCGAGCCCGGAAGGGCTGCGTGTGGTGGCCACCACCGGCATGGTGGCGGACGCCGCTCGGGAGATCCTGGGCGACGCCGGCACCGTCGAGGCCCTGATGGGGCCGGGCGTCGACCCTCACCTCTATAAGGCGTCGGAAAGCGACGTCCGCCGTCTCGCCGGGGCCGATCTGATCCTGGTCAACGGCCTCCATCTCGAAGGCAAGATGGGCGACATCCTCGAGAAGATGGCCGCCACGCGCCCCGTGGTGGCGGTCGGCGCCGCCGTCCCGGTCTCCGAGCTGCGGGAGCCTCCCGGAATGGCGGGCCAGCACGACCCGCACCTCTGGTTCGACGTACGGCTGTGGTCGAACACCCTCGGCCCGATCACCGAGGCTCTGGTCAAGCTGGTGCCTGCCAAGGCTGAAGCTTTCCGCGCCAACGCCGAGCGCTACCGCGGGGAGCTCGCTGCCCTCGATGCCTGGGTGGAGAGCCGCATCGCCGAGATCCCCCCCGAGGGCCGGGTGCTGGTCACCGCCCACGACGCCTTCGGCTACTTCGGCCGGCGCTATGGCATCGACGTGGTGGGCCTCCAGGGCATCAGCACCCTGGCCGAGGCCGGCCTCTCGGACGTCGACCGCATGGTCGAGCTGGTGGTCTCTCGCAAGGTCAAGGCGATCTTCGTCGAGTCCAGTGTGCCCCGGCGCTCGATCGAGGCGGTCCAGAACGCCTGCCGCGCCCGCGGCCACCAGGTGGCGATCGGCGGCCAGCTCTACTCGGACGCCCTGGGCGCCGCCGGCACTCCGGCGGGGACCTATCTCGGCATGGTGCGCGCCAACGTCGAGACCATCGTGACGGCGTTGAAGTGAGGTGACGATGAGCGTGCAAGACGTGGCGGAACCCCTGGCCCCGACGGCCCTCGAGATGCACAACGAGCCGGCCGTCGAGGTGCATGACCTGACGGTGGCCTACGGCACCCGGCCGGTGTTGTGGGACGTCGACCTGGCACTGCCCCCGGGGCGGCTGATCGCCATCGTCGGCCCCAACGGCGCCGGCAAGAGCACCCTGCTCAAGGCGATTCTCGACCTGGTGCCGCCGCTGACCGGCTGGGTCAAGGTCTTCGGCGGGCCCCTCGCCCGCCATCGCTCGTGGATCGGCTACGTCCCCCAGCGCGAGAGCGTGGACTGGGACTTCCCAACTTCGGCCCTCGACGTGGTGACCATGGGCCTCTACGGCGAGCTGGGCTGGCTGCGCCGGCCCGCTCGGGCGCACCGCGAGCGGGCCCTGGCCTGCCTCGAGCAGGTGGGCATCCGCGACCTCGCCGGGCGCCAGATCAGCCAGCTCTCCGGCGGCCAGCAGCAGCGGGTGTTCCTGGCCCGAGCCCTCGCCCAGGAGGCCCGCCTCTACCTGATGGACGAGCCCTTTGCCGGGGTGGACGCCACCACGGAGAGGGCGATCGTCGAGCTGCTCAAGCGCCTGCGTGCCGAAGGCAAGACGGTGATCGCCGTCCACCACGACCTGCAGACGGTGGCCGAGTACTTCGACCACGTGGTGCTGCTCAACATGCGTTTGGTGGCGGCCGGGCCGGTCGAGACCACCTTCACGCCCGAGAACCTCCAGCTCACCTACGGCGGCCGGCTGACCGTGCTCACCCAGGCGGCCGAGGACCTGCTGCGCACCCAGGGCCCCAAGCTCCAGGGCGGCAACGGCAAGGGTTGAGATGCTCACGCTCTCCTACACCGCGCAGGTGGTGCTCGCCGGCGTCACCGTCTTGGGCGTGGCGGCCGGGGTGGTGGGCTCCCTCGCCCTGCTGCGCCGCCAGAGCCTGCTTTCGGACGCCCTCGCCCACGCCGCCCTGCCGGGGGTGTGCCTCGCCTTCCTGCTCACCCACAGCAAGAGCTCGCTACCCCTGCTGCTGGGGGCCCTGGTCGCCGGCCTGCTCGGGGCCCTCCTGGTGGTGGCGATCGTCCGCCTGTCGCGGATCAAGGAGGACGCCGCCATCGGCGTCGTGCTGTCGGTCTTCTTCGCCCTCGGCATCGTGTTGCTGACGCGCATCCAGAAGCTGCCCTTCGGCAACCAGAGCGGGCTCGACAAGTTCCTCTTCGGCCAGGCCGCCACCCTGATGCCCAGGGACGTGGCGCTGATCGCCGCCCTGGCGACGCTCGCCCTGCTGGCCGTGGGCGTCTTCTACAAGGAGCTCAAGCTGCTCTGCTTCGACCGCGAGTTCGGCCAGACCCAGGGCCTCGCCATGCGCCGCATCGAGCTGCTGCTGACCCTGCTCTTGGTGACGGTGGTGGTGGTCGGCCTCCAAGCCGTGGGCGTGGTGCTGATGGTGGCCGCTCTGATCACTCCCGCCGCCGCGGCCCGCCAGTGGACGGACCGCTTCGGGGTGATGCTGCTGGTCGCCGCGGCCCTCGGGGGTGGGGTAGCGGCGGCCGGGGTGGTGCTCTCGGCGCGGGTGGCCAACGCCCCCACCGGCCCGGCGATCGTGGTGGTGTCCTCCGCGGTGCTGGTGGTCTCGCTGCTGTTTGCGCCGCAGCGGGGCCTCATCTGGGCCCGTCTGGCCAGCCGCAAGGTGGCCGGCCGCATCCGCCGCGAGAACCTGCTGAAGGACCTCTACCTCCACGCCGAGCGCCGCGGCGCGGAGTCGCTCGCGCCGGTGCCGTGGCGGGAGCTGATGGGCATCCGCGGCCAGAGCCGCAAGGGCATCGGCGGCCTGGCGCGGTCCCTCGCGCGCCAGGGCCTGCTGACCCTCGACGACCGCGGCCTCGCCCTCTCCGCGGCCGGCTTCGCCGAGGCCGAAGGGGTGGTACGCCGGCACCGGCTGTGGGAGGTCTACCTGACCCGCCGTCTGGAGCTGCCCAGCGACCACGTCCATCGCGACGCCGAAGTGATGGAGCATGCCCTGTCGAGCGAGGCGGTGCGCGACCTCGAGGAGCTGCTCGGCTGGCCCGAGATGGATCCCCACGGCCGGCCGATCCCCCGGCGGAGGGCCCTGGCATGAGCCCAGAGCTGGTGATCATCCTGGTCGGTAGCCTGGTGGCCGGCTCCTGCGCCCTGGTGGGGAGCTTTCTGGTGCTGCGCCGCATGGCCCTCTTGGGCGACGCCATCAGCCACGCCGTGCTGCCCGGCATCGTCCTGGCCTTCCTCGCCACCGGCGAGCGCAGCACGCTGCCGATGGTGATCGGCGCCGCCGCCTTCGGGGTGATCACCGTGGTGCTGGTGGAGCTGCTCCAAAAGACCGAGCGCCTGAAGGAGGATGCCTCGATCGGCGTGGTCTTTCCCGTGCTCTTCTCGATCGGCGTGCTGCTCCTGGCCCGTTACGCCAACCAGGTGGACCTCGACCTCGACTGCGTGCTCTACGGCGAGATCGCCTACGCGCCGTGGGACGTGCTCGTGCTCGGCGGCCGGACCCTGGGGCCCAAGGCATTGTGGATCAACGGCGGGGTGTTCCTGGTCAACCTGCTGCTGGTGGTGCTGCTCTACAAGGAGCTCAAGCTCTCGACCTTTGACCGCGAGCTGGCGGCTACTCTGGGCTTCGCCCCAGCGGCGCTGCACTACGGACTGATGGCGGCGACCTCGTGGACCGTGGTCGGGGCCTTCGAGTCGGTGGGGGCGATCCTGGTGGTGGCGATGCTGGTGGTGCCGCCGGCCGCCGCCTACCTGCTCACCGAGCGGCTATCTCGGATGCTGGCCCTGTCGGTCGGCTTCGGCGTGGCGTCGGCGGCTCTGGGCTACCTGCTCGCCCGCGCCTGGGACGCCTCGATCGCTGGCGCCATGGGGGTGGTGGCGGGGCTGATCTTCCTGGCCTCCTTCCTCCTCTCGCCCCGCCACGGCCTCTTGGCCGGCACCCTGCGCCACGCCCGCCTGGCCCGGGCCACCCGCGAGCAGTTGGTGCTGCTCCACCTGGCGGACCACGGCCTCGGCGTCTCGCTGCCCGACCTCGCCCAACGCTTCGGCTGGAGCCCCCGCCGCCTCGGCCGGGCCGTTGAAGCCCTGGCGGAGCGCGGTTTCGCCGACCTCACCGCGGACCGGCTGACCCTGACCCGTGAGGGATCGCGGGCGCTGGAGGAGTCGGGCCAGGGACCGCTGCGGCACCGGGTGGGGTAGGGCCACCGACCGCCGGCCGCAACTCGGCTGGCATCTTTCGGCCGCGAATCGGCTGGCACCTTGCTGGGGGCGCTCAGGCGGCGCGGGCGAGCTCGGCGTCGCTCGCTGACACCGGCCGAAGCCGAGCCGTTCGACGCTCCTCTCGAACGAGCGCCCAGGCGGCGAGAGCGCCGGCGAGCCCGACCACAAGGAGGACGACCAGGTCGATCCACAGCCGCGGCACGGCCGGGATGATCGACGAGACGGTCACCCCTTGGAGGATGCCGTTTGCCGAGCCGTGGTAGAGCACCGCGGGCCAGAAGCTGCCGGAGCGCCGGGTCAGCCAGGCCATCACGAAGGAATCGGCCACCAGCTGTAGGGGGAAGAGGACGAACCCCCCCAGGATCGGGTGCTCGCCGTAGTTGTAGCCGGCCAGGTTCACGGGCAGGTGCCAGAAGGCCCATACCAGCCCGAGCAGCGTCACGCCGCCGAGCACGCCCCAGCGCTCGGTCATCTGCCCCTGCAGCAGGCCACGCCAACCGATCTCCTCCCCGACTGCCGAGGAGGAGTTGATCACCGCGAAGAGGATGCCGGTGGCGGCGAAATTCAGCAGGAAGAAGGGCCACGATTGGGGACCCTTGCCCAGCTGCCACGGACCCTTGGCGACCTCGACGCCGGAGCGGGACAGCTCGAAGTAGCTCGAGGTGGCCCAGCCGAGGCCGACCAGAGCGAAGAGGGCGACGAGGGCAACGGCGGCCGGAATCAAGGCGCCCGCGAGCGCGGGCAGCGGGCGGCCGAAGCGCCAGCGGACCGCCGAGCGTAGGGCGGGCCGGCGCCAGAGCCAGGCGAGGGTCCAGACGGTCGGCAGGAACATGCAGGCGAGCAAGTACGGCATGGCGCCCGGGCCGTTGAGGTCCCCGAGCCGCCAGATGGCGAGGATCTCGAGGGCCCAGGTCGCGGCGAACAAGCCGGTGAGGAAGACGAAGAGGTCACGACGAGTCATCGAAGCGTTCATAGCGCCTCCGGGAAAGGTGTGGTGTGAAGGTGAAGGGGTTTACCTTTGGGGACCGAGCCTGCGCACGGCGGAGCTCGTGAGCTTGCGAGTGAGAAGCCAGGCCACGACCAAGGCGACGACGGCGAGCGGGAAGATCCAGAAGCCGAGCACCTCGTGAGCCACCGTGGGGTCGTCAATGGTGCCGATGAAGAAGTGCTTCGGCCCCACCCACAGCCCGGCGATCTGGGGGTGGGAGAGCTTGACGATCGCCGTGCCCAGGAGCGCCAGGGCGGGCGCCCAGAGCAGCAGCAGGAGGGCCACCGATCCAGCGGCGCGAGCACTGGTGGCGATGCGCTCGAGAAGGACCGGCAGCAGGTCCCGCGTCCGGCCGTGGGCCAGCGCAGTGCTCTGCCGGTAGTCCTCGACGAAGGGCCTGGCGTAGTCCCTCGGGGTGCCGAGCCCGGCGATCGCCGCCTCGATCGCGGCGCCACCCTCCAGGCGATCGAGCAGGTGGGAGCGCGCCTCGGCGACGATCTCGTTGCGGTCGGCCTCGGGCAGCGCGCCGAGGGCCCAGCGCAGCTCCCGCAGGTAGGCCGCCAGCGGCTGCGGATCGCGTCCGTCGTGCACGGGGGTGGGTGGGTTCATGGCTTCCCTCCATCGGTCAAGCGGTCGAGCTTTTTCCGCAGCGCCCCCCACTCGGCGAGCATGGTCGCGAGCTCGGCCTCGCCACCCTCGGTGAGGGCGTAGTACTTGCGGGGCCGGCCGTTCTCGGTGTCGGTGCGCCAGTCGGCGGCCACCAGCCCCGCGCGTTCCAGCCGGTGGAGCAGCGGGTAGATGGTGCCGTCAGCCACCTCGAGGCCGGCGTCCTCGTGCAGCCGCTCGAGCAGCTCGAGGCCGTAGCGGGGGCCATCGCGCAGCACGCAGAGCAGGGCCATCTCGGCGAGCCCCTTGATCAGCTGGGAGCGGCGGCTGTCGGCATCGCGTTCGGGTGTAGACATGGGTGGCAAGGTCTCGTGTTAGGCACTGTGTCTTGCGTCGCAAGATACCGTACACGACATTAGACGTCAAGAGGGGGCTCGAGGTTTCACCTCCCCGGTCGAGAGATGGCGAAGCTGATGCAACGAGGCTGGCACCCTCGAGCCGGCCTTCCTCGACCGGCTCGGGTCACCCCCTCAAGGGCAGATCGCGCCGCAGTACCAGCACAGGCAGTACTGGTAGCAGACCCAGGCGTAGGGGTCGTTCGGGTCCACCGTCTCGTCGCAGTAGGCCGTGCACTGGTTGTAGCCGGGGCTGCACATGGCGATCGCGTCATCGAGCGGCGAAAGGTCGAGGACCGGGTCGAGCTGAGCCGGGTCCAGCTCGGCGCTCGAGGCCGGAGCCGCCCGCGGCGGTATCGGACCTTCCTCGGCGAGCATGGGCAGGGCCAGGACTGCGAGCAGGGCGAGGACGAGGCAGCGGGTTCTCATCGTCGAACCTCCTGGTGGCCGGGGCGCCATCGAGGCACCGGTGGTGGCTCTCTCCAGTGGAGTGCTTGGGCGTGCACGAACGAGACGGGCGGGAGCCGCGGAAGGCGACGGCGGTGCTGTCGGAAGGTTCAGGCGTGTCGCTGAGGTCCTGTGTGAAGGCCGGTTTGGCAAGGTCATCGATGAGCTCTCGGTAGCTCAACCTCATCACGGCTCCGGCGGCGCCCTGATAGAAGAGACCAAGGCGCAGAGGCCCCGGAGCGGCTAGATCGCGGTTCCCACGCTGAGCGTGGGAACCAGTTTGAACCCCTCTGCCAGCCTCGCCCTCACTTCACAGTCGCCCGAGCGATCACACTGCCCATCGGCGTCGGGTTGGGGTCGTTGCGATGTCTCTTGGCGTGGACGGCCCAGGGTTCGAGCGTCACCTTGCCCCGCTGGAAGATCATCATGTGCGTGGAGCCGCCGAACTCGAAGTGGCCGATCTCGGTGTCGCGGAGGATGGGCACCGGAGGGGCCCCCTCGGGGACGATGAAGGCGCTCGGTTCGATCACGCAGGTCGAGACCTCCACCATGCCGATACAGATCAGCGCCACATAGCCGCAGAGCTTGTGGTGGAAAACGAAGATCGCCCGGGCGGCCACCTGGCCCAGGTAGGGCTGCGACTCCGTGCCTTCCCACGTGCCCTGGTTCTCTCCCTGCCCGGGCCGTTGGGCGAAGTACGTGCCCGGCTCAACCCACGAGCGGACGATCGTGCCGTTGAGCGGCGCGCGCCAGCGGTGGTAGTGCGTGGCCGAGAGGAAGCCCTGGTAGAGCTGGCCATCCTCGAAGAGCCGGGCCCACTGCAGTTGGCCGCCGAACAGATCCAGCAGCGAGTAGTTCACGTCCTTGACCCAGAAGTCGGCCTCCAGGGCGATGTGGTTGGCGTATTGCCAGGGCGTGGTCTCGCAGCCGATGTCGATGTCGGTCTTCGGATCTCCCTTGAACGGGCGGGCACCAGGAACGAATTGGCGGATGAAGAAGGAGTTCCAGGAGTCGTAGCCGTAGCCCTGCTCTTTGGGGTTGTGGACCATCTGCTTCCAGACGCCGGCCTGGTGGGCCTTGGGGGAGATCCAGGAGCCGGGCTTCGTGGGGTCGTTGATGTCGAGCTTGTCGATCGAGGCGTAGCTCTTGAGGAAGGTGTTCCACGCGTTGAGAACTTGTTTGAACTGCTGGTTGAACGTCGTGTCGTGGAACAAGGCGAGGCCGGCCTCGGTGGCCATGGAAACGGCCAGGAAGCCGTTCATGGGCGTGCCCACCTGAGCTGTTTCGTTGAACGAGGGCGAGGTGGTGATGATCTCGTTGAGGATCTCGAAGAAGCTGTCGTAGCCGTCGATCCAGAGCACGTCCCCGTCGCTTTTGATGCGGACCCGCGTCTTCTTGTCCTGGCTGCGGACGAAGGCGTTCGCCTGTTCGATCATCGAGTTGACCCACATGCGGTACACGCTGTGGGAGGTCACCCAGTTCTTGAAGTCCTGCATCTCCGGGATCAGCGGCTTGAGGGTGCCGGCCTTCTTCTTGGCGGCGATCTCGTCGCGCAGCGGATAGAGGAACTTGGCCGTGGCCCAGATGCGGTTGGGCACCCAGAAGCCCATCTGGATCGGGCCCGCGTTGCCCAGGTCGAGGAGACCGGATCCGGTTCCTTCGACGGGAGGCCGCTTCGAGGTCCGCTTGGTTGGGGCTGAATCACTCTTCGATCGAGCCATGGCTCCTCCTTGGAGCA
Source organism: Thermoanaerobaculia bacterium (assembly GCA_036274895.1). Lineage (GTDB taxonomy): Bacteria > Acidobacteriota > Thermoanaerobaculia > Multivoradales > SZUA-115 > CALMKX01. Next base: position 145,090 of record DASUEU010000038.1, on the reverse strand, counting down.
ACGCGGGGCGCGAGGCCACCGCAGCCGAGCCCTTTCGAGGGGCTCCGCCGGACCGTGGTCGGACGGCCAAGCGGAGTGCGCGCGGGGGGGGGACGCTCTGCAGCCGCGAAGCCGCGGCCGGGCAGCCTCCGAATGAGCTGTATTTTCGGTAACTCTAGCGAGTAGGAATGCCGATGTCAACGGGCAGAAGGCCGCCGGACGCTCCAGGGATCGGGACCGTAGGCTGGGTTGGGCGCCAGCCGTAACCCAGCTGGGAGCGCGGTCCTCGAGAGCTGTGTTACGGCTTACGCCCAACATCGCCTGCCCGCTTCCGCGCTGACCGCAGCGAAAGCTATCCTCCGTCCGCGAGGCTCCTCATCCGAGGGCGCGAGGCACGCTGCCTTGGCTTGGAACGGTTGGTAGGCAAGAGCCTCTCGTCCAGGGGTACCCCACGATGCCAGATCCCAGTCCTCCCCCAAGCCAGCCTCTTCGGGTCATCACCTGGAACGTCAACTCCATCCGCACCCGGCTCGAGCGGGTGCTCGGTCTGCTCGAGCGCCACCGGCCGGACTTGCTCTGCCTCCAGGAGACCAAGGTCACGGACGAGGAGTTTCCCCTCGAGGTCTTCCGGGAACGAGGCTGGGAAGTTGCCCTTCACGGCCAGAAGACCTACAACGGTGTGGCCCTGATCTCCCGCCGGCCGGTCGAGGGCGTGCGCCGGGGCTTCCCGGGCAATCCCCTGCCGGAGCAGGCACGGGTGATCTCCGGCGAGCTGGGGGGCGTGCGGGTGGTCAATCTCTACGTGGTCAACGGCGAAGCCGTGGGCAGCGAGAAGTACCCCGCCAAGTTGGCCTGGTTGGACCGCCTGGCCGACTGGCTCGAGACCGAGCACGACCCGGGCTCGCCCCTGCTGCTGGTGGGGGACTTCAACATCGCCCCGGACGACCGCGACGTGCACGACCCGGCCCTCTGGCGGGGCAAGGTGCTGGTGAGCGATCCGGAGCGGGAGCGGCTGGGGCGGATCCTGGGCTGGGGCACCCGCGACCTGCTGCGCCTCAAGACCGAGGAGGGCGGGATCTACTCCTGGTGGGACTACCGGATGGGGGCCTTCGCCCGCGGCTGGGGCCTACGCATCGACCTCGCCCTGGGCACCGCGCCGGTGGCCGAGCGCGTGGCCGCCGTCACCATCGATCGCGAAGAGCGCAAGCCCACCATGGCCGAGGGCAAGCCCAGCGACCACGCCCCGGTGGTGGTGGATCTGGCGTAGCGGCGACGCAGGTGTCGCCCTCGCGCCGTGGTGCACGCTGCGCCGTCACGGCGACTCACCGCCGCTTCCCCACGCGACGGTCAAGCCGAGTGCGACCAAGTACAGACCAAGACCGAAGACGGTATGGGTCGCGAGACTCTTGAGCCTCGCCTGCCAGGGCTTCGGGGTCCTCGACGAGGCGATGCCGAGCCCGAGGCACGGCTGGAGGAGGAAGAACGGAAACACGACAGTGGCGATGCCGTAGAGGGCGGCCGGCAAGAAGGTCGGGTGTGCGATCCACCCGGGCGATGCCACTAACACGAAGGCAACCGCGAAGGCGATGCCGATCGAGTAATGGCCAATCCACCCGGTCGCACATTCGAATCGCTTCCCGGGGGCGGCGCCGATGCTCGCGTGGCGGAGCTTCCCCTCCGGCAGGTAGCGGAGCCAGCGCCCGAGGAGACAGTAGTTCAGCGATGGAATGCCGAAGGCCCGCTTGAGGAAGAGGTTCCAGAGATCCATGAAAAGGGTCGCGCCAGCGCCGATGGCGGCGGAGCGAGCGAGGTCGACAATGCTCATTCCTGCTCTTCTCCCTTCGAAGCCTCGGGCGACCGGACCGCGAGGCAGCGATGGCGTCGTGATGTGCGGGGAAACACGGGGATGGCTCTGCGATCTGGGTGGGGTGACACAGCCAAGCCTCCACCCCCCCGGTGATCTCCGGCACGCTAGCAGCCGGGGATGGCGTCGTCAAACGATGCGAGGCACGTGGGCCAGGGCGCCCTCGCCTGCCGTGGCCGACGCCGGAGCCGGGCGACGCATGCGCCGCCCCTACGGGGTAGACTTGCCGGTGATGTTCCCCGAGCCCCTCTCCGCAGTCGACCGTGCGTGGCTGCGCATGGACGACCCCACCAACCTGATGATGATCACCGGGGTGCTGGCGTTCGAGCAGCCCATGGATCGGGCCACGCTCGAGCGGGTGCTCCGGGCGCGGCTCTTGCCGATCCCCAGGTTCCGGCAGCGGGTGGTGGGCTCGTACGGGAGAGGACGTCTGTTGTGGGAGGAGGATCCCGACTTCGAGCTCGCCCGCCACGTCGAGGAGATCACCCTGCCCGGCGCCGGCGGCGACGTCGAGCTCAAGGAGCTGGTCTCCGGCCTGATGAGCCGGCCCCTGCCGGCCGACCGCCCCCTGTGGTGCTTCCACCTGATCCACGGCTACCAGGGGGGCTCGGCGGTGATGGCTCGCCTCCACCACGTCATCGGTGACGGCATTGCCCTGATGCTGGTGCTGCTGTCCTTGACCGATCCGGCCCCCGGGATCGACCACGGCGAACGGGAGGGCGGTAATCCCTTCACCTCCCTCTTCATCAAGGGGCGGGAGGCCATCGCCACCGTACGCCGCCAGGCCGAGGAGCTGATGCCCGAGGGCATGAAGCTGCTGCTCCAGCCGGCGGACCTCTTGAAGACCGTCAACCCCCTGCTCAAAGGCATTGCCTCCCTCGGCGCGGCCGGCCGCATGACCTTCCGCTCGGCCGACCCCCAAACCCTGTTCAAGGGCGCTCTCGGCGTGCCCAAGCGAGCGACCTGGTCCCAGGCGATTTCGGTCGAAGAGGTGCGCGAGACGGCGCGGCGGGTGCACGCCAATCTGAACGACGTGCTGCTCTCCTCGATGGCTGGCAGCCTCGGGCGCTACCTTCGCGGCCGGGGAGTGCGCTCCGCAGGCGTGAGCGTGCGCGCGGCCTTACCGGTGAACCTGCGGCCCCTGGAGAGCATGGCCGACCTCGGCAACCAGTTCGGCCTGGTCTTCCTGCCTCTGCCGCTGGGCATCCTCGACCCCCTCGAGCGGCTGGCCGAGCTGCGCCGTCGCCTGCGGTCGCTCAAGACCTCGGCCGAGCCCCTGGCGGCCTTCCAGATCTTGCGCTTCCTGGGCGTCTCGCCCCTGGCGATCCAGCGGCTGATCGTGCGCATCCTGGCCACCAAGGCCACCGCCGTGGCCACCAGCGTTCCGGGGCCGAAGGAGCCCCTCTACCTGGCCGGCAACCGCCTCTCCACGATGTTCTTCTGGGTGCCGCAGGCCGGCCGGGTGGGGCTGGGGATCAGCATCCTGTCTTACGCCGGCGAGGTGCGCATGGGCGTGGCGAGCGACGCCGGCCTGGTGCCGGACCCGGACGTGATCGTCGAGGGCTTCTACCAGGAGCTGGAAGACCTCAGGCGGCGGGCGCCTTAGAACGACGCTCCGGTGGACAGCGCGGGGTCGACCCCGTTGGGGAACATCTCGTCGATCTTGGCCTGGATGGTGGCCTGGCGGTTGCCCGGGTCGGGGTGGGTGCTCATGAACTCGGGCTGGCCTCCGCCCCCACCGCTCGCCTCGCGCAGGATGTCCATCACCCGCAGCAGCGCCCGCGGGTCGTAGCCGGCCGAGACCAGAATCTCGACGCCCAGTTCGTCGGACTCGAGCTCGTCCTCGCGGCCGTACTTCATCTGCACCACCTGCGCGACCATGCCGGCGATCGCCGCCGCGCCCTGGCCGCCACGGCCCTGCTCGTCGGTGGCGGCGACGCCCACAGCGGTGACCAGCGACTGGGCGAGCTGACTCTTGGCGATCTGCTCGGCCGAGTGACGGCCGATCACGTGGCCGATCTCGTGGCCGAGCACGCCGGCCAGCTGGGCTTCGTTCTCGAGGCGATCGAGCAGGGCGCGGGTGATGAAGATCGGCCCGCCGGGCAGGGCGAAGGCGTTGACGGTCTGGGTGTCGGCGAGGAGGTAGAAGCGGAACTCGTAGGGGGACTGGCCCGCCTTGCTGGACTGAACCAGCCGTGTGCCGAGACCGTGGATGGCCCGCTGCAAGGGCTCATCGTCGTCCAGGCCGCCGAACTGCTGGGCCATGCCGGGGGCGGATTGCAGCCCGAGGGCGACCTCCTGCTCGGGGGTCAGGGCGATGTGCTGGACCTCGCCGGTGATCGGGTTGACCTGCCGGCTCTGCCAGTAGGTGATCAGACCCATGACGACGATGCCGAGCGCGATCAGCAGGCGGGGACGGCGCATGGTGGGCTCCTTCGGGGTTGTCGGGATGGTATCACCCCCCGAAACGGCCAGTTCCCCGAAGTGGCTGGCACCTCGGGGGAAGGCAGATCTGACAGAAGCCTGACACTGGGCCCGGCCGGGGACGGGGAGGCCGCTGCTAGAGTCCTGGAGTGTGGTTGGAGACTCTCTCGACCAACCCAAGTCGCAGGAAAGGAACCCTCCGTTGAACGCCGATAGCAATCTGACGATCGCCCAGTGGGAAGCCCGCCTCGCCCCGTTCAAGAAGCCCCAGCTCGGCCGCAGCCTCTTCCAGCTCGCCAACAGCTCGCTCTCGTTCGTGGGTCTGTGGTGGCTGATGGTCCAGAGCCTCGAAGTCTCCTACCTGCTGACCTGCCTGCTGGCAGTCCCGGCCGCCTTCATGATGTGCCGGCTCTTCATCATCCAGCACGACTGCAGCCATGGCGCCTTCTTCCGCTCGCGCACCGCCAACCAGCTGGTGGGTACGGTGGTCGGCGTCCTGACCATGACTCCCTTCGACTACTGGAAGCGCACCCACGCCATCCACCACGGCACCTCGGGAGATCTCGACCGCCGCGAGCTGGGGGACATCGTCACCATGACCGTCGGGGAGTATCTGGCCCTCTCGCGCTGGCGGCGGTTCGGCTATCGCCTCTACCGCAGCAGCCCGGTGCTGTTCCTGATCGGACCCCTCTACCAGTTCGTTCTCAAGCACCGCTTCCCGTTCGACACGCCCCGTACCTGGCGGCGCGAGTGGCGCAGCGTGATGGTCACCAACGTCGGCCTGGCGCTGGCGCTGTGGGGGATGTCCGCGCTGGTGGGCTGGAAGGTCCTGCTCCTGGTGCACGTGCCGATCGTGATGGTGATGGTCTCACTGGGGGTGTGGCTGTTCTATGTCCAGCACCAGTACGAGCACACCTACTGGGCTCGGCATGAGAGTTGGGATCGGCTGGCCGCGAGCCTCGAGGGCAGCTCCTTCTACGACCTGCCGCGGATCCTCCACTGGGCCACCGGCTACATCGGCTACCACCACATCCACCACCTCTCGAGCCTGATCCCCAACTACCGCCTGCCCGAGTGCCAGGCGAGCGTGCCGGAGCTGGCGGCGGTACCGAAGCTCTCGATCCGGGAGAGCTTCGGCACCCCGCGCTTGAAGCTGTGGGACGAAGATGACCGGCGCCTGATCAGCTTCCGAGAGCTGCGGCGGAAGGTCGCCGGCGGCGAGCCCGAGCAGCTCGCCGCCTGATCCCCTCTTACCGGCTGCGGCCGCGGGTGGGCCGGATCCGGTCGCGGCGGTTCGCCGACGGCCGGAACGGGTTGCCCGCCGCCTGGGCGGGGTGTCCGCTCGCCGGCTGAGCCGGCCGACTCCCCGCCGTCGCCTGAATCGGCCGATGGCTGCCACCCTGGGTGGTGGAGCCATGGCCGGAGTGGGTGGGTACCTTGGCCTGCCCGGGCCGGCTGCGCGTCTGAGTACGCGAAGCTTCCGAAGCCGCCATCGCCGCCTTGCGCTCGGCCTTGGCCGCGGCGCGGGCCCGATCCTCGGCCTTGCGGGCCCGGATCTCGGCGATGCGCTCGGCGAGCGGCTTCTCGAAGCGCTCGGCGGGCTTGTGCTCGTAGTCGAAGCCGGCCACGGTGAGCCGGGGCAGACGGGCGCCGATGGCGCGTTCGATCGCCACCAGATCCCCTCGCTCGGCGTCGGAGACGAAGGTCCAGGCGTCGCCGGTGGCCTCCGCCCGGGCGGTGCGGCCGACGCGGTGGATGTAGTCGTCCGGGACGTTGGGCACGTCGAAGTTCAGCACGTGAGACAGGGCCTCGACGTCGATGCCGCGGGCGGCGATGTCGGTGGCCACCAGCACGCGGATCCGGCCGTCCTTGAAGCGGGCCAGGGCATCGGTGCGCTGGGCCTGGCTGCGGTTGCCGTGGATGCGCTCGCAGCTGACGCCGTGCTGCGCCAGCCGGTCGGCGAGGCGGTTGGCGCGATGTTTGGTGCGGGTGAAGACGATCACGCTCTTGATGTCGTCGCGGCGCAGCAGCTCGAGGAGCAGGTAGGGCTTGAGCTCCTCCTTGACCGGGTAGACCGCCTGGCTGACGCCGGTGGCCGGCTTGGCCTGGCGATCGACGGCGATCTCGACCGGCTGCTTGAGCATCTCGCGGGTGAGGGCGGCGATGGGCGGCGGCATGGTGGCCGAGAAGAGCAGGTTCTGGCGCTCCCGCGGCAGCTTGCCGAGGATGCGCCGGATGTCCGGCAGGAAGCCCATGTCGAGCATGCGGTCGGCCTCGTCGAGGACCAGGATCTCGACGCCGTCGAGGCGGGCGTAAGGGTGTTGGAGGTGATCGAGCAGACGCCCGGGGGTAGCGATCAGGACTTCGACGTTGCTCTTGAAGGCCCGCTCCTGAGGTCCCATGGAGACGCCGCCGAAGACCGCGGCGCCACGCAGGCGGGTGTGGCGGGCGAGCTCCTCGAGGTGGGCCGCGGTCTGGGCGGCCAGCTCGCGGGTGGGCGAGAGCACCAGGCAGCGCGGGCCGCCGGTGCGGTGCACGGGGGGTCGCGCGCCGAGGTGGGTGAGGATGGGTAGCACGAAAGCGGCGGTCTTGCCGCTGCCGGTCATGGCGCAGGCCACCAGGTCGCGGCCGGCCAGGGCCGGCGGGATGGCTTGCAGCTGGATGGGCGTGGGGGCAGTGAAGCCGAGATCGGAGACAGCGCGCAGCAGGGGCTCGGGAAGCTGCAAAGAGGCAAAGGACATCGAGAGGCTCACAGTCTGGACTCGCGGCGCTCCGGGCTCATGGCACGGGAGGACGCTCACGCGATCCTGGTGTTCCGGCGGGATTGAAGGGGAGGCGGGGGGACTTGCCGGCAGGCCAACCGCTCGGGCTCCTGCGAGCCCAGCTGATGGCGCAGAGTCTCACGGATCGGGGAGGGAATGCAAACTCGGGGCAGGGTTCCCCTGGTTCCCACGCTCTGCGTGGGGACCCGAGTCCGGCCGCTCCGCGGCCTCCCCGTCCCGGCGGCTACTCCGGAGGGCGCGGAGCGCCCGGACTTGCGTGCCCACGCAGAGCGTGGGCACGAGGAACGAGCGGCTGTACCTACTTTCCCTCTTCCCAGTCCCAGAAGTAGTCCTTGTTGGTCAGCTCCGGCTCCTCTCCCTTGCCGTTGCTCGTCCCTTCCCGGCCGCCGGGCTCGGCCACGGCGACCGCGCCATGGATCACCGCCAGCTGCTCGGCGAGGTCGTCCGTCTCCCGCTCCCAGTACTCGGAGGTACCGAAGTGCGTCCAGGTGGCGGGGAAGATCGGATCGTGCCAACGGCGGGCGATCCAGGCGGCGTAGTGGATCAGCCGCAGGCCCCGCAGCGGCTCGATGAGCCGGAGCGTCGAATGGTCGAAGAGCCGCAGCTCCTCATAGGCGGCGAGGAACAGGTCTCGCTGGCGCAGGGTGTAGGCGTCGCGGCCAGGCAGGGCGAGCCAGAGGTCTTGCACCGGCGGGCCCACCATCATGTCGTCGAAGTCGAGCAGGCGCAGCAGGCCGTCGCGGAAAAGGAGGTTGCCGAGGTGGAGGTCACCGTGCAGGCGCTGAACGCCCACGCCGGCGCTGGCCCGCTCGTAGACGTCGGCGATCTCACGGGCGAGGGCGAGGTAGCGGGGGGCGAAGGGCGCAGGAATCGACTTCTCGGCTTCGAGCCAGTCGAGGTCGCGGCGAACGTAGAAGTCGGCGTCGAGCCGCATGCGGTGCTCGGCCGGCCGGCGGGCGCCGACGTTGTGTACCCGGGCGACCAGGCGGCCGAGCCGCTCGACGTTGGCGTCGGTCAGCTCGTCCGGGGCCCGCCCGCCCCGGCGGTCGAAGAGGCAGTAGTGGATGTGGCCGAGCGAGTGGAGGGTGAGACCATCGGGGAAGCGGCGCGGCGCGCAGACCGGGATCTCCTCGGTCTCGAGCTCGAAGAGGAAGTCGTGCTCCTCGAGGATCTGGGCTGCGCTCCAGCGTCCGGGCCGGTAGAACTTGGCCACCACACGGCTGCGGTCGGCGAGCTCGACCTCGTAGACCCGGTTTTCGAACGAGTTGAGGGGATAGCAGACGGGGTTGGCCTCGACCCCGCTCGCTTCCACGGCGTCGAGCACCCGCTCGGGGGTGAGGGTGAGGAAGAGATCGGAGGCGTCGTGACTCACCCGCGCACTGTAACAGCGGGCCTCCCGAGGTGCCAGCCATTTCGGGGGAGGTTCCCCGGAGGGTTGCTCCGGGCGGAGCCGAGGGGCCTGCCCTCAGTACGCGTTCTGGCGCAGGTCGAAGACGAAGGTCCAGGCAGTCATCCAGAGGATCTTGAGATCCAGGCCGACCGACCAGTTCTCGATGTAGTAGAGGTCGTACTCGAGGCGCTTCTTGATCGAGGTGTTGCCGCGCCAGCCGTGGACCTGGGCCCAGCCGGTCATGCCGGCCTTGACGCGGTGGCGCTGCATGTACTGCGGGATCTTGTGCTTGAACTCGTGGACGAAAGCGGGCCGCTCGGGGCGGGGGCCGATCAACGACATGTCCCCGACCAGCACGTTCCACAGCTGGGGGAGCTCGTCGATCGACCACTTGCGCAGGAAGGTGCCCACGCGGGTGCGCCGAGGGTCGTCCTCGACCGCCCACACCGGGCCCGTCGCCGCCTCGGCGTTGACCTTCATCGAACGGAACTTGAGGATCAAGAAGGGCTTGCCGTCGAGACCCATGCGCTCCTGGCGGTAGAAGATCGGGCCGCGGTCCTCCCGCCAGATCAGCAACGCCACGATCGGCAGCAGGGGCAGCAGGAGCAGCAGCAGGGCGGTCGCGGCAGCGACGTCCATGGCCCGCTTGACCAGGGTGTTCCAGCCCTGGAGGGGCACCTCGGAGAGGTTGATCACCGGTGTGCCGTCGAGGTCCTCGATCGCCGCCTTCAAGGTGGCGTATTGGAGGATGTCCGGCACCATCTTGACGTCCACGCACTCGTGGCCGGCCTCGCGCAGCAGGTCGAGAGTCTTGTCGTGGGCCTCGAGGGGCAGCGCCACCCAGAGCTGGTCGATCGAGTGCTCCCCCAGGACTTCGGCCACGTCGGCGAGGGTGCCGAGGACCGGGGCACCCTGGAAGAAGTGGTTGGCCTTGGCCGGGTCGTCGTCGAGGAAGCCTGCGACGTGGTAGCCGAACTCCTTGTGCAGCACGATCTTCTGCGCCACCTCCTGGCCCAGGGCTCCGGCGCCGGCGATCAGCACGCGGTCGACGCCCACGCCCTGGCGGCGCCGGTGGCGCAGCAGGTCGGACAGCAGGGTACGGGCGAGGGTGACCAGGAGGACCGAGAGCAGGGCGAAGAGGGCCAGGAAGACGCGGCTGAAGGTGAAGTACTCGTAGGTGCCGTCCTCACGCAGGGCGCCGGGCTGGCGCCACCAGAAGGTGAGGCCGGAGACGATCAGGGTCGAGAGCACCGAGGCGAGCAGGGCGGTCAAGCCCTCGTCCACCCGGCTGCGCCCGGGCCGCACCTGGTACAGGCCGTGGAAGTAGAACACCAGCGGCCAGAGCACCAGCACGGCCGGCAGGAGCTGGAAGTAGCGGGTGAACTCCTCGGGGGGGTTCTTGGTGAAGGGAATGAGGTCGGCTTCGAAGCGCAGGAAGAGGGCCGCCAGGTAGGCGCCCAGCACCGCAAGGACGTCCGACGCGACGTAGGCGCCGGCGCTCCAGCGGTGGCGTCGAGCGATCATCGAGAGGTCCCTCCCAGCGAAACGAAGCGCTCGAGGTGGAGCCGGAACCGAGGCCCGAAGCTCTCGGCGGCGAAGGTCTCGGCTCGCTGACGGATTTCGCCAGAATTGAAGCGGATCCGGCGGCACTTGTCAATCGCCTCGGCGAGGGCGGAGGCGTCGTCCACGGGACCATAGAGCACACCGTGGCGGCCGTCCTCGACCTGGTCGAGCACGCCGCCACGGCCGAACGCCACCACGGGCGTGCCACAAGCGAGCGCTTCGACCGGCGCGATGCCGAAGTCTTCGATTCCAGGTTGCACGAGGCAGATTGCGGAGCGGTAGAGGGAGCGCAGCTGGTCGGGGCTGACCCGCCCCAGCAGCTCGATCCCGTTGCCCGCGAGCCGGTCGAGTCTAGCAAAGTCCGGCCCGGTACCGACGACTTTCAAGGGCAGGCCCAGGCGCCGGCAGGCCTCGATGGCCACCTCCAGGCGCTTGTAAGGGGCGAGAGCGGCCACCGCCAGGCAGTGGCTGAGCTCGGCACCCTCCCGAGGGGTGAAGAAAGCGGTGTCGACAGGCGGCGCCAGCACCACCGCTTCGCGCCCGTAGTAGCGGCGGATGCGCTCGGCGACGAAGCTCGAGTTGGCCAGGAAGTGATCGACCCGGGGGGCGCTGGCCGCGTCCCAGGTGCGCAGGCGGGAGAGGGCGAGGGAGCGCAGCCGCGCGACGAGGCCCCGCCGGCGTGGGAAGTAGACGTGCTCCTGGTCCCAGGCGTAGCGCATGGGGGTGTGGCAGTAGCACACGTGGAGGGCCCCGGGCGGCGGGATCACCCCCTTGGCGACGCAGTGGCTGGAGCTCACGACCAGGTCGAAGCCGCCGAGGTCGAAGTCCTCGATCGCCGCTGGGAAGAAGGGCAGGAAGGAGCGGTAGCGGCGGCCAATGCCCGGTATCCGCTCAAGGAAGCTGGTCTCGATCGGGTGAGCCTCGAGCGCAGCGCTGACGCTGCCCCGGACGTGGAGCAGGGTGAAGATCGGGGCCCCGGGAAAGAGCGCGGCGATGCTCTCGAGCACCTTCTCCCCCCCGCGCATGCCGGTCAGCCAGTCGTGCACCAGGGCCACGCGCAAACCAGCCAGGGAGGGCTCGCTCATGCCCCTCCCCGCGCCCCGTTCGGCGCCAGCACCCGCTGGTAGATCTCGATCGTCCGGGCGGCCGCGTGGTCCCACTCGAAGTCGGCAGCGCGGCGGCGGCCCAGCTCGGAGAGGGCGGCGCGGCGGTCGGGGTCGGCGACGCAGGTGGCGATCGCTTCGGCCATCTTCTCAACGTCGAGGGGATCGACCAGGTAGGCGTAGCCCTCGGCCAGCTCGGCCAGCGCCGAGGTGTTGGAAGTGACGACCGGCGTACCCGAGGCCATGGCCTCCACCACCGGCAGGCCGAAGCCCTCGTAGAGGGTGGGATAGAGGAAGAGCATGGCGCCCTGGTAGAGGGCCGGCAGGTCGGCCTGGGGCACGTGGCCGAGGAGCTGGAGGCGTTCCCCCACGCCCAGGCTCTCGGCCCGCTGGCGCAGCTTGAAGTCGCCCTGACCCTTGGCGCCCACGCACACCAGGCGGGGCTCGATGCCGGCCGTGGCGACGGCCCGGGCGTAGGCCTTGACCACGTTGTCGAGGTTCTTGTGGGGCTTGGGGTTGCCGACGAAGAGCAGGTACGGCGAGCTCACCCCCAGGGCAGAGAGCCGCGCGGCGATCTCGGCCTCGGGCAGGGCTCGGCGGTAGACCTCCTCGACGCCGTTGTAGACCACCTCGATCTTGTCGCCGGCGACGTCGTCGAAGACCGCCAGGAGGTCCGATCGGGTGTTGCGGGAGACTGCGATCACCCGGTCCGCCCGCGCCAGGGTGTGGCGGATCATGCGCTGGGCATAGAGCAAGGCGAGCCGGTTGGGCAGGAACTCCGGATAGAGCAGGTGGATGATGTCGTGGACTGTGGCGACCGTGCGGCAGGGCAGGAAGGGGGGCAGCACGTAGTGGGTGGAGTGGTAGAGGTCGAGCCCGAGCCGGAGCAGCCGCCAGGACAGGGTGGTCAGCTCGCGCACCGAGTAGACCGGCGCCCTTTCGATTACACAGCGGAAGTTGCTCGGCAGATGGTCGAGGGCTTCTTTGCCCTCGGCGCTGGTGAGCAGCAGATAGCGGTTCTCGCCGTCGCGCCGGGCGATCGCTTCGACCAGGTTCTTGATGTAGGTGCCGATGCCGAAGTCGAAGAGCTTGCGGGCGTCGATGCCGATGGTGTGGGGCAAGGAGTCTCCCGGACTGCCAGAAGCCGTGGATTCTACTTCTTGTACGATCGGCGGGCGATGCGGGTTGGAGTCCTCGCCCACGAGATGGAGGGCGAAACCACCGGGGTGGGGCGGGCCGCGGCCGAGTTGGTCGCCGCGGCGGCCGAGGCGCGCCCGCGCTGGCGCTTCTGCCTGTTCTTCCACGGCCGGCCGGCGGCCCAGCCCCTCTGCGACCTCGCCAACGTCGAGGCGGTGTGGGCCGGGCGGGGAGGGCGGGTGGTGCTGTGGGAGCAGACCGGCCTGGTGCGGCAGCTGGCCCGCCACGACCTCGACCTGCTCTACGGCCCCTCCTACAGCCTGCCGCTGGCCTCTTCCGTGCCCGGGGTGGTCACCCTCCACGACCTGTCCTTCGAGCGGCTGCCCGATGAGTTCGCTCCCCGCGAGCGCTGGCGCCGGCGCCTGCTGGCCCGCTTCGCGGCCCGGCGCGCCAGCCGGGTGCTGGTAGACCGCGAGGCCATGGCCGGGGAGGTGGCGCTGCGCTACGGGGTGGCGCCGGCGCGCATCGGCCGGGTGCCGATCCCGGTCGCCGCGACCTTCTCCCCCGGTCGCGACCCGGAGGGCGACCTGCGCCTCCTCGTGCCTCTGGGCGTGGGGCCGCCCTACTGGTTGGTCCTGGGCTCCTTGCTCGATCGCCGCCGGCCGGACCTCGTCCTGGGGGCTTTCGCCCGCGCCGCACGGTCCCGCCCGGACCTGACTCTGGTGATCGCCGGTGCCAACCGGCTGCGGCGGCCCGAGGGGCTCGAGCGCTGGATCAGCGAGCTGGGGCTCTCAGGCCGGGTGCGACTGCTGGGCTGGGTCGGCGAAGAGGCCGTCGCCCCTCTCCTGCGCCGGGCCGAGCTGGCCTTCTACCTCTCAACCTACGAGGGCTACGGCCTGCCGCCGCTCGAGGCGTTGGCCTGCGGCACGCCGGTGGTGGTCTCCTCCGGCCTCGCCCTCGACGACCTTTGGCCGGACTACCCCGGCCGGGCGCGGGAGCTGACCCTCGAAGCGGTGACCGCTGCCGCCGGCCGGCTGGCCGACGCGGCGAGCCGCGAGGCCGTGCGCCGGCAGGCCCCGGAGCGGCTCGCGGCCGTGTCCCGAGCGGCCGCCGGCGAGAGCCTGGCCGGCGAGCTCGAGAAGGCGGTGGCGGGGTGATCTCCGTCCTGTTGGTCAACCACAACGGCGCCGCGCTCTTGCCGCGCTGCCTGGAGAGCCTTGGACCCCTGGGCGGGTCGGACCTCGAGGCGGTGCTGGTGGACAACGCCTCGAGCGACGGCTCCTTGGCTCTCCTCGCGGAGCGGTTTCCCGAGGTGAAGGTGGAGGCGAGCCGGGAGAACCTCGGCTTCGCGGCGGCCCTCAACCGGGCCGCGGAGCTGGCCCGGGGGGATCGCCTGCTGCTGCTCAACACGGACGCCTGGCTCGCCCCCGGTGCCCTGAGGCGGCTCGCCACGCGCCTCGATACCGCCCCGCGCCTGGGAGCCGTGGCGCCTCGTCTGGCCTACCCGGACGGCCGCCCGCAGATCGCCTGGGCCCCGGATCCGAGTCTGGTGGGGGAGGCGGTGCAGCAGCTGAGGAACCGCTTCGAGGACCGGCCGTGGGTGGAGGGCTGGGGTGCGAGCCTGCTGCGCCTGCTGCTCGGCCCGGGGTGGCTCACCGCCGCCTGCCTGCTGGTGCGCCGCGCCGCTTTCGCCTCGGTGGCGGGCTTCGACCCGGAGTACTTCCTCTACTTCGAGGACGTGGACTTCTGCCTCCGCCTGCGCCGGGCGGGGTGGAGGCTCGGCGTCGAGCCGGGTGCACTCTGCTACCACGCCAAGGGGGGCAGCGGCGCACCGGCCCTCACGGGGCACTACCGGGAGAGCCAGCTGCGCTACTACGCCAAGCACCGGCCGCGCTGGGAGGGGGTGGTGCTGCGCAGCTACCTGCGTCGCAGAGGCCGGCTGCCGGGGGAGGGAGGCAGCCGGCCCGCTGCGTAAGAGGGGGTACTGCGGGAGAGGTGGCGAGCCCGCGTCTCAGGCTACGTCGCCGCCGTCCTCGTCGTCGCCGGCGTCCTCGTCATCCCCGCCGTCTTCCTCATCCCCGCCGTCCTCGTAATCCCCCGCGTCTTCTTCGTCGTCGCCGGATTCGTCCTCGTCGTCCCCGGCGTCCTCTTCGTCATCGCCGGCCTCGTCCTCGTCGTCCCCGGCGTCTTCTTCATCATCGCCGGCCTCGTCCTCGTCGTCGGCCGCTTCCTCGTCTTCCTCTTCGTCGAGCTCGGCCTGATCCTCCTCATCCATCAGCTCGTCGCCTGCCTCGACCTCCAGCCCTTCCTCCTCCCAGGCCTCGGCCGCCACGTCGAGGTTGTCCTCGGCTTCTTCGTAGACGGTCTCTTCCATCTCGGCCGTGACGTTCTCTTCGGCGTAGGCCTCCCAGCCCAGCTCGTCGTAGGTGAAGCTGGCGTCCAGCTCGGTCTCGAGCGAGTCGACCTCGGCCAGGCTGACGTCGGTGACCTCGAAGTCGAAGTCCGCCTCGACCTCGAACGAGGTCTCCCAGGTGCTCGACGCCTCGACGGAGTAGCTCTCGAAGGACTCGACATACCAGGAGTCGTAGGAGGTGAACGACGTCTCCACCCACACGTCGATCTCAACCCAGCTGTCTCGGTACTCGGGCCCCACGTAGTAGGAGTAGGCCTCCCATTCTCCCTGAATCTGATCGAGCAGCACGACGGCCAGGAGGAAGGCGTCGACGGTCAGCTGAGCCTTGGCGATCCGGTTGGATTGCTCGATCAGCCGGGTCAGCGAGGCCTCGGTGCCGCGGTCTTTCTTCTGCCGAGCCTTCGCCTGCATGGCGCCCAGCCGCTGGGCGAGCTGCCCCTGGGACTGCTGGATCTTCTGAAAGCGCTCTCGCTCCTGGGCGGTCAACGGTCCGGCCTTGCGCGCCCGCGCTCCCTCGGCGCCCCGGGCGCTGCGCAGGGCTGTGTAGGCGTTGTCGAGCTTGGCGAGATAGGAGGAGACCTTGGCGTTGGTGACGCCGAGCCGAGGCCAAGTGGTCTTCAGCTTGGCGAGCGTCTCCGTACCCTTGGAGAGGGTCGCGGCGAGCCTCCGATCCTTGGCGGTGACTTGGCGGCCGATGGTGCCGAGGGTGGACTGCATCTGGGTCACGGCCTGCCAGAAGGGCGCCTGCTTCTTGTTCTTGGGGTCGAGCGTGCCCTTCGAGGCCTTGGCCGCCTTGTAGATGCCGGCGACCGCAGAACGGGCGTTGGCCAGCAGCTGCTTGGCGTTGGTCTGTGCGCCGGCAGCGGGCTTGGTGGCCCCTGATCGAGCTGCTGCCGGCTTGGCCGCTCCCTGCGCCACGGCGACGAATGGGCCGTTGCTCAGTACGAGCAGCACCGCGGCGCAGCTCAGAAATTTCGACTTGTGCATGTAAATCCCTCCAGCGCAAAGAAGTGGGTCGCGATCGTCAGTCTCAGCCCGGCAGGATAGGGCCTGAACATTACGAGACTCGTTTCACGGGATGCACTGAGTCTAGTCCAGAGCCGCGGGCAGGCGGCGGGCTGCCCCGAAATGGCTGGCACCTCGGGGGTCTCGCCTCTACCTCGGCCCCTCCCCCGCGATCACCGCCACGATCTTCGCTCGGCTGGCGGCTCTCTCGGCGAGGCGCTGGCTTTCTTTGGTGACCTCCAGCCAGGCGAAGAAGCGCTGGAGCGCCTCACGAGTCTTGGTCTCGGTGCGGCAGTCGGAGAGGAAAACGAGCTGGATCTTGTGGGTCTCCTCGGCGAGGTAGATCCCGAACTCGGCGTTGACGACCGTGGCGTCGGGCACGCCCAGGATCCGAAGGGCCTGGCTCTCGGTGACGCGGCGGTGGCAGGCGATCAGGTGCACGGGGCCGCCACGGCTCGCGGCGAGGAGGTGGTTCAGCTCGTGGTCCTTGAAGAAGGGCTGGCCCACCAGCTCCCGGGCTGCCGGGATGCTGAGCGCCGCCGGTACGCCATGGCAGCGCCAGAGCACGGGCCGGCCCGCGACCGAGAGGAGGACGTTGCGCGGGTCTTGCTGCACCGTGCCTCCCCGATCCGCGAGTCCCTCCCGGCAGACCTCTTCGAGCTTGGCCTTTCTTTCCTGGAAGTCGAGGTGGCTCCAGTCGAGGGCGGCGCCGTAGGCGAGCCGGTTGCGGGCGAGTTGCCTCGCGCCGACGATCGCCTCGTCGGCCACGGCCCGGCGCAGGATCTTGCCCACCAGGGCTTTGAGGCTCTCGCAGTCCTTGGCGTCTCGGCCGTTCTGGAAGAGACCCTCGTCCTTCACGTAAAGGCGAAAACGCTCGTCGCGTTCGCGAGCCTCCAAGTCCGCGGGAAGGTCGGCCAGGGGTAGGAGCGCGACGAGGTACACCTTCGCGGGGTTCGCGGCGCGGCCGGTCTCGAGCTCCCGATGGCAGATGCCCACGTCGCCTGCGCGCGCCACGGAGCCGGCCTCACCGTTGTACAGCGCGAGCAGGATGTGGCACTCGGTGGCCTCGACCAGGGCGTCCTCGTAGGCGTTGTAGTTGGCGTTGCGTTGAGCCTGCTCGTGCGTCCAGGTCTCGAAGAGAGGCTCATCGAAGAGGGTCGCGCCGTCGATGAAGCTCGCCAGGTCGGCGCGGACCTTCTCGAGCGTGGAGGTGCCCCCGAAGACCGGGCTCGCCGAGCGGCTGGAGATCATGACGCGTAGCTTGGGTGGCTTGACCATGGTGCCTACTCCTCGGTCTCTCGCCCCCCGGCCTTCAATCCCTTGAGGATCAGCAGCACCACCTCCTCCTCGAGCGTGCTGTCGAGCAAGCGGCGGTTCTCGGCTTCCGAGAGGCCATTGGCGAGCAACCGCGCCCGCAGCTCCGGCTCACGCAGCTCCTGGCGCAGGCGCTCTGGGTTGAGGTCCGGATCCCCGAGCTCCTGGCCCCCTCGCGCGGCCTGCAGGCGGTAGAGCTCTTCGAGGCGGGCTTCCCGCAACAGGCCCCCGGGGTCTTCGCCGTCGAGGAGCACATGGCCCAGGGCCTGCGCCGCTCCCCCGAGCACTCCAACAAGGTAGACCGGGCGATGGCTCTGGAGGGCCAGCAGCACCTCCTCGAGGATGCCGGGAAGCCGACCGTCGTAGCCCGAGAGCTTGCCGCCCAGGGCCACCCGGGCGTCGCACGCCTCGTTGAGCTGGCGGCGCAGGTGGGTGAGACCCCGTGCGCGGAGGTAGCGATACAGCTCCGAGTCGGCTCCGGCATGGCGCGCCTCTTCCTCCAGGGACCGCAGCTCCTCCGGGCACCCGGCCGGGCGGACCTCGACGATGCCGTGGAGGCGCAGCAGCAGGTTCGGGTCCGTGCTGGAGCGCTCGGTGGGCCAGGGGATGAGGTTCAGGATCGCCGCCGGCTCCCGCTCAGCGTCGACGGGACGGTGGTACTCGAAGGCCAGGGCGGCCACGGCTTCCATCACGCCCTCGGGGCGCCAATCGTGGCCGAAGGCCAGGGTGGCTCCCTCGGCGAGCAGGGCCCTGGCGAGGCGTACCGTGAAGCGATTCATGCCGCTCGGGGTGAAGCCGTGATGGGCCAGCTCGGCACCATCCCCCGACACGGAAAGCCCGATCCGCCTTCCGGCCAGCGGGCGTGCGGGGGGATCCATCAGACGGCCTCCGAGGCGAGCTGGCCGGGGGTGGCGAGGCGGGCGCCCACGCTGCGCACCAGCGCCTCGGCGGCGAGGCCCAGACCCTCGGTGAGCGGCGGGTCCGGGTAGACGATCAGTCGCTTGGCGGCCTCGGTGGGCTCACCGAGCTCCTGGCAAGCGCGGGCGAGCGTCTCGACGGACGGCGGGAAGCTCAGGACGCGGAGGTTGCTCCCCGGGCCGGGGAGGCGACCGAGCCGCTGGAGCTCCATGACGCGGCGCTGGAACAGCAGGGACCGCAGGGCCGTCTGGAGGGCCGCGAAGAGCACCCGGGCGAGGTTGCCGTCCGGGATGCGCACCGTGGGGGCGGACTCGAGGGCCAACTCGCTCGCGGGATGGACCAGGCCGCTGCGCGCGTCCACCACCACGCGTGGGACGCCGAAGGCCTCGGCCCAGCGCACCTCCTGGCGACACCAGAGGCGCCGGTCGTAGAGGTCCGTGCGCAGCACCAGCAGCAGGCACCGCCCCACTGCATCGCGCAGGGCCTGTTTCCAGGAGGTGCCGGGCTCGATGTCGCGGGCATCGTAGAAGGTGCTCAGCCAGGACTGCTGGTCGAGGAAGTGACGCAGGCTCTGGGCGAGATAGAAGCCGTCGAGCTTGGCGTGGCTGAGGAAGAGGCGCAAGCTCCGTTCCGGACGGCCGAGCACGACGATGGCGAGCACGCCGATCATGCCTTGGAGCGCCCGCAGTGCGAGCTGGTCGGCACGGCCGGCGGGCTCGGGGTCGAGGAGGGTCCAGAGCAGCGTCTGGTACTCCCCGAGATCACCACCAAGGGCGAGCCATCGCTGATGGAGGCCTTCGTCGAAGGGCACGGCAATCAGCCGATGCCGGCCGGGCCTGGAGTCCAGGTGCTTCGCGCAGGCTCTCAGCCAGTCGAGGGTAGGCCCATCGGCGAGGAGGGCGCCGTCCACCAGCACCACCACCACGCTGTGGAGGGTCGCGTCGAGCCAGGCGGAGGCCTCTCCATCCGGCCGCGCCGTGAACACCTTGAGCTCGAGCTTCTCCCCCAGCGGCTCCGTCCCGGGCGGCGGGCTCTCGAGGGTGCCGAGGTCCCAGCCGATGCCAGCGGCCGTACCGTCCAGAATCCGCTCCAGCTCCCGAGCCCGCGCCACCGCCGTTGGATCGGAGCTGCTCAGGAGGGTAAGGCGGAGGGGCGGGTGGATGAAGTCGGTCATCCGCGGTGGGTGCTCCGGGAGGCAGGCACTACGGTTCGTTCGATTTGTCGCTTATCCTAACGCCAAAATCGAGAAAGGCGGTCGCTGCGGTGTCGGAAGCCAGAGCCAGGGTCGAGCGCTCGTGGCTGCGCCCCCTCCCACGGCGGGCTGCGAAGGAAAGAGCCGCCACCGGCATCTCTCTCTTCCGAGGGCGATGATGACCGCGACCGACGGTGACGCCGACGCGAGGCGAGAGGAGCGGCTCCTGGTCGAGCGCATGCTGGCCGGCGACGCTCGGGCCATGGAGACCTTCGCGGACGAGTACTTCCCGGGCCTCTACCGCTTCGCCCTGGGGCGGCTGCGAGGGGACCGCGAGCTGGCGAGAGAGATCGTCCAGACGACGGTCTGCAAGGCCCTCGGCAAGCTCGCGAGCTTCCGTGGCGAGGCGCCGCTCGCGGCCTGGCTCTGCGCCTGCTGCCGCAACGAGGTGCGCATGCACTTCCGGGGGCTGGGCCGGCAGCCGCCCCTGCTGGCCTTGGACGATGGCGACGACGAGCGGCCCGCCTTGCCGCTGCCGGCGCCGGGGGAGCTCCCCGAGGGGAGCCTGCTGCGCCGGGAGGAAGCCGGGCGGGTGCACCGCGCCCTCGACTCGTTGCCGCCGCGCTATGCCCGGGCCTTGGAATGGAAGTACCTGGAACGGGCTTCGGTGGAGGAGATCGCGGCCCGCCTCCAACTCGGGGGCAAGGCCGCCGAGTCGCTGCTCAGCCGGGCGCGACGGGCCTTCCGGGAGGGATACGAACGTCTGAGCCGGAGAGCCGCGGGTCCCGCGCTCCAGGTCATGAGGGGGGAGACGCCATGAGCGAACCCGAAGGCCCTGAGGCCGAACGTGCCGCCGACGAGGTCGGAGAGGAGCGGGAGGTGAGCCGTCTGCTGGTCGCCGCCGGTCCGCGCGACGAAGTTCCCGCCGAGGATCTGGCGCAGATCAAGGCCGCCTTCCGCGCTGCCTGGCAGCTGCAGGTGGGGGAGCGGACCCGGCCGCCGGCGCCCGCGCGCAGGGCTCGGCTGCCGCGGTCACTCCTGGCCCTGGCGGCCACTCTGGCACTGGTCCTCGGGGCTGCCTGGTGGCTGAGCCGGGGCCCCGTGGTGCCTGCCCCGAGCGTGGTGGCGCGGGTGGAGAGCCTGCGGGGAGGGCTCGCCACGAGCGCCGCCCGAGGTGCCAGCCACTTCGGGGTGGGGTCCGAGATCCCGGCGGGAGCCTGGCTCGAGACCTCGGTGGACGGCGCGGAAGGGCCCGGCGTGGCGGCCCTGCGACTCTCGTCCGGCACCTCCCTGCGGCTGGACGGAGCAACCCGGGTCTGCCTGGAGACGGCCAACCGGGTGCGGCTCGAGCGCGGTGCCGTGTATCTGGACTCGGGTGGCCTGGACCACCGGGCCGGGGTGGTGGTGGTGACGCCCCTGGGGGAGGTGCGCGAGGTGGGCACCCAGTTCGAGGTGCGGTTGCTGGCGGGCGAAGGGGGGACGGGCGAGAGCGAGATGAGAGTGAGGGTGCGCGAGGGGGAGGTGCGGCTCGAGGCAGGGGGGGGCTCTCGGTCGGCCACGGCAGGGCAGGAGCTGACCCTGCGCTCGGATGGCTCGGTGGCCCGCGGATCGGTGATCGGTCATGGCACACCCTGGGATTGGGTGCTCGCGGCGGCGCCACCCCTCGCCAGCGAGGGTCGGACGCTCGGGCAGCTGCTGGAGGCCGTGGCGCGGGAGACCGGCTGGCGCATTGACTTCGCGGACGAGGGGCTGGCCGCCTCGGCCAGGTCGATCGTGGTCCACGGTGATCTCGGCCCCCTGCGGCCCGACCAGGTTCCGGACGTGGTGCTGGCGGGAGCCGGTCTCAGGGGCGAGGTCGTCGACGGCGCGCTGGTGATCTCGCGGATCGACGCCCCGAGCTCCCCCTGAGGCTCCGCTTGGGAACGTAGGCTGGGTTAGGCGAGTCCGCGAGCCGTAACCCAGCGCCATTGCCACGGCGCCGATCTGGGTTACGCCGCAGACGGCTAACCCAGCCTACGCCCTGGATTCCCGTTTTCGCGGGAATGACAGCCCTTCACCACTCCCAGCGGATCCCCAACGAGGGGAAGAGGCCGGGCCAGGTCTCCTCTTCGGCGCGGAGCACGCCGGCATCCTCATCCACGGCCAGGTCGACGCCGGCCTGGTTCCGGTGGTTGTAGACGTTCTGCAGGTCCACGAAGAAGACCAGCTTGCTCGCGCGCAGCTGCCAGTCCCGGCTCGCCCGCAGGTCCAGCCGGTGGTAGCTCGGCAGCCGCTCGCTGTAGAGGGGACCGAGCACGGGCACCAGCCCGACCTCCCCCTCCTCGTCCTCGCGGCGCTCCAGCGAGACCGGCGTGGTCGGCCAGCCGCTGTGATAGCGCCAGGCCAGGCTCAGGCTCCAGCGCTCGCCCAGCCGGGTGTTGAGCAGGAGGTTGACGGTGTGGCGCTGGTCCACCTGGCGCCGGACCTCCCGGCCGCGGATCTGGTCCGTGGCCTTCGCCCAGGCGTAGGAGAGCCACCAGTCGGTTCGACTGCCGGCAGCCCCCCGCAGCACCAGCTCGATACCCTCGGCCCGGCTGCTCTCGGGCGTGATGCGCACCCGGTCCGGCTCGGCCTCGGGGAAGAGGTTGACCCCCTCGAGCAGGTTCTCGTAGCGCGGTCGCGGGTCCCGCACCTCCCGGCGGTAGGCCTCGACGCGCAGCACGGAGAGCGGGGCCCGCTCGCGCCGGCCGAGCAGCTGCTCCCAGCCAACCAGCCAATGCTCGGAGCGTTCGGCGGGGAAGAAGCGGGTCTCGCCGTCCTCGACCAGCAGCTCGTAGGTACGCTGGCTCTGGTGGAAGTGGCCCCAGGAGGCGCGCAGCACGCCGGAGTCGGAGAGCCGCCAGGCGAGGCTAGCCCGCGGGCTGAGCAGGCTCTGCGCGGTCAGGGTGTGGCGGTCCCAGCGCAGCCCCAGCTCGAGGGTCAGGCGAGAGACCGGTGAAAAACGATCACTGATGTGGAGCCCGAGGTGGTCCCCGCGCACCTCGCCCACGAAGCGGGTGAGGCCCACTCGAGGCTCGGTGAGCTCCGAGATCAGCACCAAGTCGGGCTCGAGCTCGCTCGTGTAGTCGTACTCGGTCTCGTAGCGCCGGGCCTCGAGCCCCCAGCGCAGGGAGTGGTGAGCGCGGGCCTCGAAGCTCCAGGAGTGGGTGAGACCGAGGATTTCCGAGGCCCGGCGGTCGATGACCTGGAAGTCCTGGTCCTCCTCGTCCTCGGCCCCGAGGCGCTCGCGATCGAGCGCGCTCCACGAGCCGCTGGTGGCGACCAGGAAGCGGTCCCGCACCACCGCCTGATGGGTCAGCCAGGCGTAGGTGTTGTCGTAGTCGGTCTGGAAGACCTTGCTCTCGTCACCCACGCGCTCGCGGAAGTCGAGGCTGTCGGCCGCGTGGAGCAGGTGGCCGCGCCAGTCCTGGCCCTCGCGCGGGCGGTAGCCGAGCTTGGCGAAGAGGTCCCAGAAGCCGGGATCCTCGTCACCCAGCAGACGGCTCGCGAGGTCGACCGAGCCCCGCCGTGCGGACAGCAGCCAGCTGCCGCGGTCGCCGTCGAAGGAGCCGCCGCTGCCCGCCGCGGCGCTGACCAGGGCGAGGCTCAGGAAGCTGCGCCGCTCGCCGGTCGGCAGGCTGGTGGTCATGTCCAGGACACCGCTCATGCGGTCGCCGTAAACCGCCGGGAAGACCCCGGTCGACAGGCTGGCGCTGGCCAGCCCGCTCGGCTCCACCACCGAGAGGGCACGGTCGAAGTCCGGCAGGTGGTAGGCCTCGTAAAGCTCCTGGCCGTCGAGCAGGATCTGGACTTCGTCCCGGCGGCCGCCGCGGACGTGGAACTGGGCGGTGGCGTCGTTGGCGGCAATGCCCGGCAGGATGGGCAGGGCGCGGAAGAGGTCGCCGGCCAGGTGGGGGAGGGCGTCGATGTCGCTGCGGGAGAGGGCGAGCGGCGCCGCCGGCTCGGCGTCGAGCAACGGTAGCTGGCTCGGCCGCACCACGATCTCCTCGTGGACGAACGGCATCGGCTGGAGGGAGAGGGCCAAGCGGGCCGGGCCGGCAGGGCCCACGGTGACCTCCGGGACCTCGAGGATGAGGAACTGCGGCAGCTCGGCTTCGAGGCGATAGATGCCGGGCTCGAGGCCGGCGAGCTCGAAGCGGCCCTGGGCGTCGCTCGCCACCTCGACGCCTCTCCCGGCGAGCCGGATCGTCACTGCTGCCAGGGGCTCGCCTGACTCCTGCGAGCGGACCGTGCCCAGGATCGAGGGCGCCGGCTCCGCCTTCGCCCGGCGCACCACCACCAGCGTGCCGCCCACGGCTGGCTCGACGGCCAGGCCGTGCGGGGCGAGGAGCTCGTCGAGCAGCTGCCGCGGATCGCTCGCGGCCGGCTCGGTCGCCACCATGAGCTCCGGCCCCACCAGCTGGCTGGTGAAGACGATCGGCAAGCCCTGGGCCTCGAGCCGCAGCAGGGCCTCGGTCAGGCTGAGGCCGACCCAGGACGGGCCCTCTCCGGCCTGCACGGGGGCGCCGGCGGCAAGCGCTGCCGCCGCCAGGAGCCACACCGTGAGGGTGCGTGCGCGTCGGCGCATAGGTCTCGCCAGGATAGCAGGGGGGCGGCGAAGGATTCCCGATCTCCCGGCATCGAGACAAATAAGAGGGCGCCTGGCCTCGAAGGCAGGCCCCGCCGACCAACGAGGAGGAGACCCCATGATTCGCACTCTCGCAACCGTGACGCTCGTGCTCGCCGTGGCCCTCGCCGCCCCCGGCCTTTTGCTCGCGCACGACCCGGCTTTCACTCAGAGCTTCGACCGAGAGCACTGTAGTTTCACCTCGGTCGGCAGCAATCCCTACTTTCCCCTCTGGCCCGGTCACTCGCTGACCCTGGAAGGCGAAGAGGAGGACGACGAGGGAGCGCTCGTCGAGCTGGAAGTGATCATCGCCGTGCTCTCCGACACCGAGCTGGTGGACGGCGTGCTGACCCGCGTGCTCGAAGAGCGGGAGTCGGAGGATGGGGAGCTGGTCGAGGTTTCCCGCAACTTCGTGGCGGTGTGCCGTGAGACCGGCGACGTCTGGTACTTCGGCGAGGACGTCGACGACTACGAGGACGGGGTGATCGTCGGCCACGGTGGCGCCTGGCGGGCGGGTGTGGACGGCGCGCTGGCGGGGGTCATTATGCCCGGCTCGCCGATGGTGGGCGCCCGCTACCAGCAGGAGCTGGCCCCCGGCGTGGCCGAGGACCGCGGCGAGGTGGTGGGCTTCGAGGACGAGGTGACCGTGCCCGCCGGGACCTTCGAACGAGTGTTGAACGTCCTCGACACCAACGCCCTGTCGCCGGGCAGCCCCGGGGACGTCAAGCTCTACGCCCCCGGCGTGGGGCTGATCGTCGACGAGGTGCTCGAGCTGACCGAGATGACGCCTCCCCCCTGCCTGCCGGACGACACCACCCTGTGCCTGAACAACGGGCGCTTCCGGGTCACTGCCGCCTGGCGGGACTTCCAGGGCGGCTCGGGCTCGGGTCACGCCATCCTGCCTTCGGCGGACAGCGGGGAGTTCTGGTTCTTCAACGCCGGCAACACTGAGCTGGTGGTCAAAGTGCTCGACGGCTGCGGCGCCCCGACCAACCCCGCCTACTGGGTCTTCGCCGCCGGCCTCACCAACGTCGAGGTGGTGATCACGGTCACCGACACCGAGCACGACCAGACCCAGACCTACACCAACGCCAGCGGCCAGTCCTTCCAGCCCGTCCTCGACACCAACGCCTTCGCCACCTGCCCGTAGGCCATTCCAAGGAGAGTGACTCTTGAGGAAACCCATCGCAGTGAGCCTTCCCGCCATCCTGGCGACCGTTCTCATTGCTCTGCCCTCCGCTGCGGCCGCGGAGAGCGGTCGTTCTTCGCTCGGAGCCCGCGGCATGATCACCGTCGCGGACGGTGAGCCCGCCAACGACATCCCAGGCTTCGGCGTCTTCGCCGGCTATCGGCTGAACGATCGCTGGTCGCTGGGGTTGTCGGTGGACCGGACCGAGTACGACTTCGAGGAGCCGGCGCGCCTGGTCGGACTCGCCCAGGACCCGAGCCTGGACCCCATCGACGTGATCGCCGAGGCCACCGTTTTCCAGCTCGAGCTGCGGCGGAGCTTCGAGCGGCTGGGGGGACGCTGGGTGTGGTTCGTGGGGGCGGGGCTGGGGGCGGCGTCGATCGACGTGCCGGACGCCCAGGGGGCCCTGGCGGGCTCGGGCACCTTCGACATCGAGACCGAGGCGGACACTGAGGTCGTCGCCTCCCTCCTGGGCGGCCTCCAGCGCCGCTTCGGCGACCACTGGTTCCTGGAGCTCGCCCTGCGAGCAGACCAACACTTCGCGGACTGGCAGCTGGTGGACCGGGTCTCCGGCGCTCGCGGGGCGGTGGACGACTACATCGCCTACGGCGGCTATTTCGGGCTCGGCTTCCGGTTCTGAGGCGACTCTCCCGAGGTGCCAGCCGTTTCGGGAGAGCTTCCCCGAAGTGGCTGGCACCTCTTGGCACCTCGGACCGCAGCCCGCCGCGTCTTCCTCATCGAGCCTCAGCTCGTCGAGCCACCTCGGCCATCGTAGGGGCCAACGGCCCTTTGCCGGTGCGCCCCTGAGGGATCGCCGCTTCCAGGTTCGTCTATGAAGATGGAGCAGCCCCGGGAGCCCTCCGACGCGGACCCTCGGTTCGCGCCCCGCCGACCGCCTTTCGGTCTTCAGAACCAGGGGTGCTCGCCGTACCCCCTCGAAAGGAGTGCGTCATGCCCAGAGCCTTACTGCTGCTGGCCTTTGTCCTCAACCTGTCGCTGCCCAGCGGGGCAGCCACCCTCTTCCACGACAGCTTCTCACCCCAGCAACCGGGGTGGTCGTTCCCGAGCCCTTCCGCGGACTTCCTGGGCGAGCTGCATGACAGCCTCAACGTCGCCGCGGTATCGCTGACGGTGGTGGCGCCCAACGCCGACCCCAACGCCGTCCTGGAGTTCGACCTCTTGGGGTTCCGCTCGATCGACGGCACCAACTGCTGCACCGACACCTTGACCCTGACCATCAACGGTGTCGTCGCCTTCACCGGTGCTTGGACCTACAACGACGTCTACTCCACCTTCTTCACCAATCCGGCCGGGGCGAGCTTCCAGCCGGCGGTGATCGGCGGCCCAGGCCCCTCGGGCGTCGCCCATCACATCACCGTGCCCCACGCCGTGGTGGCCGGGGCCAACACCTACACCTGGTCCTACTCCCAGCTCCAGGATCCGACCGACGAGGCCTGGGGCCTCGACGAAGTGCGCCTCTCCGGTGATTTCCTGCGCTACCGCTTGCCCTTCGTGGGTGGTCCGATCGACATCACCAACGCCCCGGACTGT
The DNA here is from genome assembly GCA_036274895.1 of Thermoanaerobaculia bacterium. GTDB lineage: Bacteria > Acidobacteriota > Thermoanaerobaculia > Multivoradales > SZUA-115 > CALMKX01. Next base: position 118,620 of record DASUEU010000038.1, on the reverse strand, counting down.
GGCGGTCACAAGCCCAGAGGAGCTGTGGACTATGCGCTGCCGAACACCTACCCCGTGATCGCATCGGAGCGCGGTACGGTGGTCTTTGCCGGGACGGATCCCACCGACTGCCTGGGCCAGCAAGTGGTCCTCGAGCACCCGGAGGGCCGCCGCACCCGTTACGCCCATCTGTCGCAGATGCTCACGGCGGCGGGTGCCCAGGTGCAACGGGGGGACGTGATCGCCCGGTCCGGCAACTCCACCGGCACCCTCGGCCGCTGCAAGCCCTTGGGGTTCCATCTGCACTTCGAGCTCATCGCACCCTCGGGAGCCCAGGACGTACCGCTGATCTCCACTCTGCCGGGCACGACTTGGTATGCGGGGCCGGGCGCCCGGCGGCTGTGCCTGGGCCATGGGACGGTCGACGGTACGGCGACCGGCCAGACTCTTCCGGATTGACGCGCTGGGTGGGCCGCGACGCCCACCGAGGTGCCAGCCGTTTCGGGAGAGCTTCCTCGAAGTGGCCAGCACCTCCGGGCCGGGGGCTCAAATCGTGCGCCGAGCGGTCAGGACCAGGTCCGGGTCGTGGACGGTGAGGGCCGCGACCCGGCCGCTCTCGATCTCGAAACGGATGCGCACGGCCGGAGCGCCCACCGGATGGAAGCCCTGCTGGCCGAGGTGGAGCAGACCCCGGGGCGCGCCGCCCACCCTCGAGAAACGCAGGTCGTTCTTCTCGAAAGTGATCACGATGCGGTCGGCGTCCCGTGGCCCGAAGCTGTAGGAGCCGACCAGTAGGCTGGCTTGCTCCGCCGGCAGAGGCACCGTGGCCGGCCTGAGGTCGGCATCGCCCAGGGTCTCGAAGTAGCGAGCCACCGCCGCCGCTCGCTCCTGGCCGGCGCGGGCATGGGAGAGGAGGGTGATGCCGTGGGGGCCGGGGGTGCGCTGGCACCCCGGCGCGGCCTCGACGAAAGCGCGCACCACCTCGAGCTGGCCGAGCATGGTGGCGGAGAAGAGGGTGGGCCGCGCGCCGTGGGCGAGCAGGAGCTCGGCGATCTCCCGGTTGCCCACGTGCGAGGCCGCTCCCAGGGCCGACTCCCAGTCGCCAAATCCCCAGTCCCAGGTGGCGTTGGCCAGGGTGGGCCGCTGCGCGAGCAGCTCCCGCACCCGCGCCACGTTGCCGTGGGACACCCCGACCATTTCGCGCACCAGGGCCGGGTCCTGGCTGGGGAAGCTCTCCGGCACGGGAGTGGGCGCCGGTTCGGTGGTGGCCTCCGCAGCGCCGGCCGCGCGAGTCCAGAGCAGGGCGGCCGGAGCGGCCAGGGAGGTCAGGAGGAAGCGGCGACGGCTGCTCTCAAGCATGGCCACCTCGGGGTGGCGGCCTCGCGAGTCAGCGCCGGGATCGGCCCTGCGGACCGAGCCGCCATGGAGCCGTGTACGCGTCCGGAGGGCGAGAGTTGCGACTCCGCCCCCGCCCACTCCCGAAGTGCCTGGCACCTCGGCAGCGCCCCGGAAGGGCTGCCTGCCGGAAACCCTGGCACCTCGGCAGAACTTCCTCGGACCCTCGGACCGAAGGGTGAGTTTGGCAGAACTATGCAGCTGTTACATAATGCACCTCCGGCATAGTTTCTCTCCAACAGGAGGCCCAACGCACCATGCGACTGCCGTTTCTCGATCGCCAGGAGGAGGCCGAGCGCTTGCTGGGCTTGCTCCGACGGGCGGAAGGCTCGCTCGGAGTGCTGTACGGGCGGCGGCGTTGCGGCAAGTCGCGGCTGCTGCGGGAGGTCTTGCCTGTGGACCGGACGGTCTACTACGTGGGGGACGACCGCGAGAGCCGCTTGCAGCGTGCGAGCCTCGCGGCCGAGATCGCCCGGCTGCTGCCCGGCTTCGACCACGTGGAGTACCCGCAGTGGGACGCCCTGCTCGACCGCTGGTGGCGGGAGGCCCCGGCCGGCGCCGTGCTGGCCCTCGACGAGCTGCCCGCCCTGGTGGCCACGGCCCCGGAGCTCCCCAGCCTGCTCCAGAAGCACCTGGACCGTTCCGGCGAGCGGGGCGTGCACCTGCTGCTCGCCGGCTCCTCCCAACGCATGATGCAGGGCCTCGTGCTCGATCGCACGGCGCCGCTCTACGGCCGCGCCGCCGAGATCCTGCCCATCGCCCCGCTCGCCGCGGGCTGGATCGAGCCGGCGCTCGGCCCGGGGCCGCCCGAGCGCGCCATCGAGGCTTACTCGGTCTGGGGCGGCGTGCCCCGCTACTGGGAGCTGGCGGGCGACCACCCGGACCTGGCCTCGGCGATCCGCTCCGTAGTGCTCAGCCCCCTCGGCGCCCTCCACGAGGAGCCCTCGCGGCTACTGCTGGACGACCTGCGGGGGACCACCCAGGCCGCCTCGATCCTGAGCCTGATCGGGCAGGGCTGCCACCGGATCTCGGAAATCGCCGCGCGGCTCGGCAAGCCGGTCACCACGCTGTCGCGGCCCCTGCAACGCCTCCTCGAGATGGGCCTGGTCCGTCGCGAGCAGCCCCACGGGGAAAGCCCGCGAGGCGGTGGCAAGCGCAGCCTCTACAAGATCGCGGACCCGTTCCTGCGCTTTTGGTTTCGCCACGTGGAGCCCAACCGCTCGCGGCTCGGGGCCGGCCAGGTGGAGGCGGTCGAGGCGGAGATCGCCGGCCGCCTCGGCCATCACGTGGGTGAGATCTGGGAGGAGCTGGCGCGGGCCAGCGTGCCGCGGTTGGGCCTGGGCGGCCGAGCCTGGGGCCCGGCCGGGCGCTGGTGGGGCCCCGGGCTCGACCGGCGTCCCCTGGAGGTGGACGTCGTCGCCGAGAGCCTCGACGGCCACGCTCTGCTGATCGCGGAGGTGAAGTGGACCGCCACCCAGAGCACCGAGCGCCTGCTGCTGGACCTCGCGGCCAAGGCGGAGCGGCTGCCCCTGGCCCAGGGGCGAGAGGTGCTGCTGCGGCTGTGGCTCCGGACCTCGGCCCCCGAGGCCCCCGCCGAGACCGTCGTCACCCCCCGGCAGGTGCTCGACGTGCTGCGTTGAGACCCTCTGCCGAAAACCCTGGCACCTCGGCAGCACCTCGGTGCGCGGCGACTAAACAAAACCCCACCGCTGGGACTGAAGCTCCATGCAGCCCGCCGCCCGGCATGATGCCGTTGCCGCCGGGCAGCCCCGACAAGGGGGAAAGAACCATGAGCCAGAAGAACCAGAAGTCCTATCGCTTTGGAAACCTGTACCTGGTGGTGGCCGCCGCTCTGCTCGTCTGCGCCGGTGCCGCCAACGCCCAGACGGAGCCTCGCGCGCCGGAGGCCACCCTTGAGGTGGGCCCGGACGTCCCCCCGGCAGCCATTCCGAACTACCCCCCGCAGTGCCCGACCCAGGAGATCTTGGCGGGCAAGATCGACGGCTTTGTGACCACCGACGGCGTGGAGGCTACCGCGCCCAGTGCAACGCTGAAAGCCTTGTCCCCCGGCCCGTACGCCAATTTCGACGCCACGGCGCAGGAGCAGAACAGGCGCTTCGTCCACACTTTCCGGCTCCCACCGTGCAAGTGCCTCGTCGGCGCCAAGCTGGAGTTTCTCGCGAAGGCGCTCGGGTCGTGCGGACCGTCCTCCTCGAACAACGACTCGATCGGGCTGGGCTTCTCGGGCCTTTCGGGTTTCCCACGCTGGACGGCGTGGCTTGGTAGCGGGAACCCTGCACCACCACTGGGACTCTCCACGCCGAGCTGGGGCTCGGCCCCCCTCCAGAGGCTCTTCACGCTCGACCTGGCAGCCCTGCCCGTCTTTCCGACAAACACTCCGCCCAACACGATCAGCATCCTGTCGGCGATGCAGACGAACAAGTACCTCGACTTCTACCTGCAGGATGACACGGCCATCGACTACATGAAGCTCAAGCTCACGATGTGCGACTGCTGCCAGGGGAACGGGAGGGCCGAGATCTGCATCTTGAAGTTCCACGACAAGAACGGCAACGGTAAGCAGGAAACGACCGAGCTCGGGCTCCCGGGATGGGCCTTCCAGGCCAACGACCAGGCCGGCGGCAACCTGGTCACGTCACCACCGACCAACGCCGCGGGGAAGAGCTGCTTTTCCGTGCTCGCGCCGGCGACCTATGCGATCTCCGAGGTCTCGCAGGTGGGCTGGATCCAGACGACTCCTGTGAATCCGCAGAACCCCCTCGTGACCTTGACCCCGGGCGGGCCGGTCGTCAACCTCGTCTTCGGGAACCGGTCCAAGGGACACGCGGACGAAGACCAGACGGGCACCCCGGAGGACCCGAACTGATCGCCGCTCCACCGAGGTGCCAACCATTTCGGGGAAGGCTTCCCGAAGAAGCTGGCACTTCGGCGAAGCCCAGCCGTAGTAGCTTCCGCCGTATGCCCCTCCCCCAACCGATGCGCACGCCGCGCCTCCTGCTCTCCCCGCTCACCGCGGGCGAGATCGCGGCCTTCCACGGGCTGATCACCGACGCGCACGTCCGGCGGTTCGTGGTGGACGGCGCCGTCATGCCCCTCGAGTGGGCGGCGGAGCAGGTGGAGCGCAGCCTCGGCCTGTTCGAGCGGATCGGCTCGGGGCTCTGGCTCGCGCGTCCGCCGGGAGGAGCCGGTGAGCCCATCGGCTTCTGCGGCTTCGTCGATTTGTCGCACTCCGGCCTCGGGCCGGAGCTGATCTACGCCCTCCGGGAGGCCGGCACTGGTGCCGGCCTCGCCACCGAAATGGCCCGATCGATGATCGACCACGCGAGGTTGCACGTCGGCGTCGGTCGCATCCTGGCGAGTGTGGATGCGGTGAACGAGCGCTCGGTGAGGGTGCTCGAGAAGCTGGGGTTCCGGGTGATCGAGACCCGGCAGGGGGCGTTCGGGAAGCTGCTGGTGTTCGGGCTGGGGGAGGGGTGAGGCCCTGCCCCGAAGTGCTTGGCACCTCGGGCTGCAGCAGCGAGGTGCTGCGATGAGAGGGCGCAGAGCGCCCGGAGGTGCGTTCCCACGCAGAGCGTGGGAACGAGGGAATGACGGGAGGGCCGACACGCCGGTCGGCCCCTACGACCGGACGGGGTCCGTTGGGTGCGGCCCCCCGTGGCCGCGCGGGGCGGGGACCCGCTTCCGCCTGTGGTAGCTTCGACCGCCAAGCGCTCGCCCCGGGCAGGGGCGTGGATTGAAAGTCTTGGACCTCCTCCCCATCCTCCTGCTGGTGTTCCTGGCCCCGGTCGTCCCCGCGGTCCTGCTCGGGCTGCGGGCGCGTCGGTCCCTGCGGGCCCGGGAGGAGCATCGGCGGGCCTCCGAGGAGCTGACGCACCGCCAGCTGACCGAGCTGCGTGGCCAGCAGGACGAGATCGCCGCGGCGGTGCGGCAGATCGAGGAGCGGCTGGCCCGGCACCTGGAGCCGCGTCTCTCGGTCCTCGAGCGTGCGGCCCGGCTGGACGCTCTGGCGGGGGAGCTCGAGCAGGGTGTCGAGCGAGGGCGGCTCGGGGCCGAGACGGCACACCTCCTAACTCTCGAGATCGCCCGCCTACGGGTGGACAACGCTGCTACGGACGGCGCGTACTGAGCCCGCCATGCGCATTGGTATCGACGCTTCCAAAGCCCTCGGCCGGCCGGACGGCATCGCCTCTTACACGGCGGGGCTGGTGCGGGCTCTGGCGCGGGTGGCGCCGGAGCAGGAGGTGCGGCTCTATGGCCTGCTGACCCCCTTGGACGCCGAGGGCGTGCGGGCTCGGCTGGGGGAGCTGCCGCCGAGCTTCGAGGTGGCCTCGACCCGCCAGCCCCTGCCGGGGGAGGTGGAGGTGTTCCACGGCCCGGCCTACGCCCTGCCCGCAGCCGAGACCTCGCCGGCCGTGCTCACCCTCCACGACCTTTCCTTCCTCTCGCACCCCCACTGCCACACCCTGGACAACCGCCTCCACTGCCTCAAGGGGCTGACCCGCGCCCTCGCTCGCGGAGCCAAGCTGGTGGCGGTGTCCGAGGCGACGCGGCGGGACGCCGTGGCGCGCCTGGCTTTGGCGGAGGACGCAATCGCCGTCGTGCCCCCGGCGGCCCACGAGCTCTTCCACCCCATGCCGGCGGCCGAGGCGCGGCGGACCGCCGCGCGGCTGGGGCTCGGGGAGGAGCCCTACGTCCTCGCGGTGGGCGTGCTCGAGCCGCGCAAGAACCTCCGGCGCCTGGTGGCAGCGTTCGGCGCGCTGCCGGAGGCCGTGCGAGAACGCCACCTGCTGGCGGTGGCCGGCCCCACCGGCTGGCTGGCGGAGGATCCCCGCTCCTGGCCGGAGGTGGCGGCGCTCGGGGGGCGGGTGCGCTTCCTGGGCGAGGTGGCGGCGCAGGATCTGCCGGCCCTCTACGCCGCGGCGGCTGTCTTCGCCTACCCGTCGCTGGCGGAGGGCTTCGGCCTGCCGGTGCTCGAGGCGATGTGCTGTGGCGCGCCGGTTTTGACCTCGGAGGTCTCCTCCCTGCCCGAGGTGGTGGGCGAGGCGGGCCTGCTGGTCGACCCCCTCGAGCCGTCCTCGATCCGCGCCGGCCTCGCCGCCCTGCTCGCGGACCCGCAGCGCCGGCAGGCCCTCGCTGCCGCCGGCCTCGAGAGAGCGGGCCGCTTCAGCTGGGAGGCGAGCGCCCGAGCGATGCTCCATCTCTACCGGACTGCTGCGGAGGTTTTCTGTTGAATTCGACCTTTCCCGGCCTCGCGGCCTGTACCATCGTCTCGAAGAACTACCTCCCCTTCGCGCGGACCCTCGCTCGCTCGTTCGCGGAGCACCACCCGGGCAGCCCCTTTTTCGTGCTGCTGGTGGACCGCATCGAGGGAGCCTTCGATCCCGCCGCCGAGCCCTTCGAGGTGATCGAGGTCGAGACCCTCGGCAACATCCCGGACTTTCCGGCCTTTGCCTTCAAGTACACGATCCTCGAGCTGAACACGGCGGTCAAGCCCTTCTTCTTGGCCCGCCTGCTCGAGCGCGCGGGCATCGAGAAGCTGATCTATCTCGATCCCGACATCCTGCTCTTCCGACCTCTCGACGAGCTGTCCCGCTTGCTCGACGAGCACTCCGTGGTGCTCACTCCTCATCTGACCGATCCGATCGATGACGACCTCCACCCGAGTGAGCTATCGATCCTCCAGTCCGGAGCCTACAACCTGGGCTTCGTCGCGCTCACCCGCTCGGCCGAGGTCACTCGCCTGCTCGCCTGGTGGCAGGAGCGGATGGTCGAGCATTGTGTAGTGGCGATCGAGCGGGGGCTGTTCGTTGATCAGAAATGGCTGGATCTGGCCCCGGGCTTGTTCGAAGGGGTTTTCATCCTGCGCTCACCGGCCTACAACGTCGCCTATTGGAACCTGCACAAACGGCGAGTGACCCTCGACCCTGAGCCACAGGTCAACGGCGTGCCGATGGTCTTCTTCCACTTCAGCGGCTTCGACCCGATGAACCTCTCACGGGTGTCAAAGCACCAGAACCGTTTCACTCTGGGCGAGCTGCCGGACGTCCGCGCGCTCTTCCAGCGTTACCGGGATCTGCTGCTGGGCAACGGTTTCCTCGGCACCCGCGCTTGGCCCTATGCCTTCGGCCGCTTCGACAACGGCGTGGCGATCCCGGACCTCGCCCGCTCCCTGTTCTTCTCCCTGGCGCAAGGGCGGCGCCGCTTCCGCGAGCCCTTCGCCGCCGGTGAAAAGTCTTTCTTCGCCTGGGCCCGTGGACCGGCCTGGCAGGTGGAAGCCGGAGAGCCGTCTCTCTCCCGCCTGCTCGAGCACCTCTACCGCTCGCGGCCGGACTTGCGGGTGGCCTTTCCGGCGATCCCGGGGTCGGACTTGCGGCGCTTCGCGATCTGGCTCGCCGAGGGAGGAGCCGGCGAGTATGGGCTGGAGGAGACCTTCCTCGAGCCCCTGGCGAACTTGGTGCCGAAGCAAGCCTCGCCGGTCGAGGCCGCGGCCAGCCAGGCGCGGCGTCTGGTCCGGCGCGCCTCCTCCTCGGACCTCGCCCGCCAGGCGAAGTTCCATCTCAAGCGCCTGCTCGGTGAGCAGAGGGCCAAGGCCCTCAAGCACTGGTTGCGCCCGGGACCTGCGGACGGCGGTGGCGAGGCGCAGGCCGGGCTGAGGGATCCCCTCCTGGCCTTGTCGCTGTCGCGTTTCGGCGTCAACTTCACCGGCTACCTGACCACCGAGAGCGGGATGGGAGAGGGCGGCCGGGGCATCGCCCGGGCCCTGGCCCATGCCGGCATCCCTCATGGACTGCACAACCTCGAGCTGGGCGTGGCCTCACGCCGGCAGGACGTCTCCTTTTCGGGCTTCAGCACGGTGGCGGACTACGACGTCAACCTCTTCTACGTCAACGCCGATCAGGCCGCCGTGGTCTACGAGCACCTGGGGGCCGAGCACTTCCGCGGCAAGTACAACATCGGCTTCTGGAGCTGGGAGCTGGCGGAGCTGCCCGAGCGCTTCTATCCCTCTTTCGCCTATTTCCACGAGGTGTGGACGGTGAGCACCTTCTGCCTCGACGCCATCTCGGCGGTCTCGCCGGTGCCGGTGCGCCGGGTGAACCCGCCGGTCGAGGTGCCGCCGCCCGGGCCGGTGGACCGGGCCCGCTTCGGCCTGCCGGCGGACCGCTTCGTCTTCCTCTTCGTCTTCGACTACCTGAGCTACCTCGAGCGTAAGAACCCCTTCGGGGTGATCGAGGCCTTTCGCCGTGCCTTCCGCGCCGACGACCCGGTGACCCTGGTGCTGAAGACGGTCAATGCCGAGTGGAACCGCGAGGGCGCCGAGCGGCTGGCGCGGGCCGCCGAGGGCCTGCCGGTGGTCTTCTTCGACGACTATCTGTCGAAGAGCGAGGTGCGGGACCTGATGACGGCGGCGGATGCGTACGTCTCCTTGCACCGCTCGGAGGGCTATGGCCTGACCATGGCCGAGGCCATGGCGCTGGGCAAGCCGGTGGTGGCCACGGCCTACTCCGGCAACCTCGACTTCATGGCGCCGACCAACTCGCTGCCGGTCGGCTACCGGCTCATCGAGATCACCGAGGACGCCGGCCCCTACGCGCGGGGCGCCTCCTGGGCCGACCCGGACCTCGACCATGCCGCCCAGCTGATGCGCCGCCTGCTCGACGAGCCGGAGCTGGCCCGCGCGATCGGGGAGGAGGCGCGGCGCTCGATCGCCACCGACCACAGCATCGCCGCCACCGCGGCGACGCTACGCCGCCGCCTGGGCCGGGTCGCCGAGCGGGTGGAAGGCCCGGGCGCCGATCCCTTCGCGGAGTGAGGCGGAGGCGATGTCATCCCGACCGGAGCCGGAGGAGCGCAGCGACAGAGGCGAAGCGGAGGGATCCTCCCCCCGCGGAAGCCTTCCGGGAGGCCCCTCGGCTTCGCTCGGGGCGACGTCCGGAGCGACCTGGCGGTCGGGCTCCGTCTGGCTCCTGCTCGCGCTGGGCCTTGCTGGCCTCGCCCTCGCCCTGGGGTGGAGCACCTCCCGCCTGCCCACCGAGGTGACGGTGGCGGAGGCCCGCTTCGTGGCCGGGATCGAGAGCCTGCGCCACGACCGCGACCTGGCCTGGGACGAGCGGGACCGAGCGCGTGCCGTGGCGCGCTGGGGGCGGGATCCCTGGCGTGGCAGTTCGGAGCCAGTCTGGAGCGCCCGGGACTTACCGCCAGCTCTGGCGGCCTTGCCATTCTTCCTGCTGGGCGGCTCCGGAGGGCTCCTGGCCCTCGGGGTAGGGCTGACCCTCGGCCTGGTCGCGTTCGCGTCCCGGCAGCTCGAGGGCGAGGGCTGGACGAAAGGCCTGTGGCTGGGTGGGCTGTTCCTGGCCCATGGGTTCGTCCTCGAGCTCGGCCGCCTGAGTCCCTTCGCTCTGCACGCCGGGCTGGTCTTCGTCCCCCTGGCCCTGTGGTTGGGCGGTGGGGACGGGGAGCGCCGGCGGGATCAGCTGCGCTGGGTGCTGGTAGGAGGCCTCGGGGCCGCTGCCGAGCTCGCCCAGCCCGGTCTGGGGCTGGTCGCCCTGTTGCCGGCCGTCCTCGACCTGGTCTTCTCCCGCCGGCTCTGGGCCGTCGGCCTGGTGCTGACGGGCGGGGCTCTGGTCGGCGTCGCCTCGCTCCTGCTGGCGGCGAGGCTCGGCCTCACCTTCGAGCTCGGACCTCCCTCGCCGGCCGGGCTCACCCTCGCCGAGCGCTTCTGGGGCGGAAGCTACGGCATCGTCCCGGCCTTTCCTTTCGCGCTGGCCGCCCTGCTCGGCTCGCTCTGGCCGGGGAGCGTGGACCGCCGGCGCTGGCTCCTGGCTGCGGGGTTGTTGGCTGCCGCCCTGGGGGGGCAGCTCCTGCGGCCCTTGGAGCTCCATCCCGGAGCCCTCGGCGACGCTCGCCTGGCGGCCCTGGTGCCGGCGGCGGCTCTGGTGCTGCCCCGCGTGCGACGGCTGCCCCTCGCCCTCGGCGCCCTGGCGGCCCTGGTCTGGACCCTGCCGGCGCTCGGGCTGCTGGCTGCGAAGGGGCCGGAGGCCCACCCCCTGGCCGATCGGCTGGCGGCGTTCCGCCTGCTGCCCGTGGAGGCGGGCCTGGCGCCCTACGGCCTGGTGCCGGGTTATCGGACGTGGGCGCTCAAGGGGGAGAGCTGGCAGGTGCCGGCGGGGACCTTCTTCGTCGAGGAGCGCCATCCCAACGGCGTCTGGGTGCGCGGCTCGTCGAGCTCCGAGGTGGTGCTGGTGGCTCCCCGCGCCCTCGAGGACACCCCTCTGCGCCTCCACGCCCTGGCTCACGGCACCGTGCTGCGCGCCACGGGTGGAGGTCGCACGGTCACCGTGCGCTTCGACAGCCTCGCCAAGCTCCAGGGCACCGAGGTCCGCTTGCCCCTGGAGCTGCTGCCGGCCGAGGTGGCGCCGAGCGGCTGGCGGGCCCACCGCCTGCGCATCGACGTCGAGGGCGGCGTGGTCGCCTCTGAGCACGACAGAAAGAGCCTCGACCGCCGCTATCTCGGCGTGTTCCTTGATCTGACGGGAGCCGGACCATGACCGCCAGGCCCTCGAGCCGCCGCCTGCGTGCAGTCGTCCTGGGGACCCTCGCCGTGGGCCTCGCGCTGCACTGCTGGTTCTGGTACGCCCCGCGGCAGCGGCCCGCCCGGCTGGACCCGGTGACCGTGCCCGGACGACTGTTCTCCTCCAGCGCCACGGCGGCCCTGTGGCTGCCCTATCCGCACCAGAACGTCGGCGCCCTCGAGAAGGGGGTCGGGGATGCCCGCTCCTTCGTGGCCGCCGCCGCCGAGGTCGCCGGGGGCAAGGCCCCGGACCTGCCCGCCTTCGGGCCCTTCCGGGTGCCACCGGCGAACGAGCTCGCCGCCATCCAGGACGCGGCCGGCCGCTTCACGATCGCGGCCCGGGTGTACCCGGCCATGGCCCTGCTCGCCCGCGCCGCCGGCAAGGTGGCGGGCAACCCCTGGCTCTGCGGGGGTGAGGTCGAGATGGGAGGGCGGCCGGCCCGGGTGCGCTGGGAGGGCCGTACCTGGATCGTCGAGCCCATCGACGCCACCGCGCCACCGGCCGCAAGGGCCCCGGCCGGGACCTCGGCAACGGTTCCGGCCCTCGCCCTGATCCACCTCGGCAAGGCCCAGGGCATCGTACCGGCCGGCCTCTACCGGCTCACTCACGAGGCCGGCGGCCTTCGCCTGGCCGGTGAGGCGGCCGCCCGTCCTCCTGCCCTGGCGGGGCTCGCTGCCTCCAAGGCGGTGGTCGGCTGGCTGGAGAACGTGCAAGGCGGCGCGACGGCCTTCGTGTTGGTGGAAGGCTCCGGCCGCCTCGGTCTGCCCGGGATGGCCTCCTGGGGCTGGGGTGTGGCCGAGCGGCGATCGCTGCCGGGGGAGAAGCTGTTGTCCATGCTCGCCTCCGACCTGCCCCGACTCGACGAGGAGGGCTGGCAGGGCGTGGCCTCGGACACCGGCACCGCCGAGGTGGCTCGGCCTCTCGCCGGGGCCCTGGAGCAGCTGCGCGGGCAGGCAGGGCGGGGCGCCCTGTGGGTGCAGCCCGGCCCGGCCGCCCGGCTGGCGGACGGCGTGGCCTCGGCGCTCGAAGCCATTCCCCTGGTGCGCCGCGCGGAGGTCCGCAAGTGGCGAGCCGCCGCCACCCTCCTCGCCCCCCTCGCTGCCTGCTCCGCGGTGACCGGGTGGGTGGGGGAGGAGGAGGGCGCGGCGGAGCTGGTGGTCGCCTGCTCGGGTTCCTGAATCTGGGCGTTTGTCTTGTTTTCTGCTATTCTCGCAACGCCCTATTCTCAGTGCGCCGAGGTCGCACGCCCGACCGGTTCGACAGGTCGCGGCTCTCGTCCTTGACCTCTCGCTGCCGCGCCCCACTTTTCTTCGGGCGCCCCTGCTCCTGCCTCCTTTTGGTCTCCTGAGCCGACCTCGGCACCGGTGTCCTGTCCCTCGAACCCGCTCCCGCGGGCTGCAGACGAGCGCCGTGAGAGCTGCTGCCAAGGAGGTGCCCATGACGATCTCGCGCCTTGCTTCTCGGTGTTTTCGCTGCGTGGGGAGAGCGGGGAGCCTGTTGCTCCTGGTGGCTGCAACGAACCCGCCGGTGGCGGCCCAGACCGGTGACGTCCAGCCCGGGGTGGACCTGTGGACGACCCCCGGCAACGGCTCGACCTTCGACGACTTCTCGGGCAACCCGATTCCGGCGGGCTTCTTCGGCCCCGGCTCGGACCCCTTCCTCGGGATGGTGGTGCTCCAGGGTGCTCCGCTGCCCAGCCTGGGGGGGCCGGGCCTGGGACCGGTGGACACGGTGGTCGAGCGCACCATGGTGGCGGAGCTGCCCGCGATCGGCAGCTCGGACACCGTACCGATCGAGATCGTGGCTCTCAACCTGATGTCCGTGAACCCGATCACCGTCACCTACAACGGCGGCCAGAACCCGGAGCCGTGGAACCTCCGGGTCTGCCTTTCGAGCCAGGCGACCCAGGCCCCAGGTGTGATGACCATCAGCCGCACCTGCCCGGAAGGGGGCCGCTACGATGCCACCCTGCCGGTGCGGCCGAAGCTGGTGTTCACCCGCACCAGCCCCCCTGCGACCCTGACCCTCGATCAGGGCATGGCCGGGCAGATCCAGCTCGCGACCACCGCCGACCGCTGGGCTTACAACCCCTCGGGCCTGCTGGGGATCTTCCGGATCCAGCCCGGGGCCATCACCGACGGCGACTGTGACGGCACCCCCGATGCGCCCCTGCCGGGGAGCTCGAACTTCACGCCCGGCGTCTGGACTCCCGCCTGTGAGTGCATCGCGCCGCCGCCGGCCATGACTCAGAAGAAGGTCCTGTCGGAGGAGGAAGCCATCCTCCAGGCTCACGGCATCCTGCCGCCCCAGGAGCCGCCGCCGGACGGCGACGGCGACGGCTTCGGCGACGATGCTGACAACTGCCCGGCTGACTCCAACCCCCTCCAGGAGGATGTCGACCACGACGGCGTGGGGGACGCCTGCGACAACTGCCCCAATACGCCCAACTACTGCCAGGAGGACACCGACGGCAACGGCAAGGGTGACGCCTGCACGGGCTTCGCGGACGGCTTCGAGGGTGGCAACTGCGCGGCCTGGACGGTGGCGGTGCCCTCCTGCCCTTGACCTTTGTCACGCGCCAGCAGCAGAATCGCCCCCAGTTCTTCACGGAGCATCCGGTCGATCGCAGCGCCGGGCCAAGGGGAGGCTAGCGAGCCTCCCCGGCCCGAGCAGGGGACGACGCCGGGCTCCTCACTGCGGAGGGATCCATGACCAGGAAGGCTGTTTCGTCGTTCCTCTTCGCGAGCCTCGGCCTCGTGCTGGCGCTCGCTCCCGCCCTCGCTCAGGGCACCGGCACTCTCGAGGGTCGGATCTCCGGCCAGGAGGATGCCGGTCTCGAGCTCGTGGTGGTGCAGATCGTCGAGCTGGACCGGACCACCGAGAGCGGCAGCGACGGCTCCTATCGCTTCGACGACGTGCCGGCCGGCTCCTACACGGTGGTCTTCTCGAACCTGAGCGGCAGCCAGACCGAGCAGCGGGCGGAGGTCAAAGCGGGCGAGGCCACGCGCCTCGACGTGACCACCGACTGGTCGCCCTACTTCGCCGAGGCGATCACGGTGACCTCGGCTTCCCGGCGCCCGGAGAAGATCACCGAGGCTCCCGCCGCGGTGACGGTGATCTCGGCCGAGCAGATCGACCGCGAGGCCGCCCACGGCCAGCTGCCGAAGCTGCTGGAGTTCACCCCCGGCGCCGAGGTGACGCAGAGCGGTATCTACGACTTCAACTTCAACACCCGCGGCTTCAACAGCTCGCTCAACCGTCGCGTGGCGACGCTGATCGACGGCCGCGACCCCTCCGTGCCGTTCCTCGGCGCCCAGGAGTGGGCGGCGCTGTCGTTCCCCCTGGACGACATCGCCAACGCCGAGCTGGTGCGCGGCCCGAGCGCCGCTCTCTACGGCGCCAACGCTTCCTCCGGCGTGCTCAACATCGTCACCAAGGCGCCGCGCGACAGCCAGGGTGGTGAGGTGCGAGCCACGGTGGGCGAGCTTTCGACCCGCAACGTCGATCTGCGCTGGGCGACCGGCCTGGGCGGAGACTGGTACCTGAAGCTCCTGGGTGGCTACCACACCAGCGGCGACTTCTCGGAGTCCCGCCGCGGTGCCGCCGAGTACTCGGTGCCTTGCGCGTCGGCGGCCGCCATCAACTGCCTGCCGCAGGAAGCGACCGGTCTGGTGATCGTCAACGACAACAAGATCGCCTTCGGCGGCCTGCGCCTGGACCGCTACTTCGGGGAGTCCCTGCTGACCCTGGAAGGCGGCTACGCGACGATCGAAGGCCCCCTGTTCCAGACCGGCATCGGCCGCGTGCAGCTGACCGACGTCGAACGGCCCTGGGCGCGGGTGAACTACAACATGCCGCACCTGAACCTCCTGGGTTACTGGAACAACCGCAAAGCGGAGGACCAGCGAGCCCTGGCGTCGAACACTCCCCTCTACCTCGACGACACCAACTTCCAGATCGAGGCGCAGACCAACTGGGACTTCTGGAGTGGCCGGGCGCGGGTGGTGGCGGGTGCCTCCTACGGCGAGGAAGAGGTCGACTCGGTCAACCCCCAGGGCCGCCAGACGCTGATCTTCGAGCCGATCGACGCCGATTTCACGGCCCTGTACGCCCAGGGCGACTTCGAGCTCGCCTCGTCTCTCAAGCTGGTGGTCGCCGGCCGCTTCGATGACAGCTCGCTGCACGACTCGCAGTTTTCGCCCAAGGGCTCTCTGGTCTGGCAGGTGCGGCCGAACCACGGCCTGCGGCTCTCGTACAACGAGGCCTTCCAGGTCGCCAACTACTCGGAGTTCTACCTCCAGGCCAACGTCGCCGCGCCGGCCAACCTCTCGGCCTTCGAGCCGATCTGCCGGCAGTTCGGTGTCGACTGCGGCTTCGGCTCGCCGGTGCCGGTGCTGGCCCTCGGCAACAAGGACCTCGAGGTCGAGGAGACCAAAACCATCGAGGTGGGCTATACCGGCATCCTCAGCCAGAAGGCGTTCCTCACCGTCGAGTACTACCAGAGCGAGAACGAGAACTTCATCACCGACCTGGTGCCCAACGTCGGCACCGTGCTCGGCCGGGTGAACCCGAACTTCGGCGCCTACGCGCCGCCTTCAACCCTGCCGGCGGCGGCCCAGATGCTGTTGCTCAACACCCTGCGGGCGCGGCTGCCGGCCGCGACCTTCGCCATCCTGTCGAACAACGTCGACGGCCGGCCGATCTTGGCCGCCCGTTCCTACACCAACTTCGGCCAGGTGGACACCGAGGGCCTGGACCTCGGTCTCAACGTCTTCGGCCACGGCGGCTGGCGCTACCAGCTGGCCTATTCGTGGTTCGACTTCGAGATTCAGGATCCGATCCCGGGTCTCGAGCAGATCCTGATCCCCAACTCCCCCGCGCACAAGTTCTCGGTCGGCGTGACCTATGTGGGCAAGAAGCTCGACGCGACGCTCGGCTTCCGGTGGTCCGATGAGTTCCGCTGGGTGGTGGGCCCCTTCCAGGGCCAGGTGCGCGACTACTACACGGCGGACCTGGGCTTCAACTACGCGCTCACGCCTGCCTTCAAGGTCGGCGCCTCCGTCGCCAACGTCACCAACAATGAGCATTGGGAAGCCTTCGGCGGCGACCTGATCGGCCGTCGGGCCCTGGTGCACATGGGCTACACCTGGTAGACGACCGCGAGGCAAAAAAAGAGGGCGCGAGAGGGACCACCCCCGCGCCCGTACCTGGAGCGGCCCCGCCGGACGGCGGGGCCGGTTCCTTTTCTAGTTAGACGGACACGGGGGCGGTTTTCCCTCACCCTCAGGGGAAAACCGTCCAGGCAGAGAGGTCGCCGCTCTCGAAGCCGTCCGCGAAGATCGGGTTGACCGAGAGGATGAAGTCGGTGGCGAGGGGATAGGGCGGATCGTAGCCCATGACCAGGGGCGTGCCCGCGGTGGGGTCACAGAGCCCGAGGAAGGCTGGTCCAGCGGGGCAGGGGACGTTGTCCCAGACCTCGTCGAGGCCGCCGAGGCCGGCGTCGGTGGAGAGGTGGTAGGTGTAGCCGCCGTAGGAGTAGAACCGGAAGTAGCCGGTGGCGTCGGTCAGCACCGTGCCCTCGTAGCTGCCATCCTGATTCCAGACGTCGATCGCCACCCCGGCGAGGGGCTGGTCCGAGCCCTGGGCCCAGACGTGCCCGGCGATTCCCGGCCCGACGAAGGGCAGGGAGAGGTCGATCCCCGACGTGGTTGCTCCGAGAACCACGGTGACTGGCGTGCCGTTGGTGACCGTGCACCCGGAGGGAGGGCCGCCCGGACAGGGGACGTTGGGGTAGAGGCGGGTCTCGAAGCGGTACTCCTCGGCCATCAGGTAGTAGCTGCCCGGATCCACGCCGGCAAGCTGATAGCGACCCTGGGAGTCCGTGTAGTCGTACCGCAGGCTCGTGCCGGCGGCGTTGCGGAGGCTCACGAAGGCATCGTAGAGAGGAAGGCCGGTGATGGAGTCGAGAACCCTGCCCTCGACGCTCCCCAGCCGGGCGAGGGCGAAGTCGATGCCGGTGACCATGCTGTCGATCGCCACCGGCACGGGGGTTCCGATCGTGGGGTTGCAGCTGGGCGAACAGAGGATGTCGTTCCATACCTCGTCGCGGTGCACCGAGGTCGCGGTGACGACGAAGTAGTTGCCCGGAACCAGTTGATCGATCTGGTAGCCACCCGTCGAGTCGGTGTAGCCGGAGCCTCGAGAGATGCCGTCGGCATCGTAGGCAAAGACGGCTTGGCTACCGAGCGGTACGCCGGTGCCCTCCTCCGTGACACGCCCCGAGATCTTTCCGAGGCGGCGCAGGGCGAAGTCGATCCCCGTCGTCTCGTTGCCGAGGGTGACCGGAATCGAGGTGCCCGTGGTGGCGATGCAGGAGGGCTCGCAGGGCAGGTCGTCATAGAGCTCGTCGAGGTGGTGGCTGGACTCGGTGACAACGAAGTAGTCGCCCGTGGAGAGCCCCGGGAAGCGATAGTTTCCGGAGGCATCGGTGTACGTGCTGTCCGCGAAGCTGCCACTCGATCGGTAAGCCCGGACGTAGACGGAGGGGATCCCTGCCCCGCTCGCCTCCTCGGTGACACGCCCCGAGATCCAACCCAGGTGCTCCAGGGCGAAGTCGATGCCGGAGGTGAGCTGATCGAGGGCGACCGGCACGGGAGTGCCGCTCGTGGGACAGCTGGGGGTGCAAGGGAGGTCGTCGTACACCTCGTTCTGGTGCTCGTAGGTCGAGGTGGTCACGGTGTGGTTGCCGGGCACCAGACCTCTGATCGTGTAGACGCCGTTGGAGTCTGTGTAGTCGCTGCCGCCACCGCCACCGGGTTGGGATGCCCAGATGTAGGCGTCATCGATCGGCGCGCCGCTCAGGGCGTCGGTCAGGCGGCCGGTGATGCGCCCGCTGCGCTGCAGAGCGAAGTCGATACCGCCGGTCTCGGAGCCGAGAGCGACGTTGATCGGTGTGCCGCTCGTCACCGTGCAGCCGGAGGCGCAGGGCAAGTTGTCGTACAGCTCGTCGAGGTACTCGTCGTCGTAGTCGTAGGTGCGGGCGAAGTGGCTGCCGGCCGCGAGCCCGCCGATCGAATAGGAACCGTCGGCCGCGGAGTAGGCGTAGTCGACCCAGTAGCCCGCGCTGCTGTAGATCTCGATCTCGATGTCGCTCACCGGCAGGCCCGAAGCCTCGTGGGTGACCGTGCCGGAGATGATTCCGTAGGAGACCAGCTCGAAGTCGATGCCACTGGTCAGGGTGCCGAGGGCCGCGTGCACCGGGGTCCCTGCCGTGACGTTGCAGAAGGGCAGGCAGGGCTGATCGTCGTAGACCTCGTCGAGGTGGGTGTAGGTGCTGGTGTAGACGAAGTAGTCGCCGGTGGCGAGGCCGCCCAGTTGATAGCGCCCGGCGGAGTCGGTCTGCGTGTAGCCGAGGGCGGAACCGTTGCTGTCTGCCACCTCGACGTATTGACCGGGAATCGGCGCACTGGTGGTCTCGTCCCGTAGGCGGCCGGCGATGATCCCTTCGGGAGTGAGGGCGAAGTCGACGTTGGCGGTGACCGAGCCGTCCGTCACTACCACCGGGCTGCCCGAGGTCGGCATACAGCCCGCGCCGGCGCCTCCCGGGCAGGAGATGTTGTCGTAGAGCTCGTCGACGAAGCTGCCGTAGACCGAGGTCACGAGGTAGTAGGTACCAGGCGGGAGCCCGTAGGTCTGATAGGTCCCGTCCGAGTAGACGTAGCCATAGTCGACGAAGGTACCCGTGGAGTTGAAAGCGTTGACGTAGCCCGCATACGGGATCGGCGCTCCCGTGCGGGTGTTGGTCAGCGTGCCGCTGATCCAGCCGAAGCCGCCCACCGGAGCTACCCTCGGGCGGGGGTGCCCCAATTGCTGGAGCATCGCGGTCGAGCCGGTGCGCAACCCTCGTTCGAGATCCGCCAGGCGGTAGCGAGCCACCCGGGCGCGCTGGAAGAGTTGGTTGCGGTCCGGGGCCTGGGAGGCGTGGGCCTCGGCCTCCAGCCGGCGCTGCCGTCGGCGCAGGTGCTCGAGCCGGTCGAACGTCCTTTCGGGCACTGCGGCGCCCGCCAGCAGGGCCTGCTCGGCCTGAGCCGCCGTCCGGCGCGTGGCCTGCTCGAGGCTCCCGAGCTTGCGGCCGAGCTCCGCCGGTGGGTCCGGGGCAGGGGCTGCGGATCCGACCAAAGGCCAGAGGAGGAAGATCAGCGAGAGCAAAGTGGTGGAGTGTCGGGTCATTTCGTCTGTTCCGTTCGTTAGAGGTTCGAGATTGTCAGGTCTGCTAGCGAGTGGAACGCGGCTCGCCCCTCTCTTCCCTCACTCGGCCTCGGGTTTCACCAGGGCGTCGATCAGGGCCAGTAATCAGTGCTATCGTCCACGCAGGAATCGCGAGTAGCGAATTCTTCTCTTCATCTCTTGAACGTCTGATGCCCTCCGGCATCGAGAGAGGAGCGAGGCCATGCCCTCCGTGCGGTGGAGTCGGATCCTTCTGTGTTGGATGGTTCTCGGGCTGCTGGTGCCGGCGCTGGCGCACGGGCTGCCCACGGCCAAGGCCTGGAGCAACCCGGGCAAGCCGCTCGGCGGCGACTTGATCGTGATGCAGCGCAGCTGGGAGCTGGAGCAGCCGCGCGTGGGCTGCGGGCCGGGGGTCTGCATCGGCGACAGCTTCTGTGATGACTGCCTCTGCTACGCGCCCTGGACCGACATCTCGCGGGCCTTCTGCCAGTGCCGGCTCGCGGATCCCCTGTGTGGCCTGGGAGAGTGTGTGGGCGACAGTTGGTGCGAGGGCGGCAACTGCCCGGCGCCGGTGTGCTACATCCCCGAGCACCCCATCTCCCAGGTGCTCTGCCAGGGCGCCGAGCTGGGCGACGACTGCCGGATCAAGAAAGACTGCGGCCCGGGCTACTGCGTGGGCGACAGCTACTGCGACGACTGCCAGTGCTACGCGCCTTCGGCACCGATCTCCCAGGTGGCCTGCCGCTGTGACCTGATGGACCCCGCTTGCGGCCTGGGCGAATGCGTGGGCGGCAGCTGGTGCGAAGGCAGCCACTGCCCGGCGCCGGTGTGCTACATCCCCGAGCACCCGATCTCCCTGGTGATGTGCTCGGGGGCCGAGCTGGACTGCAACTGTGAGCTGACCTGCGCCACGCCGCCGCCGGTGATGAAGGCTTGGTGGCCCCTCGACGAGACCAGCGGTGTAGGCGCTGCGGACATCGCCGGTGGCAACAACGGCGCGCACCAGAACGGGCCGGTTCCCACTCCGGGCAAAGTGGCGGGAGGCCTGGCCTTCGACGGCGTCAACGACGGGGTGATCGCCCCGGCGGCCTCGGCCCACGACTACGTCAACCTGACCCTGGACGCCTGGATCTTCCCCGAGACCCTCGACAGCGGCGGCCAGGCCATCGTGAGCTTCGGCTCTTACCTGTATGAACTGTGGCTCGAGGGCGACGAGCTGCGGCTGGTCTTCCAGCCCAACCCCCTCTCCTTCGCCCCCCTGTCGAACGGCGCCAACATCGCCGCCGGCACCTGGAGTCACGTGGCGGTGGTGGCCGACAACAACGCCGGCGAGTTCCGCTTCTACGTCAACGGCCAGCTGGTCACGGTCTACACCTACTACACCGCCAACTACTCCTATACGGGCAACGAGTGGCGAATCGGCCGAGGCGACTTCGGCCACCACTTCGACGGCATCATCGACGAGGTCGAGGTCTTCGAGCGGGCCCTGACCCAGGCGGAGATCCAGTCGATCTTCGACGCCGGCGCCGCCGGCAAGTGCAAGCCGCGCTGAGGTTTCGCCGACGAGAGGGGCCTCGGAGCCAGGCGCTCCGGGGCCCCGCTCTCGCCGCGGAATGACGCTTCTGCATTTGACCTCTCCGCCCCCCTTCGCGTAACCTCGCCGTTTAGCTCGGGACGGGAAGGGCCCCTTCATGAAGATCCGGTTGGACCAGATTCGGGACGAGCCCTTCACCTGGCGCGAGAGCCTCTCCTTCAGCCTGGACGAGATCGATCGTGAAGAGCTGGCGAAGCTCTCGCCGGTAGTGCTGGTCGGCCGCTTGACGCGGCTGGAGAAGGGTCTGCTGCTGCGTGCCGAGCTGGAGTATGAGCAGACCCTGGTGTGCGACCGTTGCCTCAAGGAGTACGTCGAGCCGGTCGCCGAGCAGCTGGACTTGCTGGTCGAGGAAGGCAAGCCCCCGGTGGGCTCCTCCGACCACACACTCGATGCCGAGGACCTGGGCGTGCTGTACGTGGAGAACGAGGTGCTGGATACCGGACCGCTCGCCTTCGAGCAGGTCCAGCTGGGCCTGCCGATGAAACCCCTGTGCCGACCCGACTGCCCGGGCTTCTGCCCGACCTGCGGCGCCGACCTCTCTGCCGGCGCCTGTGGCTGTCAGACCGAAACCACCGATCCGCGCTGGGCCGCTCTCGCCGCCCTGCGGGACCGGCTCTAAGTCATCGACCATCCCGCTTTTGTCGAGGAACCATGCCGAACCCCAAGCGACGCCACTCGAAGGCCCGCCGCGACAAGCGGCGCGCCCATGACGCTCTCGCCCAGCCCAGCAAGTCCGTCTGCCCACGCTGCGGCGAGGCCAAGCTGCCCCACCGGGCCTGTCCTTCCTGCGGTGACTACCGCGGCCGCACCATCGTCGAGGGCAAGGAAAGCTTGTAGCACCCGGTGGCCGGAGCTCGGCCGCACCGCCCGATGATCAAAATCGCCGTCGACGCCATGGGCGGGGACTTTGCGCCCCGTGCCATCGTGGAGGGGGCTTGGCGCGCCGCTCGCGAGGACGGCATCAACGTCGTGCTGGTCGGCGACCGCGAGACCGTCGAGCTCTACCTCGCTCGGCTCGGCAAGACCCCGCCGCCCACCCTCGAGGTCGAGCACGCCCCCGAGGTGGTCGGCATGGACGAGCCGGCGATCACGCCCATCCGCAAGAAGCGGCGCTCCTCGATCGCCATCGCTGCGGAGCTGGTGCGCGATGGCAAGGCCCAGGCGATGGTCTCGGCGGGCAACACCGGGGCGGTGATGATCGCCGCCAAGCTGGTCCTGGGCACCATCCCCGGGGTCGATCGCCCGGCACTGGCGGCCATCCTGCCCAACGCCCACGGCCGCACCGTGCTGCTCGACGTGGGCGCCAACGTCGAGGTCAAGCTCTCCCACCTGCGCGAGTTTGCCGTCATGGGCCACTTCTACGCCCAAGAGATGCTGGGCACCGAGAAACCGCGCATCGGTCTGCTCTCGATCGGAGAGGAAGCCTCCAAGGGCACGGAGTTCACCCGCCAGGTCTTTCGCGCCCTGGAAACGACCGGGCTCAACTTCATCGGCAATGTCGAAGGGCGGGACGTCTTCGAAGGCACGGCCGACGTGGTCGTTTGCGACGGCTTCGTGGGCAACGTGCTGCTCAAGGCCGCCGAGTCGGTGGCGGGCCTGCTGGCGGCCATGCTGCGTGAGGAGATGGAGAAGGGCATCGTCAGCCGCCTGGGCGGCCTGCTCGCGCGCGGCGCGTTCCGTCGCCTGCGCCAGCGCACCGACTACCGGGAGTACGGCGGGGCGCCGCTGCTGGGTGTGGCGGGGGGCTGCTTCATCGCCCACGGCCGCTCGGGAGCGCGGGCGATCCAGACCGCCATCCACCGGGCCCTCGAGTTCAGCAGTCTCGGTCTGCACGAGAAGATCGCCGAGAACGTCGCACGTTTGCACAGCGAAGAGGCCCGCATCCTGAAGGCGGGCGCAGGAGGGGGCTCGTGAGCGCCAGGATCGCGTTCGTGTTCCCGGGTCAGGGGGCACAGAAGGTGGGGATGGGCAAGGACTGGGCGGAGCGCTTCGAGCTCGCCCGGCGCACTTTCGAGGAAGCCGACGAGGCCCTCGGCTTCGCCCTCTCAACGCTGTGCTGGGAGGGGCCGGAGGAGGAGCTCCAGCTCACCGCCAACACCCAGCCGGCCCTGGTCGCCACGGAAGTCGCCATCTGGCGGGTGGTAGCCGCCGAGGGCGGGCTCACCCCTTCGGTGATGGCCGGCCACAGCTTGGGCGAGTACACCGCCCTGGTCGCCGCCGGCGGCCTCGACCTGGCCGACGCGCTGCGGCTGGTGCGCCGTCGGGGCCAGTTGATGCAGGAAGCGGTACCCATGGGCGAGGGCGCGATGGCGGCAATCATGGGCCTCGCCGACGAGGAGGTCGAGGCCGTCACCGCCGAGGCCGCCGGCGGCGAGGTCTGCTCGGCCGCCAACTACAACTCCCCTGGCCAGACGGTGATCGCCGGCAGCACGGCCGCCGTCGAAAGGGCGGTCGAGCTGGCCAAGGCACGGGGGGCGAGGAAGGCCACCCTGCTCAAGGTCTCGGCGCCCTTCCACTGCGCCCTGATGCGGCCCGCCCGCGAGGGTCTGGCGCCCCTGCTCGCCGCCACCGCCTTCCGCGACCCTGCCGTGCCGGTGGTGACCAACGTCGATGCCGCCCCGGTCACCTCCGGCGAGGCCGCCCGCGACGCCCTGGTCCGCCAGGTCGATTCCCCGGTGCGCTGGGTCGAGTCGGTCCAGCACATGGCCGGTGCGATGGGCGTCGGCCGCTTCGTCGAGCTGGGGCCGGCCAAGGTCCTGTCGGCCCTGATCCGGCGCACGGTCGAAGGGGTCGAGACCGAGACCATCGAGAAACCCGAGCAGCTCGTGACCGAGGGCTGAGGAGACCGCGACCATGTTCCGACTCGACGGCAAGACCGCCCTGGTGACGGGCGCTTCCCAGGGGATCGGCGAGGCCGTGGCCCGCCTGTTGGCCGGCCAGGGGGCTCGGGTGATCCTCGCCGCGCGCAGTCGGGCCAAGCTCGAGGCCCTGGCCGGAGAGATCCAGGCGGCGGGCGGCGAGAGCCTGCCCTGGGAGCTCGACCTGGCCCGGGCCGAGGAGATCGCCGGCCGGCTCGAGGCCCTGCCCGCGGAGTGGGCCGAGGTGGACGTCCTGGTCAACAACGCCGGGGTCACCGCCGACAGCCTGCTGGTGCGCATGGACCTCGAAGCCTGGCGCAAGGTGATCGACACCAACCTGACCGGTACTTTCGCCGTGACCAAGGCCCTGACCCGCGGCATGATGAAGCGACGCACCGGGCGAATCGTCACGGTCTCTTCCGTGGTCGGCCTGATGGGCAACGTCGGGCAGGCCAACTACGCGGCGTCGAAGGCCGGGCTGATCGGCTTCTCGAAGTCGCTGGCGCGCGAGCTGGGCGGGCGGGGCATCACCGTCAACGTGGTGGCTCCTGGTTACGTCGAGACTCCCATGACCGCCCACCTGCCGGAGCCCAACCGCTCCGAGCTGGCGGCGCAGATCGCCCTCAAACGCTTCGGCCGGGTCGAGGACGTGGCCGCGGCCGTGCTCTACCTGGCGAGCGACGAGGCCGCCTACGTCACCGGGCAGGTGCTCAACGTGTCGGGAGGTCTGTACATCTGAGGTTAGAATCCCCCGTCAACGATCCACCCCAAGGAGGGAACTCTGTATGGCCGTTCTGGACAAGGTGAAGGACATCATCGTCGAGCAGCTCGGCGTGGACGAAGAGGAAGTGACCCTGGAGGCGAGCTTCACCGATGACCTCGGTGCCGACTCGCTCGACATCGTGGAGCTCGTAATGGCGTTCGAGGAGGAGTTCGGCATCGAGATCCCGGACGAGGAGGCTGAGAAGATCAGCCGCGTCAAGGAAGCCGTCGCTTATATCGAGCAGCACGCCAGCGAACAGAACTAGGCCTGGTGGCTTCGGGAGGGACGGTATGAGGCGGCGGGTCGTCATCACGGGTGTGGGTCTGGTCTCCCCGCTCGGCATCGGTACGGCGGAAACCTGGGCGGGCTTGCTCGCGGGGAGGAGCGGCATCGGGCCGATCACCCACTTCGACACCAGCGCCCTGCCGTCGCGCATCGCCGGGGAGGTCAAGGGCTTCGACCCGTCCCTCTATCTCGAGCACAAGGAGATCAAGAAGACCGACCGATTCGTTCAGCTGGCGCTGGCGGCGAGCCGCTACGCCATGGAGGACTCCGGGCTGATCATCGACCAGGGCAACGCCGAGAGGGTGGGCGTGGTCATCGGCTCGGGCATCGGTGGCCTGGGCTCGATCGAGCAGACGGCCTACGTGGTCAAAGACCGCGGTCCGGGGCGCATCTCTCCCTTCTTCATCCCCTCGCTGATCGTCAACATGGCGGCCGGGCAGGTGTCGATCCGCTACGGCGCCCGCGGGCCCAACACCTCACCCTGTACCGCCTGCACCACCAGCCTCCATGCCGTGGGGGATGCCTTCCGGCTGATCCAGCTGGACCAGGCGGACGCCATCATCACCGGCGGTGCCGAGGCCGTGGTCACCATGCTCGGCGTCGGCGGCTTCTGCGCCATGCGCGCCCTGTCGACCCGTAACGACGAGCCCGAGAAGGCCTCCCGGCCCTGGGACAAGGACCGCGACGGCTTCGTGGTCGGAGAGGGCGCGGCGACGCTGATCCTCGAGGAGTACGAGCACGCCAAGCGCCGTGGCGCGCCGATCTACGCCGAGGTGGTGGGCTACGGCATGAGCGGCGACGCCTACCACATGTCCGCCCCCCATCCCGAGGGCCTGGGAGCCGCCCAGGCGATGCGCAGCGCGCTCAAGGATGCCGGTCTCGCTCCCGAGGCCGTCGAGCACGTCAACGCCCACGCCACGTCCACCTCCTTGGGTGACGTGGCCGAGGTGATGGCGGTCAAGAAGGTCTTCGGCGAGCACGCCTACGAGCTGGCGATCTCCTCGACCAAGTCGGCCACCGGGCACCTGCTGGGCGCCGCCGGGGCGCTCGAGGCGGGCTTCCTGGCGCTGGCCTTGAGGCACCAGATCTTGCCGCCGACGATCAACCTCGACCATCCGGACGAAGGCTGCGACCTCGACTTCGTGCCCAACGTGGCCCGGCCCGCCGCCTTCGAGGTGGCGCTCACCAACTCCTTCGGCTTCGGCGGCCCAAACGCCGCGGTGGTGATGCGGCGGGTGGAGTAGGGCAGGGCAGGCACGGGGGCCTGCCCCTACGGAGACTGCTGGATGTAGAGGCGGCCCCCCGTGGCCGCCCTCTTCGCTCCGTCCGGCACCTACTCCTTCAGCCAGCGCTCGAAGAACTCGGTCATCCGCTGGTAGAAATGCCGCTCGGCCTTGCCCGCGATGGCGTGGGTGGTCTTGGGGTAGAAGGCCTGCTCGAAAGGGATGCCGGCCTCGATCAGGGCCTGGGCCATCGCCGTCGAGTTCTGCGGGTGGACGTTGTCGTCCGCTGTGCCGTGCACCAGCAGCAGGTGGTCCTTGAGGTTGCCGGCCAGGGTCACCGGGGAGGAGGCCTCGTAGCCTTCGGCGTTGCCGTCCGGGTGGTCCAGGTAGCGCTCGGTCCAGATCGAGTCGTAGAGCGTCCAGTCGGTCACCGGGGCCCCGGCGACTCCGGCTTTGAACACACCCGGCTTGGTCAGCAGGGCCATCAGGGTGTTGGTGCCACCGCCGGACCAGCCCCACAGGCCGATGCGGTCCTTGTCCACGTAGGGCAGGGTCTTCAGGTACTCGACGCCGGCGATCTGACCCTCGGTGTTGTGGCTGCCGAAGCCACGGTGCACCAGGTCCTCGCCCTTCTTGCCGAAAACTGCGGTGGTGGGGTTGTCGACGCTGAAGATCACAAAGCCGCGCTGGGCCATGATCCGGTGCCAGAGGTCGCGGCTGCGGCCCTCCCAGAAGTTCGCCACCACCTGCGAGCCCGGGCCGCCATAGTGGTAGACGATCGCCGGGTAGCGGCGACCGGGATCGAAGGGCACCGGCTTCAAGATGCGCGCCGGCAGGCGGGTGCCATCGAGGGCCCAGATGATGGCGAAGTCCCAGGTCGGTAGGGTGGAGGGATCGAAGGCCGGCTCCGGGCCGGTGGGCAAGGTCTTCAAACGGGTGCCGTCCGCCCTCGCCACGGTGCGCCGGGGCGGCGTGTTGGCGGTGCTCGCGGTGTGCAGCCAGAGCTTCGCGTCCTTCGCGAACGAGGCGCTATTCCACCCTTGCTCGGCGGTCAGCGGCATGGCCGCGGTGCCGTCGAGCTTGGCCCGGAACACCCGCCGATGCAGGCCGCCGTTGCCGGTCGACGAAAAGCCCGTGAAGTAGAAGAGCCCCTCCTTCTCGTCCACCGCGTCGAGCGAGGTGACCGACCAATTGCCGGCGGTCAGCGCTCGGATCACCTGGCCCTCGGCGTTGTAGAGGTAGAGGTGGCGGAAGCCGGAACGATCCGAGCCCCACAGGAAGCGACCGTCGGCGAGGAAGCGGCGGTCGTCGCCGAGGTTGACCCAGGTCTTCGACTCCTCGCTCATCAGCACACTGCACTTGCCCTTGGCGGGATCGCAGACGAGGAGGTCGAGACGGGTCTGATCCCGGTTCAGGCGCTCGACGGCGACCTTGCCGGTGGCGAGCCAGTGCACCCGGCAGAGGTAGTCGTCGGCACCGCCGGTGTCCAGGCGGACGCTCCTGCCGGAGGCCACGTCGACGACCCGGACCTCGACCTTCGGGTTGGCCCGGCCGGCCTTGGGGTACTTCTGCCAGGTGACGGCCGGGTAGGTCGTGAGCTCGTCGACCAGAGGGTAGGACTCGACCGCGGACTCGTCGAAGCGGTAGTAGGCGATCTTCTTGCCGTCCGGGCTCCACCACAGGGCCTGGGCGCTGCGGCCCCAGATCTCCTCCCAGTAGACCCAATCGGTGGTGCCGTTCAAGATCGCGTCCGGCTTGCCGTCCTTGGTGAGCGCCTTCTCCTTGCCGCTCCCCAAGTCGAGGACGTAGAGGTTGGCGTTGCGGGCGTAGGCGAGGCGGCTACCGTCGGGTGAGAAGTGGGCCGAGCCCTCACGGGAACCGAGCTTGCCCACCTGGCGCGGGCCGGCCTCGCCGGGAGCGTAGAGGAAGAGGCGGTCGGAGGAGAGCAGCAGGAGCCGGTCCCCCTCTGGCGACCAGCTGTAGGCGTCGAGCTTGCCGTCCGGGATCACCGCCTCGGAGAGGATCTTCTCTGTGGCGGCGCTTTCGGCGTCGAAGGTCCACAGCGCCACGGACTCGGCTTCGGTCGCGGCCTCGGGCAGCGTGAAGCTGAGGCGCTTGCCGTCGGGGTGCCAGGTGATCTTGCCGGGCCAGCGTCCGGGGCGCTCGGGAGAGAAGACCTGGTCGAAGGTCAAGGGGGAGGGCGGTGGGCTCTCGGCTCCCGCGTCCGCCAGGACCGCGAGAGCAAGGACGAGGGTGAGCAGGGGCAGAAGGGTCGCTCTCATCGTTCCTCCAGGGAGGGCGCGAGTCTAACCGCTTCCTGAAACCCCTGTGCAGGCACCCCCGTAGTGGGAAGCGTCCATCGAAGGAGGAGACCTGACCATGACCAAGACCCTTCGCCTCGCCGGCTCCGTCGCCGCCCTCGGCTTGCTGCTCTCCCTGCCCGCCCAGGGCGTTTCCGATCGCACGCTCGCCAAGACCTTCCCCCTCTCCCCTGACACCACCCTACGCCTCGCCAACCTCGCCGGTCCGGTCCAGCTCGTTCCGGGCAACGACGGCGAGGTCAAGGTGGAGGCGCGCATCTTCGCCGAGGGCAGCGGTCAGAGCGAGACCCGCAAGCTCCTCGACGGCATGAGCTGGATCGAAAGCCGTGACCGCGAGGGGCGCCCCGAGTGGGCCCTGTCTTATCCCGTGAAGGACTACCGCGGCTTCGCCTATCCGGGGACGGGCGGAAGCCATGACGACCCCGGTGTGCTCGAGCGGCTGCTGGGCAGCTGGGGCCTCTCGGGCCAGTCCACCTCCACGTACCTCGGCCAGCGCGTTTCGGTCTACGGCGCGCCGTCCGCCTCTGTCCCCATCCTCTACGCCGAGCTCAAGATCACCGTCCCTCGCCGGGGCAAGCTGGTGGTGCGCAATGTCGTCGGCTCGGTCGGTGGCGGCCAACTGGCCGGCAACCTGGTCGTCGACACCGGCTCGGGCTCGGTCAAGATCGACGGCTTCGAGGGCGACCTCTACGTCGACACCGGCTCGGGCTCGGTCAAGGTCGGTGCCAGCCGCGGCGAGACCAAGATCGACACCGGCTCGGGCTCGATCACGGTCGGTGAGCTGATCGGCAACGGCCTGCTCGACACCGGCTCGGGCAGCGTGCGGGTGGAGAAGGTAGCCGCCGGCACCCTGCGCATCGACACCGGCTCGGGCAGCGTCCACGTCCAGAACGGCCACGTCGGCACCCTCGAGGCGGACACCGGCTCGGGCTCGATCCGGGTCATCGACGTCGAGCTCGAGTCCTTCTCGGGTGACACCGGCTCAGGTGGCGTCACCCTCCAGAGCTCGCTCGCCGGAACCAAGGACGTGCGTATCGACACCGGCTCGGGCAGCGTGCGCATCGTCGCCGGTCCCGACGCCTCGTTCGACCTCTCCGCCGACCAGGGCAGCGGCAGCGTCCACGTCGGCTACGCGGACGCGGTGCTCAAGAAGGCCGGGCACAAGGTGGTCGGCGCCGAGCGCGGCAGCAAGCGCACCCGAATCGTGGTCGAGACCGGCAGCGGCAGCTGCACCATCGAGCCGAAGAACGGCTAGGGGCTTCGCCCATGCGCCCGGCGTTGGCCCGCCTACTTCTCGCCCTTCTCGCCTCGGGCGCGGTGCCGGCCGGGGCGGGCGAGCCGCTGTCGGTCGAGCAGAAGCTCGCCGACCTGCACCATCTCGCCAGCACGATCCAGTCTCGCCACCCCTCTCCCTACGAGTGGAAGTCGAAGGAGGAGTGGCGGGCTCGGCTGGAGGAGCTGTCGCAGGGGCTGGAACCGCTCGATGCCGCCGGGTTCTTCTTCCGGCTCCAGGCCGTGGCGGCTCTCGCCGACGACATCCACACCTCGGTCTTCCCTCTGGCCGAGCAGGGACTGCTCACCGAGACCTATCCCATCCGCCTGCGCCGGCTCGCCGAGGGTCTGGTGATTCGGGCTGCGAAGCCGGACCATGGCGACCTCGTAGGGGCGCGGATCGAGAGCTTCGGCGGGGTCCCGGTCGAAGCGGTGATGGCGCGGGTCTCGGCCCTGGTGCCGGGCAACGCGAGGCTCGCCTGTAGCAACGTCCCGCTGGCCTACCTGCTGTGCCCGGAGACTTACGGCCTGCTGGGGATCGAGGTCGGTGCCGAGGGGCTGCCGATCGAGATCCTCGACCGCGAGGGCAAGCAGCGGCGGGTTCACCTCGCCCCCGAGCCGGTCTCGTTGATGGCAGCGTACGAGGCGGGGACGGTGGTGGGTTGGCGCACGCCACCTGGCTGGGTCTCGCTCTTCGATGCCTTCGCTGTCGGCGCGCCGAAAACCCTGGCACTCCGCGGGGAGATGGCCTGGTTCGAGCCCCTGGCGGACGGCAAGGTGCTGCTGGTGCAGGTCAACTCCCCGGCGCCCGACCCCGAGAACCGGGTTCTCGGCTTCGCCGCCGAGCTCTACCGCCACCTCATCGATCACGCCTACCAGCGCGTGATCGTCGATCTACGTGGCAACGAAGGGGGATGGTACGTCCTGACCAACGCTCTCGCGGGGATCCTGGCGTCGATCCCCTCGCTCGGCGAGCCGGGGCGGGTGGTGGTGCTGATCGGTCCGGAGACGACCTCTGCCGGCGTCGCGCTCGCCACTCAGCTCGAGCTGGCGACCGAGGCCTTCTTCGTGGGCGGGCCCACCGGCTCCTCGCCGAACGTCTACGGCACCTATCGCCCGGAGCAGCTGCCCCATTCGAAGATCTACTTCCGGGTCTCGAGCCGGCGCCTCGTCCTCTCGCCACCGGAAGATGACCGCCGCGCGCTCTTCCCAGACCTGCCGGTACCGGAGCGCCTCGAAGACCTGCGCCGAGGCCGCGACGCCGCGCTCGAAGCGGCTTTGGCCCTCGATCCAGCGAGCCTGCCGCCTCTGGCGCCCTGGTACGAGCGCTGGCGTCGGGAGAGCCAGCTTGCCAGCGCGGCAGCCGCTACATCTTCCCGTAAGCCGGACCGCCGCCCCCCTCCGGGGGCACCCAGGTGATCAGCTGGTAGGGGTCCATGATGTCGCAGGTCTTGCAGTGCACGCAGTTGCTGGCGTTGATCTGCAGCCTGCGACCGCCAGGTGCCGCCGCATCCTCCACCATCTCGTAGACGTTCGCCGGACAGAAGCGCTGGCAGGGGTTGGCGAACTCCCGGGTGCAGCGGTCCACGCACACCGAGGTATCCGCCACCAGCAGGTGGACCGGCTGGTCCTCCTCGTGGCCGGTGCCGGAGTTGTAGAGGTCGGTGAGCTTGTCGAAGGTGAGCTTGCGGTCGATCGGCACGACCGGGCGGGGGGCGGCGGTCACCTCGGTGAGCGGCACCAGGTGCTCATGGCCGGCGCGGTTGGTCAGGCGGTTCTTCAGGCCGAAGCCGCGGCCCCCGGTGAGGAGCCCCAACGCGCCCTGGAGCAGACCGCCGTAGAGCCCGTGCTCGAAGGACTGGTGGAAGTTGCGCACCGCCCATAGCTCCTGGCGCACCCAGGAAGCATCGATCCCCTGCTGATAGCGCGCCAGGGCCGGGCTGGAGAGGTCGCCGGTCACCAGGCCGTCGAAGATCGTCTCGGCGGCGAGCATGCCGGACTTCATGGCCAGGTGGATACCCTTCAACCGCTGGCTGTTCAAGAAGCCGCCCGAGTCCCCGGTGATCAGGAAGCCATCGCCGTGGAGCCGGGGCATCGACCACCAGCCGCCCTCGGGCAGGGCCTTGGCGCCGTAGTTGACCATGGTGCCGCCGGCGAGCAGCTTCGCCAGCCAGGGGTGGGTCTTGAAGCGCTGGAACTCGGCGTGGGGATCGACCCAGGGGTTTGCGTAGTCCAGACCCACCACCAGGCCGACGATGACCTGGTTGTCCCGCATGCCGTAGACGAAGCCGCCGCCGTAGATCGAGGAGCCCAGGGGCCAGCTCATGGTGTGGGTGACCTCACCCGGCTGGATGCGGCCGGGAGGCACCTCCCAGATCTCCTTGACACCCACGGCATAGATCTGCGGGTTCCTGCCGGCGCCGAGGTCGAGGCGGCCCTCGAGCTGCTTGGCCAGGGTTCCGCGCACTCCCTCGGCGAGCACCACACAGCGGGTCTTGATGTCGATGCCGGGCTCGAAGTTGGCCTTCGGCTCTCCTTCCTTGCTCATGCCGCGGTCGCCGGTGCGTACGCCCACCACGCGGTCCCCCTCGAAGAGGAGCTGGGCGGCGGGGAACTCGGTGAAGAGGTCGACGCCGGCTCCCTCCACCTTGCCAGCCAGCCACTTGGTCAGGCGGCCGAGGGAGGTGACGTACTTGCCGCGGTTGTTGAGCGGAGGGGGCACTGGAAGGGGGAAGGAGCCGCTCTCGGTGAGCCAGAGCAAGCGGTCCTTGCCGACGGGTGCCTCGAAAGGGGCGCTCTGCCAGTCGGTGGGGAAGAGCTCCTTCAGGGTGCGAGGATCGACCACCGCCCCGGAGAGGACGTGGCTGCCGACCTCCTTGCCCTTCTCGAGCACCGCGATCGAGACCTCGAGGGCCTGGCCGGGATGCTGCCGGTTGTGCTCCGCGATCTTGGTGGCCAGGTGGTAAGCGCCGGCGAGGCCGGCCGGCCCGGCACCCACGAAAAGCACGTCGATCTCCAGGCTGTCCCGCTCGATCTCGCTCACGCGAATCCCCCTTTTTCTGGCGGGGGATGCTAGCAGGCTACCGGCCCAGGATCACCCCAGCCGCCGAAAACCCTGGCACCCCGGCAGAGGCTCGGACCGCTGTTGCCGAAAACCCTGGCACCTTGGTGAGGGTGGCGTTCAGGCGCTGGCGGCGCGCGAGCCGCGGTCGAGCACGGCCGAGATCTGGAGCACCTCGCGCAGATCCTCGAGGCTGACCAGGCCGAGGAAGCGGTCGCCCTCCATCACCGCGGCGATGTCGGCGCCGGCGTCGGCCATCTGCTCCTGGGCACCGTCGAGCTGGGTGTCGGCGGGCAGCCGCAGGACGTTGCGGTTCATGATGCCGGCCACGTAGGGATCGCTCGGATCAGCTGCCATGGCGGCGAGCAGGGACTCTCGGCGCACCACTCCGAGCAGCTGAGCGCCCTGGATCACGGCAAAGTCCGGCTGGTAGCTGGTCAGGATGAAGTCGACCACCCGGCTGGCCCGGTCTCCCGGCGCCAGGACCAGGGCGTATTTGTTGTAGACGTCGCCGATGCGCCGGCTGGAGAGCAGGTGCCGCGCTTCCTCGACGGCCAGCTCCCTGCCAGCCCCCAGGAAAACGAAGAGGGCGAGGACGGCGAGCAAGATCTGGTTCGCGAACAGGGCCCAGATGCCGGCGACGGCCGCCAGGCCCTGGCCGATCAGGGAGGCGATGCGAGTGGCCTGGCGGAAGCCGAGGAGCCAGGCGAGCACGGCGCGCAGCATGCGACCGCCGTCCATGGGGAAGGCAGGGATCAGGTTGAAGAGCACCAGGCTGACGTTGGCGATCAGCAGCCAGTGGAGGAAGGTGAGCAAGGAGGGGTTGGTCAGCTGAGCGGCTGTCAGGCCGGCCGTGGAGAACGGGAGGGCTCCTTGCCAAGCCAGGAGCGCCGTGGTCAACAGCGCTGCGATCACCACGTTGACCGCCGGGCCGGCAACGGCGATCAGCAGCTCCTGCAAGGGCTTGCGGGGCATGCGGGTGAACAGGGCCACGCCGCCGATGGGCATCAGCACGATCTCGCGAACCGGGATGCCGAAGCCCCTGGCCACCACGCTGTGGCCGAGCTCGTGGAGGGTGACGCAGGCGAAGAGGGCGACGGTCAGCAGCACGCCGAAGACCATCCCTCTGGTGCCGTGCTCGCGGCCCCATTGCAGCGCGCCGAGGATCAGGATCAGAGGAAAGGTGAAGTGCAGCTTGAGATCGATGCCGGCGACCTGGAAGAGACGGATGGTTCCACGCAAGAGCACACTCCCGGACGCCTGTCTTGGGCGTCGGCCCAGTCTACTGCGACCTCGCGAAAGGCGGCGAAAACACGTTAAGCTCTCGGCCGGGTCTGGTTCGTCCGATCCTCTCTATTTCCACATTCGACGAGGAGCGCGTGAAGATGAAGGTCGTTCTCGCCTATTCGGGTGGGTTGGATACCTCGGTGATCCTGCACTGGATCCGCGAGACCTACGAGGCGGACGTGATCGCCTACACCGCCGATCTCGGACAGCCGGACTGCGACGCCCAGCGCATCCGCGAGGCGGCCTTCCGCACCGGCGCCGTCGAGGCCGTGGCCGAGGACGTGCGCGAGGAGTTCGTGCGGGAGCTGATCTTCCCTGCCATCCAGGCCAACGCGCTCTACGAGGGCTATTACCTGATGGGCACGGCCCTGGCCCGGCCGGTGATCGCCCGCGGCATGGTGCGCGCTGCCGAGCGCTTCGGAGCCGACGCCATCGCTCACGGCGCAACCGGCAAGGGCAATGATCAGATCCGCTTCGAGATGGGTGCCTACGCCCTGTCGCCGGGGATTCGCATCATCGCCCCCTGGCGGGAGTGGAGCTTCAAAGGCCGCACTGACCTCGTCGCCTACGCCCAGCAGCACGGCATCCCGATGCCGGCGGCCCCCAAGCCGGAGTACTCGATGGACGCCAACCTGATGCACATCTCCTATGAAGGTGGAGTGCTCGAGGACCCGTGGGCCTCGCCGCCCGAGGGGATGTTCCAGATGACCGTCGACCCCGAAGGGGCCCCGGACACTCCAGAGCGGGTGGTGGTGGCTTTCGAGCAGGGTCTGCCGGTGGCCATCAACGGCGAGTGCCTCGCCCCGGTCGCCCTGGTCGAGAAGGCCAACGAGATCGGCGGCCGTCACGGCGTCGGCCGGGTGGACATCGTCGAGAACCGCTTCGTGGGCATGAAGAGCCGCGGCGTCTACGAGACTCCCGGCGTGACCCTGCTCCATCACGCTCACCGGGCGGTGGAGTCGATCACCCTCGACCGCGAGGTGATGCACCTGCGCGACGAGCTCTCTCCCCGCTTCGCCGAGATGGTCTACAGCGGCCTCTGGTTCAGCCCGGAGCGAGAAGCGCTCCAGGCGTTCATCACCAAGAGCCAGGAGCGGGTGACCGGCGAGGCCCGCCTGAAGCTCTACAAGGGCGCGGTCACCGTCGAGGGGCGGCGGTCGGAGAAGCACAGCCTCTACGACGCCAACGTGGTGACCTTCGAGGCCGACGACGTCTACAACCAGGCGGATGCCACGGGGCTGATCCGCTTGCGCGCCCTGCGGCTGCGCACCCTCGCCTCCTCGAAGGCGCGAGCCTGATCATGCTGCGGGAGCGCTTCGGCCAGCCCATGGCCGCCGACATGGCACGGTTCTCGTCGTCGAACGACGTGGACGCCGCCATGATCGTCGAGGACGTGGACGGCTCGATCGCCCACGTCACCATGCTCGCCGAGGTGGGGTTGCTGAGGGCCGAGGAGGGACAGGCCCTGCGCCAGGGACTGGAGCGGATCCGCGACGAGGCGGCCCGCGGCGCGTTCAGCCTCGGCCCCGAGCACGAGGACGTGCACATGGCGGTCGAGGCGCGGCTGATCGAGCGGCTGGGGGAGGTGGGCAAGAAGCTCCACACCGCGCGGTCGCGCAACGACCAGGTGGCGACCGACGTCCGATTGTGGCTGAAGCGGCGGGGCGGGGAGCTGGATGACGCCTTCACCGGGCTGCTCGACGCCCTGCTCGGGCGCATCGAGACCGACGGTCGCACGATCATGCCGGGCTACACCCACCTGCAACGAGGCCAGCCGATCTGGCTCGGCCACCACCTGCTGGCCCACGTCTGGCCCTTGCTGCGAGACCGTGAGCGGCTGCGCCAGGCGCTGGCACGCCAGGATTGGAGCCCGCTGGGAGCCTGCGCCATGGCGGGCACCCCCCACCCGATCGATCGCCGGCGCACGGCAGAGCTGCTGGGCTTCGCCGGGCCGGTCGACAACGCCATGGACGCCGTGGCGGCGCGGGACCATGAGCTGGAGCTGGCGAGCGTATGCTCGATCGCGATGATCCACCTGTCGCGGATGGCCGAGGAGCTGGTGCTGTGGTCGTCGGCGGAGTGGCGTTTCGTGCGCCTGGGGGCGGGGTACGTGACGACCTCGAGCATCATGCCGCAGAAGGCCAACCCGGATGCAGCGGAGCTGGTACGGGGCAAGTCGGGGCGGGTGGTGGGGGATCTGATGGCGCTGCTGACGCTGGTCAAAGGCCTGCCGCTGTCGTACAACCGGGATCTGCAGGAGGACCGGCGGTCCTTGTTCGACGCCGTCGAGACGACGCGGGACTGTGTGGGTATCATGGCCGGGGTGTGGCGCACGCTGAGCTTCGATCGGGACCGCTTCACAATCGAGCTGGTGGGGGACTTTTCGCTGGCGACGGAGCTCGCTGACTCCCTGGTGCAGCGGGGGGTGGCGTTTCGGGAGGCGCACGAGGTGATCGCAAGGGTCGTGGCCGACTGCGAAGCCGCGGGCCAGACCCTCGCCGCTCTCACGGCCGAAAACGCTGGCACCTATCACCCGGCACTGGCTCGGGACCTCTCGGCGCTGCTCGATCCAGTGGCCGCCGCAGAGCGGCGGGGCTCTCTCGGTGGCACAGCCTGGGTAGAGGTAGTCCGCCAGACGGCGTTGCTGCGTGGCCGGCTCTGAGCTGGAGATTCTCGAGGGTCGCCCGAGCTCTCCGACGGGTGCACCAACACACTTCGGGCGCTGAGCCGCCTCGACTCCCTGCGACCCCACCAGCTCGGCCCTGCAGGACTAGCCAGCTCTCACCGGTACGAACGGCAAGGACGGAGGGAAGCTGCCCGCCGGGAAGCCAGGTGCCGGATCGCCCCGTCGAAGGCGGTCCGCGGCGGCCCGGTACAGCTGGACAAACCACCGATAGGCCGCCCTGAGAACCTCTCGCGCATGGGCAGTCGCCGCGTGGAAGGCGGGAGCTGGGGTTCGCTTAGCGTCTCGAGGGCGAGAGTGAGGGTGCTTACGGAGGATCGCGGCTCGCGAGCTCCCGCCCAATGCTCGCCCAAGCTGCCGCGGCCGTTCCTCCTCGATCTGTCGCAGGAGGTCCTGGACTCGCGCTCGTCGCTCCTCCTCGCCGATCCCTTCCCAGCAGGGCAGGGGGGACAGTCGAACGGATTCCGTCTCGGGGAAGATCGGAGCCCGATCGGGCACGCTGCGATTGCGCCGCCTCGCCTCATGTTCACGGGAGCGATCGAACCAGCGTCCTGCGAGCGAAGCTCGGTCGAGGAGCGCTTCCGCACAGTGGACTCCTGGCCAGTCCGAGGGAGATGTTACGAACCCCTCTTTGACGCCATGCGCCAGGACGTACTTGAGGCGCGCGATCTGTGCTTCTTCCTCCTGGCTGATCACGATGGCCCGGTAGCGACGAGCCCAGACCTTGCCTCGCCATTGGTGAAGGCGACCGACCTCCTTGGCGAGATTGGCGTTGAGGTAGGACACGAAGAGGGCGAGCTGCCGGGCGTCCTCAGGAGAGGCGAGCAAGTGGTAGTGATTGGACATGAAGGTGAACACGTGGACCCGGAGGCCGTAGCGCCTCTGAGCACGGCCCAGAATGCCGAGGACCAGATCGTTGAGAGCGGGGCTTGGGCGCAGCAGCGCGCGCTCCTGAAAGGTGCGGCAGGTGACCTCGACCACGTGGCCGGTCGGTAGGAAGCGGAGCGGTCTCGCCATCTCTACTCGAGATAGACGTAAACCAAGTGCCGACGGCGAGACCCTCTCCCGAAAACCCTGGCACCCCCGCGAGGTGGCTGCCGAGGGCTGAGGTGTGGGGCTGCGATGCTGCTCAGGCGGAGGTCGGCATATCTGCGAAGGGGCCCTACGCCAGCCGGTTTGCCTCGCGGAGAAAGCTCTCAATGAGCCCGCGCGATTTCACGCCAGGCTTCTCGCTGACGCCGGTGTTGACGTCGAGGCCCCAGGGGCTCACCTCGCGTTGGGCTTGGGCGACGTTCTCGGGGTTGAGGCCTCCCGCGAGGATCACCGGGTAGGGCGCCACCTTCTCCACAATCCGCCGAGAGACCGACCAGTCGTGGGTCGTTCCGGTACCGACCAGTCGATCTGGAGTCCGGGAGTCGAGGACCAGAGCATCGGTGAAAAAGGCTGCCCGGTAGGCCGCCTCGATCGACGACTCGTCCTCGACTTGGACCGACTTGAGGATCTTGATGCCCGGCAGCTCGCGACGCAGGGTGGGGATCTCCGGTGCAGGGAAGCTGCCGTGGAGTTGGATGGACTGGCTGCGCACTTTCCGCCACAGGCCGACCACCTGATCGACCTCTACCTGATGGGTGACCATGACGGACGTGACGAAAGGGGGAAGGGCGGTGATGATCGAGCCGGCGCGGTCCGGACGGAGCTCGTCCTCGGCATCGTAGGAGAGGCCGACCAGGAATCCGAGGGCGTCGGCACCGAGGGACGCTGCCATCAGGGCGTCGCGAAGGCTGGTCAATCCACAGATCTTGACGCGTGGCCGGGCAGGGGCCAAGCCGGCGGGGAGGGACACCGCGGGAGCGTAGCACAGGCCCTCCCGAGGTCATTCTGGCGAAAACCCTGGCACCCCCGCCCGTCGTTGCCGAAAACGCTGGCACCCCGGTGGAGGGGTGGTGCTGTTAGGCTTCGGGAGAGCCAATCCCGCTCTGGAGGAGGTCCCATGATCGAGCTCAAGGACAAGGAAACCGGCCGGGCCATCGGTCGCATTACCGAAGAGCAGCTTCAATTCCTGCTCGACCAACTGGAGGAGGAGGACGAAGAAGACCAGGACTACTGGCTGGACAGCGACACGATCGACCTCTTCATCGAGCGGGGCATCGATTCGGCCCTGCTGACGGTCCTGCGGGATGCCCTCGGCGAGCGCGAGGGTGTCGAGCTGGTCTGGGTGAGGCCGTAAGCTGACATGGCGATCGACTCGATTCCCCACCGTGCCCGCCAGCACGCCGCGCTTCTTGGAGATCAGCCCGCCTATCACGTGCGGACCGAGGCGGGCTGGCAGGCAACCTCCTGGCGCGATTTCGGCGCCGAGATCTCGCGGGCAGCCCGGGCTCTGGTCGCCCTGGGCCTGGAAGCCGGGGGGCGCGTCGCCATGCTCGGGGGCAACCGGCCCGAGTGGGTGATCTTCCACCACGGGGCGATGGCGGCCGGCGGTGCCGGCGCAGGCATCTACGCCACCCTGACCCCCGCCGAGGCCGCCTACGTGCTGCGCCACGCCGGGGCGCGCGTGTTCCTGGTCGAGACCGCTGAGGCCTGGCAAGGTGTGGCGGCACTCGGTGAGGAGTTGCCGGACCTGGTGCGGGTGGTCACCATGCGGGGCGCTGGCCCCGTGGCCGATCCTCGGGTGCTGACCTGGGAGGACTTCGAAGCCCTCGCCACTGAGGTGCCCGAGCGGGCGATCGAGGAGCGGATCGAGGCCCTGCGCGACGACGACCTCGCCAGCCTGATCTACACCTCCGGCACCACTGGGCGACCCAAGGGGGTGATGCTCTCCCACCGCAATCTGCTGTGGACGGCGAGCGCCCTCGCGGCGATCGTCGAGTCGAAGCCGGGGGACTGTGTCCTTTCCTACTTGCCCCTCTCGCACATCGCCGAGCAGATGGCGACCCTTCACATCCCCGCCGCGGTGGGCACCACGGTCTACTTCGCGCAGACCCTGGAGAAGCTGCCCGAGCATCTCCGGGAGGTGCAGCCCCACCTCTTTTTCGGAGTGCCCCGGGTGTGGGAGAAGTTCCAGGCGGCACTGGCGGCCCGCCTCGGTCAGGCGCGGGGCCTCAAGGGTCGGCTCCTCGCCTGGGCGCGGCGGGTGGCGACCCAGGTGAACCACCTGCGCAATCGGGGGGTGGCGCTTCCGCCTGGCCTCGCCCTCTCTTACTGGCTGGCTGGCCGCCTGGTCTTTGGCAAGCTCAAGGCCGCCCTCGGCTTCTCCCGCGCCCGCGCCCTGGTGACCGGTGCCGCACCCCTCGCCCGCGAGGTGATGGAGTTCTTCGCCAGCCTGGACCTGCCGATCCACGAGGTCTACGGCCAGTCCGAGGGCTCCGGGCCGACCAGCTACAACTTCCCCGGACGCACCCGCTTCGGCAGTGTCGGTCGGCCCCTCGCGGGCGTCGAGGTCCGCCTGGCCGAGGACGGCGAGATCCTGGTGCGGGGGCCGAACGTCTTCCTCGGCTACTTCCGGGACCCGGAGGCCACCAGCGAGACGCTCGCGGACGGCTGGCTCTGCTCGGGGGATCTCGGCGTCTTCGACGCCGACGGCTTCCTCCACATCACCGGGCGCAAGAAGGAGATCCTGATCACCGCCGGCGGCAAGAACCTGGCACCGTTGGCGATCGAGGCGGCGATCAAGGAGTCGCCCCTGGTTGCGGACGCCGTGCTGATCGGGGATCGGCGTAAGTTCGTGTCAGCCCTGATCACGCTGGACGGCGCCGCGGCCTCGCGGCTGGTTGCAGAGCAGGGTGAATCGGGCCCGCCCCACGAGAGCCCACGGGTCCGGGCGGCGATCGAGGCCGCGGTCGAGCAGGTGAACCGGCGGCTGGCCCGCTTCGAGCAGGTGAAGAAGTTCACCCTCCTTCCCGCCTCGTTCTCGATCGAGGGGGGCGAGCTGACGCCGACCATGAAGGTCAAGCGGCGGGTGGTGGCCGAGAAGTACGCGGCCGAGATCGAAGCGATGTACGCCGAGCCCTGAAGCCGACTGCCGAAAACCCTGGCACCTCGGGAGCTGTACCTCGGGAGCTGCCTGGCCGGCCGCCGAGGGTCCCCTGGACGGCTCGGTCGGCCGGGACTAAGATCTCCTTACTTTTTACCGATCTGTAACGGAGCCCGAGGCTCCAAGTCCGACGGAGGAGGTTCGCATGCCGCGTCCAAGGTGGATCTCGGCCCTGATCCTGATGGTTCTGCTGGTTCCTGGCTCGGCCCTCTGGGCACAGTCCCAGGCGACGACCGGAGTCATCGAAGGGACGGTCACGGATGAAAGCGGGGGTGTGCTGCCCGGCGTCTCCGTGGGCCTCTTGAACACCGCCACCAACTTCGAGCAGACGCAGGTCACCGATGAGCGTGGGCGCTTCCGGGGCGTGCTGCTGCCGCTCGGTCCCTACCAGGTGATCGCCAGCCTCGACGGCTTCGCCACCCTGGTGCGTGAAGGCCTGGAGCTGGCCGTCGGCCAGACCATCACCCTCTCCCTGACCATGAAGGTCTCGGCGGTCTCCGAGCAGATCGTAGTCACCGAGGCCGCCCCCTTGATCGAGGTCTCCCGCACCGAGAACTCGGTGCGCCTGGGCCGCGAGGAGATCAATGACCTGCCCAACAACGGTCGGAATTTCCTCGACCTCTCGAAGCTCACTCCGGGGGTCTCGGTGGTCCAGGGACCGGACGGCGACGAGATCTCGGTCAACGGCCAGAAGGGCATCCAGAACAACATCGCCGTCGACGGCGCGGACTTCAACAACCCTTTCTTCGGCGAGCAGCGGGGCGGCCAGCGCCCGGCCTTCACCTTCAACATCGACGCCGTACAGGAGGTGGTGGTGGTGCCCGACGGCGCCCCGGCGGAGTTCGGCCGCGCCTCCTCGGGCTTCGTCAGCGTGATCACCAAGTCCGGCACCAACTCCTATGCCGGCACCGCCCACCTCTTCTACAAGAACGACTCGCTGTCCTCGAAGGCTGAACGCGACGACGGCACTCTCGAGCCCAAGTTCGATTCGGAGCAGACCCAGGCCGGCTTCACCTTCGGCGGGCCGCTCAAGAAGGACCGGCTCTTCTTCTTCACCGCCTTCGACTACCAGGACGGCACCTCGACCAAGCAGAACGACCCCAGCCGCATCGAGCAGAGGGTGGTCGATGAGCTCGCCCGCTACGGCAGCCCGAACGAGAACGCGCCGATTGAGCGCACCAACGATGCGATCGTCTTCCTCGGCAAGGTCGATTGGCTGCCGAACGACCGTCACGTTTTGACCGTGCGCTTCCCCTACACCTACTCCGAGCAGAAGAACGGCACCTTCGACGTGGACTCCTGGGGCACCAGCGCCAACGCCACGGAGAAGAACTCCTCGTGGGCGATCTCGGGCTCGGTGGTCTCGAACTTCACCTCGCGACTGCTCAACGAGTTCCGCTTCCAGTACGCTCGCGAGGACCGGCCTCGTCCCTACGACGGACCGACCAACCCCGCGACGGGCCGGCCCCTGCCGGACACGGCCTTCGACTTCGGCAGCTCCTACCGCTTCGGTATGCCCTTCTTCATCCCGGTGGTCTACCACGACACTCGCTGGCAAGCCAACGACAACGTCACCTACCTGACGCCCAGCCATACGATCAAGGCGGGTTTCGAGTACAACCAGACCTCGGCCTTCCAGACCTTCATCGGTTTCGCCAACGGCCGCTTCATCTTCAGCTCGACCGACGGCTTCCTCAACTACAGCCGCAACCCCAACTACGTCGAGTGCTCGGACGGCAGCTCCTCGCAGACGGGCGTTTGCCCCCCCGGCACCTCGATCACCGGCCCGGTGCTGCTCTACCTGCAGCAGGCCGGGGTGGGTGGCCTCACCGCCGCCGAGGCCGGCACCCAGACGATCACCCAGCACGAGCCGGCCGTTTTCATCCAGGACACCTGGCAGCCCCGCTCGAACCTGACCGTCCAGTACGGCCTGCGCTGGGAGGCGCAG
Source organism: Thermoanaerobaculia bacterium (assembly GCA_036274895.1). Taxonomy (GTDB): domain Bacteria; phylum Acidobacteriota; class Thermoanaerobaculia; order Multivoradales; family SZUA-115; genus CALMKX01. The sequence goes on along the minus strand of DASUEU010000038.1, from coordinate 76,102 downwards.
ATCCAGCCGGATCCGATCACCTCGGAGGACGAGGTCTTCTTCGCGCCCTTCATCGGTCAGACCAGGAACGGCCAGGAGTTCCCGTCCGACGGCACGATCCCCTCCGACTACGACATGTGGCAGCCCCGCCTCGGCATCTCCTGGGATCCGAAGAGTGACGGCAAGACCGTGATCCGGGCCAGCGGCGGCCTCTACTACGCCCGCATCCCCGGCCTGGTGCTCGCCTCCTCGCGCTCGACCAACGGCAGCCGCGGCCAGACCCTGTTCCGCAGCAGCGCCGCGAGCCCCTTCCTCGGTCCGGTCCCGGCCTACGGTGAGCTGATTCCCCAGAGCCAGGTGGGCGATCCTTTCCGGCCCGATGTCTTCGTTTTCGACAAGGATTTCCAGAACCCGCGCACCACCAGCTACGCCTTCGCTGTCGAGCGGGAGCTGCGCGCCGGCCTCTCCGGTCTGTTCAAGTTCAACTACGCCAAGACCGATCATTTGACGCGTTTCGTCAACCGCAACGATCCCCTGCTCGGTTCACCGTGGTCCACGGGCCTGGGCGCTGACGGCTCGAACGGCATCGGCACGCTGACCGTGGTCGAGTCCTCGGCCTCGAGCCTTTATCGTGGCTACACCATCGGTATGACCGGGCGCTTCGAGAAGGTGCAGTTCCAGGGCTATTACACCTATTCGAAGGACCGGTCCGACGACGACAACGAGCGGGATCCGTTCTCCTTCCGCTACGCCCGGGTGACCGATCTCGACGCCGAGTACGGCTTTTCCGATCGCGACCAGCGCCACCGCTTCAACGCCTGGGCCCTGTGGCAGGGACCCTGGGGCATCGACGTCAACGCTCGCTACTCCTATCGCTCGGCCCAGCCGCAATCGATCACCGCCACCGGCGCCATCGCCAACACGCCGCAGGATCGCATCAACCCCGACGGCACGGTGACGCAGCGCAACCTCGGCCGCAAGGACAACAAGTTCTCCTCCCTCGACCTGCGGATCTCGAAGCTGTTCCATTGGGGCGACGTGGAGATCGAGGGCATCGTCGACGTGTTCAACGTCTTCAACAGCCCCAACCCCAAGCGCCCCGAGGTCACCAACCTGATCTTCAACTTCGACGGCACGGTGCAGAGCGGCCTCGGCGATCCCCGCCAGGCCCAGCTCGGCCTGCGCATCGTGTTCTGATCCAGCCCGTTATCCCCGCGAAAGCGGGGATCCATCTTCGTCCCGCTTCCTTCCTGGGTCCCACGCTCTGCGTGGGACCCCACGTCCGGGCGCTCCGCGCCCTCCTTCTGCTCTCCGTCCAGGTCGGTCCAGAAAACTCCACCCCCGTGCCCGTCTAGGAGAGGTGAGACGCAACTCTTCTCCTGGAGGGCACCATGAGCAGCCTCGACCCCACTTCAGAAGCCGTGCCGGCAGCCGTCAGTGACGCCATCCAGAAGACCATCCTGGACCACCTCGTCCTCAAGGCGGGGGAGATCGCCGACAAGAGGATCGTGGAGCGGGAGGACCGGCGCCGGAAGAGCGTCACCATGGCGTTGGCGCTGATCGGCTTGGTGGGGGCGGGCGGGATCTACGCGCTTATTGATCGGGCTGTGGATGTTCAGCTCGAGGGGAGGATTTCGACCTTCGCGAGGGAACAAGGTGAGGCCAGACAGACTCTCCAGGAAGATGTCCAGCGCCAGCTTTCTCGCGAACGGGAACGCTTCGAACAACGACTCGACAGCTGGAACCACCTGGCGACCGAGAAGCTCCAAGCACAGAACCAGCGTATCGAAGGGCTGGGTCCGGCTCTGTCGTCGAAAGTCGAAACGGAGACCGGTCGGATCGTCTCCGACCGGGTCGAGCGCCTTCAGGGTACCGTTAGTGACGAAGTGGCCTACATGAGCCTCACGAACTACGCCGTAGGCCTCGATCTCCAGGCGAGCTTCTCTGCAGCGGAAAGGGATGCAGCGATGGGGCTGGTCCGTCGGCTCGCGAGAACGGAGATCCCTCGCCGCACGGACTTCGCGACTGTTTTGGGGAAGATCGTGAAGAGCTTCCACGCTGCCAGCCAGTTCGACCAGATTGATGAGCTGGACCAGATTGTGGGGGATGTCATGGGCGCCAGTACGGACATCATCCAAACTCTGGTTGACCACTACGGACAGCGAGTACTTGGTGCAGCCACGGAGGTCGACGCTACTTCAGCTGTTTACGCAAAGTTTCGTCGCTACTTGGAGCGGGCCGGAGTCACGGGCTACCCAGAAATTGAGGCGCTCTGGCTCTTGCTCCTCGCTGAACGGGGGGGTGAGGATGCTAACTTCACAACCAACCGAGAAGTGCTCAAAGCTGTCGAGCTAATGGATGACAACGACAGGGTGTTCTTCATGGCAAAGCTGGTCGAATACTCGGTGCCGAGGTACTGGGCTCGTGGACGGCGGAGCTTCGTCGCCGAGCAACTCGCCAAGCTCTGTAAGGGAGTTCGCGCCCGCTATCCCCGGGAGCTGAAGGCGATCTTCGACACACTGCCCAGCGAGGAGTTCCAGGAACGGCTGGCGACGGCCATGGCGGCCAACGAACTTGAGCAAGAGACGGTCGAGGAGGTTTTGACGGTGCTGGCAGAACTGGCTGGAGAACCTGTCGAGGAGGGACCATGATTGACCTAGGAGCCTGCGCGGCAGAAGGTTTTGGGGCCTCAAAAGTTCCACTCGATGTCTCAGATCTCTTCTGGCTTGCCTGCGGTACTCCACCTCGGCTCTCGATGGATGCGCGATTCGATGCGCTCACTCCACCATGAGAGGCAGTGGGGTTTCTGCCGCGCACACTCCTGGTCGGCCAACAAATGAACTCGATCAGCGCTGCGCTTGCCAGCGGGCCGCCAGCTCTCGGTTGGCGGCCCGCAGCTTCTCGACCTCGCCCGACAGGTTGCGGTTGATCGCCACGGTGTGGGCGAAGGCGTTCTCGGCTTTGGCGAGGGAGGACCGGGGGTCCCGCCCGGTATCCACCTCCCAGCGGGCCTGGCAGCTCCAGGCTTCCCCCAGCACGCCGACCGCCAGCGCGAAGTTGGGGAAGGTGTCGAGGGCCTTGTCGACCTCCTCGATCGCCCGTTTCAGGCTGGGCCGCGGATCGTGCCCCTGCCGGCGCTCCCAGTCGGCCAGGGAGACCCAGGTGAAACCGAGGTTCGAGCGCACGTTCGGATCGCGGTCGTTGAGCTCGGCGGAGCGTTCGAATCCCTTGCGCGCGGCCTCCAGGTTGGCCTGCGGATCCCGGTTCTTGGCGAGCTCCCAGACCGCTTGCTTCAGGTGAGAGGCGGCGAGATTCGAGTGGAAGAGCCCGTCGGTCGGCGTCAGGCGGATGGCCTCCAGCAGGCAGGGCCGGGCGCGCAGGCGGGTCGGTTCCGGGTCGATGTCGCGTGAGGCTTCCCAGTCCGCCCGATAGTCGAGCACCAGGCCCAGGTTGTGGTGCGCGTTGGCGTAGCCCGGCAGGGCGGCGATCGCCCGCTTCAGGCTCTGCTCGGCGCGGTCGAAGCTGGTCGCCGGATCGAGACCCTGGCTCATCTCCCAGGTGGCCCGGTTCCAGTACGCGAGGCCGATCTCGTTGGCGGCGCTGACCCAGCCCGGGGCGCGGCGGATCGCCTCCTCGAAGTCCTCGATCGCGCGGTCCAGAGCCGGACGCGGATCCTGCCCGTTGAGCATCTGGTACTCGGCGCGGATCACCTCGGCGGTCCCGGCCGTGGTGGGGGCGTAAGGGCTCTCGGGGTCGAGGTCGCTGGCTTGGCTGGCGAGCGCCACGGCCTGATCGAGCACCGCGCCGGGGTTGAGCCCCGCGTCGACCAGGCTCTGGGCGAAGCGCCAATGGGCGTGGGCCTGGGTGGCGTACGCCTCGGCGAGGCCGGGCTGGGCGGTCAGGGCCTGCCGGCAGGGCTCGAGGATGCCGTCGAGGTTGGCCGGGCGCTCGCGGCCCTGCTGGCGGTGCACCTCGAGGCGGCGCAGGCGGCTGCGGCAGAGCCCCAGGTAGAGGGAAGGGTCGCTGCGGGCGATGAGGGACGCCCGCTGATAGAGCACCTCGCTCTCGCCGAGTGCCTCGAGCGCCTGCTCGAGGCGACCCCCCTGGGCGTGGGCGTTGCCGATCGCCGACAGGGCGTCGGCTCCCAGGGCGAGCCCCTCCCAGCGAGAAGGGTCCCGCTCGACGGCGGCGCGACCCTTGGCCAGGGCGGCATCGAAGCGCTCGTCATAGAAATCGATCAGCCCTTCGAGGTGCGCGGCCTCCCGCCCGCCTTCGGCAGCGGCGCGGCGCAGGGCCTCGAGAGCCGGAGCGCGAAGCTCCCGCCGGGCCCGCTCCCGCTCGGCCTCGCGCTGGGAGGCCCCCGGCAGGTTCTCGGCCTCGCGCAGTGCGCTGCGATAGAGCAGGCCCAGGGCCTGGCCGAGCGCGGCCGATACCTCGGGGTCGCGGAAGCCGGCTCGCCAGGCCCGTTCCAGCTGCGCTCGCGCTGCCTGGGGCTCGGCGAGGGCGAGGTGGCCGCGGCCCAGGGCATAGGCCCCCGGTCCCTCGGCCCGGCGCCCCCCTTCGGCGATCCGCGCTCGCATCTCGGCCATGCGGCGGCGAACCTCTTCGCGTGACGGCGTGGTGTCGTGGAGGGGCAGCAGGTGGGCCACCCGCAGCAGCGTTTCGAGGCTTTGCACCTCGCGGCCGAAGCGCTGCGCCAGCTCGGCCCGGGCCGCGGCATCCCAGCGGGCCTCGAGGAAGAGCCCGGCGAAGGTCAGCACCAGCAGGACGGCACCGGCGCTCACGCCGGCAAGCAGGCGGTTGCGTTGCACCCACTTGGCCAGGCGGTAGGAGCGGGAGGGGCGGCGGGCCTCGATGGGCTCGCCGTCGAGAAAACGGCCGAGGTCGTCGGCCAAGGCGCGGGCCGAGTCGTAGCGGCGCTGGGGGTCGCGCTCCAGGGCTTTGCCGACGATGGTGGCGAGGTCCCTGGGCAGGTCCGGGCGGCGCTGCTCGATCGGTACCGGATCGCCGGTCAACAGCTGGCCGAAGAGCTCGCCCTCGGAGCCGCCTTCGAAGGGCAGGCGGCCGGTGAGCAGCTCGTAGAGGGTGACTCCCAGGCCCCAGACGTCGAGGCGGCGGTCGGGCTGGCTGCTGCGGCCGAGGGCGGCTTCCGGGGCCAGGTACTCGAGGGTGCCGAGCAGGACGCCGGTCTTGGTCAGGCCGGGCTCCTCGGCGGCGCGGGCGATGCCGAAGTCGGTGACGTAGGGGTGCCAGCCGGCGGGGCCCGCCTCGAGCAGGATGTTGGCCGGCTTCAGGTCGCGGTGGATGAGACCGATCTTGTGGGCCTCGTGCACCGCCTCGGCGACCTCGCGCAGGGCCTTGACCCGCTGCTCGAGGGACATCTCGGGGGGTGCCTGGCGCAGCGAGGGGCCATCGACGTACTGCATGGCGATGTAGGGCCGGCCCTCGGCCTCGCCCACCTCGTAGACCCGGCAGACGTGCTCGTGCTCGACGCGGGCCTGGCCGCGGGCCTCGGCGAGGAAGCGGGTGAGCTGTTGGGGCTCGTCGCTGGTCAGGAGCTTGAGCGCGACGCGGCGGCCGAGGCTGGGGTCGATGGCGAGATAGACGCGGCCCATGCCGCCCTGCCCCAGGAGCTGGAGGATCTCGAAGCGGCCCCAGCGCCCGCCGGGGCGCGGCTGGTGCGGCGCGGAGGGCGAGGGCGTCGAGCCCCGCAGGCGGTCGCCGAGATCGGTCTCGGGGCCGGCAACGGGCGAGCCCCCGGGCGGCTCGTTGGCGCCTGTCATGGTGGCCTCCTGGCCCTCGCCTTGGTGGCGGAATGGGTGGCGATGGCCGGTATTTTAGCCTGAGGCGAGCAGCTCGCCGGGGGCGACTGCCGAAAACCCTGGCACCTCGCTGGCGGGCACCTCGGGGGCGAAACCTGGGAGGCGGGCCGGGCGTACTGGCAGAAGGTGGCAAGAGGAGGAATCACGATGAGCGGATGGACTCAGGACGTTCTCTACACCCTTCGCCAGTGGCGGGCGCGGCCGGGACTGACGGCGGTGATCCTCTTGACCCTGGCCCTGGGGATCGGTGCCAACGCCGCCATCTTCAGCCTGATCGAAGCGGCCCTCCTCCGCCCTCTGCCTTTCCCCCAGCCCGATCGGCTGGCCTACGTCTACAGCCAGTTCCCTTCCATGGGCTTCAGCAAGTTCTGGGTGTCGCAGCCCGAGTACCTGGAGATGGCCCGGTGGTCTCGCAGCTTCGAGGCCCTGGGCGCGTACCGGGTGGACTCGGCCAACGTCGGCGGCCCTGAGGTCGAGCCCCGGCGGGTAGTGGCCGCCTCCGCCACCGCCTCTCTGCTCGAGGTTCTGAAGGTCCGTCCCCTGGCTGGGCGGGTCTTTGGTGCCGAGGACGACGTGCCGGGCAAGGACGCCGTGGTGCTGGTCTCCGAGCGGCTGTGGCGGGACGCCTTCGCCGCCGACCCAGCGCTGGTCGGGAGCATGATCGACGTCGAGGGCCGCAGGGTGCAGGTGATCGGCATCCTGCCACGCGGGGCCGACCTCGACGATGCCGGCATCGACCTCTGGGCCCCTCTCGCCATCGACACCGCCCAGCTCCGCCCCCGCGGCAACCACTACCTCTACCTCGCCGGCCGCCTGAAGCCGGGCGTGACCGTCGCCCAGGCCCAGGCCGACCTCGACGGCCTGCTGAGTCGTTGGAAGACCGAGATCTCGGGCGACCAGCACATCCCGAGCGCCGAGGGGCACCCGATGGTCGTGCGGGACATGAAGGAGGAGCTGATCGGGCCAGCTCGCCCGGCCCTCTGGCTGCTCGCCGCCACGGTCGGCCTGGTGCTCGCCATCGCCTGCGCCAACGTCGCCAATCTGTTGCTCGCCCGCTCCGAGGGCCGCCGCCGCGAGGTGGCGGTACGCACCGCCCTGGGCGCTGGCGCCGGCCGCCTGGCCCGGCAGTTCCTGCTCGAGGGGCTGCTGCTGGCCCTGGTTGGCGGCACCTTCGGCACCCTGCTCGCCTTCCTCGGGGTCAACGGCGTGCTGGCGGCCTTCCCCGGCAGCGTGATCCGGGTGGAGCGGGTGGCGCCGTCGCTGCCGGTGCTGGCCTTCGTGCTGGGGATCTCGCTCGCCGCCGGCCTGCTTTTCAGCCTGGCGCCCGTGCGCGAGGCCTGGAGCCGCAACTTCGGCACTGCGCTCAAGGACGGCGGGCGGACCTCCCTGGGCCGGAGCCGGCTGCTGGTGCGGCGGGTGCTGGTGGTCGGGGAGGTGGCGATGGCCACCGTGCTGGTGGTGGGGGCGGGCCTCTTGACCCGCAGCTTCCTCGCCCTCGAGCGGGTGGATCCGGGCTTCGACCCCCAGGGCGTGCTCTCCTTCGAGCTGTCCCTGCCACGCGCCCAGTACGTCGAAGCGCAGAAAGTCGGTGCCTTCTTCGACGAGGTCACGGCCGGCATCGCCAGCCTGCCCGGTGTCCAGGGGGTGAGCACGGCCTCGGGCCTGCCGCCCGTGCGCGAGGTGGATGCCAACGACACCGAGTTCGAGGGTGTGCCTGGGCCCCCGGAAGGCCCGCTCCACAATGTCGACTACTACCAGTTCGTAACGGCAGGCTACTTCGAGACGCTGCGCATCCCGTTGATGCCGGGCGGCCGCCTCTTCGAGGCCGGGGACGTCAACGGCGAGCCGGTGGTGGTGGTCAACCAGCGCTTGGCCGAGGTCTTCTGGCCGGGGCAGAACCCGATCGGCCGGCGCCTGCGTCCCTCCTACGGTGCCGGCACCCCTTGGTTCCGCGTGGTCGGGGTGGTGGGCAACGTCAAGCAGGGGGGAATGAAGCAGCCGGTGGGCACCGAGCTGTACTTCTTCACCCCCCAGGCATATGGCTTCGGCTTCGGCGTGCACGACCGCTTCGTGGTGGTGCGCGCCACCGGTGACCCCGAGGCCCTGGCCGGGGCCGTTCGCGCCGAGGTGCGCCGGCGGGACCCGGCTCTGCCCGTGGCCCGGCTCGCCTCGCTCGAGGAGGTGATCCGGAGCTCCACCGCGGACTCGCGCTTCCTCTCCCTGCTGATCGGGGCCTTCGGCGCCCTGGCGCTGGTGCTGGCGGCGATCGGCACCTACGGCGTGCTCTCCTTCCTGGTGGAGGAGCGGCGCCAGGAGCTGGGGATCCGCATGGCCCTGGGCGCCACGGCGGAGTCGGTGCTCGGCCGGGTGCTCAAGCAGGGGTTGACGCTGGCTGGAGCGGGGCTGGCGGCCGGGCTGCTGTTGGCCCTCGCCGGGCAGCGTTTCTTGTCGGCGGTGCTCTTCGGCGTCGAGGCCGGGGACCCGGTCACTCTCGTCTCGGTCGTGGGTGTGCTGCTCGTGGCCTCCACCATGGCCTGCCTGGTGCCGGCCCGGCGGGCTGCCCGGGTGAGCCCGGTGGAGACGCTCAAGGCCGAGTAGGGGGGCCACTGCCGAAAACCCTGGCACCTTGGCGATGGGGCATGATTGCGCGGTGAAACCCCTGCTTTGCGCCATGAGCCTGGTCGCCGCAGCTTGCGGCGGCGGCGCTCCGGCTGCTCCGGTCGAGCTCTCACGGTGGCTGGAACCGGCGACGGGCATGGTCTTCGTCCAGGTGCCGGCGGGCCGCTTCGTGATGGGCTCGCCGCCGGAGGAGCCTGGGCGGGAACCCCAGGAGCGCCAGCACGAGGTGAGGCTGTCTCGGCCCTTCTGGCTCGGCGCGACCGAGGTCACCCAGCGCCAGTGGCAGCTGGTGATGGGAAGCAACCCGAGCCACTTCCAGGACCAGGGGGATCAGCTGCCGGTCGAAAGCGTCACCTGGTTCGAGGTCCAGGGCTTCCTGGAGCGGCTGGCGAAGCTCTCGCCGGGCAGCCGATTCCGTCTGCCGACCGAAGCCGAGTGGGAGTACGCCTGCCGAGCTGGCACAACCTCCGCCTACTCGACCGGGGCGACCCTGAGCCCGGCCCAAGCGAGGTTCGAGGGGCTGAGCAAAGGCACCGCCACCGGCCCCGCCCGCCCGCTGCCGGCGGGGTCCTTCCCGCCGAATGCCTGGGGCTTCTATGACCTGCACGGCAACGTCTGGGAGTGGACCCGAGACGAGCACTGCCCCTACCCGAGCGAGCCGGCGACCGACCCCGCCGGTAGCTGCGGGAGCACGCTCAGGGTAATTCGCGGAGGCAGCTGGCACTACGGCGCCGACAGCGCCCGCTGCGCCCTGCGCTACACCCACCGGCCCCAGGACCGGGGATTCAGCTTGGGGTTCCGGGTCGTGCGGGAGGGTGGCTGAGGCCGGCCGCGCCACCCGGTGCCGAAAACCCTGGCACCCTGTTCTGGCCACCGCGGGAGGCGCTGCTGCCGAAGTGGCTGGCACCTCGTTCTGGAGCCGGGTAGACTCCGCCGCCGTGGAAGCCATCGACGCTCTTCACCCGGCCGGGATGATCCCGCGATGATCTCAGCGCGAGAAGCCCTCGAGCGGCTGCGAGAGGGGAACCAGCGTTTCGTCTCGGGCGTGCGCAGCAGCGCGACCCTCACGAGCCAGACCCGCCGCAGCGAGCTGGCCTCCGGGCAGGAGCCTTTCGCCATCATCCTCGGCTGCTCGGACTCGCGAGTGCCGGCCGAGATCGTTTTCGACCAGGGCCTGGGCGACTTGTTCGTCATCCGCGTCGCCGGCAACATCGTCGCCTCCTCCCAGGTCGGCAGCGTCGAGTTCGCCGCGGAGCGGTTCGGCACCCCGCTCGTCGTGGTGCTGGGCCACTCCCGGTGTGGGGCCGTCGAGGCCACGCTGGAGGAGCTGATGCGACCGCGGGAGGACCAGTCGCGGAATCTGCGCTCGATCGTCGACCGCGTACGGCCTTCCGTGGAGGCCTTGCTGGCGACCGAGCTCAGGCACGACCCGGAGGCCTTGGTGCGCCACGCGGTCCGAGCCAACGTCCGCGTCTCGGCGAACCACTTGCGACACGGATCAGAGGTCCTCGAAGGGCTGATCCAGGCAGAGAAGCTGCTCGTGGTCGGCGCCGAGTACTCTCTGGAGACGGGGGTCGTCGACTTCTTCGACTAGCCGCGCCGTGCTATCCTCGGCCCACTCGCCATGGCGACGCCCTATTTGACCTCCGCTCGTTCGGCCGGGAGCTGCACGCTTCCCGGGCAGGGCCCCGCCGCCAACACCGCCTCCTTCGGCTTCATCTTTAGCCCGACACATCGGGTCGGCGGCGGGTAGACCCCTACAGCATCTAGCGATGACACGAGCCCGCCGCTTCCCGCGGCGGGCTTTTTTCGTTTTGGGAAGGCCCGGAAATGAACAGCGCGCTCGACGGACTGAGAAGGCAGCTCGATCAGATCGACGACCAGTTGCTGGAGCTGCTGGCCGCCCGGCGGGGAGTGGTGGACCGGGTGGCGGCCGTGAAGGCCCAGCAGGGCGTGGCCGTGCGCGATCGCCTTCGTGAGGCCGAGATCTTCGCCCGGCTCTGCGAGCGTGCCGGCCAGCTCGGGCTCGAACGGCGCACCGTGGCGGCCCTGCTGCGCCGGGTACTCGCCGATTCGGTGCGACGCCAGCAGCAGCGCCTGGCCGCTGCCCGGGCGGTGACCTTCCAGGGCGCCCCAGGGGCCTGGAGCGAGGCCGCCGCCCGCAGGTTCCTGGCCCCGCGGGGTGTCGAGGCCACGCTGGTCGGCTGCATCACCTTCCGGGAGACTCTCGAGGCTGTGGCGCGGGGAGCGGCCCTCCTCGCCGTGGTGCCGGTCGAGAACTCGATCGTCGGGGCGATCCCGGAGGTGCCCGCCCTGATCGCGGAGCTGGGCCTCTCGGTGGTGGGGGAGCAGACCCTCGAGATCGAGCACTGCCTGCTCGGGCTCGAGCAGCGCGGAGCCGAGGGCATCGCGCGCGTGCTTTCCCATCCCGTGGCCCTGGCCCAGTGCAGCCGCTTCCTTGGCCGCCTTCGGGGTTGTCAGATCGAGGCAGTTTGGGACACCGCCGGCGCCGCCCGGCTGGTGCGCGACGGTGGGGATCCGGCCGTGGGCGCCATCGCCTCCGAGGCGGCTGGCGAGCGCTGGGGCCTCGCCGTGCTCGCCCGCGGCATCGCCGACCGGCCGGAGAACCGCACCCGCTTCCTGGTGGTTGCCCGGCCGGGTGACTGAGCCGGAGCGCTACTTCCCGGCCGGCGCGGCCAGGGCGTAGAGATAGCGGTGGCCGCGCAGCAGGAGCTGGTTGCCGGCGATCACCGGCGAGGCGTCGAAGCGGTCGTCGAGCTTGTTGGTGGCCAGCACCACATGCTCGGCGCCGGCCTTGATCACCTGGGTGACGCCGTTTCTTCCCACCACGTAGACCCGGCCCGCCGCCGCCACCGGCGAGGCGTAGGCGCCGTCGAGGCCCTCCAGACGCACCGGGCCGTAGCGCAGGGCTCCGGTCTTGGCGTCGAGGGCCGAGAGGGTGCCGGTGTTGTGCTTCAAGAAGTAGAGGATGCCCTCGTAGAGCAGGGGGGAGGGCACGTAGGGGGTGTCGCGGTCCCAGGTCCAGGCGACCGCCGGCGCGCCGGCCACCTCGCCCTTGGCCTGATCCAGGCGGATGGCCTGGAGGGCGTTGCCGCGGAAGCCGCTCATCAGGTAGACCACGCCGTCGCTCTCGACCGGCGAGGGGATGACGTTGGTGGTCAGTCCCCCCACCTGCCAGATCACCTCTCCGGTCGCGAGGTCATAGGCTCGGGTGCGGCCGGTCGCGGCCACCACCACCTGCTTGCGGCCGCCGTGCTCGACCACCAGGGGCGTGGACCAGGAGGTCACTTCCTCGCGGCTCTGGCGCCAGCGCTCGTTGCCGGTCCTCTTGTCAAGCGCGACGATGAAGGAGCCCGCCTCGTGGTCCCAGTTCACCACCACGGTGTCGCCCGCGATCACCGGCGAGGAGCCCTCGCCGAAGGCGTTGCGGGCCGCCATGTCGCCCAGGTCCTTCGACCACAAGAGCTTGCCGTCGAGGTCGTAGGCGTAGAGGCCGTTGGAGCCGAAGTGGGCGAGCACCACCTCGCCATCGGTCACCGGCGAGGCCGAGGCCCAGCTGCCGTCCGCGTGGGTGCCCTCGTGGGGCACGGCCTCACGGGCGGTGCGGGTCCAGAGGATCTCGCCGGTCGAGGTGTCGATCAGGTGGAGGACGAAACGCTGGGCCCCGGAAGGGACCACCCGGCCGGGCCGCCCCCCTTCGGCGGGCGCGGGAGCCGGAGCGGGAGCCTCGCCTACGGGCACGGCCGAGGTCACGAAGATCTTGCTTTTCCAGACCACGGGAGTCGAGAGGCCACGCCCGGGGATGGCGATCTTGAAGCGGACGTTCTGGGTCTCGCTCCACGCGATGGGTGGGTTGCCCTGCGGAGCCACGCCGTTCGCCAGGGGGCCGCGCCACTGGGGCCAGTCGCTGGCGAATGCGACGGTGACGAACAGGCAGGAGGCGGCGAGGGCGAGGCGGGTCGGAGCTTTTCGGCGCATGACGGGGGTCTCCGAGGTCAGTCGACAAGGCGAAGAACGGTGTTCGCGGGACGGTAGCACAGCCGATTGCCGAAAACCCTGGCACCTCGGCGGGGAGGGCCGGAGTTGGATCCGGTAGGGGCGGACCGATGTGTGCGCCCGGAGCGGGGAGGGCCGACACATGGCTCGGCCCCTACTGGAGGGGGATCCCGGCCGGGGCCTGCCCCTAGCGGCCCAGCTTCACCAGCTTCGGGGTTTCGGGCTCTTTGGCTGCGCAGGTGTTGCAGCCGGGGCAGCCCGGGGCGGCTCCCGGTTTGCGCCGGGCGAGCCAGGGCCGGAGCACCAGCCAGGCCGCGACGACGGCGAGCGCCGTGGTGGCCCAGAACTGCCAGTCTCCCCAGGGCAGGCCGAGCACGCTCAGCTCCCTCCCAGGGCGAGCACCAGCCGGTAGGTGATGAAGGCGAACACGTAAGCCAGGGCACTCATGTAGCCCAGTTGGAGGGCCGCCCACTTGACGCTGCCGGTCTCGCGGCGGGTGACGGCGAGGGTGGGCAGGCACTGCATGGCCAGGACGAAGAAGACCAGCAGCGAGGCCGAGGCGGCGGTAGAGAAGAGCAAGGTGCCGTCGTCCCGGGTGGCGCCGTGCAGCCGGTCCAGCACGCCACGGTCCTCGGGGTCGAGGTCGTCACTGCCGACCAGCAGCACCGACATGGTCGAGACGAAGACCTCCCGGGCCACGAAGCTGGTGAGCACGCCGACGGTGAGCTGCCAGTCATAGCCCAGGGGCTCGAACACTGGCTGGACCAGCCGCCCCAGGCGCCCGGCGTAGCTGCCGGCCTGGGCGGTGCGGGCCGCCAGCAGTGCCGCCTCGCCCCGCAGGCGCTCGGCCTCGGCCGGGTCGGCGGCGGCCAGGGTCGCCGCCCGCTGCTCGAGGGCCAGGGCCTGCGGGGGCGGCGGCGTCACCGGGTAGGCCGAGAGCCACCACATCACCACGCAGATCGCCATGATCGTGGTGCCCGCCTTCTTCAAGAACTCGAGCCCCTGGTCCCAGGCCACGAAGGCGGCCGTGCGCAGGGAGGGCACCTTGTAGGAGGGCAGTTCGAGCACCATCGGCCGCGAGCGGCCGGCGAGGAAGCTGCGCCGGGCCACCAGGGCTGAAAGCAGGGCGGCGGCGCCACCCAGCAGATAGCAGCCGGCGAAGACCAGACCGCCCAGGAGGGGGCGGTCCTCGAAGAGCAGGCCGGTCAACAGCACGTAGACTGGCAGCCGCGCCGAGCAGGACATGAAGGGAGCCACCAGGATGGTGGTCAGTCGGTCCTGCCGGTCCGGGATCAGACGGGTGGCGAGGATGCCCGGGATGGCGCAGGCGTGGCTCGAGAGGAGGGGCACGAAGGCGTGGCCGGGCAGGCCGAAGCGGCAGAGGATGCGGTCCATCACAAAGGCGGCCCGGGCCAGGTAGCCGGTGTCCTCGAGCAGGCTGATGAGCAGGAACAGCAGGCAGATCTGCGGCAGGAAGACCACCGTGCCGGCGATGCCGCCCAGAATGCCGTTGGCCACCAGGTCGCGCAGGGCACCGGCGGGCATCACCGCGGCCACCCAGCCGCCGAGCACGGAAAAAGTCGCCTCGATCAGGTCCATCGGCACCTTGGCCAGGGCGAAGAGGGTCCAGAAGAGCCCCGCCATCACCAGGGTGAACAGCAGGACGCCGAGGATTGGGTGGGTGAAGGCCTGGTCGAGGCGCTCGGTCAGGGTGTCGGCTCCGGCGCCGACGGCGTGGGTGCCGCCGAGGCTGCGCTCGACCACGCCGTCCGCCCAGCGCTCGAGCCCCGCCTCGGTGCCGAGGCCGGGCAGGGCCGTCAGGGGCCGCGGGCCGGCCGTGGCAGCGGCCACCTGGGCGAGCTGCCCCAGCAGCTGCTCGGTGCCCTCGCCCTTGCGCGCCATGATCGGTACCACCGGGCAGCCCAGCTCGCGGGAGAGCTTCTCGGCGTCGAAGGTGAGGCCGCGGCGGCGGGCGAGGTCCACCATGTTGAGGGCCACGACGGTCGGCAGCCCCTTGGCCAGCACCTCGCCCAGCAGGTGGAGATTGCGCGCCAGATTGGTGGCGTCGAGCACGGCCACCACGGCATCCGGCCGGCGGTAGAAGCCCTCGCCGCCGAGCACTCCGCGGCAAACTCTCGACTCCGGCAGGTCGAGGGTCAGGCGGTAGATGCCGGGCAGGTCCACCACCTCCACGTCTCGTCCGGTCGGCAGGCTCATGCGGCCGATGCGGGCGTCGGTGGTGGTGCCGGGGAAGTTGGCGGTCTTGGCGCGCAGGCCGCAGAGTCGGTTGAAGAGAGTGGTCTTGCCCGTGTTGGGGTTGCCCACCAGGGCGATGCGCAGGGGGTCTCGAGAGGGAGCGGTGGCCGCCGGAGGCTCGGCGAGCGGGGAGGTGGCGGCCGGAGCCGGGCTCATGGCTCGCCGTCGGGGACGACCAGCAGGCGCTCGGCCACGACGTCGGCGAGGCCGATGCGGGTGGCCCGTACTTCGAGGATCCAAGGGTCGCCGGCGCGGCAGACGCGGAAACAGCTGCCGGCGGAAAGCCCCAGCGCGGTGAGCAGGTCCCGCTCGTGGGCGGCCAACCGGGTCTCGGACAGCCGCGCCCGGCTCCCAGCGGCGAGCTGGGTCAGACGCAGCGGGTCGGGGAAGGTGGGGGCTTGGGCGAGGGGTCTCACGGGGGTGGGTTCGTTATTGAGACTCAATCTCAAATTGACGCGCAGATTGTAGCACCGGAAGGCCACCACGGGCCACCTCTTGGGGTGGGAGGCTTCAGGCCCATCGGAATCGCGCCCCCCTTGTCATCCTGAGCGCAGCGAAGGATCTGGGCGGGGGCAGCACCGCGCTGAGTGGCCGATGTTGGTTCGTGGGGCTTCCCCCCAGGTCCTTCGCTGCGCTCAGGACGACAGGCGGGGCCGGTGTGCTGCACCCGGCTCGCGAAGGTGCGAAAGGACCGGCGTTCCGGTCCTTGGCGAGGCGGGCGAACGACCCCTGGCTCCAGTCGGTGGCCCTCGGCCTCTGGCTCTGGTCGGTGGCCCTCGGCCCCTGGTTCTGGTCGGTGGCCCTTGTCATCACCGTAGCCGCTGTCACCTGCGCCCCCCTTGTCATCCTGAGCGCAGCGAAGGATCTGGGCGGGAGTCCTCTGCGAGGTCCAACCAGCCAGGGTTCGTCGCTTCGATCAGCGCGACTTTGCGCTGTCTCGTCCAACCCTTCAGTTGCTTTTCTCGAGCGATCGCATCGTTGACGTAGGTGTAGCTCTCCGCATACACCAAGCGGTTCACACGGTATCTCCGCGTGAACGAGCCCCCTTGTCCTTCTCGGTGTTGGGTGAGCCGCCTCGGCAGGTCGTTGGTGACTCCGATGTACAGCACTCGGCTTCGACTGGCGAGGATGTAGACGTGGAAGGTCGGGTGCCTCATGGTTCACCTCTCGGCAGAGCGTGGGAGTCCCTCCCCCAGATCCTTCGCTGCGCTCAGGATGACAAGCGGGAAGGGACCATGCCGTCGACCGGACCGGCGTCGAGCCTCACCCCCGGCCCGGAAACCGCTCCAGCACTCCCAGCACGAAGTCGATGTCGGCCGGGAGGTGGTCGGCCGAGATCTGGAAGCGGATGCTCTCGTCGCCCTTGGGCACCACCGGGAAGTTGAGGCCGGTGGCGAGTACGCCGTGTTCCTTCAAGTGGCGCACCAGGGCGGCGGTCCTCGGCGTGTCCCGCACCATCAGGGGCACCACCGGGTGGGAGCCGGGGAGGGTCTCGTAGCCCAGCTCCACCAGGCCCCGCTCGAAGCGGGCGGTCATGGTGCGCAGGTGCTCGAGCAGGGCGAGGCCGCGCGGGCTGTCGAGGATCGTTAGCGCCGCCTTGGCCGCCGCGGCTTCGGCCGGGGTGATCGGGTTCGAGTAGATGTAGGTCGGCGAGCTCTCGCGCAGGAAGGTCGTGACCTGTCGGCTGGCGGCGACGTAGCCGCCGTTGACCCCCAGGGCCTTGCCGAGGGTGGCGACCAGCACGTCGATACCCGTCGCGCCGGTGGCCTCCTCGGTGCCGCGGCCGGTCGGGCCGTAAGCGCCGACGCCGTGGGAGTCGTCCATCACCAGCACCACGTTCTCGGGGAAGCGGGCATCGTAGCGCCGGGCCAGCGCGGCCAGCTCGGCCATCGGCGCCGCTACGCCCCGCATGCTGAAGATGCCGTCGGTTACCAGGATCACCCGCCGGCAGCCGGCCGCGGCCGCTGCCTGGAGGTGGGCCTCGCACTGGCCGAGGTCGAGATGGCGGTAGACGTACTTTTCCTTCGGCCGCGCCAGCCGCATGGCGTTGATGATGCAGTTGTGGTTGAGCTCGTCGCTGACCAGGGCCGTTTCCGCCGTGACCAGGGGCACCAGGGTGCCGAGCACCGCGGCATAGGCGGAGGAGAAGATCATCGCCGCCTCGCGGCCGTGGAAGGCTGCCAGGTGGGCCTCCAGCTCGACGTGGGGGGCGTAGGTGCCGCTGATGAAGCGCACCGCCCCCGGGCCGGCACCGAAGCGGCGGCAGGCTTCCTCCTCGGCGTGGATCACCTCGTCCCGCAGCGACATGCCGAGGTAGTTGTTGGAGTTCATTTTGAGGAAGGGACGGTCGCCGCGGCCGGCCAGCAGGTAGCGGGGACCGCGGTCCCCCTGGGCCGGGAGCACCGCCACGATCACCGACTCCTCTCCCTTGAGGATGCCGCGCTCCCCTCGTTCGGCGAGGTCGGCGGCGAGGGCGCTCTCGAGACGGTCGCTGGGCATGGTCGGGGCTCCTCCGGGGCTCAGGCGAGTTTCTTCTGCAGGTTCTCGAGCATGTCGGCGGTCATCGCGGCGAGGTCGTAGCGGGGTTGCCAGCCCCACTCGTGGCGCGCGGCACTGTCGTCGAGCGAGGCCGGCCAGGAATTGGCGATCGCCTGGCGCACCCGATCGACCCGGTAGTCGATCGCGAAGCCCGGGATGTGCTTGCGGATCTCGGCCGCGAGCTCCTCGGGAGTGAAGCTCATCGCCGTGACGTTGAAGGCGTTGCGGTGCTCGAGGCGCTCCGGGTCGGCGGCCATCAGGTCGAGCACGGCAGAGAGGGCGTCCGGCATGTACATCATGTCGAGGCGGCTCTCGGGCTCGAGGAAGCAGGTGTAGCGGCCGTGGCGGATGGCGGCGTAGAAGATCTCGACCGCCCAGTCGGTGGTGCCTCCCCCCGGCGGAGCGGTGTGGGAGATCAGGCCCGGGAAGCGCAGGCCGCGGGTGTCGACGCCGAAGCGGTGGTGGTAGTAGTCGCAGAGCAGCTCGCCCGCCACCTTGGTGACGCCGTACATGGTGTTGGGGCGCTGGATGGTGTCCTGAGGGGTGGCGAAGCGGGGAGTGCCGGGGCCGAAGGCGCCGATCGAGCTGGGAAAGAAGACCGCGCAGCCGTTCTGCCGGGCGATCTCGAGCACGCGGTAGAGCCCGCCCATGTTGACGTCCCAGGCGACCTGGGGCTTCTCCTCCGAGGTGGCGGAGAGCAGGGCGGCCAGGTGGTAGATGGTGCGGACGCCGTGGCGCTGGACGACGTCCTGAACCTGCTGCTGCTGGGTGCAGTTGACGTACTCGAAGGGGCCGTCGCCCATGCGCCGGTCGCTGGCCGGGGGCACCCGGACGTCGGAGGCCACCACGGCGTCGACGCCGTGGCGCTCGCGCAGGGTTAGGACCAGCTCGGTGCCGATCTGCCCCAGGGCGCCGGTGACGAGGATCTTCTCCGCCATGGCCGCCCTCACCAGCCCATGCGCTGGCGCAGCGCAACTACGTGCGCCGTGTGGTGGCGGCCGTGCCAGGCGTACATGCCGAGCAGGCCCTTCAAGACCAGCCGGCCGATGTCGGGGTGCACCAGGGTGCGTTCGAAGGACTCGCTGGGCAGGGCCCGCAGCAGGTCCACCCAGCGGCGGTGGAGGGCACGGAGCAGCTCGAGGGAGGTCTCCACGGGAGTGCTCCAGGTGTCCGGCAGCTTGGCCCAGAGCCCTTCATCGTAGGGCCTGATGGTGGGCTCGTCCTCGGTCAGGGCGAGCTTGAAGCGCACGTAGGCGTTGATGTGGCTGTCGGCAACGTGATGCACCAACTGGCGGACCGTCCAGCTGCCGGGGCGGTAGGGAGAGTCGAGCTGCTCCGGGGTAAAGCCCTCGATGGCGGCGGCCAGCTCCGCCGGCAGGCTCTCGATCTGCTCGATCCAGCTCTGGAGATCCTCGGGGGTGGCGTCCGGCCGAGGGCGCCAGCGGCCGATGGGGTAACGGGGGTCGTCAGGCTCGCTCATGGTGGCGGGATTCTATCCGGCGCGCAGGCTCTCGGATCGTCACCTCGGTGTAATCCCGGGTTTCGGATACTGCCGTCGTAACGAAGCCCCCGGCCATTCCGAGGGCGTCACGAAGGAGGTTCAGACCATGCCATTCAGTCCGTACTCCCGTTTCCGGAACCCTCGCCGTCAGACCAAGGGGGCCGCCGTCTTCCTCGCACTGCGTGTGCTGGTCGCGGCCAGCTTCCTCCTCACCGTTCTGGTGCCCCCGTCGCCCAACGCCCTCGCCGCCGGCTCGCCGGGGGGACCCGCCCTGGCGCGCGCCGAGGGGCAGTTGCCGGCCGTCACTCGCGCCCTCGAGGCGAGCCGAGACGGTGCGCTGGCCCGCCACCTCCTGGCTTTCCACTCGGGGCTGTCGGCTCAAGAGCTCGAGGCTGCCGGAGAGTCCGTCGGCTCCCTGGCTCTCCCTGCCTTGCTCGCCAAGGCGAGCGGCCTCTCCCTTTCGGAGACTCGCGCGCGGCTGGCCGCGGGAGAGTCCAGCGGCCAGATCCTGGCAGCACGGGGCACATCGGTGGGCGCCTTCGTCCAGCTGGTCGATCGCTTCGTCACGTCGGTCAAGCGCAACACGCCGGTGAGCTCGCCGGACAAGGCCGGTGATGACGATGACGATGATGACGACGACGATGACGACGACGATGACGACGACGATGATGACGACGACGATGACGACGACGACGATGACGACGATGACGACGATGACGACGACGACGATGACGATGACGACGACGATGACGACGATGACGACGACGATGACGACGACGACACGTTCACCGTCGCCCCCTTCGTCTGCGCGCCTGGCGCCACGGTCGCTTGCGTCAACAACGGCCGCTTCCAGGTCACCGTTCGCTGGAGCACCGGTGCCATGCAGGGTGATGGCATGGTGGTCCCCACCGCCGGTGATTCCACCGCGCTGTTCTGGTTCTTCTCAGCCGACAACCTGGAGCTGATGACCAAGGTTCTGGACGGCTGCCCCCTGAATAACTACTACTGGTCGTTCATCGCCGCCACCACCGACGTCCAGTACACCGTGGAGGTGATCGACGCCGACAGCGGCAACGGCCATCGTTACACCAACACCGGCGGCCGGCTGTCCCGGGCCCGCGCGGACGTCGAGTCCCTGGCGGTCTGTCCGTAAGGCAGCGAGTAGAGGGCGGACGCGTTGGTCCGCGAAGAGGGCGGACACGTTGGTCCGCCCCTACGGGGATCTGTCGTAGGGGCCGACCGATGTGTCGGCCCTTCTTCGTTTTCAGGGGAAGAGAGGTTGCCGCGTCCCCAGCCCCGGCCCGAACACCACGGCGTTGGCCAGCAGCCGGGCGGTGGCCGGCACCTGGGCGCGGAACACCGGCGAGGCCGCGAAGAGCACGATCTGGCCGTTGCCATGGCGCTCCCGGGTCAGGTAGGCGCCGTTGGCCAGCCGCTGGGCGGCCTCGGGCCAGAGCAGGCCGGCCATCCTCAAGGTGAAGGGGCGGCTGCCGGGGATCAGACCCCAGCCCAGGGTCATGAAGCCGTCCGCCTCCGACACCGGCGGCGGCGTGTAGCCGAGCCGGATCACCGCCTCGGCCAGCTCCGGCCGGCTCATCAGGATGGGGTCTTTGGCGAACAGCACCGGCAGGGGCGAGGAGACGCCGAAAGTCAGCCAGTGCTCGGTGTCCACCCGCGCCGCGAGCAGGGCGCCCTGGGGCATGAAGCGGGCTTGCCACTCGTCGCGGCGCTGCCAGTCGGCCTTCTCCTCGGCCCCGGGCAGGGGGATCTCCTCCCAAGGGTCGGCCCAGCCCACGGCCGGCGTGCGGGACCACACTTCCTCGGGCGAGGGCCGCCCTCCCTCGGAGAGCCACTCCTGGAGCAGGCCCAGCCGATAGCTGCCGATCTCGCCCAGCACGTCCGGCAGGGTGCGCACCTTGCTCGGCCCCCCCTCGCGCGCCAGGGCCGCCGCGGCCTGGCGAAAGGCGATCAGGGTGCCGCCCGCCGCCACCCATTGCTCGAGGCGCTCGGCCAGGCCCGCTGGCAGCTCGGCCCGGGCACGGTCGGGCAGCACCAGGACGTT
Organism: Thermoanaerobaculia bacterium; assembly: GCA_036274895.1. Taxonomy (GTDB): domain Bacteria; phylum Acidobacteriota; class Thermoanaerobaculia; order Multivoradales; family SZUA-115; genus CALMKX01. The sequence continues at coordinate 55,308 of DASUEU010000038.1, read as the reverse complement.
GTAGCGCCGCAGGTCGATCTGGCCCAGGGTGGCCTCGTCGAGGTGGCTGTGGCTGAGGCCGAGATCGCGATCGAGCAGATACCAGACGGCGCCGAAGTCGGTGGAGTCCACCTCGCCGCGGGTCACCACCCCCACCCGGGGCTTCTCGAGCAGGGGGAAATGCTGCCCCCCCAGGTCCGGTAGCTCACCTTCGCCGAGGCCGGTGGCGACGGGCATGGCCGCGAGGCCGAGGGCCGCGGCAGACTCGGCAGCGAGCTCGAAGGGCTGAGCCAGGCCGGTGGCCGCCTGGTCGTTGCGGGCGAGCACCAGGGAGCCGCGCTCGAAGCGGCGGCCGGACAGCTCGAAGGCACGGTCAGAGACGCGGACCTCGAGCCCCTGCTCGAGCCAGCGGGCGGCCAGGGCCGGGACCCGGTCGTCACCGCCCGAGACCACCAGGGCCACGCCTTCGAGGCGGGTCTCCCGCGGCGGGTCCGCCGGGCTGCGGTAGAGGGAGACCTTGGGCGGTAGCTCGATCGGTAGCCGCCACAGCTCGAGGCCGTAGAACAGGGCCTGGCTCCAGGCGCTGACGTCGTAGAGCAGGCTGCGGTCCCAGCGCAGCACCTCGCGGCGTTCGCGGGCGAGCAGGCCATCCTCCAGGCGGATGTCGAAGTCGAGCAGGGCGCCCAGCAGGTGGGCCTCGGGCTGGCGCGCCGGGATCAGCAGGGAGCCGGCCGGCAGGACCAGCGAGGCTTTGAGATCACCCAGGGCATTGGTGGCGTCGGCGACGGTGAGGGCCTGGGGGTTCTGGTAGACCTCGATGCCCTGGAGGCGCAGGCTCTCGACGAAGCGCTCGAGGCGGTCGGCGTTGCTGCCCGCGGTGCCCACGGCCGGTACCGCCCAGGTGCGCTCGGCGAAGGGGCCCTCGGCGGCCACGGCCCGCTGGCGGGTGGCGAGAAAGTCGCGGGCGATCTTCTTGCGGTTGCGCCACAGGCTGTCGAGGTTGGCCAGAGCGCTGGTCAGCTGCCGGCGCACCGAGTCCCGGTAGGTGGCGGGGCCCTCGGGGCGCATCAGCTCGCCGTGGCCGAAGCTGATCCCGGCCTGCTCGTAGAGGATGCCGATGGCGCCGCGGTAGCTCGCCCAGGAGTTGGTGTAGCCGGGGAACCACTCCTCGCTCCACTCGCCGGTGTAGTAGAGCCAGCCGTGGCGGTCGAAGGCGGCGGCCTGGTCGCGGCCGAAGACGTCCCACCAGCGGCGCACCCCGTCCGGCACGTAGGGGTTGATCGGCGGCCGGGGCGGGTAGAACAGATAGGTCTCCTGCGGCCCCATCTCGTGAGCGTCGATCAGCAAGAGGGGGTTCCAGCGCCGCACCGCCTCGATGCGGGCGCGCACTTCTGGCTGGGTGGCCGCGAGCCAGTCACGGTTCAGGTCGAAGAGGTAGTGGTTGCCGCGGCCCCAGGGGTAGGAGCCGGTATGGCTCAGGGACTGATCGTCGCGGTCGGACCGGGAGCCCCGGCCCTGGGCGAGCTGGGCGAGGAAGCGGTCGCGACCGTCGGGGTTGAGCATCGGGTCGATCACCACCACCACTTCCTCGAGCAGGGCCAGGGTCTGCGGGTCGGTTGCGGCGATCAGGTGGTGGGCGAGCATCAGGGCGGCGTCCGCGCCGGAGGTCTCGTCGCCGTGGATCGAGAAGGCCAGGTAGGCGACGGCGGGCAGGGAGCCGGCCAGGGACTCCAGCTCCGAGCCACCCACCTTGCGGGGGTCGGCGATGCGCGCCCAGCCCTCCTGGATCTTCTTCAGGCGCTCGACGTTGGCCGCCGAAGTCACCACCAGGTTCCACAGGGAGCGGCCCTCGTGGCTCTTGCCGATCTCGGACAGCAGCGTCCGTGGCGAAGCCTGAGCCCAGCGGCCCAGGCAGCCTTCGATCTCGCCGCTGCTGGCGGCCCGGCTGCCGGGCTCGAAGCCCAGGCACTCGGCGGGAGAAGGGACCTTGTCGTCGTAGCGCGCGTCGGACACGAAGGCCGGGGCGGCGCTGTCGGCGGCGGCGATGCCCGGGAGCCCGAGGATCAACAGGCCCGACCCAACCCACACGCGGAGATGCATCTTTGGAGGCTCCTCAGGCGCCCGGAGGCGTCACGTTCTTGATCGGCGGAGGTGGCGGCTCGGCTCCCCGCCGCCGACTCTTCCACGAGGCGAACAGGGCGGTGGCCAGGCCGAGCAGAAGCTCGTCGATGAAGGGGACGAAGTCCGGGACGATCAGATCGAAGGCGAGGAGAACGGCGAACACGACGAACAGCTGCGGGAAACGCAGGCGGGCGAGGAAACGCTGCAAGAGGCCCTGGCGGAGCGCTGGATCGGCCGGGTTCATGGTGCCGAATGATATCGGACTTGCGCCCCAGTTGTGCGGCCTCGGGGTATAACATCTGTCGACTTCGAAGAATCGATCCACACACTTGCAGAGGAGAGCTCCGATGAGCAACCACTTCCAGTGGCTGAAGTCCTGGCTCGCGGCCGGGATCCTGCTCGCGCTGGTCGCTTCCCCCCTCGCCGCCCAGTCCGGTGGCGGCCCGGCCGCGGTGGACGCCGCCGCTACCGCCTTCACGGCCGAGGACTGGCCCAAGGCCGAGGCGGCCTACCTGGCCCTGACGGTCGCCGAGCCGGGCAACGGCCTGGCTTGGTTCCGCCTCGGCTTCTCCCGCTACCGGCTGGGCAAGTACCGCGAGGCCCTCGCGGCCTACGAGAAGGCCGAGGCGGCCGGCGTCCGCAACATGCGCCTGCTCTCCTCGACGGCCGGCTGCTGGGCCCAGCTGGGCGACACCGAGCGCGCCTTCGCCAAGCTTTCGGAAGCGGTCGACGGCGGCCTGTCTCCCACCACCATCGAGGCCAACCGGACCCTCGACCCCCTGCGCGGGGACGCCCGCTTCGCCGCCCTGCTCGCCAAGGCCGACCTCGCCAACCATCCATGCAAGGCCGAGCCGCAGGCCAAGCAGTTCGACTTCTGGCTCGGGGAGTGGGAGGTCTACGACAACGCCCATGGCACCCTCTCCGGCTCCAGCCGGATCGAGCCTCTGCCGGGCGGCTGCCTGATCGTCGAGAACTACGTGAACCTCGCGGGCTACGCCGGCCGCAGCATGAACTTCTGGGATCCCCAGCTCGGCAAGTGGCGGCAGATCTGGGTCGACAACAGCGGCACCATCATGTGGTTCGAGGGCGGGCTCGAGGGCAGCGACATGGTCTTCGAGGGCGACCAATTCGCCAGGAACGGTGACAAGCAGCGCACCCGCATGCGCTTCACCCCCCAGCCCGACGGCTCGGTGCGCCAGTTCATCGAGGGCTCGACCGACGGCGGCAAGACCTGGAAGGTCGACTTCGACGGCCGCTACGTGCGCAAGCCCTAGCTCACGAACGCCAGGATCAGCCGCTTCAGCTCCGCGTCCAAGGCCGAGAAGTCGCTCTCGCCGAGGCCGGCTCTCTCCGGCCGGTCGAGGACCTCGCTGACCGAGCGGGTCGCCTGCTTGACCTCGAGCCGCTGCGCCCGGCTGACGCGGATCCTCTCGAGCTGGGCACGGAAGGGCGAGCCCGGTGCGAAGAAGGTGCCGGAGCGTGCCACCGCGGCCAGGCGGCCGGCCTCGGCCCAGCGGCCGAGAGAGAAGTCCGGCGCCAGGTGCCGGAGGGAGCGCTCGAGGGTGCGTTCGCGGTGATCGAGACCCTCGCAGGCGGACACCAGCGCTCGCTGCCGGCCGGCTTCGAGGGTCGAGGACAGACGGGCCCAGAGGTCCTCGATATCGGCCACGGCGGAGTCGACGGCCGAGGCGTCTCGGGCGCGGCAGGCCACGGCGAGATCCACCCAGCGGACCCCCAGCTCGACCGCCCACTTCACGTCCGGCAACAGGCTGCGCTCCGGGTGGCCGCCGCGCAAGCGCCCCTCGAAGAGGTGGTCGACCAGGTCCCCTTCCTGGCCGGCCAAGGGGGCGATCAGGGCGATGGTCGAGATCGACTCCGGCGCCGTCACGACGCGATAGAGCGCGATGCCCCCCAAGACCGCAGCGAGCACCGCGGCGGCCAGGGCCAACCGCCGGGGGAGGAGGCTGGGCGGCGGTGGCGCCGTCGGCGGCAGAGGCCCGGCCGCCACCACCGACGGCTCGCCGCGAGGGGTGTCGGCGAGCACGTCTTCGAGGACTTCGGCCGCCTCCTTGAAGACCTGGTAGCAGAGGGGGCAGGAGGCCAAATGCGCCTCGACCTGGTCGCGCTCCGGGCCGCTCAGACGCCCGTCGAGCGAGGCCGCGATCTGCTCATCGGAGGGGCAGGTTGATTCTCTGCTTGTGCTCATTTCAAGGGACGGATGCACGAATTATGAATGGCTCTGGCCTCATCCAGGTTAGACGGACAAAGGAGCGGACCTACCGCTCCCCTCTTCGGGGATCTCGTCGAGGCGCAAGATCTCCGAGATCAGGTCCCGATCGATGCCCTCGGCCTCGAGTCGGGCGCGCAGGCGCTTCCACAGCCGTTCGAGCCGGCGATAGAGAGCCCGCTGCTCGAGCCCCAGCCGCCGTGCGATGCGGGCCACCCCCCAGCCATCCTTCCAGAGCTCGAGGATCAGCCGATCCTGATCGGCCTCCTTCGCGATCGCTTCGTTCAAGGTCGCGAGCACCCGAGCGCGGGCGAACGCAGCCTCACCGGAAAGCAGGCGGGCCGCGGCATCGGGCTCGTCGGAGGCCATCTCCCGCAGCGGCTCGTCAGACTCGAAGCGACGGGGATGTCGCTGCGGAAACCTCGCAGCCCAGGACTTGAAGGTCTCGGCGGACTCCCGCGCCCCCCCGGCCCAGAGGGCACGGCAAGCATCTTCGAGCGCAAGGCTGTCGCGGTGGAGCAGTCGGTCCAGGGCCTCGGCGGTCGGCCCCAGCCGTTTCGCTTCCGCACAGGGGCGGAACTTGCCCAGCCGGCGGTCGAGTTGGTCGAAGAACAGGCGCGTGATCACCGTGGTCAGGAAGGTGGCGAGCTCGCTCTTGCCCTCGAACTTGCGCAGCACGGCGTAGTCATCCTCGAGCAGCCGGAGCTTGACCAGGGCGAGAAACTCCTCGATCTCGTCGAAGCGCAGATGCCGCCGCCGGCACACGCCGATGGCGATCCTCTCGATCAGCGGCAGATGGTCGAGGAAGAGTTGCTCCGCAGTCATCGGGAGGGGGAGGGATCAGGGTCGCTACCCGGCCGTTCGTCGAGCCGCATGAAAAGAGTCACCAGGACCCTCGCATCCTAACTCAAGGCGGGTCTGGGCTTCGGGCGGCCGAGGCCGGTGAGGGGAATTCCCCGGCCTTGTCCGTCCAATCTGCCGAAGGCGCAGACGATGTCGCTCACCTCGCAAGCTCAGCCGGACCGCCACCTCGGGTGCTACCATCCCGAGCAAACGATGCGCATCTCTGGCTGGGCGGCGGCGAGCCTGGGCTTGGCCACCGTGGTGGCGAGCGGCGCCCTGTGGACGGCGAGCCGCCGGGGCCGAGAGGTGCCCCTCGACCCTCGCGCCTTCGCGGCGGCCCTGGCCGAGGCCCGGGGGGGCAGCCCCTTCGCCGGCCGGCTGGTCGGCCAGCCCGAGCTGCCACCGATCTCCGCCGGCGTCCCTCCGAGCGATCCCGAGCGTTGGCTCGAGCTGCGCCGCCATGCCGATGCGGGGGATGGTGCCCCGCCCACGGCCGAAGCGCTCCGGCGCCGCGCCGCCGCCCTGCTCTTCGACGGCCAGCCACTCTCGGCCCTCGAAGCCCTGAGCCGGGCGGCCGAGCTGCGGCCGGATGATCCTGAGGTGCTCTCCGACCTGGTCGTGGCCGCTGTCGCCGCCGCCAACCCGGAGCGTCCGTGGCTGCTGGTCCGGGCCCTGGGAGCCCTCGAGAGGGCCACCGCCCTCGGCGTCGCCTCACCCGAGCTGACGTGGAACCGGGCCCTGGTGCTCGGGGAGCTGCACCTGTCCGGGCAGGCCGGCCCGGCCTCGCCGCCGAGCCGAAGCCTGCGCGAGGAGCTCGCCCGCTGGGCGCCGCAGGCGGGAGTGGCGGGCGAAGACCTCGCCCAAGGCTGGCGGCTCTTCGAGCAGGGACACCGGCTCTACGACCAGCGCGAGCTCGCGCGAGCCGCGCCGGTCCTGGCGGCGGCACGGCAGAAGCTGGCCGCGGCCTCGAGCCCCCTGGCGCTTTGGGCCGAGTATTTCCACCTCGTCAGCTGGCCCCGCCAGGCCTCCTCCGGGCGGAGCCCGGCAGACGCCCTGGCCGCCGACCTCGATCGCCTCGCCGCTCGGCTGGACCCGGGCCGGGACGAGCTGCTGCTCGCCTACGTCGACTGGTATCGAGGCCACCTCCACAGCGAGGCCGGCCGCTACGACCAGGCCGTTGCGGCTTTCTCCCGGGCGGCCACCGCCCTGTCGCGACGCGGCTTCGTCGAGCCGGCCGGTTTCCTCGCCGTGCTCGAGGCCGAGATCCACCGGCTGCTCGGCGACCCGCGCGCCGCCTGGTTTCCCCTCCGGACGGCCCTCGGCAGCTCCTCGAGCTGGCGCTCCCCCCGACAGCTCCGGGGTCTGCTCGACGAGTGCGCCCTCTCGGCCCGCCAGCTGGGGGAGCCGGAAGCGGCTCTGGCGCTCCAGGACCGAGCCCTCGCGGCAGCGCGGGACGGCGCGGGCCCCGAGACGGTGGCCGAGGCGCTCATGGCGCGCTCCGCCACCCTGGCCGAGCTGGGCCGGATCGAAGCCGCTCGGCGAGATCTCGCCGAGGCGGCGGGCCTGCTCGCGAGGATCGAGGATCCCGGGATCCGCCGGCAGACCTGGGCCAACCTGCTGGCGGCCCGAGCCGGCACCAGTCCCGAGACCGACCCGGAGCTGTCTCTGGCGGAGCTTTCGCTGGCCACCGAGGAGCTGCGCGGGCGCGGCATCCTGGCCCTGCTGCCCGCGCTCGAGCTGGCTCGCGGCCGGTTGCTCGAGGCGAGGGGGGACAGCTCCGGCGCCGTGGCCGCCCTCGAAGCGGCGGCGGCGGACCTCGAGCCGGCCGGCCTGGCCCTGGCCTCGAACTTCGAGCGCATTCGCCTGGCCCAGCAGAGCCGAGAGATCTACGACCGGTTGATCCGCCTCGCCCTCGCCCGCGGCCCCTCGGACGAAGCGCTGGCCCAGGTGGAGCGGGCCGTGGTGCTGGAGCTCGCCAGCCGCCGCGAGCGCGGGCCGGCCGCCCGGCGCTTCCTCGACGGGGCCCGGCGGGACCTCGCGGCCGGGGAGGCGCTGGTGGTCTACCGGCTGCTGCCGGAGCGCCTTCTGGTGTGGGTGCTCACCGCCGGCGGCACGGCCTTCGCCCAGCGGCCGATCGATCGGTCCGACCTGGAACGGCAGGTGGCTGCGCTGATGGCGGCTCTGGCGGCCGGAGCGCCGGCGGACGAGGTGCGCGGGCTGGGGCGGGAGCTCTGGGGGCGGGTGTGGGCCCCCGCCGCTCCCCTGGTGGGGGGCGCCGCCTCGGTGGGCCTGGTGGCGGACGGCGTGCTCCATCGCCTGCCCTTCGCCGTGCTGGTCGATCCGGAGCGCGGGGAGTACCTCCTCGAGCGCCACGCCTTCACCAAGATCGTCGCCGCGGCCGACCCCCCCGGGGCCCTGAGCGCCGAACGGCCGGGCCCCGGCGATCGGCTGCTGGTGGTGGGCGATCCGGCCTTCGACCGGCTGCGCTTCCCGTATCTGCGGCGGCTGCCCCTGGCCCGGCGAGAGGCCGAAGCCATCGCCCGCGAGGCCCAGGACCGGATCGAGCTCTACGACGCGGACGCCTCGCCCGCCAAGGTGCTCGAGGCTCTCGCCTCGGCCGGGACCTTCTATTTCGCCGGTCACGTGCAGGGCAACCCACAGCGACCGGAGCTCTCCAGCCTGGTGCTCGCCCCTGCCGCGGGAGGAGGTTCGTCCGCCCTCTACGCCACCGAGGTCGAGCAGCTCTCCCTGCCCGACCTCGCCCTGGTGGTGCTCGCCGCTTGCGACTCCGCCGGCGGAGGGCAGCAGGAGAGCGGCCCCCTGCTGGGCTTCGCGCGGGCCTTTCTGGCTGCCGGGGCCCGGGTGGTGGTGGCCAGCCAGTGGGACGTCGGGGCGCCGCCCACCGAGGCCCTGCTGGTGCCCTTCTACCGCTCTCTGCGGCAGGGCGACGCCCCCGGGCGCGCCTTGCAGGCGGCCCAGCTCGCCCTGCTGGAACGGGGCCGATCGTCTTCGCCTTCACCGGCGCCGTGGGCCGCGTTCGAGGTGTTCGCGGCACCGAGCCGTTCAGACTGAGATCTCTCCCAACGGAAGGAGGCGTCATGGCCAGAGTCAGCGCTCCGGACAGGTCCGTCTTGTCGATCAAATTTCAGGGGCTGTGCACTTTCGTCCGGAATCACTTCGAGGTGCGCGCAACGAACGAGGTCAGCGTGCTGATCCCGGACGCCGGCCAGGCGCACACCACGGAGCCCCTGTGCCGGCACACACCCTGCCTGGTCTTCCGCGAGGAGGACTTCGCCAAGGCGCCGCCGGAGCTGCCGATCATCACCCTGCCGAGCCCGCCGCGGACCTTCGACGGCAAGGGCGGCCTGCTCGGCCTGGTCGCCCTCGAGAACCGCGAGGTGCGCATCGGGGGCGCCTCGCCGGAGTCGCTGCAGGTCCGCCCGGGGTCGGGCAAGGACGGCTTCGAGCGGGTCGCCGACCTCCACGAGGTCGCCGAGTGTGGCCGCATCGAGCGGGGTGCCTTTCTCCCCGTCCTGCCGCCGAGGCTCAAACCTCTGGTCCTGTCTCGTGTCTTTCTCACTTCGGGGACCTTGCGCGTCACCCGGCTGTCCGAAGACGACTGGGCTTTCGCGTCTGAGGATAGTCAGGTCCTGCCCTATCGCGGCAAGCGCTACGCCCAGGAGGTGGAGTACCGATGCTCCGAAGAGTCGCCGAATCAGCGTGTGTGGATCGAGATCTCCGAGACCGGCGGCGAGCAGCAGCTGTGGCGTCTCGAGCTCAAGAGCCGGTCGGTGGTGATGATCTCGAACCTCTGCCCGCCGAGCACCCCGGTGCGCCCGCTCCACGGTGCCTCCGGCGAGCGCGACTTCCTCGCTTACTACCCCCTCGCCCTGAACCCGCCCGCCGTGCCCAAGATCCCTCACCGGGTGGTCGACTCGAAGGGGCAGCTCAAGGTGCGAGTGGGTCAGACCGCCTGCCCGCCGGCCACAATGTTCGTCGAGCCCGGCTGACGCCACGCCGGCTCGGCTCCCTCTCCCTGGTCGCCCTCGCTTCCCTCGCCTGCGAGACCAGGCCGGAGGCGGCCCCGCTGACCGGGGCCCGGGCCGCCGACAAGCTGCTGCTGGGCGAGCAGCTCGATCCGGCGCAATGGCCGGCGTCGCTCCAGCTCGGCCGGTGCAGCGCCACGCTGATCGGTCCGCGAGTGGTGTTGACGGCGGCGCACTGCGCCTCGCGCCAGCAGTTCCGCGAGCTGCGCGAGCGCCGTGGCCTGGTGGTCAAGGCCTGCGAGAAAGCCGGCCGCAGCTCGCGGGCCCCGGACCTCGCCCTGGCCTTGCTCGACGCCGACGCCCCGCTCGAACCGGCGGAGCGCCTGGAGCAGCGAAAGGGCCGAGAGCCCAGGCTGAACGACAGCCTCTACCTCACGGGTTGCGGTTACACCGAGACCGGCGGACGCGGCCTGCGCGGGGCCTGGGCAAAGGTGATCGAGCTGGCCGACGAGCCGGGCGAGTGCGTGCGGATCCGCCTGATCGGGGCCGCGGTGACCCCCGGGGACAGCGGTGGCGCCGTCTACGACTCCGACGGTCCCCACCGGCGGCTGGTCGGGGTGGTGGTCAAGAGCGGGCCGCGCCCCGGCGAGGCCTGCTTCGAATCGCTCCTCGCCACCGAAGCCCGGGCTCTGCTCTCCCGTTTCGAGAGCAAGTACGGGCAGCAGGGCGCCGCCCTCTGCGGGCGATCAAGGGGCCTGGCAGCGAAGATCTGTCGTTGAGCCGCTGAGGTCTTCGAATCTCGGCGAGCCCGGCCGTCTACCTGGGGCAGGAGACGGTCATGGTCGAGTCGAGAGCGAGCTTCGCCACGAGCTGCCAGAATCCGGCGGCGGTAGTCGTTGAGTACGCCGAGGTGCCGGGCGCCCTTTGTGTTCGGGTAATGGCATCCGGGCGAGTGCACTCGCTGGGCCTTGCGTGCCGTCCGGCCGAGGTCGGGAGGGAGCTCGCGGAGCTGCACGCACTGTTCGAAGACTACCCCTCCGCCGAAATTCGGAGAGAGATGCGAGCTCGGCTTGCGACCCTCTACGACTGGCTGATCGCGCCGCTGAGCGGCTGGCTGCCGTCTGCCTCCCCGCTGGTCATCCTGCCAAGCGAAGCGCTGGCGGGCGTGCCTTTCGCCGCCCTCTTCGACCGGCGGGAGGAGCGGTTTCTGCTGGAAGACCGGCTGGTGGTGCTGGTTACGGCCCTCCAGATGACCGGTGCGCCGCCAACGATCGGCAGTCTCTGGCCCGTGGACGATGAGTGCACCTCGCGGCTGTTCGCCGGCTTCCATGATCGTCTCGAGCGAGGGGATCCCCCTGATGTCGCCTTGCGGGAAGCCCAGCTCTACCTTGCGGACTCTGGGGATCCGGAGCTGGCCTCCCCCGGGACGTGGGCGGCGTTCGCGCTGTCGGGTGAGAGCTTTCCCTGGGGCACTGAGTTCTTCAAATCTGCACCGGCAGGGCTGTCTACCTCTGAGAGGAGGTGGTCATGGTCGAGTCGACAACGGCGCTTGCCGTGAGCTGCCAGAATCCGGACGTGACTCTGCGGGACTGGTGTGCTCTCGGCGCCTCGGTGGCGCTCGCCGTTGGGGCCTCTCGGCAGGCCGCGCGGCTCGATCGTAAGCCCTCGCCCGACCAGCCGCGGCGCTTCGTGCACGAGCTGGCGCAGGTCGGAGCCCGGCCTTTCGAAGGCCGCCTCTCCGGTCAACCTTGGCTGCCTTCAACCACCATCGAGCGCCTGCCCTCGGAACAGCGAGTGCGACTGGGCCAGCTCGGGGGTGCTGCGTTCCGGGCGGAACGACTGCGCTCGACGCCCGAAACCCTGCACAGTCTCGGCTTAGCCCAGCTCTTCGTGGGTAAGACTGGAGCCGCGCGGAGAACCCTCGAAGGAGCGAGACGGCATCGCCCCTCCGACCCCTCCCTCGCCACAGACCACGCGGTTGCCCTCTTGGACGAGGTGCGCCAGGGGGAGACCAAGCTCGTGGCGAGGAGCCTGGGCGCTGCGATCGAGGCAGCACGGCTGGCGCCGGGCTCGCCCGAGGCGCAGTTCAACCTGGCGTTGGCGCTGGAGAAGGTCCCGCTGGTCCATCGGGCCAGGCAAGCCTGGCAGCGGTACCTCCAGCTCGACGTCGGCTCGCCGTGGGCTCAGGAAGCACGTCAGCACCTCGCCTCGCTCGACGCGGGAGCCCGTGATGAGCCGATCGAGGATCTGCTCACCGCCCCTTCGGATCAGTGTGACCCTCTACGAGGTAGGACCCAGGAGCTGTATGAGCAGGCGGCCCGATGGCTGGGAGAGTTGGCTGGCGGCGAGTCGGTGCCCGGCCTCTCCCGCGGTTCGTCGCAGCTGGACCGTGCGCGCGCCGCGGCCCGATGCCTGCGCTCTCTGACCGGCGACAGCCAGCTCCCCGATGAGCTGGAAGCGCTCGCCGGCGCTGCCGAAGCCCTATCAGCGGGGCCACCGCCCTTGATTCGAGGTCACTCCCGCTTGGCCGCTGGAGTCCGAGCCTTCGATCGATCGGATCTGGGGCGGGCCGATGCGGACCTTGCGAGCGCCGAGCTGCACTTGACGGAGGCGGGTAGTCCTTACCGGCACTGGGCCACTTTCTGGCGCGCGGCCGTCGCTTTCTACCGGAACGACAATCGGCGGGCAATCCGGGAGCTCGATGCTCTGGAGAAATCCCTCGGCGGCCAGCGCTGGCCGATCCTCCGTGGCCGGCTCCGCTGGGTGCGCGCTTTGGCGAAGCTCCGGCTGGGGGAGTCTCTGGGTGCCCTGCTCGACCAGGAACTGGCCGGGCGTGACTTCCAGTCGGCCGGTCTCGACGGTTATCGCGCGGCGATCGAAGTCATGGTGGCGGAGAACCTCCACCTTCTCGGCCGCAGCCGGGAGGCGTGGAAGCACAGGCAGGCAGCAAACCAGCTCCTGCTCGCCACACTGCGGCCTGCGCTAGCTCACAACCTGCTCTGGGAGTCGGCGCTGGCGCTTCTCGAGGAAGGGGAGTCGGCCGCCGCGGAGGAGTTCGTCTTGGAGGCGATCGATCAGCTCGAGGAGCTGCCTGCGGCGCAGCGGTCCTCCTTGCGTCTGCCGAACGATCTCGCCTTGTTGGCGCGCATCCGGACCCGACTGGGAGCCTCGGCCGGAGCGGAGGAAGCGCTCTCCCGAGCGCGGCTCCTGCTCGCAGAGATCCCGGACTCCGAGCTGCGGCTGCGAACCGAGGGGCTGATCGACCGGGCCGAGGCTGAGCTTCGCCTCAGACAGGATCCCGCGGTAGCCGTCGCTGCACTGACGGCGACGATCGAGCGCTGGCGTTCGCGCGAGGTGGAGCTGGACGTGCCTGCGCTCTTCTTGCTGCGAGCCAAGGCCCACGCCGCGCTCGGCGATCCCATTCTCGAAGGCCGAGATCTTGAGCAAGCTGCCGACCTGGCCGTCCAGCTGAGAGAACGCCTGGGCGGAACCGATCTCCGCCTGTCGTTCTCGGCCACGGTCCGCGAGATCTTCGATCGCCTGATCGAGCACGACGTCATCGCCGAGAAGGATCCACTCCGAGCGTTCGAGCGGCTCGAGCGGTCGCGTTCGTTCTGGACCCCTGCTGTCACGAGTCCGCGACCGGGCGAGCTGGAGTCTCTGCTGCCGAGCGCCACGGCGGTGCTGCAGTTCCACGTGACCGAGACACGCCTCCTGGCCTGGTGCTTGACGAGGGAAGGCACCCGGTTCGCCGCTCATGAGCTCGGAGTTGGCGAACGCGCCGACCTCGAAGCGGGTCTGCAGCGACACGGGGCGAGTGTGGAAGATCTGTTCGAACGACTGGCCCGGCTTCGTGCCCTCCTGCTCGGGCCGTTCGCGGCCGAGCTGGCAGGAAGGCGCGACTTGGTCTTCATTGCCGACGCGCTGGTGACTCAGCTGCCCCTGGCGGCCCTGTGGGATGACGCCCGGCGGCGCTTCTTGATCGAGGAGCACTCCCTGGCCTTCGAGCCCAGTCTCCGGCACTTGGTCTCGCGGCTTCGGGTCGAGCCGACCACGCCGACGGAACCGCTGGCCGAGCCGCGCGCTCTCGTGGTGGGAGTGGCCACCAGCCCGCTCGGCGACGCTCTCGGGCTCGAGGCTCTGAGGAAGGTGTCCGAGGAGGTTGCCGAGGTCGCCGATGCCTACCCTGCGAGCACGGTGCTGGAGGGAGAGGCCGCGACCCCGGATAGGCTCCGGGCCGCTCTCTCCGGCGTCCAGGTGCTGCACTTCGCCGGGCACGCCGTGGCCGGCGGAGCCGATCCGGATGGCGCGTTTCTGGTCCTTTCGCCGGATGAGGCAGCGTCCGGGGCGCTGGAGGCGCGCGAGTTGGGGCACTGGCCCCTCGCCGGCTTGAAAGTGGTTTTCCTCGCCGCCTGCGACACGTCGGAGGCCCGCAGAGGCCATACCGAGGGGCTGGCTCCGCTGGTACGGCCCTTCCTCGCCGCCGGGGTACCGTCGGTCATCGGCACGCTGGGCTCCGTCAAGGACGAGGTGATGGCCCTGCTCGCGCCCGAGCTCCATCGTGGCCTGGCGGCTGGGCTGTCACCGCCGGAAGCCCTGCGGCGGGCTCAGCTCTACGTTCTCAACCAATCCGATCTCCGCCTGCGGCAGTCCTTTGACTGGGCAGCGGTTCAAGTCTACGGGTCTACGACCCGACATTGAGGGAGGTATGTGATGGCCTTTACGTTTCGAGCCGAGTTCGCTGGGGTACTTGCGATGGTGCCCGATCGCGAGCTGGACGACAACCCGACCAAGGTCTGCGTGTTGATGCCGAATGCGGGGAAGCCCTATGGCCCCAGCAACGGTCGCACTGCGGTGGACTCTTCCATTCTGAGACCGCACGTTTCGCTGCTCAAGTACAAGGTCGCGGACTGCCCTGATCATCCTTCCCTCCCTGCTGCCGATGCGGAGACTATCTGGTATCTGGACGGCCTGCGGATCACCTTCGCCTTCGAGCGAGTGGCAAGACAGAAACGGGCGGTTGGCCTGGAGGCAATCTACACTAAGAGCTGGGACGAGTCCGATACTCTTCCAGAGGACGAGGCAGAGAGGTCGAAAGCCTTGTCGAACAAGGGACTGGAGGATCTCTCGTGGATTCCCGATCTGCGCAAGATCGTCGGTGACGAGGACGCGAAGCCCGATCCAGCACTGTTCGACCCGACTAGTGTGGATCCGCGCCTCGCTGCTCTCGTGTCGATCGAGACGGGCAGCTTGAAGACAGACCTTTTCAGCGAGCGCCTCTGGTCACTTGACACTCTGACTGGCCGGGAGCTCTCCAAGCCGATGGGGGTGAGTCTTGTGGTGGAGGTTCCTGACCTTGCCAAGGCGACGATCATTTCGGCGCCCCTGGGCAAGCCTGGCGAGTCGGCGACCCGCGAAGCCCATAGGCTGGACCTGGTGGCGCAACCAGGAAAGGACTCCGTCAGGGTGCAGTTCTATACGTCATGTCTCAACAACCCGCTGGCCTGGGAGCTCCTCACCGGTGACGCGGTAGCTGTTCGCGAAGATCGTGACTTCCTGTGGCACTACGAGTTCCTGACGAAGAAGGCCAGGGATCGGATGGATGCAACGCTCATGACCGTCCGCCGCGCGCGGGGTGAGATCCGCATTGTGCCCTACGTGCATGGAGAGCCTGGAGCGCTCGGCCGAGACAATAACTGCATAGTGGGCAGACTTGCACCTTACGAGGATCTACCGTGAGTCACTTAGGATTCGGCAAAGGGCTCTTGGCGGGTGTCGTTGTGTCGAGCGCTCTGGTGGGCCTAGTGGCGTGTCACTTCCCTGAGTGCGAGCCATCGGAGACTGAGGACGAGAGCCTTCCGGAGCTGGCGGTATGGCCGCGCCTCATCTCGCCCGCTTCGGGATGGTCTGGTGGAGTGGGCCCAGCCGCCGAAGGCGAGCAGAAAGTTGTGGTAAAGAAGCCTGAACCGATCCTGGCAGATGGCGCACTCGGTGCGGACGCTGAGGTCGAGGTCGTTACCTGGGGCTCAGGTATCGATCTCGAGGCACTAAGCAATAGCAGCGGCGTCACCATTACTCTCCCACCGCTAGCGTCCATTGTCGCGATCCATCCCAAGCTCGATACATCTGAGAGTAGCTTCGTGCGCTGGACTGCTGAGATCAAGGGTGGTGGTTATGCAGAGATCTTGCAGCAAGAGGACGGAGCGATCGATGGGGCGTTCTTTTGGCCTGGCGGCAATCTGCGGCCTACCAGTGTTGAGAGCGGCGAGATTCGCTGGAGGTTCACTGCCAAGAAGGAGCTTCCGGAGTTCCTGGATTACGTGAGTGAGCCTGACGGGTTTGTCAACTTCGCCTGGAAAGGTCCTGAGCAGTGCAAGGGGCTCGCATCCCCCAACGTCTCGGTCGATGTCCTGCCCTTGTACAACGAGGCGGCGAAAGGGTGCATTGAGGGAGGCGAGGGGAAAGGATGCGGCAAGGGGAAGTCCGTCCAAGCCTGGATTGCGGACGAGTTCGGGCGAGCGAACGCAGCACTGGCGGATAGTGGTCTGACCTTCAGGTTCAAACCGCTACCAAGTCGGTCGCTGGAAGTCGCCAGCGCGACGATCGAAGGATCCCGGTTGGATGCGCTAGCTGACTCTACCTGGCAGGCGGGCCGCACTTGGGACATCGCTGTGCTCTTCGTCGAAGTGAATACCGACCGAGACGGGTTCGCACCTATCCTGCCGAGCCCTAAGAGGGCTCTTGCAGTCGTCAGGGTCAGCGCAGACCCTGGAAAGCATGCTCTGGCCCACGAGCTTGGTCACATGCTGGGTGGCCGGCACCACTCCGATCCAGGACTACCGATTAGCTACGGGCACGGGTTCCGCGTTACTGCCTTGGGGAACAGCACCCTCATGATGGAAGGTGGCTCGCTGAAGAAGCCGATCTACTCGGAACCGTTTAACCAGAAGTTCCAGGTGCAGGCAGGAGACGAGAAGTTTGCGAACAACGTCTGTGTGTTCAAGCAGACGGCTGCGGAGATCGCGAAGTTTGCACCGTAGAGCTGCGGGCAGTCGTCCGGGAGGGAAGGCGTGCGAGGCCGCAGGGGGTCCTTTGCTTATCGCAGAAGGCCGGGAAGTCCAGGCTCCCCGTGCCGCCCGCCGTCACTCATCGGCATCCTCCCAAGGCGGAATCCCGTTCAGCTCCGGAATCAGCGCCAGCTGCATCTCGGCCACCTCGGCCGGCGTCACATCCGTGATCGCCGCCGCTACCTCCTCCTGGTCCGGGCACAGGCCCGCCAGCCTACGCGCCCTCGGCGGCCCGCCGCAACCCCGCCCCGCCATAGAATCCCCCAATGCCCCAGCGCCTCTTCCTCATCGACGCCTACTCGAACATCTTCCGGGCGTTCTACGCCATCCGGAACCTCTCGAACTCGAAGGGGGAGCCGACGAATGCGGTGTTCGGGTTCGTGCAGATCCTCAGGAAGCTCTTGAAGGACCAGAAGCCGGACCTGGTGGGGATTGCCTGGGACGTTTCGGACCAGACGGTGCGGACGGAGAAGTATGCCGACTACAAGGCCAACCGGGCGCCGACGCCGCCGGACTTGAAGGTCCAGATCCCCACCATCCGCGCCGTCATCGACGCCTTCAAGATCCCCATCTTGGAGCTCGACAACTACGAGGCCGACGACGTGCTCGGCACCCTGGCCAAGAAGGCCGCGGCCGAGGGCTACGAGGTCACCCTGGTCTCCGCCGACAAGGACCTGATGCAGCTGGTGGGGCCGGGCGTCTTCCTCTACCACACCGGGCGAGACAAGCTCTACGACCCGGCCCTGGTCACCGAGGACTTCGGCCTGCCGCCCGAGAAAGTCATCGACGTCATGGCCCTGATGGGCGACGCGATCGACAACGTCCCCGGCGTGCCGGGCATCGGTGAGAAGGGGGCCAAGAGCCTGATCCAGGAGTTCGGCTCCCTCGACGCCCTGCTCGAGCGGGCCGCCGAGGTCACCAAGAAGAGCTACCGCGAGGGCCTGATCGAGCACCGGGCCCAGGCCGAGCTCTCCCGCGAGCTGGTCACCATCCACACCGACCTGCCCATCGACCTCGACCCCGAGGCCCTGCGGCTGGACCCGCCGGACCACGAGGCCCTGCGCCGCCTCTACGCCCAGCTCGAGTTCCGCACCCTGCTCGAGGAGGCCACCGCCGCCGCCGTGCCCAAGCCCACGACCGCCCCGGCCGACGAGGTGCTGACGGCCGAGGACTGGGCGGCGCGCACGGCCGGCCTGGGCCGGGAGGTCTACGCCGGCGTGCTCGGGGAGGGTAGCCCGCTCGGGCTGGCTTTGGGCGGCACCGAGGGGCCGGTGCTGTGGGCGGACTTTCGCCGCGACGGGCTGCGCTCCGCCGTGCTCGCCACTCTCGAAACCCTGCTCGGGGACCCGGAGCGCCGCCTCGCCGGCCATGACGTCAAGGAAGTGCTGCGCCTCTCGCCCCGGGGCGGCCAGACCCGCTGCGAGCTGGCGGATCTGATGCTCGCCTCCTACCTGCTGCGGCCGGCCACCGGCCACGGGCTCGAGGAGATCGCCCGCGAGCGGCTGGACGCCCAGCCGGTCACGGCCAAAGAGGCCGGCTGGGACCGCGGCGCCGAGCCGCCCCTTTCGGGGCCGGGCCTGCTGGCCTGCGCGGCCGAGAAAGTGGAGCTGCCGCGGCGGCTGGTGCCGGCCCTGTTCGGCGAGCTGGCGGCGAGCCCCCTGGAGCGCGTGTACCGCGAGATCGAGGCCCCCCTGGTGCCGGTGCTGGTGGCCATGGAGGAGGCCGGGGTCGAGCTCGACGTCGGCTATCTGGCGAGCATGTCCGCCGAACTGGCCAAGGAGCTCACCCGCCTCGAGACCGAGATCCACGACCTCGCGGGGGAAGCCTTCAACATCAACTCCCCCCAGCAGCTGGGGGTGATCCTGTTCGAGAAGCTCGGCTACCCGGCGGGCAAGAAGACCAAGAAGACGAAGAGCTACGCCACCGGCGCCGACGTGCTGGAGGCGCTGGCCGCGGCGGGCTACCCGCTGCCCGTGCTGCTGCTCAAGTACCGCGAGATTGTGAAGCTCAAGGGCACCTACGTCGACGCCCTGCCGGCCCTGGTGGCGGCGGACGGGCGCCTCCACACCCGTTTCAATCAGGCGGTGGCGGCCACCGGCAGGCTGTCCTCGGCCAACCCCAACCTGCAGAACATCCCGGTGCGCACCGAGCTGGGCCAGCGCATCCGCCGGGCCTTCGTGGCCGGGCCGGGCCGGCTGCTGCTGGTGGCGGACTACAGCCAGATCGAGCTGCGGGTGCTCGCCCACATCGCCCAGGAGGAGACCCTGATCGCGGCCTTCCGCCGCGGCGAGGACATCCACCGCGCCACCGCGGCGGTGGTCTTCGGGGCGGCGCCGGAGCTGGTCACCGCCGAGCAGCGCCGGGCCGCCAAGACGATCAACTTCGGCATCCTCTACGGCATCTCCGGCTTCGGCCTGGCCCAGAATCTGGGCGGCATGAGCCCCAGGGAGGCCGACCGCTTCATCCAGGCCTACCTCGACCGCTACCCCGGGGTGCGCCGCTACGTCGAGGAGACCGAGGAGGCGGCCAAGCGCACCGGCAAGGTCGAGACCCTCTACGGCCGGGTGCGCTGGCTGCCGGACATCAATTCGTCGAACTGGAACCTGCGGGAGAACGCCCGCCGCATGGCGATCAACGCCCGCATCCAGGGCACGGCGGCGGACCTGATGAAGATGGCGATGATCCGCGTCGCCCATCGCCTCGGGGCCGAGCAGCCCGAGGCCCGGCTGCTGCTCACCGTGCACGACGAGCTGGTGCTCGAGGTGGTGGAGGGCAGCGAGCAGGCGGTTGGGGAGCTGGTGCGCGCCGAGATGGAAGGCGTGGCCCAGCTGACCGTGCCGCTCGCGGTGGACCTGGCCTGGGGCAAGAGCTGGTACGACGCCAAGGGGTGAGGGGGAGATCCGCCGGCTTTCGCGGGGGCAGGCTCCCGGCCCGCGGCCCTCACCCCCTCGTTCCCCCTCTCCCGACCCGCCCGACCTCCACGCCCGGGAGAGGGGGAGGCCGGAGGGGAGTCGCTTCCGGTCGTTATTCCCGCGAACGCGGGAATCTATCCCCTGCGGACCCCTCACCCCCTCTGATCCCCCTCCCTTCGGCTTCGCTCAGGGCGTGCTCCCGGCCCTCCCACACCGTCCTCCGGGAGAGGGGGAGGCCGGAGGGGAGGTAACGGCAGCGTTGTCACCCCGAGCGAAGCCGAGGGGTCTCCCATGGGGCGGTGCGGAGGGGATGGAGTCCTCTCGTTCCCACGCAGAGCGTGGGAACCAGCTCGAACGCGGGAATCCATCCCCTCCGGACCCCTCTCCCGGAGGGCGGTGTGGGTGGGCTCCCTTCGGCAAGCTCAGGGCAGGGTCCGAGGGGCAGGGGTGAGGGGTCTTACTCGAGCCTCCCCGCCAACCACCGCACCTCCCGCTCGCGGCGGCCGTAGCCGCAGGCCGCCGGGGAGTGAACTCCCCGGCTACCCTGGCCGCGTCGCTGCGCGACGCGCCCCCGCCCGCAGAGATCCCTCGGCTCCGGGCCTTCGGCCCTGCGCTCGGGATGACATCCCGGGAGGCACGCTCGAGGCGGTCCCGCTGTCATCCCGACCGGAGCCTGCGCAGCAGGCGCAGCGGAGAGCCTGCCCCCGCGGAAGCGGGGGGATCTCCCCCGTCGCGCAGCGACGGATCGACGGTAGCCGGGGGGTTCAGCCCCCGGCGGGGCTGGGGCCCGTCATTCCCCCACCCGCCCCGCCAACCACCGCACCTCCCGCTCGCGCCGGCCGTAGCGGCAGGCGGTGACCAGCTCGCGGGCGCGGGCGAGGTGGGTGCGGGCGGTGGCTGGGTCGTCCTGCTGGAGGTGGAGGCGGGTCCACTCGAGGTGGGCGTCCGCCTCGTGGAGGCGCATGCCGCTTCGCTCGGCGATCTCCAGGGCCTCCCCCAGGTCCACCGCGGCGGCGGGCAGGTTGCCGGTGAGGCGGTAGAAGGCGGCGCGGGCGAGGAGGCCGTTGGGGAGGTACTGCTCCTGGCCGGCCTGCCGCAGGCCCTCGACGGCCCGGTCCAGGTGCTCGCCGGCCGGGGCGAAGTCCGGCGCCTCGGGTGCCGTCAGCGCCAGGCCGAGGTGGGCTCGGCCGAGGGAGAGGTGGTCGAGGGCGATGTCGAGGAGGGAGTCGCCTGGCACGCGCCATTCGAAGAACTGCTCCGCCCGCCCCCGCACCTCCTCGCATGCTTGGCGGTAGCGGGCGGAGTCCTCTCCGCGTAGGGGCGCACGGCCGTGCGCCCTCCCGCCGTTTCCGGCCGGGCCGCGGTCGGCGGTCGACCCGTGGGGCGCACGGCCGTGCGCCCCTACACCCGAGGCCGCGATGTCGCTGACGAGGACCCCCGCCAACCCCGCCCCATCCTCCGGCTCCGCCTGGCCCAGCAGCAGATCGCAATACTGGTAGCCCCCGAGCGAGTACAGCCGCGGGTACTCCTTCTGCCAGTTCGCCTGCATCCCCTCCGCCTCGCGGAACAGCGCCGCGCTCTCCTCCCACCGCCCCGCCCCGTGCAGGGCATCGGCCAGAGTGGTGCGGCTGACCATCCGCCGGTCCCACTCCTCGCTGCGGTCCGCCAGCACCACGCTCTCCTTCCCGGCCGCCACGGCCTCGGCCACTTGGCCGAGGGTGAGGAGCAGCTCGCTGAGGTTGGAGGCGATCCTCGCTGCGTTGCCCCATTTTTTCTGCGCGATCCGCAATGCCAGGCCCGCCCGCATCGGCCCCACCGCCTCCCCCAACCGCCCCAGGGCGCGCAGGTGGAAGCCGGCCGTGTTGAGGATCCAGGCCTGGTCCGCCGCGCTCAGATCCTGGGAGGGTTGGTCCCAAGGGTGGTTGAAGAAGGCTGCGAGGGCGGTCAGCTCAGCGCCGAAGGCTCCCAGCTTTCGCCAGCTGAAACCCTCGTTCCAACGTCGAATCCGTCGCTTGAACACCTCGGCGTACGCCTCCACCACCCGCCCACCCCGGCACCCGTGCACCACGGCCGCGTAGAGCGGCAGCATCTGCTCCAGCGTCTCCGGCAGATCCGGCGCGGCCTGCTGGTAGTGCTCGTACAGCCGGAGGTTTCCCTCCCGCCAAGACTCCGGCGCCGCCTCCTTCAACCGCGCCCCGAAGTGCTCCCGCACCAGGGGATGGGCGTCGAGGGAGTGGCTGTTGCCGTCCGGCTCCGACACCAACCGTGCCTGCCGCAGGCGGGCGAGGGCGAGCTTCCAGGCTTTCTCGTTGTTGGTGGCGATGCCCTCCGTCAGCCCCGGGATCTCGGGAGCCGCGCGCAGGGCCGCCACGGCCGCCTTCTCGGCCGGGCGGTCGAAGAGGCCGAGCAGGGCGAGCGCGCTGCGCTCCGGCCCCGGGCCGAACATCGCTTCGTAGGCGGCCATCACCCTCTTCGCGTGCTCGGCGCCGTCGATCCCTTCCTCCAGCAAGACGGCCTCCCGCCGCCGGCGCACGTCCCCCTCGAGCACATCCCGCAGGTAGGTGCCCAGCAGCGTCAGGGCTAAGCCGTGGCCGCCCAGCTCCTGAGCCGCGGCTCGCAGCTCCTTCTCGCTTCCCTTCACCCCCAGCCGGCGCAGCAGCTCGGCCCCGGCCTCGGGGGGCAGCTGGTCCAGATCCTCGGATACGGCCCCGGCCCGGCCGGCCACGTCCGCCACGGCCAGGCGGGTGGTGATCACGCAGAGCCCGGGGTTCTTGGCGGCCAGCTCCTTCACGAGAGCCTGCACGGCCGGGTCCTTGATCCTCCCGGTCTGGGCCCCCGGCGGGTGCTGGAGGGGCTCGAGGCCGTCCAGCACGAGCAGCGTGCGTCGCTCCCGCACCCGCTCCGCCAGCACCTCGCCCTTGTGGCCCAGCCAGGGCAGGGCGAACTCGGTGAACGCCTCGCTGGAGGCACCGGTGGAATCCGTGCCCTGGCTGTAGAAGGACCAGCCCAGCACCCGCTCCGCCCCCCGCCAGCCGTCCGCCTTCATCCGGTCCAGCCAGTGGTTCACCAGCGCCGACTTGCCGGCCCCGCCCATGGCCACGAAGCTGATGACGTTGGTGTGCGGGTCCGCCCAGGCGGCATCCAGCCGCGCCAGCTCGTCCTCCCGGGCCACGAAGGTCTGGCCGGTGACGGGGAGCTTGGAGAGGGAGACCGCGGGTGAGGAAGCCTCATGCCGGCGCCCGGGGCGGGCCGGCTTGACGTTGGTGATGCCCCATCGGAGGCGTTCCAGCCCTGCCTCTGAGAGCCCGTCACGCAGGTCCACCCAGGTGTAGCTCTTCAGGAAGAGGGGTGGTTCGCCGGCTCCAGGCAGGAGAAGCGGGATCACCGGGATGTCGCGTTCGACACCTTCACCCAGGATCGCCCACATCTCCGGCTTCTCCCACGGCCCCAACCCGTGCCCGCTGATCGCCACGACGGCTGAGAGACTGTCCCGGATCCCCGCCTGCATGCCTTCGATCCAGGACCGGCCAGGCTGAAGCTCCCATTCATCGAACCAGACGCGGAGCTCGAGCCCCTCCAGGAGGTCGGCGATCTCGCGGATGAGAGCGTTGTCCAGGCTGTTGTGCGAGAGGAAAACGTCGAACTTCGCCGCCAACGTGACCTCCAGCCTCGAAACGGAGCTCGAAAAGGTTGCCCCGAGTTTATCGCCCTTCGCGCGCTCGGATGATTCCGAAGGGGCGAAAGTGCGTGGGGGAGCTGGGTTACGGTTGGCGCCTGAGCCTGCCTACGATTTGGCGCTTTGGAGTGCGGCGACGTGTCGCCGCTTTCGAGCGCCTGCAAAGCGGCGACAGGTCGCCGCACTCCAAAGGCGTCGCCTCGGAGGCAGCCTTTTCCCCGTCCCGCCAGGGACGTTCATGGGGAGCGAGGGACTTCAATCCCTCGCGGAGCCCGGACGGTCTCGGGCGGCCCCCGGTGTACCATCTCGAGAATCCACACGGGAGGTCCCATGCCCGGCAAGACTCTGGCTCGTCTGCTCAGCCTGGCCGCCTTGCTGATGTTGCCTGCCTCTGCGGTGGCGCAGGCTCATCGGGTCACCTTCGTCCTCGATCTGCGCGCGGAGATCGCCGCCGGCCGCTTCGACCCGGCCCGGGATGGGGTCGGCGTGCGGGGCGGGACCGCCCCGCTCACCTGGGAGAGCACCCTGCTCGCCATGGACGCCGACGGCGACGGCCGCTACCAGGTGGAGGCGACCTTTCCCCGCGCCCCCTTCGGCGGCCAGGCCGTGGCGTACAAGCTCAAGAAGGAGCGCCCGGGGGATCCACGCGGGGGCTGGGAGGGGGGGCGCAATCGCCAGCTCTTCCTGCGTGAGCCGCTGCAGAGAGTCGAGCGCGCCTTCGACGCCCCGCCCGAGCCCGTGGTTCTCTCCCGGGTGGGGACGATCCGTCGCCATCCGGCCTTCCCCTCGAAGCTCCTGCCCCCCCGCGAGGTCCAGGTCTACCTGCCGCCGGGCTACGAGCGCGACGGCTCCCGCCGCTACCCGGTGCTCTACCTCCAGGACGGCCAGCACGTCTTCGACGGCGCCGAGGCCGGCATGGAATGGCAGGTGGACGAGAGGGCCGAGGCCCTGATCGCGGCCGGCCGCATCCAGCCCCTGATCGTGGTGGCGGTGGCCAACACCGAGGCGCGCACGGAGGAGTACACGCCGCGGGTGGTGGAGTACCCTCAGCCGGACGGCCGGGTGGCGAGAGAGGGCGGCAAGGCGGATCTCTACGGCCGCTTCCTGGTCGAGGAGCTCAAGCCGTTCATCGATCGCACCTACCGTACCCGCCCGGAGGCGGCGAGCACGGCCATCGGTGGGGCCTCCTTCGGCGGGCTCGTCTCGCTCTGGCTGGCGCTGGGCTGGCCGCAGGTCTTCGGTCAGGTGCTCGCCGTCTCAGTACCGGGCGACTGGGACGACGGCGTGCTCCTTCAGCGAGTGGCGGCCCTCTCACAAAGGGCCCCGCTGCGGGTCTGGGTCGATCTCGGCACCCTCGAGAGGGAGAGCATCGTCACCGGCGCGCGCCAGCTGCGTGCGGCACTCGAGGCGAAGGGCTGGAAGGTGGGGGAGGACCTCGCCTACGTCGAGCAGGAAGGCGGGCAGCACGACGAGATCTCCTGGGCCTCGCGGGTGGAGGACATGCTGACCTTCCTCTTCCCGCCCGTCGCGGACCGCGCCCCGTGACAGCCGGCCCGCGGGCTCGCCGATCCTGGCTGGACGAGCGCTTCAAGCGCTGGTTCGGCGACGAGGAGAGCACCCGGCCCGGCTCCGGTTGGGCCACCGGGGTGACCTCGGTGGTGCTGGGCGGGCTCGGTCTCGGCGCGGTGCTCTGCCTGCACTTCCCGGCCCTGCTCACCTCGCCGGAGCTGCGGGCGGTCTACCCCATGACCTGGGTGCGCGGGGCAATCGAAACGGTGATCGGCCTCGCCTTCCTGCTCGGCCTCATCAGCGCCGGGCTGCGCCGGCGCAAGGTGCTGGCGGCGACCGGCATGGGCCTGGCGCTGGTCTCGGCCCTGCTCGGCGGCGGCAGCGTGCCGGTCCCGGGGCCGGTGCCGAAGTCTCCCTACCTGGGCCTCGACTGGTTCCTGCTCAACGTGGTGATGCTCTGCGTGGTCTTCGTTCCCCTGGAGCGGATCTTCCCCCTGCGGCGCGACCAGGCGGTCTTCCGCCCGGGCTGGACCACCGACTCGCTGCACTTTTTGGTCAGCCACCTGCTGGTGCAGGTCTCCACCCTCCTCACCCTCGCCCCGGCCACGGTCTTCTTCGCCTTCGCCCGGCGGCCGGAGGTGGCGGCCTGGGTCGCCGCCCAGCCGGGCCTGCTGCAATTCGTCGAGATCGTGCTGGTGGCGGACCTCGCCGAGTACGCCATCCACCGCGCCTTCCACCGGGTGAGCTGGCTGTGGCCCTTCCACGAGGTCCACCACTCCAGCCGGGAGATGGACTGGCTGGCGGGCTCCCGCCTGCACCTGGTGGACGTGGTGATGACCCGGGGCTTCACCTTCCTGCCGATCTATCTGCTGGGCTTCGCCCAGGGGCCGGTCTACGCCTACCTGGCCTTCGTCTCGATCCACGCCGTGTTCATCCACGCCAACGTGCGCTTGCGCTTCGGCTGGCTCGAGCGCCTGGTGGTCACCCCGCACTTCCACCACTGGCACCACAGCGCCGCGCCCGAGGCGGTGGACAAGAACTTCGCCGTCCACCTGCCCTGGCTCGACCGCTTCTTCGGCACCTGCCACGCCCCGGCCGAGCGCTGGCCCGACGCCTACGGCACCCAGCACGACCGGGTACCAGAAGGCTACCCCGGGCAGCTCGCCCACCCGTTCCGCAAGCGGCGGAAATGAAAAAGGGCCGCCTCGCGGCGGCCCTGGTTGCTTCACGGTCGGGGAGTCGGCTTACGGATTGGCTTCCGCGTAGGCGCGCAGGGCGCTGTGGAAGAAGCGGTGGCGCTCCTGGCCGCTGATGTAGCCGTTCTTCTTGTAGTCGCCGAGGGCGTTCTCGACGCAGCGGACGTAGGCGCCCTTGGAGGACCAGGCACCGTTGTAGCTGCACGGGATCGCCGGGAAGACCACGGTCTCGCCGGCCTCGACGTCGTAGAGCTTGTTGCGGTAGCCGCCCGGCCAGTAAGCCTCCACGACGCCCTTGCCGGCGCTGCCCATGCCGAAGACCGCCTCGGTGGCGTGCTGCGAGGCATAGGAGGAGCCGCCCACGATCGGCAGCATGCTGGTCGGCAGGCCGGTCGGGGTGAAGCGGAAGGTGGCGCCGATGCCGTCGCGGTTGACCACGCCCGAGGCGTGGCGGTTGCGGCTGAAGCCGGCGTTGCCGACCGGGATGAACTTGACCCAGTTGTTGCCGTTGTCGCCGCTGTTGATCTCGACGGCGAGCGAACCGTTGTTGTACCCGGCCCGCGGGTTCACCGGCACGAAGGCGCCGGCCACGATGCGGCCGGTCAGGATGTTCTGGAACATCGCCACCGGGTCGTAGGGGCCGCCGGTGGGTCCGGTCAGGTTGATCATCGGACGGTAGGCCGGGTTGCCCGGGGTGACGTTCGACGAGGAAATCGTGACGATGTCCGTGAAGCCGTCGTTGTTGATGTCGCCGACGGCCACGCCCTCGACCATCCGGGGCCGGTGGTCGGTGTTCGTGAACGGGTTCGGGGTCACCTGGGCCGAGAAGACGCCGCTGCACACGCCGTCGTTCTGCAGCAGAACGCCCGGGTTGTCGGCGGCGGCGAGGTTCAGCACGTCGTAGCCGCCGTGGTAGAGGATGTCGGTGTCGCCGTCGTTGTCGTAGTCGAACATCGCGTCGCCCCAGCCGAAGGGGTTGGGGAAGAGCAGGTCGATCTGCCAGTCGCCGTTGGCCTGACGCCGGAACAGGCTCGACTCGAGGCCGGCACCGCCGAGGTAGTTGCCCATACCGGTCGAGAAGAAGTCCATGCCGCCGTTGCAGTCGATGTCACCGAAGGCGAAGCCCATCCAGCTGTTCTCTTTGAGCAGGCCGGGATAGGAGCCGGTCACGTCGACCACGTTGCCCGTGCCGTCGCCCTTGAACCAGCGGTTCCAGCCGCGGCGGTGGGTCTCGTCGAGGGGCGGGGCCCCCTGGGTGTCGCCGGTGAACACGTCGACGTTGCCGTCGAGGTCGATGTCGATGGCGGCGATGGCCCAGCCATGGGAGGCGGAGGTGTTGCCGGCCGGGCCGAGGTGGTACACGCCCTCGATGCCGCTGGTCGCCGAGCGGTCCTCGAAGCGGTTGTGGCCGTTGTTGATGAACAGGTCCTTGTGCTCGAAGGCGTTGGTGTAGTCACCGGTGACGAAGATCGGGAAGCGGTCGTCCCAGGTGATCGCGGTATTGACGATCACGACGTCGAGCAGACCATCGTTGTTGAGGTCGCCGAAGGAGCAGCCCACGGCGTGCTGGTGGTCGCCCTGGAGGCCGGCCCAGCCGGTCACGTCGGTGAAGGTGCCGTCACCGTCGTTGCGGAAGAAGGTGTGGTCATCATTGAGGCCGAGGACGAAGAGGTCCTGGTCGCCGTCGTTGTCCGTGTCGCCGTAGCAGACGCCGGAGTTCTCGGGCGCCGTCGCGGTCACGCCCGCGGCCGCGGCCACGTCCACGAAGGTCAGCGAGCCGGTCTGGGCCAGCCGGCTCTGGAACAGGCTGTTCGGCGTTCCGGGGCCGTTGACGGCGTAGATGTCGAGGTCGCCGTCGTTGTCGTAGTCGAAGATGGCCACGCCGGGAGAGCCCTTCGCTTTCTCCGGGCTGCTGGGCCGGCTGATGGCGAAGAAGTCGGCCGTCGGGATCGGCGTGGTGGCCGAAGCGTCGATGATGGCGAGACGCACGGCATCACGAACCGAAGGGGTGTGCTCGAAGACGATGCCCGCTCCGCCGCCCGCGGCGATGTCCGTGAAGGTGACGCCACCGTCGGCTAGGGCGGGAACGGTGCCCGCCAGCAGGAGCAAAGCTCCGCTCGTCAGGCCCAGTCCGCTCTTGATCCTGCTCATTCCTACCTCCTCAGTGTTGCATGAAATTGCAGAGAGACGCGAAGATCGTAGAGTGATCCCCCAGCTACCCCTCTGCGGTGTCAGCTACTGAGTGCATTCTGGGGTGTCAGGCGTGACGGTTTTTGTGTGCGCTTCCCGCGATCGGCGTGTTGGCTCAGCGCGATTCGCTGGAACGGATTTTTCGATATGAAGGAACACGATTTATGAGCCCGGTGGTGCCGCAGTAGACTCCCTGACCTTTTCAGTGAGGATCGGCTCATGAAGGTGAGGCTCGCGACTCCGGCGGACGACGACCATTGCGGCTGGCTGGCGCCTTTCGCCGCCGAGCGCCTGACATCCCCTCTCGAGGGAGAGCGGATCGTCGAGGTGGCGATCGTCGGGGCCGGGCTGACCGGTCTGGCAGCGGCACGGGACTTGGCCGAGAGGGGAGGCGGGCGCATCGCCCTGGTCGAGGCCCAGCGCGCGGGCTGGGGGGCCTCCGGGCGCGCCTCGGGCTTCGTGGTCGACCTGGCCCACTTCGTGGCTCGCTTCCCCCCCGCGGACCAGGAGCGCTACGTGCGCCTGGCACGCGCCGGCATCGCGGAGCTACGCGAGACGGTGCGCCGCTCGCGCATCGACTGCGACTGGGACGAAACCGGCTGGCTGCACGTGGCCTGGAGCGAGGCCGGGGCCGCGGAGGTGGCGCGCCTGCGCCGCTGGCTCGAGAAGCGCGACGAGCCGCACCAGCCCCTCGACCGCGAGGGCCTGGCCGAAGTGACCGGCGTGCCGTTCTACCGCGCCGGCATCCGCCTGCCGGGCAGCGTGCTGGTCCAGGCCGGGGCCCTGGTGCGGGGCCTCGCCCGCCACCTGCCGGCGGCCGTCGACCTCTACGAAGAGACGCCGGTGCTTTCCCTGACGCGGCTCCGAGATGGCTGGCACCTCGAGACCCCGGGCGGCCGGCTCAGGGCCGAGCGAGTGCTGCTCGCCGTCAACGGCTACAGCCGCGGCATCCCGGGGCTGGCCCGGCGGGTCCTGCCCCTGCTGACCTTCGGCAGCCTCACCCGCCCGTTGACCGCCGTGGAGCAAGCGCGCCTGGGCGGCGAGCGGGAGTGGGGAGTGCTCGCCGAGGACGCCATGGGCTCCACCGTGCGACGCACCCGCGACGGGCGCATCCTGGTGCGCAACCACGTCGCCTACCGGCCGGGGCTGGCCGCCCGCCCCGCCGACCTCGAGACGGCCCGCGCGCGGCATCGGCTCGCCTTCGACCTGCGCTTTCCCATGCTCACCGAGGTGGCGTTCGAGACCACCTGGACGGGGGTGATGGGGGTGACGCCGGCCCGCCTGCCGTTCTTCGGCGAGTTGGCCCCCGGGCTGTGGGCGGCCGGAGGTTACACCGGCGCCGGCATCGCCCTGGGAACCGTCCTCGGCCGGCTCCTCGCCGAGGCCGCCCTCGATCAGCCCTCCTCCCTGCTCGCCGACGCGCGGGCGCTGGCGGTTCCTCGCCGGCTGCCGCCGGAACCCATCCTGTCGTGGGGAGCGACGTGGAAAGTCCGTCGAATGAACCGCAACACCGGATCGGCCGTATAGCCAATTCAGAGCCGCCAGACCGTGGATCCTGTCCTAAAAAGGGATGGGGACCGCACTATAAGCCCAGACCGAAACTTCGGTGGGGCGAGACCCTCTCAGGGGTTTTGATTCACTTTGATGTCTATACCGAGGAAAGCCGAGGAGGTTCGTCACGATGCCAGAGCTGCGCTATGAGGACAAAGACCCACAGGACCCGTGGGGCTATCAGCTGATCATCGACTGTTTTGGTTGCGATGAGGACGTGTGCTGCGATCTCGATCTGGGCTATGAGTTCCTGGACAAGATCTGCCTCGAGCTGCACATGACCAAGCAGACTCAGCCCTATATTTTTAAAACCTGTGAGACCACGTTCCCGGGACGACCCGGCTATAGTGGTTGGGTGCCGATCATCGAGAGCGGGATCCAGGTTCACACTTCGGCCAAGAACCGCTTCATCAGCGTCGACGTCTACTCCTGCAAGAAGTTCGACCAGAAGGCAGTCGAGGACTTCGTCAAGAGGTGGTTCAATCCTCGAGTGATCGAGACCGTTCTGCTGCGGCGCGGCCAGGATCTGCTCGCGCGCTCTTTCGGTCGCGAGGTCGTCGAGGTGGGCGCCTGAGCCCTCTCCCGTCTCGGCACGTCGCCTAACTTGGAAACGTTTCGTCGCGATCTCGTTGCGGCGTGGCGCTGGCTCGTCGCGCGGCCCGGCTTCGCCGTAACGGCGGTAGTGTGTCTGGCCCTGGGCATCGGTGCCAACACCGCCGCCTTCAGCCTCAACCGAGCGCTGCTCTGGCGGGCACTTCCCTATCGGGAGCCCGAGCGTCTGGTCATGGTCTGGACGGAGATCCGCTCCTTGAACCGCCACCGCCAGCCCGCCTCGGCCGCCGAGTTTCTCGACGTGGCCGGGCGGGCTCGCTCGCTGTCTGCCGTGGGAGCGGTGCGGGTCACTTACGTCAACCAGACCGGCGGTGACGTGCCCCGGCGGCTGCTCGCAGCCCGGGCCTCGGCCAGCCTGTTCAGCGTGCTCGGCGCCGAGCCCCTGCTGGGCCGGGCCTTCACGGCCGAGGAAGATCGCACCGGCGGTGAGAAGGTGGTGGTGATCGCCGAGTCCTTCTGGCGCGGGCCCCTGGGCGCCGACCCCGGCGTGCTGGGCAAGACCCTGACCCTCGATGGTGCCCCCACCACCGTGATCGGGGTGATGCCGGCCCGCTTCCAGACCGGCTTCGCCGAGCGCTTCGAGCTCTTCCTGCCCATCGCCATCGATCCCCAGCGGTTGCCGGAACGGGGCCTGCGCGGTCTGTCCCTGTTCGGCCGGCTGGCACCGGCGGCGACGGTGAGCTCGGCGCGCACCGAGATGGCGGCGATCGCCGCCGAGCTCATCCGGGAGCATCCCGACTACTACCCGGCCAAGGCCGGATTCGGCCTGAACCTGGTGCCCTTGACCGAGGAAGTGATCGGCGGCCTGGGCAAGAAGCTCGGCCTGCTCTCGGCCCTGGTCGCCCTGGTGCTGGTGATCGCCGTGGGCAACGTCGCCAACCTGCTGCTGGCGCGAGCCTCCTCGCGCCACCGGGAGGTGGCCATCCGCACCGCCCTGGGCAGCGAGCGGGGCGACCTGCTGCGCCAGTTCCTGGCCGAGGGCCTGCTGCTGACCTGCTTCGGCCTGGTGGCGGGGGTGGGCGTTGCCTACCTCGGCCTTTCCCTCCTGACTCGCCTGCCGGGCACCGGCATAAGGCGCCTGGACGAGGTGGCGATCGACCCGCTGGTGCTCGCCTTCACCCTGCTGCTCTCCCTGGCCGTGGCCGTGGCCCTGGCCTTCGCCCCTTTCTGGCGGCTGCGCAAGCCGGACCTCGCGGCCATGTTCAAGGAAGGGGATACCTCCAAGGCCTCGGCCGGAGCAGGGGCCCGGCGCCTGCAGGGGGCCCTGGTCACCGCCGAGGTCGCCCTGGCGACGGTGGTGCTGATCGCCACCGGCCTGACCATCCGCTCCTTCCTCACCCTGCAATCGGTGCCGGCGGGCTTCGATCCGTCCTCGACCCTGACCTTCAACGTCTTCCTGTCGCCCAACAAATACCCCGAGCGCCACCTCTACCAGGGCTTCTACGACCAGCTGCGTGAGCGCCTGGCGACTTTGCCCGGCGTGCGCTCCGTGGCTACCGTGCAGGAGCTGCCCCTGGGCTCGCGGCGCTTCGCCGTCGAGGCCGAGTTCGAGGGCCACACCCTCGCCGCCGGGGAGCCGATGCCGATGGTGGACTGGCGGCCGGCGAGCCCGGGCTACTTCCAGACCCAGGGGGTGCCGTTGATCGAGGGCCGGGACTTCGCCGACTCGGATGACGCCCGGGGCGAGCAGGTGGCGATCATCAGCCAGTCGGTGGCCCGGCGCTTCTGGCCGGGGGCGAGCGCCCTGGGCAAGCAGGTGCGGCTGACCGGCCGGCCCGGGGGCGTGGCCCGCTGGCTCTCGGTGGTGGGGGTAGTGGGGGACGTCCACGCCCTGGGTCTCGACGTCGATGCCCCCCTCCAGGTCTACACGCCGTTTCCCCAGGCCACCTTCCCGTCCATGGCTGTGGTGTTGCGCACCGAGGGCAACCCGAGCAGCCTCGCCCGTGGGGTGCGCGAGGCGGTGGCCGCGATCGACCGCGACCAGCCGATCGAGAGCCTGCGCAGCATGGACGAGGTGGTCGCCGCCCACCTGGCGGACAAGCGCACCTACGTGGTGCTGCTCTCGACCTTCGCCGCCGTGGCCCTGCTGCTGGTGGCGATCGGCGTCCACGGCCTGATGTCCTACGTGGTGGGCGAGCGCCGCGCCGAGCTGGGGGTGCGCATCGCCCTCGGCGCCGAGCGCTCGAGCGTGTTCCGACTGGTGCTCGCGCAGGTGCTGCGTTTCACCGCCGTGGGCCTCGCCATCGGCCTCGCCCTGGCCCTGCTGGGCGGCCGCCTGCTGTCGAGCCAGCTCTACGGGGTGGCGGCCTCGGACCCGGCGACCCTGATCGGGGTGACCCTGCTCCTGCTCGCCCTGGGCTGCCTCGCGGCCTGGTTGCCGGCGCGTGCGGCGCTCTCGATCGATCCCGCCAACGCCCTGCGGAGGGCATGAAGCGAGCGCTGATGGCCGAAACCCCTTCGAAGCTCGCCGGCCTCTCTCGAGAGCAGCTCGACCAGCTGATCAGGAAGCTCCAGCAGAAGAAGGCCGGACAAGCCCCCGGGGAGGCCGTGGCCGCGGCGAGCATCCCGCGCCGGGAGGGTGACCGCAGCCGCGCTCCCCTCTCCTCCTCGCAGCGCCGCCTGTGGCTGATCGATCAGCTCCAGCCCGGCTCGGCGGCCTACAACGTGGTGGCCGCCGTGCGCTTCCGCGGCGCCCTGGTGCCCGCGGCCCTGGCCGCCAGCTTGAGCGCCATCGTGGCCCGGCACGAGGTGCTGCGCACCCGCTTCGCCACGGCGCCGGGGGGAGAGCCGGAGCAGGTGATCGAGCCCGCAGGCCCCCTGCCCCTGCCCGTGGCCGACGTCTCCGCCCTGCCCCCCGCGGCGGCCGAGGTGGAGGCCAAGAGCCAGGCCCTGCGCGAGGCCCGCCGGCCCTTCGACCTTTCTCGCGGGCCCCTGATCGCCGTGCGCCTCCTGCGCCTGGCCCCGGACCACCACCTGCTGGTGGTCAACCTCCACCACATCGTCTCGGACGGCTGGTCGATCGGCGTCTTCGTGGGCGAGCTGGCGGCCCTCTACCGTGCTCATCGCGAGGGAGTGCCGGCGAACCTGCCCGAGCTGGCCGTGCAGTACGGCGACTTCGCCACCTGGCAGAACCGCCAGCTTGGGAGCGAGGCCGTGGCCCGCCAGATCGCAGCCTGGCGCGAGACCCTGGCCGGCGCCCCCGAGGTGCTGGACCTGCCCACCGACCGCCCCCGCCCGGCCGTGCTCAGCCTGGCCGGCGCCAGCCAGCGCATCGCCCTCGGCCCCGAGGTGGCTGCGCACCTGGCCGGTTTCGCCCGCGAGGCTGGCGCCACGCCGTTCATGGTGCTGGCGACCGCCTTCGACGCTCTCTTGTTGCGCTGGAGCGGCCAGAGCGACATCGTGCTCGGCACGCCGATCGCCGGCCGCCGGGCCCTCGAGACCGAGCCGCTGATCGGCTTTTTCATCAACACCCTGCTGGTGCGGGCGAAGCTCGACGGCGACCCGACCTTCGCGGCGGCCCTGGACCGCGTGGCCGAGGTGACCAAGGGTGCCTACGAGCGGCAGGACGTGCCCTTCGAGCGCCTGGTGGAGGAGCTGGTGGCGCGCCGCGATCTGGCGCGAAACGCCCTGTTTCAGGTGATGCTGGTGCTGCAGAACGCCCCGGCGGTCCGCTTCGACCTGCCCGGCCTGACCGTCGAGCCGGTTCCCCTGGGCACCTCCACGGCCAAGTTCGACCTCACCCTGGCCCTGGCCGAGACCGACGCGGGCCTGGCCGGGGAGATCGAGTACCGCACCGACCTCTTCGACTCGACCACCATCCGCCGCCTGGCCGGTCACTTCGAGCGCCTGCTGGCCGCCGGGTTGGCGGCCCCGCAGACGCGGCTCTCGGCCCTGGCCCTGATGTCGGCCGCCGAGTGCCAGCAGATCCGCGAAGGCAACGACACCGCGCGGGCCTACCCGGCAGCACGGCCGGTCCACGAGCTGATCGAGGCCGCCTGCGAGGCCGCGCCGGATGCGGTGGCGGTGTCGTCGGAAGAAGAGTGGTTGAGCTACCAGGGCCTCGACGAGAGGGCCAACTGCCTGGCCCGCCGGCTGGTGGCGGAGGGGGTGGGCCCCGGGGTGCCGGTGGGCCTGCTGGCCGAGCGCAGCGTCGAGCTGGTGGTGGCCCTGGTGGCAATCTGGAAGGCCGGCGGCGCCTACGTCCCCCTGGACCCCGACAACCCGGCCGCGCGCCTGGCCGGCATGGTCGAGGACGCCCAGCTGCCGGTGGTGCTCTACGGCCCGCGGCAGGCGGAGCATCCGCTGGTGGCGGAGCTGGGCACACCAGTCCCGATGTCATCCCGACCGGAGCCGGAGGCGCGCAGCGCCGGAGGCGGAGCGGAGGGATCTCTGCCCCACGGCGCCAGCGAGGGGGAGATCCCTCGGCTCCGGGCCTGCGGCCCTGCGCTCGGGATGACAATCGGGGGGCACTCGGCGCTCCCGGCCGGAGGAGGTCCCTCCCCGAAACGGCTGGCACCTCGGGCCGACCTCGACACCCCGGCCTACGTGATCTTCACCTCGGGCTCCACGGGTCGCCCCAAGGGCGCGGCCAACGACCACCGCGGCATCGTCAACCGCATCTTGTGGATCCAGGAGATCCTGCGCCTCGGCCCCGAGGAGCGCCTGCTCCAGAAGACCCCGATCTCCTTCGACGTTTCGCTCGGCGAGCTGATCTGGCCCTTGACCGTGGGCGCCCAGCTGGTGATGGCCACCCCCGGCGGTCACAAGGACCCCCTCTACCTGCTGCGCACCCTCGGCGAGCGCCAGATCACCAACGTCCACTTCGTGCCCTCGATGCTGGGAGCCTTCCTCGAAGTGGCGAGCCCCGCGGCCTGTCGCTCTCTCAAGCGGGTGCTGGCCAGCGGCGAGGCCCTGACCGTCGAAGCCACCGAGCGCTTCTTCGACAAGGTCCACGCCCAGCTGTGGAACCTCTACGGCCCCACCGAGGCGGCGGTCGAGGTCTCCTTCTGGCAGTGCCGCCCCGCGGACCGGCGGGCAGCCATTCCGATCGGCCGGCCGGTTGCCAACACCGCCCTCCAGGTGGTCGACCGCCACCTGTGGCCCCAGCCGATCGGTGTGCCCGGGGAGCTGCTGCTGGGCGGCGTGCAGGTGGGGCGGGGCTACCTGGGCCGGCCGGCCCTGACCGCCGAGAAGTTCATCCCCGACCCCTCAAGCCCCACGCCCGGAGCCCGCCTCTACCGCACCGGCGACCTGGTGCGGCGCCGGGCGGAAGGGGAGATCGACTTCCTCGGCCGCATCGACTTCCAGGTCAAGGTGCGGGGTTTCCGCATCGAGCTGGGGGAGATCGAGGCCGGCCTGCTGGCCGATCCCCGGGTGCGCGAGGCGGTGGTGGTGGCCCGGCCCGGCGCCGGGGGAGATGCCCGCCTGGTGGCCTACCTGGTCAGCGGCGAGCTTGACTCCGTGCGGCTGGAAGCGGAGCTCAAGGAGGCCCTGGGCCGCCACCTGCCCGCCTACATGGTGCCGCCCTTCTTCGTCTTCCTGCCCGAGCTGCCCATCTCCCCCAACGGCAAGGTGGATCGCAAACGCCTGCCCGAGCCGGCGGCCCCCCTCGGCTCGAGGCACCGGGTGCCCCCCTCCGGGCCCGTGGAGGAAGTGCTGGCCGGGATCTGGCAGTCCCTCTTGGGCACTGAGGACTTCGGCGCCGAGGACGACTTCTTCGCCCTGGGCGGCCACTCCCTGCTGGCCACCCGGGTGGCGGCGCGGCTGCGCGAAGCCTTCGGCGTCGAGCTGCCCCTGCGCCGAGTCTTCGAGGCCCCCACCGTGGCCGCCCTGGCGCGGGCGGTCGAGGCGGCGGCGAGCGGCACCCGGGCGGCGCCGATCACCCGGCGCGAGCGGCCCCCCCGGCCCCCCCTCTCCTTCGCCCAGGAGCGGCTGTGGTTCCTGGAGCAGATGGACCCCGGAGGCTCGGCCTACAACCTGGCCTCGGCGGTGGAGCTCACGGGCCGCCTCGAGCCCCGCCCGTTGGCGCAGGCCCTGGCCGAGATCGTGCGCCGCCACGAGGCCCTGCGCACCGTTTTCCCCAACGGCCCGGACGGCCCCTGGCAGCAGGTGGTGGCCCCCTTCCCCCTGGCCCTGCCGCAGGTGGACCTCTCGGCCCTGGCGCCGGCGGTGGCCGAGGCGCAGGCCGTGGCCCTCGCCCGCCGGGAGGCGGAGAGCGGCTTCGACCTCGAGCGGGGGCCTTTGACCCGTGCCCTGCTGCTGCGCCTGGCCCCCCAGCGCCACGTCTTCGCCCTGACCCAGCACCACATCGTCTCGGACGGCTGGTCCGCCGGCGTCTTCGTGCGCGAGCTGGTCACCCTCTACCGGGCCTTCGCGGCCGGTGAGCCCCCGCCCCTGCCCGAGCTGCCGGTGCAGTACCTGGACTTCTCCCTCTGGCACCGGGAGTGGCTGGCCGGCGGCGAGCTGGACCGCCAGCTCGCCTGGTGGAAAGCCAACCTGGCCGGCGCCCCGGAGCTGACCGAGCTGCCCACCGACCGGCCCCGCCCCCTGGTGGCGACGCCCCAGGGCCGGCGACTGCCGGTGACCCTGCCCTCGCGCCTGGTCGAAGGCATGAAAGGCCTGGCGCGGGGCAGCGGCGCCACCCTGTTCATGACCCTGGAGGCTGCCTTCGGCCTCTTGATCGGCAAGCTCTCGGCCGGCGACGAGGTGGTGCTCGGTTCGCCGATCGCCAACCGCACCCGGCGGGAGATCGAGGGGCTGATCGGCTTCTTCGTCAACACCCTGGCCCTGCGCCTGTCGCTGGCGGGAGCCGGGACCTTCCGGCAGCTCCTGGAGCGCTCCCGCCACACCACCCTCGACGCCTTCGCCCACCAGGACCTGCCGTTCGAGCGGCTGGTCGCCGAGCTGGCCCCCAAGCGCAGCCGCAGCCACGCGCCGCTCTTCCAGGTCATGCTGACGTTGCAGAACGCCGGCCTGCCCGAGGCCGTGGGCGAGGGAGGATCGAGCTTTGTTGCCCGGCCCCTGTGGATCCCCCAGGCGACCACCAAGTTCGACCTCTCCCTGACCCTGACCGAGGGGCCGGAGGGCCTCTCCGGCCTGGTCGGCTTCAAGACGGATTTGTTCGACGAGACCACCGTGCGCCGCTGGCTGGGCCACCTCGAGCGCCTGCTCGGGGCCGCCGTGGCCGCGCCGGACGCCCCCCTCGAGTCCCTGGTCTGGCTATCGCCGGCCGAGCGGCATCAGCTGCTCACGGCCTGGAACGACACCGGCCACGCCGCGGCGCGCTCCTTCGCCAGCCTGATGGACCGCTTCGCGGCCCAGGTGGCGCGGGACCCGGCAGCCCCGGCCCTGATGGTCGAGGGTGTGACCCTCTCCTACGGGGAGCTGGCCGAGCGCGCCGGCAAGCTGGCCCGACGCCTGGTGCGGCTGGGGGTGGGACCCGAGGTTCCGGTGGCGATCGCCCTCGACCGCTCCTTCGACCTGGTGGTGGCCCTCGTCGCCGTGCTCGAGGCCGGCGGCGGCTACGTGCCCCTGGACGCCGGACAGCCCGCCGACCGCCTCGAGCACGTGCTGGCCGATTGCCGGCCGCCGGTGGTGCTGACCGCCGAGGCCACCCTGCCGGCCTTCGCTTCTCTCTCCCTCCCCGAGCTGCCGACCTTCGTGGCCCTGGATGCCGAAGCCCCTGCGCTGGCCGCCGAGGAGGGGGGAAGCTTCCACGCTCCGGTCCACCCCGAACAGCTGGCCTACGTGATCTACACCTCGGGCTCGACCGGCAAGCCCAAGGGCGTGGCGATCTCCCACGGCGCCATCGCCGGCCGCATCGCCACCTACGTGGAGCTGGTGGGGATGGGGCCCGGCGACCGTCAGCTGCAGTTCGCCAGCGTCACCTTCGACATGTCCTGCGAGGAGCTGTGGCCGCCGCTGACCTCCGGGGCGGCGGTGGTGATGGAGCCCAGCCCGGGGACCAAGCGGCCTTCGGACGTGATCGCCGACGCCGAGCGCCTCGGGGTGACCAAGGTCACCCTGCCCTCGGGCTACTGCCACCAGCTACTCGACGAGTTGGTCGCTGCCGGCCGCAAGCTGCCGCCCACCCTGCGGGTGCTCTACACCGGGGCCGAGGCACCGTCCGCCGAGAAGTTCCGCGAGCTGCCGCGGCTGTCCGACCGCCGGGTGGCCGC
Source organism: Thermoanaerobaculia bacterium (assembly GCA_036274895.1). Taxonomy (GTDB): domain Bacteria; phylum Acidobacteriota; class Thermoanaerobaculia; order Multivoradales; family SZUA-115; genus CALMKX01. Next base: position 17,262 of record DASUEU010000038.1, on the reverse strand, counting down.
CTACAACAACTACGGGCCCACCGAGACCACCATCTTCGTGCTCGGCGGCCGCATGCCGGTCGAGCGCTATGGCCCCGGCACCCGGCCCACCATCGGCCGGCCCATCCCGGGCTGCAAGGCCTGGCTGGTGGACCGCCGCCTGCGGCCGGTTCCGATCGGCGCCCCCGGTGAGCTGGCCCTGGGTGGTGAAGGCGTGGCCCGGGGCTACCTCGGCCGGCCGGCCCTGACCGCCGAGAGGTTCGTGCCCGATCCCTTCTCCGGCACCCCCGGGGCGAGGCTCTACCTCTCCGGGGACCTCGCTCGCTTCCGGGCCGACGGCGAGGTGGAGTTCGTGGGCCGCATCGATCACCAGGTCAAGGTGCGGGGCTTCCGCATCGAGCTGGGGGAGATCGAAGAGCACCTGCGCCGTCATCCCGAGGTGGCCGAGGCCGCCGCGGCGGTGCGCCGCGACCGCGCCGGGGACGCTCGGCTGGTGGGCTACTACGTCCCGGCGCCCGGGGCCGAGCCCACGGCCGAGGCCCTGCGCGCCCACCTCGCGGCCCACCTGCCCGAGTACATGGTGCCGGCCTTCCTGCTGCGGCTCGAGGCCCTGCCGGTGGGCAGCACGGGGAAGGTCAACGTCAAGGCCCTGCCCGGCTTGGAGGATCTCGAGCACCAGGGCGGCCGGGAGTATCAAGCGCCCGACGGTCCCCTCGAGACCTGGCTCGCCGAGCTGTGGGCGGCGGTCTTGGGAGTGGTACGAGTGGGCCGGGAGGACGGCTTCTTCGCCCTGGGCGGCGACTCGATGAAGGGGGCCCTCTTGATCCAGCGCCTGGAGGCCAAGCTGGGCGCCTACGTCTACGTCACCGCCCTCTTCGACACCCAGAACCTGCGCGAGCTGGCGGCCTATCTCGCCGAGCAGTACCCGGACGAGATCGCCCACGCCCTCGGCATCGAGCTGGCCGGTGCCGGCGGCCCGGGGGGCGAGAGGCCGGTGGACGAGGCCCGCCTCGCCGAGCTGGACGCCGTGCTCCATCCCCTGGCCCCCTTCCCGGCGCCTCCCGGCCGGAAGAAGAACCGCCGGGCCGTCTTCGTGCTCTCGCCGCCCCGCTCGGGCTCGACCCTGCTGCGGGTGATGCTGGCCGGCAACCCGGCCCTGTTCGCCCCGCCCGAGCTGGAGCTGGCCGGCTTCAACACCCTGGGCGAGCGGCGCCGCACCTTCTCCGGCCGCTGGGCCCTGTGGCTCGAGGGGGTGCTGCGGGCGTTGATGGAGACCAACGGCTGGAGCGCCGAGGAGGCCAAGGCCCGGATGGCGGAGCTGGAGGACGCCGACCTGCCGGTGCGCGACTTCTACGCCCGCTTGCAGGAGTGGCTGGGGGATCGGCTGTTGGTCGACAAGACCCCTTCCTACGCCCTCGATCCCGGAGTGCTCGAGCGCATGGAGGAAGACTTCGACGGCGCCCTCTACGTCCACCTGCTGCGCCATCCCATGGCCGCCATCCGCTCCTTCGAGGAGGCGCGGCTGGAGCAGACCTTCTTCCGCTACGACCATCCCTTCGGCCGCCGCGAGCTGGCCGAGATGATCTGGACCCGGAGCCACCAGAACATCCGCGCCTTCCTCGCCCGGCTGCCCGCCGAGCGGCAGACGACGGTGCGCTTCGAGGACCTGGTGGCCAACCCCCGGCCTTCCCTCGAGGCCCTCTGCGACTTCCTCGGCGTGCCCTTCGTCGAGGCCATGCTCGACCCCTACGCCGAGGGAGGCCGGCGCATGACCGACGGCATCCACCAGCTGTCGAAGATGGTGGGGGACGTCAAGTTCCACCAGCACAAGAGCGTGGACGCCACGGTCGCCGACCGCTGGCGCGAGGTCTACCCGCAGAACTTCCTGGGCCCGCCGGCCCGCGAGATGGCCGGCGCCCTGGGCTATGGGGACGTGGCGGCGCCGCCAGCGCGGCCGCCGGTGGATCGCTGCCTGGTGGCGATCCGCCCGGGCAAGGGAAGGGCGCCCCTGTTCCTGGTCCACGCCATCTTCGGCGACGTGCACTTCTTCCGCCACCTGGCGGCCGAGCTGCCCCAAGAGCTGCCGATCTGGGGTCTCCAGGCTGCCGGTCTCGACGGCACCGAGACCCCCCTCGACTCGGTGGCGGCCATGGTCGAGCGCTACACGGCGGCCCTGCGGGGCGTGCAGCCCCACGGGCCGTATCGCTTGGCCGGCTCCTCGATGGGCGGCGTGCTGGCCTGGGAGATCGCCCGCGCTCTCGAGGCGGCGGGGGAGGAGGTCGAGCTGCTCGCCCTGCTCGACGCTCCCGACCCCGAGGGCATCACCCCGGGCTGGGGTGAGATCGACTTCGAGACCGCGTCCCTCTCCTACCTGGTCGACCCGGTCCGGGAGCCGGAGCCCTTCGCCGAGCTGGCGCTGCTGACGGAGGCTCGGGCCCGGCGCCAGAAGGTGCTGGACGTGGCCGTGCGGGTGGGCGCCCTGCCGCCCACCGCCAGCCTCGACGACCTCGACCGCCTGGCCACGGTGGTGGAGGCCAACCGTCGCGCCCTCCAGGGCTTCGTGCCCGGGAGCGTGGCCGGTGCCGCCCTGCACGTGCGGGCCGCGGCCACCGCCGAGCGGTTGGCGCGGCCGGAGCGCTCCGGCTGGGCGCCGCTCGCCGCCGGGGGTGTCGAGGTGGTGATCCTCGAAGGCGAGCACATGTCGATCCTCTTCCCGCCGCGGGTGGCGACCCTGGCCCGGCTGCTGGCGGAGCGCCTGGCAGCGAGCCGAGCGCGGGTGGCGGGGTGATGAAGACCACCGGCGCTCCTTCCGTTGCCCTCGAGCACCCCCTCTCCTGGGGCCAGAAGGCCCTGTGGTTCATCGAGAGGCTGGCGCCGGAGAACACCGCCTACGTCATCGCCGGGGCGGTCAAGGTCGTCGGGCCCCTCGACCGGGAGCGCCTGGAGGCGGCCTTCCAGGACCTGGTGGCCCGTCACCCCGCCCTGGCCACCACCTTCGTCGAGCGGGACGGCCAGCCCGTGGCCCAGGTGCACCGCGGCGTCAAGGTGCCGCTGACCCTGATCGACGCCCGCGCCGAGGGCGAGGAGCAGCTCAGCCGGCGCATCGTCGAGGAGGCCTACCGCCCCTTCGACCTCGAGCGCGGGCCCCTGGTGCGCCTGGCCCTGCTCGAGAGGGGGCCGGGCGAGGACCGCCTGCTGCTCGCCATCCACCACATCGTCTCGGACTTCTGGTCCCTGGCGGTGATGATCTCGGAGCTGGCCGCCTTCTACTCCGGCCGGGGCGCCGAGCTGCCGGCCCTGACCCGCACCTACGCCGAGCACGTGGCCCACCAGCAGGAGATGCTCGCCGGCCCCGAAGGGGAGAAGCTGTGGGCCTTCTGGCGCCAGACCCTCGCCGGCCGCCCCGAGGGCCTCGATCTGCCCGCCGACCGCCCGCGGCCGCCCCTGCAGACCTACCGCGGCGCCTCCCTCGGCTTCCGTCTGCCGCCGGGGGTTGGCGAGGAGCTGGCCCGCCTGGCCCGCCACGAGAAGGCCACCCTGTTCATGGCCCTCTTGGCCACCTTCGAGGTGCAGCTCTACCGGGCCACCGGCCAGCGGGACCTGTTGGTGGGCACCCCCACGGCCGGCCGTCGCGCCCACGCCGTGGCCAACCTGGTGGGCTACTTCGTCAACCCGGTGGTGCTGCGGCTCGGCATCGACGGGGACCCGAGCTTCCTCGAGCTGCTCGCCCAGGTGCGCGGCCACGCCCTCGCCGCCTTCGACCACCAGGAGTTTCCCTTCCCCCTGCTGGTCGAGCGCCTGGAGGTCGAACGGGACCCCAGCCGCTCGCCGATCTTCCAGGTCCTCTTCGGCTTGCAGAAGAACCGCCGCGGCGTCGACGACGGCATGGCCGCCATCGCCCTCGGCCAGGCCGGCACCCCCCTGCATCTGGGGGACTTCGACTTCGAGTCGATCGAGCTCGAGCAGAAGAGCGCGCAGTTCGACCTCTCGCTCCAGATGGCCGAGCTGGGGGGCGAGCTGGGGGGCACCCTCAACTGGAACGCCGATCTCTTCGACCGCTCGACCATGGAGCGCTGGGCCGCTCACCTGGGGCGGATCGTCCAGGCGGTGGTGGCGGACCCGCGGCAGAGGTTGTCCGAGATCCCCCTGCTGACCGCGGTCGAGAGGGCCCAGCTGCTCGGCGAGTGGACGGCCACCGGCGAGCTGCCCGCCGACGGCGCCACCCTGGCCTCGCTGCTCGCCGACCAGGCCGCCCGCACCCCCGAGGCCGTGGCCCTGGTCGCTGGAGAGGAGCGGCTCAGCTATGCCGACCTCGCGGCGCGAGGCCGGGCCCTGGCCGGGCAACTGGCGGCCCTGGGCGTGGGGCCGGAGGAACGGGTGGGGGTCTGCCTGGAGCGCGGCACCGCGCTGGCGGTGGCGCTGTGGGGGGTGGTGCTCTCCGGCGCGGCCTACGTGCCCCTGGACCCGACCTACCCCCGCGAGCGCCTGGGCTGGATGCTCGAGGACTCCGGGGCGCGGCTGGTGCTCTCGGGCGGCGGCGCCCTTCAAGCCCTGGACGGGCTCGGCGGTTTCGAGATCGTCGAGCTGGACGCCCGAGGGGCGTGGCCGTTGAGCGCTGGACCGGGCGGCGGCGCGGCGGCGCCGGTCCGGGCCGCCCTGCCCGAGAATCTGGCCTATCTCATCTACACCTCGGGCTCGACCGGCCGCCCGAAGGCCGTGGCCATCGAGCACCGCAGCGCGGCGGCCCTGGTGGCCTGGTCCGAGCGCCGCTTCTCGGCGGGCGAGCTCGAGGCCATGCTGGCAGCCACCTCGGTGTGCTTCGACCTCTCTGTCTTCGAGCTCTTCGTGCCCTGGAGCCGGGGCGGTCGGGTGGTGCTGGTGGTCGACGCCCTGGCCCTGGCCAGCCTGCCCGGAGCGTGGGAGGTGGCCACCATCAACACCGTGCCCTCGGCCATGGCGGTGCTGGCTGCGGGCGGCAAGGTCCCGGGGTCGGTCACCACCGTCTGCCTGGCCGGCGAGCCCCTGACCCGCAATCTGGCCGACAAGGTCTACGCCCTCCCCGGGGTCGAGAGGCTCTGGGACCTCTACGGCCCCTCCGAGGACACCACCTACTCGACCGAGAACCTGGTGCCCCGGGATCAGGCGGGGGAACCGACCATCGGCCGCGCGCTGGCCGGCAGCCGCGCCTACGTCACCGACCGCTGGGGCCGGCCCGTGCCGGTGGGCATCCCGGGCGAGCTGCGCCTGGCCGGCCGGGGCCTGGCCCGCGGCTACCTCGGCCGCCCCGCCCTGACCGCCGAGCGCTTCGTGCCCGAGCCGTACGGGGCGGACTTCGACCATGGCGAACCGGGGGCCCGCCAGTACACCACCGGCGACCTGGTGCGCTGGCGCGCGGACGGCGAGCTGGAGTTCTTGGGCCGCATCGACCACCAGGTCAAGGTGCGGGGCTTCCGCGTCGAGCTGGGGGAGGTGGAGGCTGCCCTGCTCGCCGAGCCCGGCGTCAAGGAAACCGTGGTGGTGGTGCGGGGCGCCGAGGAGAAGCGCCTGGTCGGCTACGTCGCCGGCGAGGCCGCCCAGCGCCCGGACGAGGCGGAGGGGGACTGGGGCGAGCGGCTGAAGGGGGGCCTGGCCCGCACCCTGCCGGCCTACATGGTGCCCTCGGCGATCGTGGTGCTGGAGCGCCTGCCCCGCACCCCCAACGGCAAGGTGGACCGCAAGGCCCTGCCCGAGCCGACCTGGGGTCAAGCCGCGGAGGGCTTCGTCGCGCCCCGGACGCCGGCCGAGGAGATGCTGGCCGAGCTCTTCGCCGAGGTGCTCAAGCTGCCGCGGGTGTCGGTCACCGACAACTTCTTCCGCCTGGGCGGCCACTCCCTGCTCGCCACCCAGCTGATCAACCGGGTGCAGCGCCTGTTCGGGGTCGAGCTGCCGGTGCGCAAGCTGTTCGAGACCCCCACCGTCGCCCAGCTCGCCGCCTGGCTGATGGCCGAGGGGCCCTATCAGGCTGCGGTCCTGCCGCGGCTCGCCGCCGCCGGCCCGGCCTCCGGCAGCCGAGCCGTGCGGCTCTCCTTTGCCCAGGAGCGGCTGTGGTTCCTCGACCGCCTGATCCCCGGCCAGCCGACCTACAACATGCCGGCGGCGGTGCGCCTGACCGGCCCCCTCGACGCCCGGCGGCTGGCCCGCGCCGTGGCGGCGATCTTCGGCCGCCACGAGGTGCTGCACTCGCGGGTGCGGCTCGAGGGGGGCGTGCCCCTCCAGCAGGTGGATGGCGGCCTCGCCCTGCCCGCGGCCTGGATCGACCTCGGGGCCCTGGCCCCCGACCTCGCCCGCCGCCGGGCCCTCGCCCTCGCCGAGGAAGAGGCCCGCCGGCCCTTCGATCTCGAGGTTGGGCCCCTGATGCGCTTCCGGGTGGCCCGCATCTCGGCCGACGAGCACCTGGCGGTGTTCAACTTCCACCACATCGCCTGTGACGGCTGGTCGATCGGCGTCTTCTTCGAGGAGCTGACGGTCTTCTACCCCCCCGGCGCGGATCTCGAGGCGCTGCCTCCCGCCCTGCCCTACGCCGAGCACGCCGCCTGGCAGCGCCAGAACCAGGACCGGCCGGAGGTCACCCGGGCTCTGGCCTACTGGCGCGAGGCCCTGGCGGGGGCTCCCGAGCTGACCGACCTGCCCCTCGACCGGCCGCGCCGGGCCGACCGCTCCTCCCTGGGGGCGACGGTGCCCTTCCGCCTGGCGCCGGAGGTCGCGGCCAGGCTCGCCGAGGCGGCCCGCGGTCGGGACGCCACCCTCTTCATGGCCCTCTTCGCCTGCTTCGGCACCCTGCTCGCGCGCCTCACCCACCAGCACGACCTGGTGGTCGGGGTGCCGGTCGCCGGCCGCGGCCGGCCCGAGACCGAGGGGGCCATCGGCCTCTTCGTCAACACCCTGCCGGTGCGCCTGGCCTTCGGGCCGAACCCGCCCTTCGCCGCGATCTTGGGCGCCGCCCGCGAGGCCATGCTGGCGGCGATCGCCCACCAGACCGCCCCCTTCGAGAAGCTGGTGGCCGAGGTGAACCCCGGCCGCGACCTCACCCACAGCCCCCTCTTCCAGGTGCTGCTGGTGCTCGAGGGCACGCCCCTCGGCCGGCTGCCCCTGGGCGACCTGGTGGCCGAGCGCTTGCTGGTCCACAACGGTCGGGCCAAGTTCGACCTCACCCTCACCCTGGCCGGCGGCGAGGGCGGGCTCGAGGGGGCCTTCGAGCTCGACGCAGACCTGCTCGACGCTGCCACGGTGGAGCGCTGGGCCGGCCACCTCGAGCGCATCGTCGAGGCGGTGGCGGCGGACCTCGACCTGCGGCTCTCCGACGTCCCCCTGCTCTCCCAGGCCGAGCGGAGCCAGCTGCTCGAGGAGTGGAGCCCTGGGGGCGAGTTGCCCCAGGATCGCGTCGCGGAGGGAGCCACCCTCGCCTCGCTGCTGGCCGCTCAGGCGGCGGCAACCCCCGAGGCCGTGGCCCTGGTGGCTGCCTCCCCCGGGATCGAATCGGAGCGGCTTTCCTACGCCGAGCTGGCCGAGCGCGGCCGGACCCTCGCCGGCCGGCTGGCGGCGCTCGGCGTGGGGCCGGAGGAGCGGGTGGGGGTCTGCTTCGAGCGCGGCACGCCGCTGGCCGTGGCCTTGTGGGGCGTGGTGCTTGCGGGCGCGGCCTACGTGCCCCTCGACCCGACCTACCCCCGCGAGCGGCTGGCCTGGATGCTCGAGGACTCCGGCGCCCGCCTGGTGCTCTCCGGGGGAGGTGCCCTCGCGGCCCTCGCCGGGCTCGGTGGCTTCGAGGTCGTCGAGCTGGACTCTGCGGGCGTGTTGGGGGAGGGGGTCTGGCGCGACGGACCGCCGTCTGCTGCCACCGCCGAGCCCCTGCCCGGCAACCTCGCCTATCTGATCTACACCTCGGGCTCTACGGGTAAGCCCAAGGCGGTGGCCATCGAGGGGCGCAACGCCGCCGCCCTGGTGGCCTGGTCCGAGCTGCATTTCTCCCTCTCCGAGCTGTCGCCCATGCTCGCCGCGACCTCGGTGTGCTTCGACCTCTCGGTGTTCGAGCTCTTCGTGCCCTGGTGCCGCGGCGGCCGGGTGGTGCTGGTGTCGGATGCGTTGGCCCTGGCCGAGCTGCCGGGGGCCTGGGAGGTGGTCACGGTCAACACCGTGCCCTCGGCGATGGCGGCCCTGGTCGCCGGCGGCCGGTTGCCGGGCTCGGTGGCGACCGTCTGCCTGGCCGGCGAGCCCCTGACCCGCGTACTGGCGGCCAAGGTCTACGCCGCGGCGCGGGTCGAGCGGCTGTGGAACCTCTACGGGCCCTCCGAGGACACCACCTACTCGACGGAGTGCCTGGTGCCCCGGGGCGACGACGGCGAGCCGACTATCGGCCGGCCGCTGGCCGGCACCCGCGGCTACGTCACCGACCGCTGGGGCGGTCCGGTGCCGCCGGGTGTCCCCGGGGAGCTGCGCCTGGCCGGCCGGGGTCTCGCCCGTGGCTACCTGGGCCGGCCGGCCCTGACCGCCGAGCGCTTCGTGCCCGAGCCCCTCTCCGGTGAGGCCGGTGCGCGGCAGTACAAGACCGGCGACCTGGTGCGCTGGAGGAGCGACGGCGACCTCGAGTTCCTGGGTCGCATCGACCACCAGGTCAAGGTGCGGGGCTTCCGCGTCGAGCTGGGGGAGATCGAGGCCGCCCTCCTCGCCCAGCCCGGCGTGGCGGAGGCGGTGGTGGCCCTGCGCGACGGCGAGGAGAAGCGCCTGGTCGGCTACGTCGTCGGGGAGGCCGCGGAAGGCCGGATACTCGGGACGGACTGGGGCGAGCGGTTGAGCGAGGCCCTGGCGCGCACCCTGCCGGCCTACATGGTGCCCTCGGCCATGGTGGTGCTGTCGCGCCTGCCGCGCACCCCCAACGGCAAGATCGATCGCAAGAGCCTGCCCGAGCCCGAGTGGGGGGGCGGCGCCGGGGACGAGCACGTGGCCCCCCGCAACGCCGTCGAGGAGGTGCTGGCGGAGCTCTTCACCGAGGTGCTCAAGCTGCCGCGGGTGTCGGTCACCGACAACTTCTTCCGCCTGGGCGGCCACTCGCTGCTCGCCACCCAGCTGATCCACCGCCTGGAGGAGACGCTCGGGGTCAGTCTACCCCTGCGCCAGGTCTTCGAGACTCCCACCGTGGCCGGCCTCGCAGCCCTGGCCGCGGAGCGGGCCACGGTCCCGGACGGGCCGCGGCTGCGGCCCCGCCTCGGCGGCGGGGAGCCGGTGCTGTCCTTCGCCCAGGAGCGACTGTGGTTCCTCGAGCAGCTCGAGCCGGGCAGGGCGGCTTACCACCTGGCGGTTCGGCTGGCGCTCAGCGGCGAGCTGTCGGTGCCGGGCCTCGGCCGGGCCCTCGAGCAGCTGGTGCGCCGCCACGAGGTCTTGCGCACCGCCTACGCTGTGACCGGGCAGGGGCTGGTCCAGCGGGTGCTGGCGCCTCCGCCCACCCGGCCTCTGCCGGTGGTGGATCTGTCGGGACTGGCGCAGGCAGCGGCCGAGGCGCGGCGGCTGTCGAGCCGCGAGGCCCGCCTCCCCTTCGACCTGGCGCGGGGGCGGGTGCTGCGCACCAGCCTGCTGCGCCTCGGCGCGACGGAGCACGAGCTGGTGGCGACGGTGCACCACATCGCGGCGGACGGCGGGTCGACGGGGATCTTCCTCGGTGAGCTGGCCTCGCTGTACGCCGGCCAGGCGCTGGCCCCCCTCGCCATCCAGTACGGCGACTTCGCGGTCTGGCAGCGTCGCTGGCTGGCCGGCGGGGTGCTGGCGGCCCAGCTGGACTATTGGCGGGAGGCTCTGTCGGGGGCGCCGGAGGTGTTGGAGCTGCCCGCGGACCGTCCTCGATCGGGGGTCGAAGCGAGCGCCGCGGGCACGGTGGCCCTGGAGCTGGGGGCCGCCCTCGGCGAGGGCCTGCGCTCGGTAGCCCGGGCCTCCCGGGCGACGCCGTTCATGGTGCTCTTGGCCGGCTTCGGGACCCTCCTGGGTCGGTGGAGCGGGGAGCGAGACCTGGTGATCGGCTCGCCGATCGCCAACCGTCGCCGGGCCGGGACGGAGGAGCTGATCGGCTTCTTCGTCAACACCCTGGCCCTGCGGGTACGCCTCGCGGGGGATCCGAGCCTGGCGAGCTTGCTGGAGCGGGTTCGGGAGACGACCCTGGGTGCCTTCGCCCACCAGGACCTGCCTTTCGAGCGGCTGGTCGAGGAGCTGGCGCCGGAGCGGCGGCTGGGGGTCTCGCCGATCTTCCAGGTGATGCTGGCCTTACAGCAGGGGGCGGCAGCCGGGCTCGAGCTGAGCGGGGTCGAAGGCCGGCTGGTGCGGGAGGAGCCGGCCCAGGCGATGTTCGAGCTGACCCTGGAGGTCGAGGAGCTCGAGCACGGCGGCTTCACCGGCCGACTGGAGTACGCCACCGAGCGCTTCGACCCGGCCACGGTCGAGCGGCTGGCCCGGCGCTTCGAGCGCCTGCTGGAAGACGCCCTGGAGGCCCCCGAGCGTCCCCTCGGCTCCTTCTCCCTCCTCTCGCCCCAGGAGCGAGCCGAGCTGGCGCTGGACTGGCTCGGGACGCCGGCGGTCGAGCCCCCCCGGCTGGCACCGGAGTGGGTTTCGGCCCAGGCGGCGGCGACGCCGGACGCCATCGCCATCGAGGGCGCTGCCGAAGCCTTCAGCTATGGCTGGCTCGAGAGCCGGGCGAGCGCCGTTGGGCGCCAGCTCTTCGACCTGGGCGTCGAGCCGGAAGAGGCGGTCGCCGTGCTGCTCCCGCCGGGCCCCGAGCTGGTGGTGACGCTGCTGGGGATCTGGAAGGCCGGGGCCGCCTACCTGCCCTGGTCGGCCGACCAGCCGGCCGCCCGCATGGCGGGGATGGCGGAGGACGCCGGGGTGCGGTTCGGGGTCGGAGGGCCGGTGGCCGGGCTGGGTGACGACGGGCTGGGTGACGGCGGGCCGCGCTGGTTGACCCCGGTGGCGCAGGGGCCTGAGCCGCTGGCGCCGGCGAGCTGGGCGCGGCCGCTCGAGGCGGACCAGGTGGCCTACGTGCTCTTCACCTCCGGCTCGACCGGGCGGCCCAAGGGCACCCTGCTCGCCCACGCGGGTCTGGCCCGCTACGTGGCCTGGGTGGTGTCGCTGCTGCGAGCCAGGCCGATCCGCAGCTTGCTGCAGACCGCGCCCAGCTTCGACCCTTCGCTGGCCGAGATCCTGCCGGCGCTGGTCACGGGCGGCCGGGTCGTGGTGGCCGAGCCCGGGCAAGAGGCCTCGAAGCCAGGGCTGGTCACGCGCCTGGAGCGCCACCGCGTCACGCAGCTCGAGCTGGTGCCCTCGCTGCTCGCCCCGCTGCTCGAGACACCGGGTCTTTCGAGTCTCGACGCGCTGGAGGTCGTCTTCTGCGGCGGGGAGGCGCTCCCTGGCGACCTCGCCGGCCGCTTCGTGGCCACCAGCCGAGCCCGGCTGATCAACTGCTACGGGCCCACCGAGGCGACCATCGACGCTGCCTGGCACGAGGTGGTGGACACAGGGGAGGGCCCGCCGCCGATCGGCCGCGCCCGCCCCGGCTCGCTCCTGGCGGTGCTCGATGCCTGGTGGCAACCGGCTCCCCTCGGGGTGCCCGGGGAGCTGTGGATCGGCGGCTCGGGCCTCGCCCGCGGCTATCTGGGCCGGGCGGCCTTGACCGCCGAGCGCTTCGTGCCGGACGCCCTCTCCGGGCAGGCGGGCGGGCGGCTCTACCGCACCGGCGACCGAGTGCGGCGTCGCCCGGACGGCGAGCTGGAGATCCTCGGCCGGCTCGACTTCCAGGTCAAGCTGCGCGGCATCCGGGTCGAGCTGGGCGAGGTCGAGGCCGCTCTTCTCGCCCTGCCGGACGTGCGCGAGGCGGTGGCGGTGGTACATCTCGTCGAAGGGGACCAGCGGCTGGTGGGCTACGTGGCGGCGGATCCGGCCGTTCTCGAGCCCGAAGCAGCTCGCGAGCGGCTGGCGGCTCGGCTGCCGGCGGCGATGGTGCCCTCGGCGCTGGTGGTGCTCGCTCGCCTGCCCCGCACTGCCAACGGCAAGGTGGACCGCAAGCGCCTGCCCGAGCCGGAATGGCGAGGCGCCGGGGAAGAGGGGTACGCGGCTCCCCGCACCGAGGTGGAGGAGCTGCTGGCCGAGGTCTTCGCCGAGGTGCTGAAAGTGCCTCGGGTGTCGATCCACGACAACTTCTTCCGCCTGGGCGGCCACTCCCTGCTCGCCGCCCAGCTGATCCACCGCCTGGAAGAGACCCTGGGCGTCGCCCTGCCCCTGCGCCAGGTCTTCGAGACCCCCACGGTGGCCGGCCTCGCTGCGCTGGCGGAGCAGGGGGCCACCGTGCCCGACCTGCCCCGGCTGCGGCCTCGCCGCGGCGCCGGGGAGCCGGTGCTGTCCTTCGCCCAGGAGCGGCTGTGGTTCCTCGACCGCCTGGCGCCGGGACAGCCGACCTACAACATGCCGGCGGCGGTGCGGCTCACCGGACGGCTGGACGTGGCCGCCTTCGCCCGCGCGGTCTCCGAAGTGGTGGCCCGGCACGAGGTCCTGCGCAGCCGCTTCGTGGCCAGGGACGGGGTGCCCCACGAGGTGGTGGAGCCGCCCCGCCGCTTCGCCGTGCCCGTGGTCGCCCTGTCCCCTGGGCTCGCTCCGCTGGCCAACGAGCTCGCCCTGGCCGACGCTCGGCGGCCCTTCGACCTCGAGCGCGGTCCCCTGGTGCGGGCGTTCCTGGTGCGCGTGGCAGAGGACGAGCACCTGTTCTGCCTCGACCTCCATCACATCGTCTGCGACGGCTGGTCGATCGGCGTGCTGGTGGCGGAGATCGGCGCCCTCTACCCGGCCTTCCTGGCCGGCCGCCCGTCGCCGCTGCCGCCCCTGCCCATCCAGTACGGCGACTTCGCGGCCTGGCAGCGGCGCACCCTGGCGGGCGAGCGCCTGGCTGCCGACCTGGCGGCCTGGAAGCAGCGCCTGGAGGGCGCCCCAGAGCGCCTCGAGCTGCCGGCCGATCGCCCCTCACCGCCCGCCCGCACACCGCATGGCGGGGTGATCACCCGGCCCGTTCCCGCCGCCCTGCTCGCCCGGGTGGAAGCCCTGAGCGCGGCTTCCGGGGGCACCTCGTTCATGGTCCTGGCCAGCGCGTTTGCAGCCCTGCTGGCGCGGGTCTCCGGCCAGCGCGAGGTGGTCCTGGGCGTGCCCATGGCCGGGCGCCAGCGGCTCGAGACCGAGCCCCTGATCGGTCTCTTCGTCAACACCGTGCCCCTCTTCGCCCGGCTGGGTCCGGGTACCAGCTTCGCCGAGCTGGTGGCCGAGATGCGGGGCACGGTGCTCGACGCCTTCTCCCGCCAGGACGTGCCCTTCGAGAAGCTGATCGACGAGCTGGGCCTGGCCCGTGACCTCGGCACCACGCCGCTGGTGCAGGTGATGTTCGCGCTCCAGAACCAGCCCATGGGCACCCTCACCCTGCCCGGCCTCGAGCTGGCCGTCGAGCCGGTGGACACCGGTACGGCGAAGTTCGACCTCACCCTCTCCCTGACCCCCGAGGGTGGTGGCCTGTCGGCGTTGTGGGTTTTCCGCCGGGACCTCTTCGACGCCACCACCGTCGAGCGCCTGGCGCGCCTCTTCGAGGGGCTGCTCGGCGCGGTCACGACCAACTCGACGGCGGCCTGGGACCACCTGCCCCTGCTCGGCCCGGCCGAGCGGCAGCAGCTGGCGGCCGAGTGGAACGACGCTCCGACCACCTGGCTCCGAGAGGGTTGGGTACACCGGCTCTTCGTCGAGCAGGTGGCCCGCGCACCGGAGGCGGTGGCCGTCGAGGCTGAGGGCGAGGCCTGGAGCTACGGCGCCCTGGCCGCCCGCGTCGAGGCCCTGGGGGCCGTGCTGGAGGCCCTGGGCGTGGGGCCGGAGTCCTTGGTGGCCCTGCTTTCCCGGCGCCGCTTCGACCTGGTGGCCGGAGTGCTGGCCGTGCTCTCGAGGGGCGGCGCCTACGTGCCCCTCGATCCGGCCTACCCCGCCGAGCGCCTGGCCTTCATGCTCGGCGACTCCGGGGCACGGGTGGTGCTGGCCGAGGAGCGCTGGCGTCACCTGGTGCCGGCCGTGGGCCACTGCGTGGTGTCGCTGGACGAGATCTGGCCGCCCCCCGACGAGCCCCTGCCCGAGCCCCCCCTCGACCCCGACAACGTCGCCTACGTGATCTACACCTCGGGCTCGACCGGCACCCCCAAGGCCGTGGTGGTGCAGCACCGGGCCATGATCAACCGGGTGCGCTTCCACGCCACCGCCTACCTCGCACCGGGCGAGAGGGTGCTGCAGAAGACCTCGATCAGCTTCGACGTGTCGGTGGTGGAGGTGCTCGCCACCCTGATCTCGGGGGCGGTGCTGGTGCTGGTGACGCCGGGCCAGGAGCAGGATCTCGACGCCCTCGCCACCCTGATGGCCGAGCGCCAGGTGGCGCACATCTCCTTCCCGCCCTCGCAGCTCAACCTGCTGCTCGAGCGTCCGGCCTTCCGGGCCTTGTCCTGCCTCGAGGTGGTGGTGACCGGCGGCGAGACGGTGCCGGCCGAGCTGGCGGACCGCTTCACGGCGGCCCTGCCCGCTGCCCTCGACAACCGCTACGGCCCCACCGAGACCACCGTCTCGGTGCTCTCCTGGCGCTGCCGGCCGGGGCGGCCCGAGCGGGTGCTGCCGATCGGCCGGCCGATCGCCGACGCCCGGGTGTGGATCGTCGACCGCCGTCTCGAGCTGGTGCCCCTGGGAGTGGCCGGGGAGATCGCCATCGGCGGCCTCTGCGTGGCCCGCGGCTACTGGCGGCGGCCGGGCCGCACGGCCGAGAGCTTCTTCCCCGACCCCTTCGCCGCGGCGCCGGGGGCCCGCCTCTATCGCAGCGGCGACCTCGCCCGCCGCCGGAGTGACGGCGCCATCGAGTTCCTCGGGCGGTTGGACGCGCAGGTGAAGATCCGCGGCTTCCGCGTCGAGCTGGGGGAGATCGAGACCGCCCTCTCCCGCCACCCGGCGGTGGGCGCCCTGGTGGTGCTGGCCGTGGCCGACGAGAAGAGCCGCACCCAGCGCCTGGTGGCCTGGGTGGTGCCTGCCGCGGGTGCCGATCGCGGTGACCTGGCCGGCGAGCTGCGGGACTTCCTGGCCGCGGAGCTGCCGCACTACATGGTGCCGGGGGCTTTCGTGCTGCTCGATGCCCTGCCGCTGACCCCCAACGGCAAGGTGGACCGCCGCCGGCTGCCCGAGCCGGACGAGGCCGCCCAGGACCACGCCTATCTGCCGCCGCGCACCCCCCTCGAAGAGGGGCTGGCCGGCCTCTTCGCCGGAGTGCTGGGCCGCGAGCGGGTGGGGGTGGAGGACGACTTCTTCGCGCTCGGGGGTCATTCCCTGCTCGCCACTCAGCTGGTGGCGCGCATCCGCGATGCCTTCGGCGTCGAGCTGCCCCTGGCCCGCCTGTTCGAGAAGCCCACGGTGGCCGGCCTGGCCCTCGTCCTCGCGGCGGAGCTGGGGGCCGACCAGAGGGTGAGCGGGGAGCTCGGCCTCACCGCCGCCGGGGCCGCCGAGCAAGCCGTGCTCTCGTTCGGCCAGGAGCGGATGTGGTTCCTCGACCGCCTGGAGCCCGGCAACCCGGCCTACAACCTGGGCGCCGCCGTGCGCTTGACCGGCCAGCTGCGAACCGCGGCCCTGGCCCACACCCTGTCGGCGATCGCCGCCCGGCACGAGGTGCTGCGCACCACGTTCACCCAGGTCGAGGGCCGCCTCGGCCTCGTGGTGGCCGCCCCGGCTGCCCAGCCCCTGCCGCTGATCGATCTCTCGACCCTGCCCGCGGCCGCCCGCGACGCGGGGGCCCTGGCCCTCGCCGCCCGTGAGGGGGCCCGTCCCTTCGACCTCGAGCGGGGCCCGCTGATGCGCGGCCTGTTGCTGCGCCTGGACGGCGGCGACCACGTGCTGATCGTCCACCTGCACCACGTGGCCTCGGACGGTTGGTCCATGGGCATCCTGGTCAAGGAGATCGCCGCCTTCTACCGCGCGGTCGTGGAGGGTGGCGAGGTCGCCCTCCCCGCCCTGCCGTTGCAGTACGGCGACTATGCCCGCTGGCAGCGCCGCACCCTCGCCGGCGATCGGCTGAGCGAGCTGCTCGCGTTCTGGCGGCAGGCCCTGGCGGGCGCCCCGAGCGAGCTCGAGCTGCCCACCGACCGGCCCCGGCCGCCCCTGGCAAGCCCCGCCGCCGCCTACCTGCGGGTCACCCTCCCCGGCGAGCTGCTGCGGCCCCTCGCGGGTCTCGAGCGGCGCACCGGCTCGACCCGCTTCATGACCCTGTTGGCCGCCCTCGACGTGGTGCTCGCCCGCTGGAGCGGCCAGCGCGACGTGGTGGTGGGAGCCCCCATCGCCGGCCGCCAGGCCACCGAGCTCGAGGGCCTGATCGGCTTCTTCGTCAACTCCCTGGCCCTGCGCGCGCGCCTCGACGAGGAGGCGAGCTTCGCCGACCTGCTCGCCCAAGTGGGTCGCGTCACCCTCGCGGCCTACGCCCACCAGGAGCTGCCCTTCGAGAAGCTGGTCGAGGAGCTGCAGCCGGCCCGCAACCTGGCCTCGACGCCGATCTTCCAGGTCATGCTGGCGCTCCAGAACGTGCCGTTCTCGCGCGCCGAGCTGCCCGGTCTCACCCTGTCGCGCTTCGAGATGCGCTCCGGCGCGGCCAAGTTCGACCTCACCCTGCCCCTGGCCGAGACCGAAGGTGGGGGCTTGAGTGGCGAGCTGGAGTACCGCCGCGACCTCTTCGACCCGGCCACCATGGAGCGCCTCGCCGGCCACCTGGCTGCGGTCCTGGCCTGGGCGGGCGAGCATCCGGAAGCGCCCCTGGCCCGGCTGGACCTGCTGACGGTGGCGGAGCGGGGGCAGCTCGCGGCCTGGAACGACACCGCCCGCCCGTTCCCCGAAGCGGCGCCCCTGCCGGTTCTGATCGAGAGGCAGGTGGCGCGCACGCCGGAGGCCGTGGCCCTGGTCTTCGAGGAGGCAGCCTGGAGCTTCGCCTGGCTGGACGAGCAGGCCGCCGGGCTGGCCGCGGAGCTGGTGGCGCGGGGGGTGGGCCCCGGGGTGAACGTGGGGGTCTTCGCCGAGCGCTCGCTCGAGCTGGTGCTCGCCCTGGTGGCGGTGGGCAAGGCCGGCGGCGCCTACGTGCCGCTCGATCCGGACCTGCCGCGGGAACGGCTGGCGGGGATGATCGAGGACGCCCGGCCGGCGGTGGTGCTGGTGACGCCGGGGCTGGAAGGGAGCGAGGTG
>DASUEU010000037.1:0-400000 GCA_036274895.1 Thermoanaerobaculia bacterium | reverse complement strand
TCGAGCGCACGGCAGTTGAGGTCTCGGTCCCCGCGAAGGGACCGGATGGGCGCACCTCTGCCCTGACATTTGCTGCGAGCGGTCGGCGGATCACGTTCCCCGGCTTTCTGCGGGCCTATGTCGAGGGGAGTGACGATCCCGAGGCTGAGCTGGGCGACCAGGAGACCATTCTGCCCCCCCTCGAGGAGAGACAGCGGCTCGACGCCCGGAGTGTGGAGGCCGAGGGCCACGAGACCCGTCCCCCCATGCGCTACACCGAGGCCAGCCTGGTCAAACGCCTGGAGGAGGAAGGGATCGGCCGGCCCTCGACGTATGCCACCATCATCGGCACGATCCAGGATCGCGGCTACGTCTGGAAGCGGGGTAACGAGCTGATCCCCACCTTCACGGCCTTCTGTGTCACCCAACTCCTGGAAGAGCACTTCGGAGACTTGGTCGACACCCAGTTCACGGCCCGGATGGAGGACGAGCTCGACGAGGTGGCCGCCGGTGAGCGGGAGTGGATCGCCCTCCTCCGGGACTTCTACCACGGCGGCACGGAAACGGGACTGCTCCAGCGGCTCGAGAACCTGAAGCTCGGCTTCCCGGCGGTGCCGGTCGGCGACGACCCCAGGACTGGCGAGAAGCTCCTGGTGAAGATCGGCCGCTTCGGGCCGTATCTGGTCCGTGGGGAGGGTGGAAAGGGCAACACCGTGACATTGCCCGACCAAACGCCACCTGACGAGCTCACCACAGAGCGTGCCCTGGCGCTGCTCGACGGCAAGGCCAACGCCGCCACACCGATCGCGATCGATCCGGCAACCGGCCGATCCATCACCGTCCAAGTCGGCCGCTTCGGGCCCTATCTCGAATTGGGCTTGGCGGATGGCGAAGAGGGCAAGCCGAAGCGGGTCTCCCTGCCCAAAGATCTTGCCCCGGAGGCGGTCACGGCGGAAGTGGCCCACCGGCTGGTTTCCCTCCCTCGAATCGTAGGTCGCCACCCGGACACGGGCGAGGAGATCTCCGCTGGGTTGGGGCGATTCGGGCCTTATCTGAAGCACGGCGAGGAGTTCCGCAACCTCAGCTCCTGGCAGGATGCCTGCGAGATCGGGCTCGACGCCGCCCTCGTGCGGCTGGCTCAACCGAAGGGTGGTGGCCGTGCCCGTCGTGCGGCTGCCGAGCCCACCGTTCTCAAGGAGCTGGGCCAGCTTCCCGGCGCTGCCGGCATGGTCCGCCTCCTGGCGGGCCGCTACGGTCCCTACGTGACCGATGGCAAGGTCAACGCCTCCCTCCCGAAGGGCAACTCGCCGGATGAGCTGACGGCCGAGCTGGCGGTGGAGCTGCTGGCCGCCAAGAGGGCGGCGGGAAAGCCCGCCAAACGGCGTCTGCGCGGACGGTCCTGAGCCGCCAGAGGATAAGATCCTCTCCGCGATCCTCAAGAGAGCCGGCCAGTCTCCGCCGGCGGGCACTCGCCTCCGAGGGAGGAACCGATGAAGAGCGTGGTGACCGCGATCCTGGGAGGCGGGCAGGGCTCACGCCTGTGGCCCCTGACCAAGAACCGCGCCAAGCCAGCCGTGCCGGTCGGGGGTAAGTTCCGGCTGATCGACGTTCCGATCTCGAACAGCCTCCACGCGGATGTCCGGCGTATCTTCGTCCTGACCCAGTTCAACAGCGCGAGCCTTCATCAGCACATCTCGCAGACCTACCGTTTCGACTCGTTCTCTCGCGGTTTCGTCAACATCCTGGCGGCCACCCAGAGTCTGGAGAACCGGGACTGGTACCAGGGAACCGCGGACGCGGTTCGCCAGAACCTCGAGCGACTTCTCCACCAGCGCCCGGCCGAGATCCTGATCCTCTCTGGCGATCAGCTCTACCTGATGGACCTGCGCTCTTTCGTCCTCGAGCACCGCCGGCACCGGGCCGATCTGAGCGTAGCCGTCAAGGCCGTAGCGCGCGATCAGGCGAGGGGACTGGGGATCATGCGCGTCAACCACCAGGGCCGCATCGTCGAGTTCGTCGAGAAGCCCAGCGACGACTCCGTCCTCGATCGCCTCGCGGCGGACGAGGCCACCCTGCGACGCCTCGGCTTCGACCCGGCAGATGGACCGTTCCTCGCCAGCATGGGCATCTATACCTTCCGTCCGGAAGTCTTGCGTGAGGTGCTCGAGGGCACGGATGACCACGACTTCGGCAAGGAGGTCATCCCCAAGGGGATCCACGGGTACAGGGTCTATGCCTTTGCCTACGGCGGCTACTGGCGAGACATCGGGACGATCGGTAGCTTCCACCAGGCCAACCTCGAGCTAGCCCTCCCCGTACCTCCGCTCAACCTCTACAGTCCGGACAAACCGATCTTCACCCATCCCCGCTTCCTGCCCGGAGTCAAGATCAACCAATGCCACGTCCAGCACGCGGTGATCTGCGACGGCAGCATCATTACGGGCGCCGGCATCAGTTGGTCGATCGTCGGCGTCCGATCGGTGATCCGCTCCGGAACGGAGATCCGCCACAGCGTGGTGATGGGTGCGAACTTCTTCGAGCCCGAGGAGCACGCGCCGGCAGTGCCCCTCGGTATCGGCCACGATTGCGTGATCGAGAATGCCATCCTGGACCGCGATGTTCGCATCGGTAACCGCGTCAGGCTCGTCAACTCCGCTGGCGCTCGCGATGTGGACGGTGATCCCTGGGCGATCCGGGACGGCATCATCGTCGTTCCCGCCGGCTCGATCATCCCCGACGGCACGGAGGTTTGATCACATCATGGGCTCCCCCCTCTCGATCTGCCTGGTCTCTTCCGAGCTCACCCCGTTCGCCAAGACCGGCGGGCTGGGCGACGTCGTTGCCTCGGTGGCCCGCTATCTCCACCTCGCCGGGCACGACGTGCGGGCCTTCGTGCCGCTCTACTCGAAGATCGATCGCCAGAGCATCCCCTTCGTGCCCGTCGCCTTCCTGCGCGACGTGCCGGTCCGCATGGGCAGCCGCACCTACTCGTTCACCGTCTACACGGCACCCTTGCCCGGCACCGGCCTGCCCCTCTACTTCCTTCACTGTCCGGTGCTCTTCGACCGGCCCGGCATTTACACCGAGGATGCCGATGAGGCCGTGCGCTTCGCCTTCCTCTCGCGAGCAGCGCTCGAGTGCTGCCAGCGTATGGGCTGGGCCCCGGATGTCTGCCACGCCAACGATTGGCACACCGCGCTTCTCCCCCTCTACCTGCGCACGATCTACGGCTGGGACCAGCTCTTCGCTCGCACGCGGACCCTCCTGACCCTGCACAACATCGGCTACCAAGGCATCTTCCGTTCGAGCCTGCTCGGAGACCTGGGCCTGGGAGAAGCGACGTCCTTTCTCCACCAGGAGGATCTCGCGCAGGGCCGGCTGAACTTCCTCAAGACCGGCATCCTCTATGCCACGGCGCTGTCGACGGTGAGCAAGACGCACGCGAACGAGCTGCAGACCGATCGCTATGGTATGGGGCTCCAGGCGATCCTGCGCGCACGCGCCGACCATCTCTTCGGCATCGTCAACGGCATCGACGTAGACGTCTGGGATCCCTCCACGGACGCCCTCCTGCCCTACACCTACACCGTCGACGATCTGACCGGCAAGAAGCTCGACAAGCGTTATCTGCTCGAGGGTATGGGCCTGGCCTCGGAGGGCGACGGGCCGCTCCTGGGCATCGTCTCCAGGCTCACCGCCCAGAAAGGCTTCGACCTGTGCTTCGACGTCCTACCGCGGCTGATGTCCCAACGCGACCTCAGGCTGGTCGTGCTGGGTACCGGCGAGGACAGATACCGTCACTTCTTCGAAGGAATGCAGGTCCGGTTTCCGGGTCGAGTGGGCTTCTACTACGGCTATAACGAGAAGCTCGCGCATCTCGTCGAAGCCGGCTCCGATCTCTTCCTCATGCCCTCGCTCTACGAGCCCTGCGGCCTCAACCAGATGTACAGCCAGCGCTACGGTACCCCGCCAGTCGTCCGCGAGACGGGGGGCTTGGCTGACACCGTCGATCCCTTCGATCCCGCAACGGGCCAGGGTACGGGCTTCGTGTTCGAGCATTTCACGCCCGAGGGCCTGGAGTGGGCCCTGCACCGTGCCCTGGACACCTACGCCGATCCTGGGGCCTTCGGCAAGGTGATCCGGAACGGGATGGCGCGTGACTTCTCGTGGCAGACCCAGATCCAGCGCTACGTGGATCTCTATCGAGCCCTGATCAGCGGGCGGCTCTAGAGCGAATCAGCGGTACCGAGAGAGCTTGGGGGCTTCCGCTTTTCCTCAATAGCCGAGGATAATGACGCCATGGGGCGTGGGGGTGGAACCGTTCGCTGGCGGAAGATCGAAGCCCTGGTGCGTCGGCTCGAGCCACGCATCATCCGTCTCTTCGAGGAGAATGCGGTCGACCCCAACGAGGCCGCCCGCCTCCTCGAAGAGACGGTTACCCTCTTGCTCTTCCGCTGGAGCGAAGTGGCCAAGCCGGAAATCTGGATGATGGAGATGCTCGAGCACCGGGTCCGGCGTCTTGCTCAGGGTGAGCCACCCAGCTGAGCCTTCTCGGCAGCCGCACGCTTGGCCTCGAGCACCGAGAAATCAGCGTCCCCGTCCTTCGCTTTCTCGAGCGTCCGTTCCAACTCGGACTTCCTGCCCGTGTAGTGGGCAGCGAGTGCGAGCAGGAGCAAGCCCTCCGCGCTGTCGAGGGTCTCCTTCTCCAGCACCGCAGCGGCGAGCAGTGTGAAGGTCTGCTCTGGTTGGTTACGCTTCCAGGCCAGGCGCGCCCGGGCGACCAGGAGCGAATCCTCGAGCCAGTCTGCATTGGCCTTGTCGATCAGCCGGGCGGCTGCCGCGAGCTCGGCTTCAGCGGCATCGAGCCGCTCCCCGTCGAGCGCCAGGCGGGCCAACAGCAGGTGGAGCCGGGCATCGGCCACCCGAGCCTCCTCGGCGAGCTCCTTCTCGTTCGCCGTGTCCTCGTAGATCGGACCGTCGAAGGGCTTGGCAGCCAGCGCCTGCCGGCAGATCTCCTCCGCCTCCGGGGCGTCCGCGAAGACCAAGTCGCCGGCGCGGTTGACCAGAGCACGCTTGGGAGTGCGCTTCTGGTTGAAGAACCGGCCGAACACCTGGCGCCGCCCATCCAGCCAAAACTCTTTGGGCTCGTCGGCGACGCCGATGTCGAACTCCGTGAGCGGGCCCACGAGCCGAACACGGCCCAGGATCCGGGTGTTGCCGACTTCCTTCGGGTCGAGCTTCTCGCGCTTCTTCTTGCCCGACTTCTCCGCATCCGAATCGAAGACGGCGATCTCGAAGGGAGCGTAGAGCTCGAACGCCGGCTCCTCCCGCACCAGCTCACGCACGCGGGCGACGTCGAGCCCACCGTTCGCCCTTTCCACCACCTGGAAGCGGACGTCGAACGGCATCAGCTGCTGCGCTTGGCCGCGAACGTGCCACTGGCCGTCCTCGGCTCTCTCGAAGCGATAGTCGTAGTGGACCTCGGGCATGCCCACGCCGGTGACGAACTGGCGGACGAAAAGGTCGAGCTCTTGCCCGGTCAAGCGCTCGAGCAGGTCGAAGAATGCCGGCGTCGACACCGGCCGGTGATCCACCACCCGCACCACTTCCCTGAGCGCCTTGCGGAAGGTGTCCTCGCCGAGCTGGCGGGCCAGCGTGTCGAGCACCACGGCTCCCTTCTTGTAGACCACCGGGGTGTAGACCCCGCCGGCCTCGCTGGAGTCCAGGCGCGCACCCAGCACCAGGGGCCCCACCCACTCCACCGGCTTGCCGGACGGCGTGGGCCAGGAGAGGTCGCTCTGCCAGCCGCTGGTCGGTCCAACGCCGAAGCGCAGCGTGTTGTTGAGCTTCTCTCGAGCGAACAGCACCGCCGCATAGTTGGCCATCGCTTCGGAGAGCCACTGATCGCGGTAGCTCTCCCAGCCCACCGCGTGCCCCCACCACTGATGAGCCAGCTCGTGGGCGATCACCGTCCGCGGGTCCTCGTAGCCGACGAGCAAGCCCCACAGCCCGGTGGTCTCGGAGACCATCTCCCGCGACAAGCTCAAGAAGCCAGGTAGAGACTGCGAGTACAGGCGCGCCGTGGTGGCCAGGGTCAGCTCGTCGAAGGGGTAAGGCCCAAAGGTTTCCTCGAAAAAGGGCAGGGCCTGCTCACAGGCGTCGAGGAGATAATCGCGGTATCGCTTCTGCTCGGCGTAGGCGATCGGTGACAGAGCCACCCGCACCTTGACGTGGCCGACCTGGCGGGTCTCCCAGGTGAAGCGCCCGACCTCGAAGCCGAAGCCCGCCGCCGCGTGCTCGATCGAGCGCCGCTCCCAGCGCTGCCCCCCCTCCTTGCCGCTCCCGATCAGCTTGCCACCCGCGGCGAGCTCCAGCCGATCCGGCCAGTGCAGGGTCACCTCGTAGCGGGCCCGATCGACGGTGCCCGTATGGGGATACCAGTCGAAACTGTCGGCCAGAGCGAAGTCGCCGATCTCCACCTTCTCGAAGAGGCGTCCGGAGTAGGCCACTTCGATGGTGGTCGTCTCGGAGGCGGCAAGGGCTCGGTCCAGCGCCACGAAGATCCGCCCCAGCCGCTGGCGAAAGAAGAGGGGCTTGCCGTCCCCGTCGGTGACCGCACTGGCCACCAGATCCGAGTGCATCTTCAGGCCGAGGAATCGTGCGTTGGCCGCCACCGCCTCGAGCTCGATGCGAGCGCGGCCCGAAGCCTCGAGCTCTCGCCCCGAGAGGCTGAGGTCGAGTACGTAGCGCAGTGGCTCCAAGCGGGAGTAGCCGGGAGCCCGCTCGCCGGAGGCCCGCGCGAGAGAGCTCGACACCCAGGTATCCCACTGCCCGAGGTCGTCGAGCGTGAGGCCGATGAGGCGGCCCTTGCGCTGCTCGCGGTGGATCAGCCGCTCGGCCCGCTTCTCCTCCTTCTTGGTCAGTTCCGGGCGCACGAACTTGCCCAGCTTGACCTGTTCCTGATCCTCCGGGTCCAGGTAGTAGAGCAGCTTCTCGCCCTCGGCATCGACGAAGAGACCGGCGAAGAAGCCCTGGAACACGGGGTCGCCGAGGCCGTCGCGCAGCAAGCCCAGGTCGACGTCGAGGAGGCGCCGCTCGGTGCCCTTCTTCCACTCCCCGTAGAGCTCACCGGCCTTGGCGGCTTCCTCGCTCGAGGGGGAGGCGACAGGTCGCTTCGCGATGGCATCCGCCGCGGCGTCGAGGGCGATGGCGAAGACCGCGCTCACAATCGGTCGATCGAGCCCCTTCTTGCCGGTGAAGTGGTCGAGTTGTCCAGCCTCGATGGCGTCCGGTGGCTCCATCACCACCCGCCCCTGGCCGAGGAAGACGAACTCGGCGGTGCGCCCGGCCACCGTCGAGGCCGGGAAGATCGTTCCCTTCTCGAGCTTCAAGGTGAGCGGTCCGGCCGCCAGGCTCAACCGGGTGACCACCCGCGGCGCGCCGGAGAGCGTCGTTGCGTCGATCTCGGCGAGCAGGGCCGAGGGATCTGGACCTTGCCCCAGTGCCGGCAGAGCGAAGCAGGCAGCGAAACTGACGACGATCGCGCAACGACGCGTCATGCCGGTCTCCTACTCGCGCAGCCGATCCGCCTCGGTCTTGCGCCAGAACTGGATGAGCCCCCAGAAATGCTCCGTGAACTCGTCGATCTCATGGGGAGGGAAGAGGGCCGCCACCTTGCTGCGCACCGCATCCTTGGCCTTGTCGGTGCCGAAGAACTCCCACGCCACCTCGTCCAGGTGGGCCAGGTGCTGGGCACAGAAATCCTCGAAACGATCCGACTCGAAGCGCTCGGCGGCGATTCTCGCGTAGCCGGAAAGCTTTTCCCGGAACGACAGGTCCGACCGATCGGCGATCGCGTAGTAGGGCTCCCAGTCGAGAGTCTTCCTCATCTTGCGGCCCGTTGCAGCACAGAAAATGCTCCAGCGCAGCTGGGCCTTGACCAGCCACGGGAAGTGGTAATGCAACGAGGTCACCTGCGAGTCCGGGCAGGCGTTGGCGAAGTCGATGGGGTAGAACACGCCGTCCTGGCGCAGGGACTCGCAGGAGTTGAAGTCCCAGCCGAAGAAGCTGTTGATGGTCAAGGTGTAATCCGACAGCAGCTGGGCCTCCTCCCCGCTGAGGAAGTTGAAGCCCACCTCGTAGCGAGCGTGCAGCGGCGCCGAGGGGTTGTAGCGGATGCAACGCACCTGCGGTCCGAGACCGATGGCTCGCACGAAGAGGTCGAAGTTCGCCACGGCCTTCTGCAGGTGCATCACGTTCTTGCCGCTGCCCTCGTAGGCATCACGCAGAGCATCGGCGTCCTCGATGCGGGAGACGCCCTTCCAGGCTCCGCCGTCGTAAGGCTTCATGAACAGCGGGTAGCCGACCTTCTCGCCGATCTCCCGCAGACTGAAGAGCTTGGCGTAGCGCTCGAGCGTCACCTGCAGGTCGTCGGTCGGCTCGTACTCCTTGGGCGGCAGCATCCAGGTGTCCGGGACCGGCAAGCCCAATCGCATCATGGCGCAGTAGGTGGAGTGCTTCTCCATCGACTGGATCGCCCAGGGGTTGTTGAGGACGTAGAGGTCATTCATGATGACCCCTTTTTTGATCCACTCGCGGCTGGTGTGGTACCAGTGGGTGACGCGGTCCACCACCAGGCTGTACTTGACCGACTGGCGCAGGTCGAAGGGCTCGATGGTGACCCGCTCGACGGCGAAGTCCAGGGTGTCGCCGCCGATCGGGATCTTGAGCTTCAGGCGCTTCATGATCTCTTCGTAGCAGAGGGGCCAGCAGAGGTCCGCACCCAGCGACAGGCCGATCCACTTCGTGACGTTCGCCATGGTCCTAGCGTCCTTTCTCGTAGGAACGCGTGGCAGTGCCGTTCCTACTCATAGATCATCCAAAGAGGTCCGGGGAAGAGCCAGGTCAGCGCCTGGCGCAGCCGGTCCCGCCAGTTCTCCCAGTTGTGACCGTCGCGGGCCTCGGCGTAGCGTACCTCCATGCCGGTGGCCTGGAGCAGGGGCACCAGAGAGCGGTTCTCGTAGATCAGGGACTCGTAGGTGCCGCAGGAGACGAAGACCTTCTGGGCCGGCCGTCCGGGGCGGTCCCGGAACTCGTTCACCCAGGCCACCACCGGATCGAAGGCCGGCCCCCGCTTGTGATGGCCGATGTCGGTGAAGGCGAAGGAGCCGGACTGCAAGAGCAGCCGGCCGAAGACGCCCGGGTGACGCCAGGCCGTCGACAGGGAGGCTACACCGCCGAAGCTCGCCCCCATCAGGCCGCGGGCCTCCGGGCGGGCGTCCAGGGGGTACTCCTTCTCGAGGAACGGCAGCAACTCCTCGACCACGAAGCGGCCATGCGCCGGATCCGCCGCGTACTCGGCCAGGCGCCGTGGCGAGCTGATCAACGCCACCACCATCGGAGCCACCTCCATTCGGTGGATCAGGTTGTCGAGCACGGTGCCGAGACTGGCGTAGTTGAGGTAGTCCTCACCGTCGTGGACGACCAGCAGGGGATAGCGGCGGGTGTGGCGGAAGCGGGCCGGCAGGTAGACCTTCACGCCCTGGCGCCGGCCGAGCACCTTGCTGCGCAGGTGGTGATCCTCGTAGGAGCCGGGCCGCGCCTCGGGATCGAAAAAGCTCCAATCCGGCCGCTCATAGCTGCCGGTCGTGGCGACCGAGTTGGCGCCGAAGGGGTCGCGCGCGGTCAGGGGGTTGAGTGGATCTCGGATCCACTGGTGGGCGCTGCCGTGGACGATGTCGAACTTGTACTCGAAGCGGGACTCGGGCGGGACCTCGAGCACCAGGTACCACAGGTCCGAGCCGGCAATGCGCTTGAACGGCCTCGAGGTCGGCAGGCCGTAGATGAAATGCTGGAGCAGGACGTTGTCCGCCGCGCCGTGGTAGACGAAGGTGACGGACGGCCCTTCCACCAGGGGAAAGCGGCGCGCCTCGAGGAACTCCTCGATCGCCTTCTTGGTCAGCCGCTTCTTGCGGCTTTCGAGCTCGTGGATGGCGAGCATCAGCGTTCCGTGATCGCCACCACCGCGCCGTCCTCGCTCAGGCGTCGGGTCTCGGGCAGGGGCTTCCAGTTGCCGCCGGCACGTCGCACCAGCCGAGTCTTGGGGTCGAAGGCCACCGCCGTCAAGGGCGCGAAGCGGCGGGCGAAGAGGGCCACCAGAACCGGATCCTCCAGGGCCAGGCGCTTGCTGGCGTGGGGTAGGGCCAGGACGTCGTCGAAGAGGCCGAGGCCGCGCTCGAGCACCTCGGCGTCGCCGGGTCCCTGGGGTGGATTGTCGTGGAAGAGCACGACCCGCGGCCCGAGGGCCATCGCCCCTGCCGACCAGGCGAAGACGGGGTGGCGGGGCGCGAGGTCGAGCACCCCGAAGAGCCGCAGGCGGTTCAGCAGCACCGCCACGTGTCCGCCGGCGATGGCGAGCGCGGTGGTGCCCGCCAGCTCCTTGGCCATCGCCGTGCGCAAGCGCAGCAGCGCCGGGCGGTCGAAGGGTCTGGCCGCCGCATCGAAGTCCTCGTGGATTCCCCGGATTCGCTCGAGGTGGTGGGCGTCGAGCTGGCGCACCGCGTCGATGGCCGCCTGGCGCTCAGGCTCGATCAAGGAGGGCTCCACCCCCTGCTTGCGAGCCAGCTCACGGGCGGTGCGCAGGGCGTCGGCCAGGCGCAGGCGGTACAGCTCCTGGAGGTCCCTCAGCCGCTCCTGGCGCTGGTGGTAGAGCTGAGCGAGCTTCGGATCATCGCCGAAGAGCTGCTCGGCCCGGGCATAGAGGCGCAGGTTGACCACCGGACGCCCCAGGTGCTCGCGCATCTCCTCGACCTCTGCCTCACGCTCCTGCCACCCCGCCGTGACGGTCGCGATGGGCCCTTCGAGGCCCAGCTCGTCGAAGGCGGTGACCAGGATGGGATGGAGCCGCTGGGGCCCCAGGAGGACGATCGTGCGTGCCATCGGCGGTGTATTATCCCCGCGCCGCCCTCCGGGGGCGAAACCTCCTTCACGGAAGCTGCCATGCACGTCATCTTCGTCGAGCCGGCGTTCCCGTCAAATCAGCGTAAGTTCCTCAAAGCACTATCCGAAGTAGGCGCGAAGGTGAGCGCCATCTCGGAGTACCCCGCGGACGCCCTGGGCGATTTGAAGGGGGTCTTGTCGGACTTCGAGCAGGTTCGATCGGTGGTCCACGAGGAGTCGATGATCGAGGCGGTCCGGCGTCTCCAGCGCCGCGGCTGGGTGGACCGCCTGGAGGCGACCGTCGAAGCGCACGTGATGAACGTCGCCCGGGTGCGGGAGGCCTGCGGCATCCCGGGCACCTCGGTCGCCACCACCTTCCTCTGCCGGGACAAGCCGGCGATGAAGGAGTTCCTGCGCCGCCACGCCATCCCCTGCGCCCGCTCGACGGGCGCGGACAGCCTCGAAGAGGGGCTCGCCTTCGCCAACGAGACGGGCTATCCCCTGATCGTCAAGCCGCGCGACGCGGCCGGCGCCTCCGGGACCTCTCGGGTGGAGTCCGACGCCGAGCTGACCACCGCGCTCCAGGAGGCCGGGGTGGGGGCCGGCAAGTCGGTGGCCATCGAGGAGTTCATCGAGGGGCACGAGGGCTTCTTCGACACCATCACCATCGGCGGCCGGGTGGCCCACGAGTTCATCACCCACTACTACCCGAACGTCCTCGAGGCCATGCGCCACCGGGACGTCTCCCCCGTCTTCATCGCCACCAACCGGCTCCACTCCTCCGGCTACGACGAGGTCAAGCTCCTCGGCCGCCGGGTCATCGAGGCCCTCGGGCTCGACACCTCGGCCACCCACATGGAGTGGTTCTTCGGCCCCAAGGGGCTCAAGTTCTCCGAGATCGGCTGCCGTCCCCCGGGAGTCGGCGCCTGGGACCTCTACTGCGCCAGCAACGAGATGGACGTCTACCGCGAGTGGGCGGCGGCCCTGGTGCTCGGCCGGCCCACCCAGCGACCGAGCCAGCGCTTCTCCGCCGGCCTGGTCAACCTGCGGCCGGACCGCGACGGGCGGATCGTCGCCTACGAAGGGGTCGACGAGATGGTGCAGGCCCTGGGCGACCAGGTCATCGACTACCACTTCCCCCCCCTGGGCTCGAGCACCCAGCCGGTCGAGGCCGGCTACATGGCCAACGCCTGGGTGCGGCTGCGCCACCCTGACTATGATCAGCTGCGCGAGCTGCTCGCCCTGGTGGGACGGAAGGTGAGGATCCACGCCCAGTGACCTGCCTCGTCGTCCACGGTCACTTCTACCAGCCGCCCCGCGAAGAGCCGACCACCGGCGAGATCCCCCCCGAGGAGGGGGCGGATCCCTACGCCAGCTTCAACGAGAAGATCACCGCCGAGTGCTACCTGCCGAATGCGGCACTCGGCAACTTCGACCGCATGTCCTTCGACATCGGGCCGACCCTGGTTTCCTGGCTGGCCCGCCACGCACCGCGCACCTGGCAGCGCATCGCCGCCTCGGGGGGAGGGCTGGCGCAGAGCTATCACCACACCATCCTGCCCCTCGCCACCCGGCGGGAGAAGGAGCTCCAGATGGCCTGGGGCCGAGCCGATTTCGAGCACCGCTTCGGTCGCCGCCCTCGGGGGCTCTGGCTGCCCGAGACGGCCGCGGACACCGAGACTCTGCGGGTCGCCGCCGAGCAGGGCTTCGAATTCACGATCCTCGCCCCCTGGCAGGCGGCCGTCGAGCATCTCGACCCCTTCGAGCCCTACTGGGTGGAGCTGCCGGGGGGGCGGCGGATCGCCGCCTGCTTCTACCACGGAGCCCTGTCGGGTCGGCTGTCCTTCGATCCCGGGGCCAGCATCAACGCCGACGCCTTCGCAGCCCACCTGCTGGCCCCGCTGCGCCGCTACTCGGAGCGGCGTCACGGCCGGCGCGGTCTCGTCCTGCTCGCCACCGACGGTGAGCTCTACGGTCACCACCAGCGGCACCGGGAGTACTTTCTGCGCCACCTGCTGCGCCATGCGGCGCCCGACGCCGCCTTCGCCGTGACCACCCTCGAGAGCTACCTCGACCAGCACCCCCCTCAGCGGACGATCAGCCTGAGGGAGCCCACGTCCTGGAGCTGTCACCACGGCGTCCTCCGGTGGGCGGGGGACTGCCCCTGCAGCCAGGAGTCCGGCTGGAAGGCTCCCCTGCGGGCTCTGCTGGTCCGGGTCGCCGCCGCCCTCGACGAGGTCTGGCAGCGCGAGGCTGCGGCCTGGTTCGACGCGCCGGAGGTGGTGCTCGAGCGCTCGGTGGAGGTCGTCCTGGGAGTCCGGCCCCTGTCTCGACTGGCAGCGGAGCTGGCACCTCGCCGGCTCACCCCCAAGCAGCTCACCCGGCTGCGCCACCTGATCGAGGGCCAGTGGCTACGCCACCGGATGTTCGCCTCCTGCGCCTGGTTCCATGGCCGGTGGGATCGCCTGGAGGTGCGCAACAACCTGGCCGCCGCCCGCGCCGCCCTGGCCCGGACCGAGAGCGTCACGGGGACGCCCCCGGCGCCGTGGTTCGAGGCCGAGCTGGCCGCTCTGAGCCCCGCCTGCGTCGCCCAAGCCGTGCCAGCCTGACGCTCGGGTCATCCGCGGTCGATCTCGATCACCTTGCCGTCGGAGTCGGCGTCCAGGCTGCCGCTCTTGCGCGTGCCGTCGACGAAGACCCGGATCCGCACCCCTCGGCTGAACGGAAGACGGCGCTTGACGATGACGTGGGTGATCTCTTCGCCTTCGAGATCGATCTCCTCGCCGGCTCTCGTGATCAGCTGCGGGATCAAGTCGAAACGGACGTCCGACGCCTGGTAGAGGTTCTCCTCCAGGTTGCCCCCCCCGAACAGCCGGACCGGTATGGGGTCGCCCACGACGCCGTTGCGCACCCGGTACTCGTCGACGTTGTCGAGCTTGTTGGGGTCCTGGACCTGGAGGCGGACGGAATCCGTATAGACCGAGATCTCCAGGGCCTTGATCGGTGCGCCCAGCTTCTCGGCCAGCTGGGCCACGGCCTTGGCCGCGTGGTCGCCTTCGAAGTAGTTCACCGGCGGTGCCTTGGGCTTGGCCGGCTGGGCGGCTCTCTTGGCTTCCTGGGCTCTCTGGGCAACCTCAGCGACCTTGCCACAGGCGCTGCTCGCCAGCAGGGCCGCGGTCAAGGCCACGAGGGAGATCAGGCGCAACGGGGGCTGACTCATCAGGGCTCTCCTCCTCCGAACGAGTACGCGCTGCGCGCCGTTGCCGGGACATCGACACGGAGGGGCTGGTTCGGCCTAGTATGCAACCGCACCCAGCGGAGCGAATCTGATGACCGTCGGAGGCCCGGCCATGAAGACCCTCATCTCCCTGCCCGTCCTCGCCCTCACCCTGCTCGCCGTCCGCGCCTCGAGCGCTCCCTCTCCCCACTGGCCCATGTTCCGCGGACCGGCAGCCTCCGGCGTCGCCGACGGGCAAAACCTCCCCGACGCCTGGAAGGCCGAGGGCATGGTGGGGATCCGGTGGAAGACCCCGATCCCCGGCCTCGCCCACTCGAGCCCGGTGGTGTGGGGCGACCGGGTCTTCGTCTCGACGGCGGTCTCCGCCCGGAGCGACGGCGAGTTCGTGCCCGGCCTCTACGGCACCGGCCACACCGCCGCGGACCGCACCGTGCCCCACCAGTTCAAGCTCTACTGCCTGGACAAGAAGACCGGCAAGGTGCTGTGGGAGCGGGTGGCCTTCGAGGGTGCGCCCAAGTCCGGTCGCCACATCAAATCGACCTACGCCAACGCCACCCCGGCGACCGACGGCGAGCGGGTGGTGGTCTCCTTCGGCTCGGACGGGCTCTACGCCTTCGATCTCGACGGCAAGCCCCTCTGGCAGCGGGATCTGGGCATCATCGAGACCTCCGCCTACAACGTGCCCGGCTACGAGTGGGGCATGGCCAGCTCGCCGCTGCTCTGGCAGGGCAAGGTCTTCGTCCAGGTGGACACCTCGAGAGAGGACTTCCTGGCCGCCCTCGACGCCGCCACCGGCAAGACCCTCTGGCAGGTGGCGCGCGACGAGATGCCCTCGTGGGCCACACCCAACGTCTACGAAGGCCCGACCGGCGCCGAGCTGGTGACCAACGCCCCGAACAGGATCCGCGCCTACGACCCCGCGGACGGCAAGGAGCTTTGGGGGCTCGCGCCCAGCTCGAACATCACTGCGCCCACGCCGGTCTTCGCCCCGGGCACCATCGTGGTGGCGAGCGGCCGTCGGCCCACCCGGCCGATCTACCTGGTCAAGGCCGGCTCCCGGGGCGACCTCTCCCTGCCGGAAGGCAAGACGTCGAGCGAATCCGTGCTGTGGAGCAAGACCGGCCGCGGCTCCTACATGCCGACGCCGCTGGTCTATGGGCCCCACCTCTACGTACTGTCGAACGACGGCGTGCTGGACTGCTACGAGCTCGCCACCGGTGCCGAGCTCTACCGGGAGCGCCTGCCGCACCGGGGCAGCGGCTTTTCGGGTTCGCCGGTGGCGGCCGACGGCAAGATCTACCTGCCCGGCGAGGACGGCGACGTCTTCGTGGTGCGCGCCGGAGCGAAGTACGAGCTGCTCGCCACCAACGCCCTGGGCGAGATTCTGATGACCACGCCGGCGATCTCCGAGGGGCTGATGCTGATCAAGACCCAGCACCACCTCTGGGCGATAGGAAGATGAGAACAGGCCAAGATGGATTCCCGCTTTCGCGGGGATGACGAACCACGACGCTCCCCCTTCGGCCGACCACGCTCCCCTTCCGTCATTCCCGCGCAAGCGGGAATCCATCCCGTTTTTTCTATTCCAGCGTCAGCGCTGTACTGATCACGTACAGCCCGTCGAAGAAATTGCCCAGGCGCAGGTTCTCGTTCTCCTCGTGCTGGTGGTTGTCGAAGTTCACCGTCGGCACCAGGATGGCCGGCAACCCCAGGGCCTCGATGAAGGGGGCGATCGGCACCGTCCCCCCGGCCGTGCGCAGCACGATCGGCGGCTCCTCCCAGCCCGCCTCGATGGCGGCGATCAGCTTCTTCGCCTCCGGGTGGAACGGTGAGGTGCGGAAGGCGGCGAAGGCCGGGGAGACCTCCAGCCGGGCGATCTTCGCGTGCTGCGCCCGGGTGGCGTCGTCCGGCTCGCCGTCGACCAGGTGATAGCCGGCATCGGCGACGAACTTGCGCAGCTTGGCCGTCAGGTCGTCGGCCTTGGTCTCGGCGATCAGGCGGATGTCCAGCTCGGCGACCGCCCGATCCGGGATGATGGTGCGTGCCCCGGCGCCGACGAAGGCGCTCTCAAGGCCCCGGATGTTGAGCGTGGGGGCGAGGAAAGCCTCCTGCAGCCGCATCCCCGGGCGCTCCGGCCCGGCGATGCCGAACGCCGCGAGCAGCTTGGCGGCGTCGTCCGGCACCGCCTCGAGCATCGCCTGCTCCTCCGGGGTCAGGGCCGGCACCGCGTCGTAGAAGCCCGGGATGAGCACCCGGCCCTCGTCGTCCTTCATCGCCGCCAGGAGCTTGGCCAGGCGCAGGGCCGGGTTCGGCACCCAATTGCCATAGTTGCCGCTGTGCACGCCGACCTTCGGGCCGAAGACGGTGAGAGTGGCGGTGACGATGCCGCGGGCACCGAACACCAGGGTCGGCTTGTTGGTCGGGTGCTGGGGTCCGTCGAGGATCAGCATCAGGTCCGCCCCGAGCTTGTCGCGGTAGCGGGTGATGGCCGGTACCAGGCTGGGCGAGCCGGCCTCCTCCTCACCATCGAGGATCACCCGCAGGTTGGCCGTCAGCGGCACCTTGGCCGCCTTCAGCACGTCGATGGCCCCGAGCAGGCCGAGGATCGGTGACTTGTCGTCCGAGGCCGAGCGGGCGTAGAGGCGCCACTCGTCGCCGAAGGTCAGCCGGGTGGCGAGGTCGGTCACCGGCTGCGCGTCGTCCTCCACCCTGCCGGCGAGCAGCACCGGCTTCCACGGGTCGCCCTGAGCCCAGCGTTTCGGATCGGTCGGCTGCCCGTCGTAGTGGCAGTAGATCAGCAAGGTGCGCTTGGCCCCGGGCACGATCAGCTCCCCCCACACCAGGGGATTGCCGTCGGTCTCGAGGATCTCGGCGGTGAAGCCCCGCTTGGCCAGGAGGCCGCGCAGGTGCTCGGCGTTCTTGCGGATGTTGGCCGTGTCGGCGGCGACGTTGGGGATCGAGAGCAGCTCGATCAGCTCGGCGATGCGGGCCGGCCGTGACTTGAAGTCCTCGAGATAGAAAGCCTCGGTCGAGAGGGGGCTCTGGGCGGCCGCCGGGCGCACGGGAGCGAGACAGTGCAGCAGGGCTACGCAGGTCGAAACGGTGGCGAGAAAGCGGGGCATGTGATTCTCCTTCGGGCCAGCAGTTTAGCGGACCCCTGGACTTCTGGTCCCTGCGAGTGCATCATTCCGCCATGGTCGCGAGGCGCAAACAGAGCGCAACCAGCACCCTCCATCGTTTCGGTGGAGACTGGACGGCGGAGAAGCTGGAGATCCTGAGGCGATATCTGGTGGCCTATTCAACAGCCTTGAAGAACCAACCCTTCAAGACGGCCTACATCGACGCCTTCGCCGGGACCGGCTACCGAACCCTCAAGGACTCTGACGCTACAGTCGGCCTGTTGTTTCCAGATCTCGTCGATGAGACGTCTCAGGGTCTCCTCGATGGGTCGGCCAAGATGGCTCTCGGAGTCGAGCCGCGCTTTGACCGGTACATCTTTATCGAGAAAGACAGCGGCCGCTGCGCTGCTCTGGGGAAGCTCAAGGAGGAGTTCCCGGCCCTTGCGGCCGATACTCAGATCATCCAGGGTGATGCCAACACGGTCATCCAGGATCTCTGCGATCGGAACTGGAAGAACCACCGGGCTGTGCTGTTTCTCGACCCGTATGGCATGCAAGTCGAGTGGGAGACTATCGAGGCAATCGCCAAGACAGGAGCGATAGATCTGTGGCTGCTGTTTCCCCTTGGGATCGGCGTCAACAGACTGCTGCCGCGTTCAGGCAAGGTGCCAGATGCGTGGCGTCGGCGTTTGACCCTCCTCCTCGGCACCGACCAGTGGGAGCAGGAGCTGTACGAGGAGAGAGTCTCGACCAACCTCTTTGGAGATTCAGAGGAAACCAAGGTCAAAGCCGGGCTCGAGAGGATCAGTCGGTACTTCGCCGAGCGTCTCGCAACGGTATTCCCGGCCGCGGCTCCTCAACCAAGGGTGCTGTACAATTCGGCCAACTGTCCGATGTACCTTTTTTGCTTCGCTGTCAGCAGCCCCAAGATCCAGGCACGAGAGATCGCGCTCAGGATCGCGAATCACATCCTCCGCAGTGTCTAGACCATGGCCCTGAAATCAGCTATCGAGTGGACCGAAGCCACCTGGAATCCGGTCACCGGGTGTACAAAGGTGAGCCAGGGATGCAAGTTCTGTTACGCGGAGAAGATGGCTGAGCGCCTCCAGGCGATGGGGCAGCCCAACTACCGGAACGGCTTCCGGCTCACGCTCCAACCACAGATGCTGGAGCTACCCCTCCAGTGGAAGAAGCCGCAGACGATCTTTGTCAACTCGATGAGCGATCTGTTCCATCACGAGGTCCCGCCAGAGTACATCCGGCGCGTGTTTGAGGTAATGAAGAGCGCGAGCTGGCACCGGTTCCAGGTTCTCACCAAGAGGGCCGATCGATTGGCGGAGCTGGCTGCCAGCCTGGAATGGCCAGGCAATGTCTGGATGGGCGTCAGCGTGGAAAGCCTGGCCCATACCGACCGTATCGACGCTCTGCGTGGAACGCCTGCCCGCGTGAAGTTCCTCTCTCTGGAACCTCTGCTGGGGCCATTGCCAAGCCTGGACCTAGAGCGGATCGACTGGGTGATCGTTGGTGGTGAGTCTGGCCCTCAGGCTCGCCCCGTCGAAGAGGGTTGGATCGTCGACATCCGTCGACAGTGCGGTCGGGCCGGTGTGGCCTTCTTCTTCAAGCAGTGGGGCGGCAAGAACAAGAAGAAGGCCGGTCGCGTGCTGGAAGGTCGCACCTGGAACGAGCTTCCAGTCTTCGCCTGACCGACGGTAGAGACTCAGCTCCGCGGCACGCTCAACACCGGCCGCGCGGTTCCGGCGCCGCATTCGCCCCAGGTCGGCGTCTTGCCTTCGGCCACGGTGCGCAGGTAGCGGCAGACGGCGAGGTGGCCTTGCTGGATCAGGGCCTTCTTCTGGGCGTCGGTCAGCTCGAAGTCGGTGGTGCCGATGCCCAGGTTGTCGATGCGCACGGTGCGGGCCACGTCCTCCGGCCGGTCGCGGGTGGCCTCGGTCTGCACGTCGAGCAGGGCCGAGAAGAGGGAGCGGAAGTAGACGGGCAGGCTGTCGATCGCCCGGTCGGGGTCGTCGTCCCGGCAGTTGTCGAGGTGGAGGCCGAGAGTGGCATCGTTCGGGCCGCCCGAAGTGTCGAAGAGCGAGAGCGGGTAGTTCCAGAACACGCCGCCGTCCACCCACACGTCCTTCTCGAAGCTCACCGACGCGAAGAAGAGGGGGATCGACATCGACATGCGCACGGCATCGGCCACCGGGACGTCGGCATTCTCCCCGTGTTCGTGGGAGAAGACCCGCGGTTCGCTGCGCGACAGGTCCGTGGACACCACGTAGAGGTCGCGGAACTTGCCCGCGGCGTGGAGCTGGCGGAAGGTGGTGTCCGGGTTGCCGGTCTTCTCCTTCACCCGGGCCCGCATCCACTCGTGGAAGTAATCCCCCTTGTACCAGCCGAAGCGGCGGAACAGGCGGATCACCGAGCCCAGACCGCCACCTTGCTTGAACTTCGCGAAGTCGACCGAGAACAGCAGGGACTTGATCTCCGTCGGGGTGTAACCGAGGGCCACCAGGGCGGCGGCGATCGAGCCCGCCGAGGTGCCGGCCACGCGCTCGATGCGGGGCAGGACGTGCTGCCGTTCGAGCACTTCGAGGGAGCCGCCGTAGGCGAGGCCCTTGACCCCGCCCCCCTCGAAGACCAGGTTGGTGTACGGCCAGTCTTGCGGTGCGGGGCAGCCCAGCGCCACCTCGTCGGCCTCGGGCAAACCCGGGACCAGGGCGGTGGGGGCGATGCGCTGGCTGGCGCAGGCGCCGAGGGCGAGGAGTGCGAGAGCGAGCGGCAGGGGGGCGCGACGCAAGGGGGCACCTCCGTTTTGGGCCAGCGGTTGGGGCGGCGCCGAAGATAACACCGCCGCCCCGGCGACGGCTGGGGGTCAGGAGGGCAGGGGCTCGGGGGGAGGGGCGGTGTCGGGCGGCTCGGGCGCCAGGCTCTCCTTCTCGCCCGCGGCGCAGACCCGGTTCCGGCCCTGGTTCTTGGCCCGGTAGAGAGCGGCGTCCGCCGCCTGGACCAGCACCTCCGGCCCCACCCCCGGCAGCGGCACCATCGCCGCCACCCCGAAGCTCGCCGTCACCCGGCCCAGGGCGGTCGCCTCGTGCGGTAGGGCCAGATCCTCGATGCCCCGTCGCAGGCCCTCGGCTACGGTCAGGGCTCCGGCGAGCTCGGTGTCGGGCAGAAGCACCGAGAACTCCTCGCCGCCGTAGCGCGCCACCAGGTCGCCGCTGCGTTGGACGTGCCGAGCCAGGTACAGGGCCACGGCACGCAGGGAGAGGTCCCCCTCGTGGTGCCCCTTGGTGTCGTTCAGCAGCTTGAACAGGTCGAGGTCGAGCAGCACGAAGGCGATCGGTCGCCGGTGCCGGCGGCAGCGGCTCCACTCCTCGTCGAGCACCTGCTGAAGGTGGCGACGGTTCGCCACCCCGGTCAAGTCGTCCTTCAGGGAAAGCTCCTGGAGCCGCGCGTTGGCTCGCTCCAGCTCGCCGAGGGTGCGGCGCAGCTCCTCGGTTTGCTCGGCCACGCGCCGCTCGAGCTGCTCGGCCCTCTGGGCCAGCGCGCGATGGCGCAGCCGGCTGTAGCCCCGCACCCCCACGATCCCCAGGCCCGCCCACAAGGCCAAGGCCCACGGCGCCAGGTACCAGGGGGACCGCACGCTGAAGCTCCACTCGGCCTCCGGGCTGACCTCCGGCAGGGGGCTGACCGTGCGAGCGCGGAAGGTGTAGGCCCCCGGCGGCAGGCGGGTCAGCTCGGCGAAGGGCTCGCTGGTGGGTGCGCTCCAGTCGGTATCCACGGGATCCAGCCGGGTCTGGAAGCGCAGGCCGGGCCGGAACGAGCGCGGTGCCAGCTCGATGCGCAGGCGCCGCAGGTCCGCGGGCAGGCGCACGGCGCCCGGTGCCGCACCGGGCGCCAGCCCGTGGAAGATCGCGTCGCCGCCGACACGGATCTGGGCGACGAGGGGAGCGGGCAGCTCGGTCGTCTCGGCATCGTGCTCGCCCGTCCAGCGATAGAGCCCATTGTCGCCGGCCAACCAGACGGTGCCGTCCGCCTCTGCGTAGGCGGACTCGAAGGAGCGCAGGGGCAGGCCGTCGAGGGAGCGCAGTTCCGGCCGCCAGCCCCTTCCCTGCGCGAGGGCGATGGCCGGGGGGCGGGTGTTCAGCCAGAGGTCGCCGTGGGCGTCCTCGGCGATCAGGGTGTAATCGCCGTGTCCGGAGAGGGGAGCCAGGGCCTCGTCCTCGACCAGCGTGGCCCCTTCCTCGTCCAGGCGCATCACCTTGTCGTCCCGCACGGCGACGATCCGGTCTGCGACGCGGTAGAGGTAGACCGCACCCGGCTCCCCGACGACTCGGCGGGGAGCCGCGGGCCCGCCGGGCACCGGTGACTCGAGCCCCACGACGCCGTCGAGCTGCGAGCCGCACCAGAGCATCCCTCCCTCGCCCTCTTCGAGGGTGCGCAGGTCGCGCGGTGCTCCGGGGACGACCCCCTCGTAGCGCCAGCCGTCCGGCTCGCGACGGAGGGCGAAAAGGCCGTCGTCCGTGCCCACCCAGACCCGGGCGGGGTCCCGGCGCGAGCGCTGGAGGAGGAAGGCGGTCTGGTCCTCGGTCCCCGCGATGCGCTGCGGCGGGCCCCCCGTGTGGAGGTAAACACCATCGAGGGCGCCGATCAGCAGTTCCTCGCCCAGCGAGAGCAGGCTCCACGCCGAAGGCGGAACTTCCGGCACTTGTCGGAAGGCGACAGGAGGGCGAGTCGGCTCCATGACGAAGAGGCCAGCCGCCCCGGCCGCCCAGAGCGTGCCGCGATGCCTCATCACCTGGTAGACCGCGCCGGAGAGCCCGGCCCGGCGGTCGATCACCGACAGCGGCGAGCTCACCTCGACCTTGGCGAGGCCGTTGTTCAAGGCCAGCCACAGGGAGCCCTCGTGGTCGAGGGACACGGCATAGACCAGGTCGTCCGGCAGGCCCACGGAGGTGTCGATCACTTGATCGACGGTGCCGTTCGGCGAGAGCAGCAGGATGCCCCCGAGGATCGAGCCCAGCACCCAGCGGCCATCCGGCAGGCGGGCGCCGCAGAAGAGCCGCTTCTCCCGCGCCCAGCGGGAGGCCTCGGGGGCGAAGGGGCTCGCCACGCCATCGACGAAGAGGAAGAGCCCCTCACCCCGCACCGAGACCAGCAGGCCGCCGCCGGCAGCTTGCAGGAAGTCGATGCGCCGGTTGCGGAAGACCTCCCCGCCGGGGAGCATCTCGAGCCGCCGGCCCACCAGCCGGAAGAGGCCGGCCTCCCCCCAGAAGTACACGCTGTCGTCCACCCGGAAGAGCCCCTCGAAGGGGCGGTCGGGAGAGTAGCTGGTCACCGTGGCGAGGGTCGAGCCGTCCCAATGGAGCAGACGGCTGTCGGTCAAGAAGACGAAGCCCTCCGCGGTCGCCTCGACCCCTCCGATCTGGCCCAGCGGCTGAGCGTCCGGCGGCAGCTTCGGCACCAGGGACGTGTACGTCAGGGCGCCGTTGGCGCCCGGCTCGAGCAGGCCGATCTCGTCGACCCCCCCCACCGCCACGCGCCCTCGTTCGTCGGTGCGCACGGAGAAGGCGGTCTCCCCGATGCCGATCGGCAGGCCGAGCCAGCGGGCGCCGTCCCAGACCAGCAGGCCGCCCAGGTTCGCCACGTAGACCAGCCCGCGTGGGTCGGCCGCGACGTCGAAGTTCTGGATCTCGGTCTCGGGCACCGTGGGCTGGATCGCCTGCACCAGCGGGAAGCCGCGTTCCGACGTCTCGGCCGCCGCCCGCGGAGCCGCCATCGCGGTCAGAGCCAGCACGGCGGCCAGCGAGCGACAGAGGCGCGGGGCGGATCGACGGCACATGGTTGGTCTTGGGGTGGTTGGGGTGAGTCTATGCGCAAAGGCCGCGGATTGGGATGGTAACGCCTCGTCTCGGCTCTACGCCCAACGCCTAGCAAGGAGGCTCCATGACCCACCGAGCAAGGCTCGTGCTGCCGGCCGTGTGTCTCGCCCTCTTCCCGCTTGCCACCCGCGCCGCCGACGAGGCGACCTGCCGCCACTACGCGGACGAGGCCGTCCAGGCTCAGGCCCGCAACCTGGGGGATCACTGCGGCTTCGCCGGCGATCCTTGGAGCGGTCACTGGCAAAACCACTTCAACTGGTGTCTCGGCGCCTCGCTCGCCCAGGTGCAAAGCGAGACCAACGGGCGCCGGGGTGCCCTCGAAGGCTGCCGGCGCTGCAGCGACTACGCCCGGGAGGCGTTCGAGGCCCACCTGGACAACATCGCTTCGAGCTGCGGCTTCGCCGGGGACCCCTGGAGCTTCAACACCGAGGGTCACCGTCAGTGGTGTCTCGCCGTCTCCCCGGCCGATGCCGCGAACGAGAGCGCGGCCCGCCGAGGAGCCCTCCAGGAGTGCCGCCGCTGCTCCGACTACGCCCGCCAGGCGACGGAGGCCCAGCAGCGCAACGTCACCCTCCATTGCGGTCTCCGGGGCGATGCCTGGAGTTACGACAGCATGGCCCATCGCCAGTGGTGCCTGGTCGCCTCGCCGGCCGACGCGGACCGGGAGACCGCTGCCCGCCGCGCCGCCCTGGACCGCTGCGATCGCTGCACCCAGTACGCCCGCGAGGCCGTGGCCGCGCAGCAGAAGAACCAGAACTTCTCCTGCGGGCTCAAGGGGGATGCCTGGAGCTTCGACGAGGCGAGCCACCGGCAGTGGTGCATGGTCGCCCCGGAGGATCGAGTCCAGCTCGAGACCAACCTGCGCGCCGGCGCCCTCAGCCGCTGCCTCTCCGTGTGTACGGAGTACGCGAACCAAGCGGTGGCGGCCCAGCGGCAGAACCAGGCTACCGGCTGCAACCTGGCCGGGGACCGCTGGAGCTCCAACTACCAGGAGCACGCGGCCTGGTGCGTGACCGCTTCACCGGCGAGCGCCGAGGCCGAGACGCGGGAGCGCACGCGGCTGCTCTCCGCCTGCACCCCGGACCGCCGCAACACCTGCGACGCCTACGCCGACCACGCCCGCGTGCAGAACGCCGAGCGCATCCAGCGCGGCTGCGGCCGGGACCGCCAGACGCGCTGGCACGACAACTACCAGAACCACTATCAGTGGTGCCT
Source organism: Thermoanaerobaculia bacterium (assembly GCA_036274895.1). Lineage (GTDB taxonomy): Bacteria > Acidobacteriota > Thermoanaerobaculia > Multivoradales > SZUA-115 > CALMKX01. Next base: position 375,626 of record DASUEU010000037.1, on the reverse strand, counting down.
GCTCGTCCCCATCAGCGAGCCCGGCAAGGAGTCCGCTGCCCGTGAGGAATGGTTGCAGCGTTGCCGCGGTGAAAGGTCGCCGGGCATCTCGACCGGCGAGTGCCGGGTCAGCGTCATCGTACGCAACGGCTCCTGCCAGAACCTGGACGGTACCCCCTCGGACCTGCTCCCGCCCGGCTCCCGCAGCGCCATCGGCTGCGGTCCGGACCGCGACACCGCCAAGGGCAACGCCGTCTTCAGCATGATGACCACCGGCGTCTGCCTGGTCGAAGAAGACGAGCCCTCCCCCGGCTGCTGCACGTTCGCGGAGGAAGCGGTGGACGGATGTTTGTGTCAGTGAGGTCGAGGATGGTCGTCATGCGTGGCATTGACCGCACCTCCAGATGTCACGTTCAGCCTGCACCATCGCGTGGTGCCCTGCGCCCCTCAGCGACCGAGCGCGAGGCCCAGGCTGACGCCGAGGGAGTAGAGCAGGAAGGCGATGAGGCTGGCCGCCTGGGCGGGGATGACCTCGCGGGTCACGCTCCCGTGGCGGGCCAGGCGGCGGGCGGCGGCCACGGCGTGGGGGAGACCGGCGAAGCCGAGCAGCACCCAGGGTGAAATGCCCACCAGCGGCAGAGCGGCCAGGCCCGTGAAGGCGGCCGCCGCCACCAGGGCGTAAAGGCGCGCCGCGCTGGCCTTGCCCAGCCGCACCACCAGGGTGCGCTTGGCCGCGGAAGCATCCGCCACGGCGTCCGGGAGCTCGTTGGCCAGCAGGAAGTTGCCGATCAAGAGGCCAAGCGGCAGGGAGAGCAGCACCACCTCGGCGTGGAGGCTGCCGCGCTGCACCAGGTAAGTGCCGGCCGCCACCAGAGGGCCGTAGGTCAGGGCCACGGCCGGCTCCCCCAGCCCGCGGTAGGAGAGGCGCAGCGGCGGGGCGTGGTAGAAGTAGGCGAGCCCCACGCCCACGGCCCCCACGGCCAGCACCCGCGGCTCCCGCCAGGCCACGATGGCGAGGCCCACGGCCGCGCCCGCGGCGTAGAAGAGCGCCGCCGCCAGGGCCGCCTGGTGCCGGGTCATCAGCCCGTCCACCAGCACCCGCTTGCCGCCCGAGAAGGGGCTGCGGTCCTCCGGGCCAACGGCGAGGTCGGTGCCGGAGTCGAAGTCGAAGATCTCCCCCGAGGCATTCTTCGCCGCCTCGATGAAGAAGATCCCCACCACCGTCGCCACCAACCACCCCCAGGCCAGCGGCCCCACCCGCGCCGCCGCCGCTGCCCCCAGCACCATGGAGGCCACCGAAGCGAGGGTGATCTTGGGATCCGCAATGCGCCAGAGACCTTCGCGGAGAGACGGGTGTGCAGCCATGGGAGGATGATGCCGCACCTCAAGCCACCAACCCCGGCCCGCGGGCGCAGGCGGGTCCTGCCCATGGGGGTGGGCGGGGGGCGCTCCGCGGGCTCGCGCCGAGGCCCCCGTCCTCTGTTCTTTCGGGAAGCGTTGAGGCATGCTTTCTCTCATGCCCGAACAAGCCGCAGCTTCGCTGCGCTGGTTGCACCTGTCGGACCTGCATCTCAAGGCCGATGAGACCTGGGACCGGCGTGCCACGCTCAAGGCCCTGGTGGAGCACGCCCGGCGGCAGAAGGCGGAGGGCTTTGCGCCGCAGATGGTGTTCCTCACCGGGGACGTTGCCTTCTCTGGCAAGCGCGAGGAGTACGACCACGCCTTCCGCTTCTGCGAGCAGCTGGCCAAGACCCTGGACCTGGAGCCGCGGCGAGACTTCTTCGTGGTGCCGGGGAATCACGACGTGGATCGCAGCGCGATCAAGCGGGGCGACCGAGCCATCGCCGAGGGGCTCGAGTCCGCCGCCCATGTTGAGGAGATCTTCCGGGACGCCCCTTCCCTCGAGCTGCTCGGCCGCCGCCTGGCCAACTTCTACGCCTTCACGGAGCGCCTCTTCGGTACGGCCCGGGCCTGGGAAGCGGCGAGGCCCTGGCGGGTGGATCACCGAGAGGTCGGCGGAGCGAAGGTGGCGATCCTCCAGCTCAACTCGGCCTGGGCCTGCGGCACGAAGCTGGAGGAGAAGACGCACCGAGACCTGGTGCTGCTGGTCGGTGAGTACCAACTGCGCGAAGCGCTGGTGGATGCAGCAGCGGGGGAGGTGCGGATCGCGCTGGTACACCACCCGATCGAGGACTGCCTCGACTTCGACCGCGCGGCGGTGAGGAACCTGCTGGAGCAGGAGGATGGGGCTCACCTGTTGTTGCGCGGCCATCTCCACCGGACGGACACGGGCCAGCGGAGCACGCCGGATGGCTCGCTCCTGGAGCTGGCAGCCGGCTGCCTCTACACCGGGGACCCGCAGTATCCAAGGCGCTACCTGGCTGGGGAGTTGGCACTGCCCGCGGCGGCTGGCGCGGTGAGCTACTTCGGCTACACCGATCAGCCGGGCAAGAGTTTCTGGGCGCCAGACAAGCTGACCTATGCGAACGCGCCAGCCGGACGGTGGGAGTTCGCGCTGAGCGGCGCTCAGCCACAGGCGCAGCCCAAGGCTGGCAAGAAGAAAGCCGCCCGCGGCCGGGCCGCGGCTTCTCTCGTCGAGCGGTACCGCGAGGTGGCGGCGCGGGTGCACGGCACCGTTCGCTTCATCGGCTTCGGAGATCACCGCCTGCGTCCCATGGTCCGGGTGCCGGAGCTGTTCGTCCCCCTCCGGATGGAAGTCCGTGGCCGGCAGGACGAGAAGAAGAGCTGGACCACACAGCAGCTTCTCGCGGTGCTGGCGGCCAGGGGCCGCAGCCGCTCTCCGCGCACCGTGGTGCTGCTCGGCGGCCCGGGTAGCGGTAAGACGACGCTCTGCCGCTTCCTCACCGCCGCCCTGGCCGGGGCAGTGAAGCTGGAGGGATGGAAGGCGCCCGAGGCCACGCTCCCGCTGTTTCTGCCTTTCCGGGAGTACGTCCGCGAGTGCAAGCAGCAGGAGAAGACGCTGCTCGACTTCCTCCGCGAGCAAGCCCGGACGCACCTCCAGCTCGACAACCTGCCGGAGGGCTTCTTCGAGGAAGCCATCGAAGAGGGGCGGGCGGTCCTCCTGCTGGATGGGCTCGACGAGGTGGGCTCCGCGGCCGAGCGGGGCAAGGCGGTGGACAAGGTGATCGCCTTCCTCTTCCAACACCGGAGCCTCCCAACGCTCCTCACCAGCCGGATCGCCGGGTACGACGAAGCTCCGGTCCAAGGGGACATTTCCGGCGGCGTGGCTTACCTGACGCTCGCTCCCTTCAGTGAGGAGGATCTTCCGCTCTTCGTCCGCAACTGGTACGCGATCCAGGAGCCCGAGGATGCGCAGGCACGCGCCCGGGGAGTTGAGGATCTCGAAGGCGCATTGACCGCCAATCCCCGGGTCAAAGAGCTGGCGAGGAACCCGATGCTCGCCACGCTCATCGCCCTCGTTCATCGCTTCGAGGCCCACCTGCCGGGGGAGCGGGCCAAGCTCTACGAGCTGTGCATCAAGACGTTGCTCGAAACCTGGCCGGCCGCCGGGGGGCGGCGTTTCGAGGCGATCGACGAGGGGCGCCAGCGGGCCTATCTCGAGGAGCTGGCCTACCTACGGCAGAAGGGGCGCAAGGCGGACGACCGGGAGGTCCTGATCCCCCGCGGCGAGCTGGTGGAAACGCTGACCGGCATCGTCCACGGGCGCGATGCCTCGCAGGAGAAGCGGAGCGTCCGCTCTCTGGTCGAGAAGTGGGTGGAGTATCTGGAAGATGGCGCGGGTCTGCTGGTCGAGCAGAAGCCGGGGTTCTTCGCCTTCTTCCACCTGTCCTTCCTCGAGTACCTGGCCGCTTGCGGCGTGGAGCTGGAGAGGGATGGGCCTGCTGTCCAGCTGGTGGCCAAGCAGTGGAGCAACCCGGCCTGGCGGGAGGCCTGCCTGTTGGTGGTGGGACGCAAGGCTACGGAAAAGCGTTTTCTGGATGACTTGTTCGGGCGGATGGGAAGGTTGAAGGCGGAGGGCCGTTGGTTCTTTCTGCTGCAGTGCCTGCGCGAGGAAGCGGACTTCGATCAGGAGCAGCGGGAACGGATCGTCCGCGAGGCGGCGCGCTCACTCCTGGACCGGCCAGTCCAAACCTGGGGCGAAGTGGCCGGCACTTTCCAGGACATTCAGCGCTTTTCCCTGCGGCATGCGAAGTGGGCTCGCCGGTGGCCGGAGCACGAAGTGGCCAGGGCCATCGGCGAGGGCCTGCAAGGTGCCGTGGCCCTGGTTAGGGGGGATACCGATGCCGTGCGGCGCGCTCTAGACCGTCGGCCAGACGCCGGACTCGCGGCTGCGGCCTTGCTGGATTTCTGGCCGGGCTACATGGCGGGGCGTTGGGCCGTACAACGCATCGAGAGGGCGTCAGCCTTCAACTGGGCGAGCAAGGGGTCTCCCGAGCTGGCTACCCTGCGCTCCCTCGCTTCTTTGGGCCAGCCCGCTCTCGCGCTCGCACCGGGCCTGCTCGTGGCGTTGGCCCGCCGCCACAGGAAAATGGCCGGCTTGGCGGCGGGGAGCTTGGCGGCGCTGGCGGAAGAACGGCGAGAGAGTGGCAAGGGTGTGCCCGCGGCTGTGACGCTGCATCCGTCTGGGATCGAAGTGCTCTCTCGACCCGCGTGGCCCGATATGACGCTGCTCGTCCACGCAGAGGCTCTCGCTCGGCGTTTCACTCGGCGTTTCGCTGGGACGTTCGCTCGGGCTTTCGCTCGGGATTTCACTCGGGATTTCACTCGGAATCTACCTCAGGATCTCGCTTGGGAGTTCGCTCGAGATTTCGCTCGGGATTTCACTCGGAATCTCCCTCAGGATCTCGCTTGGGATTTCACTCAAGATTTCGCTTTGGATTTCACTCAGAATTTCACTCGGAAGTTCGCTTTGGATTTCACTCGGAATTTCGCTTGGTCTTTCGTTCGGGCTTTCGCTGGGGATTTCCCTGGGGATTTCGTTCGGATTTTCGCTGAGAGTTTCTCTGTGGGTTCCCCTAGGGATTTCGCTCAGCGAGAAAGCTCGCGTCCATCTCCGGCACCACCCAGCGTGGGCGAGAGGAGCCTGGACCAGAGAGCCCTTGATGCACTGAGTGCGGCTAAGACCAAGGAGGAAGCCCAGCGAGCCGCCGGAGTCCTGTCTGAGCGCTTGGCTGCTGAAGCCTGGCTGGCCCAGGTCACTACGGTCGAGAGGCCCAAGAGAGAACGCACTGCCTACTTCCACCGCCGAGTCCAGAACGCCTGGCTCCTGCAAGTCTGGCAGGCGGTGGATGGCTCGTTCAAGAACCCGGACGACCCCGACCTCCTCGCCCTCTACCTCGCCCTGGGCTGGACGCAGGCCACCACCACCTGGCAGTGGCCGGCCACGGAGCGGTGGATCCAGCTCCTCTCCGGCCCCCCGCCCGCGAACTGGCTGCCGCGCTCCCAGTGGCACCTGTGCTGGCTGCTGCACGACAACACCAACGCCCAGCACCGCAAGGCCCTGGACGACGCCCTGGCCGAGGGCCTGGCGAGCGACCAGCCCTACGTGGCCGAGGCGCTGCGGGAGATCTTCCCGCCGCAGACGGGGTGAGCGGGAAGCCGCGGAGCGGCCGGACTCGGGTTCCCACGCAGAGCGTGGGAACCAGCCCAAACGACGGAGCGGAGCGCCCTTGCTGCCGTCCCGCCAGGGACCTTCATGGGTAGCGAGGGACCTCGGTCCCTCGGGGCGGCTGCTATCCTCCGCAACCAATGAACAAGCCTCACCCCCTCTTCCTCCCACCCGTCTTCATGACCCTGGCCATCCTGCTCATGCTGGGTCTCGATCGGTGGCTGCCGGGGGCCGAGGTGGTGGCTTGGGAGTGGCGCTGGTGGGGGGCTTTGCCGGCGGCCGTGGGGCTCTCGCTTTCGGCCTGGGGGGCGGCGATGCTGATCCTCCACCACACGGCCCTGATGCCCTTCCACGAGGCCACCAAACTCATCACCAGCGGGGCCTTCCGCCTCTCCCGCAACCCCATCTACCTCGGCCTCACGATCACTCTGGTGGCCATCGCCTGGGGGTTGGGCACGGCCACGCCCTGGCTGGTGCCGCCGGCGTTCGCCCTCTTCATCGACCGCTACTTCATCCGCCCGGACGAAGCCATGCTCGCCCGCCTCTTCGGCGACACCTACCAGGCCTACGCCCGGCGCACCCGGCGTTGGCTGTAGAGCCTCCGGTTCAGATCTCGCTCGCTCCGGAGGGGGACAGGGGCACTTCCAGCGTCCCCCGCCGCGCCGCCTCCAGCAGCTGCCCCACCCGCTCGCGGCCGATCTTGGCGCCGGGGCCTCGGGTCTCGATGGCGTCCAGGGTCTCGATCGCCACGGCCAGGGGAAAGCGGGTGAAGGCGAGCACGTCCGCCGGAGCCCCGCCCGTGGCGAGGGTGGCGATGTAGCGGGCGCCGCGGCGGGTGTCCTCCCGGGCGCGGCCGAAGACAGTGGCAAGCGGCAGCCCCCGGGGCAGGAAGCGCCGGCCCTCGCGGGCGTCCCCCTCGCGGTCCTTCAAGATGTTGACCAGCTGCAGGGCCTCGCCGAACAGCGCGGCGTCGCGGTCCAGCTCGGCGCGCACTGCCGCCAGCTGGGGCGCGGCGGCCACGAAGAGGTCGGTGAGCATCTCCCCCACCACCCCGGCGACCAGGTAGCAGTAGCGTTCCAGCTCCGCCTCGCTCGCCAGCTCCACCCGGCCGGTCGAGTCGGCCGCCAGCACCACCTCGGCCATGCCCAGGGCGGTGTGCGCCACCCGCGACACGATCGCCTCTCGCACCGTCTCGGGAAAGGCGGCAACCGCCGCCGCCAGGGCCGGGGCGTTGGCGAACAGCTGCCGGTGGGGCTCGTCCAGCCCCGGAGGGGCCGGCAGGGTCTCGAGAGTGCCGCGGGAGAGCTCGGCGGCCAGGCCCTTCAGGGCTTGCGCCCGCTCGGTGGCGGGGGCGGTGGGGGCGTCCTCCAAGGTGTCGGCCAGGCGGAAGAGCAGATAGGCCACCGTCACCTGCTCGCGCAGCGGCACGGCGAGCAGGGGGATGGTGGCTGCGAAGGTTCGGCTGGTGCCGGCGAGCAGCTCTTCGAAGAGCGGGGAGCCCATGGCGGAATGTCCGCCGGCAACTCTAGAACATCGAGGCTAGAAAGCGGCGGCGAGCACGCTGCCTCCCAGCCACAGCAGACCGACCACCGCGGCCACGGCGGCGAAGGCCAGACCCACGGCCAGCACCACCGGGAAGAAGACCAAGGCGAGCACCAGGCCCAACACCACGAGCACGGCCTTCAAGGCGAAACCGACGATGGCGAAGGGCAGGAGAACGATGCGCAAGGCGAGCTTGACGAGCAGGAAGCCGATGCCGACCACGATCAACACCGGCAGGGCGAGCAGGCACAGGGCGAGAAAGGTGAACATGGCGGAATCCTCCTCGGGCGGGATTACGCGCCGGAGAGGGGCCTTGTTTCAGGGTGTGCGCAGACGGGGTGCGCCGAGGGGGGATCTGCTAGCGTTGGCCGCCATGAGCCTCTTCGACCGCCTGCTGCGTCGCACTCCCACCGCCCCCGAAGGCCCCCTCGATGCGAAGGGCCTGCTGCACTCCGACCTGTGGATCGACCAGCCGGACGCCGCCGCCGAGATCGACCGCCGGGTGCGCCAAGGCCGGCTGACGGCGGAGCAGGCCGAAGGTCTGCGGCACTTCGTCGAGCACGGCTACCTGACCTTCTCCCTCGACCTGCCGGCCGAGAGCTTCGCCGCCCTGGACGCCGAGATCGAGCGGCTGTGGCGGGACAAGCCGGACGACGTGGCCTATGCCTTTCACGGGCAGTTGAAGCCCTTCTCCTACGCCGAGGGCATGGCCGAGCGCCAACCCTCCTACCGCATCGCCGACCTCCACGGCACCTCCGATGCAGCCCGCGAACTCTTCCTCCACCCCAAGGTCTTCGAGTGGGTGCGCCTCGCCCTCGGCCTCGAGCCGGTCGCCACCCAGTCCTTGACCTTCGAGTTCGGCAGCCAGCAGGCTCTGCACCGCGATCCGGTCTTCGTCCAGACCCATCCGCCCAGCCACCTGGTGGCGGCCTGGATCGCCCTCGAAGACATCGACCCCCGCTCCGGCCCCCTGGTCTACGTGCCCGGCTCCCACCGGCTGCCTTACTACCAGCTCGCCCCCGGCCAGCACCTCTTCGACCACAAGAAGCATGGCCCGGCAGAGAGCGCCGCCATGGCCGAGTTCGATCGCGCCCAGATGGCCGAGCGGGGCATGGAAGCCGTGGCCTTCACCCCCAAGCGGGGCGAAGTGCTTTTGTGGCACCACTCGCTCCTCCACGGCGGCTCGCCGTCCGAGGATCTCGCCCTCACCCGCAAGAGCTTCGTCATCCACTTCTCCTCCCGCGAGCACTACCAGCGCCTGAAGCAGACCTACGTCGAGCGCGTGCCCCTCCCCGAGGGCGGCTTCGCCGAGCGGCCGCGCATCGTCGAGACCGAGCGCTTGCTCGAGCGCGACGGCTGCGCCGGCTTCGCCAGCCCGCTCGCCGAGTGGCGATCCGGGCGGCGGTAGGGGTCTCGATTCGTAACGACTCCCCGCCTCCGCCGCGACGACTCTGCTAGAGTCCCGGCTAGCGCGAACCTCCCCATGGCCGGCGGCGGAACAGGAAGTGGGTGGCCCTCCGGGCGCCTGATCGCTTTGGCGGCCCTGCTTTGTCTGGCAGCCTGTGCGACGCCCCAACCGCCGGCGGCCACGGTCCCGACCGGTGCCCCCTCCGAAGCACTTCCCCGATTCACCGTCAAACCCCAACGCGACTGGTCGGATGCCGTTGTTTACTTCGTGGTCCTCGATCGTTTTGCTGATGGCGATGCCCGCAACAACGTCAACGTCTTGCCGGGCGAGAAGGGCGCCTTCCATGGCGGCGACCTCGCCGGGCTGACCGCCGAGCTGGACGGGCTGGCCGAGCTGGGGGTGACGGCGCTGTGGATCACGCCGGTGGTGGAGAACATCCCCCGCTTCGTCACCGGCGCGGGCTTCCCGGATTGGGGCTACCACGGCTACTGGGCGGATGACTTCACCAAGATCGACCGCCGCTTCGGCAGCGAGGAGGAGCTGGCCCGGCTGGTTTCCGAGGCCCACTCGCGCGGCATCAAGGTGCTGCTCGACGTGGTCTACAACCACGCTGGCTACGACTCCCGCTACCTGCGGGACCCCCGCACCCGTGGTTGGCTGCGCAACGAGGCCCTCGGTACCTGTGGTCCGGACGACCTCACCTCCTGCGTCGCCGGGCTGCCCGACTTCAAGACCGAGCTGCCGGAGGTGGCGGACTACCTCTTGAAGGCCCACCTCGACCTCGCCCAGAGGGTGGGGCTGGACGGTTTTCGGCTCGATACTGTGAAACACGTGGACCATCCTTTCTGGCAGGAGCACCGGCGCCGCACGCGACAACAACTCGGGCAGGACTTCTTCCTGATCGGCGAGGTCTGGGGCGGTGACGCCGGGGTGCTCGATCCCTACTTCGTCGGCGATGAGATGGACGCCGGCTTCGACTTCGGTTTTCAGGGCAGCGCCGTGGGCTTCGTGCAGGGCCGCGGGCGGGCGGTGGCTTTCGATCGCTATCTCAAGTCCCGCGAGAAGGTCCGCGAGGGCTACCACCTGGCCCACTTCCTCTCCTCCCACGACGTACCCGGCGCCCTCTTCCAGCTCGGCGGCGACAAGGAGCTGTTCCGGCTCGCGGCCGTCTTGCAGCTGACCGTGGGGGGCATCCCGGTCCTCTACTACGGCGAGGAGGTGGGCCGGCCGGGTGGTGACTGGCCGGAGAACCGCAGCGACATGCCCTGGGGGGACCGGCCGGTTGAGCCCGGTGCCGGCCTGCCACGCGACGAAGCTCTCCGTACCGACTACCGGAAGCTGATCGCCCTGCGCCGCGCCCACCCGGCCCTCTCGGTCGGTGAGCACGTGAGCCTGCTGGCCGAGGGCGATCTGCTGGTCTTCGCGCGCCGCGATGCGGCGAGCGGCGAGACGGTGGTGGTGGTGATCCATCGTGGCAAGGAGGCGACGACGGCGCGCTTCCCACGGCCCGCCGAGTGGGCGGGCCGGGCTGTCGCGGACCTCTACCGGGGAGCGGCGGTGGACGCCCCCGGCCCGGATCTGCTCGAGGTGGCGATGCCGCCGCGCTCGGCGAGCATCCTCGCCGTGCTGGAAGCCGGCGCACGCTGACGACGAATTGGCGAGGTGGACATGGCCGAGGTGAGCTTCAAGGACGTGGTCAAGAAGTTCGGGGACGTGACCGTCATCCCGGGCCTCACTCTCGAGATCCGGGACCAGGAGTTCATGGTCCTGGTGGGTCCCTCGGGCTGCGGCAAGTCGACCGCCCTGCGCATGATCGCCGGTCTCGAGGAGATCACCAGCGGCACCATCACCATCGGCGGCCGGGTGGTCAACGACCTGCCCCCCAAGGACCGTGACATCGCCATGGTCTTCCAGAGCTACGCCCTCTACCCGCACATGAGCGTGCGCGAGAACATGGAGTTCGGCCTCAAGCTGCGCAAGACCGCCAAGGAGGAGATGGACCGCCGGGTGATGGAGGCGGCCGAGATCCTGGGCTTGACCGAATACCTCGAGCGCAAGCCCAAGGCCCTCTCCGGCGGCCAGCGCCAGCGGGTGGCGGTGGGCCGGGCGATCGTGCGCAAGCCCTCGGTCTTCCTCTTCGACGAGCCCCTCTCGAACCTCGACGCCAAGCTGCGGGTGCAGATGCGCGCCGAGATTACCAAGCTCCAGCAGCGCTTGAAGACCACCACCGTCTACGTCACCCACGACCAGATCGAGGCCATGACCATGGGCCATCGCATCGCGGTGATGAGCGCCGGCAAGCTGATGCAGTGCGGCACGCCGCGGGAGGTCTACGAGCAGCCGGCCAACGTCTTCGTGGCGCAGTTCATCGGCACGCCGCCGATGAACCTGCTCCAGGCCAACCTCGCCGCGGACGGTGGCGCCCTCGAGGGCCAGGGCTTCTCGCTGCCGGTGCCGCAGATCCTGCTGCCGGTGACCCGCGACCGGGGAGGGCGCCCCGTGGTGGTGGGCCTGCGGCCGGAGAACCTGGTCGAGCCGGGGCGCTCGGGCTCGGCCGAGACGGCGCCCCTGACCCTCGACGTCGAGGTGGTCGAGCCGCTGGGCCACGAGGTGATCGCCTTCGGTCGCCTGGGCGACGAGCTGCTGGCCGCCAAGCTCGAGCCCCACCGCGCGCCGCGCTTCGGCGACCGCCTTCAACTGGTCGTCGAGCTGCCGACCCTGCACCTGTTCGACGGACAGACGGAAGAGCGCCTGCGGGCGTGATGGTGAAGCCGTCAGGAAGGAAGGGACCCACGTGAAGCCAGCCAAGCCGATCCTCATCCTGGCCTTCGCCGCCCTCTTCGGGCCGGTGGCGGCCTTCGCCCAGAAAGAGCTCGTCGTCTGGCACGCCTACCGCGGTGGCGAGAAAGCCGCCTTCGAGAAGGTGGTGGCGGCCTGGAACGCCGCCAACCCGAACGTCAAGGTCACCACCCTGGCCGTGCCCTACGACGCCTACGCCGACAAGATCTCCGCCGCCGTGCCGCGGGGCAAGGGGCCGGACGTCTTCATCTACGCCCAGGACCGACTCGGCGGCTGGATCGAGGCCGGCAACACCATCGAGCCCCTCGACTTCTTCCTGGACGACGCCACCAAGGGCCGCTTCCTGCCGAGCACCCTCCAGGCCATGACCTACCGGGGCACCATCTGGGGCCTGCCGCTCAACTACAAGGTGCTGACCCTGATCTACAACAAGAAGCTCCTGACCAAGCCGCCGGCGACCTCCGGCGAGCTGGTGGCGACGGCCAAGAAGCTCACCGACCCGGCCGCCGGGCGCTTCGGCCTGGTCTACTGGTACTCAGACTTCTACGTCCACTCGGGGCTGATGAACGCCTTCGGCGGCGGCGCCTTCGACCAGGACCGCCAGCCGACGGTGAACCTGCCGGCCAACGTCAAGTCCATCGAGCTGGTGCTCAAGTGGCTGAACCAGGACAAGTTCCTGCCCGCCGAGCCGTCGACCGCCCTGATCACCGCCCTGTTCAACAGCGGCAAGGCGGCGATGGTGTGGAACGGGCCGTGGTTCCTCGGCGAGATCGCCAAGGACGTCGACTACGGCCTCGCCCTGCTGCCCAGGATCGACGAGGCCGGCGGCACGCCGATGAAGCCGTGGGCCACCATCGAAGGCGCCTACATCGCGGCGCCGTCGAAGAACAAGGACGCCGCCTACGACTTCATCAAGTTCCTGACCGACACGCCCCAGGCCAGGGTCCTGGCTCTGGATGGCCGGCAGTCGCCCTCGAACAAAGCGGTCTATGACGACGCGGCGGTCAAGTCCGATTGGATCCTCACTCACTTCCGCAAGCAGTTCGAGGTGGCGGTGCCGATGCCGAACATCCCCGAGATGAGCATGTTCTGGTCGCCGGCCACCACCGCCATGAACGCGATCGTCAAGGGCTCTGCCACCCCGGCGGCGGCCCTCTCCGAAGCGCAGGACAAGGTCAAGAAGGACGTCGAGCGCCTGCGCAAGGGGAGTGGCGGCTGATGAGGCTCGCCCCCTGGCGCCCGACGGCGAAGCGCGCCGCCCTCGGCTTGCTGCTCGCCGCCCTGCTCGGCACCTCTGCCCTGGAGTGGGCGGCCGGCCGTGCCGAAAAGGGCCTCGCTCGCCAGCAAGCCGAGCGCCAGGGGGCGATCGCCGTTCGCGCGCTCGCCGACCTGGTGGGAGCAGCCGGCGGTACCGGCGAGGCGGTGCGCGGGCTTGCCGCGCGCTTCGCGGCCACGGGTCTCGACTCGATCCGGGTCATCGCCTTCGAAGGGCTCTCGCTCGAAGCCTCGACCCATCCCGCGGACACCGGCGACAAGGCCGCCCCCCGGCGCCTGGCCCGCGAGGAGAAGGACCTCTACGACCAGGGCCAGCGCCTGCGCGCGGCGGTCGAGACCAACCGGCAGGAGGGCGTGGCGCGCAAGGAGGAGTTGGAGGTCACCCGGCTCGACTCCGCCCTGGCCCTGGCGGCGCCGGTCGAGATCGGCGGCGAGATTGCGGGGGCGGTGCTCGCCCGCGCCCCGGCCGAGAAGCCGCCCCGCGCCCGCAGCTGGGTTCAGGCGCTGCTGCTGGCCCTGGTGCCGGTGCTGCTCTTCCTGCCCCTGGCCTGGGCCCTCGGGGACCGCAAGTGGCTTTCGACGGCCGTCGCCGCCCTGCTCCTGGTCGCCAGCCTGGTCTGGCTCGGCCAGCGCACCCTCGAGAGGCTCGGGGAGGCCCGGCGGTCGAGCGAGAACGAGATCGCGGCGCGGGTGGCCTCGGTGGCCGAGCTGGCCCGTGGGGCAGCGGGGGAGCTCTCCCTCGCCGGCTTGCCGGCGGACCCCGCCAGCTGGGACGGCGACCGCTACCGCCGGCCGCGGGGCCTGGTCGCCACGGACGGCACGGTCGACGCCGCGGCCCTGGCCGCAGACCTGGCGGCCGGTCGGTCGCGGAGCCTGCGTTACGGCACCCTCGCCGGGGCCCTGGGCCTCGGGCTCCTCGCTTTCGTGGCCCTCGGTGCGGCGGGGCGGGTGGGGCGTACGCTCAAGCGCCATCGCGAGGCCTACCTCTACACCCTGCCGGCCCTGCTCGGCATGCTGTTCCTGGTCTACTTCCCCTTCTTCTACGGCATCACCCTCTCCTTCACCGGCGCCACCCTCTACAACGAGGACAAGCCGCTGGTCGAGAAGTGGGTGGGCTTCGAGAACTACCAGGACATCCTGGGTGACTTCTCGGTGGTGAAGACCACGGAAGAGGGCCGCAGCCCCAACTACGAGAACTTCTATTGGACCCTGGGCTTCACCGTCGTCTGGACTCTCACCAACGTCACCTGGGGGGTCTCGATCGGCCTGATTCTGGCCCTGGTGCTCAACACCAAGGGGCTCTTCGCGCGGCCGATCTATCGGGTCCTGTTGGTCTTGCCCTGGGCGGTGCCCAACTACATCACCGCCCTGGTCTGGAAGGGCATGTTCCACCAGCAGCTCGGGGTGGTCAATCAGATCGTGCAGATGTTCGGCGGCACGCCGATCTCCTGGTTCGAGCAGCCCTTCACCTCGTTCCTGGCGATCTTCGCCACCAACGGCTGGCTGTCCTTCCCCTTCATGATGGTGATCTCGCTGGGCGCCCTGCAATCGATCCCGGGAGAGCTCTACGAGGCCGCCCGGGTGGACGGCGCCACCAAGTGGCAGCAGTTCAAGGCCATCACCCTGCCCTCGCTCAAACCTGCCCTGGTGCCGGCGATCATCCTGTCGGTGATCTGGACGTTCAACATGTTCAACATCCCCTACCTGACCTCGGCGGGGGAGCCGGCCCACGCCACCGAGATCCTGGTCACCCAGGCCTACAAGGTTGCCTTCGAGAAGTACCAGCACGGCTATGCCGCCGCCTACGCCGTGATCATCTTCCTGATCCTGCTCGCCTACGGCACCTGGCAGAACCGCGTCACCCGGGCCACGGAGTCGATCGGATGAGCGATAGCAAGCGCAAGGGCGAGTCGCCCCACGCTCTGATGCACGTGTTGCTGGTCATCGCCGTGCTGTATTCGAGCTATCCCATCCTGTGGGTGATCACGGTCGCCTTCTCCGGGCAGCAGAGCCTGTCTTTCGTCGATCTACCGGCGGATCCGAGCCTTCTCGATCGGCTGCGCGCCATCATCCCCTGGCCGAGCGCGCTGTCGCTCGCCAACTTCCGCGACGTGCTGGGGGACCAACCCTTCGGGCTCTGGCTCTTGAACAGCGTGCTGGTGGCGGCGGCGACCATGGTGCTCGGCGTCTTCCTCGCCTGCACCGCCGCCTACGCCTTTTCCCGCTTCCGCTTCCCGGGGCGCCGTGCGGGCCTGATGTCCTTTCTGGTGTCGCAGATGTTCCCCGGCGTGCTGACCCTGGTGCCCCTTTACATCATCATCGTCAAGTGGCTGGGCCTGGGCTCCACCCGCACCGGCTTGGTGCTGGTCTACGTCACCACCGCCATTCCCTTCTGCGTCTGGATGCTCAAGGGCTACTTCGACACCATTCCCCGCGAGCTCGAGGAGTCGGCGCTGATCGATGGCGCCTCGCCGTGGATGATCTTCTTCCGCATCGTCCTGCCGCTCGCCAAGCCGGCGGTGGCCGTCACCGCCCTCTTCTCCTTCATGACCGGCTGGAACGAGTTCATCCTCGCCGCCACCTTCATGGACTCGGAGGCGATGTACACGGCCCCGGTGGGGCTCAAGTTCTTCGTCGGCGGCTTCTCGCAACAATGGGGCTATTTCGCGGCGGGGGCGATCATCGTCGCCCTGCCGATCGTCCTGCTCTTCCTCTTCCTGCAGAAATTCTTGATCTCCGGCCTCACGGCCGGATCGGTGAAAGGTTAGGTCGGATGCACCGACCGACCGGAAGGAGGTAACTTCCCATGAAGAAACTGTTCAGAACACTTCCTCTGCTGGTGTGTGCGCTGCTGTTCGGGGCACTCCCGGCCTGGGCGCAGGCGGTCTCGTTCTCCGATCCGACCGGAGACGACAACGGCCCCGGTGGCTATACCTATCCCACCGACGCCGTCTACAAGGCCGGCTCGTTCGACCTCACCAAGTTCGAAGTCAACGCCAAGGGCGACAAGGTGGAATTCGAGGTCACCGTCAACTCGAACCTCGACGATCCCTGGCGCATGGGGGTTGGCTTCTCGGTGCAGATGATCTTCGTTTTCATCGACACAGACGGCAAGGAGGGCAGCGGCTTCACCGACAGCCCGCCGGGCGTAAACGTCGCCTTCGCGCCCGCGAGCGCCTGGGACAAGTGCGTGATCCTCTCCCCGCAGGCCTTCGCCCGGGTGCACCAGGAGATCGAAGCCAAGGGCGGTGCCATGCAGGCTTCCTTGCTGGCGCCGAACCGCGTCCGTGGCTCCGGCCGGACCATCTCCGGCTCGGTGTCGTTGTCGGATCTGGGCGGCGGCGATCCCGCCACCTGGGGCTATCAGGTGGTGATGCAGTCGAACGAGGGCTTCCCGGCTGACAACGACCTCTTGACCCGCAAGGTCAACGAGTTCGAGGGCCAGCACCGCTTCGGCGGCGGCACCGACGGCGACTGCGACCCGCACGTGATGGACGTGCTGGGCGAAGGCCAGGCGGCGATGCTCGCCTACGAGTGCAACGCCGACGGCTCGTCGAAGAAGAAGGCTACCCTGACAATGGTGCGCAAGGGCTGAGGGCCCCGGCGCAGATCGCTTGCCATGAGATTGAGGAGAACACCATGAGATCACGATCGAGAATCTGGCTCGCTGTCTTGGGGCTCCTGGGCCTCGCCGCCGGGTCCGCCCTGGCCGAGGACACCCAGAAGCTGACCTGGAGCGGCGTCGACTACACCAAGTTCCTCTGGTCGACCGCGCGCGACAGCGGCGGCCTCTACAGCTTCACCACCATCCCCTCGGAGGCCTACGGCAACAACGGCCAGGGCACCGAGCTCGAGCTGCTGCTGTCGGCCAAGCCCAGCAAGCACGTCGAGGTCTCGGGGCGCATCCAGTCCCGTTTCAACCAGAACTTCTGGACCAACTTCGGCGGCTTCGGCGGGCGCAGCAACTTCATCGATCCGAACAACCCCTGCGTCTCGGGCGACTGCGGCGAGTTCGACTCGCGCTCGGCCCAGTACGTGAAGTTCCGCGGTCTGACCGTCACCCTGCGACCGGGCTACAGCTGGGTCGACCAGGTGACCGTCGGCTCCTCGGACTGGGGCATGTTCGATCCCTTCACCATCGGCAAGATCCGCTACATCGACCGTGACAACGGCTCCGGCCTGCTCTTCCAGGGCTCCGCCGCCGGCCGCAAGTTCACCTACGACTTCGCGCGCATCTCGCTACCCCGCCTGTGGGCCGGCCCGAACTTCCAGACCGGCACCTATCACGCCCAGGATGCCGCCTACGGCCTCCAGCTCGGCTTCACGCCCAGCTCGACCTTCGACATCACCGGCGTGGTCCAGTACGTCAACGACATCGAGGTCGACAACTTCGACCGCAACCGCGACGACGGCCGGGACATCCGCACCCGCTTCCGCAACACCGTGGTCGGTGCCCGCCTCGGCGTGCACCCCAGCTCGACCTTTGACATCCGCGCCATGTACTACAAGTCCTCCGCGGACTCGATCCCCGAGCTGGGCGCACCGGCCAACTTCTTCGGTCTCTCCGGCTTCTCTCCGGTGCCGGCCGGTGAGCTTTCCGACGACGCCATCAAGCTCAACGTCGACATCAACGATCCCTTCGACAACGGCTTGTCGTTCTCGATCGAGGCCTTCGACATCGGCGCCGAGTACGTGTCGATGATGGCTGCCCGCCGCGAGGCCGATGTGCTTCTGACCGAGGGCCACGACGCGGCCTGGGCGTTCCCCGGTCCGTCCAACGCGGCGTTCGGCGTCTTCGGCGGCAACCCCACCCGCATCGGCTACGGTGGCTGGCAAGGTAGCGCCCAGCAGGTGGCGACGATCAACGTCGACAACGAGTTCACCGACTTCGAGGAGCCGATGGCCGAGACGGTGATCGGTTGGAAGGGCTTCACCATCGTGCCGAGCTGGACGATCGGTGACCTCGAGCTCAAGGCCGAGTACAGCTGGATCGACTACAACACCAACTGGCAAGCCTTCGACGACCCCAGCCGTTCGGTGACCTCGAGCGTCTTCCCGGTGCACGAGCTGGACACCGGCGTGGGCCACAACTTCCGCAGCGCCTACGCGCCGTTCCAGGACAAGGAGACCAAGATCGCGGTGCTTTCCGGCCGTTACCTGATCGACGTCGGCCGTGGTGTCGACCTGTTCGGCAAGATCAAGTTCGTCGACGAGACCGACAAACGTCTCAACGAGGCCCGCTTCCTGCCCTACCAGGCGGGCGACTGCCCGGGCGGCGGCGGGGCGTGCGCCGGCAACCGCAACTTCTATTCGACCGGCAACACCACGGCGGACATCTACGGCAACCCGCCGGTGATCACCGTCAACGGCGTGACCGGTTACCAGTGGAAACCGTTCGACTCGCTGTCGGACGACGATCGTGACCTGTCCTACATGATGTTGCAGCTCGGGGCCGGCTACCAGCTGAGCAATCGGCTCTACGGCTCGCTGACCTACGAGTACTACGACGCCGAGCTCGAGGACGGCAACACCGCCTTCCAGGCCTACCAGCTGCACGAGCTGGCCTCCGGCGACCACCAGAAGAACAAGGTCATGCTCTACGCGCACTACGACCTCGGCGGTGCGGAGTTCGGCGCCAACTACGAGTACAACTTCGGCGACTTCGATCCCGACTTCGGCAGCGGCTTCGTGGTGCAGTTCGCCGACGAGGCGACCTCCGCCAGCAACAACGTGCCGGTGGGCTCGCCGGGCTTCCGTGGCCGTTTCGGCGGCTGGAACAGCCTCGAGACTCGCGACTTCGAGCAGCAGCGGCTGAAGGTCTTCATGAAGGTCCGGTTCTAGGAGATCGATGTGAAGAATCTGCGGATCTGGATGGTGGTGGGCCCGTTGGTGGCGATGTTGATCGGTACCGCGAGCCCGGTTGGGGCCGGCGCGAAGCTGTGGGAGCTCGCCGATCCGAGGGGAGATGACCACGGTGACGGCGGCCTGCTCTATCCCACCGTCGGGGATTTCGCCAAGGGGGAGCTCGACGTGCTGTCGGTCGTTGCCGAGCGCGAGGGGGACGGCACGGAGTTCGCCGTCACCTTCGCCCGGCCCGTCCGCACGCCGAGCCGTGGTGCCTTCGACGCCCTCGGGACACCGATGGACCAGGTGTTCCGCTTCGGCTTCTACACGTTCAACATCGACCTCTACGTCGATCGCGATCGTCAGCCTGGCTCGGGGGGAGTCTCCACTCTCCCCGGGCGCAAGGCGCAGATCGCCCCGGAGTTCGCCTGGGACCGCGCGATCTGCCTGACCCCACGGCCGAACGAGGCGCGGGAGCTACTGTCGAAGATCGTGCTCGGGGCGATGACCGAGGTGCAGAAGGCCGAAGGTTCGGGGGGCACGCCGGAGCAGGACGCTGCCGTGGCAGAGCTCAAGAAGTCGGTGCCCGCAGATTTGGAGACCCGGGTCTATTTCCCCAATCGGGTCAGGGTGCGCGGCAATACGGTGAGCTTCTTCGTGCCCGATTCGTTCCTGGGCGCTCCGGCGTCGCCGGATTGGGGCTACCTCCTGGTGGTGACGGCGGCGGACATCCACCAGGAGACGGGTATCGGCTCGGTGCTCGGGCTGAGAGAGCAGCAGGAGGCCCGGCTGATGAACCTGCCGATCTCGCCGGGCAGCTGGCGGGAGCGGTTGGGGGGCGGTCGAGAGAACGGCGCGCTCCAGCCACCGGTGGTCGACCTGTTGGTGCCGCCGGGGGAGAGCCAGGAGCGGTTGCTGCGCGGCTGGGACGCGCAGGACGAACGGCCGGTGGTCCTACCGGGCGTGGTGCCGGCGGAGATCAAGCCGTGAGGGCTTCCGGTTGGGGGCGCGGTGACCGCGCCCCTACCGCCGGATCCGCCACACGGCAGCGCTGAGGGGCGGCAGCTCGACCTCGATCGCCCCTTCCACCGCCCGCGCCCCCGCCCCGGCGGGCACCTCCATCGCCTCCAGGCTCGCCGCTCCCACCTTCAACCGGTCCACCACCCTTTCCCCGGTCACGTTATGCACCACCAGCAGCCGTTCCCCGGGCGCCTCGCGCAGGAAGGCGAGCAGCCGGCCGTCCTGGGCCGGTGAGCCCGGCACCAGTGTCAGCTTGCCCTTGCGCAGGGCCTCGGAGCCCCGCCGCAGGGCCAGGAAGCGCCGCACCCGCGAGAGGACCGAGCCGGGGTCGGCGCTCTCAGCGGCCACGTTCACGGTCTCCTTGCCCGGGGCGAAGGCGAACCACGGCTTGCCGGCCGTGAAGCCGCCGCCCGGGCTCGCGTCCCAGGGCATGGGCGTGCGCTTGTGCTGGTCCTCCCGGCCGGGGCCGTTGACGAGGCCCAGCTCGTCGCCGTAGTAGACGAAGGGCGTCCCCGGCAGGGTCAGCAGGATCTGGAGGGCGGCGCGCACCCGGGCCGGGTCCCCCCCGAGCTGAGTGGCCAGGCGAGGCATGTCGTGGTTGGAGAGGAAGGGCGCATCGAGGGCCCCGGAGGGGTAGAGCTGGGCCATCTCATCGAGCTTGTAGGCCACGGCCGAGGCATCGCCCTTGGCCACGGCGTCGATCAAGGAACTCGCCAGGGGGAAGTTGAAGCTCATCGGCAGGGCGTCGTAGTAGGAGGCGATGATCTCGGTGGTCGTCCAGTTCTCTCCCACCAGCAGGGCCTGCGGGTGGCGAGCCCGCACGTGGGCTGCGAGCTCCCGCCAGAAGGCGTAGGTCTCGGGGCGGTCGTTTTGCTGGTCCCCCGGCCCGTCGGCGAAGAGGTGGCGGGCGGCGTCCAGGCGGAAACCGTCCACCCCGCGTTCGAGCCAGAGGTCAGCCAGGCGCTTCACCTCCGCCCGCACCGCCGGTGTGGCGAAGTTCAAGTCCGGCATGCCGCTCCAGAAGATGCCGTAGTAGAAGGCGCCGTTCTTCTGGTGCCAGGTCGGGCCATTGCCCCAGGGCTGGCGCCAGCCCGGATCGTCCGTCCGCCAGACGTACCAGTCGCGCTTGGGGGACTCCGGCGAGCGGGCCGACTCGACGAACCACGGGTGCTGGCTCGAGGTGTGATTGACCATCAGGTCGAGGATCACCTTCATCCCGCGGCGGTGGGCCTCGGCCAGGAAGCGCTCAAAGTCGGCCGCGGTGCCGTAGTCGGCCTCGATGCGCTCGTAGTCCACCACGTCGTAGCCGTGGTAGCTGGGGGACTCGAAGACCGGCATCAGCCACAGCCCCTCGACCCCCAGGTCGGTCGCCGTCGCCGGGTCGCCGTCGTTCAAGTAGTCGAGCTTGGCGATCAGGCCCTTGAAGTCACCGACGCCGTCCCCGTCCGAGTCGGCGAAGCTGCGCACGAAGACCTGGTAGAACACCGCCCCTTGAGCCCAGTCCAGCTGCCAGGCGGGAGGAGGAGGGGCAAGGGTCCTGGGAGCGCCGAGCCCCCGCTCGGCGTCTTGAGTGCTCGCTCCGTCATCCCCGCGAAAGCGGGGATCCACCTTCTCAGTGTCTGCGCCGGAGAAAAGGAGGAGGCGATTCTCGCTCTCCTGGAAATGATGGCGCAGGAGCCCCTCGGGGCTGCCGTGGCTGGCCACTAGCAAGGGAAGTAGTGCTACAGAGGCGGCTACAGCTCTCATCATGCCTCCCCCTCGCTTCGCCCTGAGCGCAAGGAATCCTCCATGGCATTCAACGCCACGAGAAGGTTCGCCTGGGTCCAGAGGAGCGGGGTATGATCGTTCGGAACGTAGCGGCCCTGCTCGAGGAAGTAAAGTTCAGGACAACGCAACGAAGGGAAGCCGCAGTCCTCACCGGTCAACTGACCTAAAGAGCGGTTCAGGTACATTATTTGTTGCGCGAGGTGCTCGCCGCTGCCGGAACGCAAGTACATGCGGCCATAGAAGGCTGATAGAAGCGGATCGAAGATGCACCATTGAGCCTCGAGACCATCGTGCGAGAGGCTCTCTCTCAGTTTCCGAACCGAATTCAGCGAGGCAGTTCGCTGGTCGGCGGTCAGGTGGGAGCGGTAGTTGGCGCCCCAGTAGGAGTCGCCCTTGTAGCGACGTATGCCGTGGTCTCCCTGAAGTTGCTCCCGAATGTCCCGCACAATCTGCAAGGCCGACGCACCCTCCACGAGTCGAAGGGGCTCGACCAGGAAGAGCAGAGCTGCGTCGTGGCGGCGCCCGGAGCGTCCGTGACTCGGTAGGCTCTCGGCGGGAAGAATCTTGGCAAGTGTCCGCCGACCCTGGGTTACTAGCCACTCGACTCGAGCCGGCTGTATGAGTCTACTCAACCTGCTCCCTGTGGGTGAGCGAAGAAGTTCCTGTAGTTCCCTCAGTCCAGATACGACGACGCCGATACTCGAAGCACTAACCTTGCGATCCTCTTCCCAGTGCCCACTGTCTTCGTCGTGCCAGTACTGGATGGCTGCGAAGTACTGGGTCATGAAGTTCAGCAGGTGATCGTGATCTGGAGCAAGCTCACAATCGCCTCTCCGGATCATCAGACAGAAGATCCAGAGAAAATAACCCAGCGCGTCATTCTGAGCGTGTTCCCACTCCTCGGTCAGCTCCCCGAGTGTCTCAGCATCGAACCGCACGTGGGGTCGTAACATCTTGTCAGCACCGACAGAAGGGCTGGCGATGACCTCCAGGAACCTCTGCTGGTGCATCAGGAAGTACCTTGCCAAAGCAAGGACGGCTGCCTTGGCAGCCTCCACCTGGCCGTCAACTCGCAAGCCATACGCGATGTAGACGTTGTCGCGTACCCAGGCATGCTTATAGCCACTCGACTCAGCAGTGGCTCCCGAAGCCGCGGAGGCAGAGTACAGCCCGGTTCCCAGGGCATCGAAGCAAAAGGTTCCGGCATGGTCGAGGAAAGAGCGAAGTGCTCGCAGATCCTCGAGCTGATACTCGCACCGCAGGAGTGGTGTGAGTGAGCTATTGTGGATCAGTGGGAGCGCGTTGCCGCTCATCTCGGTAGGCTGTCGAGAGTGAAGCCAAGGCTCCGGTGCGCTGCCGGTAGCCTCGCCAAAAGGAGAGCGCGAGCAAGAGGCCTGCCAGCGCGGAGAGCGAGTTGCAGAGTTGTGCGGTCTCCGTTGAGAAACGGCTCTGCTCTATAAAGGACCAGCCTTCGATCAGCAGGATCAATAGACATGAGACAACGGTTGCGCCCAGGTTCGCAAGGTCCTCGAAGCCGAATGCGCTGAGGCGAGCGCGGGGCGTTACTGCACCCTTGATGGAAAGGTTGCGCGCCCTCGCTGCAAACTTCTCATAGTCGACCTGCCAGTTTGAGTCGTGCGAGTTCTGCGCATGGACGAGCCAATAGTGGATTACCAGGATGCGCAGCCGGACTGTGTAGCAGAGAAGGTCTACGTAGTTGCAGGCCAGTGGGATCAAGGCGATGAGGTATCTGATGCCGGAGACGGGTTGGTCGGCGCCAAGTCCCATCGAGGCTGCGCCCAGGGCGGCGACCACGAGGAGCTTCCACCTTGTCAGGTCGTAGTAGGCTTTCTGGGCCTCGATGATCTCGGTGCGGAGACACTCCACTATGGGCTCCTTCCCTGGTGCAGGGCTATCGTTCAGTGCTCCGCTTGTGAGGCCGAGACCTTTGGCACCCGCCCCGTGACCTCCACCAACCGCCGGAGTCGGGCGGCGGTGCCGTCGTGCACGTCCTCCTCCCGTACCCGCCACAGCCAGTTGCCACCGGGCTTGCCGGGGGTGTTCATCCTCGCCCGGCTGCCCAGGCCGAGGGCGTCCTGCATGGGCACGACGGCGAGATCGGCCACCGAGGTGTAGGCGGCGCGGATCATCGCCCACTCGATGCGGGCGCCACCCTCCACCCCTAGGTAGTCGGCCGCGCGGCGGCGCTCCTCGGTGCCGGCGTGGGCGAACCAGCCGCGGGCGGTGTCGTTGTCGTGGGTGCCGGTGTAGACCACGCAATGAGGCTCGTAGTGATGGGGCAGATAGTCACTGTCCTCGTCGGCGAAGGCGAACTGGAGCACCTTCATCCCCGGCACGCCGAGGTCGGCGAGGAGCCGGCGCACGTCCGGCGTGATCACGCCGAGATCCTCGGCGATCAACGGCAGCGGCCCGAGCTGCGCCGCCACGGCTTGGAACAGCGCGAGCCCCGGTCCCGGCACCCAGCGGCCCCCGGCGGCGGTTGGCGCGTCGGCCGGCACCCGCCACCAGCCGGCGAAGCCGCGGAAGTGGTCGATGCGCAGCTGGTCGACGAAGCGCAGGCTGGCGCCGATGCGCGCCGCCCACCAGGCATAGCCCTCGGCGTGGTGGGCCCCCCAGTCATAGACCGGCGTGCCCCACAGCTGGCCGTCGGCGGTGAAGGCGTCCGGCGGCACGCCGGAGACCGCCGTGGGCTGGAAGCGCGCATCGAGCTCGAAGAGATGGGGCGCGCACCACACGTCGGCGCTGTCCAGGGCCACGTAGATCGGCAGATCGCCCAGGATCTCGATCGACAGCTCGGCCGCGCGGCGGCGCAGGGCCTTCCACTGGCGGAAGAAGAGGAACTGGACGAAGGCGTGGAAGGCGATCTCCTCGGCCAGTTCCTCCCGGGCCTGGGCCAGGGCCCCGGGCTCGCGGCGGGCCAGGGGCGCCTGCCACTCCGGCCAGGGCCGGCCTCGGTGGCGCCGTTTGAGGGCGATGAAGAGGCTCCAGTCGTCGAGCCAGGCCGGGCCCTCCTGGGCGCAGAAAGCTGCCAGCTCTGCGGCGAGGCCGGGCGGCGCATCGGCCTCGAACTGGCCCCAGCTGGCCCGCAGGATCGCCTCCTTCCAGGGGCCGAACTTGTGAGAGTCCACCCGGTCAGCCCGCGAGCGGGGTACGTGGTGCAGCTCGCTCGCGTGGAGCAGGCCGTCCTCCACCAGGGCCTCGGGTGAGATCAGGAAGGGGTTGCCGGCGAAGGAGGAGAGCAGCCCGTAGGGCGAGTCGCCGTAGCCGGTGGGGCCGAGGGGCAGCACCTGCCAGACGCTTTGCCCCGCCGCGTGCGCCCAGGACAGGAAGGCCATGGCCGCGGGGCCGAGGTCCCCGACGCCGAACGGCCCGGGCAGCGAGGTCGGGTGGAGCAGGATCCCGGCGCGGCGGCGCCGGCGCTCGGGGCTAGACTCCACACCGGTGGGGCTGGAAGGGTCGCTCATGTCGTCCTATCCGAAGGTCACGTTCGCGCTGCCGGAAGCATACCTCGGGGCCCTCGCCGGCCTTCCCTGGGACCGCCCCCTCGAGGAGTGGGGGGCGGCGGGGGTCAAGAGCTTCGCCGTCCGCCGCGGCAACGGCCGCCACCCCCTGGTCTTCCCCCGCGTGGGCAACCTCCGGCTGGTGGTCAAGGAGCTGTCGGTCGAGACCGCCCGCCACGAGGTCGAGGTCTACCGGGAGCTGCTCGAGCGGGGTATCCGCACCCTGACGCCGATCGGCTGGGTGGAGCGGGAGGAGGAGCCGATCGCGGTTGCGACGCCGGTCGGCATTCAGATGGAGCGAGACGCCTACGGCCTCAGCGTCACCCAGCTCGAGCGCCGGGTCATTCCCAACTCGCGGATCTACCCTTTCCCCCTGGGCGCGGGCAACCGCGAGCGCATCACCCTGGCGGTGGCGGACCTCTTCGTCGATCTGCACTCGAACGGGGTCTACTGGGGGGACGCCTCGCCGGACAACCTGCTGCTGCAGTTCGTTCAGATGCGCATCCCCCTGATCGGCCGGCGCAGCCGCCTGCGCGCCCTGCTGGCCGATGCCGAGACGGTGGAGCTCTACCCGGCCCTGTCCCCCGGCCTGCGCCGGGCCGACCTCGACCACTTCATCGAGGCGGTGGCCTGGGTCAACGAGGATCTGCGCCTGGCCGGCCTCGACCCGGTGCGCCTGGCCGGCCCGGCCGACCGCGCCGCCCTGCTCGCGGCTTACCAGCGGCGTCTCGCCGTGGTCACCGAGGCGAAGGAGTTCCGGGCTGCCACCGGCCTCGAGCCCTCCCGCGTGCTGGGCGACGTCTCCCACCCGAGCTACTGGAACACCCTGCGCAAGCACATCGAGGAGCACCGCTGGTATCTGGCCGAGAGCAGCGGCGCGGCGGTCGAGCTACCGGCCGCTGCGGCCGACTGGTACGAGAAGGTCTTTTTGCCGGTCTGTGCCCTGTTCCGCGAGGCGGGGGCCATCGACCAGCTGCCCGGCAAGACCGCCGCGGAGCTCTACGTCGACGTCATGACCCACAAGTACTTCCTCTCCCGCAGCCTCGGCCGCGACGTGGGCATGGTCGTTGCCACCCGCGACTACCTCGAGCGCTTCAGCGACGAAGCCGCCCGTTCCCCCCTCTGGCGCAAGGTGCTCGAGCGGCTGGGGGAGATCCTGCGGTTTGGGGCGGATTGACTCACGACACCGCGGTGAGCACCACCACCAGGGCTTCCTGGCCGCCGTCCAAGGCCGAGGTGCCGACCACCAGGCTCTCGCCGATCCTCATGCTGAAGGTCGACTCGATCAGCTTGCGACCCTTGGCCCGGCCGTCTTCGGCGGTCGAGGCGCCGAGGGCCTGGACCTCGAAGCCGCTGATCTCGAGCTGGTCGCCGACCTGCGAGTTCATGAAGATCCGCACGTCCACCGGCAACCCATCCGGGCCGCTGGCCTTGACCGAGCCGCCCCGCGAGGTGGTGATGGTGACCGTGTCGAGGGTGCGGTAGGAGGCGTAGGGCAGGAAGCCCTTGAGGTCTTCCACCACCTTGCGGATGGCCTCGGGGATCGCGCCGCTCTTGCCGCCTTCGCGGCTGGCCACCAGCAGGGTGGCCCGGAAGGTGTGGGTGCGAGGCACGCCGTCCTTCTCCATCAGGGCGCGGGCGATCTTGGCGTGGGTGGCGGCGTCGGCGTCGACCATGAGATAGGGCGCCACCTCGTTACGACCGGCGGAGGTCACCCGGCAGACGGCTCGGCCTTCCTTCGGGCACTGCTCCCAGACCAGGGTCTCGGCCTCGGGGAGGGAGAGGTAGCGGATGAGGTACATGCGGTCGAAGTGATCGGGCGGTGCCGGGGGCTGGATCTGGGCCGAGGCCGGCCGGCTCATCGTCGCGGCGGCCAGGAGCAGGGCGGCCAGGCCGAGCCAGGTGGAGCGAGGGGAACGGGAACGGTTCATCGCGTGTCTCCTTGGGTCTCGAGCGAGAAGTCGGGATCCAGCACCCAGACGACCCGGGTGCCGGACGGGCTTTGCAGGTGGAGCTGGCGGCGCCCGGCGAGGGCGACGGCAGCAGGCTCGGTGGCCGCAACGTCACGGCCGGCGGCGTGGGCAAACGCAGGCCGGCGGCGCGGCGACCGGGCCGGGGCCAGTGGCGGGGCCTCAGTCGGTGGCGCGGCCTCGGCGGGAAGCGCGGCGGGAGCGGGCAGCGCCAGTTCGAGCGAGGCGACCGCCGGCGGCTCGACGGGCTGGGGAGCCCGGCTGGCCCAGAGCAGCACCAGAGCCAAGCCGCCGAGCGCCGCTGCCGCGAGGGCGAAGCGCCAGGCGAGGCGAGTGGGAGTCGGCTCGGCAGCCTCCCGGGAGGCCTGGAGCACGGTGCGGCGCATCCGCGCCACCTGCTCGGGTGCCAGGTCACCCCCATCGCGGGCTGGATCCGCCTGCCGCAGGAGGCGGGAGAGGGGGGTCTGCTGGTGCTCGCGTGCATCGTCCGGCTGGTTCATCGCTGCGCTCCTTTCTCCGCCAAGGGCGCCAGGGTCCGGGCCAGCTCACGCCGGGCCGCGGCGAGGTGCCACCGCACGGTCACCGCGGTCATCCCCAGCAGGCGGGCGATCTCCGGGCTGGTCCTCCCCTCGATCTCGGCCAGCACCACCACCGCCCGTCGCCGGGCTCCCAGCCCCGCCAGGGCGCCGGCCACGGCCGTGCGGGCCACCAGGCCGGCCTCCGGGTCGCTGGCCGGCGCCGGGTCGAGGAGGGGGGCGGCTTTCTCGCGCACGTGGCGGCGGCGGCAGCGGTCCTTGGCGAGGTTGACCATCACCCGCACCAGCCAGGCCTCGCCGTCCGGCTCCGCGGCCGGCACCGAGCGGGGACTGCGGGCGGCCCGCAAGAAGGTCTCCTGCACCAGGTCGGCCGCCTCCTCGCCCTCGAAGCAGAGACGGCGCGCCAGGCGGTAGAGGCGCCCGTGATGTCGATCGAACAAGGTGGCGAGCCGTTCGGTGTCTGCTGCTCGCGCTGCCAACACGGGCACCTCCGCTTCGATCGCCATGCCTTCGCTCACATCCTGGTCAAACGCGCGGGTGGAGGGAAGTGTTGGTGGCGGGGTGCGCCCTGCCTCCGGAACCTCCGCCCTCTCCCTCTCGTAGGGCCTCTTTGAACCCTTCACCAAGGAGGCACCCGTGGCCAAGAACCGCCTCGCGATCCTGCACGCCCTGGTCCTGACCTTCGCTCTGCCGGCCTTCGCCGACGAGGTCGGCCTCGGCCAGTCTGCGCTCGACCAGACCCGGGCGGCCTACCGGGCGGCCGGCCCGTTCCAGGAAACGCTCGAGATCGTCGTCGACCTGCCGGGGCGCCCGCAGAAACGCAGCCGGATCGACTACGGCGTGGCGGCTTCCGGCGCCTCGGCGTTCATGGCCATGTGGAGTGACGGCCAGGAGTTTCTGCGGGTCGTCGCGCGCGACGGCCGCATGGTGGCGATCAACCCCGGGCAGGAGGGGCGCTACGCGCAGACCACGCATGACCACGACTTCGCCGCGGCGCTCGCCCGGCTGCGCGCCGACCAGGCCAGCCTCGCGGCCCCGGCGTCGCTGGTCGCGGCACAGGGTGGGGATGGGGCGGCCTTCCTGGAGGCCCTGCGCCTGGGGGCCCTGCCCCCGCTCGAGGTCGCCGGCTCCCGGCCGGTGGTCACCGAGGGCCAGCCGCCCGGGATCGAGATCGAGCTGCGAGGCACCGACGCCCGGCTGCTCCTGGTGGTCGATGGCGAGACGCAGCGACTCCGGAGCATGAGCGGCCAGATCGGCCAGGGCGAGTACCAGGCCAGGATGACCGGCAACTTCCACTTCACCGCCAGCGAGCCCGGCGCCCGGCTGGTGCTGCCGGACCTCGCCAACTGGAAGGCCCTGGGCACGCTGGCCGAGCTCGAGAGCGCGGGCTATCCCCTGGGCGAGCCGGCGCCGAAGCTGACGATCCGCTCCTTCGCCGAGGACCGGGACCTCCAGCTCGACTTCCCCGGTGCGGTGGTGGTGCTCGACTTCTGGGCGACCTGGTGCGTGCCCTGCTGGAGCGCCCTCGAGCACACCCAGGAGCTGGCCGAGTGGGCGCGAACGTCCGGGCTGCCGGTGCGGGTCTTCGCCGTCGACACCCTGGAGGAGGTCGCCTCGCTCTCCGAGCAGCGCGAGAAGGTGGCGGACTTCCTGAAGACTCGCAACCTCAGCCTGCCGGTGCTCCTCGACTTCGATCGCCACGCCTTCGCGGCGTTCCACCGCCCCGGCCTGCCCAGCCTGGTGATCGTCGGCCCGGACGGACGGCTGGCCCGCTACTACTCGGGCGCCATCCAGGACATGGTGGCGACGGTGAAGAAGGAGGTTCTCGATCTCCTGGGGGGTCATGCCGCTGGGGGGCCGCCCTGAGGCAGAATCCCCACCATGAACCTCCAAGACTTCGCCTGGTGGCCCCTGGTGGGGGTCCCGTTCCTGATCTTCTGCGCCCGGGTGATCGATGTGGCCCTGGGCACCCTGCGCATCGCCATGATCTCCCGCGGCCTGGTGCGGACGGCGCCGCTCGCCGGCTTCTTCGAGAGTCTGATCTGGATCTTCGCCATCAGCCAGGTGGTGCGTCACCTCGACACCCCCATGCACTACCTGGGCTGGGCCGCCGGCTACGCCACCGGCACCTACGTCGGAGTGCTGCTCGAGGAGAAGCTCGCCCTCGGGCTGATCTCGGTGCGGGTGATCACCGAGCAGGACGCCTCGGGCCTGCTCCAGGCGCTCGGGCAGGCAGCCTTCGGGGTCACCAGCTTCGCGGCCCGCGGGCTCCAGGGGCGGGTGCGACTGATCTTCAGCGTCATCCGCCGCCGCGAGCTCCGGCGCTATCTCGACATCGTGCGCGAGGAGGAGCCCCAGGCCTTCATCTCGATCTCGGACGTGCGCACGGCCCAGGAGGGCTTCATCCCCGCCCCCAGCCTCCCCCGCCTCGAGCAGCTGGGCCTGGCGCGGCGGAAGTGAGGCTCAGCCCGCCGCGAACCGCCCCACCCGGAACGTCCCGAGGTCGAGCGGCGCTGGCTCGCCGAGGGCCAGCGCGGTCAAGATCTCGCCGACCGCCGGACCGAACTTGAAGCCGTGGCCGGAGAAGCCGGCGCCGATCACCAGGCGGGGCTCGCCGGGGTGGCGATCGAGGATGAAGTGCTGGTCCGGGGTGGTGGTGTAGAGACAGGTCGCCACCTCGAACGGCTCGGGCTCGAGGTGGGGCAGCCGGCGGCGCACGAAGTCCTGCACCGCGGCGAGGTTGGCGGCGTCGAGATCGGTCCCCTGCTCGGGATGCTCGATCGGCAGACCCGCGTGGTGCCAGCCCACCTTGACCCCCGGGGTCTCGATCTGCGGCAGGGCGTAGAAAGCCAGAGGCGTGTGGTAGTCGATCACCGTGGGCAGGCGGCGGTGGTCGACGCCGTTTCGCGAAGGGAAGTAGGCCACCTGCTCGCGGGTCACCTGGAGCGGCAGGCGGAGGCCGAGGGCTGCCAGGAGCGGGCGGCTCCAGGAACCGGCCGTCAGGACCGCGACCTCGCCGGTGATCCGCCGACCGCCGCTGGTGGCCATCGTGACGCCCCCCGACCCGGCGTCGAGGCCCTCGATCGGGTCCTCGGTCACCAGCTCCGCTCCCGCCTCTCGCGCTAGCCGCCAGAGGGCGCCCAGGGCGCGATCCGCGAAGGCCACGCCACCGTCGGGCTGGTGGAGAGCGACGCTGCCGGCCTCGAGGCGAAGCTGGGGGAAGCGGGCGTTGCTCTGCGCGGCGGAGAGGTGCTCGAAGGGCAGGCCGGCCCCGGCGAGGTTGGCTTCGAGGTCGGCGAGCTCCGGGCTGCCCTCGGGACCGCAGTCCCAGTTGCCCACCAGGTCGAGCAGCTCAGTACCGGCTCGCCGTTCGAGGGAGCGCCAGCCGGCCTCGGCCCGCCGGGCCAGCGCCACATAGACCGCCTCGGGGTAGGTGAAGCGGAAGATGCGGCCGTCGCCGTGGGAGCTGCCCTGCCGGTGGCCGGGGGCGAAGCGCTCCACCAGCGCCACCCGCCGGCCCCGTCGCAGCAAGGCGTCCACCGTCGCCAAGCCCATCAGGCCACCACCCACCACTACCGCGTCGAAGCGCTCCGCTGGAGACATCCGCGGAGTCTAGCGGAGGCGGCGGGTTGGCAGAGGCTCGGTGAAGCCGCCCCTACCCGGGCGCGGCCTGGCCCGCGGCCGGCTCTCTCACGCCCACGATGAGCAGCCACAGCATGAGCGCCATCTCACCGAACATCGCGGGAGTGGCGATCGTGAAGAGCATCTTGGAGGATTCTGGTAGTAACAGTCCCGTGGCGCTGAGCGTCACATAAGCCAGGCCGTTGATGAACAGCCAGACGCCCAGAAAGCGCGGGAGAAAACCGGATCGATACACCAGCAATCCGAGCGGAAGCAGCCACAAGCCCCAGAACATCTCAGAGACGAGAGCTCCCTGCCGATCGAAGTGGAGGAGCAATGTAGCCAGGGCGTCGCGCTGCGGCTGGTCGAAGACGGCGAGGAAATCGGCACCGCGCACGAAGGTGAGGGTGGCGACTTCGTTCGCCAAGCCCAAGAAAGCCAGCGGCACATCGATCAGAATCAGGATCAACATGGCGGTGGCGAGGGTGAGATTCACGCCTTTGAGCAGGCGGTACAGAACGAAGACCACGGCGACGAACGCCAGCTCCGAAATCAGCCCGACGACGATGTGGGCCCGGAACAGCGTCTCGTGCGCCAGAATGTTGTTGGCCGTCGCCGTGGCGTCCCCGGACACGAACACTTTTCCCGGCACGTAGAGGAGGGTGAACGGTCCCGCCAACACGACGATCAGGTAGAGCAGTCCCGCGATTCGAGCAGTTCGTTTCGTTGGCGGCATCTCTTCGACTCCCCCAAAGGGCAGCGCGCATGGCTTCGAAGCGGTGGCGGTGGCCAGTCGACTACAGTACGACCGAGCCGGTCCAGACCTTTCACAGCGAGACACCCCGATCGTGCGGACAGCTTCGGCGACCGGGCTGCCGGGAGTGCTAGGCCTACTCCTCCTCGTCCTTCAAGTCCGCGATGGCCTCCGCCGCCGCGGCCCGCACCTCCGCCCGCGGGTCGCGCACCAGGGCCTGGAGGGGGCCGGCGGCCTTGGGGTCCTCGAGCGAGCAGAGCGACTCGACGGCCGCCAGGCGCACTTGCCAGCTGTCGTCGCGCAGCGCCGCGGTCAGCGCCGCTACGGCCGCTGGCGAGCTGAGGTGCCCGAGGCTCTCGGCGGCCACGGCGCGCAGGCGCCAGTCCGAGTCCTCGAGCACCTGAGAGATCGGCGCCACGGCCCGCGGATCGCCGAGGTTGCCCAGCGACTCGACGGCCGCCTTCTTGACCTCGGGATGGACATCGCGGCTGGCTTCGATCAGGGGGTCCAGGTCCTCGTTGTGCTCCAGTTGCCCCAGGCCCTCCGCCGCGGCCGCCCGCACGTGCCAGCTGGGGTCGCGCAGGGCTGTGCGCAGGGGGCTGCGCCCGCGGGCGTCTCCGAGCTCGCCCAGGGCCTCGACCACGGCCACCCGCACCTTCCACTCGGGGTCGGTCACGGACTTGGCCAGAAGGTCCGCTTCCCGGCCGGAACCGTGGTGCCCCAGCAGCTCCACGGCCTCGAGCCGCACCCCGCCGTCGGAGTCCTCCAGGGACCGCGCGGCCATCGCCAGGGCCTGGGCACCGCCCAGCTCGTCGAGGGTGTCGAGTACCTCCCGGCGCACGTTCCGGTTGCTGTCTTCGGCGGCCTTCTCGAGGGCGGCCATCGAGGCGGCGGTGCCCAGCTCGGAGAGGGCCTCCGCCGCGGCCACGCGGACCTCGACGTCCGCGTCGGTCAGCCGTGCCGCCACGGCCGCCTCGGCCGGCCGGTAGCCCAGCTCCCCCAGGGCCTCGATCGCGGCTCGGCGCACGCCGGCGTCGGGATCCTGGAGCAGCCGCACGAGGCTCTCGCCGGCGGCCGGGTCCTCGAGCCGCCCGAGCGCCGTGGCGGCATGGCGTCGCACTGCCGGCGCGGCGTCGCTCAGGGCGGCGGTGAGCGGCGCCCCGCCGCGCGGATCTCCGCTCGTGCCCAGGGCGTAGGCGGCGAACCCGCGCTCGACGGCTGAGCCTGCCCGCAGCACGCCGAGCAGGGTGGGGACCGAGCGCGGCGCCAGCTCACCCAGGGCCCGCGCGGCCTCGAGGGCGGGCGAGGTGATGCGGATCCACTCGGAGCCGTCTCCCCATTCGAGGTGGTTGCCGCAGGGTAGGCCCTCGACGCGGCGGTCGTCCCCGAGCAGGGCTTCGAGCGCGGCGATGGCGCTCGGCGCGGGCTCGCCCAGCTCTGCCAGGGCACAGGCCGCGGCGGCACGGGCTGGGGCGTCGGGGGCGCGGAGCCCGGCGAGCAGGGGCTCCACGGAGGGCGCGGGCACCGCCTTGGCCTCGCAGGAGAGGTTCAGGCACAGGGCTCCGAGGGCGAAGAAGGCACGGACCATTCCCAACCCGACCGGCTGTCGGCATCTCATCTCAGGGCTCCTTTCGAACGAACGGTCTATTCGGCGGTGAGGGTGATGTCGGCGTCGTGGGTCTCGAGCTCGATCTCCAGCTCCTCGGGGCCGGTCGCGCAGTGCAGCCGCTTGAAGGGCTCGAAGCGCTCGCGGGTCACCGGAGTGCCGGTGCAGAAGGCGCTCTGGATCTTGCCGCCGAAGGTCTGGAGGTGAAACGACGCCCGGGTGGTCTTGGGCAGGGCGAGGGCGATCGGGCTCGAGAAGGTCTGGATCCGCACGGCCCCGGTCTTGGCCAGCGAGCCGCGGTAGCTGACCGGGCCGGTGGTGCTCTCGATCTCGAGCGCGCTGACTGCGTTTCCGGAGAGATCCACCTTGCCGCTCGCCGTCTCCACCCGCACCTCCTTGGCGGCTCCCTGGGCGACCACGGCACCGCTGATGGTGCGGATCTCCAGGGCCGCGGCGGTCGCTCGCACCTCGACGTTGCCGGTCATGCTCTCGACCCGGACCCGTGCCGCGGGGCCGACCACCTTGACCGAGCCGTTGACCGTCTCCACTTCGACGTCGCCGGTGAACCCTTCCACCTGGACCGTGGCGTTGACCGTCTCCACGGAGATGCGGGAGCCCACCGGGGCGGAGATCTCGAGCGTGGAGCGGAAGGCGGCGTCCTCGGCGGGGGCATGGTCCCAGGCGTCCGGGACCCCGACGTGGAGCGAGATGCCTTCCTTGTCACCGTCGAGGTCGAAGCCCTCCGCGCCGGCGGCGAGGGTGCCCCGCACCTGCACCTCGTTCTTGTCCCAGGCGCGGACGGTGACCGAGCCGAAGGCGTTGTGGATCATCACCGCCCCCCGGGCCTGGGCCGGACGCCGGCGGTCGAGCTCGACCTGGCCTTCGGCGGTGCGGGCCAGGCCCAGAGCCAACGTACAGAAACTGAAGATCGTCAACAGGATACGGCGTCTCATGTCGTCCTCCCACCGATAACTACAACCGAGCCAGCGCACGGTTAGCCTGGCGCAGCAGATCGATCTGACGCAGCCGATAGCGGACGTAGGTCCGCGCCAGCTCGGCGTTGCCCGGCTCCTGGCCGAGGGCAGTCTCGATCTCGGTGATCGCGCGCTCGATGGTGGCGAGGTTGTCGAAGACCTTGCGGCGGGTCTCGACCGGCAGCGCATCCGGCCGCGCTTCCAGGCGCTCGCGCAGCTCGAGCAGGATGGCGGTCAAGGCCGCGTCGGTCTCGAGGTAGGCCGACGGCACGTTCGAAGCCGGGGTGGCTGCGACGGGGGTGCTCGTGAGCGGCCCGGTCTCCTCCCCGGGGCGTCCGGGGTCTCCGGGGCGCAGGAGGGCGAACAGGCCGACCGCCAGCAGGACGCTCGCCGCCAGGGCCAGCGGCCAGCGGCCGAGGGCGCGCGAGCCGGCGCCGTGCCCCACGCGGCTTTCCAGGCGGGCCTCGATCTCCGGCCAGAGGTCCCGCTGCGGCTCGAGCGCCGCCGGCAGGGCCTCGAGCCCCGCCAACACACGCTGGTAGCCGGCCAGCTCCTGCTCCAGCTCAGGGTCCTCACGGGCTGCCGCGAGCAGCTCGGGCCAGCCGTCCTCATCGAGCTCACCCCGCAGCCAGGTGGTCAGCAGCTCTTGGCCGCGGCGGCCATCGTCCTGGTCTCGGTCTCGCGGGTCGCTCATCTCAGGACCTCCTTCAGTCGCCGGCGGGCCCGGTGCAGTTGGACCTTCGAGCTGCCGGGCGTCATCTCGAGCAGGTGGGCGATCTCCTCGTGGCTCTGGCCATAGAGATCAAACAGCAGGACGACGGCGCGCAGCCGCGGGGGCAAGAGGGCCAGGGCTCGCTCGAGGTCGATGCGGGCCACCGAGCCGCCCGCCGAGTCGGCGGCGGCGAAGGCCGCACCGTCGGCGCTCCGACCCTCCGCCAGCTCCTCCGCTTCGGGGAGCAAGGTCTCGGGGCGCCGCCGGCGGACCCGATTGAGCCAGGTGTTGATGCTCACTCGCCGCAACCAGTGCCCCAGGTGCTCGGGGCTCTTGAAGCGCTCGCGGCTCTCCCAGGCGCGCACGAAGACCTCTTGGGTCAGCTCCTCGGCCTCCGCACGGTCACCGGCGAGCCGGCAGGCCAGGCCGTAGACGCTGCGCAGGTGTCGGCGATAGAGATCCTCGAAGGCCCGGCGGTCGCCCGCGCGCAGCCTCTCGACGAGCCGAGCCTCCTCCACCTCGAAGGGCAAGACCTTCAGTTCCCCCAGGGCTTCCACCACGTCCTCTCCTGGGTAACAAACCCGGCGCGAGAGCAGAGGTTAGCTTCGAAGTCGTTCACGCAGTCTTCGGCCCTCCGTACTGGCCCCCACATCCCCATGGTCATTCCCGCGAAAGCGGGAATCCAGGGTGGGGGGACGAGCCGAAGATGGATCCCCGCTTGCGCGGGGATGACGGACCAGGAGGTCGAAATCGGTCTCGAAGTCAGCCGGGCTCGTCGAAGACCTTGAGGTAGATCTCGTCCACGGCGAGCTCGCAGCCGAGGGCCGGCAGGGGCATGCTCTCCCCGGCCTCGAAGGTCCGCAGCAGCCAGGAACCGTCCCCCTGGCGCTGGAAGTGCTCGACCAACGGGCGCTTCTGGGAGACCAGCACGTACTCGGCCAGGGAAGGCAGCGTACGGTAGCGGGCGAACTTCTCGCCGCGGTCGTAGCTCTCGGTCGAGTCCGAGAGCACCTCGAAGATCACGAGAGGATTTTCGAGGGTGTCGTCCTGCTCGTCCTCGAGGCGACTCTCTCCGCAGACGACGGAGACGTCGGGGTAGGTGTAGAGATCGGAAGCGGGAATCCGGACGCGCAGGTCAGAGCCAAATACGTCGCAGGGGCGACCGAGCAGGGCGTTGCCCAGCACCCGGATGAGCTTGCCGGCGATGAGCGCGTGTCGGCGAGTCCCCCCCGACATCGCCACGACCTCACCATCGATCAGCTCGTGCCTCTCGGGGGCGGCGCGCTCGAAGGCCAGGTACTCCTCGGGGGTCACGCGGTGCTGCACAGCAGGTTCGGCCATGGCGGCTATTGTAGACCCGCTCTACAATGGCGGCATCTTCGAAAGCCCAACCCGGGAGGCTCCATGGTGCTCGCCCGTCGGCTCTTTCCCGCCTCGACCGGCTTCCTCTTCGCGCTCGTCCTCCTGATCGGCCTTCCCGCTCGGGCCGACTGGCTCGTGCTCGGCAACGGCGAGCGCATCGAGACGCAGGGGCCCTGGAAAGTCGAGGGCAAGGTGGTCAAGTTCACCCACGCCAACGGCACCCTCGCCATGCTACGGGCGAGCGAGGTCGACCTCGAAGCCAGCCGCCTCGCCAACCAGCCACCGCCCCCGCCACCTCCCCCCAGCGCCGAGCCGGCCAAGAAGTCGGTGCTGGTGCTCACCGACGCCGACGTCTCCCACCGCGAGCCGGAGGTCGCCCCGCCCCCGCCGAGCCCCGCGCCGGGAACCGCCGGGGCTCAGCGCGCCGCCCCGAAAGCAACCCGGCGCATTCCCGGGCCGCCGGTGGTCGTCTACACCACTTCGTGGTGCGGCTACTGCAAGAAGACCCTCCGCCTGCTGGCTCAACTCGGTGCGCCCTACGTCGAGAAAGACATCGAGAAGGACCCGAGGGCCAACGCCGAGTACCGGGCCAAGGGCGGGCAGGGTGGCGTGCCGTTGATCGACATCGACGGCAACCGCATCGAGGGCTTCCACGACGGCTGGATTCGAGAACAGCTGGCCCGGCGGGGCGGGGGCTGAGGCCGTGTGCTACCGAGCGTCATGACGCGCGAGCAGCTGGAGCAACACGTCGCCGCCCGCGACTTCATCCGTCGTGCATTCGGGCACGTGCCAAGCGAGCGCTGAGCGCGTCCGCGGGCAGATCCCCATCAACCGCCCATCAACTCCCCCGCCGTCACCACCAGCAGAGCGTCGCGCCCAGTCACGGCCTTCTCGGCCGCCCGTGCCACCTCCGGCACGAAGAGCACTCGCACCGGCTCCGCTTTCGCCAGCTCGGCGGGCAAGGGCGGGGCGGGCCGCGCTTGGAGCACTCCCAGGGCCTTCTCGAGGGCCTTGGGCGGCATCGCCTCGGCGCTCCACTTGACCTCACCGAGCAGCACCCTTCGGCCGTCCAGGCTGGCGCTCACGGCGTCCCACTCCGGCTGGTTGCCGTGCCACCAGCGAGCGGTCGGGCCCCAGGGTCCCAGGTTTCCGAGGGTCGTTCCTTCGCCGGCCGCGGGAACCAGGCGGCGGCACAGCTCCTCCCAGCCCTGGGCGACCAGACCATCCCAATAGCGATCGAGCAGTTGACGACGGGCGGCGGGAGAGCCGCTCGCGAGCTGGCCGCGATGGGGAGCCACCACGCGGAACCACAGCCGGAAAAACGGATCGTCGATCTTGTAGAGGGCCCGCTTGCTGCCCTTCTCGCTCTCGCCGAACGGAATCTCCCGGCGCACCAGGCCGAGGCCCATCAGCCGTTCGAGAGGCCGGGCCATCGAGGTGGCCGGGCGGCCCAGGCGGCCGGCGATCTCCGAGACCCGGTGGGCCCCCGAACCGATGGCGTCGAGCAGGGGCCGGGCTTCGAGCGCAGGGGGAATCTCCTCCAGGAGCAGAAGGTCGGGCTCGAGATGGAGGGGGCCGAGAGGGTCGAGCACCAGATGGGCGATCTGGTCGGCCACCGAGCCGGGCACCTCCCGCGCCAGCTCCCAGTAGCGAGGGATGCCGCCCCAGGCTGTGTGGAGCTGGATCCACTTACCCCCTCCCGCGATCGGGAAGGCATCGATCAGGAAGCGCGGCGCCAGGGGCTGGAGGTCCAGGATCTCCCCGGCCCGGCCGAACAATGGCGCTTCGCGACCGAGCACGAAGCCCTGCATCATGCGCTGGCTGGAGCCCGCGATGGCGAGCCGGAAGCCGGCCTCGCGGGCGTCGTGGTCGAGGAAGCGCTGTAGCACGCTGGGCAGCTCGGGAGAGGCCAGCGCCAGGTAGGGCAGCTCGTCGAGGATCAGGGGCCCGCGCCAGCCGGCGAGGTGGGCCTCGCGCGCCAGCCGGGTGAACAGCGTTCGCCAGTCGCGGTACTCGACCTCGGCGAAGCCGGGCAGGCGCTGCGCCACGGTCTCGGCGAGGTAGCGGCGCTGGAGCTCCGGCAGGGACTGGTCGGCCACCGAGTAGAGCCCGTCATGACGGCCGGCCCACTCGAGCAGCAAGCGCGTCTTGCCCACCCGCCGGCGGCCGTAGACCACGGCCAGACCGCCCTCGGCCGAGGCGGCGAAGCGGTCGAGGCGGGCAAGCTCCGCCTGGCGGTTGACGAACAACATTATGCAGCCAAGCATAATGCCTGGCCGCATAATGTTGCAACGGTCAAGGCGTGGTGGGAGCCGCCACCTTGAACCCGCCCCCCAGCGCCTTGAACAAAGCCACCGCCGCAGCCAGCTCGGCGCGGCGGGCTTCGGTCAAGGACAGCTCGGCGCCGAACAGGCTGCGCTCGGCGTCGAGCACCTCGAGGTAGGAGGAGTCTCCGGCCTCGTAGCGAAGCTGGGCCAGGCGCCGGGCGCGGTCCAGGGCTTCGACCTGGCGGGCCAGGGCCTCGCGCTCGGTGGCGCCGGTGCGCCGGGCGACCAGGGCGTCCTCCACCTCGGCGAAAGCCGTCTGCACGGCCTTGAGGTAACCGGCCACCAACTGCTGCTCGCGGGCGCGGGCCGCCTCCAGCTGGCGGGTGGTGCGGCCGGCCTGGAAGATCGGCTGGATCAGCCCCAGCGCCAGGTTCCAGATCCCCGTGCCCGAGCCCAGCAGGTTCGACAGCTGCTGGCTCTCGCTGCCGGCGTAGGCGGTCAGGGAGATCGACGGGAAGTAAGCCGCCCGCACCACCGCGATGCGCGCGTTGGCCGCCACCAGGCTGTGCTCGGCGGCCACCACGTCCGGCCGGCGGGCGAGCAGCTGCGAGGGCAGCCCCACGGGCACCTCGGGCGCCACCAAGGCGTCGAGCCCGCTGCTGCGCTCCACGCTGCCGCCCACCCTGCCGAGCAGCACGCCCAGGCGGTTCTCGGTCTGGCGCAGGGCCCGCTCGAGGGCGGGCACGGTCGCCTCGGTCGAGGCCAGCTCGGCCTCGGCCTGGGCCAGGTCCAGCTCGGAGATGGTGCCGGCGTCGAAGCGCAACCGCTGGAGGCGGACGGCCTCCTGACGGGAGGAGAGGGTCTCACGGGCGATCGCCAGCTGGCGGTCGAAGCCGAGCAGGTCGAAGTAGGCGCTGACCACGCCGGCCGTCAGGCCCACGCGCAGGTTCTGGCGCCCGGCCTCGGTGGCCAGCAGCTCCGCCCGCGCCGCCGCCGTGGCGTTGCGGTAGCGGCCCCAGAAGTCCAGCTCGTAGGAGGCGTTGGCGGTCAGCCGCACGGTGCTGTTCTCGAGGTCGATGCCGGGCGGGAACTGCGGGTTGTCGCCCGAGAACCGGTAGCGGGAGCCGGAACCATCCACCCACACCTGGGGGAACTGGTCCGCCCGGGCCACGCCGGCCAGGGCTCGGGCCTCCTCCACCCGGGCGGCGGCGGCGAGCAGGTCCTGGTTCTTCTCCAGGGCCTCGGCCACCAGCCGGTCGAGCTGGGAGTCACCGAAGGTGGTCCACCAGGTGTCGGAGGCGGCGGCGGTGCTGGCCGGAGACGAGTAGGCCTCCGGCAGGGTCGTCGCGGGCCGCTGATAGTCCGGCCGGAAGCTGGCGCAGCCGGCCGCCGTGACCACGGCGAGAGCCAGGGCGGGCAACCGCCCGTGGTGAGCGATCGAGAGCAGAAGGGGCCTCATGAGGGGCTCCGTTCGTCGGAAGCCGGGTCTCCTCCGGCATCACGGCCGGAGACCCAGCGGAAGAAGAGGGGGATGAACAGCACCGCGATCAGCGTGGCGGCCAGCATGCCGCCGAGCACGCCGGTGCCCATGGAGCGGCGGGCCGAGGCGCCGGCACCGCTGGCGAGGGCCAGGGGCAGCACGCCGAGGATGAAGGCGAAGGAGGTCATCAGAATCGGCCGGAAGCGCAGCCGGGCAGCCGTGGCGGCGGCCTCGACGACCGACAGCCCGCGCTCCCGCTGCTGCGCCGCGAACTCGACGATCAGGATGGCGTTCTTGGCGGCCAGGCCGATCAGGGTGACCAGGCCGATCTGGAAGTAGACGTCGTTGGGCATGCCGCGCAGCCACACGGCCAGCAAGGCGCCGAAGAAGGCGAAGGGCACGGCGAGCAGCACGGCGATCGGCAGGGACCACCGCTCGTACTGGGCGGCCAGGATCAGGAACACGAAGACCAGGCCCAAGCCCAGCACCTGGGCGGAGGTGCCGCCGGACTTCTTCTCCTCGAAGGCCGAGCCGGTCCAGGCGATGCCGAAGTCGGCAGGAAGCTCGCGGGCGGCGATCTCCTCGACGGCGGCGATGGCCTCGGCCGAGCTGCGGCCGGGAGCCACCGCGCCCAGGAGCTTCACCGACGGGTAGAGGTTGAAGCGCTCGAGCGTCTCGGCACCGGCACCGTACTCGAGGTCGATCAGCGAGGCGAGCTGCACCATGGTGCCGTTTTCCGAGCGCACGAAGAGCCGCGTCAAGTCCTCGGGCCGGGAGCGGAAGGCCGACTCCGCCTGCATCTGCACGCGGAAGACCCGCCCGCTCTTGTTGAAGTCGTTGACGTAGAGGGAGCCGAAGGCGGTCTGCAGAGTGTTGAACACCTCGTCCACCGGCACGCCCAGCGCCCGCGCCTTCTCGCGGTCCAGCTTGACGTTGACCTGCGGCGAGGTGGCGCGGAACAGGGTCAGGGCGCCGCCGAGCCGCGGATCCTGATTCAGCTTGCCGAGGAAAGCCATGGCCTCCTGGGCGAGGCGCGGGGTGCCGCCCTCACCCCGGTTCTGCACGAAGACCTCGAAGCCGCCGGTCGAGCCCAGGCCCTCGATGGGGGGCGGGTTGAAGGCGAACGAGTTCGCCTCGCGGATGCCCGCCACGCCGCCGAAGAAGCGGCCCATGGTGGCTTCCAGGCTCAGCTCGGGGGTCTCGCGCTCGCCCCAGCGCTTGAGCACCACGAACATCGTCGACACCGAGCTGTTGCTGCTGCCGCCGATGAAGTCGAAGCCGTTGATCGAGGCGACGTTCTCGACCGCCGGGTCGGCCATCAGCTGGCTCTCGATGCGCACCGCCACGTCGTGAGTGCGCTTCAGGGTGGCGCCGTCCGGCAACTGGCTGGCGACGATGAAGAAGCCCTGGTCCTCGAGCGGCACCAGGCTGGTCGGCACGGTACGGAAGAGGCCCCAGGTGGCGACCAGGAAGCCCACGAAGAGCAGGGCGCCGATCAGCGGCCGGCGGAGCAGCCAGCGCACTGAGGTGACGAAGCGGTTGGTGCCGCGCTCGAAGCCGCGATTGAACAGGCCGAACAAGCCCTTCTTCTCGCCGTGTCCGCTCTTCAGCAGCAGAGCGCAGAGAGCCGGTGCCAGGGTCAGGGCCACCAGGCCGGAGATCGCCACCGAGATCGCCACGGTGATGGCGAACTGGCGGTAGAGCTGGCCGGCCAGGCCGCCCAGGAAGGCGACCGGCACGAACACCGAGCAGAGCACCAGGACGATTGCCACCACCGGCCCGGTGACCTCGGTCATCGAGGCGAAGGCGGCCTCGCGGGCGCTCTTGCCTTCCGTCGCCATGATGCGCTCGGTGTTCTCCAGCACCACGATGGCGTCGTCCACCACGATGCCGATGGCGAGCACCAGGCCGAAGAGAGTCAAGGTGTTGATCGAGAAGCCCAGCGCGTACATGCCGGCGAAGGTGCCGATCAGCGACACCGGGACCGCCAGCATGGGGATCAGCGTGGCGCGCCAGCTCTGGAGGAAGAGGAAGACCACCAGCAGCACCAGGACCATGGCCTCGGCGAGGGTCTTGACCACCTCCTCGATCGAGACCTCGACGAAGCGGGTGGTGTCGAAGGGGATCTTCTGCTCGACGCCCGCGGGGAAGCGCTGCTCGAGGTCCGCCAACTGCGCCTTGACGCCCTCGGCGGTGGCCAGGGCGTTGGCGCCGGGCTGCAGGAAGACGGCGAGGAAGATCGTCTCCAGGCCGTTCTGGCGGGTCTCGCTGTCGTAGTCGCGGGCGCCCAGCTCGATGCGGGCCACGTCGGCGAGGCGCAGCACCCGGCCGGTCTCGTCCGCCCGCAGCACGATGTCGGCGAACTGCTGCTCGGTGGCCAGGCGATCCTCGGCGGTGACGGTATAGGTCAGCTCGAGGTCGTCGGGCGCCGGCTGTCCGCCCAGCTTGCCGACCGCGAACTGGGCGTTCTGCTCGCGGATGGCGCGGGCCACGTCGCTGGTCGTCAGCCCGAGCTCGGCCATGCGGTCCGGGCGCAGCCAGATCCGCATCGAGTAGTCCCGGGCGCCGAAGATGACCACGTTGCCCACCCCCGGCACCCGCTTCAAAGGCTCCAGGATGTTGAGCGAGGCGTAGTTCGACAGGTAAACCGAGTCGTAGCGGCCGCCCGGGGAGGAGAGGGTGATGATCTGGATGAAGTTCGTGGCCTGCTTCTGGACCGTCACGCCGTTGCGCCGCACCTCCTCGGGCAGACGCGGCTCGGCCAGGCGGACGCGGTTGGCGACGTTGTTGGCGGCGAGGTCGATGTCGGTGCCGACCTCGAAGGTGACGGTGGTGGTGACCACGCCGCTCGAGGTCGAGATCGAGCCGATGTAGAGCATGTCCTCCACGCCGTTGATCTGCTCCTCGATGGGCGCGGCGACGGTGGCCTGCACGGCTTCGGCCGTGGCCCCGGGGTAGACGGAGGTCACCGTCACCTGGGGCGGCGAGATCTGGGGGTACTGCTCCACCGGCAGGTTGCCGATCGCGGCCAGACCCGCCAGTACGATGACGATCGAGATGACCCCGGCGAAGATCGGGCGGCGGATGAAGAAGTGAGAGAACATCGTGGGCTCCGCCTCAGCTCGCCGCCTGCGGTTCGACGATCTCAACCGGCGCACCCGGCTGTACTTTCACGGCACCGTCGACGATGACCCGCTCGCCGGCGGCGAGGCCTGACTCGACGACCCAGTCCTGGCCCAGCCAGCTGCCCACCGTGATCGGCCGCACCTCGGCGGTGCCGCCGGCCCCGACGACGAAGACGAACTTGCCCTCCTGGCCCTGCTGCACCGAGCGCTGCGGCACCAGGATGGCCCCCGGCCTCTCGATGCCCAGGAGGCGCACCCGCACGAACTGCCCGGGCAGCAGGTCCCCGGCAGCGTTGGCCAGCTCGGCGCGCAGGTCGACGCTGCCGGTCTGGCTGTCGACCATCGAGTCCGAGAAGTTGACTTGGCCCCGTTCACCGTGCACCGTGCCGTCCGCGAGCACCAGCTCGACTTCCAGCTGGTTGGTGCCCGGCGAGGTCACGGTCTTGGCGGCGATCGCCTTGCGCAGAGACAGCAGGGTCTGGTCCGGCACGGAGAAGCGCACCCAGATCGGCTTGACCTGGGAGATGCGGGTCAAGAGGCCGTTGTCTCCCGGCTCCACCAGGCTGCCCTCGGAGTGCTCGGCGCGGCTGGAGAGGCCGGAGATCGGCGCCTCGACCCGGGTGTAGGCGAGGTCGAGCTTGGCCTGGTCGAGGCGGGCCTGGGCTGAGAGCAGGGTGGCGTTGGCGAGCTCGGCCTCGGAGACGGCGTTGTCGTAGTCCCGCTGGCTGGCGGCGCGGGCGGCGAGCAGGGGCTCGAGGCGCCTGACCTCGCGCTCGGCGCGGGCCACCTTGGCCTTCTCCTCCTCGAGCTTGGCCTCGGCGGCCTGGACCTCGGCGCGGTAGGGGGCCGGGTCGATCACGAAGAGGGTCTGCCCTTTGGCCACCGGGCGCCCTTCGGCGTAGGTGCGCTCGAGCAGGATGCCCGACACGCGGGCGCGGATCTCGACCTCACGAGAGCCTTCCATCCGCCCGGTCAGCTCGTAGGGCACGGGCACGGTTCGCGGTACCACCTCGACCACCGTGACCTGAGCGGGGGGAGGGGCTGCCGGAGCGCCGGCGGGGGTCTCTTGCGAAGCACCGCCGCAGGCCGCGAGCAGGCTCGCTGCGGCGAGCAGGAAGGCGGCGCCGGGCGCCACCGGGATGCGGCTGTGTCTCATGGCTGACTCCTGGAAGGCGCGCCGGGCCGTCCGTGCACGGCGTACCCGCGTAGAAAGACGTCCACCGCCTGAGCAACCTGACGAGCGATCTCGGCCGGCTGGGCTTCGAGGGGCTCACCACAGACGGCGGCGAAGTGGGTTTCACTCTTGATCAGTGACAGGAAATGAAGAGCAGCTACACGTGAGTCTTCGATACGCAGGCGACCGGCCTTTGTTTGAGCCGCGAGGTAGGCCGTGAGCCGGTCGTTGACGTGGCCCGGCC
The DNA here is from genome assembly GCA_036274895.1 of Thermoanaerobaculia bacterium. Lineage (GTDB taxonomy): Bacteria > Acidobacteriota > Thermoanaerobaculia > Multivoradales > SZUA-115 > CALMKX01. Next base: position 331,056 of record DASUEU010000037.1, on the reverse strand, counting down.
CGGTGCGCACCAGGGCGGCCCGCAGCTCGGGGTACTTCGGGCCTTCGGCGATGCACATGCGGTTCCAGCGCAGGGCCTCGGGCTCGAGCACCAGGGCCAGGAACCGCTCCCCGAAGAGCCGCAACGCCTCGTCCAGGGGCCGGGACTCGAACTCGGGAGTGCCGAAAGGCGCGACGATCTGCTCGGAGACGTCGGCGATGATCGCCTCGAAGAGCCCCTCCTTCGAACCGAACAGCTCATAGAGCGTGGCCAGGGAACCGCCCGAGCGGCGCACCACCTCGCTGACGCTGGTGCCGCCGAAGCCGTGCTCCAGGAAGAGCTCCCGGGCGGCGTCCAGCATCGCCTGGCGCCTCGCCTCTCGGCGTCCCTTCTGGCCGGTTTCGACCGGGGAGTCTGCCCGCGGGGTAGATCGGTCTGACATGGGGCGTAATGTAGGCTACATTACAGATCCTGTCAAGCGGCCTGGAGGTCAACCCTGACCGGCTCTCCGTGGGCCGATCTGCTTGTGGCAATATGCTGAGCCCATGAGCCCCCGAGCTGCGCGGCCTTCACTTCCCGTTGGACGGGTGTCCGCCTTCCTCCTCCTCAGTCTGGTGCTGGAAACCGCAACTTCCGCGATCCGGGCCGCCACTTACTCGGTCGGGCCGGGCCAGCCCCTCTCCTCGATCGCCCAGGTGCCCTGGGCCACCCTCGGCCCCGGCGATCTGGTGCTGATCCACTGGCGCGCCGAGCCTTACCGCGAGAAGTGGGTGATCGGCCGCCAGGGCACGGCGGCGGCGCCGATCACGGTGCGCGGGGTGCCCGGGCCTGGCGGCGAGCTGCCGGTGGTGAGCGGCGACGGCGCCGTCACCCCCTCGCCCCTCAACTTCTGGAGCGAGGAGCGCGGGGTGATCAAGATCGGCGGCTCGAACGTGCCGGACGACACCCTGCCCTCCCACCTGGTGATCGAGAACCTGGACGTCCGCTCCGCCCACCCCTCCTACACCTTCACAGACGACTCCGGCGCCGTGCGTTCCTATTCGACCAACGCGGCGGCGATCTACGTCGAGAAGGCCGCCCACCTGACCATCCGCGGCTGCCGGCTGTCGGATTCCGGCAACGGGCTGTTCATTGGTGTGTTCGACGGGCTGACCGAGGACGTGACGATCGAAAACAACCACATCCTCGGCAACGGCATCGTCGGCAGCGGTTTCGAGCACAACAGCTACACGGCGGCGCTCGGCATCGTCTACCAGGGCAATCGCTTCGGCCCGCTGCGCGCGGGGGCCGGCGGCAACAACCTGAAAGACCGCTCGGCGGGACTGGTGGTGCGCTACAACTGGATCGAGGGCGGCAACCGCCAGCTGGACCTGGTGGACGGCGAGGACAGCATCAACGTGGTGAACCATCCCGCCTACCACCAGACCTTCGTCTACGGCAACGTGCTGATCGAGCCGGACGGCGCCGGCAACAGCCAGATCGTCCACTACGGCGGGGACAGCGGCGACACCGCGATCTACCGCAAGGGCATGCTCTACTTCTTCCACAACACGCTGGTCTCGAAGCGCAGCGGCAACACCACGCTGCTGCGCCTGTCGACCGACGACGAGCACGCCGACGTGCGCAACAACGTGCTCTACGTCACGGCGGCCGGCAACCGCCTGGCGATGGTGGACGAAGACGGGGTGCTCGACCTCTCCCACAACTGGATGAAGAGCGGCTGGGTGGCGACCCACGGCAGCCTGTCGGCAGTGATCAACGACGACGGCACCAGCGTCCTGGGCACGGCGCCGGGCTTCGCCAACGAGGCCGGGCAGGACTACCGCCTGGCCGATGGCTCCCTCGCCATCGACGCCGGCGGCGGCCTCCACCCGACCGTCCTGCCCAGCCACCAACCCACCCGCCAGTACGCCCCCCACCAGAGCACCCAACCCCGCCCACCCATCGCCGAGCCCGACCTCGGAGCCTACGAAACCGCCCTCTTGCTTTTCACCGACGGCTTCGAGAGCGGTGACCTGTCGGCCTGGGGGACGGTGGTGCCTTAGGGGGCTGCCCTAACCGCCAGCGCCGCGTATCACAGGCCGGCGGCGGCGCTCACCAGGGTCAGAAAGTTCCTGAGCGCTACAACTCCGGATTCCAGCTCATCGTGGATCCTCCCGTGGTCCACGGTCGCATAGCCGTGGGCGATGCGGTTCCGCAGCCCCACGGCTCCGCGCAGGGTCGTAGCGAGGTCCCGGTCCAGGACGCCGTGCTCGGCCAGCAGGTCGAAGGACGCTCCTGCATCGTCGGGAAGGTCCCAGCCGGCGTCGGAAACCCAATGGGCCGCCAAGTCGATGCACTCTTGGATCGTGAGGAAGAGGTAGAAGGAGGCCAGGTCGCGGCCTCTCACCTCGGTCCGAGCTGCCACGCCCGGGCTGCCGAGGATCTCCTCGGCATCGTTCAGCCACGCGCTGGCCCGCGCGACTTTCCTGGAGACCACCTCAAGCTTGACCAACGGCAGCCCTCTCTCTCAAGCGTTGGACGACGGCCGCGGCCATCCACCGGTGGGTCGGCGCCCAGTCCCACCAGTCCACCATGGCCTTGGCCTTGAAGTCCGTCCAAAGCCCTTCCTCTCGCTCGGCCAGGAGCACTCCGTCGCGGGCGATCTCGAAGCGGAGCAAGGGCGGCGCGTCGTCGAGGAGGACGGTGTCCACCGGGCGACCCGCGGCTCGGCCGAGCTCCGCTTCGACTCGGAAGCGCAGCTCGGGGCTGTAGGGATCGAGGAGAAGCCCCAGATCTGCATCGCTGCCGCGGCGAGCATCGCCTCGAGCCTGCGAGCCGAAGAGCACCGCGAGCTTCAGCTCCGGCCATGCCGACGCTTGATGCTTGAGCCGCTCCAGCGAGTCCACGGGAGGATCCTACCCCGACCCGGGAGGCTACGACACCGAGGCCCCCCGTGGCTCCGGCTGATTGAAAGGCAGAGCCTCGGCCAATTGAAAGTTTTACCAGCGGCTAGTTGAAAGTCTTGGCGGCGAACCCCCGGTGTGCGAGCCAAGCCACGGCTGCCGCCAGCGGCGCGGAGGTGAGCACGTCGAGGATGCCGTGGTACCCCATGAAGAGGATCAGGCAGAAGTACAGCGCCAGCGCAGCGAACAGCGGCACGGTCCACTGCCGGTGGAACGCTGCCATCGACACGACGAGCGCCGTGGCGAACGCCGAGTGGGTGCTGTAGTCCAGCCCCAGCGAGCCCCACAGCTGGTAGCGCAGATCGAGAGCCCGAACCAGGTAGACCACGCCGATCGCGAGCCCCGTCGCCAGGTAGTAGGAGAGAGCCGGCCGCAGCGCCCGTGGCTTGCGCAGCAGCGGGGCCCCCAGCGCCAGGAGGGCCAGCAGGGGATCGAAGGCATCCGCGAGGGCGTCCAGGAGCTGGTGGAGGGTGGTCACGACCCCAGGAGGTTCTCGAACGGTCGGTGTCGCTTGAACCGATAGACGCCGAAGTCCCGGCGGTCGGTAGAGAGGATCCGGCCGTGGCCCAGGTGCTCGGCGAGCACCACCAGCGATGCGTCCGCGAGGTCCATGGGCAACGAGGCGTATTCCTCCATCAGAGCCGAGATCCGGGGAGCGTGCTCCCGGCCGAGCGGGAAGGCGTCGAAGGCACCGGCGGTGAAGCTTTCGATGAAGGCTCGCTGAGAGTGGTCCCCGAGGCGGGTCAGGAGCAGGTAGCAGGTCTCGGCCATCACCGGCCAGGTCGTGATCAAAGGCTCCGCGAGCGCGTCGAGGGCAGCGGTCGCTTGCTCGTGGTCGTGGTCGGCGCGGTTGGCCAGGGCCAGCCAGAAGCCAGTGTCAGCGATCACCATGCTTCGAGCCCCAGCCGTCTCTCAACAGATCCTTGTAGCGGCTGGAGAGCGTCGGATCGGCTTCGCCCGAGGCAACGAAACCCTGCTCCCGCAGGATCCTGGCAGCCCCGGGCCGTGCTCCGACGACCTGATCGAAGTAGAGGTCGATGGCGCGTTTCACCACTTCGGTCGTCCGTTCGTGAGTGGCGCAGGTCAACAGCTGGAGCTTCCTGGACTGGCTTTCCTCTAAACGAACGCTGATTCGCATGGGAGACCTCTCCGGTATGTCCGACAGGCGTCTGACACGCTAGCAGGCGCTCGCTCGAAAGTCCAGAGGGCAACCCTCCCGCCGACAAAGCCCGGATCGGGACGGCCGAGAGGCCCTCGCCGAAGGGGAGGGTGTGCTTGCCGTCGTCAGGGACGGCCCGGCCAAACCAAACGCTGCCCAGCCGAAGCCGCTGCCGCCGGGCTTACGGCGACACCGTGAGCCCCCAGGCGCTCGTGTCGCCGGACTCGAAGCCGTCCGCGAAGATCGCCGCTCCGCTTCCGACCGTGAAGGTCCCCTGGGCTTGCGGCCCCGAGGTGAAGGCGCTGTCGACGGCGCAGACGCTCCAGGCGTAGGTGCCGGGAGCGAGGCCCTGGAGGGCCCAGCTGCTCACCGCGCTGAGGTTGCCCGGCTGGGGCAGGGGTGGGGCGCTCTTGGCGGGCCCCCCGACCCGGCGCACCTCCAGCTCGTAGGTGAGGGCGGCGGTCGGGGTGCCGTCGTCCGCGGCCGGGCTCCAGGCGAGGACGGCCCCGTCTGCGGTGGCTGTGGCGCTCAGGCCGGTCGGGGCGCTGGGGGCGGCGTTGGCCGCCGGGGCGCCGTTGCGGTAAAGGTGCATCTTCGCCTCGACCAGGCCGTTGCCGTTGGGCACGTAGTAAGCGCCGGCCACCAGATAGTCCAGGTCGGCGTCACCATCGACGTCGAACCAGGTGAACGAGCCGCCCCGACCCACCGATGAGACCGGCGCCGGCAGGTCGAGAGCCAGCGGGGCAAAGACACCGCCCTCGTTGGCGAAGACCTTGGAGCGGCCGACGATCTCCCCGTCGCCGACGTAGTTGCCGGTCACCAGCAGGTCGACGTCGCCGTCCGAGTCGTAGTCCGCCCAGGTGGCGGCGTGGAGGTCTAGCCAGTCCGCGTTGGGTGCCTCGACCAGGGTGATCTCGGTGTAGACGCCGGCGTCGTTGCGGTAAACGCGCAGGATGGTGTGGAAGGTGCCGTCCCCTTCCTGGACATTGCCGGCGACCAGCAGGTCGAGGTCGCCGTCGGCGTCGTAGTCGCCCCAGTCGGCGAGGCCGTACTCCACCCGCAAGGCCAACAGATCCGTGCCGGTGAAGGCGCCGGCGTCGTTGGCGTAGCGCCGGATGAAGCCACTCTCGGTGTAAGGATCGACGTTGACCAGGAAGAGGTCGAGGTCACCGTCGCCGTCGTCGTCCGCCCAGCCGCTCTGGGCGTGCTGGGTCGGGTCGAGGGCCACGGCGGCCTCACTCCACAGCCAGCCGCCGGCCCCGTCCGGGCCGCCGTTGGTCACCAGCTTGGTCTCGAAAGCGAAGAGGTCGGGGTTGTAGACCGAGGGCACCAGCAGATCGAGGTCGCTGTCGTTGTCGGCGTCGGCCCAGGACAGGGAGCGCAAGTCGTAAGCCCCGGTGTAGGAGGAGTCCTCGGCATAGCCGGGCAGTGCATTGGGCAGGGCCGTGAGAGTGCCGGCGTCGTTGCGATAGACCACCGTCGCTCCTTCGGAGCCCACTGCGAGGTCGTGGTCGCCGTCGCCGTCGTAGTCGCCCCAGGCGAGGTCGGAGCCGCCGGCCACCAGGCTTCCCAGGGGCACGAGCTGGTGCGAGAAGAGCCAGGCGCCGCCGGCGTCCGGCCCCTCGTTGATCAGCAGCACCAGCCGGTCCTCGACGCTCTGGAAGTAGACGACGTGGAAGCCGAGCACGGCGAGGTCGGTGTCGCCGTCCCCGTCCACGTCGGCGGGAGCGACAGCGTTGACCCAGAAGTCCTCCTCCTCGGGGGTGACGAAGTAGGGGTCAGCCGGGGGGGTGACGTCGAGGAAGAAGGTCTGGGCAGCGAGGGCCGGCGCGAAGGCCAGCGCGAGCAGGATGAGGCGCAGGGTGTGGTTCATGGGGTCCTCCTGGGGGCCGTCCAACCGAGGTCGCTCCCGAGCGTAGCGACTCGTGCATGAACGCCAGATGACGACGCCACACCCTCGCGACACCTCCGGCTGTCCCAGCTGTTACCCGCCTGGTCACTCTCAGGGTGTACCTCCGACCAACCCACCGAGGAGAACCCCCACCATGCGACGGAACGACCTCCGACCCTTCCTCCTGGCAGCACTGCTGCTGGCCGCGGCCCCGGCCGCGGCCCAGCACCTGCGGATCTACTACCCGGATATCGAGCAAGGCAGTTCCACGCTCGTCGTCTCGCCCACCGGCAAGGCCCTGCTGGTGGACGCCGGCACCGAGCTCAAGGTGGCCGACGACGTGGTCGAGGACTTCGTCAACGATCTGATCGACGCCGGGGTCGTCGCGAGCGTCGACTACGTCATCGCCAGCCACTACGACGAGGACCACATCGGTCGCCTCGACCACTTCTTCCAGCTGGTGCCGCTGGCCTCCGGCGCCATCGCCTACGACCGCGGCGAGGAGGGCGGCACTCCCTCCTCCTTCGCCTACTCCGACTATTCCTACGGCGCCTCCTTCCACAACCGCACCACCATCACCGCCACGACCTCGATCGACCTGGGCGGCGGCGTCACGGTGGTGTGCTACGTGGTCAACGGCGATCTGCCGGACAGCTCGGAGGTGGACATCTCCGGCTCGGCCCAGTTCGAGAACTCGGCCTCGGTGGCGGTGGTGGTGCACTACGGCGACGTCGACGTGTGGATCGGCGGCGACCTGACCGGCAACCCCGACGAGGGGGTGACCGACGTCGAGTCCGAGACCGCCCCCTTCGTCGGCGACGTAGACGTCTACACCGTCAACCACCACGGCAGCCACACCAGCTCGAACGCCACCTTCCTCGGCATTTTGAAAGCGGAAGTGGCGATCAACCAGAACTCCGCCAGCAACGACTTCGGCCATCCCCGGGCGACGGTCGTCCAGCGTTTCCTCGACACCCTGGACACCGACGGCAACACCCCCCTGTTCTACCAACAGAACGCCAGCAAGCCGGGCGACACCCGCTCGGACGACACCCTGGCCGCCGGCATCGCCGACTGCGACGACGTGGAAGGGGCCTTCGGCATGCCGGGCACGATGCTGCTGATCTCGGACGGCTCCTCCTACGAGCTGTCCGGCTGTGGCCTGGGTCGGCTGGCATTCCCTGCGGACTCGGGCGCGGGCACCCCCGGCGACTTCCCGCCCGCCATCCTGGAGGTGAGCCGCAGCCCCCTGGTGCCGCTCTCGACCGAGGGCGTGGTGGTCTCCGCCCGGGTGGCGGACTCGAGCTCTCCGACGGTGCGCCTGCGCTATTGGCTCGGCGGCGTGGAGCAGACGCCACTGTCGATGACACTGGCGAGCGGCGTCTACTCGGCGACCATCCCGGCCCAGAGCGACGGCACCCAGGTGCGCTTCCGCGTCGAAGCCGAGGACTCGGCCGCGCAGGAGAGCCTGTCGCCGGCCCACGGCTACTACTCCGGCGTCACGCCGATCTCGACGCTGCGGGCCAATGACAGCAACGGCGTGCTGGTGCCCAAGCACTACGGCGTGCGGGTGGAGGGCAACCTCACCGCCGAGCCGGGGCTCTTCCATCCCTTCGTCACCCAGGCCTACGTGCAGGACGCAACGGGTGGCGTGCAGATCTTCGACGGCGACTTGCTCAGCCTCTCGCGTGGCGACCTGGTGCGCTTCGTCGGCGAGCTCGAGCAGTTCGCCGGCCAGACCGAGCTCAACATCAGCGAGAACTGGGGCAACTTCGGCCACACGCTGGTGAGCTCCGGCAGCGCCCCCTCGCCCCAGCTGGTCACCGTCTCGCAGGTGGGCGAGTCCCTGGAGGGCAAGCTGGTGCGCATCAACGGTTTGACCGTCGTCGCTGGCACCATCCCCGAGGGCGGTGGCGGCAGCCTGACGGTGACCGACAACGGCGGCGTCAACACCCTGACCGTGCGGGTGGACGAGGACACCGACGTGCCCGGCGCCGACACCCCCCTCGGCACTTTCGACCTGATCGGCATCGTCAGCCAGTTCGACTCCTGGGTGCCCTTCGCCTCGGGCTACCAACTCACCCCCCGTGAGCGCACCGACTTCGTCAGCGACGAGGTCAACCACCCGGCCTTGATCGTCCACGAGATTCACGCCGACCCGCACTCCTCCTTGGGCGACGCCAACGGCGACGGTGTGGTCAACACCACGGCGGACGAGTTCGTGGAGCTGGTCAACACCGGCTACGTGGCGATCGACATCTCCGGCTACACGATCTCGGACGCCCTCCAGACCCGCCACACCTTCGCCTCGGGCACGGTGATCCCGCCGCGGGAGGCGGTGGTGGTCTTCGCCGGCGGCACCCCGACCGGCAGCTTCGGCAATGCTGCGGCCAACGGCCTGGTGTTCACCGCCTCGACCGGCGGCTTGGCGCTCAACAACACCGGCGACACGGTGACGGTGAAGAACGCCAGCGCCGTGGTGGTGCAGTCGGTGACCTACGGTTCGGCGGCCAACAACGACGCCTCGCTGACCCGCAGCCCGGACTGGACCAACACCCCGTTCGTGCGCCACAACCTCGCCACCGGCTCGGGGGGCACACGGTTCTCGCCCGGGCAGACGGTAGCCGGCGCGGCCTTCACCGTGCCGCCGGGGGCCGTGATCCTGACCGAGGTGATGTACGACCCCAGCGGCTCGGACGGCGGCCTCGAGTGGGTGGAGCTGTACAACACCACCGGCAGCGCGATTGACCTTTCGAGCCTGAGCCTGGGCAGTGGTGGCGCGGATTGGACGGCCAGCAAGCTGCAGCTCTCCGGCACCATCGCCGCGGGAAGCACCTTCGTGGTCGGCGGTCCAACATCGAGCACGGCCAACGGCAGCCCAACCTATGACCTGGTGCTGGACTTCGACCCCGACCTCCAGAACAGCGGCGCGGATGCCGATGGCATGGCCCTGTTCAACCTGCGCGCCGCCTTCGTCACCTCGGCCACCGTGCCGGTGGACGCGGTGGTCTATGGCACCGCCAACACCAGCAGCCTGATCGATGAGACCGGCAGCGCCAGCGCCCCCGAGGTGGCGGACGCCCCCGGCGGCTCGAGCGTAGAGCGGGTGGACCTGGCAGGCGCCTGGCAGATCCAGAGCGTGCCCAACCCCAACGAGTGGACCGCCGGAGGCGGCCCACCGCCGTCGGCCTTGCCCATCCTCTCCGAGGTGATGTACGACCCCACCGGCGCCGACGACGGCCTCGAGTGGGTGGAGCTCTACAACCCCACGGGCGAGACCATCGACCTCTCCGGCTTCAGCCTGGGCAGCGGTGGTGGCGACTACACCAGCACCAAGGTGCAGCTCTCCGGCAGCCTGGCGCCCGGAGCGACGTGGGTGGTGGGCGGCGCCACCTCGAGCTCCGCCAACGGCAACCCGACCTTCGATCAGACCGTCAACTTCTCCCCGGACCTCCAGAACAGCGGCACCGAGGGGGATGGCGTGGCCCTGTTCGCCGTGTCGGCGTCGCTCATCACCAGTACCACCGTGCCCATCGACGCCGTGGTCTATGGGCCCAACAACAACAACGGGCTGATCGACGAGACCGGCAGCGCCAACGCCCCCGAGGTGGGGGACGCCTCGAGCGGCTCGTCGATCGAGAGGACGAGCCTGGCCGGCGCCTGGCAGATCCAGTCGACGCCGACGCCCAACACGACGCCGTTGCCGTGAGGTGACCCGTCAGCCGATGCGGGCGCGGCGGACCTCCCGGTCCCACAGCTCGCGATCGAAGCCGCAGGCCCGGCACCGACCCGCCGCCGTCGCTCCACAGGGGCAGACGGCGGTGGGCTCGCCCAAGAACTCGACCGTCCGGCGCATCACTTCCGGGTCCCTCAGGATCCGGTTGTGGCCCAGGCCGCGGGTCTCGACCAGCTCGGCTCCCGGCCAGGCCCCGGCCACCGCTGCCCCGTCCGAGAAGGGCACCTCGGCGTCCCCCCGGTCGTGGATCACCAGCAGGCCCGCGGAGAGCTGCGGCGCCATGGCGGGCACGTTGAGCTCGTGCCAGCCGAAGCCGAGGCGCCGCTCGCTGCGGCTGCGCAGGCGTTGGACGACGCGGGGGCCGATGCCGAAGACCCCCGCCTGCTGGGCGATCCACGACGGCGGGTCGGCCGCCGGGGCGAGGAACACCATCCGCTCGACGGCCAGGCCTTCGCGGTGGGCCAGGGCCGCAGCCGCGGCGCCCATCGAGTGGGCGACGATGGCCGACACCGGCCCGACCCGCTCGGCGACGGCCGAAAGGGCGCGGGCGAACTGCGGCAGGGAGGAGAGGCCGCGCCCCGAGCGGCCGTGGCCGGGGGCGTCGAAGGCTGCCACCGAGTAGCCCCGAGCCACGAGAGGCGGCACCAACGAGGTCAGCTGCGCCGCCTGCCCCGCCCAGCCGTGGAGCAGGAGCACCGCCGGCCCCCGGCCCCAGCGCCAGGCCGCGAGCCGGCCCCCCGCGAAGGGGACCGAGAAGCGCTCGGCCTCGGCGAGCTGGGCCTCGCCGCGGGAGCGGCGGCGGCTGCCCACGGGGGTGAAGAAGAGCCGCTCGGCCGCGGCGGCGGCGAGCCCCGGGGCGACGTGGCCGAGCACACCGAAAGCGAGCCGAGCCGTGTTCATAGATCGAACGTTCGTGCTATTTTCCGGCGACGAGGGTCGAGAGTTCTCCATGGTGGGCTCCTGGGTTCAGGCGGCGGCGGTGGTGGTGGAGGTCGGCCGGGTCGAAGCACCGGCTCGGGCGGCGGACAGCAGGCTCTCGAAGGCGCGGCGGGCGCGCTCTTCGGTACGGGGGTCGCGCAGCAGGCGCTCGCCGTGATGGCAGGCGAGGATGAGGCCATGCAGCTCGTAGGCGAACTGGCCGGGGTCGAGGTCGGCGCGGAAGTGGCCCTCGCCGATGGCCGTGCGGGCCACACCGGCGATCAGCTCCAGCCAATCGCGCTGCTGGCGCACCAGCTCGTCGCGGGCCGGCCCCTCGCGGTCGTCGAGCTCGGTGGCGGCGGCCACGAAGATGCAGCCGCCGTGGCGCGCCGCGGCCCGCTCCCACTCGAGCCAGCGCTCGAACAGCTCGCGCACCCGCGCCTCGCCCCGGGGCGCCTTGAGCGCTGGACGCACCACGCGATCGACGAAGAGCTGGGCGGCGTGGGACAGCACCTGGGCCTGGAGAGCTTCCTTCGACTCGAAGTGGGCGAAGACCCCGCTCTTCGACAGCCCCAGCTCCTCCGCCAGCCGCCCGATCGACACCCCCTCCAGCCCAACCTGGCTGGCCAGCTTGACGGCGTGGTCCAGGATCGTCTGGCGTGTAGCCTCACCCTTGCTCATGGCGAGGGGGATAATAGCACGATCGTACTATTGTGCGTAGAGCTGCAGCTCCACGCCAACCTGGTCCGCCATCTCGAGGCAGGTGGGCAGGTGGGGGTGGCGGAGGATGACGTGGCCGTCTGAGAGCAGGGTCTGGATCCAGTCGCGGCGGGGGGAGCCGATCGGTAGCAGGTCCACCGACACGATGTAGTCGCCGAAGCGGGAGAGGAGCCGCTCCAAGCCCTCGATGCGCTGGATGCGCCCGCGCCCCTGGGCCCGCTTGAAGATCACCGCGCTGTTGTAGCGGCGCACGATCGGCTGCGAGAACCGCCCGTGGCACACCGCCTCGGCCCAGCCGGTGTAGACGTCGATGTCGCAGCCGTAGTTCATCAGCTCGGTCGAGCGGGCGCCGGGGGGGCGGGCGCCGATCTCGCCGAAGACCGCCTCACCGTCGGGCTTCAAGAACCACTCCATATGGGTGAAGCCGGTCGAGAAGCCGAGGGCCTCGAGCACCCCGAGGCCGAGGGCGCGGCCGGTGGCCAGCTCGGGAGCCCCCACGTCGCGCAGGGTCACCGTCTGCGGGCTGATCCACTCCACCGTGCGCTGGAACAGGGGGCGGGGCCGATACCAGGCCATGTTGAAGTAGAGGATCTGGCCGCCGGCACAGATGGTGTCGAAGGTGTACTCCTCCCCCTCGATGTACTCCTCGACGCTCACCTCCGCCACGTGCCGCACCAGCGCCAGCACCCGTTCGAGCTCGGCGAGGCTGCCGGCGCGGTGGGTGTCCTTGGAGCCGGCGCCGGCGATCGGCTTGACGATCAAGGGAAAACCGATGCGCTCGGCCGCCGCCAGCACTTCGGCCGCCGAGGTCGCGCGGGCGTGCCGGGGCGTGCGCAGCCCGGCGCGGTCGAGGGCCTGTTTCATCTTCTCCTTGTCGCGGAAGGGCAGGGTCTGGGCCACGGTCATGCCGGGCACGCCGAGGGCCTCGCGTAGGCGGGCGGCGAGCAGCATCCCCGGTTCCCACAGGCACTCCACCTGCTCGACCCAGCGCGAGGCGGGGTGCCGGCGCACGGCTTCGATCACCTGGGCCTCATCCCACAGCGAGGGCAGGTGCAGGTAGACCGAGAGGCTCTCGCGGGCTTCGCGGGGCAGGGCGGCCTCGGGCATGTCGCCGACGCCGAAGACCTTGGCCCCCACCCGGGCCAGGCCACGGGCGAAGAGGGGCATCTCCCACGGGTAGCCGGGGGCGAGCATCAGCACGTTCATCGTGGGCTCCTCAGGCGTAGTCCACCCGGATCAGCGCCACCAGGCGCATCAGGGCCTTCCTCACCGTCTCGGTGTCCTCGTGGCGCAGCAACACGTAGCCGTCGCCCTCGTAGCTGGTGGACTTGGGGGCTCCCGGCTGCGGCAGCTTGGCTTCCACCACCAGCGGCCCCAGCTCGCGCTGGGCCTGGTCGAGGCCGCGCACGGCCTTCACCCGGCCCTCGCCCATGCCGCGCAGGAAGGCGGCGCCGGTGGCCCATCTGCGGGGGGGCATCTCGAACTCGCCGAAGACCATCACCCGGGCCCAGGCCGAGAGCAGGTCGGCCTCGTGGGCGAGCGAGACCAGGGTGGTGATCTGGGCGCCGGGAGGGCGGGCGGCGATCTCGGAGATGGCGATCGAGCCGTCGCGGCGCCGGAACCACTCCATGTGCGAGAGGCCGGTGTCCATCCCCAAGGCCGCGAGGGCGCGGAAGCCCGCTGCCTTGACGTCGGCCAGGCGTGGGTCCTCGCGCTCGCGGGGCAGCAGCACGCACCACTGGATCCAGGGGTTGTGGAGGACTTCGAGTGGGGTGGGCAGGTAGCGAGTGGAGGAGTACCAGACCGGCCGGCCCTCGATCGAGACCGTCTCGAAGGAGTACTCCTCGCCGGTCATGAACTCCTCGATCAGCACACTCTGGCCCGGCGCCGGCCCGGTGACCGACAGGGCCTCTTCGAGGGACTCCGGAGCGTCCACCCGGAACGTCGCCTTGCCCCCGGCCCCATCCGGGGGCTTCACCACCAGGGGGAAGCCCACCTCTCCGGCGAAGGCCCGGGCCTCAGAGCGCGAGGTCACCAGAGCGTGCCGGGCGCAGGGCAGCCCGGCGGCACGCAGCACGTCCTTCATCCGCGCTTTGTCCCGGAAGTTCTTCGCCGCCTCGGGCCCCATGCCGGGTACGCCGAGGAGCTCCCGGGCCTGGGCGAGGGGGACCTGGAGCTGCTCGAGAGCACCGATCAGGCGATCGAGGCCGCCCAGCTGGCCGGCGATCTCTCGAGCGGCATGGGCGAGGCGCTGGGCATCGAAGGCGTTGTCGACGCGGTGGTGGACCTCGACCCGCCCGGCCAGGCGAGGCGGCAGCTTGATCGCCGGATCCTGGGTGATGAGCCCGAAACGGATCCCGGGAAGATCGGCCACCGCCTGGGCGAAGCGCACGGTCGCCGGCATCAGGAACGGCGCGACGAAGATCACACGGGGCATGGCGGGAGTATATCGGTCAGTCCACGTATCCCAGTGCCTTGAGCTGCTCGAGGCTCGCCGCATCGAGGGCCGCCGCCGGCAGGTCGCTCGCCTTGCGCAGCCCCTGCCGGACCTCGGCGAGCCAGGCCGCCAGCTCCGGTGAGGGACGGGAGGGCGAGGTGGTCCGGCCCTGGAGCTCGCCCGGGTCGTGGCCGAGGTCGAAGAGGCGCCGGGTCCGGGTCTCGAGCCGTAGCACCTCCTTGGTTCTGCCGGAGAGGATGGCCACCTCGAGCAAGCCGTTCTCGCGAGCGTTCTGCTCGCCGGAAACGGCCGTCACCGCACCCCTGTGGGCCTGGAAGCCAACCAGCCGGTCCTCGGGGGGAGGAGCCTCGCCGCGCAGGACCGGGCTCCAGTCGAACCCCCGGAACACCTCGACCGGCGCGAGCCCCAGGAGGCCGACCAAGGTCGGGGCGACGTCGAGGATCAGGGCAGGCGCCTCGATCGTGCGACCCGCGGACACCACCCCCGGCCAGACGACGCCCAGGGGAATGCGCAGGTTGGGATCGAGGACGTTGCGGCCGTGTCCCCAGTAGCCGTGCTCGCCGAGGCTCTCGCCGTGATCTGCGGTGAACACCACGGCCAGCTCGCGGCCGGCCTCGATCGCCCGGACCGCCGAGACCAGCCGGCCCACCTCACGGTCGACGAAGGCCACCTCGGTGTCGTAGCGGTCGGACCGCGAGGCAGCGTCTCCCACCGGCACACCCAACCGGGGCGCCATCTCCTTCTGCAGGCGGTAGGGCGCGTGGGGCTCGACGTAGTGCACCCAGAGGAAGAACGGCCGCTTCGTTTCGCGTGCTCGCAGCTCTCGCAGCCAGCTGGTGGCCGCGGTAGTGAGGTCGGCTCCCGTCGCCTCGCTGTTGAACAGGCCGAGCCAGCGCTTGCGGCTGAAGATCTCCCGGTAGGCGTCGAAGTGCTCGGCCAGGCCGGTGAAGCGGTCGCGCAGCGTCCAGTTGCCCACGAAGGCGGCGGTGCGGTAGCCCCCCTGGCCGAGCAAGCGGGTGATCGACGACAGCCCCGGACGCATGGCCAGGCTGTTGCGGGTCGCGCCGTGCTCGTGGGGGGGTAGAGAGGTGAAGAGCGAGATCGACGCCGGCCCCGTCAAGGGCTCGACGGTCCGGGCCTGGGTGAAGCGAACCCCCTCGGCGAGCAGACGATCGATCTCGGGGCTGGTCGGGCGCCGGTAGCCGTAGCTGCCCAGGCGGTCCGCGCGCAGGGTGTCGACGGTGACCAGCAGGATGCTCGGGAAGCGACGGGCGGAGCCCTCGGCGAGGAGGTCCCGCCTGCCGTCGCCGACGAGCAGCGCCAGCGGCACGACGAGACCGAGCAAGCCCGCTCGCCTGGCCACCCGGCTAGGGGCTCGGGCCCCCGGTGGTGGGATGAAGTTCTTCGCGGCCAAGAGCGACCTGGAGCATACCGCAGGCGCGTGCTAGCCTCTCGCCCGCCATGCCGCGGATCACCAAGGTCTATACCCGCACGGGCGACGAGGGCATCACCGGTCTGGGCGGCGGTCAGCGGGTGGCCAAAGACAGCCTGCGCATCGCCACCTACGGCACGGTCGACGAGCTCTCCTCGGCGATCGGCGTCGCCCTCGCCGCCGGTCTCACCCCCCGCCTCAGCCAGGAGCTCGGCCGCGTCCAGAACGAGCTCTTCCACCTGGGCTCGGACCTGTGCATCCTCGAGGAGGACAAGGAGAGGCTGCCGGTGCCGCGCATCGAGGAGCGCCACGTCCTGGCCCTCGAGCGGCTGATGGACGAGCTCTCGGAGGGCCTGCCGGCGCTGGCCAACTTCATCCTGCCCGGAGGCAGCGCCGGCGCCGCGGCCCTGCACCTCGCGCGGACGATCTGCCGGCGCGCCGAGCGCGAGCTGGTGGCCCTGGCGAGGACGGAGAGGGTGGGGCCGTGGACGGTGCCCTACCTCAACCGGCTCTCCGATGCCCTGTTCGTGATGGCCCGCTGGGAGAACCAGGAGCGCGGCGTCGCCGACGTGCTCTGGGATAGCCGGGCGTAAAGACCCTCACCCCTGCCCCTCTCCCGACCCGCTCTGGCCTCCCGCCCGGGAGAGGGGTTCCGGAGGGGAGGACCACGGCCCAGGCGGGAGCGACCGAGGGGTTACGATCCTCTTTCTGGCCTCCCCCTCTCCCGGGCGTGGAGGTTGGGTGGGTCGGGAGAGGGGGATCAGAGGGGGTGAGGGACCCTCAGTGCAGGGTCTCGCGCAGCACTTCTTCGATCGAGGTGACGCCGTCGCGGATCTTCTGCAAGCCGCTGCCGCGTAGCGACACCATGCCCTTTTCATTGGCCTTCTGGCGCAGCTCGAAAGCGTTGGCACCGGCGAGGATCATCTCGCGCATCTCCTCGTCGATCTCCATCACCTCGTAAAGGCCGATGCGACCCTTGTAGCCGGTGCCGTTGCAGCGATCGCAGCCCCGGCCGCGGAACAGCTTCAAGGTGCGCGCCTCCTGCTCGGTGAAACCGACGTTCACCAACGCATTGATCGGTGCCTCGTAAGGCTCCTTGCAGAACCCGCAGACCCGGCGCACCAGGCGCTGGGCGACGATCAGGTGCACCGAGGTCGCCACCAGGAAGGGCTCGATGCCCATGTTCATCAGACGGCTGATGGTCGACGGGGCGTCGTTGGTGTGGAGGGTCGAGAGCACGAGGTGGCCGGTCAAGGCGGCCTTGATGCCGACCTCCGCGGTCTCGAAGTCGCGGATCTCGCCGACCAGGATGATGTTGGGATCCTGGCGCAGGAAGGAGCGCAGCGCGGCGGCGAAGTTGAGGCCGATCTGCTCCTTCATCTGCACCTGGTTGATGCCGGGGAGGTTGAACTCCACCGGGTCCTCGGCGGTCAAGATGTTGACCTCGGGTTGATTGATCCGCTGCAACGCCGAATAGAGGGTGTTGGTCTTGCCCGAACCGGTGGGCCCGGTCACCAGCACCATGCCATAGGGCTTCAAGATCGCCTGCTCGAAGCGGCGCAGCGAGTCTCCCTCGAAACCGAGCTTGGCGAGATCGAGCATGAGGTTGTCCTTGTCGAGCAACCGCATGACGACTTTCTCGCCGAAGATGGTGGGCAGCACCGATACGCGCAGGTCGAGGTCCTTGACCTTCTCGTTCACCTTGGTCTTGATCTTGATACGTCCGTCCTGGGGCAGCCGCTTTTCGGCGATGTCGAGCTTCGCCATGATCTTGATTCGGCTGGTGATCGCCTCGCGCAGTTTCAAGGGCGGATGCATCACGTCATAGAGGATGCCGTCGATGCGGTAGCGGACGCGGTAATCCTTTTCATAGGGCTCGACGTGGATGTCCGACGCCGACCGCTTGATGGCGTCGGTGAGCACGATGTTGACCAGCTTCACCACCGGCGCCTGCTCGGACTCGTCCTCGAGCGCGCCGAGATCGAGCTCCTCTTCCTCTTCGAGCACCTCGAGGTCGGTGGCGGCCTCTTCGGTCATGTTTTCCATGACCTTCTTGAGCTCGATGGCGTGGGTGGAGCCGTAGTAGCGATCGATCGCGCCGCGGATCGCCGTCTCGGCGGCAACCACCGGCTCCACGCGGTAGCCGGTCATGAACTTGATGTCGTCGATGGCGAAGACGTTGGTGGGATCGACCATCGCCAGCGTGACGGTGGCACCGGCACGACCGACGGGAACGATGGTGTATTTGCGGGCGATCTCGGCAGGGATGATCTTGATCACTGCCTCGTCGACCTCCATCGACTCGAGATCGATGGCCGGCACGCCGAAGTGCTGGGAGAGGGCCTGCATCAGCTCGCGCTCGGTGAGGTAGCCCTCCTTGACCAGGATGTTGCCGATGCGTCCGCCTTGGTCCTTCTGGATGGCGAGGGCTTCTTGCAGCTGCTGAGGGGTGAGCTTGCCGGTTTTGAGCAGGACTTCACCGAAACGGTTCGCCATGGTCCTCCCGCGTGGAGCCGTCGCCGGGCCTCCGGGTCAAAGGGCAAGCATAGCAGCGGGTCGAAAAGCGGGTCAAAGCAGCTCCAACGCCCTGTCGGCCACGGCCTCCGGGGCCAGGCCGAGCAGGCAGGCGCGGGGGCCGTCGAAGCGCTTGTAGCAGAAGCTGCACGGCAACGACAGAGCCATGGCTCGCTCGGGAGAGCCCCAGGGGCCGTGCCGCTCCGGGTCGGTGGGACCGAAAACCCCGAGCACCGACGTGCCCAGGGCATGGGCCAGGTGCAGAGGGCCGGTGTCGCCGGCGAGCAGCAGGCGGGTTGCCCGCAGCAAGGCCGCCAGGCTGTGGAGATCCCCGGCCTGGCGCAGCCGGGCGGCGCCCTCGCTGGTGGCCACGATCTCCTCGGCCAGGGGCTCTTCGCCCCGCGCCACCGCCACCTCGACCCGGATGCCCCGGGCCGCGATCCCGCGAGCCACGGCCGCCCATTGCCGCGGCGGGTAGACCTTGTTCGCCCAGCCCGCACCGGGATGGATCAGCACCTCCGCGGCATCCGCAGGAGCGTCGCCCGGTCGCGCGGGCAGGATCTGCTCGGCGCCGAAGTCAGCCGCCTCGATGGGCAGGCCCAGCGCCGGCAGCAGCGACAGGGCGCGGTCCACGGCGTGGCGGCCGGCCGGTATCATGCCCCGGCCGATCCACAGTGCGCTCGAGGGCTCTCGCCGGAAGGGCCGGGCGAGGCCGACGACCTGGCGCGCTCCCGAGAGGCGGGCGATCAGTCCGCCCTTGTGATTGCCCATCAGGTCGAGGGCCACGTCCGCCCGGAAGCGGCGCAGCCGGCCGAGAAAGCCGAAAACTCCGGAGACGGTGGTGCCGGCGAAGGGCTCGCGGCGCCAGGGGCGCAGCCGTACCGTGAAAAGCTCGTCGAGGTCCGAGTGGCCCTCGAGCAGAGGAGCCATCGCCGCCTCCACCACCCAGGCGATGCGTGCCTCGGGGCGGTGGCGGCGCAGGGCGCGGAGCACCGGCAGGCAGTGCACCACGTCGCCCAGGGCGCTGGTCCGCACCAGGAGGATGTTCACCGGCGTTCCGGCAGGCTCCTGACCTTGGCGATGAGATCGGTGGTGGCGTGGTCCTTGGGGTCCCCCACCAGGCGCGTCGTTCCGCCGTAGGCGGCGACCACGGGGTACTCCGGCACCCGCTCGGGCGAGCCATAGTCCGGGCCCTTGCAGTGGACGTCGGGGCGCAGCGCGGCGAGCAGGGGAGCCGGCGAGTCCCCCGAGAACACCGTCACGAAGTCGACCGGCACCAGGGCTGCCAGCAGCTCCGCCCGCTCCGCGGCCGGCACCACCGGCCGGCCCGCCCCCTTGAGACGGGCGACCGAGTCGTCGTCGTTGATCGCCACGACCAGCACGTCCCCTTCGGCCTTCGCCGCCTGGAGGTAGCGCAGGTGCCCGACGTGCAGGAGGTCGAAGTGGCCGTTGGCGAAGGCGATGCGCTTACCGGCCCGGCGCAGGCGCTCGAGCTCGGGGCCGAGGGCTTGCGGGGTCAGGACGGTTCCCATGCCAGGGCCTCCCGGGGCAGGGCGTCGGAGAGCACGGCGGCGGCGAGCTCCTCGCGGCTGAGGGTCGCCGTGCCCATCTTCATCACCACGATGCCCCCGGCGTAGTCGGCGAGCAGGGCTGCCTCGAGAGGCGTGGCCCCGGCCGCCAGGGCGAGGGAGAAGGTGCCGATCACCGTGTCCCCGGCGCCCGTGACGTCGGCCACCTGGTCGGTGCCATGGACCGGCACGTGGGCGGCCCCTTCGGCGGTGGCGAGCACCATCCCCCGGCTGCCTCGGGTCACCAGCAGGAAGCTCACCCCCAACCGCTCGCGCAGCTGGGCGACCGCCGCGCTCGCCTCCGCTGTCGTCTCACCCAGGGGCCGGCCGAGCAGGGCCTCGGCCTCTTCTTCGTTGGGCGTGGCCCCGTCGAGGCCGTGCATCTCGTGCAGGCGGTAGCGGCTGTCGACGAGCAGGATCGCCTCCGGGCCGAGGTGGGCTCGCAGCAGGGGCACCAGGTCGGGCGTCGCGGCGCCGTAGCCGTAGTCACTGACCACACAGACCCGTGGAGCCGTCGCGAGGCTGCTGAGGAAGGCCTCGAACCGGCCCTTCTCCTCGGCGCTGGACTCCCGTGGTGCCTCGACGTCGAAGCGCACGATCTGCTGCTTGATGCCGTGCCGGCTGCCACCCAGGATGCGCGTCTTGGTCGGGGTTGGCCAGGCCGGCCGCACCACGATGCCGCCGGTTGCCACGCCTCGCTGGCGGAAGTCGGCCAGGAGGCCGCGCCCGCTCTCGTCGTCGCCCACCGCGCCCAGGGGCAGGGCGCGGCCGCCGAGAGCCGCGATGTTGGCGATGGCGTTGGCGCCTCCGCCGGGCACCAGCCGTTCCCCTTCCCAGGAGAGGATCAGCACCGGAGCCTCCCGGCTGATCCGCTTGGGCGTGCCGGTGATGAAGCGGTCGGCCACCAGATCGGCGGCGACCACGATCGGCTGGCCCGCCATCGCTGCGATCAGGGCGAGGAGGCGCTCGGCAGTGGGAACCCGGGTCGGTGTGGGCATGGGGCGCAGGCGATCCTACGACAGTCGCCGCTGGCCCCGAGGCAGTTCTCCCTGGATCAGCTTCACCGTCGTCTCCGCCGCCGCCGCCAGGGGGCGCTCGTCGGCGCGGCCCTTGCCCGCGATGGCGAAAGCGGTGCCGTGATCGACCGAGGTGCGCAGAAAGGGCAGCCCCAGTGTCCAGTTGGTGGCCAGGCCGAAGGCGGCGGTCTTGACCGCGATCAGCCCCTGATCGTGGTAGAGGGCGAGCACCCAGTCGAACTCCCCGGAGCGCGCGCGGGCGAAGAGGGAATCGGCGCTCTCCGGCCCGTAGGCGTCGATCCCTCGCGCCCGGGCCTCGGCCACCGCCGGGGTGATCCGCTCCCCATCCTCGAGGCCGAGCAGCCCTTCCTCGCCGGCGTGAGGATTCAGTCCCGCCACGGCGATGCGTCCGCCGGCGTGGCGGTCCAGGCAGCTGAGGGCGGTGACGATGCGCTCCGGCGTCACCAGGTCGATGGCGGTGGCCAGCGGCACGTGGGTCGACAGCAGCGCCACTTGCAGGTCCGGAGCGAGGAAGGCCATCAGATAGTCCCGGCCGTAGCGGCCCAGTCCGCAGCGCTCGGCCAGGTACTCGGTGTGGCCGGTGAAGCCCGGAAGCTCGTGGCGGGCGATCACTCCCTTGGCGACGGGGGCGGTCAGCAGAGCGGCTGCCACGCCTTCCGAGGTGAGCTCGATGCCGAGGTCCAGGGCGGCGAGGGCGCCGGCGGCATCGGCGGCGCCGGGCTCACCGAAGCGCAACGGCCGGGGGTCGCCCAGCGGGTCGATGGCGGGCACCACCGTCTCGGGCAGCGCCGCCAACTCCTCGGCGCCGGTGCCCGGGCCGACGAAGCGCAGCCGGTCCCAGGCGAGGTGAGGTAGGACGGCTTCGAGAGGGGCGAGCGCGGCCTCTTCGACCAGGAGGAGGGGACGAAAGGGGAGAGGATCGGCGCCCAGGGCGACCTTGGCGAGGATCTCGGGGCCGATACCCGAGGGATCGCCCTGGGTGATGGCCAGGAGGGGGCGGTCGCCGAGCACGGAAGGCATCGCCCGCGGGTCAATCCTCGTCGTTGGCGAATTCGCTGCCCACCCCACGCCTGCCTCGCCGCCTGAGCTCCTCCTCCTTGAACATGTAGCGGATGCAGTGCTTGCTGATCAGCAGGTTCGGCCCGTTGGTGCGGTTGAGCTTGATCGAGCCCTTGTCGTACCACTCGATCCAGCCGCGCAGCTCTTCGTCGTTGGTCAAGATGACCACCATCGGCGTCTTCGCGGCCATCTGCTTGAGGTAGTAGAACTCCTCGGCATTGGTCTGCTCGGGCGGCGTCTGCTTTCGCCGCACTGCGCGCGAAGAGCCTTCCTTTTTCATATCGCCCACGTCGGGGCGGATCAACTTACGATTGCTCATAGGGGATCACCGGGCTCGACGGCCTCTTCTTGGGGTCGTCGTACTGGTCGTTCTCGTAGGCCAGGCAACACAGCAAGCGACCACACTGTCCGGAGATCTTTGAAGGGTTGAGCGAGAGCCCCTGCCGCTTGGCCATCGAGATCGAGATCGGACGGAAGTCCTTGAGCCAGGTCGAGCAGCACAGGGTCCGGCCACAGACACCCAGCCCTCCCACCAATCCCGCCTCGTCCCGTGCCCCCACCTGGACCATCTTCACTTTTACGGAGAAGCGCTGGGCGAGGTCACGCACCAGCTGGCGGAAATCCACCCGCCCCTCCGAGGTGAAGTAGAAGGTGCCATGGTGGCCGTCGAGGGTGAAGTCCACTCGCGAGACCTTGAGATCGAGCGACAGGGAGCGGGCTCGTTCTTGACAGAAGCGTTTGGCGGTACCTTCGGTGGCGATCTGGCGCTCGTAGGCGGTCTTGTCGGCCTCGTCGGCCCGGCGCAGGATGGGCCGGGCGCTCGACTTCTGGCAAGGCTTGAAGACCGGCATGGGGGACTTCTCGATGTGGCCCCAGGTAGGGCCGGCGGGCGGCAGGTCGACGATCACCTTCTCGCCGACGGCGTAGAGCGCACCCCCCGTGGTGCAGAGGGTGACGTTCGTCTCTTCACGGAAGCGCACGCCGACGTAGCTGTCCTCGACAGCAGTCGACATGCCTTTGAAGGAGCATCCTGAGCAGCCGGACATGGTCAGAGGGGGTCTCGATGCATTTCCGATACCAGCGCCGGCGAGCCTACAGGACCCCCGAGCGCCCATGACGAGGCGCTTCGCAACCACGGAAAGTGAAGGACTTTGAAGCGACCGGCCGCCATTATGGCCGCCGGTTCGCGGGGAAGTCAATGGCGAGTCCGAGCCAGCGTCAGTCCCCGTCCAACCCACTCGCCCCGCGGCGCTGCGCGATGGTCTCCAGCACCCTGCGGCCGATGTCGGTGCGGAAGACTTTGTTGGGGAAGCGGACCATTCCCACCGCCTGGTAGGCCCGGCGCAGAGCGTCGACGAGCCGGGGCCCCTGGGCACAGACGTTGAGCACGCGGCCACCGGCGGTCAGGAGCAAGGCGTCCTTCTCGGCGGTGGCGGCGTGGAAGATCTCCACCCCGGGCAGGGCCGAGGCCGCCTCGAGGCCGGTGATCACCTCGCCGCGGGTCGGCTTGCCGGGATAGCCGGCCGCAGCGAGCACCACGCAGGCAGCAGCCTCCTTCTTGAAGCGCAGCCGATGGGCCCCGAAGTTGCCGGCGGCGCCCGCCGCGAGCACGGGCAGCAGGTCGTTTTCCAGCCGCAGCATCAGCACCTGGGCCTCGGGGTCACCGAAGCGGGCGTTGAACTCGAGCACCTTGGGCCCTTCCTCGGTGAGGATCAGGCCAGCGTAGAGCACGCCGACGAAAGGTCGGTTCTCGGCGGCGAGCCCGGCGATGGCCGGCTGGAGGATGCGCTCGACCACCAGGCTGCCCTCCCGCGGCGAGAGCACTCCCGAGGGGCTGTGGGCGCCCATGCCGCCGGTGTTGGGGCCGGTGTCGCCGTCGCCCACCCGCTTGTAGTCCTTGCTGGTGGCGAAGGGGAGCAGACGCTCGCCGTCCGAGATGGCG
This sequence comes from Thermoanaerobaculia bacterium, assembly GCA_036274895.1. Classification (GTDB taxonomy): domain Bacteria; phylum Acidobacteriota; class Thermoanaerobaculia; order Multivoradales; family SZUA-115; genus CALMKX01. The sequence goes on along the minus strand of DASUEU010000037.1, from coordinate 307,698 downwards.
ATGAAGGAGATCTCTTCCCCGACCAGGAACTGCTCGACGATCACCCGCTCGCCGGCGGTGCCGAAGCGGCGCTCCTCGAAGAGGGCCTGGAAGGCCTCCTCGAGTTCCTCGGCCGTCTGGACCACGAAGACGCCCTTGCCCGAGGCCAGGCCGTCGGCCTTGAGCACCACCGGCAGGCCGAAGTGCGCGGCCGCCCGCTCGGCCTCTCCGGCGTCGTGAGCGAGCACGAAATCCGCCGTCGGAATCTCGTGGCGCTGCATGAACTGCTTGGCGAAGACCTTGCTCGCCTCGATTTCTGCAGCCGCCCGAGAGGGGCCGAACACGTCGAGGCCACGGGCGCGCAGCTCGTCGGCGAGCCCGAGAGAGAGAGGCAGCTCGGGGCCGACCACGGTCAGGTCGATCTTCAGTCCCAGGGCGAAATCGGCCAGCCGGTGCACCTCCTCCGCGGCCATCGGAACGAGATCGGCGATCTCGCCGATGCCGGGGTTGCCCGGCGCGCAATAGAGCTCTTTCAGGTCAGGGCTCTGCCGCAGCTTCCAACAGAGCGCGTGCTCGCGGCCCCCGCCCCCGACGACCAGGACCTTCATCCTCTCCCCCCTTGCGCAGCCTGCAGCGCGGCCACCGCCATGACGTGGACGACGTCCTGCGCCGAGCACCCGCGCGAGAGGTCGTGGATGGGAGCGGCGAGGCCCTGCAACAGCGGTCCCACGGCCCGGGCACCGGCCAGCCTCTCGGTCAGCTTGTAGGCGATGTTGCCGGCATCGAGATCCGGGAACACGAGCACGTTGGCCTGCCCCCCCACGGTGCTATCGGGTGCCTTCCGGGCGGCGACCTCGGCCACCAGAGCCGCGTCCGCCTGGAGCTCTCCGTCCACGGCGAAGCCTACCTTGCGTTCGCGCAGGATTTCGAGGGCTTTGCGTACCTTTTCCACCCGCGGGTGGCTGGCGCTGCCGCGGGTGGAAAAGGACAGCAAGGCCACTTTCGGCTCCTCCTCGAGCAGGTCGCGACAGCTGGCGGCGGCGGCCTCGGCCACGTCGGCCAGGGCATCCGGCCGCGGATCCGGCAGGACGGCGCAGTCGCTGTAGACCAGGGGCCGGCGGTCGGGCCAGACCATCAGGAAGCAGGAAGAGACCCAGGTCAGCCCGGCGCGGGGTCCGATCACCCGCAGGGCCGCCCGCATGGTCTCGGCGGTGGTGGCCACGGCGCCCATCACCGCCCCCTCGGCCCGGCCGGTGGCGACCAGCAGACAGGCGTAGTGGAGGGGATCCAGGGCGAGCTGGCGGGCGTCGAGGCGGTCGGCCAGCGCCAGGCGGATGAGGCGCGTCTGCAGGTAATCGGTCAGGGCTGGCAGTTCGGGGTCCGCGGCAGGTACCAGGGTGGTGAGGCCCGTCCTCGCTTGGTCTGCCCTTGCAGCGCTGATCAGGATTGGCCGGGCGATCCCCAGATCGAGGGCTCGGCGGGCCGCCTCCCGGATCCTCGGGTCGCTCCCCTCGGCGAGCACGATCCGGCGTTCGGTACCGCGGGCCCGCTCGGCGATGCGGTCGAGGAGGGGCGAGGAGAGGCGAGCCCCGGGCGGAGCTTCCGTTCCTGGCTCGGCAGCTGCGCGATGGCTTCCCAACCGTCCTCTCCGCTGTCCCGCCGATTCTAAGCGGAGAGAGGGGGATTTCCGAGGATCAGGGCCGCTCGAAGGTCAGCGAGGTCCAGACGCTGCGCCAGTCGGCCTCGGCCGCCCTGGAGCGCTCAGCGGTCACGGCGGTGACCAGCCAGGCACCGCTCGCGACGCCGGTGAAGGCCACCCGGCCCTGGGCGTCACTGCGCAGGCCCTGCACCGCGCCCCGGCCATCGAGCCGGACCAGCTCGACCAGAACTCCGGCCAGCGGGACGCCCCGTCTCAGCACCCGCACCGTCAGGGGCTCGGCCGGGGGGGCGGCGAGGTCGGATTCGAGCACCAGCTCCGCGTCGAGACCGAGCACGCGGTCGTGCTCGGCGCTCGGTTCGCCGACGCTGACCAGGGCCTTCAGGCAGCGGGAGTAGAGCTCACGGCCTGGGCGCGTGGTCTCGCCCCTCTCCCGGCGTTCGGCCAGGATGGCATCGAGCCCCTCCTCGGCGAGGTAGTGCTCGAAGCGATCGGGCGGCAGCTCCATGAAGGCCGCGCTGCCCTCGTAGACCAGGATGCGCAGCCCGGGCTCGGCGAAGCGACCCCAGCCCGCGGGGTCGGCGCCGTCCTGGCCGATCAAGGGCTGCTCGCCGGTCGCCGTCAGGGCCACCAGGCGCAGCAACCGCTTGGGGTTGCGCGCCACCGGCTCGACCTCCTGCTGCGGGTGGCCGAGCTTCAGGCGCACCGCCACCGGCTCGCCGACCACGGGGCTGAAGCTCGCAGGCACGATCCAGACGTCGTGGGCGAGGGCAGAGCAGGGCACCAGGAGTGCCAGGGAGAGCAGCGCGCAGAGTCGCGGCGGGATTCTCATGGGCGGGGCCTCTGGGAGGTCGGGGCGGGGCGCCGTTCTGGACGGCGCCCCGCCGGTGAAGGGACACTACTCCAGCTGGCCGCGGATCTCGCCGCCCGGGAAGCTCCCCGAGTGGACGTTGACGTAGAGCCCGCCCTGGCGCAGGGCCGAGAGCAGGTCCGCGGTCAACGGGCAGGTGCCCTGGATCGGGCTCGTGCCAGCGCCGAGGTCGCAGATCACCGGGCCGTCGGCGCCGGGCGGTCCCTGGTGGATGTGGGCCGCGACCACGCCGGACACGTCGTGGGTGCAAGTCAGCGAAAGGGCGGACGCGCCACCATCGAGCAGGCCCGAACAGGCACCCGAGGCGGCCGTGGTGACGGGCGGCACCTCCCGGTCGCCGGCGAGCTCAGCGACGAACACCCGCGTGGGGTTGCCGGAGCCGGCGAAAGGCGTGGTCAGGTAGGGGAAGGTGGCATCGAACTGGCCCGGTGCCTGCCAGGTGCCGTCGGTGAAGGGCAGGGCGCCCGAGGGTGCATCCGCCGGGTTGCAGAAGACCCCCGGGAAGGCATGGCAGAGCAGCCCCATGGCCACCCGCAGCTCGATGTCCACCACGTCGTCACCCGGGCGCCGGCCGTTGGGGAAGCCGGCGTTGTCGCCGCCGATCACCCCCAGACGGTTCTGCTCGCCGGCCGGCGTGGGCGGGATGGTGACGTTCAGGCGCTGCATCTCGCCGAAACCGAACTGGTTGAGGCCGCCGATGCCGGTCACGAACGCCGCCAAGAGGTCGGTGCGGGGGAAGTTGTTGGGCGCACGGACACCGGCGGCGCCGAAGAGAATCTCGAGCAGCTCGGGCAGGGTTGGGTTGGTGACGTAGGTGGCGAACTGGAGGTCATCCTTCGGCCGGCTGGCGTTGAAGCGATCCTTGTCCTTGAGGCCGATGACCACCTCGTTGACCAGGGGCATGCCGAGACGGGAGACCTGCACGAAGTCACCGAGCCTCTCGAAGGTCGGCTGGTCGAAAGTGGGGTCTTCCCGCAGGGTGCGGTTGCGGCGCAGGGCGGCGGTGGTCCAGCCGCCGATCACCTCGGTGCGGCCCTCGGTGAGGCAGTCGGTGGGGATCTCCAGGATGAACGAGGTGATGTTCTTGTCGGCTGTCGAGGACTTCTCGGCGTCCTCGGCTCCGAGGGGGTTGCCGATGTTGACCAGGTCGAAGGTCTCACCGAGGTTGACCGCGAAGCTCTCCCGGCGCTGGCCCACGAACACCCGGCCACCGGCGCCACAGCCGGGAATCGACAGGGAGTGGATGAAGGAGCCGGCGTAGCCCGCGTAGTCGGGGATCGACTTCTCTCCGATGTTGTCGACCGGCTTGCCGAAGAGGGGGGAGCCCGAGTCCGCGGCCCGCACCACCGAGACCGTGCGCTGGGGCGAGTCGACGGCGCCGCGGATCAGGCTCAGGGTGTAGGACTCGAGCAGGTTGAGCGCGCCCGAGCCCGCGGCGCCGCCGACCTGGCCGGCGTTCACCAGCGGGATCGAGACGGTCTCGTTGCCCACCGGCAGGGCGATGTCCCTCAAGAAGCGGCCGACGCGGAACTGGAAAGTCAGGTCCTCGACGCCATCGCCCGAGTTGTCGATGTGGAGGCGGTAGAGGGCGTCGGGATCGAGGGTGAAGTAGTTCGGGCCGCCGTACGGATCCTGGAGCGGCAGGTAGTTGGCAACCAGGGTGACGAAGCCCTCGCGGCCGGTCTCGTAGCTGCGGAAGAGGTAGAAGTCGGTGCCGTCGACCTTGGGGGTCTCGGTGATCAGGGGCGCTTCTCGGTGGCTGGAGGCGAGCAGCGGGCTGGCGAGCAGCAGTCCGGCCAGGGCCAGCGCAGCGGCACATCTCGGGGTTCGACGGGGGGACGAGCTCATGGGCGTGATCTCCGTTCGGTGTGATGGGGGCGCCCTCAGGCGCGATTCGACCGGAGTACGCCGCGGGGAGCGGCGATGGATGAAGGCCGGCGAGGTCTCGCCGTTGGGTCAGGGGATTGCTGAGAGGGGGACCGAGGTCACCCGCAGCCGAGCTTTTGCCTTGTCGGCACCGGCCTCGACCCAGGCCAGCCAGGCCCGGCCGCCGGCGACGGCGAGGCGGGGCACGCCGCTCGCCCGTCCGGCCGTGGTGCGCCCGAGGGCCAGCACGGTGCCGACCTTGCCGGCGGGATCGATGCTCGCCAGCCGCAGCTCCGCGGCGGCCTCCGCGGCCCCCAGCCAGCTGACCAGGGCCTTGCCCTCGGGAGTCAGCGCCAGCCCGATTCGGCCGGAGGGCTCACGGTCATCGACCTTCACGGGTTGACCGAAGCTCACGCCGCCGTTGCCTGAGAAGGCGATCTGGACCCGTGGCCGACGATCCGCGCCGGTGAACCAGGCCACCGCGACGAGGTCGCCCCGTGCGGCCACGGCCGGACCGTTGACCGGGCAGCCGGGGATCTTCCAGCCGTCTTGACCCAAGACCCGGGCAGGTGACCAGGCCCCGCCAGCGTGGCGGCTGATGGCGATGTCGCGGATCTCGTCTTCCGAGCGGTCGCGGAAGGCCACGAGGAGACCGCCGGCCGTGGCGGCGACCGCGGTCTGGCAGCAGTCGCAGACCCGCGGGTCGACGACCTGGCTGGGTGCCACACGGTCGCCGACCCGGGCGGTTCGCAGCGTCATCGGGCCACCGGCGGGGGTGCCACGGCCGTCGAGCCAGAAGGCATGGAGGCCGGTCGCATCAGCGGACCAGGAGACGAAGCCGTGCTCGGCCGCCACGTCGTCGTCGTTGAGGAAGCCCTGGCGCTGCCAGGTGCGACCGCCATCCTTGGAACGCGCCAGGGCGATGCCATAGGCGTAGGTGTCGGCGCCGTTCTTCTCGAGCCAGTGCGCCCAGAGGGTGCCGTCGGGGGCTTCGGCGAGCCCCGGGGTGTCCGCCCAGTTGGCGAACATCGCCGAGCTGCGGGCGATCTCGCCCAGCTCCCGCGCCTGACCGCCGCTCAGCTCGACGGCCCGCAGTCGGTATTCGTCTCCCGACGGCTCGAGGAAGGAGAGGATCAGGCGTCCTTTCGACGACACTGCCCAGGCCGGCGCCATGGAGCCCAAGGGGGCAGGGACGGCGTGCTCCTGGCGGCCGGCTGGAGCCGCCGGCGAGGCGCCGGAGCCCGACCCGGCGAGCCACAGCGAAGCGACGAAGGCTGGGGCGAGAGAGGTTCGACGCATCAGTGCCTCAGGCCGGTCCCCGCTCGGGCTCCTCGTCGTCCCCGGTGTCGTCGCTGTCCTCGTCATCACCCAACTCCTGGGGAGGAGTGCCCTGGCCGGCGGCGGCCACGATGATGCCGCAGGCGATCCGGCCACCGGAATTGCCCGTGGGCTGGGTGGCGAGATCGTCCGCCTTCTCGTGGAGGACGACGGCCAGACCGATGACCGAGGTCGGCCCATCGCCCAGGCTGATCGAATTCGACACCAGCTCGAAGTGCGCCGAGCCGTCGGCCCCGACTTCGACGTTGCCGAGGTCGCCAGCGTGGTGACTGCCGGCGCCAGGGCCAGCGTGAGGTGCCCCGGCAGGGTTGAAGTGGGCGCCGGCCGAGGAGAAGTCCGGGGCGCTGCAGTCGCCCTTCTCGTGGATGTGGAAACCGTGCGCGCCGCTGCCCTGGATGCCTGTCAAGTGAGCCACGATGGCCACTCCCCCGGTGGTTTCGGTGAAGGTGACCGCGCCGCTCAAGGCCGTACCCTCTCGGCCCGACAGACGCGCCGTGGCCGAACGAGGTTCGGGGCCGGCAGGCGCGGCCGGTGTGCTGGCGGGTGCCGGGGCCGGAGTGGGGCTAGGTGCCGGGGCGTCCTTCTTGCCCCCGCAGGCCAGGCTGAAGAGCAACAGCGCGCCGGGGACGAGCTGGAGGAGGGCAGTGGTTTTCTTCGTGCTCAAGGGAGAGCCTCCTGGGTTTCGTTGGGCGCCGGCGAGACCAGCACCAGGTGGACGCTCGCGCCGCGCCGATTGATCGCGATCTCGACGGGGGTGGCGCCCGCGTCGAGGCCGAGCCAGAGCTCGAGACTGCCCTTCCAGAACCGTTTCCCGGGCCGTTCGATCCCTTCGAACCGCAGGTGCCGGGCCGGCACGACGCGGCCCGCGACACGCCGCTGCTCGATGGCGACCGGCACGACGCGCACGGGGTAGAGCTTACCATCCGACCAGATCTCCAGTTCCCGTGGCTGGGTCGGCGGGTCGCGGCGGAGCAGGTAGATGCCAGATGCGATGTCGATCACCCCCGAGCCATCGATGGCGCCCGCCTTGTCACGCTGCTCGCCGCGCCAGAAGGACGAACTCCAGGCGCGCAGAGTGCGGCCGGTGGCGAGCTCGAGCTCGGCGCCGTAGCGGAAGTGCTCGCCGCTGTCGCTCTTCTCGGAGGTAATCACCAGCTCGCTGGCGAGGTGACCGGGGGTGGTGGGCCGGAAGCTGAGCACGCCGTCACCCTCTCCGGGCATAAAGAGACTGGCGACCACCCCGAGGAAGCGCGAGAGCTTCCAGCGGTAGCGGAACTCCTCGGCGGCCGGAGGCGAGCTGGTGGCCGCCGGTGCCGTCGAGGTGGCGACCAGAGACAGGAGCAGCAGGGCGCTAGCCCAGGACCTTCGCGATCTCACCGATCAGGAACTCCGTCTCCAAGCTGTGGGCGAAGGTCGAGACGATCTCGGCCAGGTCGGTGAGGTCACCGAACTGCCGGGCCTCGCTACCGTGGTCGAGGTAGACGATGCCGATCGGCCCCAGCTCCCCGGTGATCGGCAGAATCGCGGCTTCGTGCGAGCACGGCACACCGATTCCTTCTACGAACGGGCGAGGCAGGGGGTCACTTCGGAGGTCGAGGCAGCGCGGAATGCCGTCCTCGCACACGATGCCGAGGAGCCCGGCATCGGCGATCGCCAGCCGCATGAGCCGGACCCGCTCCGCCAGCCGGTGCCCGTCGTCGTGCATGCCGAAGGCACCCACGGCGACCAGCGACGAGCCGCGAGCGAGGAAGAGCACCCCCCGCTCGGCCTGGTGGGAGACCGACTCGAGCAGGCTCAGCATGAGGGATGCCGTGCCCGGCCCCGAGCGGTCCGCGGCTCGGGCGCGTCCTTTCTGGGCCGGGCGCGCGAACCCGCAGAGAGCTTCGGCGAGCTGGCGAGTGGCGCCGAGGGCCACGGCGAGCTCGCGCGGAACCGCGGCATTGGCGCCGCGGCGGTAGGCCGCGGGAATCTGGTCGAAGGCGTCGACGACCGCGACGATGCCGTCCGGGGCCAAACCGGGTCGCGAAGCCAGCTCCCCGAGCAGGGAGTGGTCACAGATCAGGATCCGCGGGCGGCGAGGAGACCCGGGAGTTTCCGCGGCCGGAGGGATGGCCCCGCGGACCTTGAGCAGCCAGGCAGCGTCGTCCGAGCTGACGTCGACGTCGACGGCCGGCCAGGGCGCCGCTGCTGGCACCCTGGTGCCCTGGTTGGCGGTCGAGTGGACGGCCTGGGGCTCGTCTTCGGCCGGCTCGTCGGTGCGAGGGGGCTCGAGGGGCCCGGCCGCCGGCCGGGTGGACTCGGCCCGGTCCACGGGGGCGGCCGGCTGCGCCCTCGTCGCCTCGCGAGCGAGAGGTGCCGGCACCGCCGGCTCGAGCTCGAAGCGCCCCGTCTTCCAGGTCGCCAGCTCGCTCATCGTCTGCTCGAGCTGCCAGCGCACCGCGGCCGCGAGGTCTCCCTGGGCCAGGATGCCGATGCCGATCAGGATCTCGCCCAGCCGCCGGCCGCTGCGTTCCTCGGCCTGGATACGGGCGGCCTCCTGCACGGTGATCGGGTCGGCGAGCCCTCGTGAGACCAGCACATCACCGAGCCGGGGCACCCCGGGCGCGCGTGCGCTCACCGGTACGCCGTCCTCGAGCTCGATGCGCGCTCGGCGCACGCCGTGAGCGATGCGCAGCACTCCGTGCGCCCCCTCCTCGCGGATTGCTGCCAGGAGCTGGGTGAGCGGGGTCTCGAGGAGGCTGCCGGCCCGGTTCATTCCAGGTCGGAGTCTACCCTGTTGAAAAAGGAGAGAGGCGCGGCCGTTCGCAACGGCCACGCCTCGAGGAAGGTGCCCAAGCAGGCCTTAGGATGCCTGCTGGTAAGCCAGGGAGGGGTTGTTGCGCGCTTCGCGAAGGTACGCCGCGATGTCGCGCACCAGCTTCAGGGTGACGTTCTCGGCCTTCGCCGCGTTCTGGAACACGAGCAGGGCGGCTGTGGCCTCGCGATGCACGTCACGCGACCGGAAGATTGGCAGCATCTCCTCGGCGAGCTGGCGCATCTCGCTGGTCCGGCCCTGCTGGGCGTAGACCAGGGCGAGGTCCAGCGAGGCGAGGGCGGCATCGTAAGCGATGCCTCGCTCCACGAACTCGTTGCGCATGCGGGCGAAGAGCCTCTCGGCCTCCTCCAGCTTGTTCATGCCGAGCGCCACCTTGCCCTCGAGCCAGAGGTTGCGCAGGGCGTCGGTATCGGCACCGGCCTCGGAGGCCAACTTGCGCAGTTCCGGCAGAAGCTTCTTGGCCTCGTCGTAGCGACCGAGGTCGGCGAGACATGAGACCTGGAGGGACGCCGCGCAACCCAAGAGCCGCGGTTCACGCTCGCCGTCGATCAGCTTGCGCGCGTCCTTGACCAGGGCGATGGCCTTCTCCGGCCGGCCGGCCTCCTCCTCCACCTTGGCCTGAGACAGCAGGGCCATACCCGCCAGGTGGTCCTCCCCGGCCTCGCGGTAGATGCCGAGCGCCTCTTCCAGCAGCACGTCCGCTTCCTCGAAGCGGCGCTGCTCCCGGCGGAGAGCACCCTTGCGAATCAGGATCCAGGCCTTGAGCAGGATGTCGTCGGTGCCCTGGGCGAAGAAGTCGTCGGCCTTCTGAAAGGCCTCGTCGGCGCTGCGCAGGTCGGTGCTCACGGTGCGCGCCTTGCCGATCGCGGCCCAGGCGCGAGCCTTGAGGTCATTGACCAGCGCCGGGCCGTAGTGGGTGCCCTCGAGCTGCTCGGCGACCACCAGTCCCAGGGTCGCGAGATCCTCGGCCCGGGCCGGGTCGTCGGTGACGGCCTGGTGGCTCTGGTCGAGGAGGAACTCGCCGAAGACGTAGTTCTTGAACCGCCAGGTGCGCTCGATCAAAGAGCGCTGGCGGCTGACCGGGTGCCGCATCAGCTCGGCGAAGAGCTTGGGGGCGCGGGATCGGTCACGGTCGCGGGCCTCGCCCCGTACCTCGAGGGTGCTCTGGCCGAAGGACAGGGCCCGCTCATAGGTCGGGCTCTCGACCAGCTCTTGAGGCTGGAGACCGGAGAAGAGGCTCTCCACCAGCTCGCTGCCGGGCGGGGCCAGCTTCTCGACGTCTTTGCGGCATGCCGCGCAGTTGTAGAGGTGCCAGGAGATCTTGATGTTCTCCCGCCGCGAGAGCTTCCCGCGGCTGAACTTCTCGAGCAGCTTTTCGTCCGGATGGGTCTTCGGCATCTTTGGTCCCTTCCTCCAGGGATATTCGAGCGGAGGCGACTAGAGCTTGCGCTCCACCGCCTCCATAAAGGAACGCCGCCGATCTACCCAGTAGCGGCGGCACTTCTTGCGTAGCTTTGATCTTAGGAGCGAAGAGGGGTCCTCGGCGTGATCTCCCTTGTAGATCCACTCGACGACCGCCTCCTCGAGGAGCGCACCGGCCTCGGCAGCCGGGATCTCGTAGCGGCGCAGGATCTGATCGAGATCGTCCCGCGCCTCTAGAAAAACTTTTCTAAACTGCGAAGAGTCTTTGTGTTTCGCGGCCTGCATCGCCCACTATTATCCACACTTCAACCCCGAAGTGCCAGTCATGACATGCCGGCCGCCCGAGTCACACCGTCGTCGGCTCGGTCACCCGCCGTCAGGGGCGCCCGGAGGGGTCCCACGACCCGCCGGTGCCGCCCCCCGATCCGCCGGTGCCGCCACCTCCACCTGGCGGGGGATCGTCCTTGTCAACGGACCTCGCTTCGGGAGTGTCGGGCCCGAGCCTCTCGGCGATACGGGCGAGCAGGTCGTGGAACCTCGCCAGAGCGTCGCCGAACAGGGAGTGCCCAAGGGAGGGCGGCCCGCTGGCGGCGCTCGCCGGTGCGGCGACTGACGGCCCGGCACCGAGCAAGAGAGCCAAAACTGCAATTGCGAGAATTTTTGGAATGCACTGACTCGACATGGTGAAGCCTCCTTTCGTGGCTCTTACCGTTTGACCCCATCGGCCGAGGCTGGGGTGATCTCGCCTCTTGGTTGCGGCGAGAAAAATCAAACGTGACAGAGGGCAGAAAGGAACGGTCGAAAAGGCGGAATGTCTAGAGAAGGGGCGGAACTGGTGGAGCCGATCGGGATCGAACCGACGACCTCTTGAATGCCATTCAAGCGCTCTCCCAACTGAGCTACGGCCCCACGCGCAGAGGCGCCGAATTGTGCGCGGGCGGGGGCCTGGGTGTCAAGAGGGCAGTCGTGGGTGCCCGAAATTATCGGAATCGATAAGTCGGGCGCCCATTTCGATCCATCCTGCGATAAAACCAGCGTCGATTCCCAGTCCAATCAGCGGGACGGCCTCTGCGGGGGGTCCGCGGTTCGTCCGTCCCGGAAAGGAGCGTCCCTATGTTCGCTGCTTCCCGCCGGATTACTCGTCTGTCTCTGGCCGCAACCCTCTCCCTCGTCCTGGCAACCGGGCCCGCGGCCCTGGCCGCACCGACCCTCGCCGGAGCAGGGGATGGTGTCGAGGGCTTTCTCGCCAGCTTCTGGGCGCGCCTGGGTGAGCTCGTGACCTGGGCACTGCCCGGGCCGGAAGCGCCCCGCTCTCCCGACAAACCCGGATGCGAGATGGACCCCTACGGCAACCCGATCTGCTCCTCGTCCTCACCCACTCCCGCGCCCGGCGTCGAGGCGCCGGGCCGGCAGGGAGGGCGCGTGGAGGCTCGGGAGGGCTGAGGCGCCCCGGGCGGCGGGTGGGTCCGGTCCGGGCGTCTCTCGCGACCGGGTCCACCCCCGTGCCCCCCGCTTGCTTTCTGCGACTCTCCGAAATAGCCTTCCTTGCACAACCCCGTGCGGCAGTCGAAGGAATGAGGTCAGCGGGATGACCCACGGATGCCACGTTGGACACTGGATCCAGGCGCTGCTCGAGGGCGAGGTCCTCGACGCCGGAGTTCGCCGTGAGATCGCCGACTTCCTCACCCAGACGGCGACCGCCTGTGACGAACCGCTGTCCGAGCTGTTCCGGCCCCGTCCGCAGGCCTACGGAGGCATCCTGGAGAGCGCTCTGGCCAGCCTGGAAGAGCAGGCCCACCAGTTGGAGCGGATGGCTCAGGAGGCCGACCGCGACCTGACCGATCTGATGAGGGCGGTTCCCGCAGAGCGCCGGCTCAAGGTCCACAGGGCCCTCGCCCGTTTCCGGAGCCCGTTGCTGGTGGAGCGGCTGGTCGAAGAATGCCGCCGGCAGGTGACCGTGGACCCCTTCGAGGCCTACGAGCTCGCGAGCCTCGCCCGCGACGTGGCGCTCCGCGTTCCCCACTCGGTCTGGGGGGCGGCGCCGGCCATGACCGCGCTGGCTCTCGCCACGGCCTTCCAGGGCAACGCGCTGCGAGCGGCGGGCGACTTGCGCGGGGCGCAGCCGCTGCTCGACTTCGCCCTCTCCCTCTTCCTCGACCAAGGCGACCTCGACCCGTTGGTGGAGGCTGAGCTCCACCACCTCGCGGCATTGCTGTGCCGGGATGGGCGGCGCATTGCCGCGGCCGAGGAGCACCTCTACCGGGCTCGAGAGATCTACCTCGAGTGTGGCGAGGATGAAGCCCTCGCCCGCTTGCTGATCAGCCAGGCCACCACGGAGTGCGAGGACGGCCGCGTCGAGGCGGCCCTGCGCACCACCGAGGAGGCCTTGCGGCACATCGATCACCTGAGCGACCCGCGGCTCAGCCTGATGGCCGAGCACAACCTGACCAGCTATCTCCAGCACCTCGGCCGTTTCGCCGAGGCCGAGGCTCGTCTCGGGGCCAACGCGGCCCTCTACGAGCAGTTTCCGGAAGCGTGGACCCAGCGCCGGCGCCGCTGGCTCGAAGCGCGGATCGCCCGCGGCCTGGGCCGAGTCGATCAGGCGGAACGGGCTTTCCTCACTCTGCGAGAGGAGCTGCTGTCCCAGGGTCTGGGTTACGACGCCGCGCTCGCCGGCCTGGAGCTCGCCCTGGTCCACCTCCAGCTCGGCCGCGGCGACAAGGTGCGTCGCCTGGCCGAGGAGATGGTGCCAATCTTCCTGGCCCAGGACATCGGTCGTGAGGCCATGGCGGCCCTCCTGCTCTTCGCGGAGGCTGCGGTTCGGGACTCCGCCACCACGACGATGGTGCTCGAGCTGATCGGCTTTCTCGAACGGACTCCCCGATCGGTCCAACGCAGGGGCTGTGGCCGCGGATAGAATCCTCAGCGCTCGCGTTCGCCCTCTGGGCGCTCTCCGGGCGTCTGGAGGCTAGGTGGACCAAGAACCAACCCCCCGCTCGTTTCGATTCCAGGCCTGGGGCGTCTTCGCCGGCGCGCTGGTCTGCTCGGCCCTGGCTCTCGGCATGCCGAAGGGAGGCTCCTCGGCACCGGGCGGCTTCCTCTACGATGCTCAGGGCCAACCGGCGATGCTCGGTGAGCATCTGGCGCCGATCACCCTGGTGCACTTCTGGGCCACCTGGTGCCCTCCCTGCATCACCGAGATCCCTTCCCTCTCCCGGCTGGAGCAGTCCGTCCAGTCCCGCGACTTCGTGATCCTCTACGTGGCCGTGGATGACGACGTGCAGAAGGTCCAGGACTTCCTCGGCTCTGCCACCGGCAACATCCTGTTCGACCCGAGCTGGGAGGTAGCCCACCGCTACGACACCTACAAGCTGCCCGAGACCGTGCTGCTGGTGGGCAACGAGGTGGTCGACAAGTTCATCGGCGCGCAGGACTGGGACAGTGCCGAAGTGCGCGGGCGGCTCGAGCAGAAGGTCCGAGAGGCAGGAGGCGAAGGCCTGGCCTTCGCCCCGTCCTAGAGGAGGCGGGTCCGGCTCAGAAGTGGACGGCGAGGCCCACGTGGCCGAAGAGGAAGACCTGTGCCTCGTCGAAGTCCGCCCAGTGCCCGGACACCTCGATCAGAGCGCCGAGGTGGGGGGTGAGCTCGAACTCCCCGGTCAAGCCCAGGGTCACACCGTAGGTGGTCTCCGAGTCTCGCTGCCCTCCGGCGAGCGGCAACCCTTCCAGCTGGTAGCCGCCGAGCCCGACGAAGATGCCCGACTCGTAGAAGCTCTGGGCGAAACGGTACTCCCCGGAGATGGTGGCGTAGGTCAGGTCGGCCTGGGTCAGGGAGCCGAACGGGTCCGCCTCTTCGAGATCGAGCCGGCCGAGCCGCAAGCCGAGGTGGGTCTTCGGCTCGGTCAGGAAGGCGACGTTCGCCTGATAGCCGACGTTCGAGAGCTCGTCGCCGGGGTCGGCGTCGAGAGAGCCACCCAACCCACCCAAGAGACCCAGGGTGAAGGTGTAGCGCTCATCGGCGAGAGCGGGTGTGGCGCACAGGGCGAGCGCCAGGATCAGGAGGAGGCCGGCCAGGGGGCTCTTGGTGCGATCGGTCAAGGTTCAACTCCTCGGTTCAGGTCCTCGGCTCGCGGCGAGTGATGCTCCAGGCGAGAACGGATTGGGGAGTATAGCTGGTCGTCTTGCGTCTTCTCCGAAGAGGGAGGGTTCTCAGCGACGGCGGCTCACAGAACCGGCAGCGTATACGGTCCCCGGCCCCCGGCCGTCACAGCGTCCCCGAAAGCAGCCATGACCTGGCTCGATCCGATCGTCGACTTCTTGCTGCCCTCGCCCTGTCTGGCTTGCGGCCGGCTGCGCCCGGGCCAGGCAGGAGCGCTGGGATTGTGCGCTTCCTGCCGCGCGCAGCTCAAGCGTGTGGCGGCAGGTTGTCGCCTCTGCGGGCGGCCGCTCGCGGCTCGCCCCCTGCCCCTGGGATGGCGGTGCGGCCGGTGCCGAGAGGCGCCGCCTCCCTTCGAGCGCCTGGTCTGCGCCTGGACCTACCAGCCGCCGCTCGACTCGGTGCTCGTCGCCTTGAAGTTCGGTCGGCTCGACTATCTGGCGGGAGACCTCGGCATGGCCCTGGCCGTCGAGCTCGCTGCCGAGCTGCCGAGCCCGGCCCGGGTGGTGCCGGTGCCGCTGCACTGGCTCCGGCGCCTCGCCCGTGGCTACGACCAGGGCGCTCAGATCGCCGCCGCGTTCGCCGACCGGCTGGCTCTGCCCTTCGAGCCGGCTCTGGTGCGGCGTCGGCGTACCCGGCGTCAGAGCGAGCTGGCCAGGCGCGAGCGGCTGGTCAACCCGCGTGGAGCATTCCAGGTGCGTCGCGGCGCGGGGGTGGAGGGCGCGGACGTAATCTTGGTGGACGACGTGGTCACTACTGGCGCCACGCTCGCCGCGGCCGCTGCCACACTGCGTCGGGCCGGGGCGCGATCGGTGGTCGCGGTGGCCCTCGCCAGGACCCCGGAAGGCAGGATGACCCCGCCGAGGGGCGGCCCAGGCCCCGAGCCGTCCCGTTGAGAGGACGCCCGCCCGAGTCTCGGGGGGCGCCGTGGCCCCGGGGCGGACCGAGGCCATCGGCCCCCGGGAGCCCTGCGGCTCGCCGGGCGCTGGCACGCGTCTTGAAGTTGTTTACAGGCCGACGAAAGCGAATTTGACAGCCCACGAAGCGGGGCCTACACTTCAGCCTGGCGGCAAAAGGCACTTCCCCATGCAAGGAGAGCGACGGACAGTCGGTTGGATCCTGCTCGCAGGCCTGCTGATGGCGGGAGTCCCTCTCTATGCCCAGTCGTCTACGGGGCTGGCCGGTACCGTCAGGGCCCCCGAGTCCCAACCCATCGCCTCAGCCCACGTCTTCGCCTTCTCCCTCGCCAGCTCCGATCTCCGCAAAGTCGCCACCGACCTGGTCGGTCGCTTCCAGTTCGATCAGCTCCCCGCCGGCATCTATCAGGTCGTGGCCTACAAGAGCGGCTTCGTCCCCGCCGTGGTCGGTCTGACTCGCTCGGCGGTCGATCAGCGACAGATCCTCGACATCGATCTCGTGCCCGAGGAGCGGGACGCCGGTCTCCAGGAGGACTACTGGGACCAGCGGGCGCGCATCCCTTCGGACGTCCTGCGCGAGATCTCCACCCTCGCCGTGCTCGAAGCCTCGGTCGCCGGCGGCATCCACCTGCCGGTCGACGAGACGCGCTTCGCAGCGGATCTGGTCGCTGAGGCCGGCTCGGACGACATCGTCGCGGCCGAGGCCGCGCAGCTCGCAGGAGGCCGCATCGATCTGCGCGGTCAGTTGGCGAGCATGAAGATCGACTTCTCGGGGGACTTTCGCCAGCTCGAATCCCCGCCGGATGCCGCCGGTGCCCAGAGCTTCAAGGGCAGCGCGCAGTCGATGTCTCTCGATCTGCAGCCGGAGGACCGGCTGACACGCTTGCGGATCTCCTCAGCGCGCAACCGCCAGGTGACCCTCGAGAATGGAGTCGAGCGGCCGGTCGATTTCGAGCACCTGAGCGTGCTGTGGGATACCCCGCTGGGTGAGAACGCCGGGTCCTCGTTCGCCGCTCGCCTGATCGACGAGACGAACTTCTACCAGTCCGGCTTGATCGACCCCCTCGATGTACCCCAGGCATCGCGAACCTGGGAGGTCGAGGGCTCCTACAGCCGCGAGCTGGGGGAGCGCTCGGTGATCGAGGCCGGGGTCCGCTATCGCGAGCGCGAGGCGACCTGGGGCACTCCCGGGGAGGCGCCTCGAACCGGCGCCGAGCGAGTCGAGCTCTTCGGCCAGGGCGGCTACCGCCTGCGGCCCTCGATGCTGATCGAGTACGGCGTTTACTCGGTGCTCCGCGATGGTGAGATCGCCCTCGCTCCCCAGGGTGGGCTGGTGCTTCAGCTGAACCCCCGCTGGCAGCTTTCAGGTCATGCTTCCGGCCGCTTCGAGGCCGCCGAGTCGAAGACTGACTGGCCGGGCCTCGACTTTCTGCCGGTCTTCCTCGACGGCAGCCTGGCCGAGTGCGACCAGGCTGAAGAGCGCTGCTACCGGCTCGCCCTCTCTCGTACCGAAGGCGACGACTTGTTGTCCCTGGGCGCGGTGCACCGTGAGCTCGGCGAGACCTTCCGGGTCTACCTCTCCCGCGACTTCTTCGACCGCTCCGAGAGCATCTTCCTGGTGCCCGGAGACCGGCTCGACGAGCTCAACCTCTCGGTCGCTCGCCGCCTGTCACCGAACATTCTGACCCGCGTCGCCTCGAGCATTGCGGCGGGCGGTGGTGGGACCTTCCTGGCCACGGTCGACGACGGCTACGAGAACCAGGTGCGGTACTTGATCGCCTCCATCGACACGCAGTTCCAGGCGACCTCAACCGGGGTCTTCCTCGCCTTCCATCAGGTCGAACAGGACTTTACTCCCCTCGACGGTGAGCTGGCCGCGCTGCCCGCGCAGCTTTCCGAGCGGCTGCAGCTCACGGTCACCCAGGACCTGAACGTCCTGGTGGATCTGCCGGCGGACTGGGCTCTCCAGCTCAACATGGAGCTGGCTCGGCAGGGCGAGAGCGGCGGCCCGAACGAGATCCGCCGCCGGGTGCTGGGCGGCCTCGCCATCCGCTTCTGAACCGAGAGGGCCCACACATGGGTCGGCCCCTACGGGAGTAGACCTCCCTGGTAGGGGCGGACCCGTGTGTCCGCCCTCTTCCCCGTGTCCGCCCTCTTCGTTCCCCCCCCGGTTGCGCCCCCGGCCCATTGGATCCAAGATATTGGAGTGCATCCGTTTGCTTGGAGCGATCCGCTCAAAGGACCTTCCTGCCAGGGGTTTAGCGCCAGTCCAACCCTTTGTAGCGGTGGCATGGCCTGTGCTGGGGACCTTGCCTGGACCTTGGGATCGACGACCGTGGCGCCTTCTCCTCTGAAGCGTTTCCTCTCGCTGGCTGTGCCCTTCTTGGCCGCAGCCGTGGTGGTTGCCCTCGGCGCGACCAGCGTGGCGCGCAAGGTCGAGACCTTCCAGCCGATCGGCTTTGAGGCTCGATGGGAGACGGGCTCCTGGCGCGTCGGGCCGGCCCCCAGCCCGGCCAGCGGTCTGGTCGAAGGCGATCGCGTCCTCCTCGTCGACGGCCAGTCCGCGGGAGCCCTGGCCTCCGACCTGCGCCGCCAGCTGGTCGCTCGCGAGGAGACCCGGCTCACCGTGCTGCGTGGCGCCGAGCCTCTCGAGGTGCGCTACCACCGCCCTCCTCTCGATCTCGACGGTCGTTTCCTGGTGCTGGCGCTCTCCGGCGCCCTCTACATCGGGATCGGACTGTTCACCGTCGCCCGCCGCAGCGACGGCCGCGGTCTGCTTTTCTTCGTCTGGTGCCTGACCACCGCGGTGATCTACCTGTTCACCACCCAGGGCCGGCCGAGCGATGGCATTGATCGGATCCTCGAGATCGGGGAGCGGCTGGGCCGTCTGGCGCTCGCTCCCTTGACCGTTCACCTGTTCCTGGTGTTCCCGTCCGCCCTCGGGCGATCCTGGGTCCGGCGGCTGGTGCCCTTCCTCTATCTGCCTTCGACGATCCTCGCCGTGCTCTTCCTGGACCTCGTCCTCTGGCGCGGCCGGCTGTTTTCGGGAGGCGTCTCGGTCGAGCGCATCGTGCTCCTCGACCGGCTCGGGCTGATCCTCATCGGCGTGGCGGTGATCGCCGCGTTCGCCGTCCTGATGCTGCGTCGGCGCACCACGGTTGATGCCGAGGCCCGGCGCCAGCTCGCCTGGATGACCACCGGCATCGGCGCGGGCTTTTTGCCTTTTGTCTTCTTGTATCTGGTTCCGCGGGTGATGTCTCTGCCCACCCCCGAGCCGCTGCCCACGCTGGCGGTGCTACCGCTGGCCCTCGTCCCGCTGACCTTCGCCTACGCCATCCTGCGCTACAAGCTCTGGGATCTGGGGCCGATCGTCCGCAACGCCATCGCCTCCGCCTTGACCATCTTGCTCGCGGTGGTCGGCTTCGTGTTGGTCGATCTCTATCTGGCGCGAGGGTTGGCCGAGCAGATCGCCGGCGGGCGCACCCTGGTCTCGTTCATCGCCGGAATCGCCATCGCGGCCCTCGCCGTGCCCACGCGCCGCGGCATCGGTGACACCCTCGAGCGCCTGCAGTATCGCGGCTCGTACGGCCGTCGCCGCCTGCTCGGAGAGCTGGGCCGTGAGCTGCTGCACGAGCGCGACCTGGACAACCTGTGTTCCGCCCTGCTCGACCACCTGGAGCTGGGCCTCGAGCTCGAGCGGGTCAACCTCTACCTCTCCCAGGGCACCGCTCTGGTCGCCGTGCGACCCCAGCCGGGTGCCCCGCGACAGCTGCCGCTCGACCTGCTCTCGGAGGCGGACTGGGAGGGCGAGGTGCGAGCGCTCTCGGGCTTCGCCACGCCGGGGGAAGGCCTGTCGCCGTCCCTCGAGCTGTTCGAGGCCCGCTACCGCTACCTCTTCCCCCTGTCGGTGCGCGGGCACCGGGTGGGTCTGCTCGCCACCAGCTATCGACGCGATGACACTCCCCTGACCAGCGAGGACGTCGAGCTGACGCGTCAGCTACTCAACCAGGCGGCCCTCGCGATCGAGAACGCCCAGCTCCTCGACCGCCTGCACCAGCAGCTCGAAGAGGTCGTACGGCTCGAGCGGTACAACGAGGGCATCCTCCAGTCCTCGCCGGTAGGGATCGCCGTCCTCGACCAGCAAGGCCGGGTGGCCTCGGCCAACCTCGCCTTCGCGGCGATCGCGGGCCAGGAGCGGCGCAGCCTGCTCGGCCGGCCGGTCGGCGAGGTGCTGCCGATCGAGCTTCCGGATCGTCCCGGGCTCACACCGGTGGTCTGGTCGAGCTCGGAGGGAGACCGTCATCTCCAGGTCAGTGCGGCCGAGCTGGGAGGCGCCGGCTCCGGGCAGCGCATCGTCGTGGTCCAGGATGCCACCGAGCGCTTCCACCTCGAGAACGAGCTGCGCGAGAAGGACCGACTCGCCTCCCTCGGCATGCTGGCGGCGGGTGTGGCCCATGAGGTCAACACCCCGATCACGGGCATCTCGAGCTACGCCCAGATGCTCCTCGAGGAGACCCCGGAGACCGATCCGCGCCATCTCCTGCTCAAGAAGATGGAGCGGCAGACCTTCCGTGCCTCACAGATCGTGCGCAGCCTGCTCGATTTCGCCCGCCAGCGCCGCGGCGAACAGCGGCTGCTGTCGGCGGCGCGGCTGCTGGAGGACGCGGTCGACGAGTTCCGCGAGCGGAGCCGGGAGCGCGGTATCCACCTCGCCTGGGAGGCCCCCGCGGAGCCCTTCCTGGTCCACGGCAGCGAGACCGAGCTGACCCAGGTGCTGGTCAACCTGATCGCCAACGCCCTCGATGCCATGAAGGGCGGGGGCGACCTCACCCTGGAGCTCGATGGTGATCGCGATTGGGTCCGCATCGTGGTGGCCGACACCGGCACCGGCATCCCCGAGAGCGAGATCGAGCGCATCTTCCAACCCTTCTTCTCGACCAAGCTGGCCGAGGGAGGCACCGGGCTCGGCCTGTCGATCAGCTACGAGATCGTCCGCCGTCACGGTGGACGCATGGCCGTCACTAGCGAGACGGGACGGGGTAGCCGCTTCGTGCTCGAGCTGCCCCGGGGTGCCGAGGCCAGGCCGGGACTGGCATGAACATCCTCGTCATCGACGACGAGGAGGTTCTCCAGGACGTCCTCGCGACGCTGATCAAGAGAGAAGGCCACACCCCCCACATCGCCCGCTCGGGGGAGGAGGGCCTGCTGACCCTGGAGCGCGAGGAGATCGACCTGGTGCTCCTCGACCTGATGCTGCCCGGCATGTCGGGCGAGGAGGTGCTGCGGCAGATCCGGCGCACCGATCCCGAGCAGGTGGTGGTGGTGATCACCGCTTTCTCCTCGATCGAGGGAGCGATCGCCGCCATGCGCGAGGGGGCTTTCCACTACATCCCCAAGCCGTTCAAGAACGACGAGGTCCTGGTCACCCTCAAGAAGGGCCTCGAGCAACGGCGCCTGCAGAGCGAGAATCGCTCGCTGCGCGAGCAGCTCAAGCAGCGCTTCGGCTTCGACCGCATCATCGGCAAGTCGAAGCCGATGCAGCAGATCTTCGAGCTGATCGAGCTGGCCGCACCCTCGAAGAGCAACATCCTGGTCACCGGTGAGAGCGGCACCGGCAAGGAGCTGGTGGCCAAGGCGATCCACCACCACTCCCGGCGCGCCGACGGACCCTTCGTCACCGTCAACTCCGGCTCGATGCCCGCGGATCTGCTCGAGAGCAACCTCTTCGGCCACATCAAGGGCGCCTTCACGGGTGCCATCTCGAACAAGAAGGGTCTCTTCGAGGTGGCCCAGGGGGGGTCGATCTTCTTCGACGAGATCGGCAACGTGCCGCTCGAGACCCAGGCCAAGCTGCTGCGGGTGATCCAGGAGAAGGAGTTCATGCGCCTGGGCGGGGTCGACACGGTCAAGGCCGACGTGCGCATCATCGCCGCAACCAACGCCGAGCTCGAGGCGATGGTGGAGCGCGGTTCGTTCCGAGAGGACCTCTTCTACCGGCTCAACGTCATCAGCATGCAGCTGCCCGCCCTGCGAGAGAGGACGGAGGACATCCCCCTCCTCGCCCAGAGCTTCCTCCATTACTACGCCCGCGAGAACGAGAAGCCCATCCGCGAGATTTCTCCCGCCGCCATGGAGCTGCTGATGGACTACCACTGGCCGGGCAACGTGCGGGAGCTCGAGAACGCCATCGAGCGCGCCGTGGTGCTCTCCTCGGGGGAAACGCTGGGGGTCGAGCTGCTGCCCCGCACGGTGCGCCAACCGAGCGCTCAACCCTTTCCCCAGCCCAGCGAGGGCCACAACGGCTTCGCGTTCAAGGACGCGATCAGCTCCTACGAGCGCCAGCTCATCGTGCGGGCCCTGCAGAACGCCGGCGGCGTGCAGAAGAAGGCCGCCGAGCTGCTCCAGCTCAAGCCGACTACCCTGCACGAGATGATGAAACGGCTGAACATCTCGGCCGAAAGCCTCAACTAGTCACCGAGCGCCCGGCTCCCGGCCGGCGACGCACGGTAAACTCGTCGGCCGATCACGCCATGTGCTCGCCCTCCCGCGCCTCCGCCCTCTCCCTGGTCGCAGCGCTGGTGCTGTGCTTCGCCGAGCAAGTCGGCGCCGAAGAGCCGGCCGCCCCGCCGCTGCTGGCTCCGGTCTCGGTCGGGGAGGCTCTGCCCTTGCCGGAGGTCGACCCCGATGTGGTCTCGCCCAGCCGCTTCCTCGGTTATCCCCTGGGCTCCCGCTTCACCCACGTCAGCGAGGCCCTGGCCTACTTGCGAGCCCTGGCTGCTGCCTCGCCGAGGGTGGCGATCTGGAGCTATGGCGAGAGCTACGAAGGTCGCCCCCTGACTCTGGTGGCGGTGAGCGCACCCGAGAACATCGATCGGTTAGAGGAGGTGCGCGACCGCCACCAACGCCTGATCTGGGCGGCGGGGCTCACCCAGGCGGAGCAGGAAGCGCTGGTCTTCACCCAGCCCACCATCGCCTGGCTGGCCTACGGCGTCCACGGCAACGAGTCATCTTCGACGGAGGCAGCCCTCGCCACCGCCTACCTCCTCGCTGCGGCCCGTGGTGAAGAGGCGGAGCGGCTGCGCGAGGTGGTGGTGCTGATCGATCCGTTCGGGAACCCCGACGGCAGGGAGCGGTACCTCTCGGCTTTCGAGCAGCGCAGGGGACGGGAGCCGGAGGGCCACCTCGACGGCTGGGAGCACACGGAACCCTGGCCCGGGGGCCGCTTCAACCACTACTGGATCGATCTCAATCGCGACTGGGCCTGGGCCACCCAGCGGGAGACGAGGCAGCGCCTCCTCGCCTACCGGCAATGGGAACCCCACGTCTACCTCGACTTCCACGAGATGGGCCGGGAGTCCACCTACTACTTCTCGCCGCCGGCCTCGCCCAGCCACCCTGCCCTCGACCGGCGGGTGCCACCTTGGTTCGAGACCTTCGGCCAGGCCACCGCGGCCCTGTTCGACCGCATGGGCTGGATCTACTTCAACCGCGAGCGCTACGACCTCTTCTATCCCGGCTACGGCGACTCCTACCCCTCGCTGCGGGGTGGTGTGGGCATGACCTACGAGATGGCGGGCGGCGGTCGTGCCGGCCAGGTGCTGGCGCTGCCCGGAGGAGGGCTGCTCACTCTCGCCGATCGAGTGACCCGGCACCTCGCCAGCTCCCTGGTGGCGGTGCGCACCGTGGCGGAGAAGCGCGTGGCTTTGCTGCGCGACCACGTGGCGATACGCCGTTCGGCAGCGGAGAGGATTCCCGAAGGCGTGGTGTGGGACGCCGACCAGCCCGAGGCCGAGGCCCTGGCTGCGCTGCTCGCCTTCCACAGTATCCGTGTCCACCAGTTGCCGTCGCCGGCGAACCTGTCGGTGTATCCCCCGAACGGTGGCGGCAAAGGTGAGCTGAGGGCCTTCGCCGAAGGTTCCTACGTCGTGATGCTCAACCAGCCCCTGGGCACCCTCGCTCAGGCCGTGCTGGCGCTGGACACCCCTCTGCCCAAGGTTTTTGCGGAGCGCCAGCGCGAGCGCCTGCTCGAAGGTCTCGCCGAGGAGCTCTACGACGTCTCCGCCTGGTCCTTGCCCCGCGCGTACGACCTCGAGACCTTCCGGGTGGTCAACGAGCCCGGTGGCCTGGTGTCCTACCAGCCTCGTGAAGGGCGGCTGGAAGGGGACGCCGCGGTGGGCTGGCTGCTGCCGCCCCAGGGCCTGGCTGGTTACCGCCTCGCCGCCGCGCTGGCCCGTGAGCGGCTGCTCCACCGGGTGGCGAAGGTCGGCTTCGAGATCGAGGGCCGCGCCTATCCGGCCGGCACCCTCTTCGTGCCGCGTTGGGGCAACCCGGTCGGCCTCGAGGATCGCCTCCTCAGGCTCTCCCGGGACTGCGGTGTCTCTCTGCGCGGCATCGCGACCTCGCGCACGACGAGCGGCATCTCGATCGGCTCGGACGACATGGTGGCCGTGGTTCCCCAGCGTGTGGGCCTCGCGGTCGGCCCGGGCACCGCCGCCACGGCGGCCGGCACGCTCTGGCACCTGCTCGATCGCGACGTGGGCCTGCCCCACCGCCGGCTCGAGCTCTCCCAGCTGAAGGATGGTCCTCGGGAGCTCGACGTGCTGATCCTGCCCGACGGCTCCGGCTATGGCGAGATGCTGGGGGAGAAGGGAGCCCAGGCCCTGGAGCGGTGGGTGCGCTCGGGTGGGGTGGTGGTGGCGGTGGGCGGTTCCTTCGCCTGGCTGCGCCAGCACGGTCTGGCGCAGGTCGAAGCCTGGAAGGCCAAGGAGCGCAAGCCAGGGGAGGGAGGGGACGACCAGGCTCCTGGGCTTCCCGGAAGGCTCGAGGAACGGCCGATTGAGACTCCGGGGGCCATCCTGGCCACCGAGATGCGCGCCTCCCACCCCCTCGCGGCGGGCCTGCGGGGTCCGCCGTCCGTGCTCTACCAGGGCAGCGAGGTGCTTCTGGCCACCGGCTCCCTACAGGGGGACGTGCTGTGGGTGCGCCGCGAAGCGCCGGTGCTCGCCGGCCTGGTCTGGCCCGAGGCCGAGCAGCGCCTCGCCGGTGCCCTCCTGGTCTACCACCGGCCCCTGGGCGACGGCCAGATCATCGCCTTCGCCCAAGACCCCGCCTTCCGCCTCTTCTGGCGCGCCACCATGCCGATGTTCTTGAACGCGGTGATGTTCGCCAGGAGCTGGTAGGGCGGCGACAAGGTAGCCATGCCCTCTATAATGAGCGGCAGTGAAGGCGCATAGGACCCCCACCGCGAAGATCGAAGCCTCCGAAGTACCGCGGTACACCGTGACCGAGGCCGCGCGCTACTTGCAGATCCCGGCGACCACGATGAGGAGCTGGGTGGTGGGCCGCTCCTACTCGACTCAGCAGGGACCCAAGCGGTGGGAGCCGCTGCTCAAGGTCCCTGATCTGGAGTCGGGGCGCCTCTCTTTCTCGAACCTCATCGAAGCCCATGTCTTGTGCGCCCTGAGGCGCCAGTTCAAGGTCCGGATGCGGGAGATCCGCACCGCCCTCGAGTACGCCCGGGAGGCTCTGGGTGTGGATCGGGTGCTGTTGAGCAAAGAGCTGCGAGCGACCCATGGCAACGTTCTGCTCCAGGAGCTCGACTCCCTCATCAATCTGGGCAAGGGTGGCCAGGTTGCGTTGCAGGAGATCTTCGACGCCTACCTCCAACGAGTGGAATGGGACCCCAAGGGACCGCCCTTGCGGATCTTCCCCCTGACCAGGCCCGACTATCGCAATGTCCCGCGTTTGATCACGATCGACCCCTGCATCGCCTTCGGCCGCCCCATCCTCCAGAGCCGAGGGATCACGACCTCGATCCTCGCCGAACGGTTCCGGGCCGGTGAGTCGATCACCGACCTGGCCGAGGATTACGATCTCAAGGGCTTCGAGGTTGAAGAGGCGATCCGCTACGAGGCCCTCGCGACCGCCGCCTGATCCGGTTTTCTTCACCGACCGAGATCTGGGCAAGCAGTTCCCGGGGATCCTGGCCGAGAGCGGCCTGCGGGTCGAGCGCTACTTCGACCACTTCCAGTCGGACAGAGTGGCGGACGAGGACTGGCTGGCCTTCGTCGCCCACAAGGGCTGGGTCGCGATCTCCCACGACGACAACATCCGTCGGGACCCTGTAGCCGTCGCCACGGTTCTCGCCCACGGCGGGCGGCTGTTCATCGTCCGCGGAGAGCTGACCACTGCCCAGCTCGCGGAGCTGTTCCTTTCCGCCCTCCCTGCCGTGCGCTCCATCCTGGGAAAGCACCGCCTCAAGGCCTTCATCGGGGTAGTCCGGAGGCGGTCCACCAAGGGCGCTGCTTTCCACGCTGAGGCCAAGGTTGTGGTTAGCTGAAGCAGGCCTGGGGGCGCCAGCATTGGGTCCTCTGCTTCCCGCTGATGTGGTCTTGATTTCACCAGTGATCGACTCGCACTCTCAGGCCGCGGTCGAGAGGCGGCGGATCCCCTTCAGGGCGACGGGGTCCAGCTGCAGCCGGGCTTCTTCCAGATCGTGGTCGAGTTGGAGCCCGAGCCAGAAGCGCTCCGAGGTCCCGAAGAAGGCAGCGAGCCGCAGTGCCGTGTCCGGGGAGATCGCCCGCTTGCCGAGGACGATCTCGTTGACCCGGCGGGCCGGGACCTTGATCTCGCGCGCCAGCCGGTTCTGGCTCAGCCCCAGGGGCTTCAAGAACTCCTCCAGGAGCACCTCGCCGGGGTGGATGTTGGAGAGTCGGTCGCTCATGATGGTTGCGTCCTCAGTGATAGTCGACGATCTCGCCCTCGTGGGCATCCCGTTCGAGCCAACGGAAGCACACCCGCCACTGGTCGTTGATCCGGATGCTGTGCTGCCCACTGCGCTGACCCTTCAGTGGCTCGATCCGGTTGCCAGGCGGCACGCGGAGATCCTCGAGTGTCGCGGCGTTGTTGAGCATCCTCAGCTTGCGACGGGCGGTCGGCTGGATGTCCGGAGGCAACCGCCGGGAGCCCACGCCTTCGAAGACCTGCTCGGTCTCGCGATCTGCGAAGGACCGGATCCTCCCGAGAGTATGACGCGCCGCGTCATGGCTGTGCCGACGACAATCCCCTTGGTGTCGGCCTCCGATTGGCCCAGACCGCCGTCCGAGCCTGGGCCAGGTGCTCTTGCGGGAATCTCCCCTCCTGTTCTATGGTTACGGGTTCCGGGCCGCCTAGAGACGGCGGGCAAACCCACTACCCTTGGGAAGATACGACCGTGAAGGCCGACATCCATCCGACCCTGCACTACGTCACCGTGGTCTGCGCCTGCGGCAACACCTTCGAGACGCACTCCACCAAGCACGAGCTGCGACTCGAGATCTGCAGCGAGTGCCATCCCTTCTTCTCCGGCAAGCAGAAGCTGATCGACACCGCCGGCCGCGTCGAGCGCTTCCAGCGGCGTTACGGTAAGGCCGCCACCGCTTAGCGGGCCGCTCGGGGCCTCCGTCGCGCCCGCGGTCCAGGTTCCCCTCGGCTGCGGGCGCTCCCTGCGAAACGCCGAGAACCCGAGACCGATCCCATGCTCGAGCAGCTGGCTCGCCTCAAGACCACTCACCAGGATCTGACCGCCAAGCTCGCCGACCCGGCGACGCTGGCGGATTCCAAGCTCTACACCAAGACCACCAAGGCTCTCTCAGAGATCGCCGAGATCGTCGGTCTCTACAACCGTCACCAGGAAGCCAGCCGCCAGCTCGCCGAGACCACCGAGATGCTCGGCACCATGGGGCGTGGGGACGAGCTCTGGGATCTGGCCCACGAGGAGCAGACCCGGCTCAGCGCGGAGGTCGCCCAGCTCGAGGAGCGGTTGCGGGTCGAGCTGACCCCCAAGGACGAGAACGACGAGCGCAACGTCGTCCTCGAGATCCGGGCCGGCACCGGCGGCGGTGAGGCCAGCCTGTTCGCCGCCGAGCTGTTCCGCATGTACAGCCGCTACGCCGAGCTGCGTGGCTGGGACGTCGAGATCATCGACCTCTCCGAGTCCGAGGTCGGCGGCATCAAGGAGGTCTCGGCGATCATCGAGGGCCGCGGGGCCTACAGCCGCCTCAAGTTCGAAGGTGGCGTACACCGGGTGCAGCGGGTGCCGACCACCGAAGCTGCGGGACGGATTCACACCTCGGCGGTGACTGTGGCGGTGCTGCCCGAGGCCGAGGACGTCGAGGTCGAGGTCGACGAGAAGGATCTGCGGATCGATCGCTTCTGCGCCTCTGGACCTGGCGGCCAGGGCGTCAACACCACCTACTCGGCCGTGCGGCTGACCCACCTGCCCTCCGGGATCGTGGTCAGCTGCCAGGACGAACGCAGCCAGATCAAGAACAAGACCAAGGCCCTGCGGGTGCTCAAGACTCGCCTGCTCGAGCTGGAGCAGGAGAAGGCGCAGTCGCAGATGAGCGCCGAGCGCAAGCGCATGGTCGGCAGCGGCGACCGCTCGGAGAAGATCCGCACCTACAACTTCCCCCAAAGCCGGGTCACCGACCACCGCATCGGCTTGACCGTCCACCAGCTCCAGCGTGTGCTCGAGGGGGATCTCGATCCCCTGATCGAGCCCCTGGTCTCGCACTTCGAGGCCCAACGCATGGAGGAGGCGGCCCGGGGGACTGCGGCGTGAAACGGCTGGGGGAGGATCCGGCGGGTGAGCTCGAGCCGCTCGGCGAGCAGCCCTTCCACCTCGAGTACGCCACCCCTGACAAGTCCGTTCAGCCGGTCTACCTCCTCGCCGACAGCCAACTCCTGTTCTGGCGAGTGGAGGGCCGGCCCTTTCTCGCCGGCGTGCGCGAGCGGCTGCGTCGCCGCTCGCCACTGGCGGCCTACGTCGGTGCCTCGAACGGTGACGACCCGGCCTACTACTCCCTGTTCGAGGCGGCGATGGACGAGGTCGAGATCCGCGAGCGCCGCCAGATCCGCTCTGAGCTGGGGCCGGCGGATCTCGAGTTCATCGACGACGCAGACCTCATCTTGCTCTCCGGTGGCGATGTGGAGCGCGGCTGGCGCGCCTTCGAGGCGAACGGCCTCAAACAGATCCTGGTCCGCCGTTACTACGAGGGGGCCCTGCTGATGGGGGTCTCGGCCGGGGCCGTCCAGCTCGGCCTGGCCGGCTGGGGCGGCGGGGGTGTGCGCGGGGCCGGGGAGCTGCTCGACACCTTGCGCATCCTGCCGCACCTGGTGGGAGCCCACGAGGAGGGCGACGACTGGCTGGGCTTGAAGGCAGCGGTGATCCGCTTGGGCGAGCACGTGCGGGGCTTCGGGATCCCCGCGGGGGGCGGCTTCGCCTACCACCCCGACCATTCGATCGAGCCTTTCCGCAAGCCCTTAGTCGAGATCCGCTCCCGTGGCCAGTCCCTCCGGCAGAGCCTGTTGATGCCCGGCGAGCGGACGGCCGACTTCGACGACGACGCAACCATTCACTAGCGGTCCTTGCCGTGAGCGAGACCCTACCGACCGTCGAGGAGAGGGTCCGGGTGGCGCGGGCCCGCCTCGCCGCGGCCCCCTTCTCCCCCGCGACCCGGGAGGCCCGCCTCCTGGCCGCCGAGGTCCTCGGCTGGAGCGAGGTCCAGGTGATCGCCCGGGGCCACGAGGTCATGCCGGGCGAGGCCGCGGCCCGCTTCGAGGTTCTCCTCGAACGGCGACTGCGCGGCGAGCCGGTGGCCTACCTGCTCGGGCGGCGGGAGCTCTGGGGGCGCTCGTTCCGGGTCGACCGCCGCGTTCTGATCCCCCGCCCCGAGACCGAGCACCTGATCGAAGCGGTGCTGGCCCTGCCCTTGCCCCCGGCGCCTCGCCTGCTCGACGTCGGCACCGGCTCGGGCATCCTCGCCGTCACCCTCGCCCTCGAGCTGCCCGGGGCGCGGGTGGTGGCCACGGACCTCTCCCCGGCTGCCCTCGCCGTGGCTGCCGCCAATGCCCGTGCCTTGGGAGCTCGCGATCAGGTGCGCTTCCTCGCCGCCGACGGCACCGACGGCCTCAGCCTGGGCGGCTTCGACCTCCTGGTATCGAACCCTCCTTACGTCGCCCCGGAGGACCGCGCTCGGCTCTCCCACGAGGTGACCGACTTCGAGCCGGCCCTCGCGTTGTGGGCCGGGGAGGGGGGCCTCGCCTTCTTCCGCCGGCTGATCGCCGCGGGGCGTGCGCTCCGACCTGGAGCCTTCCTCGCCTTCGAGATCGGCGACGGCCAGCAGGACGGGGTTCTGGCTCTCGCTGCAGGCGCCCCCTGCGAGCTCGTCGAGGTGCGGGCGGACTACGCTGGCAAACCGCGAGTTGTGGTACTAAAGCGCACCTCATGGACCGCTTCCTGATCACCGGCCCCACGCGCCTTTTCGGCCGGGTCCGCGCCAGTGGGGCCAAGAACGCCGCCCTGCCCGCCCTCGCCGCCTCGCTCTTGACCGACCAGCCCACCACCCTCGAGCGGGTGCCCCGGGTTCAAGACATCGCCACCTTCCGTCGCCTGCTCGAGCACCTGGGCGTAGGGACCACCGACGGGCCGGACGGCGCCCTCACCCTCTCGCCGGGCGAGGTGCCACGCTCGGCCGAGGAGGCCCCTTACGAGCTGGTGAAGACCATGCGGGCGAGCGTGCTGGTGCTGGGGCCGCTGCTCGCCCGCTACGGGCACGCGAGGGTGTCGCTGCCGGGTGGCTGCGCCATCGGGGTGCGGCCCATCGACCAGCACTTGGCCGGGCTCGAGGCCCTGGGCGCCGAGGTTCACCTCGAGCATGGCTACGTCGAGGCCCGGGCCCCCCAGCTCACAGGGGCGCGCTTCCGCTTCTCCACCCCCACCGTCACGGGCACCGAGAACGTCCTCATGGCCGCCTGTCTGGCGCGAGGCACCACGGTGCTCGAGGGCTGCGCCCGCGAGCCGGAGGTGACCGACCTCGCCCGGCTGCTCGCTGCCATGGGGGCGAGGATCGACGGTGCCGGCACGGACACCATCACGGTCGAGGGCGTCGCCTCGCTCGGTGGGGTCCGTCACCGGGTGATCGCCGATCGCATCGAGGGGGGCACCTACCTGATCGCCGGGGCCCTGAGCGGCGGCGACGTGGTGCTCGAGAATGCCGACCCGGCCGATCTGGCGCCCCTGCTCGGGCCCTTGACCGAGTGCGGTGTGGAGGTGACGACCGGCATCGACTGGGTGCGCGTGCGCCGCGACGGTGAGCTGGTCGCGCACGACATCACCACCGGCCCCCACCCCGGCTTTCCCACCGACCTCCAGGCCCAGTATCTCGCCCTGATGACCCAGGCGCGAGGCACCGCCACGATCTGCGAGACGGTCTTCGAGAACCGCTTCCAGCACGTCCCCGAGCTCAACCGGATGGGCGCGGACGTGCGGGTCGAGGGCCACTTCGCCCGCGTCGCCGGGCCGACGCCCCTCTCCGGCACCGTGGTGATGGCCACCGACCTGCGGGCCTCTGCCTGCCTGGTGCTCGCCGGGCTGGTGGCCGAGGGTCAGACAGTGGTCGATCGCATCTACCACCTGGACCGTGGCTATGAGCGGATGGAACTCAAATTGCAGCGTTTGGGGGGCCGGGTCGAGCGCTCCACCGGGTAGCTCCACCTGCCTTGCTCATGCATCGGTCTTTCTCCATCCCTGTCGCCGGGTTCTGCGCCTGGCTCTGGACCGTCGCGCCGCTGGCCGCGGCCGACCCCCGCATCGCCCTCATCGACCTGCAGCTCGAGGGGGACGACGAGGCCGCCCTGGCGGAGGTGAAGCGCCTCCTCGCCGCCGACCCGGCAGCCCGAGCGCTCGGCCTGGACTATCTCGAAGCCCGCTTGCTGGAGCGTCTGGGTCGCCGCGAGAGCCGCGCCACGTCGCTGCTCAACACCATCTCCGCGGTGCCAAGCCTGGCCCTCCACGGCTACTACCATCTGGCCCTCGAGCACGAGCGACAAGGCCATCCCGAAATGGCGGCCGGTCTGGTGGCGCGGGTGGTGGCAGCTGGCGGCAGCTTCTCGGGCCTCGAGGGGGCGGTCCGGCTGCTGCGGCGCTCCCTCGGCCGGGGCGGTGACTGTCGTCTCCTGGGAGGGGTGGACGAGAGCCGGCTGCCCCTGCGGCCGCGCCGCTTGCTCAGCCTCGTCCGGGCTGAATGCGCCTTGCGCGAGAGCGAGGCGGACCGGGCCCGCGCGCTGGCCACGCGGCTCTTGCGGGAGAATCGCTCCGATGAGGCCGCCTACCAGGCAGCCCTCTTCGCGGCGGATCGACTGGTGCGCCGCGAAGACCTCGAGCTGGCTGCCGCGGTGGGGCTTGCCCTCCACGAGCATCGGGAGTTCGCGCGCTCGAACGTCTTCCTGGACCAGGTTCTGCTCGCCGCCCCGCCAGGCAGCTTTGTCCAGCGCTATGCCCGGGCCCGCAACGACTTCTGGCTCGGTCTCTACCTACCTGCCGCCACTGCTTTCACCGCCCTGATCGACCGCGCGCCGGACGCCAACCGCAAGGCCGACGTGCTCTACCAGCTGGCTCGCTGCCGGGAGCTGGCCAACGACTGGACCGCCGCCTCGGCCGCCTACCGGCGCTCTCACATGGCTGATCCCGGTGGCGAATGGAGCGGCGCCAGCCTGCTCGCCGCCTTACGCCTCGAGTGGCTGGGCGGCAGCGAGCCCTCGGCCCTGGCTCTGCTCGACCTGCTGCGCCGGCAACGCCCCGGTGAGGACTACCTCGCCCGCGCGCTGCTCTTTCTCGCCGCTTCCGAGCTGGTGCAGCAGAAGGCCGAGCGGGCCGGTGGCTGGTTGGCGGAGGCCGAGCGCACCGGGCAGGCATCGGTCGCGGAGGTGTCCTATTGGCAGGGACGACTGGCGGAAGCGAAGGCCCAGCTGCAAGCCGCCGTCGCCGCCTATCTGCGGGTGCTGCTCGCCGACCCCTACGACCCCTTTGCCCGGGAAGCGCGGGAGCGCCTCGCCCGGCCCGAGCTGGTGCCTCTCGCCCAGGCCCTGGGCAGCCAGCTGGCCGCTTCCGCCGCCGTCGGGGATCTGCGCGCCGCGGTGCTTCTGCTCGGAGAGGGCCACCCCAGGAGCCAGGCCGCCCTGATCCAGATCGCGAAGTTGCTCACCCGGGAGCCGGGAGCGTCGGCCTTCCTCCGCCTAGCGATCGTGCCGGCCGCGCAGTGGAGCCTCTGGCGGGCACCCGCCCAGAGCGCGGAGGAGCGGCTCCTGGCTCTGGGCGTCTTCGCCGAGGGCGCCCCGGCCCTCGAGCGGCATTTCCCCACCGGCCAGCCGTCCCTCTCCTTCACCGCCGGCCGTCTCCTCGCCCGCGACGGGGACACCCGCCGGGCCCTGCTGGTGGCCGAGATCCTGGCCGAGCGGGTGCCCCCCGCCCTGCCCTTCCGGCTGCTCCCCTCCGAGCTGAAGGAGCTGCTCTACCCGCTGCCGTACGCCGAGACGTTCCGTGGCCGCGCCCGGGAGCAGGCGATCGATCCCGCCCTGGTGGCGGCGATCGCGCGGGAAGAGAGCCGCTTCGACCCTGAAGCCCTCTCCTCCGCCTCGGCTCGGGGCCTGATGCAGGTCACTCAGACGTTGGTGCGTCGCATCGGCCCACGCATGGGGAGGCCCGATCTGCGCGCGGATGAGCTCTATCAGCCCGAGGTCGCGATCACCGTCGGCTCGGCCTACTTGGGCGAGCTCTCCCGTCTCTTCGGCGGTGCCGAGCACGCCATGGCCGCGGCCTACAACGCCGGCGAGGAGCAGACCCGTGTCTGGCTGGGCTACTGCCGTTCGAAGGAGCCCGCCGAGTTCTACTCCAAAGTGGGCTTCCGCCAGACCCGCAACTACGTGCGCAAAGTCCTGACCAGCCGGGCCCACTACCGCGAGATCTACCCCGGCCTGGCGCCAGCGCCGGCAAGGTAGCGGGGCCGGTTTTTCAGCCCGGCGGCTTGGCCGGTGGCGGCGTGAGCACTTCGACCAGCGGCGGCAGGGGACGGGCGCGGTCGAGCGGCAGGCGCACCACGTCGGCCTTGGCTTCGAGCTCCTCGGTCCAACGCTCGATCTCGCGATTGAGGCGCTCCTCGCGCAGCACGGCTCGCACCGCTTCGCGGACCTCCTCCAGGGGCGGGACCTCGGCCTGGCGCTCGACGAGGGCGGGTACCAGCTTCTGCTCGTAATAGGCACGGACGTCGTCGAGGGTCACCAGCACGCGGGCGGAGAGCCGGTCCTCGACGTAGGTCAGGAGCACGATCTGGCGGGCGATCAGCTGGCCGAGACCCTCCTCCGTCAGGTCCAGCCCGGCCAGCCAGGCGCGGTACTCCTCGTCGGAGGCGAAGCCGCTCCGGGTCTGCTCCAGGCGGCGCTCGACCTCCTCGGCCGGGGCGCGGGCGAGGCCGTAGCGGTCGACCTCGTGGAAGCGCAGCCGCTCATCGATCAGGGCCTCGAGCACCCGGCGCCGCTTGGCGTCCTCGGCCTCGCCCTCGGGAGCGGGGTCGCCCAACCCCAGGCGCAGGGCCCGCTCGACGTCGGAGGCGAGGATCGGGTCGCCGTCCACCGAGGCGAGGATGCGGTCTTCCACCGTCCAGGCCGGCTCCTCGGCGGCGCCCGGCGCGGTGAGGGCGACGGCGGAGAGCAGGGCCAGGAGCAAGGAGGCGGGCATCGGGCGGATGGTAGCATCGGGCTCCTTGGCCGCCGGCAAGCTCCTCCTCGTCGCGACCCCCATCGGCAACCTCGCCGATCTCTCCCCCCGCGCCCGCCAGGCCCTCGAGACCGCGGACCTGGTGGCCTGTGAGGACACCCGCCGGACCGGAGCGCTGCTGGCCCACCTGGGGGTGAAGCGGCCCCTGGTCTCCCTCCACGAGCACAACGAGAGGCAGCGCCTGCCGCGCTTGCTGGCGGAGCTGGAAGCCGGGCGCACGATCGCCGTGGTCAGCGACGCCGGCACGCCCCTGGTGTCCGACCCGGGCTTCCTGCTGGTGCGGGAAGCGGCGGCAGCCGGTGCCACCATCGAGGCCATTCCAGGGCCCTCGGCGGCCCTCGCCGCGCTGCTGGTCTCCGCCCTGCCCCCGCTGCCCTTCACCGTGGCCGGCTTTCCGCCTCCCCGGGGGGGCAAGCGCCGCACCTTCTACCGCTCCTTCGCAGCCCTGCCCCATACGCTGGTCTTCTTCGAGTCCCCCCACCGCCTGCTGCCGAGCCTCGCCGACGCCCGTGCCGAGCTGGGCGACCGCCCGGCCGCCGTGGCCCGGGAGCTGACCAAGCTCCACGAGGAGGTGCTGCGCGGCAGGCTCTCCGAGCTGGAAGCCAACCTCGCCGCCCGGCCTTCGCTCAAGGGGGAGTTCGTGGTGGTGGTCTCAGGAGTGGGGCGGGAGGCTCGCTCGGATCCAGCACCCCCCCAAGACCCGTGAGCCGCGGTAGAAGACGGCCGCTTGACCGGGGGCGACTCCTCGCTGGGGCTGGTCGAAGAGGATCTCGGCCTGGCCTTCGGGCAGGGGACGGACGGTCGCCTCGACGCCGGGGTGGCGGGAGCGGATCTTCACCGTGGCCCGCACCTCGCCGCCGGGACCGGCCAGGCGCTCGGGGTCGCCGATCCAGTGCAGGCGCTCGCCCACCAGACCCGGGGAAAGCAGGTTCTCTTCGGAACCCACGGTGACCCGGTTGGCCTCCGGCTCGATGCCGATCACGTAGAGCCGCTCGATGCCGGCCACGCCCAGGCCGCGGCGCTGGCCCACCGTGTAGCGGTAGTAGGGGGCGCTCGCCGCGCCGAGGGAGCGGCCCTCGGCGGTGACCACCGCGGCGGGCTCGGTGGCCTCCGGGGCGGCGTAGCGCTCCGGGTGCTGGGCCACCTGGTGTTCGACGAAGTCCCCGACGCCTCCGGCCACGAAGCAGACCTCCATGCTCTCCCCCTTGCCCGCTACCACCAGCCCGGCCTCGCGGGCGAGGGCGCGGACCTGCCCCTTCCGCATCTCGCCGAGAGGAAAGCGCGACGCCGCCAGTTGCTCGCGGGTCAGCTCGAAGAGGTAGTAGCTCTGGTCCTTCTCGGCGTCGAGGCCGGTGTGCAGCTCCGGCCCGTCCGGACCTTCGAGGATGCGCGCGTAGTGGCCGGTGGCCACGGTCTCGGCGCCGAAGGCACGGGCCTTGGCCAGCAGGCGGTCGAACTTGATCCAGGTGTTGCAGGAGACGCAGGGGCTGGGCGTGCGGCCGGCCAGGTAGTCCTGGACGAAGGGGTCCACCACCTTGGCCCGGAACTCCTCGTCCATGCGCAGGGTGTAATGGGGGATGCCGATCTGCTGGGCCACGCGACGGGCGTCTCCCAAGTCCAGGGCGCCGCAGCAGCGGCCATGCGCGGGCTCACCGGAGTGCTCCCAGAGCAGCATCGACAGCCCCACCACCGGCTCCCCGGCCCGGGCGAGCAGCAGGGCGGTGACCGAGGAGTCGAGGCCGCCGCTCATGGCGACGGCGGTGAGCCCGGAAGCGCTCATGCGTGAGCTCCCACCGGCGCCAGCTGCCGCAGCGTGGCCACCTCTCGGGCGAGCACGGGGAGCAAAGCGTCGACCTCCGCCTCCGTGTTGAACAAGCCGAAGCTGATGCGCAGCGACGCCAGCGCCTCGTGGCGACCGATGCCCATCTGAGTCAGGGTGCGGCTCGGCTCGACCACGCCCGAGGAGCAGGCCGAGCCGGTCGAGACGGCGAAGCCGGCGAGATCCAGGCGGATCAGGAGGGACTCCGCCTCGAGGCCCAGGAAGGCCACGTGCGAAGTGTGGGGCAGGCGCGGCGAGGTCCGGCAGTGGATCACCACGTCGGCGAGCGCCCCGAGGCCCGCCTCGAAGCGCTCGCGCAAGGCCCCCAGGCGGCGCTCCCGCTCGGGCAGCTCTCGGCCGGCCAGCTCGCAGGCCAGGCCGAAGCCCACCAGCGCCGGGACGTTCTCGGTAGAGGCCCGGCGGCGCCGCTCCTGGCTGCCGCCCACCAGCAACGGGGAGAGCGGGGCGCCCTTTCTCACCCACAGGGCGGCGGCGCCCAGGGGACCGTGGAACTTGTGGGCACCGAGGGTCAGGTAATCCACCCCCAGGGCGGCTACCTCCACGGCTGTCTTGCCCGCGGCCTGGACGGCGTCGCAGAGCACGGGGATGCCCGCCTCTCGGCAGGCGGCGGCCACCTCGGCCACCGGCTGGAGGGTGCCCAACTCGTTGTTGGCGAGCATCAGGGCGACCAGGCGAGTGTCGGGACCGAGGGCCGCGACCATGGCCTCTACGGGGACGATGCCGTCGGCCCCCGGGGACACGCTGTGCACCTCGAAGCCCCGCACGGCCAGCAGCTCGGCGGCCACGCGCACCGAAGGATGCTCGAGGCCGGAGATCACCACCCGGCCCCGGGCGCCGCTGCCGATGGTCTCGAGGACGAGGTTGTTGGCCTCGGTGCCGGAGGCGGTGAAGACGATCTCCAAGGCATCGGCGCCGACCAGCTCGGCCACCTGGCAGCGCGCCGCCTCGATCGCCTCGCGCGCCGCCTGCCCCCAGCGGTGGATCGACGAGGGATTGCCGAAGCGGGGTCCGAGCCAGGGGACCATCGCCTCGGCGACCCGAGGATCGAGCGGGGTGGTGGCATTGTTGTCGAAGTAGGCGCCGCTCATGGCCCGTCGATTCTACCGCCCCCCGGTCGGATCGCCCCTCGGCGTGGCCCTTGCATCCTCCCGCGCGAGATGATCAAACGATGCCTGCCCCGGCTGCTCGCCATGGCGGGGCTCGGGCTGGCCCTGGCCCTCTCGGCGGCGGACATGCCCGCCCAGGCCGCCAAGAAGGACAAGGCCCTCGAAGAGCTCGAGCAGAAGCTGCCACCTCCCTACCGCGCCTTTCTCGAGGAGGTCTCGGTCCTGATCTCGGACGACGAGAGGAAGACCTTTCTCGGCTTGAACCAGGACTACCAGCGTGACGTCTTCATCGACAAGTTCTGGAAGGCCCGCGATCCCTACCCCGACACCGGCCGCAACGAGCTGCGCGAGCGCTGGTCGGCACGCCTGGAGCGGGCGCGCCTGCTGTTCACCGACCTCGCGGAGGAGCGGGCGCGGCTGTTTCTGCTCAACGGCGAGCCCACCGAGCTGATCGACGTCGAGTGCTCCACCATCCTCTGGCCCACGCAGATCTGGTTCTACAAGGGTAGCGACCGCGTGCGGGGGGACTTCTTCCTGGTCTTCTACCGGCGCTGGGGGGCGGGCAGCTACCGGCTCTGGCAACCCTCGGACAGCCTCGAACCCCTGTTCCAGGACGGCAATCTGGTCCGGCAAGGCAACAACCAGGGGCGCCTCCAGCAGATGACGAACGGCTGCTTCCGCGGTGACGAGGTGGGGGCGATCTTCGCCTACGTCCTCAACCAGGGGGTCTTCGACTACCAGAACATCGTCTCGCAGGCGACCAGCCAGCCCGAACCGCCCAAGGGCGAGTGGGTGGACACCTTCGAGTCCTACTCGACCGACCTGCCGAGCGGTGTGACCGAGCTGCCCGCGACCTGGGAGGTCTCCTTCCCCGGCCGCCGGCAGAGCCGCACCGCCCTCCAGAGCCTGCTGCTGGTGCCCAAGCGAGCCGCCGGCCTGGCCGAGCTGGCCGGCTACCGCTCCTACAACTTCATCCTCACCGGCGAGGTGCTCGAGGGAGACCGTCTCTTCGACTCCTTCCGCTACAAGTTCGATCTGCCCGCCGAGGAGGTGCCGGGTGAGCAGGTGGCGATGGCCTTCCTGCGCTACCTGCGGCCGGGGACCTACCGGGTGGTGCTCAAGCTCGAGGACCTGAACGCCAAGGGGGCCTTCCGCGGCGAGAAGGAAGTGGTGGTGCCCGCCCTCGACGCCGCGCCCCCGCCGCCCACCGACCCCGAGACGGCCCGCCTGCTCGCCGAGTCCTCGGCGGCCGTGGCCTCGGGCGACGTGACGATCAAGATCCTCGATCCGCCGATGGAGCTGATCTCGGGGCTGCGGCGCATCGAGACCAAGATCACCGGCCAGGGCATCGAGCAGGTGACCTTCACCCTCGACGGCAAGCCCATCCTGACCAAGAAGAAGCCGCCGTTCTCGGTCGAGCTGGACCTCGGCAGCCTGCCCCGCTCCCGCGTGCTGGAAGCGACGGCCTACGGCCCCGCCGGCGAGCAACTCGCTTCCGACCGCCTGGTGCTCAACGCCAGCAGCCACCGCTTCGCCGTGCGCCTGGTCGAGCCGCGCCGGGGCGCCGTCTACAAGCAGAGCCTGCGCGCCGCGGTCGAGGTGGCGGTGCCGGAGGCGGCGCGCATCGAGAGGGTGGAGATCTTCTTGAACGAGACCCGGATCGCCACCCTCTACCAGCCACCTTGGGAGCAGCCGGTGCTGCTGCCGGGCGACGGTGCGCTGTCCTACGTCCAGGCGGTCGCCTATCTCGAGGACGGCAACTCCTCGCAGGACCTGGTCTTCGTCAACGCCCCCGAGATCGGCGAAGAGGTGAAGATCCAGTACGTCGAGCTCTACACCACGGTGGTCGATCGCCAGGGGCGGCCGGTCACCGACGTGGCCCAGGCCGACCTCACCGTCTCCGAGGACGGCGTGGTGCAGGAGATCCGGCGTTTCGAGAAGGTGGAGGACCAGCCGATCTACGCCACCGCCCTGCTCGACGTCTCGGCCTCGATGGAGTCGAGCATCCTCGCCGCCCGCGACGCCGCCCTGCTGTTCTTCGAGCAGGCCATCCGGCCCAAGGACCGGGGCGCGGTGGTGCTGTTCAACGACCGGCCCGAGCTGGCGGTGCCCTTCACCAAGGACCTGAAGAAGATCGCCGCCGGCTTGACCGGCTTGAAGGCCGAGCGGGGCACGGCGCTCTACGACAGCCTGATCTTCGCCCTCCACTACTTCAACGGCGTCAAGGGCCAGCGGGCCCTGCTGCTGCTCTCGGACGGCAAGGACGAGTCGAGCCAGTTCCAGTACGCGGACGCCGTCGAGTACGCCCGGCGGGCCGGGGTGACCGTCTACGCCATCGGCCTCGCCCTGCCCAAGGGTGACGCCCGGCGCAAGCTCACCGGCATCGCCGAGGAGACCGGCGGGCGCAGCTTCTTCGTCGAGGGCGCCTCCGAGCTGCCGGCGATCTACCGGCAGATCGAGCAGGAGCTGCGCTCTCAGTACCTCTTGACCTATCAGTCCTCGAACACGGCGGTCTCCGGCCAGTTCCGCACCATCGAGGTCAAGGTCGGCCGCTCCGGGCTCGAGGCCAAGACCCTGCGGGGCTACTACCCGTGAGGCGAGGGGTCCTGTCGCGGGTGGTCCTGGGGGCAGTGCTGGCCCTCGCGGCGGCCTCGCCGGCAATACCTGAAGTGCCCCGCCCCGAGCCGGCCAAGGTGACCGTGCCGCCGCGGCCGGACACCCTGCGCAAGGACTTCGAGCTGCCCGCCGGTGCCGAGAAGCTCGCCGAGCGCTACCGGCGCTTCCTCGAAGAGGTCGACGTGCTGATGGCGCCGGCCGAGCAGGAGCTCTTCCTGGCCCTCTCCGCCGACTACCAGCGCGACGCCTTCATCCGGGAGTTCTGGAAGAGCCGCGACCCCGACCCGCGCACGGCCAGGAACGAGCTGGAGGTCGACTACCGCGAGCGGGTGGCCACCGCGCGGCAGCTCTGGGGCGGCCTCGGCGACCAGCGCGCTCGCGCTCTCCTCTACCTGGGAGTGCCCACCAGCCGGTTCCAGCCGAGCTGCGCTTTCCTGTGGCCCCTGGATGTCTGGTTCTATGAGGGCAACCCCCGCTATCGCTACGACTTCGCCCTGATCTTCTACCGCAAGTGGGGGGTCAGCGAGTGGCGGTTGTGGGAGGTCGACACCGGCACGGACGAGTTCTACCGAGGCTCGGCGGCAGGGGGCTCTGCGGTCGGCTGCAACTACGAGGAGTTCGTGTACGCCTTGCGCCTGCTGGGCAACAACGCGCGCTTCACCGACTTCCTGATCTTCCTCTCCGAGGTGCGGGAGCCGCCGAAGCCGGAGAACGTGGAGTGGGTGCCCACCTTCGCCTCCTACTCGACCGAGGTGCCCGCTGCCGGCGCTACCTTCGAGGCCCGCCTCGCCCTCTCCTTCCCCGGGCGCTCCGGCCAGCGCATGGTCACCCAGGGGGTGGTCACGGTGGCCCAGGACCAGGCCGGCCGCTCGGCCATCGGCGGCCACGAGAGCTACGACTTCGTGGTCAACGGCGAGGTCCTGCTCGGCGAGGAACTCTTCGAGCGCTTCCGCTACCGCTACGGCTTTCCAGCGGCAGCCGTGGGGGCGGAGATCCCCCTGATCTTCCAGCGCGTGCTGCGGCCCGGACGCACCTACCGCCTGCTGCTACGGGTGGAGGACCTCGCGACCGGTCGCTTCGCCCGGCTCGAGGCCGACCTCGCCGTGCCGGAGGGAGAAGCGGCTCTCGTGCAGCCTCCGCCCCTCGATCCCGAGACCGCCCGCCTGCTGGCGATCGCCAACGCCTCCCTCGCCCGCGGCGAGACCGCCCTCGCTCTGGTGCGCCCGGTGGGCGAGGCCTTGATCACCGGGCTGGTGCGCTTCGATACGCTGCTGACCGGCGAGGGGGTGGCGCGGGTCACCTTCGCCGTCGACGGCGAGCCGATCCTGACCAAGACCGAGCCCCCCTACTCGGTGGAGCTCGACTTCGGGGAGCTGCCGCGGGTGCACACCCTGCGGGCCACGGCCTTCGACGCCGAGGGCGCCGAGCTGGCGAGCGACGAGCTGCTGGTCAACGGCGGTAGCCAGCGCTTCGTCGTGCGCTTGACCGACCCCCGGCCGGGTTCCGCCGTGGCCGGTGCGGTGCGCGCCCGGGCCACCGTCGAAGTGCCGGACGGCGAGCAGCTCGACCGCCTGGAGCTGTGGGTGGGCGACCAGCTGCAGGCGACGCTGCACCAGGAGCCCTGGGCTCAGCCCCTGCTCCTGCCGCCGGGCAGCGAGGCCGCCTTCGTGCGCGTGGTGGCGCACCTGGCCTCGGGGGCCACAGCCGAGGATCTGGTGTGGGTCAACGCTCCCGAGGGCTACGGCGAGACCTTCGACGTCCAGCTGGTGGAGCTCTACACCGCGGTGGTGGACCGCGACCGCCGCCCGGTGCCCGGGCTCGGGGTCGAGCAGTTCAAGGTGCTCGAGGACGGAGCGCCCCAGACCCTCACACGCTTCGAGCCGGCCTCCCGCCAGCCCTTCTCGGCGGTCTTCCTGCTCGACGTCTCGGCGTCGATGGCCGAGCGGCTGGTGGCGGCGCGGGAGGCGGCGATGGCTTTCTTCACCGAGATGGTCGCCGAGGGGGACCGCATGGCCCTCGTCACCTTCAACGACCGCCCGACCGTGGCGGCGCGCTTCACCCGCGAGCCGGCCGCCTTCGCCGCCGGCCTGGCCGCGCTCAAGGCCGAGCGAGGCACCGCCCTTCACGACAGCCTGATCTTCAGCCTCTTCTACGCCAACGGCCTCGCCGGTCAGCGCGCCCTGGTGCTCTTGACCGACGGCAAGGACGAGGGCAGCCGCTTCGACTTCGAGCAGGCCCTCGACTACGCCCGGCGCAGCGGCATGACGATCTACACCATCGCCCTCGACCTGCCGCGCCGTGACGGCGGCGCCGGAGCCCGCCTCGCCCGGCTGGCCCGGGAGACCGGCGGCCGGAGCTTCGAAATCGCCGGCGTCGAGGAGCTCGCACCGGTGTGCGAGGCGATCCGTACCGATCTCAAGAGCCGCTACCTGCTCGCCTACCAGTCCAGCCGCACCGAGCGGGACGGGCGCTTCCGGTCGGTGGCCGTAGAAGTCGCCCGGCCGGGCTTGACGGCCCGCACGCTCCGGGGCTATTACCCGTAGGAGCTCGATGCGCGCTCTACGCTTGACCGCTGCCCTCCTCCTCTTGCTGGGCCTTCCCGGCCAGGCGCAGGAGACCCCCGCCGCAGCTGCCGAGCCCGCCGCCCTGCCCGAGCGCTTCCGCACCTGGCTCGAGGAGGTCAGCGTCCTGATCACCGAGGAGGAGCGCAAGGCCTTCCTCGCCCTGGCCAAGGACTACCAGCGCCAGGCCTTCATCGACCGCTTCTGGCGCGAGCGCGATCCCTACCCGGACACCGGCCGCAACGAGCTGCGCGACCACTGGGAGGAGCGGGTCACCATCGCCCGCACCCGCTTCCGCAACCTGGGGGACCTGCGCTCGAAGGTGCTGCTGCTCAACGGCCCGCCCACCCTCTGGAAGCCGTTCAACTGCCGGGCGACGATCTTCGCCGTCGAGCTGTGGGTCTATCAGGAGGGCTCGGACCGCTACCGCCAGCCCTTCCTGCTGATGTTCTTGAAGCGGGGCAAGACCTACTCCCTCTGGCACCCCGTCGAGGGATTCGACAGCCTGGTGGACTTCGACAAGAGCGCCGCCTGCAACCCCCAGGAGTCGCGCCTGTTCAACTCCGCCGTGGCCTGGATG
The DNA here is from genome assembly GCA_036274895.1 of Thermoanaerobaculia bacterium. Classification (GTDB taxonomy): domain Bacteria; phylum Acidobacteriota; class Thermoanaerobaculia; order Multivoradales; family SZUA-115; genus CALMKX01. The sequence goes on along the minus strand of DASUEU010000037.1, from coordinate 265,385 downwards.
CGCGAGCGGGCCGACTTCACCTACCTCTCCATCTTCGACGCCGTGCTCGAGGCGCCCAGACCGGCGAGCCGCGAGTGGGTGGCCACCTTCAACACCTACACCACCGACCTGCCGCCGGCGGCCGAGACCTTCCCCGCACGGCTCGGCCTGGAGTTTCCCGGCTACTACCAGAACCGCACCGTGGTGCAGGCCGCCCTCGCGGTGCCGGCCTCGGTCGTGGCCGTGGGCGAGCTGGGGGGCCACCGCTCCTACAACCTGCTGGTCACCGGCGAGGTGCTCTCCGGGCCGGACCTCTTCGACAGCTTCCGCTACAAGTTCGACTTCCCGGCCGGGCAGGTGGCGGGCGCGGAGCTGCCCCTCTTCTTCCAGCGCTATCTCCGCCCCGATTCCCAGTACACCCTCCTGGTCAAGGTCGAGGACCTGAACTCCGGCCGCTTCGCCCGCATCGAGCAGCCGCTCGCCGTGCCGCGGGTGGCCAGCCAGGAGATCCCGCCGCCCGCCGATCCCCAGGTCGCGGAGGCCCTGGCCGAGGCCAACCGCGCCCTGGCCAGCGGCGAGACCACCGTGCAGCTGGTGCCGCCGATCGGCGCCCTGCTGACCGGCCTGGTGCGCTTCGACACCCTGGTCACCGGCGATGGCGTCGCCGCGGTCTCCTTCTGGCTCAACGACGAGCCGGTCTTCACCAAGACCAAGCCCCCGTACTCGGTCGAGCTCGACCTCGGCTCCTTCCCGCGGGTGCACACGGTGCGCGCCAAGGCCCTCGGCACTCTCGGCGAGGAGCTGGCGAGCGACGAGCTGCTGGTCAACATCGCCGGCAACCGCTTCCGGGTGCGGCTGGTCGAGCCCCAGCGGGGCCGGGTCTACAAGAAGAGCGTGCGGGCCCGGGCGGAGGTGGAAGTGCCCAAGGGAGAAGCCGTCGAGCGTGTGGAGCTCTACTTGAACGACCAGCTGGTCTCGACCCTATACCAGCCCCCCTACGTCCAGCCGATGATCCTGCCCGAGGGCGAGCCCCTGACCTACGTGCGGGCGGTGGCCTACCGGCCGGATGGCGGCTTCGCCGAGGACCTGGTGCTGGTCAACGCACCGGACTATGCCGAGGAGGTGGACATCCAGCTGGTCGAGCTCTACACCTCGGTGCTCGACCGCCGGGGTCGGCCGGTCGCGGGCCTGGGGGCGGCGGATTTCCGGGTGACCGAGGACGGCAAGCCGCAGGATGTCCGCCGCTTCGAGCAGGTCAGCGACCTGCCCTTCCACGCCCTCATCCTGCTCGACGTCTCGGCCTCGATGGCGCCGCGCCTCGAGCCGGCCAAGGCCGCGGCTCTCGGCTTCTTCCGCCAGGCGGTGGATCGCCAGGACCGCGCCGGCATCATCGTCTTCAACGACCGCCCCTATCTCGCCGCCCCGTTCACCAACGAGCTGGCGGCCTTCGGCTCGGGGCTCGCGGGCTTGAAGGCGGAGCGCGGCACGGCGCTCTACGACAGCCTGATCTACTCCCTCTTCTACTTCTCGGGGATCGGCGGGCAGCGCGCCCTGATCCTGCTCTCGGACGGCAAGGACGAGGCGAGCCGCTTCACCTTCGACCAGGCCCTGGAGTACGTGCGCCGGGCCGGGGTGACGTTGTTCACCGTCTCGGTCGGGGTCGAGAAGAAGGAGGCCGAGGCCAAGAAGGGGCTCGCCCGCTTGGCCGAGGAGACCGGCGGTCGCAGCTTCTTCCTCGCCTCGACCGAGGATCTCCCCGCCACCTACGCCGCCATCGAGCAGGAGCTGCGCTCGCAGTACCTGCTCGCCTACCAGTCGAAGAACCTCGCCCGCACCCGTGGCTTCCGAGTCGTCGAGGTCGAGGTCGATCGCCCCGGGGTGGAGGTCAAGACCTTGCGGGGGTACTACCCGTAGTCAACCGAAGCACCGGGGGCTGAAACCCCCGGCTACCGTCGCACCGTGGCTGCGCCACGGGGGGATCCCTCCGCTGCGCCTTCGTCGCTGCGCTCCTCCGGCTCCGGTCGGGATGACATCGGGACCGTTTGAGGCAAGACCCACCCGTGTCATCCCGAGCGAAGGGCCGAAGGCCCGGAGCCGAGGGATCTCCCGGGGCGGGGGGCGTCGCGCAGCGACGCATCGACGGTAGCCGGGGGGGTTCAGCCCCCGGAGCTTCGGGCGATCAGCGGATCCTGGTTCCCGCACGGAGCGTGGCAACGAGAGAGAAAATTCGCCTTCCTGGTTTGCTAGAGTTGCCCCACAGCTCTCAGAACGTCTTTTCGCCAGGGAGGTCGCACGGTTGGACCCCACCGTCCGTGCCCGGCTCGCGCAGCAACTCGTCCAGGCCCTCCGCGAAGCTCGCGGTGGCGAGCTCGAGATGCGGCGGCTCTTCGAGCTCTACTACGCTCCGGTGGTGCACTTCTTCTCGCGCCGGGGCGTGGCGCCCGAAGATTGCCTCGATCTAACCCAGGAGACCTTCCTCGACATCTACAAGGGCATCGGCTCGTTCCGTGCCGAAGCGCGGTTCGACACCTGGCTCTTCGCCGTCGCCGCCAACGCCCACCGCGAGATGCTGCGGCGACGGGGAGCCGAGAAGCGCTCCGGCCAGGAGGTGCCGCTCGCCGAGGGCTCCGCCGAGGCCGAAGAGGGACAGCCACGGGGGGTGGAGCTGGCGAGCGCGGAACGGCTGCCGGACGAGACGACGCTCGACCGTGAGCGGACCCGGCTGCTCGCCGCCGCGATCGAGGAGCTGCCGGCGCAGATGAGGAAGTGCCTGCTGCTGCGCATCGACCAGGACCTGAAGTATCGGGAGATCGCCGTGCTGTTGAGGATCTCGGTGGAAACGGTCAAGGCCCATCTCTTCCAGGCCCGGCAAAGGCTGGCCGGGCGGCTGGCAGGCCCGGCCGGGCGGCCGGCGGAGGGCAGCTCGTGATCCCGGACGACGACCCCGAGCTCGAGGCCGCCGTGGCCCGTGTGGCGAAGCAGGCCCGCGAGCGCCTGGCGGAGCACCCGGAGCCGGCGGAGCTGGTGGCCTTTCTGGACGGCGCCCTGCCCGCCGCGCGGCTGGCCGAGGTGGAGGAGCACCTGACCGTCTGCCCCGAGTGCGCCGCCGCCACCCTCGACCTCGCCGAGGTGGGGGAGGAGCCGCCCTCCGAGCGGGAGGTGGCCCTGGCCTGGCGAGGGCTGCGGGGCCGGCTGGCCGACGAGGGGTTGGTCGAGCCCGTGGCCCGGCCCGGGATCCTGAAGCCTCGCCCGCCCGAGGCGCCCTCCGGGCCGCCGGCGTCCACGTCCGTGCGGCGCCGGCCGGCCCCCTGGGTGGGCAGCCTCGCCGCGAGCTTGCTGGTGGCGGTGGTGGGGCTGGGGGGCTGGTTGCTCCGGGAGCGACGGGCCGTCGAGGAGCTGAGCAGACCGCAAGTGAACGCCCCGGTCTTCGACCTGCTGGCCGGCACCCTGCGCGCGGAGGGCGAGGAGCCGCCCACCCTCGAGCTCGAGCCGGGCCAGGAGCGGTTCACCCTGCTGCTCGCCGTGCCCCGCCTCGACCCCCGCGAGGGCTGGCGCCTGGAGCTGGTGGACGCCGCGGGGAGGGGCCTCTTCTCGGGCACAGAGGCCCGGCCGGACGCCTACGGCTCCTTCACCCTCACCCTCGCGGCGAGGCGCCTGGCCGACGGCGAGTACCGGCTCCGCCTGTGGGGCCGGGGGGCCGGAGGGGAGGAGATGCTCGAGGAGGAGGCGTTCCGGCTGGTGAGGAAGGGTGAGAGTGGCGGCCGTGCACCCTGACCGGGGAGGGCAGGCACGGGGGCCTGCCCCTACGGCCCGGACGTCGCCCCGAGCGAAGCCGAGGGGCCTTCCCCAGCCCCCGCCGGGGGCTGAACCCCCCGGCTACCGTCGATCCGTCGCTGCGCGACGCGCCCCCACCCCGGGAGATCCCTCGGCTCCGGGCCTTCGGCCCTGCGCTCGGGATGACAGCGGGGGCGTAGGGGCGGCCCCCCGTGGCCGCCCTCTTCGGTGCGGGGTCGCATTGACCTTGCTCGTCCTCCTCGCCTGCCAGCCACCCCCGGCCGCGACCGCTCCCCCGATCACCGACCGGCCGGCAGAGGCCGAGACCCTCGCCGTCCTCGACCCCTCCGCTCCACCCTTCGAGGGCAAGCTCGGGGCCGGTGAGACTCGCCGTTTCGTCCTCGACCCCCCCGCCGGCCATTTCGTCGACCTTCGCGTCGAGCAGCTCGGCGTCGACCTGGTGGCGCGGCTGCTCGGCCCGGACGGCACCCTCCGGCTCCAGGTGGACAGCCCGTCCGGCGCCAGGGGTGCGGAGCGCCTGGCCTTCCTGGTGGAGGCTGCCGGCGCCCACACCGTGGAGCTGGCGACCCTGGAGGCTGGCGGCGCCGAGCTCCCCGAGCCAGGGGGGCGGTTCCGGCTGGAGGTGGTGGCTTTCCGCCCGGCCTTGGAGGGGGACCGCCGCCTCGCCCGGGCCGAGGCCCACCTCGCCGAGGCCGAGAGCGCCCGGCAGCGAGGGCGCCCCGGGGACCTCCCCCAGGCCCTGGAGCAGGCCCGCGCCGCCCTCGACCTCTACCGCGAGCTCGGGGCCCGAGACCGCGAGGCCGATGCCCTGGTCAGCCTGGGCAAGCTCCTCGCCCTCCAGGGCCGCGAGGCCGAAGCGGGAGAGGCCTTCGCCGCCGCCGTGCCCCGGCTCGCCGCAGCCGGCCGGCGCTCCGAGCTGGCCCGGGCGCAGAACAACCTGGGCAACGCCCTGCTGCGCTCGGGGGACCTCGACGCCGCCACCCGCGCCTACGCCGAGGCCCTCGCCCTCTACCGCCGCCTCGGGGAAGCCGTGCCGGCCAGCCGCACGGAGCGCAACCTCGGCCTCCTCTACCGCCAGCGGGGCTGGCTCGAGCAGGCCCACGTCGCCTTCGAAGGCGCCCTCCTCAGTGCCCGAGCGGGCCGCGACGGCGGCCTCGAAGCCGCCGCCCTGGCCGACCTCGGCCGGCTGGCCCTCTCCCTCGGCCAGCCCGAGGAGGCGGCGGACGCCCTGGCCCATGCCGCCAGCCGGGCCCGCCAGCTGGGCGAGACTCGCCAGGAGGCGATCGCCCTGGCCGGCCTGGGCGCCGCCGAGCTGCGCCTGGGCCGGAGGCCGGCGGGGCGGGCCGCCTTCGCCCGCGCCCTGGCGCGGGCACGGGCCAGCGGCGATGAGCGGGAGGAGGCGGTGATCCGCCACAACCTGGGCCTCGCCGAGCAGGCCGGTGGGGACCCGGCCGCGGCCCGCCGCGCCTACCGGGAGGCCGAGCGCCGCTTCGCCGCCCTGGGCGACCGTCGCGGCGAGGCCGTGGCGATGGTGAACGGCGCCGGGGTCGATCTGGCCGCGGGCGAGCCGGCCCGAGCCGAGACCGCCTACCTCGTCGCCCGCAGCACCTTCGCCGCCGTAGGGGACCCGGCCGGCGAGGCCGCGGCCCTGATCGGCGTCGGCCGCTGCCGCCGGGCGCTGGGCGATCTGCCGGCGGCCCTCACGGCAGCCGAGGAGGCGGTGGCGCGCGTCGAGGCCCTGCGCGCCGCGCCGCGAGGGCCGGCGGCGCGGGTCTCCCTGTTCGCGGACCGGCTCGAGGCTCACGACCTCGCCGTCGAGGTTCTGCTGGAGCTGGCGCGCGCCCGGCCGGGGCAGGGCTTCGACCAGCGCGCCTTCGAGATGCACGAGCGCACCCGCGCCCGCGGCCTCGCCGAGGAGAGGGCCGAGGCGGCTGCAGCGCCCCGAGACGAGGAGGCCGCCCGCGCCCTCGCCCAGCTCGGGGGGCTCGCCGCCCGCCGCCGCGCCCTCGCCGCGGAGGCCGCCGGAGCGGGGCAGCCTGCCCTGCGGGCCGAGCTGGCCGCGCGCCTGGCCGAGCTGGACCGCCTGGCCGCGCGGCGCCGCGGCCCCCGAGCCCCGCTGCTCCCCCTCTCGATCGCCGAGCTCCAGCGCCGGGGTCTGGCCCGGGGAGAGCTGCTGCTGGTCTACCGCCTGGGGGAGCCGAGGAGCACGCTGTGGGTGCTCTCTCATGACCGGCTCGAGACCTTTTCCCTCGCCGCCCGCAGCGAGCTGGAGCCGGCGGTGGCCCGGGCCCTCCATCTGCTGCCGGCCAGCCATCGCCTCTCGGCCCGGCGCGCGGCGGCGGCCGCCCTCGACGAGCTGGGCGGCCTGCTGCTCGGCCCGGTGGCCGCGCGCCTGCCCGGCCAGCGCCTCTTCGTGGTGCCCGACGGCCCCCTCGCCGCCCTGCCCTTCGGCGCCCTCGGCGTGGTGGCGGCGGGGGCCTCCCGCCCCCTGGCCGCCCTGGCCGAGCCCGTCCTCGTGCCCTCCGCCTCCTTCCTCGCCCGGGCTCGGCCAGGCCGGGAAGGCAGGGCCCCCGGCCGCACCTTGGCTCTCTTCGCGGATCCGCCCTTCGACTCTGCCGAGCGCCTGCCGCCGCTGCCCTTCTCGCGCGCCGAGGCCGCCTCCGTCGCCGCCCGCCTGCCGGCGGGGGAGGGCCTCTTCGCCCTCGGGGAGGATGCCAGCCTCGCTCGCCTGCGCGGCGCTCCCCTCGAGCGCTACCGGGTGCTGCACTTCGCCACCCACGCCCTGGTGGACGAGGAGCTGCCCGACCTCTCGGGGATCTTCCTCGCCGCGGGGCCGGGCAGTGCCGAGCCTGGCTTCTGGACCGCGGCGGAGATCCGCCACCGCCCCCTGGCGGCCGACCTGGTGGTGCTCTCGGCCTGCCGCACGGCGCGCGGGCGGCAGGCGCGGGGGGAGGGCACCCTCGGCCTGGCCCGGGCCTTCCTGGCCGCCGGGGCGCGGGCGGTGCTGGTGGCCCTGTGGGAGGTGGAGGACCGCGCCACCGCCGAGCTGATGAGCCGCTTCTATGACCAGCTGGCCGGCGGCGCCGCCCCCGCCGCGGCCCTGGCCCGCGCCCAGGCTGCCCTCGCCGCCGAGCCCGGGTCTCCGGCCCCGGCCTTCTGGGCCGGCTTCGTTCTGGTCGGGGTCGCCGACGCTCCGGTCGCCCTAACCAAAGCCGAGCGAGTCGCATCTACCGGAGCAAGGAGGAGATGACCATGAAAGGTACCTACGATCCCGACGACCTCACGCCCCCGCTCACCACGGCGGAGGACGATCCCGACTTCGACATCGAGCAGGACCAGGGCAACCTGGCGAGCGGCGGTGACCCGGTGATCAACCCACCCCCGCCGCAGCACTAGAGGAGCCTCGGTGGCCCAGGGCTACGGCAGTCGTGGCGAGCCCGCCGACCTCGAGATCCACGTCCAGGCGGCGCAGGCAGGGGGGTACACGGTCGAGCTCGTTGTCGACCAGCTGCAGCACTTCGGGCCGGGCCAGCTCGGCCCGGAGCCGCCCCTCCTCGCCCCGGACGAGGAGGCCCCTGGGGTCACGCTCTACCGCTGGCTGATGGCGAGCGAGGAGCTGGCCCGGGGCTGGGCCGAGGCGAGGGGCCAGGCCGAGAGTGGGGGCCGGGCCCCGCTTCGCCGCATCCGCCTGCGGCTGGACGCCGAGGCCCCCGAGCTGCACGCCCTGCCCTGGGAGCTACTGGCCGAGCCGGAGCACCCGGGCGCCCCCTGGGCGGCCAGCGAAGAGACCCCCTTCTCCCGCTACCTCGGCCTCTCCTCCCCGCCCGGCCACCCGGTCTTCGAGCGGCCGGCGCGCATGCTGGTGGCGATCGCCGCGCCCACGGACTGTGACCGGCTCGGCTTCCACCCCCTCGATGCCGAGGCCGAGTGGCAGGTCCTCGCATCAGCCGCCGGTGAGATCGGCCCGGAGCGGCTGGTGGTGGAGCGGCTCGATGGGCGGGTCACCCTCGCGCGGCTGGAGGAGCAGCTCGCCACCGGCGGCTTCCACCTGCTGCACCTGGTGGCCCATGGCCGGGTGCCCGAGCTGGGGCCCCTGGTCTACCTCGAGAAGGAGGACGGCTCGGGCCAACGGGTGCTCGGGACGGAGCTCGCCGCTTGCCTGAAGCGCTCCGCCAGCGGCCTGCGCCTGCTCTTCCTGGCGAGCTGTGAGAGCGCCGTGGAGGAGCCCTCGGGGGCCTCCGCGAGCCTCGCCCGCCAGGCCATCGAGGCCGGCGTGCCCGCGGTGGTGGCCTTCGCGGAGAAGGTGACCATCCCCACCAGCCGGGCCTTCACCGGGGCTTTCTACGGCGCCCTGGTGGAGGATGGGCGGGTCGATCGGGCCGCCAATCGGGCGCGCTCGGCCCTGATGGCGGCGGGCCACCAGGCCAGCCGGCCGCCGGTGCTGCTCTCGCGGCTGGTGGGGGGCTGTCTGTTCGGGGCGCGGGGGCGGGTGGTGGGCAAGGAGGCGGACGGCTTCTGGCGCCGGCTGGTCAAGGCCCTCCGGCGCAAGGACGCGCTGCCCATCCTCGGCCCCGGGGTGCTGGCCGGGCTGCTCCCCGACCGCGCCGAGCTGGCTCCCCGCCTCGCCAGCGAGTACGGCTACCCCTTCGCCCACTCGGACCCTCTCTCGCGCATCGCCCAGCACGCCACGGTGCACGGGGGCGAGCGGGTCCAGCCCCGGCAGGACGTGCTCAAGTTCATGGCGGAGGACTTCGCTCGCCGCTATCGGCTCTCGGGTCGCGAGGGCGCGGAGCACGACCTCTGCGGGCTGATCGCGGCGAGCGGCTGGTCCGAGCGGGTCCGCCGGGGTGACGAGGGCGAGATCCACCATCTGCTGGCGGACCTGCCCCTGCCCCTCTATCTGACCACCAACTGGGACAACCTCCTGGCCCAGGCGCTGACCGGCCTGGGCCGCCCCCCAGCCGAAGAAGGGTGGGTGCGATGGTACGAGCCGGAGACCGAGCGCCTGGGGGAGGAGGAGCTCGACTTCGCCGACGAGCCCACCGTGGCTCGGCCCGTGGTCTTTCACCTCTTCGGCAGCGCCCGCAAGCCCTCCTCCCTGCTCGTGGCCGAGGACGACGCCTTCGACTACCTGGTGCGGGTCGGGCGCCAGATCGAGCAGCTGGTGCCCCTGCGGGTGCGCGAGGATCTGGTCAACAAGGTCCTGCTCCTGCTGGGCTTCGAGTTCGGCGAACCGGCCCTCCACCTGCTGCTGCGCGGGCTCCTGGGCCACCCGGCCCTGCGGCCGGAGGACGGCCTGCGCCTGCGGGTGGCCGTGCAGGTGGACCCCGACGCGACCGAGAGGGACGAGGCCGAGCGCGCCCGCGACTACATCCAGGGCTACTTCCAGGGCGCCGACATCCACGTCTACTGGGGCAGCACCCGCAACTTCGTGGCCGAGCTGCACGAGCGCTTCCACCGGGAGAGCCATGGCTGAGCGGCCCGACAATCCCTACCCCGGCCCGCGCCCCTTCATGGCCCGGGAGGCGGGCCTGTTCTTCGGCCGCAGGGCGACCACCCGGCGCCTGTGCTCGCTGCTGCTCACTCACCGGGCGGTGCTGCTGTTCGGCCCCTCGGGGGCCGGCAAGTCCTCGCTGGTTTCGGCGGGCCTGGTGCCGAGCCTCGCGGAGCGCGAGGTGCGGGTGCTGCCCACCGCCCGGGTGCTGGCCGAGCTCGAGCCCCAGGCGTTGCCGCCGGGGGCCAACGTCTTCACTGCCGCGGCCCTGGCCTCGCTGGCCACGTCTCCGAGCGCCTCGGGGCCGCCCGGCGGGGAGAGCCTGGCCGACGGTCTCGCCCGGGTGCTCGGGGGCTTCGACGCCGACACCCAGGTCTTCCTCCACCTGGATCAGCTCGAGGAGCTGTTCAAGGCCCACGCCGGCCTCTGGCCGCAGCGGCAGGACTTCTGCCGCCAGCTCACCCTGGCCCTCGACCGCTTCCCCCGGGTGCTGGCCCTGATCTCGATCCGCGAGGACTACCTGGCGCCGCTCGAGGCCCTGGCGCCATGGCTTCCCGATCGCCTGCGCACCCGCCTGCGCCTCGAGCCGCTGACCCGCGAGGAAGCCGTGGCGGCCGTCGTCGGCCCGGCGCAGGCGCAAAGCGTGGACTTCGAGGAAGCGGCGGCCAGGAAGCTGGTGGAGGACTTGGCGACGGTGCAGGTGGGCCGGCCGGGTGAGCCGAGCCGCTCAGAGCCGGGCCCCACCGTCGAACCCGTGCACCTCCAGGTGGTGTGCTCCGAGCTGTGGCAGCGAACCCAGGCCCAGGGCCCCTGCCCGATCACCGCCGGGGCCCTCGGCGAGGCCGGCCGGGCGGACGTCGCCCTCGCCCGCTACTACCAGGAGGCCGTGAAGGCCGCGGCCACGGCGGAGGTCTCGCAAGCCCAGATCCGCACCTGGATCGGCAGCCGGCTGGTGAGCGCCGGTGGCGCACGGCAGCCGGTGCTGCGCGGCGAGGGGGCGGGCCTCCCCGAGCCGGTGATCGAGACTATGGTGGGACGCCACCTGCTGCGCGAGGAGAGCCGCGGCACCGCCCGCTGGATCGAGCTGGCCCACGACCGCCTGGTGCGGCCGGTACTGGAGAGCAACCGGGCCTCCCTGGCCGGCGCGTCCCCCCTCGAAAAGCACGCCCTCGACTGGAGCGAGGCCGCCCCGGGGCACCAGGAGGTCTTGCTCCGTTTCGGCCTGGCGAGCCTGCGCCAGTGGCGCCGAGCCCGGCGGAGGGAGGCTCGGGAGCGGGCCGGAGGGTGGTTCCCTGGGTGGTGGCGGGCCGGCCGAGAGTGGCTCCGGCCGTGGCGACGCCTCCCCGGGGAGTTCGAGGATCCGCTCACCCGCAGGTTCGTGGCGACCTGCGTCGAGGAGCGGGAGAGAGGGCACTCCCGCCAGCGCCGGGTGATCGGTTGGCTCAGCTTCGGCGGGGTGCTGGCCCTGCTGAGCCTGATCGTGCTGCTGGTCGGCGCGGTGCTCAGGAGCTTCCTGACTTTCGGCCGCCCCGGCCGCCTGAGTGAGGAGGCCCTGCTGCAGCGCGAGGTTGAGCCCCAGCTGGCCCTGCTGCTGGCCCGGGAGTCGATCTACGTGGACTGGATCCACTTCCGGGAGTGGCCGTGGGTGAGGGCGGAGCGGGTGCAGAACGGACGAGTGCTCGCCGACCTGCTGGCCCGCCCGAGCGAGCGGCTGGCCGCCGCCTCCTCGCTCGAAGGGCCTTGGCTGCCCGGGAACGAAATGGCCCAGGGCGGGGGCGACGCCGGCGAGATCCCCTTGCCCGCGACGGCGGCGGTCGCGGCGCCTGACATGCTGAGGAGAGCCTGGTGGCAGATCAGCCAGGCCCGGCCGCGTCTCGCGATCCCTCCGGGCACGACACTGCGGGCGGATGCCGAGGGCTCCCTGCACCTGTCGCCCCCCTCGGGATTGGACCTCGCCGCCGCCGATCGCCTCGTCGGCCGGGCGCCGGGGCCCCTCACCCTGCTCGCCCTGAGCCCCCCCGTGGGGCACTACCTGGCGCCGGGCTCCCGCCGTGCGCGGCGCGGCGAGACGGAGCACCTCATCGCCGGCTTCGCCCCCGGCTGGGGCATCTATCTCTGGCACCTGCCCACCCGGAGCCTCGCCGCCGGCCCTCTCGGCGAGCCGCAGGCGGAGTGGGTGAGCCTCGCCTTCGCAGGAGACGGCAAGGCCCTCTTCGCCGTGGACAGTCGGGGCTCCGGCCGGCGCTTCGAGCTCGACCCCGACCGCTGGGCTCAGCTCGCCTGCAACCTCGCCGGCCGGGACTTCACCCGGCAGGAGGCGGAGCACTTCCTGCCCCAGGGTGAGGGCTGGGACCGTTCGGAGCGTTCCTGCCAACCCGAGCTGCGAGGAACCGGCGATGAACGATGACGACCTGCTGCTCGGCACCGGCCTCGACGGCGAGACCGGCCGGCCCCTGGGCCGGGACCTCGATCTCGACCTGGCCCTCCGCGTCGCCACCGGGCTGCGGCTGCCGCCGGCGGAGGCGGCCCGCGACCGCCGGGAGGTCGAGCGCCGGCGGGAGGGCGATCTCGGTGGCCGTTGGGGCGTGCTGGAGAAGGACCTCGCCTCCTCCGGCTGGGCGGTGCTCTTCCCCGCCGAGGGGGACCCCGAGGTCCGCCGCGCCCTCGAGCCCCTGCTCGCCTTGCGCCGCGAGGAGGCCGGGCGCCACTACCGTCAGCTCGAGGGACCCGAGGGCTATCGCCCGGGAGAGGGCTTCCGCGAGCTGGCCCAGCGCCTGGGCCTCAGCCCGGACGCCCCGGACCCCGAACGCTTCCCCTGCCATCTGCTGCTGGTGGGGGGACCGGAGCAGATCCCCTTCGAGATCCAGGAGAGGCTCGGCCGCTCCTACAACGTCGGCCGCCTGGCCTTCGACACCGCCGCCGAGCACGGCAGCTACGCCCGGTCGGTCGTGGCGCAGGCTCGGGGCGAGGGTCCGAAGCGGCGCGAGCTGGCCTTCTTCGGCGCCCGCAACCCCGGTGACGGGGCCATGGCGAAGACCTGCGACCGCCTGGTGGCGCCGCTCGCCCGGCGCACCGCCGAGAAGGCCGCGGGCCGCCCGGTGGCCGCCCACCTCGCCGACGCGGCCACCAAGGCCCGGCTCGGCGAGCTACTGGGCGGGGCCGCCACCCCGGCCCTGCTCTTCGCCGCTGCCCACGGCATCAGCTGGGGAGCGGGCCATCCCCGCCAGCGCGAGGAGCAGGGGGCCCTGGTCTGCCAGGACTTCCCCGGAGACCAGGCCTGGGCGGGCCGGGGGCCCATCCCCCCCGAGCACACCTTCGCCGCCGCCGACCTGGTGGGCCGGGACGCCGACCTCTCCGGGCTGGTGGCTTTTCTCTTCGCCTGCCACGGCTGGGGCACGCCGGAGCTCGACGCCTACCCCGAGCGGGAGAGCGGCGAGCCCCGGCGCCTGGCTCCGGCCCCCCTGCTTGCCCGCCTGCCCCAGCGGCTGCTGGCCCACCCCGGGGGCGGCGCGCTGGCGGTGATCGGCCACCTCGAGCGCACCTGGGGCTATTCGTTCCTCTGGAAGGGCTTGGGCGACCATCGCCAGCCGTTCGAGGAAGGGCTCGACATGCTCCTCGACGGGCTGCCCGTGGGCGCCGCCCTGGAGCCCTTCCGGGACCGAGCCTTGCGCTTGAGGGTTGAGCTGGCGGAGGAGATCGAGAGTCTGCGGGCCGGGGAGATCCGCGAGCACGAGAGCCTGGTCGCCCTCTACACCGCCGCCCACGACGCCCGCAACTACTTCTTGCTCGGCGATCCGGCCGTGAAGCTGGCGGGGTGAGGGTCCCCTACCCGCAGCCCAGCCGCGTCTCCGCGATCAGGTGGTCGACCACGGCCTGCATGTCGTTGGTCTCCTCGAAGACCTTGCGCTGGCGGTCGGCGCTGGTGCCCTGGGCGAGGATGGTGTGCACGTGCTCGACCTCATGGCGCACGCCCAAGTCGTCCACCACGTCGTCCACCAGGGCCAGGAGCTCGAGGGCCAGCTCGGGGAAGGGCACTTCCTCCTGGCGGCCGAAGTCGAGCAGCTTGCCGTTGATGCCGTAGCGCACCGCCCGCCACTTGTTCTCGGTGATCAGGTGGTGGCGATAGCGGCGCCACGACATGTTGTGCCGGCGCAGCTCGATCAACTTGGTGACGATGGCGAGGATCAGCGCCGCCAGGCAGATGGCGTCGTCGAGCCGGGTGCAGATGTCGGTGACCCGGAACTCCAGGGTGGGGAACTTCGAGTGCGGCCGGATGTCCCACCAGATGCGGGTGCCGTCCTCGATGCAATTGGTCTTGATCAGGGTCTCGATGAACTGCTGGTACTCGTGCCAGGAGCCGAAGGCCGGCGGCGGGCCGCTGCGCGGCACGCTCTCGAAGACCACCGAGCGGTAGCTTTTGAGGCCGGTGTCGCGGCCGTACCAGAAGGGCGAGCTGGTCGACAGCGCCAGCAGGTGGGGGATGAAGTAGCGGGCCTGGTCCATCACGTCGATCATCAGGTCGCGGTCTTCCATCCCGATGTGGACGTGCATGCCGAAGATCAGGAGGCGCCGGGCCACGTCCGCCATCTCGCGCTCGTGCTTGGTGTAGCGCTCGCCGGCGGTGATGCGCTGCTCCATCCAGCTCGAGAAGGGGTGGGTGGAGGCCGCGGCCACCCGCGTGCCGTGCTCCTCGGCGACGCCGATCACCGTGTGCCGCAGCTTGGCCAGCTCCTCGCGGGCCTCCTCGATCGAGTGGCAGATCTTCGAGCCCACCTCGACCTGGGACTGCAGGAACTCCGGTTTGATCTGGTCCTTGAGCACCAAGCGCCCGCTGTCCAGGAACTGCTGGATGTAGGAGGTGAGGTGCCGGGTCTCCGGATCGATGATCTGGTATTCCTCTTCGATGCCGATGGTGAAGGGGCGCTTGGGCATGCGTGTCGGGCTCCCGGGGGCCTGGAATTGCGCGGGAGTCTAGCACTGCCCCCGCCGGGGGCTAGAGGGTAAGATGGCGCGCCGAGGAGACCTCATGAAGCGCAAGATCCGCAGAATCGCCGTCAACACCGGTGGGGGGGATGCCCCGGGCTTGAACGCCGTCATCCGCGCCGTGGTGCTGTCGGCATGCCGCCGGGGCTGGGAGGTCATCGGCCTGCGCAAGGGCTACCTCGGTCTGCTCGACACCAGCCACCTCGTCCAGCTCACCCCCGAGTCCGTGCGCGGCCTCACTCACCTCGGCGGCTCCATCCTCGGCACCGTCAACCGCGGCAATCCCCTCGAGTATCCCTTCAAGCTCCCCGACGGCTCGGTGACCATCATCGACCGCTCGGACGAGATCGTCGCCAGCTACAAGAACCTCGGCCTCGACGCCCTGGTGGCGATCGGCGGCGAGGGCTCGATGCGCATCGCCAGCGCCCTGGCCCAGAAGGGCATGGAGATCGTCGGCGTGCCCAAGACCATCGACAACGACCTCGCCGGCACGGTGGCCACCTTCGGCTTCGACACCGCGGTCACCGTCGCCACCGAGGCCCTGGACCGGCTGCACACCACCGCCGAGTCCCACGAGCGGGTGTTCGTGGTCGAGGTGATGGGGCGCTACGCCGGCTGGATCGCCCTCCATGCCGGGGTGGCAGGCGGGGCGGACGTGATCCTGATCCCCGAGATCCCCTACGACATCGAGGCGGTGTGCCGCAAGATCATGGACCGCGAGGCCCAGGGCCGGCACTTCTCGATCGTGGTGGTGGCCGAGGGGGCCAAGCCGGTCGACGGCGAGATGGTGTGGAAGGACGGCGAGGCCGCCGGGCGGGAGCGGCGGCTAGGCGGCATCGGCGAGAAGGTGGCGGCGGAGATCGCCGCCCAGACCGGCAAGGAGACCCGCTGTGTGGTGCTCGGCCACCTCCAGCGCGGCGGCCGGCCGACCTCCCGGGACCGCATCCTCGCCCTCGAGTTCGGGGCCGCGGCGGTGCGGCTGATCGCCCAGGGCAAGAGCTCGATCATGGTCGCCCTGGACCCGCCGGACGTGCGGGCCGTGCCGCTGTCGAGCGTCACCGGCCGCATGCGCACGGTGCCCCTCGATGACGACTGCTTGCTGGCGGCCCGGGACATGGGGCTGTCTCTCGGTGACGAGCCGGAGTGAAAGGTACCGACCCATGATGACCAAGGACTTCCCCGCGGTGCGCAGCTTCCTGCGCCACCACTACCGTCACTTCAACGCCGCCACGGTGGTCGAGGCGGCCGCCGCCTGGGAGGATCAGCTCGGCAAGGGCAACCGCATGCTGGTGACGCTCGCCGGCGCCATGAGCACGGCCGAGATGGGCATTCTGCTCGCCGAGATGATCCGCCGCGAGAAGCTCCACGCCATCTGCTGCACCGGCGCCAACCTGGAAGAGGACCTCTTCAACCTGGTGGCCCACGACCACTACCGGCGCATCCCCAACTGGCGGGGGCTGTCGGCGGAGGAAGAGTGGGCCCTGGCGGAAAAGGGCCTGAACCGGGTGACCGACACCTGCATCCCCGAGGAAGAGGCCATGCGCCGGGTGGAGTCGACCATTCTCCGCCACTGGCAGGCGGCCCACGACGCCGGCGAGCGGTCCCTACCCCACGAGTACTTCTACCGGATCCTGAACGCCGGGGAGCTTTCCGACCAGTACCAGATCGACCCCAAGGACTCCTGGCTGGCCGAAGCGGCGCGGCGCAACCTGCCCCTCTTCGTGCCCGGCTGGGAGGACTC
The DNA here is from genome assembly GCA_036274895.1 of Thermoanaerobaculia bacterium. GTDB lineage: Bacteria > Acidobacteriota > Thermoanaerobaculia > Multivoradales > SZUA-115 > CALMKX01. The sequence goes on along the minus strand of DASUEU010000037.1, from coordinate 249,393 downwards.
GACGCTGGGCAACATGTTCGTGGCCGCCACGGTGCGCGGCGAGGTGGGGCTCGACACGGTCAAGGGCGGCCTGCACTACATGGACAAGCTGATCCACTGGTATCTCGACACCACCAAGGAGCACGAGATCGGCTTCTTCCAGATCGGCGGCGGCATCGCTGGGGACTTCCCGATCTGCGTCGTGCCGCTGATCCAGCAGGATCTCGAGCGCCCGGTCAAGCTGTGGAGCTACTTCTGCCAGATCAGCGACTCGACCACCTCCTACGGCTCCTACAGCGGCGCCGTGCCCAACGAGAAGATCACCTGGGGCAAGCTCGACATCCAATCCCCCAAGTTCATCATCGAGTCCGACGCCACCATCGTGGCGCCGCTGATGTTCGCGTACTTGTTGGCGGGGTAGGCTCGCGAGGGATTGAAATCCCTCGCTACCCATGAACGTCCCTGACGGGACGGGGGAAGGCAGCGCCCAGCTGCGGGCCCCTTTGGAGTGCGGCGACGTGTCGCCGCTTTTCTTCACGGCTGACGGCCCCGACGTCGCCCCGAGCGAAGCCGAGGGGCCTCCCCGGGGTGCATCGCCGGGGAGTGAACTCCCCGGCTACGGTCGATCCGTCGCTGCGCGACGGGGGAAACCGCCACGGCGGTCCGGTCCGCCGGTGTAGGGGCGACGCATGCGTCGCCCGGCTTTCGCCTCCACCAACCACTGCCCCGCTGTCATTCCGAGCGAAGCGAGGAATCTCCCCTCCCCGCTGGTAGACTCCACCCACATTGGTTCCAAGCTTGGTAAACCATGGTTTCTCGGCAAGGCGAGAGCGATGGTTGGCCAGTGGAAGGGAGGTCCCGGGCCTTGATTCGCAGGTGGCTGCTCCCCGGTCTCGTCGCCTTGGGTCTCGTCGTGGTCGGTGTCTTCGTGCCGACCTGGCTACCTCCGCTGCTCAAGTTCGCCGGCACCAACTCGGCCACCATCGAGGGGCTCGCGGGGCTGGTGCAGATTGTGGTGTGGCTGGGGGCGGCAGCCGTGCTTCTCTGGGAGCGGTGGCGCGGTAGAAGGGCTGCGGAGGAGACCCAGCCCCCGCAGACCCCCGCGCCGCAGGAGCCCGCCCCCACTCCGCCGCCTCGCCCTGCCAACCCCCCGTCCCCCCAAGCCCTGCGCAGCAGCTACCTCTCCTGGCTCCTGGAGCGCCACCGGCTGGTGCGGTTGCCGATTCCGGACGCTGGCACGCCCGGGAGCGCGGCGGAGACCGTGCTGCCCCTCGCCGGGGTGTACACGGCGCTGCGGACGACCACGCCAAGGGCTGAGCTCCGGGCTGCTGCTGCAAGGGGCCAGCAGGAGACGGATGGGCTTCGCGAGTCGCCTTTCTCGGCCCTCGAGATGCTGGACCGCCAGCGCCGGCTGGTGCTGCTGGGGGAGCCGGGTGGGGGGAAGAGCACCTTCGTGGCCTTCCTGGTGGCCTGCCTGGCCGGCGAAGCGCTCGGCGATCAAGCCGTCAACCTTGCGGCCCTGACGGCGCCAATCGACACTGGCGGGGGAAACCGCAAAGACAAGCCGCTGCCTCAGCCCTGGCAGCATGGCGCCCTGCTGCCGGTGCCGGTGGTTCTGCGGGACTTCGCGGCGCGGGGTCAGCTGGCCGAAGGAAGGGCCACGGCCAAGCAGGTGTGGGGGTTTCTGGAAGCAGAGCTGGCGGCCTGCCACCTGGGAGACTTCTTCGACGGCTTGCGGCGGGAGCTGACCGAGCGCGGCGGGATGGTGCTGTTCGACGGGCTGGACGAGGTGCCCGTGGCCGGTGGCCTCCGCAAGCTGGTGGCCCGGGCCCTCGCGGACTTCGCCGGCGCGCTGCCGGCCTGCCGCTTCCTGGTCACCAGCCGCACCTACGCCTGGCGTAGCCAGGGCTTCGGCCTGACACCGTTCGTGGAAGCCGAGCTGGCCCCCTTCGATCCGGAGCAGATCGAGACCTTCCTGCACCGCTGGTACGGCCAGCTCGCGGCCCTGGGCCGCCTTTCGGACGCGGAGGCTAAGGCCCGCGCTACGGAGCTGGCCGGTGTGGTGACGACCCGGGAGCGCTTGCTCGAGCTGGGCCGGCGGCCCTTGCTGCTCTCGCTGATGGCGAGCCTCCACTACAGCCGGGGCAAGCTGCCGGACGACCGGGCCCAGCTCTACCGCGAGACCGTAGACCTGCTGCTCGAGGTGTGGGAGCAGCGCCGGGTGACCCTGGACGCCGCAGGCCGCCCCGTGGTGCTGGAGCCCAGCGTGGCCGAGTGGCTGAAGGTGGACCGGCCCAAGGTTCGCCAAGCCTTGGAGAAGCTCGCCTTCGAGGCCCACCAGCGCCAGCCGGCCCTGGCCGGCACGGCGGACGTGCCGGAGGACGCCCTCGCCGCCGCCCTGCTGCGCCTTTCCGCCCCGGCCAGCCCGGGAGGCGAAGCGGCGAACGCCGCCGAGTTGCTCCAGTACCTGAGCGAGCGGGCCGGCATCCTGGTGCGCAAGGACGACGGGGTGTACACCTTTCCGCATCGCACGCTCCAGGAGTACCTGGCGGCCCGCCACCTGACCGAGCGCGAGTTCCCAGACGGCCTGGCCCGGCGCGCCCGTGCCCAACCGGACCGCTGGCGCGAGGTGCTGCTGCTGGCGGCCTCCTCGGCCAAGGGCTTCTCCCAGGCGGCGGTGTGGGACCTGGTGGAGGCCCTGGCCCCCGATGAGCCGCCGGCTCAGGGTAGCGAGAGCGCGGAGCAAGCCTGGGGCGCCCATCTGGCTGGCCTGGCCGCGGCGGAGTCGGCGCTGCTTGAAGGGCTCGAGGACCGCCACGCCAAGAAGCTCGCCCGCCTCCAGCGCTGGCTGGTCCACCTGCTCGGCACCCCCCACCTCCCCGCCCGCGAGCGCGCCCTCGCCGGCCGCAGCCTGGCGACGTTGAGGGATCCTCGGGAGGAGGTGACAACGCTCGAGGGGATGCAGTTCTGCTGGGTGCCGGCGGGGAAGTTCGTGATGGGGGAGGGGAAAGGCCACGAGTTGGAGATCGCGCACGGCTACTGGCTGGCCCGCTTTCCGATCACGGGGGATCAGTGGCGGCAGTACGTGGCGGAGAGCGGGGTGGTGGTGGGGGACAAGGACAGCCTGCGAAGGGCCAGCAACGAGCCGGCGGTCTGGGTGAGTTGGGACGAGGCGATGGCCTTCTGCGGCTGGCTCACCGAGAGGTGGCAGGGGATGGGCCTTCTTCCCGCAGGCTGGGCCGTGCGGCTGCCTTCCGAGGCGGAGTGGGAGAAGGCTGCCCGGGGCGGTCTGGAGGTGCTGGCCGAGCCCGTCGTCAGAGCGGCAGGCGCCCTCGTCGGCGAACCGGCTGAGGTCGAGCTGGAGCGCAACCCCGAGCCGGCCCGGCTCTACCCATGGGGCTCACAGGTCGGGCCGGAGCTGGCCAACTACGACGCTACGGGTATCGGTAGGCCGAGCGCGCTGGGCTGCTTCGCGGCGGGCCGCAGCCTGTACGGCTGCGAGGAGCTTTCGGGCAACGTCTGGGAGTGGACGGGCGGTCTGTGGGACAGGGATTCGAAGGCTGCGGAGGATGGCCGTCGTGTGCTGCTCGGTGGCGCGTTCGCCCTCGATCAACGGTACATGCGGCGCGCGTTTCGCTTCGGGCTCAACCCGTGGGTCCGCGACAACTTCATCGGGTTTCGGGTGTTGGCGTCCCCATTCCCCTCTGACCTCTGATCCGCTCTGGACTCTGGTAGCTCTGGGCTCCCGCCTTCGGGTGGGGGCCTTCGCGATTCTTGAGGGGTTGGGCTCCCGCTTTCCCTGCCACCCCGCGAGGGATTGAAATCCCTCGCTACCCATGAACGTCCCTGGCGGGACGGGGGGGAGATCCCTCCGCTGCAGGCCTTCGGCCCTCCGGGCGGGATGACGGCGGGGGCCGGTCGCTCCGTCCCGGCAGGGTCGTTCATGGATGGCGAGGTTTGATCCACCAGCGAGGTTGTGGCACGCTGTCCGGCATCATCCACACCACGAACCGGCAAGCCGGAGGCTCTCATGTCATCCACTCTCGAAGCCATCGAAGCCGACGCTCTGGAGCTGACGACCGAGGAGAGGGAGAGGCTGGTGGGGAGACTCGTGGCCAGCGTGGACATGGATCCTGAGGTCGAGGAAGCCTGGGCCGCCGAGGTGGAACGGCGTCAGGCTCTGATCGACGACGGCTCGGCGGTCTGGGTGTCCGGTCCGGAGGTTCTGGCCCGCCCCAGAGCCAGGCTCTCATGAGATAGGTGCGGCGGCTGGTCCTGAACCGATTCCCGTACTCGCTCTTCTACACGGCGGACTCGGAGGAGATCCGCATCTTCGCCGTTGCCCACCACAGCCGTCGCCCCGGCTACTGGCGGCATCGCTAGGGCCGGCCCGGCTTCCCCTTCGCCCCCCCTGCTAAGATCCCCCCCGAGGCCAACAGCCATGGCGATCCTGGAAGAGATCCTGCCGGAGGATGCGGTCTTCGGCGTCGAGCCGCGGCGGGTGGGTCCGCTCAAGGCCGAGGACTTCGAGACCTGGGAGCAAGAGCCGGACAACCCCGTCGAGCTGGTGGAAGGGTGGTTGGTGCCGATGAGCCCTGGAAACCTGCGTGCCGGCACCCTGACCGGCGACCTTTTCGCTCTCCTCGCGCCCTTCGGTCGCGAGCGGGGCTGGACCCTCAGCCTGGACGCCCGCCACCGCCTGCCCTTCCCCCCCGAGACCGTAGTCTTCCCCGACCTGGTGATCCACTGCACCGCCGAGGTGCCCTACCACCCCGGCACCGAGACCGTCACCAGGGTGCCCGAGCTGGTGATCGAGATCCTCGGCCGGGAGACCGCCGCCCGCGACCGCGCGCCGCGGGGGGCCAAGTTCCTGGCCTACCAGGGCAGCGGCGTCCGGGAGTACTTCCACACCTTCCCGGACGGCACCGAACAGGCCGGTTTTCGTCTGGAGAACGGCCTTTACCGTCCCCTGGAAGCCGACGCCGAAGGCTTCTTCCCCAGCGCGGTCCTCGGTACCAAGATCCGCCCGGTGCCGGCGGCGAGCAGGGCCTAGCGCACCGGCGGCCGGACGAAGAAGGTGCACCTCGCCTCGGCGCGGGCGTCCTGGCGGTCGCTGACGCCGAGGATCACCGTGTGGCTCCGGCCGTGCTCGAAGAGGATCGGCCCCACCCGCCGGCCGCGGCCCAGCAGCTCGTACGGCGCGGCGGGGTCCGCCGGGTTGCCGGTGTAGTGGGCCCACTGCTCGCGGGCGAGGTCGGCGCGGGGGAAGTCGCCGTCGGGATCGTGAGAGACGGACTGCAGCACCATGCGCAGGCCCTCGGGGTTGTTCGAGTCCACGCCGTCGGGGTTGCGGCCGGTCAGCGGCGGGCAGCCCCCCTGGGAAAGGTCGAAGAGAGGTGGCGCGATGCTGCCGATCACGGCCTGGGGCGGCCGGTTGAGATACGTCCCGTCCAGGGTGAGCCGGCCGTGGTACTCCTCCTCGTCGATCGTCACCTCGAAGCGCCCTTCCACCTCGAAGCGGTTGCCCGCCGGGTCGTGCCGGCCGGTGATGGCCCGGTCGCTGCTGCCGCGGAAGGAGAGGATCCTCCCCGCCCCCGGGCAGCCGCCGCTCTCGGCGCGCCGCTCGAAGGCGAGGCCGAAGACCGAGGCCGCCCCGGCCGGCACCACCAGCCCGCCCCGCGCGTCGACCAGCCCGGCCATCGGGCCGTTGCTGGCCAGCTCGGTGCAGCGCAGGGGCAGCACCCGGTCGCGCCCGATCCGGGGGATCACCACGTCGTGGTCGTCCAGCCAGGTGCGCAGCGGGGAGATGCGCAGCTCGCGCACCCTCTCGCTGCCGACGCGCACGGCATCCCCCAGGGCGTAGCGGGCCTCGAAGCGGCCCGAGAGCGTCAGCTCGCCCTCGACCTCGAGAGTGGCGGTGCCCGCGACTCGGTAGTGCTCGGCCTGGCGCGCTTCGCGGGTCGGCCGGCAGGCTGCCAGAGTCAAGCAGAGCAGGGCGAGGAGGGCGAGCGGTGAGCGGTTCATGAGCACCCCGTGGCCGACCACCGGAGCAGGACCGTGGAGGAAGGCCCGTTCACCGGGTCGTCGGTGGAGATCACCAGGTTGACGGCTTCGTCGAGGGCGCCGGCGCCCGGCGAGCGGTTGGCGCACCAGCGCACGATGACGTGGAAGACCTGGCTCTGGGACAGCAGGTGGGGCAGCGGGGTGGCGATCTCCTCGTCGCTGCCCTCGGCGGTGCGATAGGTCTGGACGAGGTAGAAGCCCGTGCCCTCCGGCAGCTGGACGTCGTCGATGCGCAGGGCCCCCGTGGGCCCCAGGTTGGCGAGCTCGAGGTGGAGGTTGTCCCCGGGGCGGGTGCAGGGCGGATCGGCGATCAAGAAGCTCGAGTCCCGGCAGATCTCGGTGGGGCCGGTGAGCTGCGAGGTGCCGCCCACGCCCACCCCCTGGAGGTGGACCGAGAGCGTCTCGCCGCCCTCGGTCGCGAGGACCTTGCGTGCCCGGCGGGTGCCGCGCTCCTGCGGCTGGAGCTCGAGCCCGAGCGAGCAGCGCCGGGTGCGAGGATCGGGCGAGAGGGTGCCGTCGAGAGTGCGGCTCTCCTCACCCGGGAGGGGCAGGCAGTCGGTGGCCACCCGGAAGTCCGGCACGCACTCGGAATCCCCGGGCTCGCAGGCCCGGCACTGGCGGCTGTCGTCACAGGTGATGCGCCCGTCGGCGGCGAGCTGGATCGCCTCCGGGCAGGCGTTGCTGACCTCGACGAAGCGAGCGGCGCCGGTGCTGCCCGTCCCCTGCTCGCCGAAGTCGATCGACCCCTGCGAGACGGCGAGGCAGCCGGCATCGGCGGCGCACTCGGCGAAGGCCACGCCCACCGAGGCCGCGCAGGCCGGCAGCTCCGCTTCGTCGCCTTCGAAAGTGGCGATCTCCTCGCAGCGGGCGCCGGAGACGCACCAGGGGCCGGGCTGGCCGCGGAAGGTGCCGGTGCCCACGGCCTCGGCGATCACCCGCTGCCACTCGGCGTGCAGCACGGCCGGGTCCGCGGCACTGGCGCCGCCATACTCGCAGAAGTTGAACAACCGCCGGCAGCCGCCCAGGGCTGTGCAGAGATCGGCGTCGTCGGAAGCCACGGCTTCCACCCAACCGGCGTCGTTGATCACCTGGGCGGTGCAACGGACCTCGTGACGGATCGGCCTCGGGGGGTCGGGGAAGTCCGCGATGTACCGGCAGGAAAGACCGACGACCCACACGAAACCGGCCAGGGTCAAGAGCAGCGAGCGAGCGAGAGGCTTTCTCATCAGGGAGCCCTCACGCGGCCAGCTTCCCTCCCCAACCGCCGCTCCGCTCCCCCCCGGGGGGCAGTGCCGGCCCACCTGAAGCGGGGGGGAGGCCAGATCTCACGCTCTGGTTACCATGCGCGATTCCGCATATCTGTCCCGAAAACCCGGGCGATGTGCACCCTCTTTACGAACACCACGCACGCCACAGTGCCCCCAGCCGATCCGCGTTGAGCCGGAGCGGGCCGCCCTTTCTCGGGTGGTGGCGCTCCGTTGCCCCTGACTTCCTCCTGAAAGGAGCCTTCGGATGCAATCGACTTGGACGAGCTCGAGATCGAGAGGGGCGTGGCTGCTCCTCGCCGCCGTGCTGCTCGCGGCGGGGCCGCTCGCGGCTGCCGACTTTCCCCGCACCGTGACGTTCCGGGGCGAGTCCCTCGACGCCGCCGGGCAGCCCCTCTCGGGCACCCACGACCTCAGCTTCCGCTACTTCGATCCGGCCGGCGCGGAGCTCTTCGCCGAGGCCATCCCGGCCGTGACCGTCACGGCGGGCTCGTTCCAGGTCGAACTGGGCACGGGCGAGCCGGTGGGCCAGGCGGCCTACCGCTCTCTCGAAGCCATGTTCGCCAAGCATCCCCAGGTCGAGATGGAAGTGTCGGTGGACGGCACTCCCTTCGAGCCCCGGCTGGGCATCTTGCCCGCGGGCCACTCCCTCAAGTCCCGCCTAGTCGCCGCCGGCCTGCGGGCCGAGCAGGACGAGGAGGAGCACTGGAAGGGCTACGAGAAGCGCGGCGGCGCCACGGCCATCCAGTCCGGCCGCCTGGCCCCCCGGGGAACGCACAGCCAGGTGCCGATCGCCGAGGGCTCCGTCTGGACCCGGCCCTACACCCTGCCGATCATCGGCCCCCGGCTGAGCCGCGCGGTCCGCGAGCTGCCCAAGGCCGAGGAGCGCGGGGTTCCGAAGGAAGGCAAGGAGATCAACCCGCCCCGGCACGAGGCCCTCTTCGACGTCCAGGGCAACCGTTTCGGCACCGGCGCGCCCAAGATCGACGACTACCTGGCCGAGTCGGCCGCTCCAGGGCTCACCCCGGCGCCGATCTTGAGCTTCGAGGGCGTCAACAACGTCAGCGGCGTGCTGCCGCCGGACACCGAGGCCGCCGTCGGCCCCAACCACTACGTCCAGGTGGTCAACCTGGCCTTCTCGGTCTACAACAAGTTCGGCACTCGGCTGACCGGCCCTTCGAACACCAACACCCTCTGGGCCGGCTTCGGCGGTCCCTGCCAGACCGACAACAGCGGCGATGCGATCTTCCTCTATGACCGCCAGGCGGACCGCTTCGTCTTGAGCCAGTTCGCCGTGGCGGCCGGTCACCAGTCGGTCTGCTTCGCGGTCTCCCAGACCCCCGACCCGACCGGCGCCTACTTCCTCTACGAGGTGGTCACGCCCCGCTTCCCCGACTACTACAAGGTCGGCACCTGGCCGGCCGCCAACAACAACGCCTACTTCTTCGGCACCAACTCCGGCTTCCAGGGCCAGTACGACGTTTTCGCCGTCGATCGCGAGCGCATGCTCGCCGGCCTCGCCGCCCGGCCGATGCAGTTCTTCCAGAGCTTCGTCAACCTGATGATGCCCGCCGACGCTGACGGGCCGGTGGGTCCTGCCGCCAGCGCACCGGGCATCCTCTACACCTTCCGGGACGGCGGCGAGCCCTACTTCAGCAGCCCGCCGGCGGACAGCATCGACATCTACCAGTTCGACGTCGACTGGACCACCCCGGCCAACACCACCCTCACCCTGGTCAACTCGATCACCCCGGCCCAGGGCCTGGCCAACTTCAACTGGACGGTGTGCGGCTTCTTCGTCTCGAACTGCATCCCGCAGCCCGGCACGGCGCAGGGCATCGACAGCGCCTCCTGGTGGCCGATGCAGCGGCTGGTCTATCGCAACTTCGGCAGCCACGAGACCCTGGTCGGCAGCTGGACGGTCGACGTCAACTCGACCGGCAACCGCGCGGCGCCACGCTGGTTCGAGCTGCGCAACACCGGCAGCGGCTGGAGCCTCTTCCAGCAGGGCACCCACTCGCCGGACGCCATCCACCGCTGGATGCCCTCGATCGCCATGGACGGCCAGGGCAACATCGCCCTGGGCTACAGCCGCGGCGACGGCTCGAACTTCCCGTCGCTCTACTACGCCACCCGTGACGCCACGGACCCCCTCAACACCCTCCAGGCCGAGGTCCAGCTCTTCGCGGGCACCGGCTCGCAGACCCACAGCGCGGCCCGCTGGGGCGACTACTCCTCGATGGAGCTCGACCCGGCCGATGACTGCACCTTCTGGTTCACCACCGAGTACCTGGCGGTGACCAGCAGCGCCACCTGGCGCACCCGCGTCGGCACCTTCAAGATGCCGAGCTGCGGCGGCCCGGTGAACAATCCGCCGGTGGTGACCATCACCGCGCCGGCCAACGGCGCCTCCTTCGACGTCGGCACTTCGATCGGCTTCGCCGGCACCGCCACCGACATCCAGGACGGCAACATCTCCGCGAACCTGTCGTGGACCTCCTCGCTCAACGGCGCCATCGGCAGCGGGGCCTCGTTCAGCACCTCCGCTCTGAGCCTCGGCAGCCACCTGATCACCGCTTCGGTGACCGACAGCGGCGGCGCCCCCGGGGCCGCCTCGATCACCGTCCACGTCGTCGACCCCAACAGCAACGGCCCGCAGACGGCGGTCTACAACTCTGGCCTCGGCGCGCCGTCCTGTGCCATCGCCGGCAGCTCCTGTGACTCCGTGGCGCTGCTCGTCGGCCGCGCCGCCCTGGGCCCGGAGCCGAACCAGCCCAACACCATCGACACCTGCGTGGACGGCACCGCCGGCGCCTTCCACAGTGACGAGTCGAACGATCGCATCATGGTCTCCTCGGTCAACTTCTCGGACCTGACCGAGGGAGCCACGGCGCGCATCGACGCCACCGTGTGGGCCTGGACCACGCCGTCCTCGGACGCGCTGGACCTCTACTACGCGGCCAACGCCAACAGCCCGACCTGGGTCTACTTGACCACCCTGGTGCCCGGCAGCCCCGGCCAGCAGGTGCTTTCCACCACCTACACCCTGCCCACCGGCACCCTCCAGGCGGTGCGGGCGAACTTCCGCTACCAGGGCGCGGCCAGCCCGTGCAGCGCCGGCACCTTCGACGACCATGACGACCTGGTCTTCGCGGTCAAGCCCGCCGGTGGCGGCAACACCCCGCCGGTGGTCACCATCACGGCGCCGGCGACCGGTTCGAGCTTCACCCAGGGCACCAGCGTCAACTTCACCGGCACGGCCACGGACGCCGAGGACGGCAGCCTGACGGCGGGCCTGGCCTGGACCTCGAGCATCAACGGCGCCATCGGCTCCGGCGGCTCGTTCTCGACCAGCACCCTGTCGGTCGGCACCCACACCATCACGGCTTCGGTCACAGACAGTGGCGGTCTGCCCGACTCCGATGCCATCACCGTCACCATCAACCCGCCGGTCGGTAGCGGCCCGGATATCTGGATGTCGTTCACCACCAACACCACGGTGCCGGGCGTGGGCACGGCGGCCAACGAGGACGTCGTCTCCTACGACCAGACCACCGGCCTGTGGGCTCTCGAGTTCGACGGCAGCGACGTGGGGCTCGGCGGCCTGGTGCTCGATGGCCTGGCGATCCATCCCTCGGGCGACCTGCTGCTCAGCTTCACGGCGGCGGCCACGATCAGCGGGATCTCGGTCGACGACTCGGACATCGTGCGCTTCACTCCGACCTCGCTCGGCGCCAACACCGCCGGCACCTTCAGCATGTATTTCGACGGCAGCGACGTCGGGTTGACCACCAACAACGAGGACGTCGACGCGATCGCCCTGGCGGCCGACGGCCGGTTGATCATCTCGACCCTCGGCACGGTGGCCGCCACCGGCGCTTCGGGTGCGGACACCGACCTGCTGATCTTCACCGGCACCCTGGGTGACGTGACCACGGGCAGCTTCGCGCTGCACTTCGACGGCAGCGACGTTGGGCTCACCGATGCCAGCAGCGAGGACATCGACGGTGCAGCGTTGACCTCAGGCGGCAACCTGCTGTTCTCGACCCTCGGCCTGTTCACCGTCACCGGTGCCAGCGGCGACAACGAGGACGTGGCCGAGTTCAGCGGCACCTTCGGCAGCACCACGTCCGGCACCTTCACCCTGCGGCTCGACCTCTCCGCTCTCGGTATCGACGTGAGCGAGGACATCGGGGCGTTGGAGATCGTGGAGTAGGGCTCTCCGCCGGTCCGGGTCGGCTGCTATCCTCCCGCCAGGGAGGCTAGCGACATGGCCCGGATCCGGCGGCTCGACGCGGTGGAAGTGCGGGTGCTGGGAGCCTTGCTCGAGAAACAGGTGACCACCCCCGAGCAGTACCCCCTCACGGTCAACACCCTGCTCGCAGCCTGCAACCAGAGGAGCAACCGCGAGCCGGTAACCTCCCTCGACGAGGAGGAGATCCTGGCCGCCTTGAAGCGCCTCAAGGCGGAGGCCCTGGTGTGGCGCACCGAGGGGGCTCGCACCGAGCGCTGGGAGCACCTGCTCGACCGCCGCCTGGGCCTCACCCCGGCGGTCAAGGCCCTGATCACCCTGCTCTTTCTGCGTGGCGCCCAGACCCCGGGCGAGCTGCGCACCCGCAGCGAGCGCCTGCACGATTTCGGTTCGGTGGCAGTGGTCGAGGCCACTCTCGGCGGGCTGGCCGCGCAGGATGATCCCTTGACCCGGGAGCTGCCGCGCCAGCCCGGCCAGCGGGAGAGCCGCTGGATGCATCTGCTGGGCGAGGAGGACGCCCCGCCCCTCGCGGCGGCTCCGAGCCTGCCGGCGGCAGCGCGGCCCCCAGCCGGAGCAAGCCTCGCCGACAGGGTGAGCCAGCTCGAAGAGACGGTGGCCGCCCTGCAGGCGGAGCTGGCGGCCCTGCGGGTAGCGAGGGACTGAGATCTCACGCGAGAGCCCGGCGACGGCCGTTCCCCACGAGCGATTGAAATCTCTCGCTACCCATGAACGTCCCTCCGGGACGAGAGACGAAGAGATCCCTCCGCTGCGCCTGTTGCGCAGGCTCCGGTCGGGATGACAACGGGCTGGTTGCCCCAGATCCTCCCGCTGTCATCCCGAGCGCAGGGCCGAAGGCCCAGAGCCGAGGGATCTCCCCCGTCCCGTCAGGGACGTTCATGGGTAGCGAGGCAATTCATTGCCTCGCAGATGGCCGTGGAGGTCACTCTCCCGCTGGGCTCATCGGACCTGTGCCCTAGCCCGCGCCGTCGTAGGCCTGGCGGATCCAGGCGATCAGCTCCCCGTCGACCTCGCCGGCGTCGGTGACGTTCACCTTGTACTGGCACATGCCGCCCGGGGGCTGGGCGAGGAGCCTCGCCGTGCCTTCGACCCCCTTCATGTTGAGGCCCACCTCCACCCGGGTCTTGGTGGCCGGTCCGATCATGGCGAACTGCTTCTTGCGCCGCAGGCTGACGTAGCCCTTCTTGGGGGCGACCTCGAAGGGGCCGAAGGCGTCGATGGCCGTCATCAGCTTGTCGTGGATGGGGCGCAGGGGGGCCTTGGGGCCGGCGTAGATCTCGTCGAGCACGTCCCCGGCCGGCGCCTCGCCAGCCGGAGCGGCCGCCTCGGCGGCGGCCTTCAGGTAGCAGTGCACGACCGTGTTGGCGTCACCGTGGCCCATGCCGAGATCCCGCTTGAGCAGGTCGCGGATCTCACCGTGCTTGGTGAGCCCGCTCGCTCGAACCAGGGCATACAGCTCCTCGAGGGACTTGCCGGTGCGGCTCTGGATGTTCTTGAGCTGGGTTTCGATCGCCTGGTCGACGCTGCTCATGCCCGGTCTCTCCTACGGCTGGAAGGTGATCCGCAGCAAGGTCCACATCTTCACCCGCACTCCGCCCTTGGTCGCGGGGTCGAAGCGGGCGCTCCTGGCCGCTGCCAGGGCGGCGTCGTCGAAGCCGTAGCCGGCCTTGGCGCCGGAGACTTCGGCGCGCTCCACCCGGCCGTTCTCGTCCACCAGGGCGCGCACGTTCACCGTGGCGCTCTTGTTGAAGTTTCGCGCCGTGGGCGGATAGCGGGGCTCGAGGCGGCTGGCCAGCTTGGGCGGGGTGACGCCCGGGCCGGCCTCCACCAAGTCACCCACCCGCACCGACTGTGCCCGGGTGGTGGAGGTGGTCGCCGGGGCCTGCACCGGCGCCGGGGCGGGCTCGACCGGCCGTGGCTCCTCGGCGGGCGCGGACGCTGTGGTGCCCGAAGTGGCCGCCGGCTCCGAGGTGGAGGCGGCGGGCTGGCTCGGGGTGGTGGCCGCCGGGGCCGGCTCGGAGGCGCCGCCGGTGGGCGCCGGCTTCTCGGCCGTGGTGGTGGGCGGTGGGGCGGCGGTGGCGGGCACGGCCACCCGGGTGGCGCCGGTCTTCTGGGCGTCGGTGAGGGCCTTTTGCAGCTCCGAGATCTTCGAGTCGTACTGGGTCTTGAGGTTCTTCTCCATCGCCGCCGTACGTTCCTCGAGCATCTTGTCGAGCTGCGCCTTGATCTCGTCCGGGGTCATGGACGTGGCGTGCTCCGCCGTGCTCGCGCTGGCCGGGATGGTGATCGTGGCGTCGGTCTGCGGCAAGTTCTCTTGCGGCTTCGAGCCGCCACCGGAGAGCAGCAGGTAGAGCACGCCTGCCACCACCACGGCACCGCCGGCGGCGATGCCGATGATCAGGCCCTTCTTGTTGCCGGGGGCTGAAGATGCGGCCTCCGAGGTGCTGCTGTAGGTGGAAAAGACCGGGGCCTGCGGCTTGGTGGCTCCCCCGGAACGATCGGCGCTGGGCACCGCCGCGGGCGGCACCACCTGCTTGGCGGCCACCGTGACCGTCTTCTCGACCTCGATCTCCTTGCTCTCCCGGTCGATCTCGTCGCGGAAGAGGGTGTGCATGAAGAAGGCGAGGTTGAAGGTGGTCGGCTGGTAGTGCCGGTCGACCATGATCTTGGCCAGGGCCTTGTGCCAGGACACCACGTCCGGCACCCGCTGGGCCGCGGGGCCGAGGCTGCGCTTCAAGAGGGTGACCAGCTCCGGCGGGATCGGCATGGCGTCGGCCGCCAGGGTGGCGCCATCCACCTGCGCCACTGCCGCGCCACCGCCCTGGGGCCGCCGCCCCGTGAGCAGCTCGAAGAGGATGGCCCCGAGAGAGTAGATGTCGTCCGTCTTCGAGATCGGGGCGCCCCCGAGGGCTTCCGGGGAGAGGTAGGGCGTGACGTCCGCCGCCACGGCCGAGGCCGCCATGCCGGCGCGCAGGCCGGGCGCGACCTCGAAGCCGAGGACCCGGATCTCCCCCTCGTTGGACAGCATCACCAGGTTGGGCATCAGGAAGCCGTGGAGGATCCGGTCTTCGTGGAAGCGGTTCTCATAGCCCACCGCGAGGCCCAGGGCGATGCGGTCGGCGATGAACAGAGCGAGATCGGTGGGGATCGGCGAATGCTCCCGCTCGGCCTGGACCATGAGATTGCCCAGGCTCTTGCCGGAAATGTACTCGTAGGCCACGTACGGCACCCCGCGCATGCGGGAGAGGTCCACGCCGCTGCCCACGTTGGGGCTCTTGAGCACGTCGTGGAGGGGTCGCCGGTCCGCCACCTTGCCCCAAAAAGCCTGGGCGTCGAGGTCGCGGCCGTTCAAGACCCGGAGCAGGACCACCTGCTCCAAGCCCTGCTTGCCGGCCTTGCCGGCGCGGAAGGTCTCCCCGAGACTGTCCTCGAAGAGCTTCTTCAGGAGCACGTAGTCGCCGAACTGTTCGCGAGCCGCCATGGGAACCTCCTCGAGACGGGATGGAGGGCCTTGTTACCGCACGGCCTTTGTGGCTGTCAAATGCTCGTTTCGCTTTGCCTTGCTTTGCCCTAACGCGACGCTGCCCCGGCGGCCGCCCGCTCGCGGAAATAGCGCCGCTGCCAGCGCTCCACGTTGGCGTTGTGCTCGGCCAGGGTCTGGGCGAAAACGTGGGTGCCGTCGTTCCTGCTGACGAAGTAGAGGTAGGGCACCTCGGCCGGCTGAGCGGCGGCGGCGAGGCTGGCGAGGCCGGGAGAGGCGATCGGCCCGGGCGGCAGCCCGGCCACGCGATAGGTGTTGTAGGGCGAGTCCATGGCGAGGTCGGCGCGGCGGATGTCGCCGTCCCAACGGCCGGCCAGGCGCAGGGCGTAGATCACCGTCGGATCGGCGTAGAGCCCCATGCCGAGGCGCAGCCGATTGCGGTAGACGCCGGCGATGACAGGCCTCTCCTCGGCGGCTTTGGCCTCCTCCTCGACGATCGAGGCCAGGGTGACCACTTCGCGCACCGAGGGGGCGCCCGGGCCGCCGAGCAAGGGGACCACGGTCTCCTGCCAGCGGGCGCGGAAGGTCGCCACCATCGCCGCCACCACCTCGGTCTCGGGGATGCCGGGAGCGAGCTGGTAGGTGTCCGGGAAGAGGTAGCCCTCGAGGTTGCTGGCAGCGGGGTCGAGGTCGGCGATCAGGCCCGGGGCCCGCATCGCCGCCAGCAGGGCCTCCCGCTCGCCGAAGCCCTGGCGGGCGAGGTGGTCAGCGACCTCCCAGTGGGTGAGACCCTCGACGATCGTGACGAAACGCTGCTCGACCTCCCCGGCCACCAGCTTCGAGAGCACCTGCGGGGCGTTCGAGGGGCCGGCGAAGGTGTAGGTGCCGGCCTTGAGCGGTGGAGCGCCGAGCACCAGGCGGTGGTAGGCCCGGGCCAGCAGGGCATTGGCGATCACGCCCTCGCGGTCCAGCCGGCCGAGGATCTGGCGCACCGTGCTGCCGGGGTCGATGCGCACCGAGAGCTCGTCGCCCGGGAACTCCTGATGGGGCTGGAACAGGCCGAACCACAGCCAGAGGGAAGAGAGGACCTTGAGCGAGAGCCCGGCGAGGGCGACTTTCGAGAACAGCAGGCGGCGCCAGAAGGGAGGGCGGGGTCGGCTCGGGCTCATGGTGCGGATCAAGAGTGGCTCCCGGGGTCGCGCGGTTGGCGGCGGGCGAGGCCCTCTTCGAGCACGATCTGTGCCGCCACCGCGTCGAGCCGCTCGGGGTGGCGGCGCAGGTCCACGCCGGCCTCGGAGAGGCGCCGGGCGGCCTCGCGGGTGGTCAGGGTCTCGTCGACCAGCTCGAGGGTGAGGCCGGTGAGCTCGGCCAGGCGTTGGCCGAAGCGTCCGACTCTCTCGGCCGCCCCGCCCCGCACGCCGCCGGCGCCCCGGGGCTCGCCGAGCACCAGCAACTCGACCTCCTCCTCGCGGGCGATGGCGGCGATGCGGTCCGCGGCCTGGCGGTCGTCCTTGCGCTCGAAGGTCAAGAGAGGCAGGGCGAAGCGGCCCTCCGCGTCGGAGATCGCGAGGCCGATGCGCCGTTCGCCGAAGTCGATGCCGAGGGCCTTCACGGGGGGCATTCTACGGGAGCGGAAGGCGCGTCGAGATCGCTCAAAGCAGCGGAGCCACCCCGTCAGAGGTCAGGGGCGAGCAGCACGGGAGCGCGCCTCGACGCGCCCACTGCGGGCCGGAACCCCTGTGCTAGCATCCTGTCCTTCTCGCGCCCGGATGCGGCGGACCACCCAGCAGGAGACGTCATGGATGACATCGTGATCGTAGGCGCCGCTCGCACGCCGATCGGTGCCTTTCAAGGGGCCTTTGCTGCGCTCCCCGCCCCCAAGCTCGGCGCCCGGGCCGTCGCCGGAGCCCTCGAGAGGGCTGGTCTCGCCCCCGGGGACCTCGAGCAGGTCTACCTCGGCTGCGTGCTGACCGCGGGCATCGGCCAGGCTCCGGCCCGCCAGGCCGCCCTCGGCGCCGGCTGCCCCCCGGCAACCGGCGCGGTCACTGTCAACAAGGTCTGTGGCTCGGGGATGAAGGCGGTGATGATCGCCGCCAACGACCTGCGCGCCGGCGACTACGGCATCGTGGCGGCCGGCGGCATGGAGAGCATGTCGAACGCTCCCTACCTCGCGCCGGGCCTGCGCGACGGCTACCGCCTGGGTCACGGCAAGCTGATCGACTCGATGATCCACGACGGCCTGTGGGATCCCTACGGCGACAAGCACATGGGCAATTGTGGCGAGACCTGCGCCAGCCATTTCGGCATCAGCCGGGAGGAGCAGGACGCCTACTCGGTGGAGAGCTACCGCCGCGCCCGCGAGGCCGCGGAGTCCGGGCGCTTCCGGGAGGAGATCGTGCCGGTCGAGATCCCCAAGCGCAAAGGGCCGCCGGTGGTGGTCGACCAGGACGAGGAGCCCTTCCGCGTCGACCTCGAGAAGATGCCCGGCTTGAAGCCCTCCTTCCAGGAAGGCGGCACCATCACCGCCGCCAACGCGAGCAAGCTCAACGACGGTGCCGCCGCCCTGGTGCTCACCACCGCGAGCGAGGCGAAGCGCCGGGGCCTCTCGCCCCTCGGCCGCATCGTCGCCCACGCCACGGCCGCCCAGGAGCCGGAGTGGTTCACCACCGCGCCGATCGGCGCAACCAAGAACGTCCTGGCTCGTGCCGGCCTGTCGCTCGGCGACATCGACCTCTTCGAGGTCAACGAGGCCTTCGCGGTGGTCGCCCTCGCCTACCTGCGCGAGCTCGGCCTGGCCCACGAGAAGGTCAACGTCCGGGGCGGGGCCGTGGCCCTCGGTCATCCCATCGGCTGCTCGGGAGCCCGCATCCTGGTCACCCTGCTCGCCGCCCTCGCCGAGCGCGGCGGCCGCTACGGCTGTGCCGCCATCTGCCTGGGCGGGGGAGAGGCGACGGCGATGATCGTGGAGCGCTATGCGTAGGCCGCTGGCCCTCTGCCTCCTGCTGGCCGCGCCGGCCCTCGGCCAGCAGACGCCCCCGGCGGCCACACCGCCACCGGCGCAACCGGTCGCCCCGGCGCCGCCGCCGGCCGAGCGCACCGCCTTCCAGCTGCCCTTCCCGGAGGACAAGGGGGGCGGCGTGGCCGCCGGTACCGCCGGCCGCCTGGAGCTCGAGCCGGACAAGAAGGCGCGGCTCACCGGCGGCGTCGAGCTGCGCTACAAGGACCTGGTGCTCAAGGCCCAGGAGATCGAGGTCAACCTCGAGACCAAGGTCGTGATCGCCCAGGGCGACGTGGTCATCGACCAGGGCCCGAATCGCTTGACCGGCACCATCGCCACCTACGATCTCGAGACCAAGACCGGCGTGCTGCACGATGCCACGGCCTCGGTCTCGCCGGAGCTCTACTTCAAGGGCACCGAGCTGGCCAAGGTGGCCGAGAACATTTACACCATCGAGAACGGCACGGTCACCGCCTGCACCGACCCGACCCCGGACTGGAGCTTCGCGGTCAAGCGGGCACGCATCGAGATGGAGGGTTACGCCCATCTGCGAGGCGCTTCGATGCGGGTCAAGAACCTGCCCGTGATCTACCTGCCGCGGCTGATCTGGCCGGCCAAGCAGGACCGGGCCTCCGGCTTCCTGATCCCCCAGCCCGGCTACACCACGCGGCGGGGGGCCTCCCTCTCGCTCGCCTACTTCCAGACCCTGGGCAGGAGCTACGACACCACGGTCTACGCCGACGTCTTCTCCAATTCGGGCTTCTACGGCCTGGGCGGCGAGCTGCGCTGGGCGCCCACCGAGGGCAGCCGGGGCGAGCTTTCGGCCTACTTCCTGCGTGACCCCGACGCGAGCCTCCTGCCCGACCCGTCCGCCAGCGGCGAGACCCTCTCCGAGACGCGCTGGAAGCTCTCCCTCGATCACGTCGCCGACCGCCTGCCCTTCGGCATGAAGGGGGCGATCTCGTACCGCAACTACTCGGACTTCGACTACACCCGCGACTTCGAGCGCAACCTCGATCGCAGCAGCCTGCGCGCCATCTACTCGCGAGGCTACGCCACCGGCAACTGGGGCTCGCACTCGCTCAACCTGGTGCTCGACGATCGCCAGACCCTGCTTGGCGTGGGCAACGTGGTCAAGCAGCGGCGCCTGCCCGAGATCGGCTACCGCCTGCGCCCCCTGCGCCTGGGCAAGGTCCCGCTCTACCTCGACGTCGACTCGACGCTGTCCTACCTCGACATCGAGCGCTCGGACACCTACGCCTCGAGCTACGGCCGCTTCGACCTTTCGCCCAACTTGAAGCTGCCGGTCAAGGCGTTCCCCTGGCTGGCCCTGTCCGTCAACGCCGGCGGTCGCTACACCTGGTGGAGCGACTCGGTCTGCCGACCCGGCAGCGAAGGCGAGCAGCCCTGCGGCAGCGGCCCCCAGCAGTTCGTGGGCGAGAGCTTGACCCGCGCCATCCCCACCGCCTCGGCGGAGATCATCGGCCCTTCCTTCTCGCGCATCTTCGACGGCGTGGGCTCCTGGGGCAAGCTCAAGCACATCATCGAGCCCCGCTTCACCTACGCCTTCGTCGGCGAGGTCGACCAGGACGATGCCGGGCGGGTGCCGTTCTTCAACGAGGTGGACTTCACGGCCGCCACCAACATCGGCCGCGTCGCCCTGGTCAACCGCCTGCTCGGCAAGCCGGCCAGCGGCAAGGGCGGCGCGCGCGAGATCCTCTCCCTCGAGCTGGCCCGCAACTACAGCTTCGACGCGGACGTGCCGCTGTCGGTCTTCCAAGGCGAGCGGGATCCCTGGGGGCCGGTCACCGCCCTGCTGCGCTTCGAGCCGGGCGGGGGCACCCGCCTGCGCTACCAGGCCTCCTACAACACCCAGGCGAGCGTGCTCACCCAGCAGACGGTGACCGCCGGCTACGGCTTCAAGGCCTCCTTCGCCGAGGTGACCTGGCTGACTCGCCGTCGTGCCGTGGACGGCGAGCGCGAGGAGGACCAGGTGCGCTTCACCTCGGTCTGGAACGCCATCCCCAACAAGCTCCAGTTCCAAGCTCAGCTGACCTTGAACCTGAACCCCTCGACCTTCCGCGACGCCGAAGGCGTCCTCCAGGAGGCGAGCCAGATCCAGCAGCAGCAGTACGGGCTCTCCTACCTCTCCCAGTGCTTCGGCTTCCAGCTCTCGGTGCGGGAGCTGCGCACCCTGCGCTCCACGCGGGAGGAGAAGGAGCGGGATTTCCGCTTCCTGCTGACCTTGAAGAACGTGGGCACCTTCCTCGACCTGTCGAGCCGGGATTCCACCGCCGACGACAACTGATCCGGTAGAAGAGAGCCAATGAAGGGTTTGATCCTCGCCGGGGGCAAGGGCACGCGCCTCCGGCCCCTGACCTATACCTCCGCCAAGCAGCTGGTGCCGGTGGCCAACAAGCCGGTGCTGTTCTTCGCCATCGAGGCGATCGTCGCCGCCGGCATCACCGAGATCGGCATCATCGTCGGCGACACCCGCGACGAGATCCGCGCCGCCGTGGGCGACGGCTCCCGCTTCGGCGCCCGCGTCACCTACATCGAGCAGGAGGCGCCCCTCGGCCTGGCCCATGCGGTGCTGATTGCCGAGCCCTTCCTGGGCCAGGACTCCTTCGTGATGTACCTGGGCGATAACCTGATCGCCGGCGGCATCACCAGCCTGGTCGACGAGTACCGGGAGCTGGGCGTCAACAGCGAGATCCTGCTCGCCGAAGTGCCCAACCCGCAACAGTTCGGCGTCGCCGAGCTGGCCGCGGATGGCCACGTGGTGCGCCTGGTGGAAAAGCCGCGGGAGCCCAAGAGCAACCTGGCCTTGGTCGGCGTCTACATGTTCGACTCGGCGATCTTCGAGTCGGTCAAGCGCATCAAGCCCTCGGCCCGCGGCGAGCTCGAGATCACCGACGCCATCCAGGACCTGATCGATCGCGGCCTGACCGTCCACCCGCACAAGGTGCGCGGCTGGTGGAAGGACACCGGCAAGCTCGACGACATGCTGGAGGCCAACCGCATCGTGCTCGACGTGCTCGAGAGCTCCGGCGGCGAGGGTGTGGCGGCGGACTCGTCGATCGAGGGCCGGGTGGCCATCGGTGCCGGCGTCACCGTCCAGGGCTCGGTGATCCGCGGCCCGGTGGTGCTGGGCGAGGGGGCAAGGGTCGAGCACGCCTTCATCGGCCCCTACACCTCGATCGGCGACGGCTGCGTGATCTCCCACTGCGAGATCGAGAATTCCATCGTGTTGGCCGGCAGTGAGCTGCGGGACATCCCGGTGCGCATCGACGGCTCCCTGATCGGCAAGAACGTCAAGGTCGCCAGGAGCCACTGGAAGCCCAAGGCCTACCGCCTCCTCTTGGGGGACAACTCCGAAGTGGGGATCCCCTGAGCCGCCCATGAGGACGCTGGTCCTGGGCGGCACGGGCATGCTGGGGCAGGCGGTGACCCTGGAGGGGCGCCGCCGGGGCTTTCCCGTGCTCGGCTTGCCCCGTGAGGTGGCGGACCTCACCTCGCCCTCGGCCCTCGCCGGGTGGATGGCATCCTTCCGCCCGGAGGTGGTGATCAACTGCGCCGCCTACACCAAGGTGGACGACTGCGAGACCCGGAGCGAGCACGCCTTCGCCGTCAACGGCGAGGGGGCGGGCAACGCCGCCCGGGCGGCCGCGAGCGCCGGGGCCCACTTCCTCCAGGTCTCGACCGACTACGTCTTCGACGGCCAGGCGAGCGAGCCCTACCGGCCGGATTCTCCCGTCGGTCCGGTGTCGGTCTACGGCGCCTCGAAGCTCGAGGGCGAGCGCCAGGCCCTGGCCTGGGAGCGCACCGCCGTGGTGCGCACCAGCTGGCTCTTCGGCCCCGGGGGGCCGAGCTTCGTCGCCACCATCGCCGGCAAGGTGATGCGCGGCGAAGGCCCGCTGCGCGTGGTCGACGACCAGGTCGGCGGCCCCACCTACAGCCGTTTTCTCGCCCGCGCCCTCTTCGACCTGGCAGCGAAGAAGGCCACCGGGATCTTCCACTATCAGAACCGCGGCCCCGTCTCCTGGCACGGCCTGGCGACGGCGATCGCCGAGGCCCTCGCGCCCGGCTTCGTCGTCCAGCCGGTGGCGACCGCCGAGTTTCCGCGGCCGGCGCGCCGGCCCGCCTACTCGGTGCTCGACGTCTCGGGCCTCGAGAGCCTGCTCGGCCGGCGCGTCGAGCCCTGGAGCTGGGGCCTCGCGGAGCACCTGCAACGTCTCCTCGGATCGGAGATCTGAGGGAGGGATTTGGCATGAGAGCATTGATCACCGGGATCACCGGCTTCGCCGGCTCCCATCTGGCCGACTACCTGCTGGCCGAGCACCCCGACGTCGAAGTCTTCGGCACCTACCGCTGGCGCAGCCGCCGCGACAACATCGAGCACCTCGAAGGCAAAATCCGGCTCGTCGAATGCGAGCTGCGGGACTACTTCGGCGTCGCCGCCGCCCTCGAGAGGGCGCGGCCGGATTACGTTTTCCACCTGGCGGCCCAGAGCTTCGTGCCGTCGTCCTGGACGGCGCCGGCCGACACCCTGACCGGCAACGTCGTGGGCCAGACCAACCTCTTCGAGGCTTGCCGCAACCTCGGGCTCGACCCGGTGATCCAGATCGCCTGCTCGAGCGAGCAGTACGGCCTGGTGCTGCCGGACGAGGTGCCGATCCGGGAGAGCAACCCGCTGCGGCCCCTGTCGCCCTACGCGGTCTCCAAGGTGGCCCAGGACTACCTCGCCTACCAGTACTTCCAGAGCTATGGCATCAAGGCCATCCGCACCCGCGGTTTCAACCACACCGGCCCCCGCCGCGGCGAGGTCTTCGTCACCTCGAACTTCGCCAAGCAGATCGCCACCATCGAGGCCGGCCTCGCGCCGCCGGTGATCCGCGTGGGCAACCTCGACGCCCTGCGCGACTTCACCGACGTGCGCGACATGGTGCGCGCCTACTGGCTGGCGGTGACCCGCGGCAAGCCCGGCGAGGTCTACAACATCGCGACCGGCCAGGGCGTGGTGATCCGCGACATGCTGAATCAGCTCCTGGCCCTGGCCAAGGTGGAGGTGACGGTCGAGACCGACCCCGCCCGCCTGCGGCCTTCAGACGTCGAGGTGCTGCTCGGGGACAGCTCGAAGTTCCGGGCGGATACCGGCTGGGAGCCGCGCATCCCCTTCGCCCAGACCCTCTCCGACCTGCTCGACTACTGGCGGGCCGAGATCGCCCGCAAGCGCAAGTGAGAGTTCTCCTAACCGGCGGCTCGGGCTTCGTGGGCTCGCATCTGGTGGCGCACCTGGTCGCCGCGGGCGACGAGGTGACGGCCCTCGCGGGCCCGGACGCCGGCCTGCCGGCCGGGGTGGCGCGCCCGGTGGTGGATCTCGCGGACCGCGCCGGGCTCGCCGCGGCCCTGGAGGGCGCGGACCCGGAGGTGGTGATCCACCTGGCGGGCCTGGCCCATGTCGGCTCCTCCTGGCAGCAACTCGCCGAGTACTTCCAGGTCAACGTCCTGGGCACGGAGAACGTGCTCGCGGCAGCGGTCGGCCGCCGGGTGGTGCTGGCCTCGAGCGGTGAGGTCTACGGCGTGGTGCCGGAGGACGAGCAGCCGATCCAGGAGGACCGGCCCCTGGCCCCGGCCAGCCCCTACGCCCTGACCAAGGCCGCGGCCGAACGGCTCACCGTGCGCGAGGGAGGGGTGGTGGCGCGCCTCTTCAACCTGGTGGGCCCGGGCCAGTCCGCCACCTTCGCCCTGCCGGCCTTCGCCCGCCAGCTGGCGGCGATCGCGGCGGGGGAGGCCGAGCCCCAGCTCAAGGTGGGCAACCTCACCCCGCGGCGGGACTTCCTCCACGTCGCGGACGGCGCCCGCGCCCTGCGGGTGCTGGCCGAAAAGGGCGCTCCCGGAGAGGCCTACAACATCGCTTCCGGCCAGGCCCTGTCGATCGAGGAGGCCCTGCACCTGCTGACCCGCATCGCCGGCGTGGAGGCGGAAGTGACCATCGACCCCGAGCGCTTCCGCCCCGCAGACATCCCCCTCCTGACCGGCGACAACGCCCGCCTCACCGCCCTCGGCTGGCACCAAGAGCTCTCCCTCGGCCAGGCCCTCGAAGACCTCTGGCACTCGCTCGAGCGGCCGTCGTAACGGGGGAAGGGCTGGTCCAAAACAAAAGGCCCCGGCGCATCCGCCGAGGCCAGTTGCCGACCGGGAATCCCCAATCCAGTGGGCCGGAGCCTACCCCAGCCCTTTCCACCTGTCGAGAAGGGGCTCCACCGCTCCTGCCGTCATCCCCGCGAAAGCGGGGATCCATCCCGGTCTCTTCCTGCCCCCCCGGACTCCGCACCTGGGAGCGCCGAGCCCCAGCTCGGCGTCTTTCGACCGGTGGCCGCCGATGGCGGTGGCACCGCGTTGGGGGCGGTGCAGAGTTCCATTTCGGGCGTTCCTACGCTCCGCTTTCAGGAGTTGGATCCTGCCAGTCCTCAGGCGGCACGATCTTGGCCTCGACGCCAGCGTGCTCAGCGAGCAAGTAGAGTAAGTTGCTGCCACTTAGTAGCTCAATGGGCTTCCCAGCTGCAAACTCGAAGGCCGCCCTGCCGTAGCCACTGGTCGTGACGAGAATCCCCTTCGATGCGCCTTCATTCTGGAGAGTGCCGAAAAGGTCGCGCACGGCGCCGACGCCGACGGTGTTCTTGTAGCGCTTGGCCTGGATCACCACCTTGCCACCGAAGATAGGCCTCGGGTCGTAGGCGACGCAGTCCACGCCGCCATCGCGTGAAGCCTGGGTCTGGCGTGTCTCAAGTCCCATTCGCTCAAACAGATTCGTGATCAGGGACTCGAACTCCGAAGGAGTAAGGTCCATGAGGTTTGGCCGACTGTCGAGTTCGGAAAGGACGTCTGCTTCCTCGATGAACCTTGCGTCGACCATTTTGAACTCCAGGATCGGGCGGACCGGAAGGAGTTCCTCGGGCTTCTTTGAGACGGACGCGTTCAGGGCCCGCAAGCACGCGACGGGCTCTACGCGATCTAGTTCCAGCTCCTCAAAGACGGACCGCGTTGTGCGAACCGAAACGACGCATGGACGTGCGCGCCTTCCGGTCGCCGCATCAATGGCGTCGACGTGCCCGTTCAAGACGACGGTGTCTACAGCCCGGGTCCTATCCGCTTCGAATACCTCATGCAGTGTCCGAAGTGCCGTCTGAGCCACAACTGAGCCATAAATCCTGCGTCTGTCCACCGCCGAACGGCGCACTTCGGTGATCGAGTCCCGGGATTTGTTGTACTTGTGAGCCAGGATCTCGGGCACAACGTCGAAGGCGGGCAGATCGTATTCAACGACAAGCTGCTTTGATTCCGGCACATAGGCTATATTGGCGTGCTGGGGAAACCCATCCGGGTAGGTGCTCCGCTCGAGCACAAGCGAGAAGTAGCTCGCGACAGCATCGGAGTGATGAGCAGCGATACCCGCTTTGAGGCTATCTATCTGCCGGTGCTGTTCTGCGACTTCATCGCTGAGTTGCTGCAGATGAGCCTCATGCCTGGCGCGAGCCTCGGCAAGCAGCAGCTGTCGCCGAACTTCCTCTTCTTCGTATGCCCGAACTGCGGCGCCGAATCGCTCGCGCCCCTCTTGCAGGGCGTGCTCGAAGCGCCGTCTTGCACCTGGGACTAGCTTATCGACGAAGCTCAACGGGGTCGGCAGAAAGTCGTTCTCGCTAGGGCGCGCTGCTGCAGTGCCGAGCGCACCAGGTTGAAAGCGAGGGGTATCGAGCTTCCGTTTGAGGAGATCCAGGTTCAGGTAGTTATCCACGCCCAGCGAGTGCTCCAGAATACGCTCGAGGGCGTTGACGTGCTCCTCTAGCTGGGAGGTCATCATCTCCGCCTCCTGTTCGCGAATCTCCAGGTAGCGGCGCTTATGCTCTTTGTTGGCGAGGGCAGTCTGCCGGTCCAGATCTCTTCGGGCCCGAGCAGCTTCCCGCGTTCGCCGGGCTGCCGCACGCTCAGCTGCGCGAGCGGCCTGCAAGGTGGCGCGCTGCATCTGAACCAAGCCGTGCAGGAAACCTCGTGCCATTTGTGTTCTCCCTTGAGCGAGCATCGCCGGTGCTCGATTCCGTCGTTGCGGCGCTCACTGCCTTGGTGTCCCAGTTACGCTTCAAAGAGCCGAGCGGAGTGAGAAGACCGTCGAGCGAAGATGAATTGACATGAGGCGTAGCCGAGTTTGTCGGAGTGTTCGCTCATCTGGAGGACCCTGGGGCTCAGTGGCCTGCACCTTCGCGTTCTGCGTCGCGCTTGGCGCCTCAACCATCGCAGGCTAGAGTTTCCATAGCCTGCACTTGAAGTGCTACTGCTCGGACTTCGGTGGTCGCGGTCCATCCTTCGGCAGCGTTCTGTGATTGGGACGGTGACCGCTCCTGGTCGCGTTCCAGCCGTGCCAGAGCCTGGTGGTCCCTGCCATGACGATAGTTGTAGACATTCTACACCAGCTCCTCAACAAGTAAACGCAACAACGCCCTGCCATCCAGCGGCCGCGGCCCGACGCTGTGCTCGCAGTTGCGGCAGGAGAGCCGGCACCTTGAGGTGCAGGCGATCTGATCGGCTCCTGCTAGGGGTCGTCGTCCAACCGGGACCGGACGGAGGTGGTGAGGGGTGCCTGGCCGGCGAGGCCGGATGAGAACTGGAAGTCAGAGGCGGTAGCCTTCTCGGCATCACGGTCTCGGCCTGCTTGGGCAGGCCCATGACTGCCCCCTGCGTCCCGCGTAGACTCGCCAATCAACTGTCAGGAGGGCACCCGTGGGCACCTGGCCGGTAGAGGAAGCACAAGCGCGGTTCAGCGAGCTTCTCGATGCGTGCCTGACCGACGGGCCGCAGATCGTGACCCAGCGCGGCGTGGAAGCGGCCCGGTTCGACGGACTGGTGCCACCGCGCGCCGGGCGGAGAAGTGGCCCCCTAGATTTACTCAGCGTACTGAGTAAAATTAGTCAGCGTACTGAGTAAATCCCATGGACCACGTCCGCTCCCAAGCCCCCATCCTCGCCCGGCGCCTTCGGGAGCCTCGCCGCTTCCTCCAGGTGGTGACCGGGGCGCGGCAGGTCGGCAAGACGACTCTGGTGCAGCAGGTCACCGAGACCGCCGGCCTGCCGACCCGCATCGCCAGCGCGGACGAGCCCACCCTGCGCGGGCCGGAGTGGATCGAGCAGCAGTGGCAGGCGGCGCGGATCGAAGCCGCGGAGTCGGAGGGCGGCGCCGTGCTGGTGCTCGACGAGATCCAGAAGATCTCCGGCTGGTCCGAGGCGGTCAAGCGCCTGTGGGATGAGGACACCCGCACCAGGCTCGCCCTGCGCGTCGTGCTCCTCGGCTCGGCACCCCTCCTGCTCCAGCGCGGCCTCACGGAGAGTCTCGCGGGGCGCTTCGAGGTGATCCACCTGCCCCACTGGTCTTACGCCGAGATGCGCGGCGCATTTGGCTGGAGCCTGCAGCAGTACGTGTTCTACGGCGGCTACCCGGGGGCGGCGCCCTTGATCGAGGAGCCCGAGCGTTGGGCCCGCTACCTCAAGGACTCGCTGATCGAGACCACGATCTCTCGTGACGTGCTGCTGCTCACCCGGGTGGACAAGCCGGCCCTGCTGCGCCGCCTCTTCGAGCTGGGCTGCCGGTACTCGGGCCAGGAGCTCTCCTACACCAAGATGCTCGGCCAGCTCCAGGACGCGGGCAACACCACCACCCTCGCCCATTACCTCGAGCTGCTGGCAGCGGCCGGGATGCTGGTGGGACTGCCGAAGTTCGCGGGCCAGGCCGTGCGCCAGCGGGGGTCGAGCCCGAAGCTCCAGGTCCTGAACACCGCCCTGATGACGGCGCAAGCCGGGCTGACGCTCGAGGAGGCGCGAGCGGACCACGAGCGGTGGGGCCGGCTGGTCGAATCGGCGGTGGGGGCTCACCTGGCGAACGCGGCAGCCTCCGGGCACTGCGAGCT
The DNA here is from genome assembly GCA_036274895.1 of Thermoanaerobaculia bacterium. Classification (GTDB taxonomy): domain Bacteria; phylum Acidobacteriota; class Thermoanaerobaculia; order Multivoradales; family SZUA-115; genus CALMKX01. The sequence continues at coordinate 221,379 of DASUEU010000037.1, read as the reverse complement.
GTTCTACTGGCGCGATGGCAACCGCGAGGTGGACTTCGTGGTGAGGATGGGCCGGCGCCTGACAGCCATCGAAGTCAAGAGCGGGCGTGCCCGGGAAACCCGGCCGGGGCTCGCCGCCTTCGATGACGCCTTCGGCCCGGCGAGCAAGCTCCTCATCGGCGGGGACGGCATCGAGCTCGGGGAGTTTCTGGCGCAGCCGGTGGAGCGCTGGGTGAAGGCGTGACGGCGCCTCCTCCCCTTCACCCGTAGCGGCAGGCCCCGTGGGCAGGCTCTCATGCCTGCCCGGTTCACTCTTGCCGGGCCTCCGGCCACACCGCGGTGGGGAAGAGGGCCTCGAGCCCTGGTTCGCGGGGGCTGGTTTTGTCGTCGTAGGTCCAGATGCAGGTGAGGCGGGCGTAGTTGTCGAGGTCGCTCCCGGCCATGCAGGTGTAGGTCCGAGGCCGGGTCTCCGGCCCGCGGAAGCGCAGCACCTGGACGTCTCCGGGAGGAGAGGCCATCTCCACGCGCCCTTCGAGCGTGGCCGTGGTGCCGTTCTCGAGCCACCGGAGCATCTTGAAGCGCCCCATGGACACCTCGATCGTCGCCCGCCCGGCATAGAGCGCCCCCCGTTCCGGCTCCCGGCCGACCAGGGCATAGTCGCCCACGGTCCACCTGAACGAAGCGAGGGGGTCTTCGGGCTCCGCCGCGACCGAGGCAGCCATCACCAACAACAGGGGTAGGAAGAAGCTCATGGGTCCTCCGAGATGCTCACCGGGCCTGTGGAGCCGAGGCCCTCGCCCACCTGGCCTCGATGGTGTCCGCAGAGAGGTCAGCTCCGCAGCTCCATTCCACGAAGTACCCGCCGTTGTGGATGCGCTCGAACTCGTCCTTAGTTCTTGAGTGGCGCGAAGGCTTCCGATTCGAGGTAGGGCCGCACATCGAACTGGCCCGTCTGCCCGTTGTCGGCCTTGATGACCAGGATGTAGTCTTCCGTCGGCGTGACTTCCACAATCTTCATTGCTCCAGCCCTCGAATCGGGAACGGCTTCTTTCCGAGCAAGGGGGTGAGCGATCGACGCTGGGTCACCAGCGGGAGGCTCCCGTCATGGCACTGAACAGCCTTCACTGCGTCTCTCGCTAGGGGACTCTACACCAGCTGCTCAGGAGGAGAGGGCGACCTCCACCCGGCGCCTGAGCCGCCCGCAGCGGCCGAACCGTAGGCAGCCCGGGGCCGCGCGTCGCCCCTCACTCGGGCGCAGCGACTGCACTGATCGTCACGTAGTAGCCGTCCGGATCCCGGAGTGAGAACTCCATGGTTCGAGTGTTCGGGTTCAGATGGGGCTCCTCCTCGAACCGCGCGACGAGAGTGCGGGCCCTTCCGAGAGCCCTCTCGTAGTCATCGACGCGGAAGAACAGGAGGAGGCCGTTGCCCGGTGCGGCCGAGTCCGGGCTCATCAGGGAGGGATGTTCGTGCGCGCCCCACTGATGGAGGCAGAGCAAGACGGTTCCATCCATATCCAGGATCTGACCGAAGTGGTCATGGGCTGGAGCCGCCTGCGGCAGGCCGAGGAGCGACTGGTACCACTCGAAGCTGCCGCGCACGTCGCCCACGCCGAGGATCGTCCACAGGGAGAGGCTCATACGCGAAGCAGGCCGCGGAAGCCTCGTGCTGCGTAGTACGACTCCGCGCCGTTGTGGTACACCCACACCTTGCCATAGCGCCGATCGCAGAAGAGGGCCCCGCCGAGCGAGCGCACGTCCGGGGGCGTCGCGATCCAGCTGGAGGTCTTCCGGTCGAATTCACCGAGCCGCTGCAGGGCGCGGTACTGCTCCTCGTCGAGCAGCTCGATACCCATGGCCGCGGCCCTCTCGACGGCGCTCCCCTCGGGCTTGTTCTCCTTGCGGGAGGTCCACGCCTCGCGGTCATAGCAGAGGCTCCTGCGCCCGGCCGGGCTCTCGGGGGAGCAGTCACAGCAGAGGAAGTGGCCGGTGGCCTCGTCGTGTCCGATCACATCGGGTTCCCCGCCCGTGGCTTCCATCTCCGCCAGCGACCGCAGGGCGGAGGGGCTGGCTTCGAGCCGGGCGAGTACATCTGCCCACGCGATCCCTTCATGGCGGTGCGGGTTCTTCTCGAAGCGGAGTGAGAGGGTGCGGAGCAGGTCGTCCCGCTCTTGGGCTGTCATGGGCATCGCGGTGGGCTCATCGTAGGTCGCAGGGAGGTGAGGTCGTTCGTGCCGCCGCGGGAACGGCTCTCGATCTGGTAGCTCGGCAGTTTGGGCGATGCTATACCACCCGCTCGGCAAGCGAGAGCGATCACGACTCGCCGCCCAACCGCGGTGAGGAGCGCCCGGGCGAACGGCCGACGCCCCGGCACTGTCTGTGGCCGCTGGCGTGGCACCCAGCACGTGCCGGAGGTGCGGCTCTCCAGCGCCTGGCTGCGAGCCGCCGGCTTCGACCTCGGGCAGCACTTCAAGGTTGGGGTGGAGAGGGGGGAGTTGAGGATACGAGCGGTGTAGCCCTGCGATGTCTGGAGGTAGAAGCCCGGCCCTCGGCGGCTTCAGAAGGTGAAGGAGGAGAAGGGCCTGGCTTCTCAACCCTGATCTGGACTCTTGTCCAGCGGAAGAACGAGCATCTCCTCACCGCCAGGCTCAGCGCGGGTGGTGAAGACAGTTGTGGACCGGCTCAAGCGATGAGTTCGGAATGTGGCTGCACACAGAGTTTGATCCACTCAAGCAATCCTTCGTAGTCCCGGAGCTCAAGGGCCCACTGGTACTCTCGGGCCAACTCCCAGGCCCCGCCCGTGAAGCGAGAAGTGGTAGCCAGGCACGACTTTGTTACGCGGTGATGCTGGTGGAGGAAGAGTAGCTCTCTCACTGGTTCGACGCCCACGGCCTTCGACCATCGTTTTGCCTGAAGCAGATACCTGTGCGGCCCGAACGGCCCGCTTCGCCGGAGGGCAAAGATGTCGACACCACCGTCCCTGGTAGACCGAGTAAGCTCCACCTCGTACTCCAGCTCTTCCAAAATCTTTGACAAGAGGTGCTCGAAAGCCCTCCAGTTCAGTGTCCGGAGAAGTTCAGGCTCCTTGGCCAGTCGTGCAATCAGTGCAGCGTCCACCAGTTCAAGTCGGTACAGCTCTGGCGGTGCCTGGAGCAGTTCTGTGGTAGGAGACGGCGGAGGAGATATCTGCGACTGGAGCTCACGCTCGGTCTGAAGCAGGCTTCTCAGTCGGCGTCTGGCTTGCCTTAACGAACGTTCCGCTTTCGAAGGCGACTCTTTCAAATTCTCCGCGACCTTGGCAAGATTGAAGTTGTAGAGGTAGCGGAGTGTAATTGCCTTCGAAAGGTGCGAATTCTCCTCGTACAGATTGAGAAGTGCCTTCTCGAGATGAAGTCTGTTTTCTGTCGCTTGAGATTCTAAGCCGAGGTCGCTAAGGTCCAACTCATCGATGGAAATCCTTTTGTCGGCGCTGTGCTTGCCAGAGTGCTGAGCGCGGAATTCATCGGACACTAGGTTGTGAAGTACCGATGAGCAATAGGCAGGAACGTTCCGGATCCTACTCACGTCGCCAGGATTGGCCGACTTAATACGGAGATACATCATGGACAAGAGCTCTGCCGGCTCGAGAGCGCTACGCGAAGAACGCGCAAATCGAGCTGCCAGAGCCATGAGATCCTGTCTATAGCGAGTAAAGAGAAGGTCGACGGAGAGTCCGCCGAGGTCTCCTTGAGTCAGCGCTTCGAAGGGAGGTTTGATCCCGAGACTCATGACCTCAGGTCGTGGCTTGGGGTCAAGCCGCCCCTACCAGCGCCTCTCAGTTCGCCGCTACCGGCCACAGGTAGCGAGGGTGCCCGGCCGGTGGCGGTTAGCAGCTTGGGTCTCTCCATGGTGGAACCTGGCAACCTCTTGCTGCATCTGTGGTTTGGGGGATTCTACATCAACTCCTCAAGCAGAGAGAGCGACAACGGCTCGGCGCTTGGCCTGCCACGCGAGGTCGGGGCCAGGCGCACTGGTGAGCGCGCTCTACCCCCGCCTCGGCTGCCGGTTGAGCAGAAGGCCACTCTGTGGCGACCTAGTCCCGTCGCTGTGCCCTCCCGTCCCCAAGTTGGTCCACTTCTCAAGAACCAACTTGGCCTAGTCCTGCTGGACTGGCGACCCCAGACCCCGACGGACCAAACCGATCCCGCCCACGACCCCCCACAACACGCCGCCGAGGACCAGGTTGTAGGTCACCAGAGGCAGCCCGGCGATCGCCAGGGGGTCGAAGATCCGCACGCTGGCGGTGAGGCTCGCGTGCATCGCCATCGCCACGAGTAGGCTCCCTCCGGTCCGGTCGTACACCCACACCATCAGCACCCGGTAAGGCGGCAAGAACGAGAACGCCAGCGCCGGCAGGTAGACCGCCAGCGGCAGCGCGCCCAGGGTGCTGCTGCTGCCCCACCAAGTCACCAGCAGGTGCCACGCTCCCCACGGCAGGCCGACCAGCAGGCCGGTGGCGAGGACACCGAAACGGCGCCGCAGCCCGGGCACGGCGAACCCCGTCCAGCCCAGCTCCTCGAAGAGGCCCGCCGCCAGGCCCGTCACCATCCCGAGCAGCAAGTGCGAGGCCGGCTCCTCCGTGGTGACGATCCCGGGGAGGAACACCTGGGAGGCCAGCGACAGCGCGAAGAGGGTCCCGGCGACCACGAGCGGGGCGGCGAGCAGTGCCACCGCCCACCACCGAGCCCCCACCCGCCACAGCAAGAGCCGCGCGCGCAGCTCCTGAAGGCCCGCCCGGCCGTGGACCAGGCCGGTCATCAGCACGCCCGCCACGCTCGGCCCGGCCAGCATCGCCAAGACCACGAGCGGGAGCAGCCTGCCGAACTCCTCCTCCGCGCCCGGGAACCCACCCGGACCGACCACCCAGAGGACACCGCCCCAGGAGAGGGCGAACACCAGGGCGAAATAGGTCAGCTGGGGGTGGGCCCGGATGAGCGATCTGGGGGGCGGCATGGTGGACGGCTTCTCGAGCAGGGGACCCTTCTGCGCTGCCTGTCACGGGACGTCCGCTCTGAAGACCCATCGGTTGGAATAGTTTTGCTTCGGTCCACGGAAACTCTCCTCGGCAACCAGAACCGTGCCCTCCTCCTCGAGGGCGTATCGCACCACATTCGTCGACTCATCGTCCCCTTGCACGATCCGCGTGCGGAACACAAGCTGGTCCCCTTCCCACCGCAGCGACGGGTAGAGAGTAGCGTCGCCGCGGATGAGCGGCTCACGCTCGGTGCCAACCGTCAGATCGAGTGCGAAGGTGTTGCTTAGGCCACCGAATGTCAGCGTCCTCTCCAGGTGGAAAGAGGGCTCGCGGTGTTCGATCGCGAAGACGACGGCATCCGGGATCGCGATTTGCAGGGTGCTGGCTTCCGCACAGAATCGCCAACGCCCTGAGTAGTTCGGCTTTGACACGCGGGTAGCTCCCGTCGGCCAACGTCATACGCCACGCATGCCTCCGCCGAGCTGCTCGGCAAGCGCGACAATGATACCCTCGGGACCGCGTATGTAAGCTAGGCGATACGTATCCTCATACTGCATCTCGCCGATGAGCTCGGCTCCGTGGGTGAGCATGTGGGCAACGAGAGCGTCGATGTCATCGACCGCGAACATGACGCGACGGATGCCCAGCGTGTTCACCGGTGCGTCCACAGGCCCAAACCTGATGGCCTTGGGCGTGTGGAACTTGTCCAGCTCAATGCCCTGCCCGTCGGGAGTCCGCATCATCGCGAGGGTGGCCCGGACATCCTCGAGTCCGATGAGCCGCCCGACCAACGGACCTTCGACCGTCGTTTCGCCCTCGAGCTTGAGGCCCAGTTCGATGAAGAACGCCTTCGCGGCCTCGAGTTCGTCGACGACAATGAGGACGTTGTCCATTCGTTTGAGCGTCATGTGCTTCCTGGACTTGGATCTACTGGGCATAGGTTCTGTGGCAGTGCGCGTGAGAACGCTCAAAGCCAACCGGCGGCGTTAGCCGGCCGGTGCAGCGCCTTGTTGGCCGAAGAGCGGCACGGGCGATCGCAACATGTAGCGCTCTCACTGGCACACGTTCTCCTCTCGGACGAGGCGAGGGTCGAAGCTATGCGGAGGAGCGCTAGCCGGATCTGTCACCGCCCGTGAAGACTTGAGCTGGCCCTCATCAGGATCAACAAGGAGCACAGCGGCTTGACAGTTTGCCGGGTACCAGAGGTTGCAGAATGTGTAGCCCCCAATCACAAGGTCGTTGCAGGCGCCATAGGTGTTCCAGCTACAGAAGGAACAACTGCACGGGAAGGGAATCGCCAGTGAAGTCGTCGGCAAGATGGCCAGGACGGAAGCAAACGCGAGGAACCACAAACCTCTCCTGCTCTTCTTCATGATCTGCCTCCAGTGCCTTGGTCTAATGATTGCCGTGCCCGTCGAGCCAGCGCTAGCTGTCTGCGGGCGCAGCCTCTCGGCGCGTTTGCCTGCGACGGTTGACCCTTCCCCACCAGAAACACCATCTAGGACTCCCCGGCAGTCGCCTAACGTTGTGGCTGCTAAGCGGTGCCGTCAGGCCTCCGCTTCAGCAGTGGGTTCGGCGTACCCCCAACTCTAGACCACATAGAACTTGCTATTTCTTTTTCAACATTGGCCGAGGTAGGTCCAGCGCGTGAGCCCTCTCCGCCTCCGTCAGATGTTTGAAGTTTGGGTCAGCCTTGACCCTCTCGACTAGCTCCTCTTCTGTCATGTCTAGGTGCGGGTTGGTCATGGCAGCGATTTCGGGCCCTGCGGCTCTAATCACTTCGCTGTATGGGATCTCCTCTTCATCTGGGTACTCTTCTAGTAGCTCTTCCAATCGCTTCGCCTTCAGGCAGGTGTCTGCAGTCCTGGCGTCGGTCGCCAGTTTTTCGAATGTCTCCTTCGATCCTTGAATCATAGGTTTTCGACAACGTGGACAACGAGGAAAGACGCCGCGTTGATAATCCCTCTCTGGAGCTCCGTCATAAAGGCAATTGGGGCAGACCCACTCACCGGCAATGAGGCCCAGAATCTTCCTCTTCAATCGGCTCAACAGGCCCATGGTGCACGCTTCACGTTTTGGCCTTGAATCCTTGTATCACTGCCCTAGCGTAGGGAGCCGCCGAACCAGTAAGCGTCTTTCCGAAGTCCGCGCGTGGCTGGGGAAGGCAGATCGCCCCGGAGGCCATCAGAGGCTGCCCGGAAACGCTCGGGTTTTGGAAAGACGTGTGTTGGACGAAGCCGCGGGCTGCTGGCGCAGTTCTATGGAGTTTGAATCGAGCGCTGGTGGAGCGGCGCAGGGAGCGGGTCCTGGTCTGAGCCTCGCTCGCCGGATCGCGGGTGCCTGGCCAGCGGGCGTGCCGAGCCTGCCGGATCTGATTCCTGCTGCTTAGCAGTTGCACGGTGGAGCGATTTTAGCACTGCGCACCTCCGGGCGCATAGAGGCTTCCTGGGGCCCGAGCTGCGGGCCGAGCGAGGATGGTCGGGATCATGGGGCAGCACCTCCGGTGCTGGACGGAGGGTGCGCGGGAGGCAGGATCTCGCGTGCCGGTCTCGCGCCGGGGAGGCGGTGCGGGATGCGGGGCGGAGGCCCGTTGCAGCTCAGCGCTGCGCCGGCTTGCGCAAGTCTCCCTTGACCATAGACGACGGCCCCGGTGCCGTAGAAGCGCTTGGCGCAAAGGCGACAGGGCGCCTGAGGTGAAGGTGCTCAGCCCCTCTTCTTGACGAAGGCAGCCAGGACGTCCCCGTAGTCGAGCCATTGGAGGAGCCTCTTGATCTCCTCGCGAGTGCCCTGGTAGAAGTGGCGTAGGAAGGGCTCTTCCTCGGAGGACTGCGCATAAACCGTGTCATCATAGGCGACGAAATGACCTTCCTTGTTTGAATCCCTGTAAATGGTCAGCTCGAGGTGAGCGACATCGCCCAGCTTCGACCGCAGGAACACCTCGCCGCCTTTCTGGATGCGTTCCAGCACGTTCTCAGCCTCGGCATCGGTCATTTGCAGAGCGCTCCTTCCGCGACGGAACGAGCGCGACTCTCGCCGCCGTGACAGCTCGTTCGTGGTGCGAGCGCGAGGGCAGCCATCATCAGGCTCGAGCGTCGGCCCATCCCGCCACGATCAGCAACAGAGGTAGGAGGCAGGTCATCGGCCCCCCGAGGGTCGCTACTTGCCAGACCGGAGCTCGTAGAGCTTGCCGCCGGCCCAGGATTGCGGCATCGCTAGCACGACCAGCGCCATGGGGTACCACCTGGGGCCGAGCCCCATGTTCCACGTCATCACGAGCCCCACGAGGCCCAAGACCACGCCCACCAGGCCCAGGATCAGGGCGTGCTTCATGGGCTTGGCGGGAGCGAGCCGGGCGGTGAGCCAGGCGGCGGCGACGCCGATGACGATGCGATAGGAAGTCGCCAGCAGCGCGAGCGCATCCGTGAGCGGCTGGCCCTTCGGCGGGTAGATGCCGGCTGCGTGGAGCACGAGGTCGACCAATGTGGTGACGACGAGGACGACCAGCACGCCGGCGATGACTGCCCAGACTGACTTCTTGGTCACGATTCACTCCTCCGCGTTCGGTCATTCTTGCCCGCAGTGCGCTCGAACTGAGGATCCATCGCCGCCACCGCGGACCGGGCGCCGTAGCTCCATCCGCTTCATCCTGAGGTCAAGTGGTGTTTCGTACCTCGTTGCGATGTCCTCGCACCTCGTAACGAAGCTCCACCATGCCGCTCTTGTAAGCCTTGACCTCTGCCAGATGGAGGGCGACGTCTCGGTCGAGCTTCTCGAAGAACGGGATGCCCTCACCGATCAAGATCGGCAGGATCGAATAGCGAACCTCGTCGGCCAACCCGAGCCGAAGACACTCGCCGGAGACCGCACCGCCACCGACGAACCAGATGGTACGAAACCTGGGCCGCAGGTGCTCGTTGACGAACTGCGCGAGATCGCCCGAGTGGAGCTCCACGGTATCCCGGGTCCGCGGGAGATCGCGTGTGGTGAGGACGAAGGTGGGCTTGTCCCCGTACGGCCACCCGAACCCCTGCGCTTCGAAGCCAAGCGCGGTCTCATAGGTTCGCGACCCCATGACGTAGCAGTCGATGGTCTCGAGGAAGGCCTCGACGAAGCCGGGGTCCAGGGTGGCCCCGCCCTCGAACTCGTCCGAGGTCTCGAGCCAGTCAACGCGCCCGTCCTTTCGAGCGATGAAGCCGTCGAGGCTCGCTGCCATGTGAATCGTCACGCGCGGATCAGGGTTGGTCATCGTAGCACTTCGACCTTGAAGGCTCGATCAGCGGTGCGGCTCGGAAACCACTCCACGTGAGTCTGGTACCGGAGCGCAGAAGTGGCATTCATTTCTGAGGCTTCGGCACGTGCTGGTCGATCAGGATCGGGTTGCCATCGGGATCGAGCACCATCAGACTGGCGGGGCCCGTCGTGGAAGCATCCGCCTCCGATGTCAACGTGAGACCACGCTCCTTGAGCTTGCGCTGGATGTCCCGAACGTCGTCGAAGTCCGGCAACGTGTTGCTGGACCGGTCCCAGCCAGGATTGAACGTCATGATGTTCTTGTCGAACATCCCCTGGAACAGTCCGATGGTGGCCGTGTCGTTCTGGAGGATGAGCCAATTCTGTTTCTGGTCTCCGAGAATCACGCGGAAGCCGAGCTTCTCATAGAACTCGCGTGACCGGCCGATGTCCTTGACGGCGAGACTCACCGAGAAGTTACCAAGTCGCATCGATTCATCTCCTGACTCGCGTACGGTTGCGGGGGCCATCGTCAGCCCCATCGTGAATCCACCGAGGCAGCACACCAAAGAGGCCATGAAGAGTCGCGGCACGGAGAGCTCCTTTCCAGGAATGGCAGCCTGGTGGACTGTACTGGCAGGACGGGTATCGCTCTTGGCGCTCCAGGGACTCTACACCAAGGGCTCAGCCCCCCGAGGCGACAACTCTCCACCAGGAAAACCCGAAGCGACCGGCGCCCTCGTTCTGAATGGGGCTGACCACGGCCAGCCCTCCACTGGCGAGGAAGGCCACCGGCAGGTATTCGCCTGCTGTGCCGCGCGTGCGGGGACCCGCGTGCGACGGGTCGCCGAAGCGCCAGCTATCCGGCTGAAACGGCGGCGCCTCGATCACGCGCGGGGGGGCGTCGTCGCCCCCGACGTCGAAGCGTGCCACGTGCGCGGAGAGCGTCGCCATCGGGCCGGAAAACCACGTCGCCGCCAGCTCGCCGGCCCCGCGTGCCGCCAGATACGGGAAGTACATTGGCTCACCGCCCGCGACCACGCGCCAGCTGGTCCACTTCGCACCACGGTCCTCGGAGCGCGCCAGCCAGAGTCCCTCCTCGTTCGACCAGAGGGAGTACAGGTCACCTCGAGCGTCCCACGCCACGGGCTCCACCCATCGCGGCAGGGACTCCTCGTCCCGCAGCGGGAAGGTCCACTCGCGCTGACCAGGCGCCGCATGCTTCGCCCACGTCGTGCCGCCGTCGGTGCTCACCGCGACGAGATCCACGCCCTAGACGGCAGCATCTCAAGGCACCTGCCACAAGCCCTGCTGGATGCCGCCCAACTCATAGATCGAGATCTTGCCCCAGCCCGCCAGCTCCATGGATTCGAGCAGGATCTTCGCGCCCAATCGCTCTGCCTCCCGGGTGGCCGTCTCGAGGTTGGAGACTCGGATGTACGTGCGGACAACGGGTGTCTCCAACTCATGGAGAGGTGCACGGATGCCGCACAGGGAACCTCCAGGGATCGGCGCCACGACCGCATTGCCAAGCTCAGCAACCGCGGGCTCGAAGCGCCAGCCATAGGCCGTGGAGTAGAGCAGGCGAGCCGCATCGACGTCGGGGGTTACGATTTCCAGGTAGTGAACGGCGTTTTCCGGGGCTTCCATGTGGTGGTCTCCTCCTGTCTCTCCAAGGACCGGCGAGTTTTGACCTACTGACTGCCGCCTGAAGCTCCCGCTGAGGCGGGTTCTTGGGCGTCGTCACGAACGTTGACGATCGTGGCCTGCATGAGGGCCACCACCTTGTGGTCGGATCCAGTTCCAGAGAACGCTCGGACTTCGCCGGTGCAGACCGTGAGCAGCTTCCCCGAGCTCTGGACCTTTCCGATAGCCAGGAAGTAGGCCCCGAGTGCGGGCCGCAAGAGGTTGATCTTGAACTCAGCGGTAACAACGTCGCACTCAGGCGGCGCCTTGCTCAACGCTGCATAGCCACAGGCACTGTCGGCGATGCTCGTGATCGCCCCGGCGTGAACGAAGCCGTGCTGCTGCGAAAGGTGCTCGGAGAAGGGGAGTTTGATCTGCACCTCGCCGTCCGCCACCAGGACGAGCTCCGCGCCGATCGTCGCCATCAGGCCCTGCGCCGCGAAGCTGGCGGCAATTCGCTGGTGGAGGTCACTCATCGAAGCGTGGACCGGGTCGGCGGGAACCTCTTGGGGATCGATAGGCTGAGGATTCTACACCGCCTCCCCAACGAGTCAGTGGGTAGAGAAGGCCCGTCTGGGCTCTGGCTCTCGACCCCGCCCCATGGGCCCACGGCAGCGTCACAGCCCCGCTCGAGCGCCGGGGCAAGGGCCTTGGCAAGTCGATGGGCAGCCCCATGCGTCGCGAGCACACTGGTCAGCGGGCTGGTCAGCAGGTGCCCGAGGTGCGGCTCTCCGGCGCCTGGCTGCGAGCCGCCGGCTTCGAGTTCGGGCAGCATCTCGAGGCCGGAGAGGGAGGGCGCTGGTGATGGTCGCTGCCCAGCGACCTGCAGCGGGCGCACCGTGTCCGTCAAGGGCCGGGAGTTGGAGTGGGCTCGAGATCGAGAGCGGGCTTCTGGTGCCCGCGATGGCACGTGGTGCAGTTGACCGTCGGTCTCTCGCTCTTGATCCCTTTGATGCCGGGAAGGAGCCGTTCGTTGATGTCCTTCACCATGGCGCTCATCTGTCTGGCCACCTGCTTTTCGGCTTTGGCATCGCTGGCCCAATCAGAGGTGTCGTGGCAATGCGCGCAGCCGACGCCGAGAGACTTGCTGTAGCCGATCTCCATGATGGAGATGACCGCGGCTGCGGGCCTGCCCTGGAGGGTCTGGATGTTGGTGAAGACAGATTGGGCAGGCTCGCGCTCTCGCCCCCGAATCTGTGCCCGCAGAGCGGCGACGTACTCAGTGTCGGTGGCCGCGGCTGTCGCTGTTGGCGGGATGGTAGCGCTCGGTGTGGGTGGCGCTTGGGCAGCGGCGGAGGTGAGAACGGCGACGACTGCCAGGGCGACGGGCCAGTGCCTCATAGGTTCTCCTCGTGGAGTCTCGGAGCTACGGATCGTGACATAGCCGCTGCGACGAGGCCGGGAAGGCGGCAAGTGACGGACGCGCTTTGACTTACCGCGGGCCCTCCAGCCCCTCCCTGAAGTGGTTGCTCCTCGCCGAGGGGGCTCAGTTCGAAGGGGTCGTGCCGCAGGCTCATCCTCCCTGCCACCCCTCCACCGCTTCGCTCTCGGCGACCGCCTCCGCGCGGCGGGAGGTCAGCGTCGCCCCCGCGCTCGCGGCGATCACCAGCGCCACGGCCAGCCACTGCCGCAGCGACAGCACCTCGTGCAGGAAGACCCAGCCGGCCAGCGCCGCCACGGCGGGCTCCAGGCTCATCAGGATGCCGAAGGTGCGCGCGGGAAGCTCCTTGAGCGCGATCATCTCCAGCGTGTAGGGGATCGCGCTCGACAGCAGCGCCACGCCGATCCCCGCCGCGAACAGCCCGGGCGTCAGCCGCGCGAACCCGCCCGTCACCACCGCAGCGGGGACCGCCACGAACGCGGCGATGGTCATCCCCGTCGCCACCGCGGCACCGCCGTGGATCCTCCGGGACACCAGGCCGCCCAGCAGGATGTAGGCGGCCCAGCAGGCACCCGCCGCCAGCGCCAGCAGCAAGCCCAGCGCGTCCGCTCCGCCGCCCGCCCACGGCGCGATCAGCGCGATCCCCGCCGCGGCCAGCACCACCCACGCCACGTCCAACGCGCGCCGCGATCCGTAGACCGCCACCCCCAGCGGCCCGAGGAACTCCACCGTCACCGCCAGGCCCAACGGGATCCGCGAGAGCGCCAGGTAGAACACCACGTTCATCACCCCCAGCACCAGGCCGTACGGGATCACTGCCCGCCACTGCGCCGCCGTGAGCCGGCGCAGCCGCGGCCGGAACGCCGCCAGCAGGATCAGGGCCGAGATGACGACGCGGAGCCCCACCGTCCCCATCGCTCCCAGCACGGGAAACAGGCCCTTCGCCAGCGCCGCGCCGCCCTGCACGCTGAGGATGGCGCCGAGGATCGCCGGGATCGGCAGGATGCCCGGGTACTGCGCGTGCTTGGTCTGGTTCATCCGCTACGCATACCGCCCGCTGCGGCGCCACAGCGAGAGCCCCAGCCCCACGAGCATGACGACGAACAACGTCAGGTTCACCAGCGGCCCGGCCGGCGCCCCGACGCGAGGCAGTGGCACGAAGGCGAAAACCAGCTGCGCCGCCAGGTAATTGAGCGCCAGGAGCGCGAACATCAAAGGAACCGCGCGTCGATACCGCCAGAGCACGAGCGCGCACACGAGACAGAAGAACAGGCGCCAGAGTGATCCTTGAGCAAAAACCGCGACCACCGTCTGTGCGACCGCTGGCGCGTAGGAATCGAGTGGGATGCCGTCCGCGCCCTTCGCCGTGGAGTACCCGTTGAAGAGGATGGCGAGGCTCTGGACGGCCTTCAACGCGACCACCAGGCCAAAGAGCCAGAGCGCCAGCTTGTGGCCCCGATACTCGTTATCCAGACGCTGCGGTAGAAGCGCGTCGAGCATGACCTTGCCTCCCATGGTTCCGGATACCTCTGAACGTGGTCCTCTCGCACCCCGGAGTCGAGGCGTCGAGGAATCGCTACCTTCTCGGCTCATACCGCATCGCCACCGCCCCCGAGCCGAGCTCCAGCCGACTTACGAGCCTCAAGTCCAGACACTTCGATAGCCCCGCGAACAACGTCGGCCCATGGCCCGCCAGCCTGGGATGGACTACGAGCTCGTACTCATCGATCAATTCCAGCTCCGCCAACGCCAGCGGGAGCTTCACGCCTCCCCCGAAGCGGCCACCGCCTTGGCGGCCTGTGCGCTCACACCGGCGTCCGGGTCGCTCACCAGCGCCCGGAGCGCCGGCAGCGCCGAGGCGACGTCTACGCCCGAGCGGGCGATGAGCGAGAAGGCAGTGGCGGTGCCCCGGCGCACCTTCGCCTCGCCGTCCGCGAGCAACTGCGTGAGAGCCGGCATGGTCGGCGAGATGTCCACTCCGTTCCTGGCGGCGAAGGCCAGCGCCAGCGCGGCCGTGAAGCGGATGTCCGGCAGCCGATGGGCGAGCAGCGCGCCGATCGGCCCGACCAAGGCGCCCACGCCGGCACCGTCCCGCGCCGCGTACACCAAGCCGGAGATCGCTCCGCTCTGGTGGCGCTCGTCTTCGGCCTGCAACAGCTCCAGGAGGCCGGTGCCGTCGCCGCCGAAAGCCAGGCAGCGGGCGAGGGCCTCGCTGGCCTGCTCGCGCGTGTCACCCTCCGTGCTGGAGAGCTGGCCGCGCAGTCCCTCGGCGGCGGCTGAGACGTCGATGCCGCGCCGGCTGGCCTCGGCCAGCGCCCGCGTGGCCTCGCGCTGCTGGTCCTGGTCGGCCTCGCGCAACGCGGAGGCCATGGCCGGCACGTCCTGCCGAAGCCTCTCCGTGAGCAGAAACTGCTGGCGGCTTTTCCACGCCGCCACACCCTCCCAGAGGACCATCCCTGCCTCGGCGTTCTCCTCCAGGATGTTCACCTTGGTCTGGATGATCGAAAGCAGGTCGTCCGAGACTCGAGCTCCTTTCTGGAGCAGGAGCTGGACGACCTCGAAGTGCCCGCGCGAGGCGGCGTTCATGAGCGGTGTCATGTCGGCGCCGCCCTTGTTCTCGACGTCCGCGCCGGCCTCGAGAAGGAGCTTGACCACTTCCGTGTGGCCCCACGTGCACGCCCCGTTGAGCGCGGTGTCGTTGAAGGTCCCCTTGGCATCGACATCGGCGCCGCTCCTCAGGGCCTGCTCGACTCCGGAGAGGTCTCCCTCGGAGGCCGCCTTCAACAGCTGTTCGTCGGCAAGGCGAGACATGGTGGTTCTCCCCTCCCTGAAGCGCCACGGGTAGCGCGCACCGGACGCAGCCGCGAGTGCCATCGTCATCCTTCGCTAGGCAGTACGCGAGCCAGGGATATTCGATTCCCTAGTGCGAGGCGGTCTTACAGGTTCCTTGAATCCAGGCGCCCGCCGTCAGCCTGGTGGGGATGGCCGCCTCGGCCGGCGCCGATCCAGGGTCTTGGTAAGCCGATGGACAGCCCCAGGCGTCGCGAGTACACTAGTCAGCAGACTAGTCAGGAGGTGCCCGTGAGCACTTGGCCGGTACAGGACGCGAAGGCACGGTTCAGCGAGTTTCTGGATGCCTGCATGACCGAGGGGCCGCAGGTCGTCACCAAGCGCGGCGTGGAAGCGGCCGTCCTGCTGCCGGTGGCCGAGTGGCGACGCCTGCAAGCAGCGGCGCGGCCGTCCCTGAAGCAGCTACTCCTCGCGGAAGAAGCCCGATTCGAGGGCCTGGTGCCGGAGCGAGGCCGCGCCCGGCGCCGCAAGATCGAGCCGCTGGGTTGAAGCCATGTACCTGCTCGACACGAACGTCATCTCGGAGCTGCGGCGGCCCAAGCCCCATGGCGCGGTGCTGGCCTGGCTGGGCTCGGTGGACGACCTGGATCTGCACCTCTCGGCGGTGACGCTCGGCGAGATCCAGGCCGGCATCGAGCTGACGCGCGATCAGGATCAGGCGAAGGCGGAGGAGATCGAGGGCTGGCTCGACCTCGTGGCGCAGACCTACAACGTGCTGCCTCTGGACGGCCCGGCTCTCCGCACCTGGGCCAAGCTGATGCACCGGAAGTCGGACACCCTGTACGAGGACGCGCTGATCGCGGCGACGGCGCGCGTTCACGGCCTGACCGTGGTGACCCGCAACGTGGCCGACTTCGCGGGCTTTGGGGTGACAGTGCTGAATCCGTTCGAGGCTGCGGGGCGCTGACCAAGCGCTGGTGCCGCTGCACCACGCTCGAGTGCAGCGAGCGGCCCATTCCATTGCTCAGCGCGCCGATGAGAACACCATGCTCTTGAAAGGTCCTTGCACGGTAACGTCGACCTGCTGGCCTTCCAGGTTCATGGAGCCACGGACACTGAGCGTGGAGAGTGCCAGAGTGTTCCACATCGGCGTGTTGTCCGTGCGCCACAGAAGGACCTTCTCCACCTTCCCATCTCGGTAGGTGATGGTGGCTGGTGTGTGCTCGGTGCCGCCTTTCTGCGTGCCCGGAGCCCAGTCGATCCGCTGGATGGTCGCGACGCTGACACTGCGAGGGGTGAGCTTCACGCCCTCCGGCGGCGTGATCGGCGCCGTGATGCCCAGGCTGGTGATCGGGAAATCCCCGGTCCGACCGACGTAGCTGCTGCTCCGATACTCCTGGAGCTCGGCAGCGACGAGCTGCCTCTCCGAGCCGTCGCCGCGCACGACGGTAATGTTGAACTTGGTTGGAGCCTGCGCTCCGAGGGGCGCACTCGTGCCGATCACGAGCGCACTGAGCGCCACGGCAACCATTGAGCGCGCTACGTTCATGTGTCTCATCCTGACTCCTCGTCTGAGGGCTTCGTGGCTGGTTGCGAACTGGTCCACTGCGGCGTCAGCTTGACGCCCGGGTTCAGGGGCGCAGGCCAGCAAGCGCAGCGCCGCTGGCCTGCGCCCCTGGAACCCGATGTTAGACGGCGAACCGCTCACTCTGCCTCCTCTGCGTATTCGTCCAACACGGTGTCAGACAGATGTGCGAGGTGCTTCTGACTTGCGAGTTCCTTCAGGCTTTCATAGGACAGATAGGTGCAGCTCTCCGCCAGCGGGCCCTTCTCAAGCAACGAGAATACGGGACGTCTGATCTCTTGAAAAACTTTCTCGCGCTTTGCCGCAGGCGCAACGATATGAAGTCGAATATCCATATTAGGCTGAAGCGCCAACAGATCGGCCATTCGTAAGATGCCCGAGTACACAGACGTGGTGTGCTCGACTTCGAAGGCCCGCACGATAGACCGTCCGCGGAGCCAGAGAACGTCGATCTGCTCGATCGTTCTCAGCGTGGTGTCGTCGTAGTTGAGAGGGAGACGATCCAGGAGGCTGTTTTGTTCGTTCTTCCACTCCTTGAGCACCCCGCCTCGATCGGCTCGCGGAATCCAAATCGACATCCCCATATGCGCGCCGATTGCGGCGATCTGAGCTTGTACGCGAATTGACTCTCGAGTCTCGGTTTCCGCCGCAGGCGGCGTTTCCTCGGTTGCCACTGAATCGTCGGGAACGGATACCGTCACGACCTTATCTGGTCGATTCACGGTATGAGTTGCCAACTTCCGGGCGTCCTGCTCGTCGATGGGGTAAGGGACGCCCTCGCGCGACTGGGCAGTCAGTTTCTCCGACAGGAACTTGCCGTCAGAGTCTTCAAGCCGGACAAGGCTACCGCGGACCTTTCCCGTCCACGATATAGAACCCCTTTCGAGCTTTCGAGTAAACGAGAGGCCCTTCCATATCATTTCGTTATGGATCGGTAGTGCCTTGTCGATATCTAGCCAGACGTTAGGTCGCACCCGAAATCGGACCACAAACGGGTCGTTCTCCGGAACAAAGATGGGTTTGTCATCGATGAATGGGCCTTCCACAACCTCAAGAAGTCCGAACCATCGCGACAATCTCGTCAGATAGCACACGAACACGTCACCGGCCTTGATGCGCTCCGCCATGCCCCGGTGCCGGAGGCGGAAGCCGGAGATGTCTCGCGATGAGCGCGAGAACGCTTCGTAGGTCTCTGGCGAGAACAGATCTGTGAAATACGACATACGGTCCAGAGCCGGCTAACGTTCTAGCTCAGCGGACGACAAAAGCGAAGCTTTTGACGGTTCGCTGCAGCGACGGGTTGGAACCGCGCTCATCTGAATAAGCTACCAATCAGCGAACCGACCAAACCGCCCACAGCACCCGCAAGCGCCACCCACCATCGCTTGTCCTTTTGATGCTCCAGGGCACGTGTATGTAGGTTCACTGCGGTGTCAAGGAGCGCCTTTATGTCGGCCGGAGAAAGGGGCACGCGTGAAATGCGAAGTAGTTGGTCCTTCGAGAGACCGTCGTACTCTTCCTTCGAGATAGTGCTAGCCGTGTCGACGTTGTAGCGCTTTGGAAACTGGCGCCGCCATACAAGAGAAGCCCGCTCCCTCTTCGAGTCGAGGCGAAAGAACTCTGGATGCTCAAGAAAGACGGTTTTCCATTTGTCCGCTTGTGTCTTGTCCGCCGAAATGCGATCTGCCCAGTCTTCGAACGTTAGCTTGTAGAATCTGTACGTCGCCATGGCTTGAATTGCGGCAACAACATCCCCTAGCCTTTCTCCCGACAGGTAGGGGGAAGGTGCTACCGATGACCAAGGCCACTTCATAGGTTCTAACGTGTGCCTCTCCATTCGCCGACACCGCCCCGCGGCAGCCATAGCGACGGGCCTGCGTCAGTTAGCAACCGGAGTCTCTGCATACTGGGACGTGCCAACGCCTCGCTGCATCTGTAGTTTGGGGGATGCTACACCAGCTCCTCAAGAAGTAAAAGCGACAACGTCCTGTCGCCTAGCCTCCCCGCTGCGGGCAGCGGCTGGCGAACGGCGTTGGGAGGATAGGCGGCGGGGCCACGAAGGCGGCAAGTGACGGACGCACTGCGAGTTCCGGAGGCTCGTCGGCCGCATAGTCTGTCCTCCGCAGCTGCGGCGTCAGGCCACGGAGGGCCTGGGGAGGATAGGCGCGCGTCGCGTGACGGTTTCGCGGTGGGAAGGCGGCGGGAGGTGCGGGGCCGAGGCCCGCTGCTGCTCGGCGCTGCGCCGGCTCGAGCGAGTTTCTGTTGACCATAGGCGACGGCCTTGGTGTCGGAGAAGCGATTGGCTGATAGGCGACAGGGTCCTTCGGCAACGCCTACAAGAGATCGGCCGGGGTGTGAGAAGCCCGGCCGCCACGGTTCAGGACGTGGGTGTAGATCATGGTTGTCTTGAGGTGCCGGTGCCCGAGCAGCTCCTGGACGGTCCGGGTGTCGTAGCCGTTCATCCACCGGCGAGCTCGTTGAAACTCCTGTCCGTCCGGAGCGATCCGTTTCCCGGGGGTCCCCGTGGGCCTGCGGGATTCGCACTGTGAGTAGGATGGCTCACCGTGCTGAGCAACCTGCCCCGAGCCATGAGGTCGGGAGCCGCCAGGACCAACCCATGACCACCCCTGCAACAGCCCTGATTGGCGCCGTTGTCGTCGCCGCCTTCGCCGTCGCAGCCCTCGGCCTCCGCGCCGTGGACCGCTCCGGCGCCGCCGTCGGCTGGGTGCTGGGCACGGCCGTCTGGGCCACTCTCGGCTGGCCGGGGTTCGCGCTGCTGGGCCTGTTCGTGGTCACGGCGAGTGCGCTGACCCGGCTGGGCTGGGCGGAGAAGGTGGCGCGGGGGTTGGCGGAGGGGCGGGGAGGGCGGCGCGGGGCTCGGCATGCTTTGGCGAACTTGAGCGTGGCCGTTCTGGCGGCGATGTTGGCTGCCCTCCGGCCGGAGGAGCCGTGGTGGCCCTTGGCCTTTGCCGGGGCTTTGGCTGCGGCCCTGGCGGACACCACCGGTACGGAGGTGGGTAAGGCCTGGGGGCGGCGGGCGTTTTCACCCACCACGCTACGCGGCGTGCCGCCCGGTACCTTGGGAGCGGTCAGCCTGGAGGGGACGGCGGCCTCGGCGGTTGCCGCGCTGCTGCTCGGCCTCGCCGGTGCCGGGCTCGGGCTCTATCCTCTCGGCAGCACTCCGGCCGTCGCTCTCGCTGGCTTTCTGGCCGCCGTCTTCGAGAGCCTGCTCTCTTCGGTCCGGAGCCGGCGCCCGCTGCTCTCCCACGACGCCCTCAATCTCACCAACACCCTGGTGGGGGCCCTGCTCGCCGCCGTGCTGGGCTGAGGCCGGGCCACCGCTTCGAGAACCAATCCGCTCGAGCTGTGGAGGAGCGGGGTCGGCCGCTCATCCCCGCCAGCGCACCTTGCGCCCGGCGAGGGGCTGAACGCCGCGGTCGTTGGCCACGACCTTCAAGGCGTCGAGCTGGGCCCGGGTGGCCTCGATCGGCCGGAGCAGCACCACCCACGTCACCCCTTGGTCGCAAGGGGGCGTGGTCAGGGAGCCCTCGTAGGTGGCGTAGTGGTTGGGGGAAGGCAGCAGCTCGGAGAGAGCCAGCGGCTCCGCGGGCTTGTTCGACTGGCAGACGCTGGGCGGTCGGGCCTCGATCATCTTCTGCAGCTGTGCATTCGCCGCCCCCTCGACCACGAGGACGCCCAAGACCAGCAGCTTGCCGTTGCTCTGGCGGTGGACGAAGTGAATCTCCGCCGGGGCCTGGGGCTGGTCCGGGAAGCGGTGCTCGGCCGGCGTGTGGACGTGGAACTGCAGCAGCTCGGCAGGATTGCCGCCGTAGGTGATCCTGGCGTCGAGCAGCGGGTAGACCTTGAGCTCGTGGCTGGTGTGCTGGAGCGTGTAGGGCAGGGAAGGCGGGTAGTGAAGCTGGACCTCCGGCAGGGCAGCGCGCTCCATGCCCTGGAGCCGGATTGGCGACTGCGCCTTGCCCGAGTCGCAGAGCTGCCACTCCGAGGCGAGCTGGCCCCAGAAGTCCGGGCCCTTGGTGCCGTCGTAGCCCCAGGCCGTCGCGCAGGCGGCATCGTCGGCCAAGGCCGGGACGGCGGCAACGAGCGAGATCAGCAAGACGGGGAATCCGCGCGCAATCCACTTCCTTCGAGCGTTCCTCATGGTCTCCTCCGCCCGGCCTTCAGGGGGCCCGGCCACGCCTTGCAGGTTGCTGGGTTCGCGGGATTCTATGCCGCCTGCTCGGCCGAGGGGGTGAGCGGCCCCACCCCTTCCGGCGGGGCGCGGGATTTCGGGCTGGGTCAGGATCGCCCCCATGGACGAGTTCCACCCCAAGACCATCATCGAGCCCTTCCGCATCCGTTCCGTCGAGCCCCTGCGCTGGAGCACCCTGGCCGAGCGCCGGGCGGCGCTGGAGGAGGCCGGCTACAACCCCTTCCTGCTCCACGCCGAGGACGTGCTGATCGACCTTTTGACCGACAGCGGCACGGGGGCGATGTCCTCGCGGCAGTGGGCGGGGATGATGGCGAGCGACGAGTCCTACGCCGGGGCGACTTCCTTCTACCGCTTCCAGGCCGCCGTGCAGGACATCACCGGCTTTCGCCACGTGCTGCCCACCCACCAGGGCCGCGCCGCCGAGCACATCCTGTTCTCGACCATCGCCAAGCCGGGCGACGTGGTGCTCAACAACACCCACTTCGACACCACCCGTGCCCACGTCCTCCACGCCGGGGCCGAGCCGCGGGACCTGGTGATCCCCGAGGGGCGGGAGCCCCGCTCCCTCCATCCCTTCAAGGGCAACATGGACCTGGCGGCCCTCGAAGCCACCATCGAGAGCGTCGGCGCCGCGCGCATCCCGGCCATCTTCTTGACCGTCACCAACAACTCGGGCGGCGGCCAGCCGGTGTCGATGGCCAACGTGCGTGCGGTCTCCGAGGTGGCGCACCGCCATGGCATCCCCTTCTTCCTCGACGCCTGCCGCTTCGCCGAGAACGCCTGGTTCGTCAAGACCCGCGAGGCGGGCTACGCCGGCGCCGAACCGGTCGACATCGCCCGCGAGATGTTCTCCTACGCCGACGGCTGCACCATGAGCGCGAAGAAAGACGGCATGGCCAACATCGGCGGCTTCCTGGCGTTGAACGACGACGCCCTCGCCGCCCGCTGCCGCAACCTCGAGATCCTGACCGAGGGCTTCCCGACCTACGGCGGCCTCGCCGGCTACGATCTCGAAGCCATCGCCCAGGGGCTGTACGAGGCCCTGGACTCGCACTACCTCGCCTACCGCATCCGCTCGATCGCCTACCTGGGGGACAAGCTCCTCGCCGCCGGCATCCCCATCGTCGAGCCCACCGGCGGCCACGCCGTCTATCTCGATGCCCGCGAGATGCTGCCCCACGTGCCGCCTCTCCAATACCCGGCCTGGTCCTTCAACAACGCCCTTTATCTCTTGGGCGGAGTGCGCGGGGTGGAGATCGGCACGGTGATGTTCGGGCGCGAGGGCGAAGGGGAGGAGCAGCCCGCCGCCATGGACCTGGTGCGGCTGGCCTTCCCCCGCCGGGTCTACACCCAGAGCCACGTGGACTACCTGGCGGAGGTGATCCTCGAAGCCTACGCCCAGCGCCAACGCCTGCCGGGCTACCGCATCGTCTCCCAAGCCCCGACGCTCCGGCACTTCACGGCGCGGCTGGCGCCGATCGAGCAAGCAGCGTAGGGGAGCTACCCCCGCTCCACCTCGCCCAGCTCCTTGGGGATCGCCCGGGTGAGCACGTCGGGCTCGCCGTCGGTGACC
Source organism: Thermoanaerobaculia bacterium (assembly GCA_036274895.1). Lineage (GTDB taxonomy): Bacteria > Acidobacteriota > Thermoanaerobaculia > Multivoradales > SZUA-115 > CALMKX01. The sequence goes on along the minus strand of DASUEU010000037.1, from coordinate 198,929 downwards.
AGGACGTCGTCCTCGATGCGCACGCCGCCCAAGCCCACCAGGCGGTCGGCCAGGTCCCAGTTCACTTCCTGGCGGTAGCGCTCGCGGTTGTCGCGGTTGCGCAGCAGGGCGGGCACCAGGTAGAGGCCGGGCTCGATGGTGGTGACGTAGCCCTCGCCCAGCGGCAGGTCCATGCGCAGGTACTTGAGGCCCGGCCGGGTGGAGCGAGGGCGGCCGGGCAGGTAGCCCGAGGCGTCGCGCACGCCGAGGCCCACCAGGTGCCCCACGCCGTGGGGGAAGAAGAGAGCGTGGGCGTCTTGGTCGACCAGACTCTGCGGGTTGCCGCGCAGCAGGCCGAAGTCCACCAAGCCGCGGGTCATGTCCACGGCGCACTCGAGGTGGATCTCCCGGTACTCCTTGCCGGGCCGGCATTTGGCCACGGCCGCCTTCTGGGCCTCGAGCACGATCTCGTAGAGCGCCCGCTGCTCGGCCCCGAAGTGGCCGGAGACAGGGTAGGTGCGGGTCACGTCCGCGGCGTAGCCGGCCACCTGGGCGCCGGCGTCGATCAGCACCATCTCGCCTTCGGCGACGGCGCGGTCCGTGGGGGAGATGTGGAAGACGGCGCTGTTGGGGCCGGAGCCGACGATCGAGTCATAGGCGGTGGCCTCGGCGCCGCGGCGGAAGAAGTCCGCCTCCATCTCGATCTGGATCGCCCGCTCGGTGGCGCCGGGGCGGATCGTCGCGACGGCCCGGGCGAAGCCGGCCGCCGTGGCGGCGCAGGCGCGGCGGATGCGCTCCAGCTCCTCCGGGCCCTTGGGCCGGCGCACGGCGAGGAGCCTCTCGCGCAGCTCGGCGGTCAGGGCGGGGTCCGCCGCCACTCCCGGCACCTCGCAGCCCAGAGCGGCCACCGGCCGTCCGGAGCGGGCCGCGAGCCAGGGCCCCAAGCCCTCGACCGGCACCCCCACGTTCTCGACCTCGCCGGTCCAGACGCGGTCCTCCTCGGTCACCTGGGGCACGAAGTCGGTCCAGCCCTCGCGGGGGTCGAAGGCCAGCACCGCCCCGGGGCGGTCGCGGTCGGTCAGGTAGAAGTGCTCGGCGTGGGCGCGGAAGGGCAGGGTCTGGTCGGCGAAGCCGGGGCGCAAAAGAATCTCGCCGGCGCCCACGAGGACGATCTCGTCCGCGAGCCCCCAGGCCGCCGCCGCCCGCTGCCGGCGGGAGGTGACGTGGTCGGTGGTCATGGGTGGGGAGTATAGCGGCGGGGAAGCGGGGGCTGGCGCTGGTTCGGAAAAGGGCATCCGGTGCCAGTCCAAGAGGCCAGTAGGGCGAAGCTCGCCTTGCCCGCCCGGCGACGCCGGGAGTTCACTGTCTCCACGCTTGGAGTAATCCAGAAATAGGTAGTCGGCGGCCGGGGTTGGCGACCCGCAGGGAAGCGGGTTCCACCACGTCGCCTTGAGCGAAGTCGGAGGAGGCTCGTAGATCACGCCATGGAGGGCTTTTGGCAGTGGGTCGAGACCAACGCGCCGTGGCTCGTTCCCCTGGGGTTTGTCTTGACCTTGACCTTCTTGATCGCGCCGGTGGCGGTGCGCAACGGGTACCAGGATCTGATCGGGTACACGCCGAAGTTCGTTCAAGCGGACAAGGATGGTGTCCCGCAGGCAGCGCCGGCTCGGCTGCATACCGTGCTGGATGACTCACCTCGGCTCAGCTTGTGGTCCGAGGCCGTCTCCAGCTCGCTCTCGGGGGATCCACGTCGCAATCTGGCAACTCTGCTCATCGTCAGCATCGCTCTCACCGCAGCGGCGATGTACAGGATGGACCTCAACCCGCTCCTCGTTCCTTCACGTGCAATGCCGTGGGTACTGTTCGTGGGCTGCTTCAGCTTCGGTGTCTGGCTCATTGACACGAGAGATGAGTACGTTGTGCCGCTCAGGCTCCAAGGGCTAGCCGAGCGGCTAGTGACTCCTGAGGGCTATTCTGCCGTTTTGACGGGACAAGGCTGGTCAAGCGATCGGCAATTCACTTGTGACTCCGAGACCAGAGTCCGTGGCCGAGAGCCCGAGTGCCTCTTCGGGCAGCTCTTCTCGGCCCTGCATGGCGCAGATCCCGAACGCGGTCGCATCACCGAGCGACCGGATTGGCGCAAGCTCATCGCCGTCGAGCAGCACTTCCAGTACCTGGCCCGCACCACCTTCCGCTCACTCTGGGCCATGGTGCTGCTGTCCTCGTTGGCTGCAGCGCTTCTCAAACAGCGCAAGGCCGCTGCCGCCGATGCGGCCTCGCCACCCGGCCGAGGGGATCGGGTTCTCGCTGGGTTTGCTGTCTGGCTGCTGACCTTCACTCTCTGCCTGCACGGCCTCCAGTGGTTCTGGCTGGCAGAGAACTACGGCAGGCTGAAGTTGGGAGGGCAAGAGCTCAAGCACCAGGAGGAGCAGAGCAACGCGGTCCTGATGCCTCAGATCAGCGGGGCCACCACTGCCTTAGAAGATGCGAAGAGGTCGCCCGAGTCGTCTGGCACGAAGCCCTCGAAAGAGCAAGAGGATGCCGAGGAGGAGTACGAGAGGGCGGTAAAAGCCAGAGCTCAGAACTGGCCGTTCCCCCTCTGGATCTCCCCGAGCGCTCCGGGAATTGCCGAAGCCACCTCCTTGGAAGCCGGCCGAGCGGGGGGACCGGGTAGGACGGTCGTGCTCAGGAACGTGTGGCCCACGGGCAGCGAGCACCTTGAAGTCTGCGCAGCGAATCAATCGCGGCCACAGCCGGTGGCAAAGGAACTCTGTTCCCCCGGCAATCACAGAATACTGATCTCGAAGCACTCGCTCTACTACGACGAGCGCGGAGCAGTGGTAGTCTTGCTCAGTGAGCAGATCCGCTCCGAGATCAACGCGAGCCTCGTTTGCAGAGGCATGGGCGATCCGCCAGAACACTACCAACAGCTACCCCTGGCGATATTCGACGGGCAGGAAGTCAAGGGTCCCAAGATGCACTATCGCCGCGACTTCAGGACGGAGTGCAATGCATAGTTCCGAGAGTCTGCGAGCGCGCTTGCTGTTAGCCGGGATCGTATCGGCAATCTGCTGGTTCTCGCCGTGCAATCTGGGAGCACAGGCAAGTGTGGGGCACCGGTGCGGCTATCCTAGACGCCCAGGCAACAATCAAATCATCGTACCGATTAAGGTGCACGATGGCAGCGCCTACGTGTTTAGCAACGTGGACTCGGAGACGGAGCCAGTCCCACTGGAGTTCGAATACAAGCAGCCGAACGACGGTGTCATCGTGTACTTGTTCGGTGCGACTCTCGTTCTCGCGCGGAGACAACAAGGCTCGGCAGTGCCCGTGGAGAGCTTCTACATTGGCAGTGGAGGTCGGTATTTCCTGGCTGCCTGCAACCTCCAAACTGGAGCTTATGAGGCGTACTCCAAACAGTTCGACTTCGACGCTGCACCAGGCTTGTCCTTTGGAGGCTGGCTTCGGAGGAGGCAAGAGGAAGCAGACAAGGCGAGGCACGGTATAGCGGAGGTGCGGTGGGAAACTGACCGCACAGCCGGATTTCTTCTTCGTGCCGTGAAGGGAGTTGTGTTCGTACTTCCGGATGGTTACCGAGTCGGGGGCAAGGTGACCGTGCAACTGGGTGCGCGCCCTGTTGGGCAGGTAGAGAATCGAGGGCGTACTGCGGAGTTGGCTGGCGTCATCCTCAGTGCTGAGCTGAGCGAGGCTACCTGCCGCACGCTGCCGCGTGATCCGGTAAGGAACTTGAGCGTGACGATATGCCGCGCTCCTGCAGACGAGGCGACACTGAAGAAGTACGGCCTGGCATCGGAAGCCACCGCGAGCCCTCAGCCCAGTGAGAACGAGCAGTTGCTCGCGATGGTGGCAAGGTCGGGTGCTACCGTCCCTCTCTTGCTGAGTGCCAGGACCGCGCCGAGCGGTTACTACGGTGGAGGCTGTGAGCCGTCGATGACTGGCGCGCCGGTACTCGATGAGGAGCTGTCGGTTGTGGCACTGAACGTCTGTGCGAGGAGGCAGGACCGAACACAGGGCTATCTCTTGCCTCTGGGTGAGATCAAGAAGGCTTTCCCTTGAAGGAAGGATGGGTGGTAGAGATGGTGCCGCGATCGCCTTCGCTGAGGCTGTGGCCTGTCGCCAAGTGCAGCCTAATTGCCTGCGGCCTTGTTTGCGCTAGTGCAGCGCCTGTTGCAGGCCAACCAGATGATCTCTCCGATGAGAGCTCCCGGCCTTCGTTCGCGGTGTCTCTGGCGAAGTCAGCGGTGGAAGAGTTGGCCAGCACGAGGAGCGCTCAGGAGGCGATCGCGGCATTGACGTTCCTCCGCATTCTGGTCAGGAGCGAGGTGGCAGGTGTCGATCGGCTGAGAGTGGGCCTGGAGGATCAGCGTTCGGTTTGTGTCCTCCGACACCTCAAGGATCGGTTGGATCCGGGTACGTTGGGTTTGAGAAGTGGTAAGGCAAAGGAGCGGTCGGTAGAGAAGGCACAGGCTGGCGAGGTGTGCTCCGACGTGGCGAAGGATGCCCGACCCGTGAAGGGCCAGCAAGGGGATCTGCGGGAGGCCCGGAAGCTTGCGGATGAGGTGCTGGGCGAGCTGGAGAAGAGCTTGGGCTGGAATCGGCGTGTCGGACTGCGGGTCGCTGCCTCGCAGGACGAGCCAGGTGAGGAGGTCGCTTTCGTGGATCTCCCGGCAGGCAGCGAGTACCAGTGGCTCAAGGTCGGCGTGGCGGCGAGTGGCCTGCACGAGGTGCAAGTCAAGGGAGCACCGCAGGAAGTTCTCGTCCTGGACAGCAAGGACGCGGTCAAGGCGCGAGGGCAAGCGAGTGGGCAGGATCCTCTGGCCTTCACGGTCGAGGAGCCGGGCAGCTACTTCCTCCGCCTCAAGCAGGGCGGCGACGACCCGACGGAGGAGATCCTGGACGAGGGGGACGCGGTGCCCCAGGTCCCCACCACGACACAGGTGGCGGTGGTGAGACCGCTCGCGCTGGCGCCGGCTATGGAGAAGAGCGACGCGACGCTGGCGCAGGTTGGCGAGTCTTATCGTGCCCGGGTCGAGAGAGAGACCGTCCAATGGGCAGGTTTCGAGGCCAAGAAGGGTCACTTCTACACCGCCGAGACCTCGCGCCTGGGCGCTGGCTGCGACACCAGGCTCTCGGTCTACGGTGAAGCCGACGCCCTGATCGGCACGGACGACGACGGCGGCGAGGAGCTCTTCTCCTCGCGGGTCAAGTGGTACGCCCGAGAGGACGGCTCCTTCTGGCTCGAAGTCTCCGAGGTATCGAGCGCCGCCTGCACCTTCTCGATCCGGGTCGATGGCGAGGCAGTCGAGGGCACGGCGGTTGTGCCCTCGGCGGAGCGCGGGGCGGCCCCTTCCCTGGAGTCCAGCGGCGGCACGGTACTGGTAACGGCGGGCTTCGAACCCGTGTACGTCCGACTGCCGGCGCAACCTGGCCGCGCCTATTGGATAGAGTCCTCGTTGGATTTCAAGGTCGAGGCGCCTGCCTTCCAGCTCTGGGATCGAAACCAAGCGGCAGGCTCGGGCGGGGGTGCTCCGGCCGTGACGAGCGGCGCCTGGGCTCAACTCGAAGACGGCGATTTCTACCTCCAATTCCAGCCGAGCGATGATTCGGGAATCGCGGCGGTCCGGGTGGCCGATGCCGGCGAGATCGAGCTGCCGGAGGAATTCGCCCTCTCCCCTCTTGGTGCCAAACCGAGAGCGGTGCGCCCCTTGCCACCCCGTCTCAGCGCCACGGTTGCCATCGAAGCCGGCCAGGTGCTGGTCGCCAAGCTCAAGCTGGCCAAGGGGGACTCGGCAGTGGTTGGCGCGCAGGCCCTCGCTCGTGACCTCACCGTGACGGTCGGCCGCCTCGAAGAGACCAAGAGGATGGAACCGGAAGCAGCCGACGAGGACTTCGACGCCTTCGTCGAGGACCTGGCGCCTCAGACCGAGTGGCTACTCTTGCCCGACGCCGACGGCGAAGTCTTCATACAGTTCTCCAACACCTCCGAGGTCACGGGGAGGTTCCTCCTCGAGGTCGAGGTCGAGAAGCCCTACAGCGGCTTCAAGGTCGGGGATCGGGTGATCCTGGGGCAGCACCGGCCGATCCAGGGCCGTACGAACTGGAACCCGGACATGCGGAACTACGTCGGCAAGCCGGCGACCATCACCCGGTTGGTGGATTGGACCGAGCCCATCAACGGCGTGGAAGGCGTCTACCTGGTGCGCGTCAAGGAGGATGAGGAGGGCTACGTCTGGCGCACCCGGGATCTGCGGCGGGCGGCTCCGGAGCCCGAGGCCGAGGAGGAACCAGCCGCGGAGACCCCCAAGCCGGAGCCCGAGGCGCCGCCCGTCGAGCCTTGAGGCTCGACTCGATGCGAGGAGATGTGAGGCGTGGCCGACGACGAACGTGACCTGAGCCGGCTCCGGCGCCGGGTGGTGCCGGACCGGCTGGACCTGCGGGACCGGCCCTACCTGCCGGCGATCGGCAAGGCGCCGATGGCGTTTCGCATGGCGCCGAGGCTGCCGGTGCTCGACCAGGGCACCACCTCGGCTTGCACCGGCTTCGCCCTCGCCACCGTGGTCCACTTCCTCCTGCGCCAGCGCGACGCCCACGACGTGGCGCCCGAGATCTCCCCCTACATGCTCTACTCCATGGCCCGTCGCTACGACGAGTTCCCGGGCGCCGCGGAGGACAGCGGCTCCAGCCTGCGGGGCACGCTGCGCGGCTGGCACAAGCACGGCGCCTGCCGGCGGTCCCTGTGGGCGGACGAGGTGATGCCGCCCCCGGCGGAGCGGGCCGAGGACGACTGGTGGCAGGACGCCGCCACCCGGCCCCTCGGCGCCTACTACCGCGTGGACACCCGCTCGGTCACCGACATGCACGTGGCCCTCGAGGAGGTCGGCATTCTCTACGCCAGCGCCCTCTGTCACCGGGGCTGGCTCGCGGGCTTCGAGGCCAGGCTGCCCGAGCGGGGCTGGTGGCGGATCCCGCCTCAGCCGGCCGAGGCGGCGGACGGTGGCCACGCTTTCGCCATCGTGGGTTACAGCGAGCACGGCTTCCTGGTCCAGAGCTCCTGGGGCGAGCGCTGGGGCAGCGGCGGCCTGGCCGTGCTCACCTACCAGGACTGGCTCGAGCACGCCATGGACTGCTGGGTGGCGCAGCTGGGGGTGGTGACGCGGGAGCACGAGGACGTGGCCCGGCACGTCTCCTTGCGCTACCGGGGTCGGAAGGTCCGGCTCGCCTCGGACTCCACCCTGCGCAACCGCGAGCTGTCCCCCTTCATCGTCAACATGCAGAACAACGGCCGCCTGTCCCAGAGCGGCGCGTTTCGCACCAACCCATCGGACATCGAGGCCCTGGTGACCCTGCACACCGAGGTCGCCCGCAAGGCCTGGGGCCTGCCCGCGGACCAGCCCACGGACGTGGCGATCTACGCCCACGGCGGCCTGACCTCGGAGGCGACGGCGGCGGAGACCGCGGCGAAGTGGGTCCCGGCCCTCTACGAGGCGAAGGTCTTGCCGATCTTCCTGATGTGGGAGACGGACCTGTGGGCCACCCTCGAGAATGCCTTCCGCGCCCTCGTCGGGGATGTGCCCCGGCCCACCGCCGGCCTCGCGGACCAGCTGCGTCGGTTCTGGAACCAGCGCCTGGAGGGCCTGCTCGCCCCGGTCGGCTCACGGCTGTGGGGGGAGATGAAGCAGAACGCCAAGGCGATCACGGAGGAGCAGGCTCGCAAGGACGACGAACCCGACGTCGACTTCGAGAGGCGCCAGGCGGGAGGGGTCCTGCTCCACCAGAAGGCCACGGCCTCGCCCTGGTTCAAGCCCGAGCGTATCCGGCTCCACCTCATCGGGCACTCGGCGGGCGCCATCGTTCACGCTTACCTGATCGACCGGCTGGTCCGCCTCGGCTGGACCTTCGAGACGGTCACCTTCCTCGCCCCGGCCCTCACGGTGGATCTGTTCGCCAGGCGGGTGCGTCCTCACGTCGAGAACCGCAACGTACGCCGCTTCGAGACCTTCCACCTCAGCGAGCCGGCCGAGCAGCAGGACCCGACCTGCAAGCCGCTGTTCGGCTACGGCCGCTCCCTGCTCTGGTTGGTCTCCCAGGCCTTCGAGCCCGGGACCGTGCCGCGCACGCCCCTGGTCGGGTTGGAGCGTGACTGGAACACCGGCCTGCGTCCGGCCTTCCGCGCCGCGGAGCTGGCTCACGTCAAGGCCCACCTGGCCCCCGGCCCGACCTCGGCCAGCACCACCCACGGCGGCTTCGACGACGACCCGCTCACCCGCGCCTCGGTGATCGAGATCATCCGCCGCAGCCGGCGGCGGGGGTGAGGCATAGTGCTGGCATAATGCGCAGGAGACGGGGGACTCTGCGCCGTGAAAAGAGCCAGAATCTACATCGACACCTCGGTCATCGGTGGCTGCTTCGACTCCGAGTTCGCGCCGTGGTCGAACGGGCTGATGGCGGACTTCCAGGCAGGCATCTTCCGGCCGGTTCTCTCCGAGGTTGTCGCCGCGGAGGTGCAGGGTGCCCCGGGGCCAGTCCGCACGGAGTACGACCGTCTGCTGACCTTCGAGCACGAGATGGTAGCCGCGGGCCAGGAGGCGCTGGAGTTGGCCGACGGCTACCAGCAGCGGAAGGTTCTCAGTCCCCGCTACTATGACGATGGTCTCCACATCGCACTCGCCACGGTGGCGGAGGTCGATCTCCTCGTGAGCTGGAACTTCCGGCATATCGTCCACTTCGACAAAATCCGGCTGTTCAACTCCGTGAATCTGGCGCTCGGGTACCGCCCCATCCAGATCTACTCGCCCAGGGAAGTGACGACCCTCAGAGGGAGAAACCACGATGCCTGAACCTGCAGAGATCAAGGCCGTCGAGATGACCAGGCGCATTCGGGACGCGCACCTGACCGAGCTGGAAGGGCGCTCGCCGGAGGAGAGGCTGGCCTACTACCGTGAGAAGGCTCGGCAGCTTCACGCCGAGCTGGGCAGGCCAACGGACGTGCTCGAGACGCCGCCGCGGCGCCAGCCGGCGTAGCGGCGGGCTGGCCAGCTCAACTCAGAGCGCAGAGTCTGGGAACGGAGTGCCGACGCTGCGCATCGGCGGATGTGGAGCCGGCCTGGGTTGGATCGAGCGCAGGTGTCACGGAGCTTTTGGGAGCATCCGAGGACTGCGGTGCGAAAGGGAAGCTGAAGTTGCAGGCATGTCGGCCATGCGACTGATCGGCGTGCCGCAGCCCATAACCACCGAGACACGACGAAGGCGTGAATGGCGATGAATGTACCATATGCGGTTGAGAGGCGCCCCAGCTATGAGAACTTCGCGGCGATTTGCCCATCGTGTCGGCGCTGGAGCACCTACAATCGCCGTAGTGACCTGCCGGCGACTCGTCAGATTTCCTATCAGAAGGTGCAGTGCCTCAACGCCGAGTGTGCGGAGTTTTTCAACATCAACTTTGACTTGGTGAATCCGCCGCATGAGATGCTGATCTTGGATTGCTACGAGCTCCTGGAGGCCAAGCACTACATGAACTGCATTCTGACCTTGGCGCAAGCCCATGAGGTCTTTTTTAGTCTCTACTTGCGAGTCGAGCTCGTCTACAAGCCGTGCGGATTCGACCCCTCTCGAGACATCGATGTATTCAACAAGCTGCAGGACGCACTTGCGAGGCGTGTGGAGAAGCTGACGTTTACGCCGATGAGAGCCCTTTTCCTGCAACAGATCCTCGTCCCAAGCAAACCGACGAGCCCCGTTGCGGCCGAGGTGGCAATCGCTGCGCTCCCCAAAAGCCCAGTTGAGCCAGATGATTCAGAATTCGCCGCACTGGCGGACGCAGAACTTGGAACGTTGCTTACGAGACTAAAGGCGAGCAAGATTCACGAACTCCGGAACAAGGTTGTGCATAAGCAGGCATACCGCCCGACCCGCGGCGAAGCGGAGGCGGCTCTAGAGGAAACCAAGGCGACGCTGTTCGGGCTCACGTCCATCCTCCAGTTGGTTGACGATCCGCCCTCCTATTTTCAGGAGTGCGGATGATGCCGCCGAGGGTCAGAGCGAAGCAGGTCCGGGTTCGTTCAGGAGCACGGGTTGCACTCCTTGCTCGCGACCGCGAGGTTTGACGACCCATGAAGGAAGCACCGATCCAAGCCGTTGAGATGGTCCGCGCCATCAGGGACACGCTCTACGAGGAGACCAAAGACCTCTCTCGTGACGAGTTGATGGCGTTCTTCGCGCAGGAGTCCGCGGCGATGCGGGAGGAGCCTCAGAGGACGACCGGCCCAGAGGCTCCAGCCGAGCCTGCGGGGAAAGAGACTCGCCGGACTTCTTGACCGCCTGCGGCTTCGGCGGCGTCGACCTCACCTCCCCAACCGCTCCAGCAGCCACCCCGGGAACTGGTGCCAGGGCATGGCTTCGTGGCCCCCGGGCAGGGGGCGGGGCTCGTTGACGCGGCAGACCAGCAGGCCGGTGGAGGTGGCGCGGTCGCCGAAGAGGCTGCAGAGTTTGGTCAGGGGCTCGGCGTGACGGGGAGTGGGTGTCGCCGTGAGCTTGATCTCGACGGGCAGCCACTTGCCGCCGAGGTCGACCAGCAGGTCCACCTCCAGCCCGTCGTGGGAGCGCCAGAAATAGAGGTCCGGCCGCCGACCGAGACTGGTGAACGCCTTGACGGCCTCGCTGACCACCCAGCCCTCGAAGAAAGCCCCGGCCATGGACCCGGCGAGGGCGGCCTCGGGCGAAGGCTGGCGGGTGAGGGCCATGGCCAGGGCGGAGTCCAGGAGGTAGACCTTGGCCGAGCGCACCAGGCGCTTGCCGAGGTTCTCGAAGTACGGCTGCAAGGCGTAGACGAGGTAACCGGCCGTGAGCACGCCGAGCCAGCTCTTCGCCGTAGGCAGGGTGACGCCGCTGTCGCGAGCCAGCTCGGCGAAGTTCGTGACCTGGCTGTGGCGCGCGGCGACCAGGCTGAGGAAGGTCTCGAAGGCAGCCAGATCCTGGACATTGACCAGTTGGCGCACGTCCCGCTCGACGTAGGTCTGGACGTAGGAGCTCAGCCAGAGATCGCGGCGCTCAGGGTACAGGGCCGGCTCCGGGTAGAAACCGTTCCAGAGCATGGTGGCCAGATCCTCTCGGTGCCCCTTGGGCAACTCCAGGAGCGAGAAGGGCAGCAGCTCGAGAATCGCCACGCGCCCGGCCAGCGACTCCGAGACCCCTGCCATCAGGCCGAACTGCTGCGAGCCGGTGAGCAGAAAACGGCCCACCCGGTGGCGCTCCTGGTCGATCCGCAGCTTCAGGTAGGTGAGGAGCTCCGGTGCGTGCTGGACCTCGTCGAGGATCGTCAGGGCCTCGGCGTAGCGAACGAGTAAGCCGTTCGGGTCGGAGCGGGCGACCGCCCGGACCAGGGGGTCGTCGAGGGAGAGGTAGGCTGCCTGGCCGGGTGCCATCTCGCGCACCAGCGTGGTCTTGCCGGACTGGCGAGGACCCGTGACGAGAACCGCCGGGAAGAGGTCCAGCGCCTTCGCCAGGACGGGCTGGAGCAAGCGGGGGCGGGACATCTGCAAAAAGTAAAATCGGATTTTAGTTTTGTCAAGTCCATCCGGACCATTTCAGTCCTACTTGAACCGACGGAGCAACTCCGCTACCCTTCGCGGACCTTGTGACGCCTGTCACAAGCTGCCTTGCGGAGGATCCCGGCCTGGGCTATCCTTCGCCGGTCAACTCCGCCCCCTCAGGCTCGGACGAATACGATGGCGCAGCTATTTTCTCGTAGTGCGAATACGATTGCCAAAGCCTCGATCTACGGCGGTGCCGTGGTGGCCGCTGCTCTCGGCTGGCTGGTGGTGGAGGCGATCCCCCGCTCCTCCTACGCGACGGGGAAGACCGTGGTCTACAAGCAGCCGGTGCCTTTTTCCCACGACCACCACACCGCCGGCCTGGGTATCGACTGCCGCTACTGCCACACCTCGGTCGAAGAGTCGGCCTTCGCCGGCATCCCCCCGGTCTCGACCTGCATGAACTGCCATAAGAACATCTGGACCAACGCCGAGCTGCTCGAGCCCATCCGCGAGTCCTACCGCACGGGCGTGCCGGTCCAGTGGCGGCGGATCAACGACCTGCCTGATTTCGTCTACTTCAACCACTCCATCCACGTCGCCAAGGGCGTCTCCTGCTACACCTGTCACGGGCCGATCAACGAGATGCCCCTGGTGTACCAGCACGCCACGCTGCAGATGGAGTGGTGCCTCTCCTGCCACCGCAACCCCGAGCAGTTCGTGCGGCCTCGCGACCAGGTCTTCAACTGGGACTACGAGCCGGAGGGGTCGCAGGAGGCGGTGGGCGCCAAGCTGGTCCAGGAGTACCAGATCCAGAAGCTCGAGAACTGCTCGACCTGCCACCGATAGACCTGAGGACTCGAGCCGAGGGAAGGACCTGGAGCCGGCTTATGCCAAGCGCCCGCACGACAGCGACCAGCAGAACGGAGCAGCCTCAAATGGGATCGCCCCACATGGGATCGCCCGAGATGGGATGGAACGAGCAGCAGGAGTCGCCGCGAGAGGCAGGGGCCCCGGGGCTCGACCTCGCGCAGGTGCGCGAGAAGCTGGCGGCGGCAGAGGGGCCGGAGTACTGGCGCTCGATCGAGGAGCTGGCGGACACGCCGGAGTTCCGGGACATGGTGCACCGGGAGTTCCCGCGCCAGGCCTCGGAGTGGCCCGAAGGCGTGTCCCGGCGCGGCTTCCTCGAGCTGTCGGCGGCCTCGCTGGCCCTGGCCGGGCTGACCGCCTGCACTCGCCAGCCGGAAGAGAAGATCGTCCCCTACGTCCGGCAGCCGGAAGAGCTGGTGCCGGGCCGGCCGCTTTTCTACGCCACCTCGATGGAGCTGGCGGGAGATAGCCTGGGGGTGCTGGTGGAGTCCCACATGGGGCGACCCACCAAGGTCGAGGGCAACCCGGAGCATCCGGCGAGCCTCGGTGCCACGGACGTCTTCGCCCAGGCCTCGATCCTCGGCCTCTACGACCCTGACCGCAGCCAGTCGGTGACCCACCTCGAGCGCATCGCTACCTGGGGGGACTTCTCGACCGCCCTCTTGGGACGGATCCAGGCCCTGAAGGCGCTCCAGGGTGAGGGTCTGCGCATCCTGACCCAGACCGTGCTCTCACCGACCCTGGCGGCACAGATCGAGGACGTGCTCGCCCGCCTGCCCAAGGCCCGCTGGCATCAGTGGGAGGCGGCGGGGGCTCACAGCGCCCGGGCCGCGGCCCGCGCTGCCTTCGGCGCCGACGCGGCGATCCGCTACGACTTCGCCAAGGCCGACGTGGTGGTGGCCCTCGATGCCGACTTCCTGACCTCGGGGCCCGGTTGGGTGCGCCACGCTCGCGCCTTCGCCGGCCGGCGCAAGGCGGCCTGGAAGAAGGGCGAGGCGAAGATGAACCGCCTCTATGCCGTCGAGAGCTCCCCGACGGTGACCTCCACCCAGGCGGACCACCGCCTGGCCCTGCCGCCACAGGGCGTGGCCGCCTTCGCGGCCTCCCTCGCCGCGGCCGTAGGTGTGCCGGGTGCCGCCGCCGGCGACCTCGGCGCCTTCGCCCAGGCCGCGAGCTGGGTTGCGGCCGTGGCCGAGGACTTGAAAGCCCACCGGGGAGCCTCGATCGTCATCGCCGGCGATTGCGCTCCCCCCGAGCTGCACGTGCTCGCCCACGCCTTGAACGAGGCCCTGGGCAACGCCGGCGCGACGGTGCTCTACACCGAGCCGGTCGAGGCACGGGCCGAGGACCAGATCGCCTCGATCCGGGGCCTCACCGAGGACATGAGGGCCGGCAAGGTGGACACCCTGCTGATCCTGGGCGGCAACCCCGTCTACGACGCTCCGGCGGACCTGGGCTTCGCCGAGGCTCTGCTCAAGGTGCCCTTCCGGGCCCACCTGTCGATGCATCGCGACGAGACCACCGCCTGGTGCCCCTGGCACCTCCCGGCCAGCCACTTCCTCGAAGCCTGGAGCGACACCCGGTGCTTCGACGGCACGGCGGCCGTGGTCCAGCCTCTGATCGAGCCCCTCTACCCGAGTGCCAAGAGCGCCCACGAGGTGATGGCCTTGCTCGGAGCCACCACCGACGCCACCGGCTACGAGCTGGTGCGCGGCCACTGGCAGAGGACGGTCCTCGCCGGCGCCGGGGCGGGCTTCGAAGCGGCCTGGCGCAAGGCCGTGCACGACGGCGTCGCCGGCGTCGGGGCCGCAGCGTCCAAGGCGGTGCCGGTGGCGGCCGACGCCGTCGCCCGAGCCTGTGCCGCGGCCCGCGAGAGCGGCGGTGGCATGGCCCTGCTGTTCCGGCCCGACCCGGGCCTCTATGACGGGCGCTTCGCCAACAACGGCTGGCTCCAGGAAGTGCCCCGTCCCCTCACCAAGCTGACCTGGGACAACGCCCTGCTGCTCTCGCCCCGGGAGGCCGAGAAGCTCGGCTTGGCGACCGAGTCGATCGCCGAGGTCGCGGCCGGCGGCAAGAAGCTCGCCCTGCCGGTCTGGGTGCTGCCCGGCCACGCCGAGGGCTGCGCCACCGTGCACCTCGGCTGGGGCCGCTCGCGCGCCGGCAAGGTGGGAAGTGGTGTCGGGGTCGACGTCTACCCCCTGCGCACCTCGGCCGCCCTCTGGCAGGCCGGCGGGGTCACGATCACCAAGGGCAGCGGCGAGCACACGCTGGCGAGCGCCCAGACCCACCAGGACATCGAGCTCCAGACCCGAGAAGCCACCAAGCGTCACCTGGTGCGCCACGGCACCGTCGAGCAATTCGAGAAGAACCCGCACTTCGTCGGCGAGATGGGGCACCACACGCCCGCGGCCGACGAGACGATGTATCCCCCACACGCCTACAACGGCTACTCCTGGGGGCTCGCCATCGACCTCTCCTCCTGCGTCGGCTGCAACGCCTGCGTCGTCGCCTGCCAGAGCGAGAACAACATCCCGGTGGTGGGCAAGGAGCAGGTGGCCGGGGCGCGCGAGATGCACTGGATCCGCATCGACCGCTACTTCCAGGGCGACCTGGACGATCCCGCGGTGCACATGCAGCCGGTGATGTGCATGCACTGCGAGCTGGCGCCCTGCGAAGTGGTTTGCCCGGTGGCGGCCACCGTTCACGGCCCCGAGGGCTTGAACGAGATGGTCTACAACCGCTGCGTGGGCACCCGCTACTGTTCGAACAACTGCCCGTACAAGGTGCGCCGCTTCAACTTCCTCCTCTACAGCGACTTCGAGACCGAAGTGCTACGGATGGCGAAGAACCCCGACGTCACGATCCGCAGCCGCGGCGTGATGGAGAAGTGCACCTACTGCGTGCAGCGCATCAACCTGGCGCGCATCGACGCCAAGCGCGAGGGCCGCAAGATCAAGGATGGCGAGGTGGTCACGGCTTGCCAGCAGGCCTGTCCGGCCGAGGCGATCGTCTTCGGCGACCTGAACGACGCGGGCTCCGAGGTCAATAGCTGGAAGGCGAGCGAGCTCAACTACGGCCTGCTCGACGATCTCAACACGCGGCCGCGCACCACCTACCTGGCCAAGCTCTCGAATCCGAATCCGGCTCTGGGTGGCGGCGCCGCGCACTCGAGCGGTCACGAGGGAGATCACTGAAGATGGCGATGCTGGAAGCGAGCGCGGACCGCTACGACCGTCCGCCGGTGGTGGGCTCACCGCACGACGCGGCGACCGTCACCGATCAGGTCAGCAACATCGTCTACGGGCGCACGCCGCTGTGGTGGCTGGGCACCTTCGCCGTCGCCTTCTCCATCTTCGGGGTGATGACGATCTCGATCTTCTGGCTGCTGATCAAGGGCACCGGGATCTGGGGCATCAACGTGCCGGTCGGCTGGGGCTTCGCGATCATCAACTTCGTGTGGTGGATCGGCATCGGCCACGCCGGAACCCTGATCTCGGCGATCCTGCTGCTCTTGCGGCAGGAGTGGCGAACCTCGATCAACCGCTTCGCCGAGGCGATGACCCTCTTCGCCGTGGCCTGCGCGGGTCTCTTCCCGCTGCTGCATACCGGCCGCCCCTGGCTCGGCTACTGGTTGCTGCCCATCCCCAACACCATGGGGATGTGGCCGAACTTCAGAAGCCCCCTGATCTGGGACGTCTTCGCGGTCACGACCTACGCCACGGTGTCAGCCCTGTTCTGGTTCACCGGCCTGATCCCCGACCTCGCCACCTTCCGCGATCACGCCAAGAACAAGCTCGCCCGCACCATCTACGGCATCGCCTCCATGGGCTGGCGGGGCTCGGCGCGGCACTGGCACAACTACGAGTCGGTCTACCTGCTGCTCGCCGGCCTGTCGACGCCCCTGGTGCTCTCGGTGCACACCGTGGTGTCCTTCGACTTCGCCATGTCCATCGTCCCGGGCTGGCACACCACCATCTTCCCGCCCTACTTCGTCGCCGGTGCCGTCTACGCAGGCTTCGCCATGGTGCTGACCCTGGTGATTCCGCTGCGGCCCCTGTTCAAGATCCAGGACCTGATCACCGAGCGCCACCTGCAAAACATGGCCAAGGTGATGCTGGTGACCGGGCTGATCGTCGCCTACGGCTACGCCATGGAGCTCTTCGTCGGCTGGTACAGCGGTCACCACGCCGAGAAGTTCATGCTCGAGAACCGCATCACCGGCCCCTACTGGCCGATCTGGTGGAGCCTCATCCTGTTCAACGTCGCCATCCCGCAGCTGCTGTGGGCGAAGCGCAACCGCACCTCACCGATGGCGTTGTTCGCCATCTCGATGTCGATCAACGTCGGCATGTGGCTCGAGCGCTTCGTCATCGTGGCCACCAGCCTGCATCGCGACTACCTGGTCTCCTCCTGGGACATGTACACCCCGACCAAGTGGGACTGGGGGCTCTACCTCGGCACGATCGGCTTCTTCCTGACCCTGATGCTGCTGTTCATCCGCTACCTGCCGATGATCGCGATCTTCGAGATGCGCACTCTGACGCCGGGCGCGAAGGTCAAGCATCCCGAGACCCACGCCAAGGCGCACTGAGGGAAACGGCCGATGGCAAATCAAGACGCACCGATCCTCTACGGCTTGATGGCCGAGCTGCCGAGCGCCCAGGCGCTGACGGACGCCGCGGCCAAGGTCCACGCGGCGGGCTACCGCGAGGTGGACGCCTACTCGCCCTTCCCCATCGAGGCGGTCTCCGAGATCGTCTGCGACCACAAGCGCTCGGTGATGCCGAAGATCGTCCTCGCCGGGGGCTTGCTCGGCCTGCTCGGGGGGTTCGGGCTCGAGTACTGGGCTGCGGTCATCAAGTACCCGCTCAACATCGGCGGCCGGCCCTTCTTCAGCTGGCCGTCCTTCATCATCCCGGCCTACGAATGCACCATCCTGGGTGCTTCCCTCGCCGGCGTCTTCGGCATGCTCTTCGTCAACGGCCTGCCCAGCCCCTATCACCCCGTCTTCAACGTGCCCCGCTTCCAGGCGGCGTCGCGCGACGGCTTCTTCCTGGTGATCAAGAGCAAGGACAAGAAGTTCGATCGCACCGCCGCCAAGAGCTTCCTTGAGGGGATCGGTGCCAGTGAGGTGTTCGACGTTGAATACTGAGCGAATCCTCCGCATGCGAAGGAGCAACCCACGGAGGGGGCTCTTCCCGCTCGTCGCCCTGGCGATCCTGGCCGCGGGCTGTCGTCAGGACATGCACGACGCGCCGCGCTACGACCCCTTGGAGCGCAGCTCGATTGCCCCCGGCGAGCGCTCCGCGCGCGACTTCGTGCCCGGCACCATAGCCCGCGGGCACCTGCGCGCCGACACCGTCTACTACAGCGGCAAGAACCTCGACGGCAGCTGGGTGACCGAGCTGCCGCCCCGCGACGGCGTCGCCACCCCGATCGACCGGCGGCTCCTCGAGCGGGGCCGGGAACGCTTCGACATCTTCTGCTCCCCCTGCCACAGCCGGGTGGGGGACGGCAACGGCATGATCGTCCGCCGCGGCTACAAGCAGGCCGGCAACTTCCACGTCGACCGCCTGCGCACGGTCGGGGTGGGCTACTTCTACGACGTGATGACCAACGGCTTCGGCCAGATGCCGGCCTACGCGGCGCAGATCAAGCCCGAGGATCGTTGGGCGATCGCCGCCTACGTCCGCGCCCTGCAGTTCGCCCAGCACGCCCGGCTCGCCGACCTGCCCGGTGACGCCCGCCAGGCTCTGTCCGGCGCTCCGGCGACCGAGGGCCAGAAGGGTCCTGCCCCGGGGTCCGGCTGGGGCGGTTTTGGAAGTGAGGAGACTCCATGAGCGCGGGTGTCGACGTCCCGTTCGCGCCGCCGCGGCCTCTCGAGGTCGGCGCGTGGCAAGCTCCGGGCTCCGTCCAGGGCCTGGCGCAGAAAGCCCTCGTGGCCGGTGTCGTGGGCATCCTCGCCACCGTCGCCGGCTTCTTCACCGACAAGGCGCAGTTCTTCCAGTCTTATCTGCTGGGCTGGGTGTACTGCGTTTCGATCGCCGCCGGCTGCCTCGGTCTCCTGATGCTGCACCACATGTCCCGCGGCGCCTGGGGCCTGCCCGCACGGCGGATCTTCGAGGCGGGGAGCCGCACCCTCCTGCCCCTCTTCGTCCTCGGGCTGCCTCTCGCCCTGGGGATGCAGGAGCTCTACGCCTGGGCTCGCCCGGAGGCGGTGGCCGGCAACGAGATCCTCGAGGCCAAGAAGATGTGGCTCTCCGTGCCCTTCTTCTGGGGCCGCTACGCCTTCTACTTCGCGGTGTGGATCGTCCTCGCCCGCGCCCTGTCGAAGCTCTCGGTGGAGCAGGACGGGGGCGGCCAGGTCTCGCGCCGGATGCAGGTGTGGTCGGGGCCGGGGTTGGTGATCTTCGCCTTGACCCTGACCTTCGCCGCCTTCGACTGGCTGATGTCGCTGATGCCCGAGTGGTTCTCCACCATCTACGGCGTCTGGCTGCTGGTGTCCTCCGGGCTCGCCGGGCTCGCCTTCCTGATCCTCGTCGCCCGTTGGCTGTCGCAGCAGGAGCCGATGAGCTCGGCCTTCCACCTCGGCCACTTCCACGACTACGGCAAGCTGCTCCTGGCCTTCACCATGCTGTGGGCCTACATGTCCTTCTCGCAGTTCCTGATCATCTGGTCGGCCAACCTGCCGCCGGAGATCCCGTTCTACCTGGCCCGCTCGAAGGGGGGCTGGCAGTTCATCTCGGCCCTGGTCTTCCTGGGCCAGTTCGTGCTGCCGTTCATCGTCCTGCTGTCGCGGGACATCAAGCGCCGGCCGGCCCAGCTGATCAAGGTCGCGCTGTGGATCCTGGCCATCCGCTGGGTGGACCTCTACTGGAACATCGCGCCGGCTTTCCACCCCGAGCGACCCTTACCGCACTGGCTGGATCTGGCGGCCCTGGTGGGCGTGGGCGGCATCTGGGTGTGGCTCTTCGCCCGGGAGCTGGCCTCGCGGCCCCTGCTGCCGGTCAATGCCCCCAACCTCCCGGAGGCTCTCGGCCATGAGTGAGCATTCGCAGCACCAGGGCGACCACGAGCCGGAGCGCTACGACGCCGAGATCGACATCCCGGGGATCGTGAAGACCGGCTTCTGGCTGGCCGCGACCGTGGTGCTCTCCTTCATCCTGATGTGGTGGATGTCCACGGCGCTCAAGCGGGTGGACGATCCGCGGGCCACTCGTTCCACCTCGCCGCTGCCGGAGGCCGCGACGCGGCAGCTGCCCCCCTTCCCCCGACTCCAGGCCAAGCCCGAGGCGGAGCTTGCCGCCCTTCATGCCGAGGAGGCCCGCATCCTCGAGAGCTACGGGTGGGTGGACAAGGGCCAGGGGATCGCCCGCATCCCCTTGGAGGAGGCGCTCGAGATCGTCGGCTCGCGGGGGACCCTGCCCGTGATGCCCGCCCCGGCCGCTACCGCCCCGGCGGCAGGAGCGGCGCAGTGACCTCGATCCGCAGCTCGCTCGGCGCGGGCCTGGTGGCGAGCGCGCTGGCGCTCACCGGGGCCACGCCGTCGGCCTTGGGCCAGGCGTTGCAGCCGGCCGGCCCGGGCGAGGTCAAGCCAGGCTCGCCGAAGGAAGTGCCGGCGTCGCTCCAGGGCGTCGGCTTCGACCAGCGCCTGGGCGAGGTCCTGCCCAAGGACCTCGAGATGGTGGACGAGACCGGCGCCCGGGTGGCCCTGGGCAGCCTGTTTCAGGGCAAGCCGATGGTGCTGGTGCCGGTCTACTTCCATTGCCCGATGCTGTGCAAGCTGACCATGCAGGGCATTGCCCGCAGCTTTGCGGACATCCCCTTCACCCCGGGCAAGGAGTACGAGATCGTCGTCTACAGCTTCGATCCCAACGACCGGCCGGAGGTCGCCCGCGAGAGCAAGGCCGAGGCGCTGCGCCGTTACGGCCGCCCGGGCACCGACGCCGGTTGGCACTTCCTGACCGGCGACGAGGCGGCGATCGCCCGCTTGAACGGGGCGATCGGCTTCTCCACCCGGCGGGACGAGAAGACCGGTGAGTACGCCCACTCGGCGGGCCTGGTGGTGGCCACCCCGGACGGCAAGGTCTCGCGCTATTTCTTCGGCTTCGACTACCCGGCGAAGAGCCTGCGCCTGACCCTGATCGAAGCCGCCGCGGAGAAGATCGGCTCCTTCACCGACCACGTCCAGCTGTTCTGCTTCCAGTACGACCCCACGACCGGCCGCTACAGCAAGGCGACGATGAACCTCGTCCGGCTCGGCGGCGCCCTGACCGTGATCGTGCTCGCACTCTACGTGACGACGATGCTTCGCCGGGAGCGGCTCCGCACCCGCGATTCCCTGGGGACTGCCTAAATGTCCGGAATTCCCTTCTTCCCCTACCAGGCTTCGACGGTCGCCGGCCAGGTGGATGCGCTGTATTTCGTATGGCTGGCGGTCAGCGCGGTCTTCTCCCTGCTGATCGCCGGCATGATCGTCTACTTCATGGTCCGCTTCAAGCGGAAGTCCGAGGACGAGCACGGTCGCGAGGTCCACGGCAACCTGATGCTCGAGATCGCCTGGTCGGGCATCCCCCTGGTGATCTGCCTGGCGATGTTCTTCTGGGGCACCAAGGTCTTCTTCGACGTCTCGCGCCCGCCGGCGGACGCCGTCGAGTACTTCGTCACCGGCAAACAGTGGATGTGGAAGATCCAACATCCGAGCGGCGCCAAGGAGATCAACGACCTCCATGTGCCGGTCGGGGTGCCGGTCAAGCTGACCATGACCTCGGAGGACGTGATCCACAGCTTCTTCCTGCCCAGCTTCCGCATCAAGCAGGACGTGCTGCCCGGCCGCTACACCAGCCTGTGGTTCGAGGCCACGCGGCCCGGCAAGTACCACATCTTCTGCGCCGAGTACTGCGGCGCCGAGCACTCGCGCATGGGCGGCAGCGTCTACGTGATGCCGAAGGAAGAGTACGAGGCCTGGCTCTCGGGCGGCCTCGCGGGCAAGCCGCCGGTGGTCGCCGGGCAGGAGCTGTTCTCCACCATGGCCTGCAGCACTTGCCACATGGCCGGCCCGGCCTCGCGCGGCCCCGAGCTCCACGGGCTCTTCGGCAGCGACGTGCAGCTGGCCTCGGGCCGCACGATCAAGGTCGACGACGCCTATCTGCGCGAGTCGATCCTCACGCCCACCGCCAAGGTGGTGGCCGGCTTCGAGCCGCTGATGCCCACCTACCAGGGGCAGCTGACGGAAGAGCAGTTGAACAGCCTCATCGCCTACATCAAGTCCCTTCCCAAGCTCGAGGGCGCCGCCGGCCAGCAGGCGGTCGCGGCCCCTCCGGCGACGGGCGGAGAAGGGTGATCCCATGAGCAGCGCCGCCGCGACCGCGGAGTACCCGAAGAAGCACTACTTGAACGCCACCCAGGGCATCCTCTCGTGGCTCCTGACCAAGGACCACAAGCGCATCGCCATCCTCTACCTGGTCTCCGTCAGCGCCTTCTTCATGTTGGGCGGCCTGATGGCGATGCTGGTGCGCCTGGAGCTGCTGACCCCCGCAGGGGACCTGCTCGGACCCGACAGCTACAACCGTGCCTTCACCATGCATGGCGTGCTGATGGTGTTCTTCTTCCTCTTGCCGGTGGTGCCGGCGATCCTGGGCAACTTCGTCCTGCCGATCATGATCGGTGCCAAGGACCTCGCCTTTCCCAAGATCAACCTGCTGTCCTGGTACCTCTACATGGCCGGCGGCTCTTTCACCCTCTACGCCATGGCGCAGGGCGGGGTCGACACCGGCTGGACCTTCTACGCGCCGTTCTCGACCACCTACTCGAACAGCTACGTGATGGCCACGGCCATCGGCGTGTTCATCAACGGCTTCTCGTCGATTCTGACCGGCCTCAACTTCATCGTCACCGTGCACCGCATGCGGGCGCCGGGGATGACCTGGTTCCGGCTGCCCCTGTTCATCTGGGCCAACTACGCCACCAGCCTGGTGATGATCCTCGGCACTCCGGTGGTGGCGATCGCCATCGCCCTGATCGGTCTCGAGAGGGTGGTGGGGCTCGGCATCTTCGATCCTGCCCGTGGCGGCGACCCGGTGCTCTTCCAGCACCTCTTCTGGTTCTACTCGCACCCGGCGGTCTACATCATGGTGCTGCCGGCCATGGGCGTGATCTCGGAGCTGATGGCCACCTTCTCGCGCAAGTCGGTCTTCGGCTATCGCCTGGTGGCGTTCTCGTCGATCGCCATCGCCGTCCTGGGCTTCCTGGTCTGGGGCCACCACATGTTCGTCTCCGGCCAGTCGGTCTACACCTCGGTGGTCTTCTCGGTGCTGACCATGCTGGTCGCCATCCCCTCGGCGATCAAGGTCTTCAACTGGTCGACCACGATGTACGAGGGCTCGGTCTCCTACGACACGCCGATGCTCTACGCCCTGGGCTTCCTGGGCCTGTTCACCATCGGCGGCCTGACCGGGGTGATGCTGGCCACCCTGGGCTTCGACATCCACGTCCACGACACCTACTTTGTGGTCGCCCACTTCCACTACGTGATGGTGGGCGGCACGGTGATGGCCTACCTCGGCGGCCTGCACTACTGGTGGCCCAAGATGTTCGGCCGCATGTATCCGGTCTTCTGGTCGAAGATCTCGGCCATGCTGGTCTTCGTCGGCTTCAACCTGACCTTCTTCCCGCAGTTCATCGTCGGCTACCTCGGGATGCCTCGTCGTTACTGGCAGTACCCGGACGAGTTCCAGATCTGGAACGTGCTGTCCACCGCGGGGGCATCGGTGCTGGGTGTGGGCTTCCTGCTGCCCTCCTTCTATCTGCTCTGGTCGCTCAAGTATGGCAAGGTCGCGGGCCCCAACCCGTGGGGAGCCGTGGGTCTCGAGTGGACCACCCCATCGCCGCCGCCGACCGAGAACTTCGAATCCATCCCCGTCGTCGAAGGCGGACCGTACGACTACGCCACCGGCGAGAAGATCTTCGTGCTCAAGGGCAAGGAGGCTCACGTTGTCTGACGTCGCCCACCCCGGCCTCGCCCACCATTTCGAGAGCTACGAGCAGCAGCGCCAGTCTGCCTCGCTCGGAATGTGGGTGTTCCTGGCCCAGGAGATCATGTTCTTCGGCGGGATGTTCCTCGCCTACATGGTCTACCGGTCCCGCTACCCGTTGGCCTTCATCGCCGGCAGTCACCATCTCGACATCGGGCTCGGTGCCTTCAACACGGCGGTGCTGATCGGCAGCAGCTTGACCATGGCGCTCGGGGTGCGAGCGGCCCAGCTCGGTCGGCGCAAGGCGGTCGTGCTGTTCCTGATCCTGACCCTCATCCTGGGCTCGATCTTCCTGGTGGTCAAGTACTTCGAGTACAGCGAGAAGTGGGACCACCACCTGATCCCGGGCAAGCACTTCCACTTCGAAGGCGAGGGCAAGTTCGCCGAGGTGCCCCAGGGCCCCATGCAGATCTTCTTCTCGCTCTACTTCGCCATGACCGGCTTCCACGCCCTGCACATGATCGTGGGCGTGATCCTCATCCTCTACATGCTGCGGCCGGCGTGGCAGGGCAAGTACACCCCCGAGAACCACAACTACGTCGAGGGCTTTGGGCTGTACTGGCACTTCGTCGACATCGTGTGGATCTTCCTGTTCCCCTTGCTCTACCTGATCGGCCGTCACTGAGGAGCGCGTGATGTCGGTGCACGTCTCGTCCGTCAAGACCTACACCCTGATCTTCCTCGCCCTGATGGTGCTCACCGCGATCACGGTGTTCGTGGCCTATCTCGACCTGGGCGCCCTCAACAACGTGGTGATGCTCACCATCGCCGTCGCCAAGGCGACCCTGGTGGTGCTCTTCTTCATGCACGTCGCCCACGCCACCAAGCTGATCAAGCTGGTGGTCGTGAGCAGCATGTTCTGGCTGCTGCTGATGTTCGCCTTCACCATGTCCGACTACCT
The DNA here is from genome assembly GCA_036274895.1 of Thermoanaerobaculia bacterium. Lineage (GTDB taxonomy): Bacteria > Acidobacteriota > Thermoanaerobaculia > Multivoradales > SZUA-115 > CALMKX01. The sequence goes on along the minus strand of DASUEU010000037.1, from coordinate 174,597 downwards.
GACCCGCGGCTGGCTGGGAGTCGCCGGCAAGTAAGTTGCGGGTCAACGGCTCCCTCCTCGACCTCCTCCTCGAGGTACAGATCCTCGATCGTGTGCCGCGCATCGGCTATCCGATGCGCGGCGTCGCCGACGGCGAGAGCGTCACCGAGCATTCCTGGCACGTCGTCTTCCTGGTCTGGGCGATCGGGCCGCGGATCGCGGGGCTCGACGTGGCCCGGGCGATGGAGATCGCCCTCGTCCACGACCTCGCGGAGCTGCGCATCGGTGACCTGCCCCAGGTCGCCTCGCGCTACTTTCCGCCGGGAGCCAAGCAGGCGGCCGAATCGGCCGCACTCGAGGAGATCCTGGCCCCGCTGCCGGCGGCGAGCCGGGCTCTCTTCGCCGAGTACCTGGCCGGGCAGTCGCAGGAGGCCCGCCTGGTCAAGGCCTGTGACAAGCTGCAACTCATGCTCAAGGTGGCGACCTACGAGCGCGGTGGCGCCGGGGGGCTCAAGGAGTTCTGGGGCAACCCGGCGAACTTCACCGACGGTGGGTTTGCCGAGGTGAGGGAGCTGTTCGAAGAGCTTCGCCGCCGTCACGAGAGCGGGTCGGGAGGAGGTTTCCCGGGATGAAAGTGTGGATCCGCGCGATCGGGCGGGGAGCGGCCCTGGTGCTGGTGGGATTCACCGCAACGGTGCTCGCGGGCTGCACCCGCGATGGTGAGGCGGACAAGGCCCGCGCCCACAACCTCTACCAGCGCAACTGCGCTGTCTGCCACGGCGCGACCGGCCAGGGCATGCGCGGCCTGGGCAAGAGTTTGATCGCCAACCCCTTCGTCCACGACCGTGGCGAGACCGAGCTGGTGGCCTTCCTCAAGACCGGCCGCAACGCCTCCCACCCCTTGAACGAAACCGGCGTCAACATGCCCCCCCGCGGCGGCAATCCCTCACTCACCGACGAGGATCTCGTGGCGATCGCCAGGCACCTGAAGGGGTTGGAGGGGAATCGGTAGGGAACGCCTCACGCCTTGCGCAGGCGGATCCGTTCCGGCTCGACGATCACAAGACTGCCGCAGATTTCCTCCGGATCGAGCGCTTGGACTGCCACGACGATCCGCCGCACAACCGCGACAGCCGGGACTTCGTTCGCGAAGCGCCCGACGATGATCCCTGAGTGACTGCCGAGAGGGTAGGTCATGAGGTTGGCGAAGCCGAGATCCCCACTGATCAGAGCCCAGCCTTGGCTCTGTGCCTTCGCCCATACGAGCTCATCCGGAGCTCCACGCATCCCGAGGTCGCGGACATCCCGAGCGACGAAGCCCGCAGCGCGAAGATCTCGGGCGAGCGATCGAGGAAGATCCTCGTCGACGAGAAATTCAAGCGAGAGCAAGCACCCGCTCGCCGGCTACGAGCTGCGCCGCATAGGCGAGCGCGGCTCGCAGACCCTCGGGACTGAGGTCGTACTCCTCGCAAACTTCCTGAAACGACATCCCCCCGGCCAGCTTGCCGACCACCAGCTCGACGGGGACGCGAGTGCCGGCGACGACGGGCCTGCCGAAGCGGACCTTCTCGTCAACGGTGATTCCTGGTGCGATCTCAATCATGGCGAGGAGTATAGATCTGACCGCGCCGCCTCAGCCCTCCCGATCGTCCTCGTCCGTCAGCGGCGCCTTCAGCCCCTTCTTTTCCAGCAGCTTCTCGATGCGCTGCCGGCGCTTGTGGCCGAGGAGGCGGTGGGCGGTGTCGGAGACGTCGCGCAGGACCTCGCGCAGGTCGTCCGGGCCGCTCCAGTGGCGGCGGGCGTGGGGCTCGAGCTCGCCGCCGAAGACTTGCGACAGCAGGGCGGTGGCGAGCACCAGGTCGTCGAGGAAGCCCGCGGCGCCGAAGAGGCCTTCGGGGAAGAGGTCGAGAGGGAGGAGGAAGTAGGCCAGCACCGAGCCAATCAAGGCGCGGGTGCCCCGGGGGACCTCCTTGTCGAGGGCGAGGCGGACCAGCAGCAGGAAGATGTCCGGCACCAGCAGCAGCACGCGCAGGGCGTCCGCTCCCAGGGGGTGCCCCTTCTTCTCGAAGGAGTCGATCACGCGCGAGCGCAGGCGATCGTAGGCGCCGAGCAGGTGCTTCTCGCGCTCGGGAGCGGGCAAGGCCTCGAGGCGGGCGAGCTCCGGTTCGTGGCGGCCGGGCTCCGAGGGATCTTGATTCATTCGAAGCATCTTAGCAGTGTCGACCCTGCGGGGCCGCGAGGGGTGGGAGAGAGACGGGTGCGATAGAGTCGGGCCGGCGCGCCGGCCGCGGGATCCGCACCGCCCGGCACCCCGAGAAGATCCTCATGAGCCGCATTGCCGATTCGGCCCTGGAACCGGGCCGTCGTTCCCTTGCCGCCGACCTCGCCGAGCTGACCAAGTCACGGATCACCATCCTGGTGGTGGTCACGGCAGCCGCCGGCTACCTCTTGGCGAGCGGGGACCGCAGCCTCTGGCAGGCTCACTTCGCCTGGACTCTGCTCGGCACCGCCCTCCTGGCTGCTGGTGCTTCCGCTCTGAATCAGGTGCTCGAGCGCGACCTCGACGCCTTGATGCAGCGCACGATGCATCGCCCCCTGCCTGCCGGCCGCCTGGATCCGGACGTCGCTCTGGGGGTGGGAGCCGCGCTGGTTGTCGCGGGCCTCGCCGTGCTGGTGCAGACGACCAACCTGCTGACCGCCGCCCTGGGCGCCGCCACGGTGCTTGCGTACCTCTTTCTCTACACCCCCCTGAAACGCAAGACCTCTCTTGCCACCGTGGTGGGGGCGGTGCCGGGGGCCATCCCGCCCATGATGGGCTGGGCGGCCGTGCGCGACGACGTGGCCCCGGGGGCCTGGGCCCTCTTCGGCATCCTCTTCTGCTGGCAGCTGCCGCACTTCCTGGCCATCGCCTGGATGTACCGTGAGGACTATGCCCGCGGCGGCTTCCCGATGCTGCCGGTGATCGACAGCGAAGGCCGCGAGACCTCCCGCCAGACCGTGCTGTGGAGCGGCGCCCTGTTGCCGGTGTCCCTGCTGCCCACGGTGCTCGGCCTCGCCGGTGAGGTCTACTTCGTGGGCGCTCTGCTGCTCGGCCTGGCCTTCTTCGCCATCGCCTGTGCCTTCGCCCTGACCCGGAGCCACCTCGCCGCCCGGCGACTGCTCCTGACCTCGGTCGCCTACCTGCCGGCCCTGCTGGCCGTGCTGGCCATCGACCGGCTCGTGAACTGAGGTTCCCCGTGGACTCCTCCGCACGCACTCCCCCCCTCCGGCGCCTCCTGTGGGTCGGGCTCCTCTTGAGCCTGGCGGGGGTGATCGCGTTGGCCGTCGTCCGCCGGTTGGGTGAGGAGGGTCGCCACCTGCCCGACTACGGCACCCTGCCGGGGTTCCTCCTCACCAACCGCGACGGTCGGGAGGTCAGCCTGGGGAGCCTCGACGGCAAGCCCTGGCTGGCGAGCTTCATCTTCACGCGTTGCCCGGGTCCCTGTCCGAAGATGACGGCCAAGATGGCGAAGCTCGGGGAGCGGCTGCCCCGCGACTTCACCCGGGTCAGCTTTTCGGTCGATCCCGAGCACGACACGCCCGCCGTGCTCGCCGCCTACGCCGAGCGCTACCAGGCCCCGCCTTCGTGGCTCTTCCTGACCGGCAGCCGCGAGGCGATCTACGAGCTGGCCAACCTCGGCTTCAAGCTGCTCGCGGCGCCCTCGGAAGACCCCACCTCGGCCGAAGGCCCCATCCTCCATTCCACCCGCTTCGTGCTGGTCGATGGGGAAGGCCGGATCCGCGGTTACTACAACGCCTTCGATCCGGCCGAGGAGGACCGCCTGGTAGCGGAAGCGGCGACCCTCGCGAGGTGAGCATGGACGTCCGTGACCTGCCGACCGTCAACGCCCTCCTGAACTCCCTGGCCACCCTCTGCCTGGTGGCCGGCTACCTGCTGATCCGCGCCGGCCGCCGCAACGCCCACAAGGTGGCCATGATCGCGGCTCTGGTCTGCTCCACCCTCTTTCTCGCCTGCTACCTCGTGTACCACTACCAGGTCGGCTCGGTCCGCTTCCAGGGCACGGGCACCCTGCGCACCGTCTACCTCACCATCCTCGCCACCCACACTGTCCTCGCCGCCGCGGTGCCGGTTCTCGCGGTGATCGTGGTGACTCACGCCGTGCGGCGACGCTTCGACCGCCACAAGCGGATCGCCCGCTGGGCCCTGCCGATCTGGCTTTACGTCTCGATCACCGGGGTCGTCGTCTACTGGATGCTCTACCAGCTCTAGAGCCGACGTTTCTGCCCAGCAGGTAGTGGTTCCTGTCCAGCCAGAACAGGATTCGGTCACCGAAATTCAAGTACTTCCATACTTGGCGCCCCTCGTGATGTGAAGGAGCATTGTCACGGATCGGGCTCCAGGGGTACTTCTAGCCTATTGAGCACTCATCAACGCGTGCTGGAGTGGAGGTATCCCTTTCGATGCCTGTGCTGGCCGTTGCTAGCTACAAGGGGGGCGTGGGCAAGACCACGGTGGCCCTCAACTTGGCCTTCGCGCTGGCCCAGCGCGGGTCGCGGGTGCTGCTCATCGACGCCGATCCCCAAGGGGGCATCGGCAACTCGGTCCAGGGCACCGCGGCACGGGCCAGCGCGGGGCTGACCGGCTGCCTCGAAGGGCGCTCCACCGTTGCCGACGCGCTCCTGCGCACCAGCCTCGAGCGCCTGGCGATCCTGCCTTTCGCGGGCCGTGAGCCGGGAGCCGATCCGGCCGCCGGCGCCGACTTGCTCGGAGACCGCTCCGCCCTCCAGGTGGTGCTCGAGGAGGCGCGGCGATTGGCCGACGTGGTGGTGGTGGACACCGCCTCGGGCCTGCATGGCCCCACCCGCTCGGTGGTCGAGCAGGCGGAGACCCTGCTGGTGCCGCTGCAGGCCGAGCCTCTCTCCTTGCGGGCCACCACGCACCTGCTCACCTCGGTGGCGACCCTGCGCAACGCCGGCGCCAAGGTCGAGATCATCGGCTTCGTGCTCACCATGCTGTCGTCGAAGAGCGACGTCTCGCTCGCCGTGGCCCAGGAGACCTGGGGCACCCTACCCTCCGATTTGGTCCTGATGAGCTTCGTGCCACGGGACCCCGCCTTCCTGCAGGCCAGCGCCCACGGCGTGCCTCTGGGCCTCCTGTCTCGGCGCCCGCCGGCGGTGGCGGGAGTCTTCGATCAGATTGCCGCCGAGCTCGAGCCCCGCCTCGGCCTGGTGAAGGAAGAGACCATCGATGAGCCGATCCCTCTCCTGGTGTGAGCCGGCCGCCCTGCAACAAGCCCTGCTCGCCGCCGGTCTGGCGGCGAGAACCGAGGGGCTCGGCTGGGCGAGCCCGCGAGCGGTCTCCTGGTGGCGGGCCCCGGCGGCGAGGCCGGCAGCGCCGCCGATCCTGCATCCCGAGGAGGCCGCGGTGCGCTTCCGGCCCTTCGAGACCGCCGATCCTGCTCTGCGCGGCCGGTTGGAGGCCCTCTTCGGCTGGATCGTCGAGCAGACCGGCTGCCGCCGGCTGTTCATCGTCGACGCCGAGGGCCTGGTGGTCGTGGACAAGAACGCCGACCCGACCCTGGTGGCCATCTCCTCTGCTTTCGTCACCCTGATGGAGAGGATCCACGACAGCCTCGACACTCCCACCCGAACCTCGATCGCCATCGAGGTCGATTCCAGCCACTACCTTCACCTTCTTCAGGCGGAGACGCCCCTCGGGCGTTACACCCTCGGCCTGGTCATTCCCCAGCCGCTCCGGCGGGAGCTGGCCGAGGCGTTCCGCAAGGGTCTCACCTTGGCCATGAGCGCCGAGGACGAGGCTTAGAGGCCGGTACCCAGAAACTCGAGACGCGGAGACTGCGATGGCGCTACCCAACTATGATCTGCGCGACAAGGCTCAAAACCGTGACTTCCTCGGCTACGTCCAGGGCCTGCCCTTGCAGACGGTCCTGCAGATGATCGAGATCGAGAAGCGGTCTTGTGTTCTCTACGTCTACACCGAGACCCAGGAGGGGCGGCTGGCCTTCGAGCAAGGCCGAGTCATCGAAGCAGAGGCCGGATCGCTCACGGGCGAGGCGGCGGCCTACGAGATCGTCGGATGGCCGAGCACGGACGTCGAGCTGCGCGCCCTCGAGAGTGCGCCCGGCCAGCTGCTCGACCTGAAGGTTAGTGGCATTCTGCTCGATCGGCTGTGCCGGGACGACGAGACCCGGCTACCAGAGCCCGAACCGGTGCTCAGGCTGGTCGAGCTCCTGCCGTCGGATCAGACCGGAGAGGGAAAGGAGGAGCTTGCAGTGAATTCACTTCAGAAGGTTCTGGAAAGTTTCCGTGAAGAAGTGCCGGAATTTGTCTCCACTGACATCGTCAACATCGACAGCGGCTTGTCGATCGGTGGTGGCTCGATCGATCCTGATTTCGATGCCTCGATCGCTGCAGCCTCGTATGCCGAGGTCGTCAAGGCGAACCGGCGAGCCCTGGACCTGCTGGGCATGGGCGCCGATGCCACGGAAGACATCTTGATCTCGACCGAGAGGGTGTACGTGCTGATCCGGCCGATGGGCCAGGAGTACTACCACGTGCTCGCGGTCTCCCGGAAGGGCAATCTCGGTCTGGCACGGGCGATCATGAAGAAGTACGGCCCGAAGCTCCTGTCGGCCATCGGCGAGCTGGCCTGATCTCATCGGACCGCTCCCATCGAGCGGCGGACCTGACTTCTGCTTCGGGGAGGAGGCTCACCCGTGCATGGCTTCATCATCTCGGAGATCAAGAAGTACGTCGAGACCAAGCTCGGCCGTGATGCCTGGCCTGCCTTGCTGGAACAGGCCGGGCTGGGCAAGAAGGAATACGAGAACTTCCTCATGTATCCCGACGAGGAAGTCGTCACCATGGTCGTCACGGCCTCGCAGATCACCGGCCTCGAGGTCGCGGTGATCCTCGAGGACTTCGGTCTGTTCATCGGCGGCGACCTGATCCGCATCTACAAGCCGCTGCTCAACCCCTCCTGGCGCACCCTCGACTTCCTCGCCAACGTGGAGGACACCATCCACCACGTGGTGCGGACGCGCAACAAGCAAGCCAAGCCGCCTGCTCTGGTGTGCTCTCGCACGGGTCCCAACGAGGTCACGGTGGTCTATCGGTCGGCGCGGCGCATGTGCGCGCTGGCCAAGGGCATCGTCCGTGGCGTCGCGGGGCACTACGGCGAAACGGTGGAGATCCGCGAGGCCACCTGCATGACCCAGGGGGACCCGACCTGCCAGATCAAGGTGCGCGTGACCTGAGCAGGCTCGAAAGGGGTGAGGCAGATCGGGCCGGCCGCTCGGAGAGCAGCCGGCCCGATCTCTCTTGCGGCGGGCTCAGAAGTAGTAGACGGAGAAGACGTGGAAGGCCACCAGCGCGAGCAGGAGGCCGACCAGCACCGTGTGGGCCTGGAGCCAGGTGGCGTGGAAAGGCCGCCGGCTGTTGCGGCTGCTGTCGAGCTTCTCCTTGCGGTCGTGCCGGCGCTCGGCCTGGCGGAGCTTGAGCGCCTCGCCCAGCTTGCCCCCGACCCCGACCAACACCGTGCCCACCAGGCTGGTGAGCAGCAGGCCGTTCAGGTTGTGGCCCCAACGCCCCCCGGTGTGCACGACGATCAGCGGCAGCAGGGTGGCGCCGACCAGGATGTGGACGACGCGCCAGCGGGCGCGGTCGCCCGGCAATCGCACCTTGTTGCGCTTGACCAGGGCGTAGGCGAGCTCGAGCAGGATCAGCCCCAGAGCCACGAAGCCCGTGATCTGGCGGAACAGGTGGCTCTTGGTCCAGCGTGCCAGCTGGGCCAGGAGGCTCTCACCGCCGTTGGTCAGAGTGGGGAGCAAGGAGGCGACGGCGAGGATCGTCACGACCAGCAGGACGATCATCGGCAGCACGCGGAACTCCCAGCGCACCCTCGGCTTGATCTTGATCGTAGCGGTGCCCATGACAGTCTCCTTCAGGGAAGCGGTAGCGTGATGACGACCCCACCCATCACGTCCCCCGTCTTGAAATCCTTGCGGGGGCTTTCGCTGTGGTCGTTGTGGCAGGCGGCACAGGCCGGCGAGACGGCGATATCGGCGTAGACGGCCATGAAGTAGCGCTTGCCGGCGACCTCCTGGATGGTGCGGAAGGGCTTGGTGCGGTCGGCGACCACCGACGCCACTCCCTGCTTCTCGAACTCGGTCTTCGGCAGGTTGGCCTTGTTGATCGCCCAGGGGCTGATCAGGGCGTAGCGGAAGCCGACGCCCTTCTCGGAGACCAGCTGGGAGCCCATGCGCAGCATCTGGGCGGGCAGGGGCAGGGCCTTGTCCGCTTCGAAGTGCTCACTGGCCTTGATGACCCCCTCTTTGTTCTGCAGCCGCTGAACGACGCGATCGGCGTAGACGGCGCGATCCGCCTCGATCACGGCGTGGATGTAGTCGGCCACGAGCTCGGGGGGGATGCCCGCGGGTGGCGCCGCGGCCGCCTGACCACAGTGGTCGAGCAGGAGTGAGAGGGCGACACCGGCGAGCGCCCCGCGGGTGATGATGCGCAGCGAGAACGTAGTCATGTCTATCCTCCCCCGCGGCGCTGGGCCGCCAGGTTCTTGATGAAACGGATCGAGGCCGCCTGTTCCTTCGGCCGGCCGGCGTAGTTGCGCCTGCCGAGGTCACGGTCGAGAAGGCTCGAGAGAGCCAGATCGAGGCCGTGGCAGCGCAGGCAGACCATGCCTGCCATGCGGTCGACCGGCTCCAGGGTGAACGTGTTGTTGTGGTTGACCACCACCCGCTCTCCCGTGGCTTCGTCGGTGGTCACTCGAGGCAGGTGGCAGGTGGCGCAGGTCACCTCGCCAGCTCCCGTGGGGCCGGGACCAGAACCCAGCGTGCGGCCATGGGGGGAGGCTGCGAAGAGCCGGCTGTGCTGGTCGTCGTGGCAGGCCAGGCAGGCCTCCACGGCGGCGCGGCGAGTGTCCACCGTGTGCGGGTCGTGGCAGGTGCCGCAGGACATCGAGGCCGGGCGCTCGCCACCACCCGGCTTCATCGGCAGGCGCGCGTCGCCCGGCTCGAGGGCAGCCAGCTCCGCCTTGTCGCGCACTCCGTGCTTGCCGGCACGCCAGGTCTCGTGCTCGAAGCCGTGGCACTCCGCGCACTTGCCGAAGCCGGGCGAGCGAGCGAAGGCCGGCCCCTCGCCGTGGCAATCCCCGCAGCTCACCCCGGCCTCACGGTGACGGCTGCCGAGCCAGGCCCTCTCGATCTCGGGATCGCCACTCCCGGAGGGGGCGTCGGCCGAGGCGGCCGGGCCGGTCGTTGGCCGGCGGAAGGAAGGCAACCCCGCCCGGTCCACGAGGTCCGGCTTGGCAGCCTCGCGGGTGAGGAAGGCGGTGTTCAGCGCCCGATTGTCGTGGTAGTTGTGGCAGCCCGCATCCCCGCAGGAGCTGGCCGGGAGGCCTTTGTGAGTGGGCCTCTTCTCGGGCACGTCGTCGTGGCAGGGGAAGCAGAAGGAAGCCTCGACGGTGACGCCGCGGTCCGCAACGTGGTGCTCGCCGTGGCAGGTGATGCAGCGAGAGGCGTCGAGGCGGGCGAGATCCTCGGCCCAGCGGGGATCCTCGAAGACCCGGATGGAGTGGGTGTCCTGGGCCAGCTCGGCGCGATGGCAACCAGCGCAGGACTCGTTCTTGATCGGCGCGAAGCCGCGGTGACAGGAGGAGCAGGCCCCCTCGATCAGGTGGTGGCCGTCAGAAGTCTTGCCGGGCACGAAGATCGCCCGGTTGCCGGTGGCAAAGAGGGTCCCCAGCACCACGGCGACGACCGCAGCCGGCACTACAGGTCTCAAGAGCAGGCGCCACGGCGCCCCGGAGCCGCCTCCACCTCTCATCCCTGGCTCTACCCCCATCGGATAAAACTCAGATATCGACCTAGAACACGAATAGACAAGTGGTGTATTCCGGATTTGTCGACGTGGGAGGAATTTACCACAAGAGTAACCACGGTGCGTCCCGAGGGACGCCAGAACCACCCAGCACAGAAAAGCTTCGCCCTCCGAATAGTTGTCCCATCGTACTTTCTATCGTCTGTTACGCTTCTCGGCTACGAAATCCCTCACCATGACCCGACATTCCCTGCCAATCGCTCCTGCTCAGCTCCCCTCCAACGAGGGAGACGCTGGGACCGGCGGGGTGGGAAGGCTGGTTCGGCGCAGCGATCTCGCCTGGTTGTGGCTCGACGAGCCGGGCCGCCGCGTCAACACCCTCTCGGCACGGCTGCTCTCTGCCTTCGAGGGCTGGTTGGCCGAGCTCGAGCAGCATCCGCCGGCGGGCCTGGTGGTGATCTCGGCCAAGCCGGACACCTTCGTCGCCGGTGCTGATCTCGAGGAGCTCGCCGGCCTTGCCGACCAGGCCGGGGTCCTGGCCCTGGTGCGCCAGGGCCACGGCCTCCTCCTCCGGCTCGAGAAGCTGCCCTGCCCGACGGTGGCGGCGATCCATGGCGCCTGCCTGGGGGGCGGGCTCGAGCTGGCCCTGGCCTGCCGCTTCCGCGTCGCCACCCGCGCCGCGGCGACCCGCCTGGGCCTGCCGGAGGTCGAGCTCGGCCTGATCCCGGGTCTGGGCGGCACCCAGCGCCTGCCGCGGCGGATCGGCGTCATGGCCGCCCTCGATCTGCTGCTCACGGGCCGGCGCCTCGATGCCGAGAGCGCCCTCCGGCGCGGCTTGGTGGACGAGGTCTGCGACCCTCCCGACCTGGAGGAGGTGGCCGAGCGGCTGGCGCGGCGGCCCCCGCGCCGGCCGTTGCGCCTGGGAGCGAGGGCGGCCAACCTGGTGGCCCGCCTGCCCGGGCTCCGGCGGGCGATCTTCGGGCCGGCAGAGAAGCAGGTGCTGGCGCGGACTCAGGGCTGCTATCCAGCCCCCCTGCGAGCCCTCGAAGTGGTCGCCCGGGGTCTGCGCCAGCCCCTGCCCCGGGCCCTCGAGACCGAGGCTACGGCTTTCGCCGAGCTGGTCACCTCGGAGACGGCCAGGAACCTGGTGGGGCTCTTCTTCCTCAAGAAGCACGTCGAGGCCGAGGCGGCGGCCCTGGCCAAGGGGGCACCGGCCGTCGAGCGCCTGGGCGTGGTCGGGGCAGGCTTCATGGGTGCCGGGGTGGCTCAGCTCGCGGCGCTCAGGGGTCTCCCGGTGGTGCTGATCGACCGCGACGAGCCGGCCCTCGCGCGCGGCACCAAGCAGGTGGGGGAGTTGTTCGGCGCTCTCGAAGCGCGGCGCCGCCTCGTGGGCGCAGCGGCCACCGCGGCCCGGGGGCGAGTGGTGCCCACGCTCGAGATGGCCGACCTCGCCGGGGTGGACCTGGTGATCGAGGCCGTGTTCGAGGACCTGGCGGTCAAGCACCAGGTGCTGGGAGCGGTCGAGGCGGCGACCTCGGAGCGGCTGGTCTTCGCCTCGAACACCTCCGCGCTGCCCATCGCCTCGATCGCCGCCGCCAGCCGCCGCCCCGAGCGGGTGGTGGGCATGCACTTCTTCAGCCCGGTGGCGAAGATGCCCCTGTTGGAGGTGATCCACCACCCCGGGACGGACCGGCAAGCCCTGGCGATGGCCGTGGCGGTGGGCGAGCGGCTGGGCAAGACCGTGGTGGTGGTGGCGGACGGCCCCGGCTTCCTCACCACCCGGGTGCTCGCTCCCCTGCTCAACGAGGCCGCCCGTTGTCTGCTCGAAGGAGCCTCGATCCCCGAGGTCGACCGTGCCGCCACGGCCTGGGGCTGGCCCGTGGGGCCTCTGGCGTTGCTCGACGAGGTCGGTCTCGACGTCGCCCGCCACGCCCAGGGCGTGATGACCGCGGGCCTCGGCGTGCGGTTCGAAGCGCCGCCGCCCCTGGCCCGGCTGGCCGACGAAGGCCGCTTCGGGAGGAAGGCCGGGCGGGGCTTCTACCGCTACGAGGGCAAGGCCAAGACCCCCGACGTGAGCGTCTACGCCCTGATCGGCTGGCAGGCGCGCCCCCTGCCGGCAGAGGACATCGCGGATCGCCTCTGGCTGGCCATGCTGAACGAGACCGCCCGGGCCATCGAGGACGGCATCCTGAGGGACCCCCGGGCCATCGACCTCGCGGTGGTCTTCGGCTTCGGTTTTCCCCCGTTCCGGGGTGGCCTCCTCCGCGAGGCCGATCGCCGGGGCCTTTCCTGGGTCGTCGATCGTCTGTCAGCCCTGGCGGAGCGCTACGGCGGCGAAGCCCTGGCGCCGGCTCCCCTGCTGGTGCGGATGGCGGCGGCGGGGGAGGGGTTTCACGCCGGTCGTTGAGTAGAATGGCCCCGTGCTCCAACCCATCTTGATCTTCACCATCTTCATCGGCCTCGCCACCGTGGGCTCCTATTTCGCCACGGCCTCGACCTTCAGCAAGAAGGCGGCGCGGATCGTGGCGGTCTCGACCTTCCTCTTCCTCCTCGCCCTCGGGGCCGGCATCGTCTGGTTGATTCGGTCGGCCGGGGGCGGGTGAGCCGCCGCTTCGAGTAAGCTCCACCCGCCATGTTCGGAGACAAGCGAACCGGAGCGGTGGTCTGCCGTGGCTGCGGCAGGCTGGTGGGACGGGGTGAGAGCGCCTGCCCGTTTTGTGGCACGCGCAGCCCCTCGTTGATGGGCCTCGAGCCCTGGCTGCGGCGCTTCGGCTCGGACTTCGGCTTCGTGGAGCTGGTGATGGGCGCCACCATCCTGCTCTACCTGGCGGTCGCCGCCCTCGATCCCCGCGGCCTCGGAGCGCTGTTCAACCCGAGCGCCCGCAGCCTGCTGGTGCTCGGCGCCAGCGGTCCCCTGCCGGTGATCGAGCTCGGCCGCTGGTGGACCCTGCTCTCGGCCGGTTGGCTCCACGGCGGGCCGCTGCACATCTTCTTCAACCTGATGTGGATCCGGCAGCTGGCGCCGGTGGTGGCCGAAGGCTACGGCGCCGCCCGCATGGTGGTGATCTACGTCGTCGCCTCGGTGGTCGGCTTCCTGTTCTCCACCTTCGGCTCCTTCGCCATGCTGGCGGCGAGCGCAGCCGGCGTGCTGCCCGGCTTCCTGGCCCGGCACCTCGGCGGATTGCTGTCCGTCGGCGCTTCGGCGGGGATCTTCGGGTTGTTCGGGGCGCTGATCTACTGGGGCCGCCGTGGCGGCTCGAGCCACATGAGCCGACAGGTGTGGAGCTGGGTGATCTTCTTCTTCGTGCTCGGCTTCGTGCTCTCGAACGTCGACAACTGGGCCCATCTAGGCGGCCTCGCCGGCGGCTGGGTGACGGCCCGGATCCTCGATCCCTTGAAGCCCGAGAAGGCCACCCACGTGGCCCTGGCCCTCCTCCTCCTGCTCGCCACCGCCGCCTCCCTGGTGGCCTCCGTCCTGGTGCCCCTGCCGGCCGGGTTGGGCTAGACCCCCCGACATTTCTTGCCCGTAGGCAAAAAAAGTCGCGACTTTTTTTGCCTACGAGCAGAGATTGCCGGGTCAGCTCTGGCCGGGGACCAGGCCGAGGTCGCGGGCGCGGCGCCGGACCTCACCGGCGTTCTTGGTCTCCTGGAAGGAGAACCGCTGCTCGCGCCAGGGGTCGCCGTAGGTGTGGTAGCCGTTCTCCTCCCAGAAGCCCCGCTGGTCTTCGGCCACGATCTCGATGCCGCAGGCCCACTTGGCGCTCTTCCAGGCATAGAGATGCGGCACCACCAGACGCAGGGGCCCACCGTGGTCCGCGGCGAGGGGCTCGCCGGCGTGGCGGTCGGCGAAAAGGGCGCGCTCGGAGAGGAAGTCCTCGAGCGGCAGGTTGGTGGTGTAGCCGCCCAGGCAGTGCACCACCACGTGGCTCGCTTCGGGGGCCACGATCACGTGCGAGAGCACCTCGCGGGTGGAAAAGCCGCTCCACGGATTGTCGAGGGTGGAGAAGCGGGTGACGCAGTGGAAGTCCGCCGTGACCTCCGTGCGCGGCAGGGCCTGCAGCTCGGCCCAGGTCCACTCCACCTCCCTCTCCACCAGACCGGAGATGCGGAAACGATAGGCGTCGAGGTCGACCGGGGGTGTCGGCCCGTAGGTCAGCACCGGCCACTTCTTCGACACGTACTGGCCAGGGGGGATGCGCTCTTCACCGCTGCGAATGCTGTCGTCCATTGGGCGAAGGATAGCGAAGATCGGTCGTGCCGGCCCGCATCAAATGATGACCAAGATCATCACCTTTACAACCTTTCCCTGGTCTGCTAGCTTGAGCCGGTCATCAACCGCCGGAGCCGCGCTTGTCGACCGCCACCCTCGAGAGCCCTCCCCCGAACCCGCTCGTCCCCCTCGGTCGTCCCCTGCGGCAGGTGGAGCGGGTCGGGGGCACGCCGCTGATCGACCTCTCCTTCCTGGTCGGTCGCCCCGGCGTCGAGCTCCTGGCCAAAGCCGAGATGGCCAACCCGGGTGGGTCGGTCAAAGATCGCGCGGCCCTCGCCATGATCGAGGACGCTGACCGCCGCGGCCTGCTCGAGCCCGGGCGGCGTCTGCTCGACGCCACCTCGGGCAACACCGGCATCGCCCTCGCCATGATCGGCGCCGGCCGGGGCCTCGGCGTCACCCTCTGCTTGCCCGCCAACGCCAGCCGCGAGCGCAAGGCCATCCTCCGGGCCTACGGCGCCGAGCTGGTGCTGACCGATCCGCTCGACGGCAGTGACGGCGCCATCCGTGAGGCCCGGCGCCTCGACGCCGAGCACCCCGGGCGCTACGTCTACCTCGACCAATACGCCAACCCCGAGAACTGGCGAGCGCACTACCGCACCACCGGCCCCGAGATCTGGACCCAGACCGGCGGCCGGATCACCCACTTCGTCACCGGCCTCGGCACCACCGGCACCTTCGTGGGGGTCGGACGCTTCCTGCGCGAGGTCTCCTCCGGGGTCCGCCTGATCTCGATCGAGCCCGACTCGCCCTTGCACGGCCTCGAAGGCATGAAGCACATGGAGAGCGCCATCGTGCCGCCGATCTACGACCCCACGCTGGCCGACGAGGCGAGGACGATCAGCACCGAGGAGGCCTACGCCCAGGTGCGGCGTCTGGCACGAGAGGCAGGCCTGCTGGTGGGCGTCTCGGCGGGGGCCAACGTCGTCTCGGCCCTCGCCGTGGCCGAGACCTTGGAGGCCGGGGTGGTGGTCACGGTTCTCTGCGACGGCGCCGAGAAGTACCTCTCCGAGCCCTTCTGGGAGGAGGCGTGACCCGCATCGCCCTCGCCGCCGACCAGCTCGCGAGCCTCACCCGCCACGCCCGCTTGGCCTACCCGGAGGAGGGCTGCGGCATCCTGCTGGGGCGGGCGACGGCGGAGGCCGCGGCGGCGGTCGTCGAGGAGCTGGTGCTCGCCGACAACGAGCGGGCCGACTCCCGCCACAACCGCTACGTGATCGCCCCGCAGACCGTGCTCGCCGCCCATCGCAAGGCCCGTGAAGGGGGCCTCGACGTGGTCGGCTACTTCCACTCCCACCCGGACTGTCCGGCGGTGCCCAGCGACTTCGACCGCGAGCACGCCTGGCCGGGCCTGTCCTATGTCATCGTCTCGGTGTGCGCGGGCGATGTGGCGGAGGTGCGCAGCTGGCGCCTCGCCGATGACCGCGAGCGGTTCCACGAAGAGACCCTGGAGACTCTCCGATGAGCGTCACCATCCACATCCCGACCCCTCTGCGCAGCTACGCCGGCGGCCAGGCCGAGGTGGCGGTCGATGCCGCCACGGTCGGCGACGCCCTGCGCGCCCTGGCCGGCCAGTACCCCAGCCTGACGCGGCACCTCTACACCGACGCCGGCGTGCTGCGCAGCTTCGTCAACGTCTTCGTCAACGACACCAACGCCCGGGAGCTCGCCGGTGAGGCCACGGCCGTGGCGCCCGGCGACAGCCTGATGATCATCCCGGCGATTGCCGGAGGCCGGCCATGACCGCCCTGCTCGACCCTCGAGTCGCCACCGAAGCGGCCCTCACTCCGGGCGAGATCCGGCGCTACAGCCGCCACCTGATCCTGCCCGAGGTGGGCATGGAGGGGCAGAAGAAGCTCAAGACCTCGCGGGTGCTGATGGTGGGAGCGGGGGGCCTCGGCTCGCCCATCGGCCTCTACCTGGCCGCCGCGGGCGTGGGCACCCTGGGGGTGGTGGAGTTCGACGTCGTCGATGAGTCCAACCTCCAACGCCAGCTGCTCTACGGCCAGTCGAGCGTGGGCCGGTCCAAGCTCGAGGCGGCGGCCGAACGGCTCTCGGACATCAATCCCTACGTCAAGATCGAGCCCCACGCCGTGCGGCTCTCCTCTGAGAACGCTCTCGAGCTGTTCCGGGGCTACGACCTGGTGGTCGACGGCACCGACAACTTCCCCACCCGCTACCTGGTCAACGATGCCTGCGTGATGACCGGCAAGCCGAACGTCTACGGCTCGATCTTCCGCTTCGAGGGTCAGGTGTCGGTGTTCTGGGGCGCCCAGGGTCCCTGCTACCGCTGCCTCTTCCCCGAGCCCCCTCCCCCCGGCCTGGTGCCTTCCTGCGCCGAAGGGGGAGTGCTGGGTGTGTTGCCGGGCATCATCGGCGCCCTCCAGGCCAACGAGGTGGTGAAGCTGCTGCTCGGCATCGGCGAGCCCCTGATCGGCCGGCTGGTGCTCTTCGACGCTTTGCGCCTCAAGTTCCGGGAGCTGAAGCTCAAGAAGAACCCGGAGTGCCCCCTCTGCTCGGAGCATCCCACCCTGACTCAGCTGATCGACTACGAGCAGTTCTGTGGTCTGGGCCCGAGCGAGGCTGCAGAGGAGATGGGGATCGAGACCGAGGAGCTACCCTGGGAGGTGACCTCCCTCGAGCTCAAAGCCTGGCTCGACGACGGCCGGGACCTCGTGCTCCTCGACGTGCGCAACCCCCCCGAGCTGGCGATCTGCCGCATCGACGGCTCCCGCTTCCTGCCTTTGCCGGAGTTACCCGAGCGGGCCGCCGAGCTCGACGGCGAGCAGGGCCGGCTGATCGTCGCCTACTGTCACGGCGGCGTGCGCTCGCTCAAGGCGGCGCAGTACCTGCGCGCCCGGGGTTTCGGCAAGGTGGTGAGCCTGGCCGGCGGCATCGACGCCTGGAGCCGCCACGTCGACCCGCGGGTGCCGCGGTATTGAATCCCTATCGCGGGTCAACCAGCTCGATCTGGGTGGATCCAGCCGTCCGCACCGTGCCATCGGCCGCCACGCTCGCGATCTCGATGGTCAGGACCCCAGCGGGGTAATCGGCGGTGGGCAGCCCCAGTTCGATCTCTTCCGCCTTCGCCCGGTTGATCTCTCCGACCACCGTACGCCGGCCGCTCGCGTCGAGGATCGACACCCGCAGCCGATCTTCCAAGCCCAGGTCGAGGTTCTCGAGGTAGAGCGAGAGCCGGACGGTCCGGCCCGTCCGGGTGACCTGCTCGATGGCAGGGGCCGTCTCGCCGGTGCCGCGCACCACGGTTTCTGGTGGTTGGGGGCTCAGCTCCACGGCCGCCATCAAGAACGCCCCTTCCGGGCGCTTGACTCGCTGCTCGAGCTCTGTGACGCGCCGGCTCTTCTCCTCCAGCTCGGCTTCCAGCTGCTCGAGCCTCTCTCGATCGGTCGGGTCCGTCGCCGCTGTCTTCCGCGTCGCTTCGAGCAGGGCGCTGATTCTGGCCTCCTCGGCGCGGGCCTCGACCAGGCTCGACTCGACGGCGCCCTTTTCGGCCACCGTGCTCGCCAGGTCGCTCCTCAGCGCCAGGTTCCACACCAGCAGCGCCGGCAGCAGGAGTCCGGCGATCGAAGCGGCGATCGGCAGCCACCGTGGCACCTCGACCTTGCGGGCGAAGCGCCCCGTCAAGACTCGGCCGCCAGCGGCCAGCCCGCCGGCATCCGTCGCAGAGTCGGCGAGGCTGCGACGCAGCAAGGCCACTTCTTCCTGATAGCGAGGCGTGCTGCCGACCAGCCGGGCCACCAGCTCCGGATCGAGGCCGGAGTCCCGAGTGCCCAGGACGTGGTCGATGACGGCCGCAGGGGGCATCTCCGCACGGTAGATCTCGGCAGCGAGACGCAACTCCTCGAGCTCGCGGCGGCACTCTGCGCAGCTCGCCAGGTGGCTTGTGACCTCATCCTTCTCGCGAGGGTCGAGGGTGCCGTTCAGGTACCAGGGCAGCCGCTCGAGAATTTCAGGGCAGTTCATCAGTCCCTCTCCTCCCGACAACCTTAGGTGGGGTCGGGGGGGAGGCGTTACCTCCCGCCGTCGATCCGATGGCGGCGAGGTCGCCCCGCACCGCCAAGGCGCGGCGCCGGCAACGCAGCACGCGCACTCGCAAAGCTCCTTCCGCCACGCCCAGCCGGGCGCTCATCTCGCGATAGGAGAGCCCGTCGAAGATCATCTCCCAGAGCCGGCGGCAATCCTCGCTCATCTCGACGAGGACGCGCAGCAGGAGGTCCCGGGTCTCCCGGGACTGGAAGCTCTGCGCCGCGGCCTCGTTCAGCGCCTCTCCCCGTTGATCGACGCTCTCGAGCTCCTCCCAGCTCACCCGCCGGCGAGCCCGCAAGCGATCGAGGCAGGCATTGGCCGTGACTCGCCAGACATAGGTCTTGAGGCTCGACTCGCCGCGGAAGGTACGCCGGCCGAAAAGACGGGTCAGCTCCAGACGAACGTCCTGGAGCACGTCGTCGAAGTCGCTCTCCAAACGGCTGCGGAAGGACGCCGCTGCCCGGCGGATCCAGTCGTCCACCTCGGCGAACGTGCCAGGCTCGCCGCTCAGATAACGGTCGATCAGGCTCTGGTCGTCGACGCTCACGCTCTCATGGCCCCTGGGGTCGGCGGCTTGATGCTGGCCGAAGTGGCGGGCGGAGTCAACGATCCGAACCAGGCGCGAGCCTGTCAGGCGGAGCGGGGTAAGATCGAATTCCATCGAAATGTTCCTCGCCTGGATCCTGCTCGCTGTCTCGGCCGCGTCGAAGGCGCCAGCCACGTCTTGTGCCGGGCCCGGACTCCAACCGGGCCAAGTCGAGTCCGGCGAGATCGGCGAACGCTCCCGCTGGTTCCGCCTGGAGGTGGAGCGCGATCGCCTGGTCCGCATCTCCGCCCGCCAGGATTGCCACGACTTCTCCCTGGTGGTGTGGGGCCCCGGCGGTGAAGAATCGATCTTCGATACCCCGATCGGCCGGACCGGGAGCGAAACGGCCGAGCTGGTCGCCGGCGAAGCCGGAGGTTACTGCGTCGAGCTGCGGCCCCTGCCAGGCGAGCCTGCGGGCCGCTTCGAGCTCCGTCTCGATCCGCCTCGTCCGGCCGAGCCCGCCGACCGCGAGCGGGTGGCACGGGACCGAGACCTCTTCGACCGCTTCGCCCGCCGGTCGCAGGGCCTCGCCCCAGAAGCGCAGCGCAGGCTTCTGGAGGAGGGCCTGGCGGCCTGGCGGCAGCACGGGTCCTGGCCCTGGCAGGCCGAGCTCGAGATAGAGCTCGCCATCCTCGATCAGAGGGAGGGCCGGGGTGAAGCCGCCAGGAGCCGTTTCCGAGGCTTATACGAAGAGGCCCTGCGCCGTGGCGACGGCCACGTCCTGTTCCGAACGTCGTTCTATCTACCCCGGGAGAGCGCCGAGGCCTTTGCCGGCTTCGAGCGAGCGGCGCAGCGGGCCGCGGAAGACGGCTGTCCGGCCGACGAGCTCGGGGCCGCCAACGCCGCCGCAGTCAGCGCCCGACATCGGGGTGATTTCGAGGCGGCCCAGCGCTGGCTGGACCAGGCCCTCGCCCTGACTCCACGGGCCGGAGACCCCGCCGGCGCCGCTTCCGCCTGGACCAACCAGGGGGTGCTCTGGCTGGCCCGGGGAGAGCCACCGGCCCGGGCCCTCGGCGCCTACGAGCAGGCCAGGAGCCATGCCGAGAGGCTCGAGCCCGGCGAGGACCGGCACGAGCTGGAGAACTCCCTGCGCGTCAACGAGGCGGCAGCTCTGTACTACAGCGGCCGCATGCAGGACGCCCGTGCCAAGCTCGAGGAAGCGCTGGTCGGGCTGGGCGCCCGCGAGCCCGTGGCTGCCGATCTGGGCGCCTACCACAACCTCGGCAGCCTGTTCGCCACCTACGGCGCCACCGACCGTGCCGTCAGTGCCTACTCGCGGGGCCTGGAGCTGGCCCGCGCCCTCGGTAACCGTGCCTGGGAAGTGCTGTTCTTGATCAGCCAGGGCAGCGTGGCCGTTCGGGCCGCGGACTACGACGGTGGCCGGCGCCTGCTCGAGCAGGCCCGCGCGCTCGCCGAGCCGGAGTCGGCGGCCAGCGCCGCGATCTCGCGTGGGCTCGGCATCGCGGCTCGCGAGACCGGCCAGCCCCTCGCGGCCCGGCGTTTCTTCGAGGACAGCGCGATCCGCTGGGAGCGGCTCAAGGAGCCCAACCGCGAGGCCGAGGCCACGCTGGGGTTGGCCGAGGTGCTGGAGCTGGGCGGCGAGGCGCCGCGCGCCCTCGATCTGGTCGACCGCGGACTGGCGCGACTGCGAGACGGCAGCGCTTCGGTCATCCGAGCCGACCTCCTGGCTTGCAGGGCCCGACTCCTCCTGGCGGTGGGCAGGCCCGAGCAGGCGCTCGCCAGCTTGCGCCAGGCGATCGAGTTCGACGAGTCCCTGCGCGGGAGCGTGGTGGCGCACGATCTGCGTTCCCGCCTCCTCGCCCGGCGACGTGAACGCTTCGAGCTGGAGATCGAGCTGCACTTCGAGCTGGCGAAGCGGCCGGGGGCCGATGCTGCGGCGAGCCTCGCCGAGGCTTTCCGGGCCAGCGAGAAGGCGCGAGCCCGGAGCTTCGCGGAGACCCTCTCGGAAGCGAGGCTCTCCCTGGCCGTGCCGCCCGTCTTGGCACAGGCCTACCGCGACAAGGAGAAGCAGTTCCAGGCGGTGCAGAGCCAGTGGCTCGACCAGGCCGCCCGCCTGGCCACCGAGTCGCCAGAGGTGCGGGGGCTGGCCGAAAGGCGCAGAGCCCTGTCCCGCGAGCTGCAGGGCATCGAGGAGGAGATCCGGAGCAGCAACCGGGCCGTGCTCGAGCGGCTGCCCCGCCCGGAGCCACCTTCGCCGGGCGAGATCCAGGCCGCGCTCGGCGATGGCGAGGCGCTGGTCGAGCTGCTGCTGGGCGAGAGACGGGGCTTCGTCTTCGTGATCACCAAGGCCGGGATCACCGGCGAGCGGCTGCCGGTGGGGGCGATCGAGGTGCGGGCCCAACGGGACCGGTTGCTCGCTGCCATCGCGGACGGGGTCAACCCGAAGTCGGCCGCCTATCGCGAACCGGCGAGAGCGCTTTTCGATCAGCTCCTGGGGCCGGTGTCCCAGCAGCTGGCCGCAGCGGATCGACTGATCCTGGTCGTCGATGGTCCCCTCCATCGTTTGCCCTTCGATGCCCTGCTGCTCCCCGGCGACGGCGGCGTGCCGACCGAGGGACCGCTCTACCTGGTGCGGCGCTGGGCCGTGAGCCAGGCGGCGTCCGCCACGGTCTGGGCTCAGATGAGGTCCCGCCCGGCAGCCCCCGCGGGCAGTCTGGAGTTGCTGGCCTTCGCCGACCCCACACCGCCGGGCGCGGGCACCGACCCGACTCCACCGAGCGCGGGCCGTGGCCCCGTCGCCCTGGCCCTGGCCCGCCTTCGCGGCGCCCGCGAGGAGGTGCGCCGGATCAGCCTGCTCTTCCGGGGAGGCGACACCAGCGTCCTCGAGGGCGCTGAGGCGACCGAGCAGCAGTTCAAGGCCGCGGCCGGCCGAGCCCGATTCCTCCATTTTGCCGTCCACAACTACTTCGACGAGAGCAGCCCGGACGCCATGAGCCTCATCCTCGCCGCCGGCGGCGAGGACAACGGTCTGCTCAGCTACTCGGAGATCGCCGCCCTCGATCTCGGAGCGGAGCTGGTAGTGCTCTCCGCCTGCGACTCCGCTCGCGGCGACGAGTTGGCAGGAGAGGGAGTGATCGGCCTCGCGAGGGCCTTCCTGTTCGCCGGTGCCCACAGCCTGGTGACCAGCCTTTGGGTGGTCGACGACATCGGGACACCGGAGCTGATGACGCGCTTCTACGAGGGAATCCAGCAAGGCAAGGGCAAGGCCGAGGCCCTGCGTCTCGCCAAGCTGTCACTGATCGCTGCCCGCGGCCCGAGGGCGCAACCCAGGGTGTGGGCCCCTTTCGTCCTATTCGGAGCGAGGTAGCGAGCAACCATGTCCGCGGTAACGAAGCGGGGAGCACCCAGCCCTGAGCACATCGATGCGGTCCGCGGCCTGCGCCCTTCGTCGCAGGTGCGGCGGGCTTTTTCTTGTCGAGGATGAGGAGGATCCACCATGCCTATTGGAAACCAGACCGAGAGAGTCGTCGACATTACGGTCATCCCCCCGCCCCCCGCTCCGCCGCCGCCGGAGTCGGCTGGTGCCGTCGGGGAGGCCGTGCCCGTCGCCCTGATCCTCGCCGGGGGTGCCATGACCGCCTACGGCTTCGCCTTCCAGGGCGCGAGGGTGATCTCCGCCGTGGGGCTCGGCCTCCTGCTGGGTGGTTTGATCCAGCTGGTGGTCCAGAGGTTGAGCCTCGGTCGGCCTGCCAGGGCTCGGCCCCGGATGGCGTTCGCTTCGTTGAGTTCCTGGACCCTGCGGCTCGGTCCTTACGAGTCGAGCGACCTGCCCGAGGAGTTCAACACCACGGAGGCATCGGCCGAGCTGGTGTGGAACATCCATCCGACGACCGGGCCGGGCACGGGCGCGACGATCGAGATCCATCATCCGATGGCCGGTAAGGTCTCGAAGACCACCTGCCTGCTCGAGGAGAGCCACGACAAGGGCGTGGGCGTCTCCGGCTTCGTGGTCAACGACTACCTGGTCTGAGCGACCTCGCCGATCAGGCGTGGGCCGGGGTGAGGGCCGTGAGCTCGTCCTCGACCGCGGCCCACTCGTCCATCAGCTCGTCGAGCCGGGCCTTGAGCTGCTTCTGCTCGGCCTCGAGCCGGGAGACCTCTGAGCGCGGTGTCTTGTCGAAGAAGCTGGGGTCGCAGAAGCTCTCGTTGATCGCGTGCACCCGAGACTCGGTTTCCTCGATGTCGCGGGTGATGCGGTCCCGCCGCTCGGTCAGGGTGCGCTGCTTCTTCTTGTCCACCGGGGCGGGCGGTGCTTCCTTGCCGCCCTCTTTGGCCTTCTTCTTCTCCCGCCGCACCTTGAGCAGCACGGCCTCGGCATCGAGGTGGTCGTCGCCGCATTTGTCGAGGTACTCGTCGTAGGTGCCCCGGAAGTCGTTCATCCCCTGAGGGGTGATCTCGAGGATCCGGTTGGCCAGGCGAGAGACGAACCAGCGGTCGTGGGAGACGAAGAGCAGGGTGCCGTCGTACTTCTCGAGCCCTGCCGTGAGCGCCTCGATGGCTTCGAGGTCGAGGTGGTTGGTGGGCTCGTCGAGCACCATCACGTTGCCGCGGGTGACCGCGATCTTGGCGAAGATCAGCCGTGCCGCCTCGCCGCCCGAGAGGCTGCGCACCTGCTTCTTGACGTCGTCGCCGGAGAACAGCACGGCGCCCAACTGGCCGCGGACGAAGCCGATCGGCTCGCCGGGGCAGGCGTCCCACAGCCAGGCCTCGACCGTCTGCCGGCCGTCCTTGAGCAGCTCGTGGTGGTCCTGGGCGAAGTAGGAGACGTAGGTCTCGTAGCCCCACTCGACCTTGCCGGCATCGGGCTCCAAAGCGCCGACGAGGATCTTGAGCAGGGTGGACTTACCGATGCCGTTGGGGCCGATGATCGCCAGCCGATCGCCCCGCTCGACGCTGAGGCCGACGTTGGACAGCACCTTCTTGTCCCCGAAGGACTTCGAGATGCCCTCGGCGGAGAGGGCCTGGCGGCCGCTCGGCCGGCACTGGATGAAGCGAAAGTTGGGGTAGCGCCGCGAGGACTGGGCCAGGGGCTCCAGGTTGTCGGCCATCTTCTCGATCAGCCGCACCCGGCTCTGGGCCTGGCGGGCCTTGGTGGCCTTGTAGCGGAAGCGGTCGACGAAGGCCTGGTGACCGGCGATCTGCTTCTCGCGGCGGGCGAGGTCGGCCTCGCGGCGGTCCCGCTCGGCCACTTTGGCCTCGGCGAAGGCGCTGTAGTTGCCGGGGTAGAGGATCGCCGTCTCGTAGTCGACGTCGACGATGTGGGTGCAGACGTTGTCGAGGAAGCGGTGGTCGTGGGAGATCACGATGGCCAGGCCGGAGTACTCGTTCAAGAACTTCTCCAGCCAGCGGATCGACAGGATGTCCAGGTGGTTGGTGGGCTCGTCGAGGAGCAGGGCATCCGGGTAGGCGGCCAGCACCTGGGCCAGGAGGGCGCGCAGCTTGAAGCCCCCCGAGAGGGTGGAGAGGGGCTGGCGGTGCACCTCGGTGGGGATGCCGAGACCCTCCAGGATCTCCCCCGCCCGCGCCTCGAGCGCGTAGCCGTCGTGGCGCAGGATGGTCTCCTCGACCTCGGCGTAGCGGTCGGCGTCGAAGTCCTTGCCGGCGTGGGTCAGCAGCTCTTCCTTCTCCGACATGGCCGCCCACACCTCGGCGTTGCCCATCATGGCCACCTCGAGGATGGAGTTCTTCTCGTACTGGAAGTGGTCCTGTTTGAGCACCCCCAGCTTGAGGCGCTTGGGGATCGCAACCGTGCCCTCGCTGGGCGGCTCGGCGCCGGTCAGGATGCGCAGGAAGGTCGATTTGCCCGAGCCGTTCGCCCCCACCAGGCCATAGCGGCAGCCGGGGTTGAACTGGATCGAGACGCCGGTGAAGAGGGTCTGCGGGCCGAAGGACTTGCCGAGGTCGGAGACGGCGATCACAGGGCGTAGGATATCAGCGCCCTGACGCGGCACCCCGGCCCTTGAACCTGCGTATCAGGATCGGGTCTTGCTGAAGTGTGAGCACCATGGAACCCCTGTCCCCCCCGCCTGCCGCTCCGCCGCGAGTGAAGATCCGCATCCGCCGGGGCCGCTGGGGCAAGCGCGCCCTGATCGCGGGTGCGGTGCTCGCCGCCGCCCTGACGGCCTTCGTGATGTGGACCCTGCAGCCGTTCTGGGAGCTCTCCGCCCAGTTCACCGACGTCCCGAGCCGGCAGCCGTCGCGCCTTTATGGCCGTTCACAGGCCGTCGCGGTGGGTGAGCTGGCCGACGAGCAGGGCCTGCTCGACGAGCTCGAGCGCCTCGCCTACCGCCCCGCCGAGGGTGGGGGAGCCCTCGAGCAAGGACGCTTCCGCCGCACGGCCCGGGGCTTCGAGGTCTTCCTGCGCTCGTTTCCGACCGCCGAGGGCGTGGAGAAGGGCCACCTGCTCGGCGTGGAGCTCGCCGGCGCGCGGGTCGCCCGACTGACCAAGAACGGCCAGGAGGTGGCGAGCGCCCGGCTCGAGGCGCCGCTGCTGGCGACCTACTACGGTCCGGAGGTCGAGGAGCGCCGGCCGGTTGTTGTTTACGACCTACCGGACCACGTGCTCCAGGCCGTCCTCGCCGCCGAGGACGAGCGCTTCTTCAAGCACGCGGGAGTGTCGGTCAAGGGCATCCTGCGGGCGGTGTGGGTCAACCTGCGGGGCGGTGAGCTGCGCCAGGGCGGCAGCACCCTGACCCAGCAGCTGGTCAAGAACCTCTACCTCACCAACGAGCGCTCGGTGGGCCGCAAGGTGCAGGAGGGGGTGCTCTCTCTCTTCCTCGAAGCCCGCTACAGCAAGGCACAGATCCTCCAGGCCTACCTGAACGAGATCTACCTGGGCACCCTCGGCGGCGTCAACCTCCAGGGCATCGGTGCGGCCTCCCGCGCCTACTTCGGCAAGGACCCCGAGCAGATGACCGTCGGTGAGGCCGCCACCCTGGCGGGGATCATCCCCGCACCGGGGTCGTTCTCGCCGGCCTCCCACCGGGACAAGGCTCTCGAGCGGCGCAACCTGGTGCTCTCGCGCCTGGCCGAGCTCGGCACGGTGCCGGCCGAGGCGATCGAGAAGGCGCGGCGGCAGCCTCTCGCCGTGGCTCTGGTGCCGCCGGTGCGGCGGCGGGCTCCCTACTTCGGCGACGCCATGGCCGAGGAGGCGGCGCGCCGCTTCGGGGTCAAGGATCTCGCCGCGAGTGGTTACACGCTGCTGTCCACCCTTTCGCTGGCCGATCAGAAGGCCGCCGAGGACGCCACGGCGTGGGGGCTCGCCTCGCTCGAGAAGGGCTGGGAGCGGGGCTCGAAGGCCGAAGGGCCGTTGCAGGTGGCGCTGGTCTCGATCGATCCTCGCACCGGTGGCATCCTCTCCTACCTGGGCGGCAGGGACTACGGCGCCTCGCAGTTCGACCGCGTGGTCCAGGCCCGACGCCAGGCGGGCAGCGCCTTCAAGGCGGTGGTCTACGCCGCGGCCTTCGAGAGCGGCACGGTCACCCCGGCCACCCTGGTGGAGGACGCTCCCTTGACCGTCACCGAGGGGGGCCAGACCTGGACGCCGCTCAACGACGACAAGGAGTTCGCGGGCTGGGTCACCGTGCGGCAGGCGGTGGCCAAGAGCCTCAACATCCCGACTGCCCGGGTGGCCCTGGCGACCGGCCTGCCCAAGATCGTCAGCCTGGCGCGGAAGATGGGGGTCACCGCCCCCCTCCAGCCCTTCCCCTCGCTCGCCCTCGGAGCCTTCGAGCTAACACCCCTGGAGCTGGCCACGGTCTACGGCACCCTCGCCGCCGGGGGTGTGCGGCCGCCGGTACACGGGCTCGAGGCGGTGCTCGACCGCAGCGGCGGCGCGGTGCCGGGGACGCCCTTGCCGGCCCCGGAGCGGGTGCTTCCCAAGGACAGCGCCTACCTGGTGACCTCGATCCTGCAGGGCGTGGTCAACCAGGGCACCGGGGCGTCGGTGCGCAGCCAGGGCCTGTTCGACCCCCTGGCGGGCAAGACCGGCACCACCAACGGCCGCCGTGACAGCTGGTTCGCCGGCTACTCGCCGGACCGCACCACGGTGGTCTGGCTCGGCTACGACGACAACGCCAAGACCCGCCTCTCCGGCTCGCGGGCGGCGGCGCCGATCTGGGGCCGCTTCACCCTCGCCGTGCGGCCGCCCGGGGGCTACCGGGACTTCCCGACGCCGAGCGGCATCGTGGTCGCCAGCGTGGACCCCACGACCGGCGGCCTCGCCACCACGGACTGCCCGCAGGCGGTCAGCGAGGTCTTCCGGGAAGGCACCGTCCCCACCGCCCTCTGCGCGGTGCACGACGGCTTCTTCGCCGTCCCCGCCGCCCAGGGCCCGGGCGTGGGGCCCGGCGAGCGCCGTCCCTTCCGCAGCTGGCTGCGCCGCGTCTTCGGCGGCAAGCCGGGCAAGAAGCAGGACCAGGCCGCGGCGGAACCAAACCCGGACACCGAGTGAGGCAAGGCCGAGTCGGGGGCTCCGCAGGGATGGCAGTGAGGCTGAGACCCTACCGGATCGAGGATGCCGAAGCGCTCGCCGAGGCCGCGCGGGAGTCGGCGCGCGAGGTCTCACCCTGGGGTCCCTGGTGTCATCCGGCGTTCTCGCTCGAGGAAGCTCGGACCTGGGTCGCCGGCCAGGTCGAGACCTGGGCCCAACGCACCGCCTTCGAGCACTGCATCGTGGACGGGAAGGGCCGCTACCTCGGGGGCTGCGGCCTGAATCAGATCCACTTCGGTCATGGCTTCGCCAACCTCGGCTACTGGGTGAGAACCAGCGCCACCGGCCGGGGCGTGGCCACGGAGGCGGTGCGCCAGCTGGTGGACTTCGCCCGGCGGGAGACCGACCTGGTGCGCCTCGAGCTGGTCATCGCCGTCGGCAACCACGCCAGCACGCGCGTCGCCGAAAAAGCCGGTGCCCACTTCGAAGGCATCCTCCGCGCCCGACTCCAGCTCCACGGCTTGGCGCATGATGCTCGGATGTACTCGTTCGTGGTGGCGCGGTGAGCTGGGCCGGGGGCCTCCGACTCAGAAGCCTCCGGATTCCGAGCCACTTCCGAGCTGGGTGGGCTGGTGTAGCCTGCGCCCCACCATGATCCCCTTCGCCCTGACCCTGATCACTTCCGTCTTCCTCCTCATCGCCATCGTCTGGCTCGGCAACCGCCGGCCCGGCTACCGCCACGCGGAGCACACCATCAGCGAGTTGGGCGAGGTGAGGGCGGCGGACGGGCGGCTGGTGTCGTTCGGCGTGTTCCTGCCGGTGGGTGTGGCGCTGCTGCTCGCCGCCCACCTGGTCCGCCCGGCGGACGAGCGGGCCGCGCTCCTGGCCCTCTGCATTGCCGTCGGCTACGCGGTGGCTGCTTTCTTCCCTTGCGATCCCGGCTCTCCGCTCTGGGGCTCGAACCGGCAGATGGTCCACAACCTGGGCGGGGGCGTTGAGTACTTCGGCGGCGCCGTGGCGCTCGGGCGGCTGGCCGAGGTCCACGGTCCGGTCTTCACGGCGGCAGCCTTCACTGTCGGCGCCGCGGGCGTGGCGCTTTCCCTGCCTTCGCTCAAGGTGCGAGGCTTGGTGCAGCGTGTGGCCGAGGCGGTGCTGTTCGGTGGTTTGTTGTGGGCGTTGTGGCGGGTGGTCTGACGGTCCACCTGAGCCGGCCGGCAGCCACGCCGGCGACACCAGCCCTTGGCCGCCAGGCCTTGCGAACAGTCTAGACGTCCATCTATACTGCCCGACGTGAAAACCGCCCGAGCCAAACTGTTCACGAACGGCGGGAGTCAGGCCGTTCGCTTGCCCAAGGAGTGCCGGTTCCCGGCCGACCAGAGCGAAGTGCTGGTGAGGCGAGAGGGGCGCGCCGTGATCCTGGAGCCTGTCGACGAGTGGCCGGCGAGCTTCCTCGCAGTCCTGGGCGCTTGGGACGAGGACATCCCTCGGCCGCCGCAGCCCCTCCTCTCCGAGCTGAAGGATCCCTTCGAGTGAGCCTGCGCTACATGCTGGACGCCGACATCGTGAGCTACGCCATCAAGGGTCACGGACAGGTCGGCACCCGGATGCTGGATCATCCCCCCTCCCACCTCTGCGTGAGCGCGATCACGCTCGCAGAGCTCCGATTCGGAGCGGATCACAAGGGTTCGACGAGGCTACACCGCCTCCTCGACGCTTTCGTCCGGCCGCTGAGCGTCCTGCCGCTCGATGCGGACGTCGCCGCTCGCTACGGCAAGGTGGCCGCTCTGCTTCGCCAGTCGGGCACTCCCATCGGAGCCTTCGACACTCTGGTGGCCGCCCACGCGCTCGTTGCCGGCCTGACACTGGTAACGAACAACCTCAGGCACTTTGAACGGGTGCCTGGGCTGCGGGCGGAGAGCTGGGCGTAGCGTGGCCCAGCCGTTCGCTGTTCATCAGCAGCCAGATCCCGAGCTCGCCCGCCGTCCGTCGACGTCCTCTTCATGGCGCCGTGGTGAGCGCTGCTAGGATCTGGATCGGAATCGTCCTCACAGACATACGGATCCACGCACTCGCATGGTCACCGAGCTTCGTCCATCCCTGACCGGCACCAACCACACACTCCCCTTCGAGAAGCTCTCGCCGAAGGACTTCGAGCGCTTGTGTTATGCGCTGGTGATTCGGGAAGGGTATGAGCGCGTGGAGTATCTGGGTGAGGCCGGGAACGAGCAAGGCCGCGACGTGGTGGCCTGGCGAGATGGGCGGCGCGTTGTGTTCCAGTGTAAGCGGGTGGCGAGATTCACGGCGAAGCTCGGGCAACTGGAAATCGCCAAGCTCCGCACCTTGCCGGTCGGCGAGCAGCCGCAGGAGCTGGTCTTCGTGGTGCCGCAGCCGGTGA
Organism: Thermoanaerobaculia bacterium; assembly: GCA_036274895.1. Classification (GTDB taxonomy): domain Bacteria; phylum Acidobacteriota; class Thermoanaerobaculia; order Multivoradales; family SZUA-115; genus CALMKX01. Next base: position 145,013 of record DASUEU010000037.1, on the reverse strand, counting down.
GCGTGAAAACGCGCCAGGCTCTGCGAGCTGCCTGGGAGGACGAGGCGACGTGTGGTTTCTGGTCCGGGGCAGAGCTCGATGAGCGGGTCAAGCGGCATGAGGACCTGCTCCGAGAGTACTTCCAGTTGCCGGCCGAGGTCGCTCTCAAGGCGCCTGGCCGGAAGCCGTCCAGGGCCGAACGGTTCGCCCAGCAACGCGCGACCCTCGAAAAGCAGCTCCTTCTGGCGAAGAAGCGGTACTACCAAGCTCGCAAGGACGGAGAAGGCGCGACGGAGGCGAAGGCCGAGATCCGGCGGCTGAAGCAGGCGCTGCGCTCGCTCGGGGAGCTACAACCGCGCGACGAGCTGGCCGGAGGCCGCTACTGGCTGATCGCCCCTCTTGGGCGCGGCGGGTTCGCGCAAGTCTGGTTGGCGCTCGATACGACCCTCGAACGCGAGGTGGCGATCAAGATCCTCTCGCACGACGCGGAGTCCGGGAGCCTGGCTCGAGAGCGTTTCCTGTGCGGAGCCCGTGCCATGGCGCAGCTCGATCATCCGGGAATCGTCAAGGTCTTCGAGGTCATGGTCGAGGACGAGGATCGGCTGTTCTTCGTCATGGAGTACCTGGAGGGCGGAGACCTGCGGCGGGCACTCAAGGAGAAGAGGCTGTCCCAAGAGCAGGCCTTCGAGGCGGTTTTCGAGGTGGGGAAGGCGCTGAGCTATGCACATGGCAAGGGCTTCGTGCATCGAGATGTCAAGCCGGCGAACATCGTGTTGGACTTGGCGGGGAAGGCGAAGCTGACCGACTTCGATCTGGTCCGTGGCCTCGAGTCGAGCGGCTGGACGCGGACCTCGGCGCAAGTGGGCTCCGTCCTCTACGCCGCCCCGGAAGCGCTCACCGAGGGCCGCGAGGCCGGGATCCCCGCTGATGTCTACTCGTTGGCAATGACAGTCTGTTTCGTCCTCCATGGCAACGACCCACCTGGCTCGGCGATTCACGATCTTGCGAGCTTCCGAGACAACCTGCCTTGTGCGGACACCGTGAAGGGAGTGCTCGCCCGGGCTACGCGAGCTCAGCCGGGCGATCGGTTCGAGAGTGTGGCTGCGCTGCTGGCGGGCCTGAATGCGCTGATCGAGCCAGGCCCGATCCTCGTGAACCCGCGGGAGCCTTCTCTTCTCACATCCCAGCGCCCGCAGTGGGCATCGGGCGCGGGAGAAGACAACTTCGGCCACTGGGCCGACTTCGAGGTCAGCGGTGTGGTCCACCGCATGCGCTGGATCCCACCCGGGAAGTTCTGGATGGGCTCTCCGGAGGGCGAGGCGGGGCGTTTCGACTCGGAAGGGCCGCGCCACGAGGTGACCTTGACTCGAGGCTTCTGGCTGGGAGAGGTGCCCTGCACCCAGGAGCTGTGGCAGGCGGTGACGGGCTCGAACCCGAGCCGCTTCCAGGGAGCGAGCCGGCCAGTGGAGCAGGTGAGTTGGAAGGACTGCCAGGACTTCCTGCGCAGGCTCGAGGTGAAGTGTCCGGGCCTGGGGGCTCGCCTGCCGACCGAAGCAGAGTGGGAGCACGCCTGCCGCGCGGGGACGGGGACGGCGACCTGGGCGGGAGACCTCTTCCTTGACGGCCGCAAGGCTCCGGAGCTCGAGTCCGTCGCATGGTACTTCGGCAATTCCTCGCTACAGACCCAGCCCGTCAAGACCAAGACGCCGAACCCGTGGGGCCTCTACGACATACTGGGAAACGTATGGGAGTGGTGTGAGGACTGGTACGGACGCTACGACTCTACCGCCGTGACCGACCCGGCCGGCCCCTCATGGGGCTCGCGCCGCGTTTTTCGGGGCGGCTCCTGGAGCAACCTCGCGTTGAACGTGCGCGCAGCCGCGCGGCTCGGGTACTCGCCGGACTACCGCAACGACGGCCTCGGTTTCCGCCTGGCCCGAGGTCAGGGGCCTGCGCCCAGCGGGCCAGGGGGGCGGAGCCCCCGGGAGTAGCGGCCTGCGGTCAGGGAGCATCCCCCTCCAGGCTCACGTCGGCAGGGAAGCGCCGGTGACCCTCGAAGACGGTGATGACTTGGATCTCGCGATCAGTGATCCGGTAGACGATGCGGTAAGAGCCCACCAGGATCTCTCGAAGCGCTTCCATGCCGAACTCGGGGACCACGCGGCCGGCCCGTGGCAGCAGGGCGGCTCGGCGAGCGTTCTCGAGGAGCTTGTCGACCCACCGGCGTGCGGCTTCCGGCTTGTCGGCGGCGATGAAGTCGCCAATCTCCTCGAGGTCGGCCTGGGCTCGGCGGGACCATCGGAGGGGTAGCGGACCGGCGCTAGCGTCCGTGCCCGCCGCCGAGCGCCTGCCGGGGTCACGCTCGCGGGTCAACGGCTGTCCTTGGCCGGATAGCGCTCGTGCATCCGAGCCACCACCTCGTCGTGGCCGGTCAATCGACCGGCGTCTGCATCGGCCAGCCCAGTCTCCACGGCGGCGACGAACCTGACCCGCTCGCTCAGCTGGTCGAACGCCGCCGGGGAGAGGAGGACGCCGGCGGCCTTGCCGTTCTGGGTGATGACCAGGGGTTGTCCGGTCTCGGCGAGCCTCCGGAGCCAGTCGGCTGCCTGGGCCTTGAAGTCGCTGACCGGCACGATGTCCTCGGAGATTCTGATGCCTCGTAGGGTCTGCATGAGGCAGGATTATAGGCTTCCTGCGGACCGTTTGTAGTTCGCGCTGACCCGAGTGCCAAGGCGACCGTCCGGTCGCCCTGGCGCGGTCCCGACCTACTCCCAGCAGATCTCGCCCACCAGCAGGGCCTCGCCGGCGCCGTTGGCGAAGGTGCCGGTGCCGATCAGCTTGCCGCTGGCGCCGTCCCAGACTCCGGTGCCGCCGACGATGGTGTCCACCTCGCCGAACTCCCCAGCGCCGCTGGTGGCGAGCACGATGGTGTCCTTGGTGAAGAGGTCACCGTCCTGGGTGTGGATGGTGTTGTCGCCGGTCAGGATGATCACACCCCCGGCGGCGATCTCCTCGCTCGAGACGAAGCTCGTGCCGAGGAACTCCGAGGTACCGCGCAGGCTGCCCTTGAGCACGCCGCCGGCGCACAGGCCGATGTCCGACGGGCATCCGGGCTCGGTGGAGGCGGCCAGGGTGACGCGCGAGTGGATGGTGCGGCAGTCGCGGTCGGCGAGGGCCGGAACGGCGGCGGCGAGCAGGAAGGCGAGGGTGAACAGGGCGCGGTACGAAGCAGGCTTGGCGTTCATGGGTGGCTCCTTGAAAGTAGGTCGTTGTCGGTTCGCCTGCTCCGATGCGGCATCGGGAAGGGAGGTTTCGGGCCTGCACTGGTGGCCCTGTCTGTATGATCCTGGGTTCGCACCATGCCCCCCGCCCCCGCCATCGAGGTCGTCAACGCCCGCACCCACAACTTGAAGGGCGTCGACTGCCGGGTCCCCCACGGCAAGGTCACGGTGGTCACCGGCCCGTCCGGGGCGGGCAAGTCCTCCCTCGCCTTCGACACCGTCTTCGCCGAGGGGCAACGGCGCTTCGTCGAGTCGATGTCCACCTACGCCCGGCAGTTCCTCGACCAGATGGAGCGCCCGCCGGTCGACAGCATCGACAACCTCCTGCCGGCGGTGGCGCTCGAAGCCAAGAACGCGATCAAGAACGCCCGCTCGACGGTGGGCACCATCACCGAGACCCACGACGTCCTGCGCTTGCTGTTCACGCACCTGGGCGAGGTGGGCTGCCCCAACGGCCACGGCCCGGTGGCGCGCCACACTCCGGCCGAGGCCGCGGCGGCCCTGGCGGGCGGCGAGATGGGGGAGCGCTTTCTCCTCCTCGCCAACCTGCCCCGCCCCCGCCGTAACGCGGATGCAGCCCTCGGGGAGCTGATCCGCCAGGGCTGGGGGCGCGCCTTCGTGGACGGCCACATCCTGCGTCTGGCGGTGGGCGAGAAGTGGCCCAAGGGTCTCGACCCCCTGCCCCTGCTCCTGGGCCGCTTCCGGGCGGGCGCGGAAGGGATCCAGGCCCTCGCCGCCACTGTCGAGGACGGCTTCCGGCTGGGGGCCGGCCGGATCGAGGTCGTGGCCGAGGACGATCGCCGGCGGCTCTACGGGGCGGAGCTTTCCTGCCCGGTGTGCGGCGCCGCGGCCCGCCGGCCGGTGCCGGCCCTGTTCTCCTTCAACTCGCCCCTCGGCGCCTGCGCGCGCTGCGAGGGATTCGGGCGGATCCTCGGCATCGACCGCGAGCGGGTCATCCCGGACCCCAGAAAGTCCCTCGCCGAGCGCCCCATCGCGCCCTGGAACACTCCGGCCTACGAGGAGCTATACGAATCGTTCTACGCCGCCTGCCGGCGGCGCAAGATCTCGCTCGACCTGCCCTGGCAGGAGCTGCCGGAGGCCGTGCGCGAGTGGGTGTGGAGCGGCGACGGCCCCTTCACCAACCTCGGGGAGTTCTTCACCTGGCTCGAGGCACGCACCTACAAGGTGCACGTGCGCGTGCTGCTCGCCCGCTACCGCGCCTACAACCCCTGCCCGGACTGCGGCGGCACCCGCCTGAAGCCCGAGGCGCGGGCGGTCACGCTCCATGGCCGGAGCCTGCCGGAGCTCTCCGCCCTGTCGATCGAGGGCCTGCGATCCTGGCTCGCCGAGCAGCGCTGGAGCGAACGAGAGAGGGCGATGGCCGGCCACCTGCTCGAGGAGGTCGAGAGCCGCGTCGAGGTGCTCCATCGGGTGGGCCTCGACTACCTGACCCTCGATCGCCAGGCTCGCACCCTCTCGGGCGGCGAGGCGCAGCGCATCCACCTCGCGGCGGCCCTGGGCTCGGGGCTGACCAGCACCCTCTACGTCCTCGACGAGCCCACCATCGGCCTCCACCCGCAGGACTCCGAGCGCCTGCTCGCCCTGCTCGGCGACCTCGCCGGCCGAGGCAACACGGTGCTGGTGGTGGAGCACGACCGCACCTTGATCCAGGGCGCGGACTGGCTGATCGACCTCGGCCCGGAAGCGGGGGAGCACGGCGGCGAGGTGGTGGCCCAGGGCACGGTCACCCAGGTGATGAAGAGCGAGCGGTCCCTGACCGCCCGCTACCTGCGCGAGCGCCTGCCCACCCAAGCGTGGGAGCACCTGGCGAGATACCGCCGAGAGCGGGGCTGGGAGACCCTCGACGCCGAGCTGGCGAAGCCTCCGCGGGTGGTGATCCGCGGCGCGCGAGCGAACAACTTGAAGAACGTCGACGTCGAGTTTCCCCTCGGCACCCTGGTGGCGGTCACCGGAGTCTCCGGCTCGGGCAAGTCCACCCTGGTCGAGAACGTGCTCTATGGCACCTACCAGCGCTCGCGAGGGGTGGTCGACGTCGAGCCGGGGGAGGCCGACCTGCTTTCCGGCCTCGCCGAGCTGGCCGACGTCACCCTGGTCGACCAGCGCCCGCTGGGCCGCTCCAGCCGCTCGAACCCGGTGACCTACGTCAAGGCCTACGACGAGATCCGCAGCCTCTTCGCGGGCACGGTGAAGGCGCGGGCACGGCGCATCACCGCCGCGCACTTCTCCTTCAACCTCGACCGGGGTCGCTGCCCCCTCTGCGAGGGCACCGGGGTCACCGAGGTGGACATGCACTTCATGGCGCCGGTGACGGTGACCTGCGACGCCTGCCAGGGCCACCGCTTCCGGCCCGAGGTGCTCGAGGTCACCTTCAAGGGTCGCAACATCGCCGAGGCCCTCGAGCTGACGGTGGAGGAGGCACGGACCTTCTTCACCGGCCAGAAGAAGCTGCTGCGCCGGCTCGAGCTGATCGCCGACGTCGGTCTGGGCTATCTGCGCCTGGGCCAGCCCACCTCGACCCTCTCGGGCGGTGAGGCCCAGCGGCTGAAGCTCGCGAGCTTCCTCGACCGGCCCGAGAGCGAGGCGCCGCGGCTGTTCCTGTTCGACGAGCCGACCACCGGCCTGCACCTGGCGGACATCGATCTGCTCTATCGCACGCTGCGGCGGCTGGTGCAGCGGGGCGACGGCGTGGTGGTGGTCGAGCACAGCCTGGACCTGGTGGCGCGCGCCGATTGGGTGATCGACCTCGGCCCGGGTGGCGGTATCCATGGCGGCGAGGTGCTCCACTGCGGCTCCCTGGGCTCCTTCTTGAGTCGCGGCGAAGGCCCCACCGCCCGCGAGCTGCGCAGCTTCCTGCGCTGGCCGTCGGCGGGCTAGGACCTTCCCGGCGAGCGCCCCGGTGCTATATTCGCCGCAGCTTCCCGGCGCCGTTCCAGCCCTCGCACCCAGCTCCGCCTCGTGGGGCTCCGGACGGCCCAGCGTGGGAGCGGAGGAGAGCACCAGGTGAGCAGCGCCAGGTTCTACTTCGAGTGTGGTCAGGACCGCTTCGCCTTGCTTCCCGGCACCAGCACCATCGGCCGCAGCCGTAACTGCGAGGTGCTGCTCGACGATCCCAGCGCCAGCCGCAACCACGCCCTGGTGACCCTGGACAACGAGCGCGTGATCCTCCAGGACCTGGGCTCGGCCAACGGCACCCTGGTCAACGGCCGGCGCCTCGAGGGCGAGATCGAGATCCAGCACGGCGACGTGGTCACCGTCGGGGAGACCCGCCTGGTGCTCAAGGCGGTGGCCAGCCAGGCAGCCACCCAGCTGATGGACCTCGAGTCGATCGCCGCCGTCTCCGAGGGAACCAGTCGGCCGATGAGCCCGTCCGAGGCGATCTCGGCCCTCGAAGCCATGCCGGTGGGTGAGGTGATCGCTCGCCCCGCTCCCTACCGCGACGCCACCGACATCCACCCCCCGTCGGCCTTCGGCGAGCCCGAGCCGCCCCCGCCGCCGCCGCTGCCGTTCCCCTCAGAGCCCGGAGAGGTGCTGCCGAGCTTCGAGGAGATCGACCGGCGGCTCTCCGAGGGCGGGGCGGTCCTCACCCAGACGGGCAGCTACGAGGTCAGCCGCATCGATCTGCCGGCCGCCGGGTTCTGGCGGCGGGTGGGGGCGATGCTGGTCGACGGGCTGCTGGTCGGGGCGCTCTCGCTGCTGTCTTCCTTCGCCCTCGGCGGCCCGAGCTCCGGTGGCGGGGTGCTGGTGGCGATGGTGGTCTCCCTGGTCGCCTCGGTGGTGCTCCCCGTGGTCGGCTGGAGCCGTTGGGGCACCACCCCGGGCAAGCGGCTCCTCGGCCTCTACGTCTGCACTACGGACGGTCAAGTGGGCCTACCGTTCGGCCGTGCCCTGCTGCGCTTCGTCGGTTACCTGGTGAGCGCGCTGCCCCTGGGGATCGGTTACGTGATGCCCCTCTTCACCGTGCGCAAGCGGGCCCTCCACGATCTGATCGCGGGCACCTACGTGGGTTACCTGGCCCGGCGCTAGCCGCGAGAACCAACCCTCCCCGCAGTCATCGCCGCGAAGGCGGGGACCGATCCCGGCCCCTTCTCGCCTCCTGGTAGGATCCCGCCGTGACCACTGCATCGCCCCCCCTTTCCCCACCCTGGAGCCGCCGGGTCGGCACCATGGGCGCAGTGGTGCTGGGACTGGTGCTGCTGGTGGCGGCGTACGCCAAGCTGATCCATCCCGAGGGCTTCGTCGAGCAGATCGCCGCCGAGAAGCTCGACCTCCTCTTCTCCGCCCGCGCCGTCGCCTTCCTCGCTCTGGCCCTCGAAGTGGCCCTCGGGCTGGCGCTGGTCTCGGGCATCCGGCGACTCTGGGTGCTGATCCCGGCCAGCCTGCTGGTGGCGTTCTTCCTCTTCCTGACCGGCCGCTCGTGGTACCGGGAGGCCCATGGGCTGTCGACTGCCGATGGCAGCTGCGGCTGCTTCGGCAACCTGGTCGAGCGCACCCCAAAGGAGGCGTTCTTTCAGGACCTGGCCCTGCTGGTACCAGCCCTCGGGCTGGCCTTCTTCGGCCGAGGAGGGCGCCAGCCCTTCCCTCGCTGGCGTGCCGCGTGCATTGCGCTGGCGACCATGGCCTCTCTCGCCTTCGCCTGGAAAGCCCCCGACCTGCCCCTCGACGACCTCGCCACCCGGCTCAAGCCGGGGGTGCGGGTCGCCGACATCTGCACCGGACAGGGGAGCGAGCGAGTCTGCCTCGACTTCGTGCTGCCCGAGGCCCTGAAGGGTGAGCACGCGGTGGTGATGATGGACCTCACCAGCGAGAAGGCCGCCGCGGCGGTGCCCGCCCTCAATGCCTACGCCACCGGCGCAAGCGGGCCGAGCCTCTGGGCCCTCTCCGCCGCCGAGGGGGAGCAGATGCACCGCTTCTATTGGGAGAGGGGGCCCCTCTTCGAGATCCGCGAGGCCCCACCGAGCCTGCTCAAGCCGCTCTATCGCCGTCTGCCGCGCAGCTTCCTGGTCCGGGATGGCCTCGTGGTGGAGACCTACTCGAGCCTGCCGCCGCTCGCGCGGCTGGCCGGCTGACTCAAGGGAGAACGACGTCCATGAAGCCTTCGCAACCCTCGCGAGCCTGGATCGCGGCCGTTTGCCTCACCGCCATGGCGGCGTCCACGGCCCTGAGCCAAGCCGCCGCCGACTCGGTGCTGAGGGACTTCTCACCCACCAGCGAGTTCGTCATCTGGATCGCCGGCAAAGAGGTTCCCAAAGCCGAGCTCTACGAGTCGCCGGTGGCGGGGGCCTACCTCCTCATCACCTCCAGCCTGGCCTCGCCAGTGCTGGTCTCCCGGCGCACCGGCACGGCCGAGTCCATCAACCTGATGAAAGTCGTCAAGCGTCCGGACGGCCAGGTAGACCTCCTGGCGGATGCCACCTTGACGCCCCTCGGCAGGTTGGGGGTCGAAGGCACCGACATCCTGTTCAAGGCCGAGAACAAAGAGGTCCGCTTCAAGCCCAAGCCGCCGCTGGTGGGGGCGCACTCGCGGGCTGACCTGCTGGCCCACAGCCCGGCCTACCAACGCACGGCGGATGCTTACCGCCCGGATCCCTCGACCCTCGATCGGCTCAAGCGACAGCCCAAGAACGCCGAGGTGCGCATCTTCTTCGGCTCCTGGTGCCCCCACTGCCGCCGTTACCTGCCCAATGCCCTCAAGCTGGAGGAGCTGACCGCCGGCTCCAAGGTCTCGTTCCGCTACTACGGGCTCGACGTGCCGCCCCAAGCCTGGCGCGACCCCGAAGCGGTGAAGCTCGGTGTCAAGGGCGTGCCGACGGCGATCGTCTTCGTCGAAGGCCGCGAGGTCGGGCGCATCCAGAACAACGACTGGATCACCCTCGAGACGTCGGTCGCCCGGTTGGTCGGGATTCCCGTGCCGGCTGCGCGCTGAGACCTCACCCCCTCGGTCCCCATCCGGGCTAGGATCTGCGTCGCAACACCCGCCGAGGTTCCTGTTCGGTAACGGATGGGATCGAGGTGCGCCCAAGAGGGCCGAAGGAGAGGCACATGAGGAAGATCCTGTCGCTTGCGGTCATGCTCTGTCTGTTTACGCTCGCACCGGTCCTGGCCCAGGAGGACGATTCGCCAGCCGAGGAAGCTGGGGGCAAGGGTCTCGAGCTCTCTTGGGGCATCGAGGGCAAGGCCCACTATCGAGACAGCGAGCTGTCCAAGGCCCCGGTGATGCTGCCGCCGCAGGTGACACCACCGCCCGGCGGCGCCTTCCTCGAGACGGTGGACGAAGGCGAGCACTTCGAGGTCTCGGTGCTCACCCTCTTCCTCGACGCGGTGTGGGGCGAGAGCCTGGCCGCCCACGCCAAGCTTGACGTGATCGACCTCTACGACCGCAATCCCACCTCCGAGGACCACAAATTCGACGTCGACGAGGTGTGGCTGCGCTTCGGCCGCGAGTCCCAGCCGGCCGTGGTGCCGGAGCGGCCGGGGATCTACGTCAAGGTCGGCAAGATGCCCAAGTGGGAGCGCCAGAACGACCGCCACCTCGAGAGCTACGGCCTGGTCTCCACCGCCTTCAACCGCTTCGAGGACGCCGGGATCGAGCTGGGCGCCGATCTCGGCCGCCACGTCTACCTGCGCCTGTCGGCCACCCAGGGCAACCCCCTCTTCCTGCGCGATCCCAACGCCCTGGCCGGTGACAACGGCACCTCGTTCTTCCTGACCCCCCCGCCGGGCCAGACCCGGCCGCCCCTGCAGTCGGGCTTCCCGATCTTCTACGACGCCGAGGTCGAGGATCTCGACAGCGACGGCGATCTCGAGCTGGGCGGCGGGCTGGGCTTCCGGACCAGCTGGGGCACGGGCGCGGACGGTCTCGACGTGCTGGTGTGGACCTACCGCCGCGAACTGGCCGACAACGTCGATCTCAACGGCACCTTCTACGGCGGCGACCTCGACCTCCTGCGCGGTCCCCTGGACCTCTTCCCCCTGCCGATCACGAGCAACGACAAGGAGGAGATCGGCGGCAACTTCTGGCTCTATCTCGGGGGACTCTCGGTCTTCGCCCAATACGTCGACCAGGATCTGGCCGGGCTCGGGCGCGTGGGGCTCGAAGGCGAGGTGGCCTATCGTTTCGAGCTGCCGGTGGTCTGGGGCCTCGCCGGCCGCCAGCTCTTCCCGACCATCGCCCCGGCCATTCGCTACTCCAAGCTCGATCCCGACTACCGCACCCCGCCCCGCTTTCCGGCCCCGAGCGTGGCCTGGGAGTGGGAGAAGCTGGACTATGGCGTACGGGTCGAGATCGTCGAGGGGGTAGATCTCACCCTCGAGTACGCCGCCAACACCTTCACGCTCTTCTCCGGTCGCGAGCTGACCAACGACGAGCTGCTGGGGACGCTGCGGTTCAAGATGTAGGGGAGGCGAAGACCCCCACCAGATCCACTCCCGCGTTCTTCCAGTCCGCCGCGGTGGCTTGGAGCGTGCCGGGGGCCGCGATTCGCGAGACTCCAAGGGCCGCGAGAGCCGGAGCCTGGGCTTCGGCGCTTGCGCCCGCGAGGGCTGCGCCCTGGAGCCGGTCCTGCCAGGGCGCGAGGATCGTGGGCAGCTCTCCGAGGTCGGCGAGTGGGTGGACGCGCACCGTGCGCAGGCCCGGAGCGGGGTGGAAGCGCGGGTCGGGGTCGAGGATCACCGTGCCCTCGGCGAGCGGGCCCTGCGAACGAGAGAGTCCGGCCAGCTCCGCGGCCTGGCGCGCCAGCCGGGCACCGGCCGCCTCGGCGAGACCAGGCGGACCTGGGGGCAGGCGCCGCGCCTCGGCAGCGAGGGCCTCTGCGAGGAAAGTGGCCAGGGGCTCGGCGTCCCCCTCGACGTAGACCGCCGCGACGGACAGGCAACCCCGCTGGTCGAAGAGGGCGACATCGCGCGCCAGGCCTGCGGCCACGGTGCTCGGGTCTGCGTCACGGGCGACCACGGCCAGGCTGGTGCGGGGACCGAAGGCGACCACTCGGCCCCTGGCCCTCCTCGAGACGCTCGCCACCGTCTCAGCCGAGCCGTAGACCACCACCGGATCCGCCGCGGCCAGCAGGGGCGCTTCGATCGCCGCCTGGCCTCCCGGCCAGGTGGTCGCCGCGAAGGCCTCCCCCAGCCCGGGAGCCTGCTCCGCCAGCTCGGCCAGGAAGGCCGGCAGGAAGAGGGGCTCCGCGGAGGAGCACTTGAGCAGCAGCGGCCGGCCGGCGACCAGGGCCGGCAGCAGCACCTGGAGGCCCAGCGCCGGAAGGTTGCCGGCGAGGATGACCAGGGCGGGAGGAAGCCCGGCGGCGACGGGTGGGAGGTTCGCCGCCGGCGCGGCCAGCCGCTCGAGGGGAGGCCCGGTGAGCCCGGCGAGCAAGGTCTCGAGCCCGGCCGAGAGACCTTGAGGCGACAGGCGGCAGTGGCGTGCGAGGGTCGCGTCGAGACCCTGCCGGACCGGGGAGCCGGAATCGCGAAAGAGGGCGACCGTAGCCTCCCAGGCGCGCAGTCTCACCTCGAGCGGCAGCCCAGCCAGGGCAGGGCCGCCGCGGAGCGCGAGGCGCTGGGCGAGGTCGAGGGGAGAGGCTGTGGCCACGGGGCGATCCTACCCCTCAGCTCTGCCCCTCTCCCGACCCGGCAGTTGGTGATAGTTTTTGCGCGATTGAGCCACCCAATCCGCGCTACGGTCAGCCACTTCGAGCTCCCGGCGGCGAGCTCCGCGCGGGCGGCGCGCTTCTACCGCCGTGTCTTCGGCTGGCGGGTGGAGCGGCTCGCCGCCGGCGGCAACGACTACTACACGATCCGTACCGATGCTCCGGACCAGGTCCCGCCCGGTGCCCACGTCGGGGCGATCGGCGGTGGGCTGGGCGCCCCGGCGGTCATCGGGGCGGAGCAGCCTCTGCTCGTTCTCCATCTCCACGGCTGCACCCTGACCGAATGCCTGCTGGCCATCTCCCGGGCCGGAGGGGAGATCGTCGAGCCGCCCCGCCAGGTGGGCAAGATGGGCTTCTTCGCCCGCTTCCGCGATCCGGAGGGCAACCTGCTCGGCCTGTGGAGCGACGGCGGCTAGCGCACCCCGGCACGCTTCACAAAGCGTCCCGGGGTGGCGCCGGTGTGCCGGCCCTCGGCGAGGACCTGCACCCCGTTGACGAAGACGTGCACCACCCCGGTGGCGAGCTGATGGGGCTGTTCGAACGTGGCGTGGTCCTGCACCTTCTCCGGGTCGAAGGCCACCAGGTCGGCGAAGAAACCGGGCGCCAGGCGGCCCCGGCCTTCGAGATGGAGGTTCGCGGCCGGTAGCGAGGTCAGCCGCCGAATTGCCTCGGTCAAGGGGAGGATCTTCTCGTCACGGACGTAGCGGCCCAGGAGGCGGGCGAAGTTGCCGTAGGCCCGCGGGTGGCGGCTGCTGCGCAGGAAGACACCCTCCGGTGCGGGCGCGTCGGCGTCCGAGCCGAAGCTCACCCAGGGCAGCGTGAGCTGCTTCCTCACGTTGTCCTCGGACATCAGGAAGTACACCGCGCCCAGATCGCCACCGTTCTCGACGATCAGGTCGAAGACCGTCTCGGCGGCGTCCTTGCCGCGCAGCCGGGCGGCTTCGGCGAGGCTCTTGCCGATCAGCGGCCGCAGCTCCTCCTTGCGCACGTCGACGAGCAGGATCTTCTCCGGCCCGGCGGCGAGGAAGAAGTTCTCCCACCCGTCGGAGGCCTTCGCCATCTCGCCGCGCAGGCGCTCGCGCACGGCCGGATCGGCGAGGCGGGCGAGGAAGGGCTGCTGCCCTCCCTCCTGCACCCAGGGCGGCATGGTTGCGGCGAGGCCCGTGGCTCCGGCGGTGTAGGTGTACATGTCGGCGGTGATCGCCAGACCTTCGGCGCGGGCGGCCTCGATCTTGGTGATGGCGGCGGGCAGCTTGTCCCAGTTGGGGCGGCCGGCGGCCTTCAAGTGGTAGATCTCGGCGGGCAGCTTGCCCTTGCGGGAGATCTCGATCAGCTCGTCGATCGCTTCGAGGAAGCGGTCCCCCTCGCTCCTCATGTGGGAGATGTAGACCCCACCATGCTCGCCCGCCACCCTGGCCAGGGCCACCAGCTCCTCGGTGTCGGCGAAGAAGGCCGGCGGGTAGATCAGCGAGGTGCCCAGGCCCAGCGCCCCTTCCTCCATGGCCTGGCGCACCAGCTCCTGCATGCGGGCCAGCTCGGGGGCGGTGGGCTTGCGGTCGGCGTAGCCCAGCTCGTGGATGCGCACCGTGGTCGCCCCGACGAAGGAGGCGACGTTGACGGACACGCCCCGGCTCTCGAGATGTGAGAGGTAGCCGCCGAGGGTAGTCCAGGGGATCTCGTACTTGAGGTCCCCCTGGTTGGCCAGGACCTCCTGGCGCATGGCCTCGTTGACCGGCCCCATCGACCAGCCTTCGCCGAAGACCTCGAGCGTGACGCCCTGGACCACGTCCGCGACGCCCCGACCGTCGACCAGCAGCGACTCGGTGGCCCAGGACAGCACGTTGATGAAGCCCGGGGCCAGGGCGAGCCCGTCGAGGTCGAGCTCCCGGCGGCCGCGCTCGGTGCCGAGGTCGCCCAGGGCGGCGACGCGGTCGCCGACCACGGCGACGTCACCGCGGAAGGGCGGCAGGCCGCTGCCGTCGTAGACCACGGCGTTGCGCAAGACGAGATCGTAGGTGGGGGAGGGCGCCTCGCCGGCCGCAGGGGCAGCGAGAAGAGTGAGCAACAGCAAGGATGTGGCTGTCATGGTGGCCGCCTCGAGAAACCTTGTCAGGCCCCCGACGTACCGGGGACCGGTTCGGATCGACCGGGAGGAGCGCGAGCATGTTAGCGAAGAAAACGGCCCAGCTGCTGGCGACGGTGCTCGCCCTCGTCCACCTCGCAGCAGCAGCGAGCCCCCTGGCCGCGACCGAGGTGCCGGCACCGGCCCGGGCCGTCTCTCCGGCCGCCCCGGCCGTCGCCTTCGATTCCTCGGCCGCCACTCGCGCCTACCTCGACCGCCTCACCCCGGAGCAGAAGGAGCACTCTGACGCCTATTTCGAAGGGGGCTACTGGCTCAAGCTCTGGGGCTTCCTCTACGGCCTGGTCGTGGCCTGGCTGCTGCTCTCTCGCGGTTTCTCGCGCCGGATGCGGGAGGTGGCCGAGCGGTTGGCCTCCGGCTGGCTGGTGAGCGTGCTCTATGGCGCCCAGTACCTGCTGGCCACGACCCTTCTCTACCTGCCCCTGGGGCTCTATGCGGGCTACTTCCGCGAGCACCAGTACGGCCTGTCCAACCAGACCTTGGGCGCCTTCTTCATCGACGAGGCCAAGGGTCTCGGCGTCTCCCTGGTCCTGGGCTCGCTCGCTATCGGCCTGCTCTATGCCGTGCTGCGGGCCGCGCCCCGCACCTGGTGGGTCTGGGGCACGGTGGTCACGGTCGTCTTCCTGATGTTCGCCTCGGCGATCCTGCCGATCTTCATCCTGCCCCTGTTCAACGACTACACCCGTCTCGAGGACCCCGCGGTACGAGAACCGATCCTCTCCCTCGCCCGGGCCAACGGCGTGCCCGCCCACGACGTCTGGGTCTCGGACGCTTCGCGCCAGACCAAGCGCATCTCGGCCAACGTCAGCGGCTTCGCCGGCACCGAGCGGATCACCTTGAACGACAACCTCCTGGCCCGGTGCACCCTGCCCGAGATCCGGGCCGTCATGGCCCACGAGATCGGTCACTACGCCTTGAACCACATGGTCAAGGGCATGCTCTTCTCGGCAGCACTCTTCGCCGCCGGCTTCGCGTTCCTGGCCTGGAGCTTCGAGCGGGCACGGCAGCGCTGGGGGGAGTCCTGGGGGATCCGTGGTGTCGACGACCCGGCGGGCCTACCCCTCTTCGCGGCCCTGCTCTCGGTGTTCTTCTTCTTCGCGATGCCGGTGACCACCACCATCTCGAGGACGATGGAGGCCGAGGCGGATCTTTTCGGTCTGAACGCCGCCCAGGAGCCGGATGGTTTCGCCGAGGTCGCCCTGAAGCTCGCCGAGTATCGCAAGCTCGAGCCGAGCGCGATCGAGGAGCTGCTGTTCTTCGATCATCCGAGCGGCAAGAGCCGCATCGAGATGGCGATGCGCTGGAAGGCCGAGCAGCTCGGCACCGCCCTGCCCGACCCGGAGCCTTGAGGCCGACCCGCCGTCGCGTCTCTCTCGGGTTGACACGGAATGCGTGGACACGTAACCTGTGTGAACTCGAGGAGCGCACGGTTCTTTTTGACCTCCCCGCCTCGAGCCCGACCCGTTTTCCGTCAATGAGGAGTAGGAGGACATGAACTTGACCCTGGCCGTTGACGACCGGATCGTGGACGAAGCGAGAAAGGTGGCATCTTCGATGGGCAAGAGCCTCAATCAGCTGGTACGGGACTATCTCGAAGGAGTGGCGGCCCAGGGCCTGGCCGAGGCCGAGATCGCCGAGCTGCGGGCGATCTCTCTCGAGAGCGGAGGCCGTTCGCGGGGCTGGCGCTTCGACCGGGAGGAGATCCATGAGCGCCCGTAGCTTCCTCGACTCGAACGTGCTGGTCTACACCGACGACGGCGACTCGCCGGTGAAGCGGGCCCGCGCCCTCGATCTCTTCCAGGATCTGCGCCAGAGCCGGAGGGGCGTGATCTCGACGCAGGTGCTGGGCGAGTACTTCTCGGTGGCCACGCGCAAGCTGGGGGTGGGACCCCAGGTGGCCCGCCGCAAGGTGGAGCTCTTCGCTCGCCTCGACCTGGTGCTGATCGACGCCGCCACGATCTTGAAGGCGATCGACCTCCACCGCCTGCGCTCCCTCTCGTGGTGGGACTCACTGATCGTCTGCGCCGCCCTGGAGGCCAACTGCCGGGTGCTCTTCTCGGAGGATCTCCACCCCGGGCGGATCGAGGGCCTCGAAGTGATCAACCCGTTCGTGGCCTGATTCCGAGCGTCGCACCACCCCAATGGGTAGTATTTGCTGCTGCGCAGTAATGACTTCTTCGTGATAGGGTTGGCGGCGACTCTGAACCACTGGAGACCGCTCCAGGTCGTGTCCGCTCACCGCAGTCCTCCGCTCGTCGCCCTTCCGCCTTTCCCACAAGGAGGTCCGCCATGACGTTCTCCTACTCCCGGGAGCTCCTGCGAGCTCCCGGGCGAGCGATCGTTCTGCTCGCCTTCGCCGCCGGGCTCGCCCAGCCGGCCCCGTCCTCCGCCTCCGACACTCCGGATCCCACCAGCGTCACGGTTGCCGGCAGCCTTCAGGACGAGCTCGGCTGCTCCGGTGACTGGCAACCCGACTGTGCCGCCACCCACCTGGTCTTCGATGCCGACGACCGCGTCTGGCAGGGCGTCTTCGCCGTCCCCGCCGGCTCCTTCGAGTACAAGGCGCCTTTGAATGACAGCTGGGACGAGAACTACGGCCTGGGCGCCGTGCGCAACGGTCCCAACATCCCTTTGAACCTGGGCGTGGCGGAGAGCGTCAAGTTCTACTACGACCACGAGAGCCACTGGATCACCGACAACGTCGGCTCGACGATCGCGGTGGCGCCGGGGAGCTTCCAGAGCGAGCTTGGCTGCCCCGGGGACTGGGACCCCTCCTGCCTGCGTTCCTGGCTCCAGGATCCGGACGGCGACGGCACCTACACCTTCACCACCTTCGCCCTGCCCGCGGGCAGCTACGAGGCCAAAGTGGCGATCGACGAGTCCTGGGCCGAGAACTACGGGGCGGGCGGGGTGCCGAACGGCGCCAACATCCCCTTCACCGTGGCCGCGGACTGCACACCCACGGTCTTCTCCTGGGACTCGGTCACCAAGGTGCTGACCATCTCGGCGGGTGGCGCGCCGGCCCAGCCGGCGAGTGTGACCATCCCGGGCAGCTTCCAGAGTGAGCTGGGCTGCTCCGGCGATTGGCTGGCCGACTGCGCCAACACTCACCTCGCCTACGACACCGAGGACACCGTGTGGCAGGGCGTCTTCAGCCTGCCTGCCGGCAGCTGGGAGTACAAGGCGGCCTTGAACGATAGCTGGGACGTCAACTATGGCGCCAACGCCACCCAGAACGGCCCGAACATCGGCCTCACCCTGGCTGCGCCCGAGGACGTGAAGTTCTATTACGATCACGGCACCCACTGGGTCATCTCCGATGGCAACGCGCGCATCGTCACCGCCGCCGGTGACTTCCAGAGCGAGCTGGGCTGCTCGGGGGACTGGCAGCCCGGGTGCCTGCGCTCCTGGCTGCAGGACCCGGACGGCGACGGTGTTTACACCGCCGTGCGCCGCCTGCCCGCCGGGAACTTCGAGACCAAGGCGGCCCTCTTCGAGGGCTGGGACGAGAACTACGGCCAGGGTGGTGTGCCGGGTGGCCCGAACATCGCCTTCTCCGTGCCCCAGGCCTGCGCCGAGGTCTTCTTCTCTTTCGACTCGGCCTCCAACGTGCTGACCGTCTCCGCCGCCGGCGCTCCGGCCGGTAACTTGAACCGCGCCCAGGCCTACTGGGTGCTCGAGGACACCATCGCCTGGAACGTGCCAGTGGTGGCGGGCAACAGCTACCGCCTGCACTGGGACCAAGAGGGTGACCTGTCTCTGGACGAGACCGGGGTGGTGGGCGGCCAGTCGATCGCCCTGACGCACGATCCAGGCGGCCTGCCCCAGGCCGTAGCGGACAAGTTCCCCCACCTGGCCAACCTGCCAGCCTTCAAGATCGGCGCCGCTGACCTCAGCCTGGTGCCGGCAATCCTGAAGAGCCGCTTCGCCGTCTCGGCCGCCACCGCCGGCGGCGACCCGGTGGACGCCACCTCGCTCCAGATCCCCGGCGTCCTCGACGACCTCTACGCCTACACCGGTCCCCTCGGCGTGACCTGGTCAGACCACTTGCCCACTCTGCGGCTGTGGGCTCCCACGGCCCGGGCAGTGGCCCTGCTGCTCTACGCGGACGCGGAGCCGGCCACGGCTCCGACCTCGATCCCGATGAGCCTCGATGCCGGCACCGGCGTCTGG
Source organism: Thermoanaerobaculia bacterium (assembly GCA_036274895.1). Classification (GTDB taxonomy): domain Bacteria; phylum Acidobacteriota; class Thermoanaerobaculia; order Multivoradales; family SZUA-115; genus CALMKX01. The sequence goes on along the minus strand of DASUEU010000037.1, from coordinate 126,780 downwards.
AGCGTGACCGGCACACCGAGCTGGAAGGGCCAGTATTACCTCTACGAGGTCGAGGTCTGGGCGCCTTCGACGGCCGCTGTCGAGGTCAACCAGGTCACCGACCCCTACTCCCTCTCCCTCTCGGCCGACAGCCAGCGCTCGCAGATCGTCGACCTCGATGACCCGGCCTTGAAACCGGTCGGCTGGGACCGGCTGCGCAAGCCCCGCCTCGAACGGCCCGAGGACGTCGTGCTCTACGAGCTGCACGTGCGGGACTTCTCGATCGCCGACGAGTCCGTGCCCCCGGCGCGGCGCGGCACCTTCCGTGCCTTCGCCGAGCCCCACTCGGACGGCATGCGGCATCTGGCGGCGCTGGCCCGCGCCGGCCTGACCCACGTCCATCTGCTCCCCGCCTTCGACTTCGCCACGGTGCCCGAGCGGCGGGAGGACCAGCTGACGACCAGCGACCTTTCCGGCTATCCGCCGGACTCCGACCAGCAGCAGGCGGCGGTGGCTTCGATCCGGGACCAGGACGGCTTCAACTGGGGCTACGACCCCTTCCACTACACCGTGCCGGAGGGCTCCTACGCCACCGATCCCGACGGCTCGGCGCGCATCCGCCAGTTCCGCGAGATGGTGCGCGGGCTCTCACGGGCGGGCCTGCGGACGGTGATGGACGTGGTCTACAACCACACCACCGCCTCCGGCCAGAACGCCAAGTCGGTGCTCGACCGCATCGTGCCCGGCTACTACCACCGCCTGAACGCGGACGGCTTCGTCGAGACTTCGACCTGCTGCGCCAACACGGCCTCCGAGCACGCCATGATGGGCAAGCTGATGCGGGACTCGCTCCTAACCTGGGCCAAGGCATACAAGGTGGACGGCTTCCGCTTCGACTTGATGGGCCATCACATGAAGGCCAACCTGCTCGAGATCCGTGACGCTCTCGCCGCCCTCACCCTCGAGGACGACGGCGTGGACGGCTCGAAGATCTACCTCTACGGCGAGGGCTGGAACTTCGGTGAGGTGGCGAACAACGCCCGCGGCGTCAACGCCACCCAGCTCAACATGGGGGGCACCGGCATCGGCACCTTCTCGGACCGCCTGCGCGACGCGGCGCGGGGCGGTAACCCCTTCGGCGGCCTTCCCGAGCAAGGCTTCATCAACGGCCTCTACACCGACTCGAACGGCCAGCCCCAGGGTAACGAGCTCGACAAGATCCTGCTCTTCACCGACCAGATCAAGGTCGGCCTGGCCGGCAACCTCGCCGCCTTCCCGCTGATCGACCGCTTCGGCAACGCCGTAGTCGGCTCGCAGATCGACTACAACGGCCAGCCGGCGGGCTACACCCAGGATCCCCAGGAGGTCATCACCTACGTCGAGGCCCACGACAACGAGACCCTCTTCGACGCCATCCAGCTGAAGGCCCCGGCCGGAACGCCCATGTCGGAGCGGGTGCGGATGCACAACCTCGGGGTCTCCCTGGTGGCTCTGGGCCAGGGCATTCCCTTCTTCCACGCCGGGGTCGACCTGCTGCGCTCGAAGTCGCTCGACCGCAACAGCTACAACTCCGGCGACTGGTTCAATGCCATCGACTGGACGGGGGCTGACAACGGCTGGGGCCACGGTCTGCCGGCGGCGGGGGACAACCAGTCGAACTGGCCCCTGTTCCAGCCCCTGCTCGCCAACCCGGCCTTGAAGTCCACGGTCGCGGAGGTTGAGAAGGCGAAGCGCCACCTGCGCGAGATGCTCGAGATCCGCAAGAGCTCGGAGCTGTTCCGGCTCGAGAGCGGTGCCGAGGTGATCGCCCGGGTGCGCTTCCACAACCAGGGGCCGGGCCAGGTACCGGGGCTGTTGGTGATGTCGATCGGGGATCCCGAGGGGGACGTCGACCGCCAGGTGGCCGAGATCGTGGTGATCGTCAACGTCGACGACCAGACCCTCGGCTTCGCCCCGGCCGGGCTCGCCGAGTCGAGGTTCGAGCTACACCCGGTGCAGCGCTATTCCTTTGACTCGGTGGTGCGTACGGCGAGCTACGACCCGGCCACGGGCATCTTCACCGTGCCCGGCCGCACGGCGGCGGTCTTCGTCGCCAAGCGGCGAGGGGGGCCTCACAGCCCCACCCTCAGCACCGCCCCGAAGGTGTAGGTGTCGGTGTCGACGTCGATGTTCTCGAGCTCGTCCCACTCGTCGAAGCGGTAGGTGGCGTGGACGTCGAGCTCGATCGAGCCCAGGAGGGTGAGGCGGTAGCCGAGGCGGCCCATGTAGAAGGGGTCGGAGGGGCTGTCTTCGAGGCCGTCGGAGTAGGCCACCCCGGCGCCGGCGCCGGCATAGAAGTTGCCGCCGACGAGCACGAAGACCTCGGGCAGGATGGTGCGCTCGGTGGAGCCGCCGTAGCCGTCCTGGTAGAGCTCGGCATCGACCTGGAAGGTGAAGATGCCGCGGGGCTGGTACTGGTAGGAGAGCACGTAGGAGTTGCCGTCGTCTTCGATGTCGTCGAAGGTTGAGCCGGAGGGCAGGCCGTCGACGGTACGCCAGTAGTGGATGCCCACGCCGATCGAGTGCTCACCGGCTCGGGCCGGCAGGGTGGCGAGGGGCAGGGCGAGGGCGAGCAGGGCGAGGACGAGGCGAGTGCGTGGGCTCATCGAGGGTCCTTTCCAGAAGTGGCGCCGCCGGCGCCAGCTGGGAGGGATTGTACGGGAGGGAGCTACAATCGGCCTTCGGAGGTGCTGCCGTGACCGAAGCGCTGCTCAAAGACCAGCTGCTCGAAGATCTCGATCGACTCCCCGTCTACCTCCAGCGTCGGGTCCGCGACTTCGCCCATGCCCTCGTCCTGACCACGCCTCAAGGCACACCGAGCGAAGCGCCTTGGCCCTTCTTCGGTGTCCTCGACGACAGATCAGCGGACGAGATGGAGCAGGCCATATACGAGCACTGCGAGCAGCCCTGAACGGTGATAGTGAGAAGTGGTGAACTTCCTTCTCGTCTGAAGTGAGGGAGTGGCTGGCTGCTTCCCGTCTTCTTCTTGGTGCCCCGAGCACTGCCGCTGGGCGGCACCGATGAACGAGGAGAAGACGCCATGTCCAAGAAGACTCTCGTCGCCGGAGCGCTTCTAGCGCTCGCACTGGCGGTAGCTGGCTGCCGGAGCCTCTTCCCGGCTGACGGCTTCGTCAATCCCCACGCTTCTGCCGGAGTCCAGCACAACGCCGGGCTCGACTTCGCCCTCAGGCGCCTGCAGGAGGCGCCGCCTCCGGCTCCTGGGACCCGGCGCAGCCGCGAGGAGGTGCTGGCCTTCGTCTCGACTGCCGTGGACCAGTACCTCGACTCCCTGAACATCACGCCTGAGCAACGCGAGGCGATTCGAGAGGCGAACGCCGGAGCGGGCGGACTGGAGCCGGCACTCGAGCGTTTTCGCGTTCAGGAAGCGGAGCGCGGCTACTACCGGCGCATCGCAGCGGCCGTCAGCGGTGAGGGCACCGCACGTGCCCGCGTCGCCAAGATCCAGCGCGAGGCGAGCCTCGCGCTCGGGGCCTTGGGGCCAGACCGAGCGCAGGGTGTGCTGGTCAGCGCGGCGGTTGCGGTCGGCTCGGTTGAGTACTGGGATCGGGGGTCGAATCGAGACGCTTGGGCTCTGGCAATCAATCGCAACGCAGACGGTGACGCTAGCGGCTCCGCGGCGCCCGCAGCTAGCAAGAAGATCAACTGGAAGGAAGTGGGTAAGGCGGACTTTGTTGGGGCCGTGCGGGGAGCGGTTGTCGGTGCGGTGACAGGTGGAGGCATTGTCGTCGGTGCTGTGAGCACAGGCCTCGGTTCCTCGGCGGCGTCGGTCGCCAGCCAGCTGTGGGATAAGCTTTTCTCTTGAACCTCGCCCCCTGTCGGCCTTTCAGAACGCCAACCCCACCGCCCCGGCGTAGCGCTCCAGCGCCGACTGGGCGGCGGCTTGGTCGGTGGCGGTGGGGCGTTCGGCTTCGAAGTGGCGGGCGAGGACTTGGAGGCGGCCGCGGCGGCGGTCGGCTTTGAGGTCCACTCGGCCGATCAGGCGCTCGCCGGCCAGGACGGGCAGGCAGTAGTAGCCGAAGACCCGCCGCTCGGCGGGAGTGAAGATCTCCAGCCGCTGCTCGAAGCCGAAGAAGAGGGAAACCCGGCGGCGGTCCCACAGCACGGGGTCGAAGGGGGAGAGCAGCACGCCCCGGTGGCTCCGAGGCCGGAGGGCATCGAGCCTGCCGGCCAGCTCCAGATCCGCGGGTCTGGCGTGCCCTTTGAGCTTGCGCCCGTCCTCCAGCACCAGGGCACAGGGCAGCAGGCGCCCTTCCTCCACCAGCTCGGCGGTGGCCGTCGCGGCCTCCTCGGTGCGGTAGCGCAGCCGCCAGGTGGCGTTGACGGTGCGGGCTTCGGCCCAGCCGTGCCCGGAGTGGGCGAGCAGCACCAGCTCCTTCAATGCTTCCCTGGGTGGCAGAGCCTGGCGCCGCCACTCCTCCGGAATCACCCGCTCGGTGAGGTCGAAAGTGCGCTGGAAGGAGCGGCGCTCGGCCACCGCCAGCTCGCCGGCCGACCACAGGGCGGAGACCACCTTCTTGGTCGTTTTGAGGCCCCACCAGCCGCCCGTGCCCTCGCCCTCCAGGTCCATCGAGCGCAACGGGCCCTCGCCGGCGATGCGCTCCAGGATCTCCCGCGCCAGCTCCGGGTGCTCGCCGAGCAGGTCCCCCCACCAGGGATGGACCCGGAACTCCTCGCGGCGGAAGGCGAGAGCCGGATAGAGCTCGATCGGCAGCCAGCACGCCTCGTGGCCCCAGTACTCGAAAAGGGGCTCCCCCGGCTGGAGCAGCCGCTCGCCGAGCTCGGCCGGGAAGCCCCCCAACCGCGAGGCGAGCACGATCGAGTGCGAGCGAGCGCCGGCGATCGACACCGTGTCGAGCTGGAGGTAGCCGAAGCGGCGGATCACGGCGTGGGCGGCGGCGCGGGCCTGCTTCTCGCCTCGCCCCGCAGTGGCCGGCAGGGCGGTGTGCTCAGGAGCAAGCAGCCCGGCCCGGGCCAGGGCCAGGCGGCGGGCTTGGCGCAGGGAGAGGGATTCCACGTCGGTGGACGTTATCGGAAGAAAGAGCGTCGCGGATCGGCCCCGGAGGGAACATTTCCCCGGCCGACCCGTAGAATGGCCCGACGCGCCGAACAGGCGTTTCCCCTATCCTCAACCCACGAGACCGCAATGGCTGACCCCAAAGCTTCCCTCTCCGATCTGCGCATCGACGACGACGATCGTCTCGACCTCTCCCGTTCCCGCCGGCGCAAGAAGGCCGTGCTCCTGGTCGTCCTCCTGGGCGGCCTGGTCACGTCGTTCGTGGTGATGCAGGGCGGTAAGGTCTACTCCCTCGAGACCCTGAAGGCGGACGAGATCCGGGCCGAGGGGCCCGCGGCGATCCTCCAGGCTTCCGGCTACGTCACAGCCCGCCGCAAGGCCACCGTCTCCTCCAAGTTCACCGGCAAGGTCACCGAGATCCTGGTCGAGGAAGGCATGAAGGTGGAGGAGGGCCAGGTGCTGGCCCGTCTCGACGACAGCCTGCTCTCGCGCGAGGTCGGCCTCGCCGAGGCCCGGCTCCAGGCCGCGAGGAGCAGCCTGACCGAGATCGAGGTCCGGCTGGCCGAGGCCGAGCTCAGCCAGCGGCGCAGCGCGCAACTGGTCGCTTCCGGCGTCACCGCCCAGTCCCAGCTAGATGCCGACCGCGCCGGCGTGGACTCGCTCAAAGCTCGCCTCGCCGCCGCCAAGGACGAGGTGGCGGTGGCGGCCCAGAGCCTCGAGCTGTCACGACAGCTGCTCACCGATGCCGTGATCCGCGCTCCCTTCGCGGGCGTCGCGGTGTCCAAGGACGCCCAACCGGGCGAGATGATCTCGCCGGTTTCGGCTGGTGGTGGCTTCACCCGCACCGGCATCTGCACCCTGGTGGACATGAGCTCCCTCGAGATCGAGGTCGACGTCAACGAGGCCTACATCAACCGCGTGGTCTCCGGCCAGCGGGTCGAAGCGGTGCTCGACTCCTACCCCGACTGGAAGATCCCCGGCCGGGTGATCACCACCGTGCCCACGGCCGACCGCCAGAAGGCCACTGTCACCGTGCGCATCGGCTTCGACCAGCTCGATCCCCGGATCCTGCCGGACATGGGGGCCAAGGTCTCCTTCCTCGACGACAGCGCCGCAGCCGCCGGGCCCCGCCGCTTCGTGTTGGTGCCCTGTGGCGCCCTGGTCAAGGAGGGGGAGCAGCGCTTCGCCTTCGTGCTCGACGCCGAGGGCAAGACCGTCTCCCGCCGCGCCGTGACGGTTGCCCAGCGCCCGCTGTCCCAAGACTGCGAGGTCACCGAGGGCATCGCCGGCGGCGAGCTGGTGGCGACCGACCCTCCCGCCGAGCTCAAGGACGGCGACCGGGCGCGGCCCGCGCGCAAGAAGAGCTGAGGTCGCCGTGGCCAACGAACCCGTCGTCCGCGTTCGCGACGTCTACAAGGCTTTTCGTCGGGGTGCCGAGGTGGTCGAGGTCCTGATGGGGTTGAACCTCGAGATCCCGCGGGGCGAGTTTCTCGCCCTGATGGGGCCCTCGGGCTCCGGCAAGTCGACCTTGCTCAACCTGATCGGCGGCCTCGATCGGCCCACTCGCGGGGCGATCGAGGTCGGCGGGCAGCGCATCGACCGGCTTTCCGACGCCGACCTGTCGGCGTGGCGGGCTCGCCACGTGGGCTTCGTCTTCCAGATGTACAACCTGCTGCCGGTGCTCACCGCCGAGCGCAACGTCGAGCTGCCCCTGCTGCTGACCAAGCTCCCCCGCTCCGAGCGCAAGCGGCGGGTGCGCATCGCCCTTTCGCTGGTGGGCCTCTCGGACCGGCTCAAGCACTATCCGCGGCAGCTCTCCGGCGGGCAGGAGCAGCGGGTGGGAATCGCCCGGGCGATCGTCACCGACCCGACCCTGCTGCTTTGCGACGAGCCCACCGGCGACCTCGACCGCAAGTCCGGGGACGAGGTGCTCGCCCTCTTGACCTCGCTCAACCGCGACCACGGCAAGACCATCATCATGGTCACCCACGACCCCCACGCCGCGGAGCGCGCCTCCCGCGTGCTGCACTTCGACAAGGGAGTCCTCCAGCTGGACTCCGCAGCCTGAGGATGGCGCCCATGAAGTACCTGCCCCTGATCTGGAAGAACATCTGGCGCAAGAAGGCGCGGGCGATCTTCACCCTGCTTTCGATCGTCATGGCCTTCGCCCTGTTTGGGCTGCTCTCCGCCGTGCGGGCGGCGTTCTCGGGCGGCGTGGAGCTGACCGGCGCCGACCGCCTGGTGATGGTGCACAAGGTCTCGCTGATCCAGCCGCTGCCTTTCAGCTACATGGGCCGCATCCGCGCTACGCCGGGTGTGGAGGCGGTGGCCCACGCCACGTGGTTCGGTGGCTACTACCAGAAGCCCGAGAACTTCTTCGGCCAGTTCCCCGTGGACCCCGAGAACTACCTCTCGATGTTCCCCGAGATCCTCCTGCCCGAGGACCAGAAGCGGGCCTGGCTCAAGGACCGCGAGGGAGCGGTGGTAGGCCGGCGCACGGCCGAGCAGCTCGGCTTCAAGATCGGCGACCGGGTGCCGATCTCGGGCAGCCCTTGGCGGCGCAAAGACGGCAAGGAGGCTTGGGAATTCAACGTCGTGGGCATCTACGACGGCGCCGAGAAGGGGACGGACACCACCGCCTTCATGTTCCGCTATGACTACTTCGACGAGGCGCGGGCGCGGGGTAAGGGCCTGGTGGGCTGGTACACCATTCGGGTCGACGACCCGGATCGTGCGGCCGAGATCGCCCAGGCCATCGATGCCAACTTCCAGAACTCGCCCGCCGAGACCAAGACCTCGACCGAGAAGGCCTTCGCGCAGGGCTGGGCCAACCAGATCGGCAACATCGGCGCGATCGTCGAGGCCATCTCGGCGGCAGTTTTCTTCATCATCCTGCTGGTGGCGGCCAACACCATGGCGCAGTCGGTGCGCGAGCGGGTCAACGAGATCGCCGTGCTCAAGACCCTGGGCTTCGGGCCGTTCAAGGTGCTTGGCCTGGTGCTGGGCGAGGCGTTCTTCCTGGCCCTGGTCGGCGGTGTGCTCGGCCTGATGCTGGCCCAGGTCCTGGTGGGCGGTGTGGGCAAGGTGCTCGAGCGCTTCCTGCCGATCTTCTATCTGCCGAGCGAAGCCGTGACCACGGGTCTGGTGATCGCCGCCCTGGTCGGGGCGATCGCCGGCATCGTCCCCGGGATCCAGTCCATGCGGCTGCCGATCGCGGCGGCGCTGCGCCGAGGGTGAGCCGAGCCATGCTCCGAGCCGTCAACCAGATCGCCCAGATCAGCCTGCTCAACCTGCGCAACCTGCCGGCGCGGGCGGGCTCGTCGCTGGTGGCGGTGATCGGCATCGCCGGCGTGGTGGCGATCCTGGTCGCCGTGCTGTCGATCGCCGCCGGCTTCCGCGAGACCATTGCCTCGACCGGCGCCGCCGATCGCGCCGTGGTCCTGCGCCAGGGCTCGACCTCTGAGATGGTGAGCTTTGTCGGGGGCGACTCGGCGCGCCTGATCAAGAACGCACCGGGCGTGAGATTCGTGGACGGCACCGCGCTGGCCTCGGCGGAGCTTTTCGTCATCGTCGACCTGCCCAAGCTGCCGGCCGGCACCCCGGCCAACGTGCCGCTGCGAGGGGTGGAGCCCGCGGCGTTCGCGATCAGGAAGGAGCTCAAGATGGTCGAGGGCCGGCCTTTCCGTACCGGCACTCGCGAGCTGATCGCGGGCAAGAGCGCCGCCCTCTCCTTCGCCGGCCTCGAGGTCGGATCCACCCTGCGGCTGGCCGGCAACGACTGGCAGGTGGTGGGGATCTTCGAGACCGGCGGCACGCTCACCGAGTCCGAGCTGTGGTGCGACGCCCGGGTGCTGCAGCCCACCTATCGGCGTGGCAACAGCTTCCAGGCCATCTACGTCCAGCTCGAGAGCGAAGCGGCGCTGGCCAAGTACCGCTGGACCCTGGACAACGACCCCCGCCTCGACGTGGCCGTGGAGCGGGAAAGCGACTACTACGCCGGCCAGTCGCAGGTGCTCACCGACCTCATCACCTCCCTGGGCCTGGTGATCGGCATCATCATGGGCGCCGGCGCCGCCTTCGGCGCCTTGAACACCATGTACACGGCGGTGTCCTCCCGCACCCGGGAGATCGCCACCCTGCGCGCCGTGGGCTTCCAACGCCTGCCGATCGTGGTCTCGGTGATGGTCGAGGCGGTCGTCCTGGGCCTGGTCGGCGGTGCGATCGGGGCGGCGGCGGCCTGGTGGATGTTCGACGGCTTCCGCACTTCGACCATGAACTGGCAGAGCTTCAGCCAGGTGGCCTTCGCCTTCCGGGTGACGCCCGACTTGCTGGTGCTGGCGGTGGCCTACGCCCTGGTGCTGGGCCTGATCGGCGGCATCCTGCCGGCGATCAAGGCAGCCCGCCTGCCCGTGGCCACGGCCTTGCGGGAGCTCTAGCTGCCCCGCAGAACGGCCGCACTCCACTACGAGCCGATGATCAGGCCGCCGTCGACCGGCAGCACCGCGCCGGAAACGAAGCTGGCGGCCTCGGAGGCCAGCCAGAAGTAGGCCTCCGCCACCTCCTCGGGCCGGCCCAGCCGGCCGAGGGGAGTGTGCTCCACCACCCTCTTGACCACCAGCTCGGGCAGGGCGTCGACCATCGGCGTGGCGACGAAGCCGGGGGCCACGGCGTTGACCCGGATGCGGTAGCGGCCCAGCTCCCGGGCCCAGGTCTTGACCATCGCCTCGAGCCCGGCCTTGGCGGCGGCGTAGTTGGTCTGGCCGAAGTTGCCCGTGGCCGCCACCACCGAGGAAGCCACGGCGACCGAGCCCCCGCCCGAAGCGATCAGCAAGGGCACCGCCGCCCGCACGGTCAGGAACACGCCGCGCAGGTTGGTATCGACCACGAGGTCGAAGTCTTCATCCGACAGCTGGGAAACCGCCTGACCGCCCCGCCACTTGACCAGCAGACCGTCGCGCACGACGCCGGCGTTGGCCACGACGGCCCTGAGGCGGCCGAAGCAGGCGCGCACGCCTTCGAGAGCCACGGCCACGGCGGCCGAGTCGGAGACGTCGACCAGGGTGAGGTGGGCCTTGGCGCCGCGAGCCAGCAGGTCGGCCTCGAGGTCAGCGAGCCGGGGGGAGACGTCCCAGGCCGCCACGTCCCAGCCGCCTTCGGCGAAGCGCAGGGCCACCGCACGGCCGATGCCGGCAGCGGCTCCCGTGACCAGGGCGACGGGACGTGGGGGCGGGGTTGTGAGGGCGGGCTCGGTGCTCATGGAGGGCGATACTATGCCGCGCGGATGACCCTACTCGATGGCTTCGTCCTGCTCGCGACCGGGATCGTGGTGGGCCTGCTCAACACCCTGGCCGGAGGTGGCTCCTTCCTCTCCCTGCCGGCGTTGATCTTCGTGGGTCTGCCGCCGGGCATCGCCAACGGCACCAACCGGGTCGCCATCCTGGCCCAGAACATCAGTGCCGTCCTCGGCTTTCACCGTCACCGGGTGATCGACTGGAGCTGGGGTTGGCTCGCCGGGCTGCCCACCTGTCTGGGCACGGTGCTGGGCACCTGGCTCGCCCTCGAGACACCCGATCAGCTCTTCCGCCGCCTCCTGGCCGTGTTCATGGTGGCCTTTACGCTGTGGACTCTCTTCGCCAAGCACCCGGCACCGGCAGGTCCCGTCGCGCCTGGTGAGGAGGGGGAGGCCGGGCAGGCCGTCGGGCTGGCAGCCCTCTCCCTGGCGCGGCGAGCGGTCCTCGTCGTCGGCTTCTTCGCCGCCGGGATCTACGGCGGGTTCATCCAGGCGGGGGTGGGCTTCCTGGTCCTGGCGCTGACCTCGCTGGGCGGGCTCGACCTGGTGCGCGGCAACGCCGTCAAGGTCTTCGCGATCTTCCTGTCGATGATCGTCTCCCTGACCGGCTTCCTGCTCGCGGGCCGGGTCGAGTGGCTGCCGGGCCTGGCGCTGGGCGCCGGCGCTGTGCTCGGCGCCGCCTGGGGCGTCCGGCTCTCGGTGGCCAAGGGCCACCGCTGGATCCGTGCCGTGGTCACAGCCGCCGTGCTCGCCTGCGCCGTGCGGCTGCTGCTGTTCTGAGCGGCGCGGGGAGGGCGCACGGCCGTGCTCCCCTACTTGATTCCCCGCGCCAGGCGCTTGCCCACCAGTTCGAGCGCCGTGGGCCCGGCCGCTTCGAGCAGCTTGGCCAGGGCCTCGGGCTGTTGGGCCAGCTCGTGCGCCAGGGACAGGGCCTGCATGAGGTCGTGGTCCCAGATTCGGGTGCGGCCGCAGACCTCGCCATGGCGCTCGACCGGATAGCCCTCGAGGGTCGGGTCAGCGCGGAGGCGGAAGGCCGGCTCGCGGGACAGGGCGGGCAGCATGGCCGCGGCCAGCCGGGCGAGGTGGGGATCGTCGAAGATGCAGTGCGGCAGATCGCCAGATTCCGGACTCTCCCAGCCGCGGAAGACCCCGAACTCAGCTTGGCCCAGGGCGACGACCTCCCAGGGGCCGGCCAGCTCCGCCGGGGCGGCGCTCGCCGGATCGTCCAGAGACTCGAGCCGGGCCAGATAGCTCGGGTCGAACGCGTTGTCGAACATCTCGGAAGGCGTGTGCTCGTCCATCGCGAAGCTCCTCCATATACGCCGTATTTTTGCCGCACTCTAGCCGACCACGGCGAGCGAGTCAATCACCGGCGCTGCCTCTATACTCCTCGGCGATGAGCGAGACGGATCCCTTCGCGTGGTTCGGCCGGGTGCTGGCCGAAGCCGAGGCCACCGGCATCAGCGACCCCAACGCCATGGTCCTCGCGACGGTCGACTCGTCCGGGAAGCCGTCCTCTCGAGTCGTGCTGCTCAAGGGCTTCGACGAGCGGGGCTTCGTCTTCTACACCAACCTCGAGAGCCGCAAGGGCGAGGAGATCCGCGCCCGGCCCGAGGTCTGCCTCAACTTCTTCTGGCGTGAGCTCAGCCAGCAGGTCCGCATCGAGGGCCGTGCCGAGCCCGTGGACGACGCCGAGGCAGACGCCTACTTCGCCTCGCGCCCCCACGGCAGCCAGATCGGTGCCTGGGCCTCGAAGCAGAGCCGCCCCCTCGCCGGCCGCGCGGAGCTGCTCTCGGCGGCGGCTGCCGTCGAGGCCCGGTACCTGGGCCGGCCGGTGCCGCGCCCCCCGCATTGGTCGGGTTTCCGAGTCGTCCCGGATCGTTTCGAGTTCTGGGTCGGACGGGTCTTCCGCCTGCACGATCGAACGGTCTTCGAGCGTTCCGCTGAAGGCTGGCGTTCCTTCCGTCTCTATCCCTAGAGTCCCGCGCGGGCGACCGCCGGAGTCCCTAACAGTAGGAGTCCCCTCGGGGCTTCCGCTCGAGCGCTCGCATCGCTGCGCCTCCGAGCGGCCGAAGCGACGACTTTCTTGGGCTCGGGGGTGGCAAACCGGCCGCCGTGTCCGTCGATAGAAGAAGAGGACTCTGGTGAGCCGAAACCATCGGCGGAGATCTGTGAACAGACCGGAGCTAAACTCGAATCATTGAGAAGTACAAGACTTTCCTTGTTGCAAATGATCGATGGGGATCCTATGATGCTGCGCCAACCGCCCTCCCACACTGAAGGGCCTCGTTACCATCCCATGTCGAGCCCACCCGCAACGACTGACGAGCGCCTCAGCCGAGTGCTGCGACTGCTTCAAGGAGCGATCCGGGCGGCGGGTGCGACGCAGACCGAGGTGGACGAGGCGATCCAGCGCCGCCGCGGCTATCTTTCACACGTCTTCCAGCGGCGCGTCGATTTGAAATTGATCGATCTGCTCCGCGCTCTCGACGTGCTTCGGGTTGATCCTCACAAGTTCTTCCAACTCGCTTTCTCTTCGCGCGCCGACCCAGCGGTATCCGCCGTGCTGACCGAGTGTTTCGATCCTGATCAGCTGGGCGAGAGCGGCAACGCGAACCTCAACCTCAAGACGAGACCCACCGAGGATCTTCTCCTGCTCGAACGGGTGCGAGGTGCCGTGCGGGACATCCTGGCCGAGATCCGGCCCGCTGGTCTGTCCGGGCCGGAGGACCGCGGCGGCCGTACCAACTCCTAGAGCGACCGGCGAGGGGCGGTGGCGGTCTCAGGAGGAGAAATCGTCATCGCCCTGTCACCCCCGGCGGGGCGGCGAGCACCTACATTTCCAGAGAACCGATCGTAGAGGGGCGGGACGGGTTGGATGGACGGCGCGGTCGGGCCCCCGATGGGGCCCGACCCGGGCAGGTCCCCCCACAGAGGTCAACCGGTGCGCCGGCCGCTCTCGGTGTGCGCGACGCGCGCTAGTCGACGAAGAAATCCTTGAACAGCGCATGCCCGGGCTCGACGGCGTAGCGGTCGAGGTCGGTGACACCTTCCTCTGCGAGCACCTGCTCGTCGATGAAGAAGTTGCCGGTGCAGGCGCGGCTGCTCCGGGTGAGGATGGCATAAGCCGCATCGGCCATGATCTCGGGTCGCCGGCAGCCCTTGAAGAACTCCGTGCCGCCGCCGATCATCGCCGTGGCCGCCGTGGCGATCGTCGTCTGCGGCCAGAGGGCGTTGACCGCGATGCCCTGGCCTGCGAGCTCTTCCGCCATCCCCAGCACACAGAGACTCATGCCGTACTTCGACATGGTGTAGGCGCAGTGGGGCGCGAACCACCTGGGCTCGAGGTTCAAGGGTGGGGAGAGGTTCAGGATGTGCGGGTTGAGCGCTCCGGCGAGGTGAGGGATCGCCGCCTGGGAGCAGGCGAAGGTGCCCCGCACGTTGACGCTGAACATCAGGTCGAAGCGCTTCATGGGCGTGTCCACCGTGCCGGTCAGGTGGATGGCGCTGGCGTTGTTGACCAGGATGTCGAGCCCGCCGAAGGTGGCGACGGTGCGCTCGATCGCCGCGGTCACCTGGTCCTCCATGCGGATGTCCATGGCGATGGCCAAAGCCCTGCCGCCGGCGCGCTCCATATCTTCGGCCGCGGTGTAGATCGTTCCCGGCAGCTTGGGATGAGGCTCGGTGGTCTTTGCGGCCACCACCACGTTGGCGCCGTCGGCGGCGCAGCGCAGGCCGATGGCGTGGCCGATGCCGCGGGAGGCGCCGGAGATGAACACGGTCTTGCCGGTGAGAGGTTTCATTCGCAAAATCCTCTAGAACAGGCCGCGGACGTAGCCGCCGTCGACGGTCAGGGCCTGGCCGGTGACGTAGGAAGCCGCTTCGGAGCACAGAAATCCCACCGCGGCACCGATCTCGGACGCCTCCGCTAGTCGGCCCGCCGGGATCTGGGCCGTCCACAAGGAGACGACCTCCTCGCGGCTCTTGCCCGAGCGGCGGGCGCGGTCGGCGGCGAGCTCGTCCTGGCGCTCGGTGGCGGTGTAGCCGGGCAGCACGGCGTTGACCGTGATCCCCTCGGCCGCCACTTCTTGCGACAGGGTCTTGAGATAGCCGAGCACGGCCGGCCGCAGGGCATTCGACAGGGCGAGGCCCGGGATCGGCTGGCGGGCGGAGATGGAGTTGATGGCGACGATTCGCCCCCAGCGCCGCTCGCGCATGCCGGGCAGGACCAGGCGGCACAGGCGGGGCACGAAGAGCAGGGCGAGGGGGAGGGCCGCGGCCCAGTCCTCCTCGGTGAGCTCGAGAGCGGGCTTGGCGGCAGGGCCGCCGCCGTTGGCGACCAGCACGTCGATGCCGCCGAAGCGCTCACCGACCTGCCCGACCAGCCGCTCGAGCCCGGCTTGGTCGCGCACGTCGGCGGCGAAGGCGGCCACCTCGGCGCCGCCCGCGGCGAGCCGCTCGCGGGCCTGTTCGAGCTTCTCGCCGCCGCGGCTGGCGATCGCCACGCGCGCTCCCAGGCCGGCCAGGGCGGCGGCGGACGCGAATCCGAGGCCGGCGCTCGCACCCGTCACCAAGGCGGAGCGGCCGGCGAGGGAGGGCATCGAGCCGGGAGGGTTGGTCATCGTCAGAACGCCGGCTTGGCGACGCCGAGGTAGGCCGCCAACAGGCCCAGGGCCGGGATGAGCAGCCACCAGAGCTTGGCGTACCAGGGCATCCGCCGGACGGCCACGCCGACGCCGCCGAGGATCACCCAGAGCCCTGTCTTGATCCACGCCCAGGTGGGGAAGCCCAGCTGCATCTTGGCCAGAAGGCCGAAGCCGGACACCAGGAGCAGCAGCAAGGCGAGGCCGTGGGTCGCGGCGGCAATCTTCTTGCCGTCCTCGGTAGCGCTGCCTCCCGCGAACGCCTTGAGGGCGAAGCCGCCGAGGGAGAGGAACAGCAGGATCACGCCGAGGAGGTGGAGGAGCTTGTAGAAAACAGGGCTCATGCCTTTTCCTTTCGGTTTGTCCGGATGGTACATCAGGGAGAGGATAAGCTCCTCTGTGAGAACCGAAAGGAGCCTCGGCATCGTGGTCGAAGAGAGGGGTAGGGCCGCCACCGTCGACGTGGCCATCATCGGGGGCGGGGTAATCGGGCTTTCTTGCGCCGAGTCCCTGCTGGAACGCGGGCGTTCGGTGCGCCTCCTGGAGAAGGGGACTCTCGGTTGCGGCAGCTCCTGGGCCAACTGCGGCCTGGTCACCCCCAGCCATGCGCCGCCCCTGGCCCAGCCCGGGATGACCGCCAAGGCCCTTGCCTCGATCTTCCGACGAGACTCGCCCTTCTACGTCAAGCCCCGCCTCGACCCAAACTTCCTCGCCTGGGGCCTCTCCTTCTTCCGCCACAGCCACCGCAAGGCCGCAGAGCGGGGCCTGGCGGCCAAGGCGAGCATCCTCCGGCTCTCGCGGCAGCTCCTGGGCGACCTGATCCGCCGCGAGCGGCTGGCCTGCGAGTGGGACGAGAGCGGCTTGTTGATGGTCTACCGCACGGCCGAGGAGATGGCGGCCGGTGACACCTGGGACGACTTGATCGCCGAGGCGGGCGTGCCCTGCGAGAAGATCGACGGCGCCGAGCTGGCGCGGTGGGAGCCGGCCCTGGTCGATGGTCTCGCCGGGGCCCGCTTCTATCCGACGGACGCCATGCTGCGCCCGGACCGGCTGGTGGCCGAGCTCGCCCGCCTGGTGGCCGAGCTCGGCGGCGAGGTCGAGGAGGGCACAGAGGTGCACGGCCTCTCGGGCGAGAAGGGCGGTGAGGTCGAGCTGACGACCAGCAAGGGGAAGGTCCGGGCACGGACGGTGATCGTCGCCACCGGCGCCTGGTCCCCCCGCTTCTCCCGCCAGCTGGGCCTCGCGGTCCCCGTCCAGCCCGGCAAGGGCTACACGGTCACCGCCGGCCGGCCCGCGGGATCGCCCCGCTACCCCCTGCTCTTCGAGGGGGTCAAGGTGGCGGTGACGCCCTGGCCGAGCGGCTTCCGGGTCGGTAGCACGATGGAGTTCGCCGGCTACGACACCACCTTGAACCGCGTACGCCTCGACGCTCTCTGGCGAGGGGCCCGCCAGTACCTCAAGGACTGCGACGCCCCCGGGGAGAAGGTGGAGTGGTACGGCTGGCGGCCGATGACCCCGGACGACCTGCCGCTCCTGGGCCCCGTGCCCGGCCTGGCCAACGTCTACCTGGCGGCCGGCCACAACATGCTCGGCGTCAGCATGGCCACGGCCACCGGTGAGATCCTGGCGTCGATGATCTGCCGTGAAGATCCGCCGATCGACACCACGCCCTACCATCCCTTGCGTTTTTGACCGATCCGAGCGGAGCCCACGCCATGAAGCTCGAGACTCTCCTCGTCCGTGCCGCCGCCGAGCCCGACGCCGAGACCGGGGCGATCGCGCCCCCCATCCACCTGTCCAGCACCTTCGAGCACGGTCCCGCCGGGGAGGTGCCGGGCGGCTACCTCTACGGCCGGCACGGCAACCCCACCCAGGACCGGCTGGAGCAGGCCCTGGCGGCGGTGGAAGGGGGCGCAGGTGCACTCGCCTTCAGCTCCGGCCTGGCGGCCGGCGCGGCCTTCCTTCAGAGCCTGCCGGCCGGCTCGCACGTGGTCTTCCAGAGCGACGTCTACTACGACTTCCGCACCATGGCCCGAGAACACCTGCCGCGCTGGGGGCTGACGGCGACCCTGGTCGACCACACCGACCTCGAAGCGGTTCGCCGGGCGATCCGCCCCGAGACCCGTGCCTTGTGGGCGGAGACGCCCTCGAACCCCCTGATCCAGGTGATCGACCTCGAGGCCCTGGCGGGGATCGCGCAGGAGGCGGGGGCCCGGCTGGTGGTGGACTCGACCTTCGCCTCCCCGGCCCTCCAGAACCCCCTGGCCCACTCGGCGGACGTGGTGCTCCACTCGACCACCAAGTACCTGGGCGGCCACAGCGACGTAGTGGGGGGAGCGCTGGTGTTCCGCCGGGCGGATGAGGAGCTCGAGCGGGTGAAGAGGGTGCGCCGCGTGCTGGGAGCGGTGGCCTCGCCCTTCTCCTCCTGGCTGGTGCTGCGGGGGCTGCGCTCACTGGGCTGCCGGATGGCCCAGCAATCGGCGAGCGCCCTGGCCATCGCGCAGGCTCTCGAAGGGCATCCGCGGCTCGAGAGGGTGCTCTACCCAGGTCTGCCCTCCCACCCGGGGCACGAGCTGGCCCGGCGGCAGATGCGCGCCGGCGGCGGCATGCTCTCCTTGCTGGTGGCGGGCGGCCGGGAGGGAGCCTTGGGCGTGGCATCCAAGGTGCGGCTGTTCACCAACGCCACCAGCCTGGGCGGGGTCGAGAGCCTGCTCGAGCACCGCGCCTCGGTCGAGGCCCCCGGCACCGGTACTCCCGAGGGCCTCCTGCGCCTTTCCGTCGGCCTCGAGCACCCCGACGACCTGATCGAGGATCTGGTGCAGGCCCTCGCCTGACGAATCTGGCCGGGCGAAAGGGGCCCATGACGCGCCGTCGTCCCGTCGCGCACCACCGTGAGGCTGGCTTCAGCCTGCTCGAGGCTCTGGTCGCTCTCACCCTGCTGGCCTTGGGTCTGGTCCTGGGCCTCGCGCTGATCTACCGGCTACCGGCCTCGCTCGACCGGGCGAGAGCGCGGGTGGTGGCGGTGCGGGCGGCGGAGGCGGCGCTCGAGACCCTGCGCGTGGGCAGCGGGCCGCTGCCGGCTGGCGAGACGGAGCTTCCCGCAGGCGACGGCGCCCCGGCCCGGCGACTGCGGATCGGCCTCGCCGTCGAGGCGACCGAAGTGCGGGGCCTCTACCACGTGGTGGCGCAGGCTCGCTACGAGGTGCGCGGTACCCCCGAGTCGGTGCGCCTCGAGACCCGGTTCTGGCGGGCCCTGCCATGAGCGAGTGCCAGCGCGGCTTCACCCTGCTCGAGGCGGCCGTCACGGTGCTGATCGTCGCCGTGTGCCTGGCTCTCGCCGCCGTCATCCTGGCCGATGCGCAGCCCCTGTTCGCCGGCGCGGGCCGGCGGCTCACCGACCCCCTGACCGGCCGCGTCGCGGAAGGACTGCGGACGGATCTCCAAGGAGCGGCCTTTGTGCTCGTGACCCCGGCGGGCGAGCAGGGGGATCCTCTCTGCCTCGCGAGGCCGGGCAACGAGGAGGTCGTCTGTTGGCGCCAGGACGGCGAGCGGCTCCTGCGCGAGGTCTGGCGCGACGGCGACCGCGTGGCCGAGGCCGTGTGGCTTCAGAGACTGGTGCTCTGGCAGTGGTTCGAGCCGGTCCCGGGACTGGTCCGCGTGGAGGTACGCTTCGCGCGAGCCCCGGACCCCCGCCCGCGCCGGACGGCCGCGCGCACGGCGGTTGCCACCGAGAGCCTGGTCGTGGCCTTGCGGGGTGGGGGGAGGGTCGGCTCGTGGTGAGCCTCGACCGGCGAGAGCGCGGCCAGGTGCTGCTCGTGGCCCTCTTCGCCCTGCTCCTCCTTTCGACCGCGTTGGCCCTGGTGGCCCTGCTGGTCACCGAGGAGCAGCGGGCCGCCCGCCGCGAGGTCGGCTCCCTCACCCTCGCCGCCCTGACCGACGCCGCCCTCGCCGAGAGCCTCGCCCGCCTCGCCGCCGGCCGGTCCTTCCCGGGCCTCGCCGAGCGGGACTTCGGCGGCGGCACGATTCGCTCCGAGCTCGAATGGCTCGGCTCCGAGCGGCTGGAGATCCGTGCCCATGCCAGCTGGCGCGGCCGTGTGCGTTCGGTGAGGGCGGAAGTGGACCTGACCGCCGGGCCGCCGCGGGTGGTGAGCTGGCGGGTTCTGCCCCGGCGGGACGGCGGCTCCCCTTAGACGGTGGCGCACGGCGTCGAGCCGGCCGTCATCCCAGCTCCGCCAGCCAGTCTCGCGGCCGGAGGAAGTCACGGTACAGCCGTTCCTCCGAGCTCCCGGGCGCGGGATGCCAGTCGTAGCGCCAGGCCGCGAGCGGCGGCATCGACATCAGGATCGATTCCGTGCGTCCTCGCGACTGCAGGCCGAAGAGGGTACCCCGGTCCCAGACCAGGTTGAACTCCACGTAGCGTCCCCGCCGGTAGAGCTGGAAGTCCCGCTCCCGTTCGCCCCAGGCGAGGCCCCGCCGGCGCTCGACGATCGGCACGTAGGCCGGTAGGAAGGCATCGCCGACGCTCTGGAGGAAGGCGAAGCTGCGCGCGAAGCCCCAGGCGGAGAGGTCGTCGAAGAACAGGCCGCCGACACCGCGGGTCTCGCCCCGATGCGGCAGGAAGAAGTACTCGTCGCACCAGCGCTTGTAGCGGGGATAGACCTCCTCGCCGAAGGCCTCGCAGGCTGCCGCGGCGGTGCGGTGCCAGTGCAGCACGTCTTCCTCGAACGGGTAGTAGGGAGTCAGGTCGAAGCCGCCGCCGAACCACCACACGGGGTCGGCGCCCTCGGCCTCGGCTCCGAAGTAGCGGACGTTCAGGTGAGTGGTGGGGACGTAGGGGCTTTGTGGGTGGAGAACCAGCGAGACGCCCATCGCCTCGAACCGCCGCCCGGCCAGCTCGGGGCGGTTGGCCGTCGCCGAGGGCGGCAGCCGGTCGCCGGTGACGTGAGAGAAGCCCACCCCCGCCCGCTCGAAGAGGGCACCCTCGCCGAGGATGCGGCTTCGTCCGCCCCCGCCGTCGGCCCGCTCCCAGGCGTCCTCGCGGAAGCTCGCCCCGCCATCGAGCGCGGCCAACCTGTCGGTCAGCAGATCCTGGAACGACAGGAGGTGCTCGCGCACTTCTCGTGGTCTCGGTAAGTCGATCATCCGTTCTCCCGGAGGCCGAGCCTGGCGATGCCAGGCCGTCGGCTTCGTCTCATCGTTTTTCCTGGGGGCACTGTGCTATTCTCTCGCGCATAGAAATCTGGTGAAGCTGGCTGGGCTTGGTCGGGGCGTGGTTCGTCTGCCCTGAGGGCCTGCCCGATCCCTCGCCTGGCTTTCCGGAGGATCGTTTCAGTGGAGACCGCCCTTCCAGCCGAGGCCAGGAGGGTGGCACCGAGACCGTGCGGCCCTGGCGAGCAGGGGCGGAGTCGAGAAGAGTATGGCGAAGAGGATCTACGTCGGAAACCTGCCGTACCGTACCACCGAGGACGAGCTGCGCCGGATGTTCGAGGAGTATGGCTCCGTCCTATCCGTGAACCTGGTCAACGACCGTGAGACCGGACAGCCGCGGGGGTTTGGCTTCGTTGAGATGGAGGACGCCGAGGCCGATGCGGCGATCGAAGCCCTGAACAACAGCCTCATGGGTGGCCGCGGGATCAAGGTCAACGAAGCGCGCCCGCGCCAAGAGCGCCCGCCCCGGCGATAGCACCGCTCGCGAGCTCTCTCCTCCCTGCGCCGAAGGACCGCCCCCGCCTGCCTCTTGGGCGCGGGGGGGCGGTTGGTCGTCGCGCGGGTGCTTCCTGCCCTCAGTGCATGCCGCTTCCACCCGAGAGCTGCTTGACCAGCTCGCTGATCACGGCCTTGGCATCACCGAAGAGCATCCAGGTCTTGTCCGCGAAGTAGAGCTCGTTGTCGATGCCGGCAAAGCCCGGGTTCTTGCTCCGCTTGATGGCGAAGACGGTGCGCGCCTTGTCCGCGTCGATGATCGGCATGCCGTAGATCGGGCTCGATTTGTCGTGGCGGGCGGCAGGGTTGACCACGTCGTTGGCACCCACCACCAGGGCGACGTCGCACTGGGGCATCTCGGGGTTGATCTCGTCCATCTCGACCAGATCAGTGTAGGGGATGTCGGCCTCGGCCAACAGGACGTTCATGTGCCCCGGCATGCGTCCGGCGACCGGGTGGATGGCGAACTTCACGGTGATGCCCCGCTTCTTGAGCTGGTCGTACAGCTCGCGCACGCGGTGCTGGGCCTGGGCCACGGCCATGCCGTAGCCGGGAATGATCACCACCAGGTTGGCTTGCTCGAGCACCTGCGCCGCCCCTTCCACCGTCTCGGACTTGTAGGCCTTCTGCTCACCGGTGGCGGCGGTGGCCTGCACCGAGCCGAAGGCGCCGAAGAGCACGTTGGTGAAGGAGCGGTTCATCGCCCGGCACATGATGATCGAGAGGATCAGGCCGGAGGAGCCGTCCAAGGCCCCGGCGGTGATCAGCAGCTTGTTCTCGAGCACGAAACCCATGGCCACGGCGGAGAGACCGGCGTAGGCGTTCAGGATCGAGATCACGGTCGGCATGTCGGCGCCGCCGATGGGCAGGATGAGCAGCACGCCGAAAAACAGCGACAGGACGATCACCACGATGAAGGCGGTGGGCGCCCACGGCGCCGTGGGGTAGAGGATCAGCAGCACGCCCAGCACGGCGGCCACAGCGAGCAAACCGATGTTGGTGACGTTCTGGAGCGGGTAGGTCACCGGCCGCTGGGGGATCCACTTCAGCTCCTGGAGCTTGCCGGCCGCCATCAGGCTGCCGGTGAAGGTCAGGTAGCCGAGGATCACCTCGACCACGATCGCGCCAACCCGGAAGGGAGTGAGCTGTTCCGGGCCCTCGCCCAACCAGAGGAAGAACTTGGCGGTGCCCACCAGGCCGGCGGCCAGGCCGCCGAAAGCGTGAGAGAGGGCGGTCCGCTGGGGCACCGCCGTCAGCGGCACCCTCGACAGGGGCACACCGACGGCGAAGCCGGCCACGATGGCGATCATGATCCAGACGTGGTGGACGACGCTCGGCTGGACCCAGGTGGCGCCGATGGCGATCACCATCGCGATGACACCCGCAGCCACCGCCCGGCGGGCGGTCTTCGGCGTGTTCATCCAGTAGAGCGAGAAGATGAACAGCCCGGCGGCGACCAGATAGGCGAGTTGAACGGCGAAGGCCATCACGGTTGGCCTCCCTTCCGCTCGTCCTTGAACATCTTGAGCATGCGCTGGGTGATCAGGAAGCCGCTGACGATGTTGGTCATCGAGGCAAACAGGGCGATGGCGCCCATCACCCGGATCTCGTTCGGGTAGTCACCGCCGGCGACCAGCACCGAGCCGACCACGGCGATGGCCGAGATGGCGTTGGTGATCGACATCAGCGGCGTGTGCAGCAGGCGCGAAACGCGGCCGATCACCCCGATGCCGATGATCGTGGCGAGCAAGAAGACGAAGAGCAGGGAGGCGTAGTCCGGGGTAGCGGGGCCGTGGTGGGCGGCCGATCCGGTGGGTGAGGAAGCCTCGACCGCTGCCGGGGCTTCGGGGTCCGGGCCAGCCGCGGGGACCGTGCCGGGAAAGAGCAAGGCACCGGCGGCCAGGGCCACACAGAGCAGGGAGATCAACCGGCTCCAGGTGCCGGCTGAGAAGGCGAGGGAGTCCATTCGCACAGGCAACCTCCGCGCACCAAGCCTCGCTCCTCAGGGTTCCTGGGCTGCTACCGATCGGGAGTGGGGGCTGGCACCATCATGGTTTGGCGCGGATCGTATCGCTTCCGAGGCGGCGAAAGCACACCCCGAAGGGCAGGTCTGGAGGGGGAGGATGGGGTGGGGCTTGGTTGGGGGACAGGGATTCGAACCCCGATTCTGCGGTCCAGAGCCGCATGTCTTGCCGTTAGACGATCCCCCAAACGGCGGACGAGGAAGGTTACAGAAAGACGCCCGAAAGCGTCAAGCTGGTCGCGCCTGGCGCAAGAAGCGCACGAAGTCCCCCAGCCGCCGGGCCGTCGCCTCGCGTCCTACCAGGGCGATGAGGTCGAAGAGGGGTGGCCCGCCGGTGGCGGCGGAGACCGCCATGCGGGCGGGGTGGATCAGCGCCGCTGCCTTGACTTCGAGCTCCTCGGCCAGAGTACGCAGGGCAGCATCGAGGCTCGGCACGTCGAAGCTCGGCACGGCCGCGAAGCGGGCGGCGAGCGCTTCGAGATAGCCTGGCAGGGCCGGATCGGCCAGGAATTTGGCGCACGCCTCGGCGTCGTAGGGGAGGCTCTCGGCGAAGAAGGACGGCACGGCCTCGGCCAGCTCGCGCAAGGTCTTGGCCCGCGGCCGGTAGAGATCGACGATGGCCTCGACGCGCGCCGGGTCGCCGGTGGGGACACCCAGCTCGGCGAGGAAGGGCGCGAGCTGGGGGGCGAGCTCGGCGAAGGGCAGGGAGAGGATGTACTGCTGGTTCATCCACAACAGCTTCTCGCGGTCGAAGACCGCGGCCGAGGCGTTGAGCCCTTCGATGGTGAACAGCTCGATCATCTCCCGGCGGGAGAGCAGCTCGCGGTCCTCCCCCGGCGCCCATCCCAGCAGGGCCAGGAAGTTGTAGAGGGCCTGGGCGAGGATGCCCTCGTTTCTGAACTCCTCGACCGAGGTCGAGCCAATGCGCTTCGACAGCCGCTTGCGGTCCGGCCCCAGGATCAGCGGCAGGTGGGCGAAGACCGGCACCCGGTCGGCCAGGGCGAGGAAGAGGGGCACGTGCTTGGGGGTGTTCGAGAGGTGGTCGTCGCCCCGGATGACGTGGGTGATGCCCATGTCGATGTCGTCCACCACCACCGACATGTGGTAGGTCGGCGAGCCGTCCGAGCGCAGCAGGATGAAGTCGTCCAGGGCATCCTGGGGGAAGTCCATCTCCCCCCGCAGGAGGTCGTGGAAGCGGATGTTGCCCTCGGGCAGGCGGAAGCGCACGGCGTACGGCACGCCCCCGGCCAGCCGGGTCTCGGTCTCCCCCGCCGTCAACGCGGCACAGGTGCGCGGGTAGCGGAAGGTCTCGCCCTTCCTCTGGGCCTCCTCGCGCTGCGTCTCGATCAGCTCGGGAGTGCAGAAGCAGCGGTAGGCCTTGCCGGCGGCGAGGAGCTCCTCGGCCCGCTCGCGGTGGCGGGGTAGGCGCTCACTCTGGAGGAAGGGCCCCTCGTCCCACTCGACGCCGATCCAGGTCAGCGCGGACTGGATCTGGCGGGTCATGGCCTCGTCCGAGCGGGCCTTGTCGGTGTCCTCGATGCGCAGGATGAAGGAGCCGCCGAGGTTCTGCCGGAGCAGGTCGTTGTAAATCGCCGTCCGCGCCCCGCCGACGTGGAGGAAGCCGGTCGGTGAGGGGGCGAAACGGACGCGGACGGGGCCCTGGAGGGCGGTCTTCATGGCGATTCGAGCCTCTCGCGCAGGGCCTCGTTGACCCGCTGGGGATGGGCGGTCCCGCCGCTCGCCTTCATGACCTGGGCGACCATGAAGTCGAAGAGGTTGGTCTTGCCAGCGCGGTAGCGAGCGGCCTCCTCGGGGTGGCCCTCGACGACCTCGGCCACCAACCGGGCGATCTCGGCCGGGTCGGAGAGCTGGCGCCAGCCCCTGGCCTCGACGATGGCGGCCGGCCGGCCCCCTCCCGCGAGCATCTCGGCCAGCACGTCCTTGCCGGTCTTGCCCGAAATGGTGCCTCCCTCGACCAAGGCCACCAACTCGCCGAGGGCCCTGCCGTCGAAGGGCAGGTCGGCGAGGGCCCGCTCGCGAGTGGCGCCCCGCAGCTCGGTGACGATCCACCGGGCCGCCGCCCGCGGGCTGCCGCTCTCGGCCGCAGCCGCCTCGAAGAAGGCCACCTCCTCGGCGGACTCGGCCAGCCGCTCGGCGTCGTCCGCGGAAAGGCCGTGGGTCTCGATCAGGGCGCGGCGTCGGGCCTCCTGCTCGGGGGGGAAGGCGCGGGCGGCCTTCGCGGCCGGCGCCGGGCCCGCCGGGGCGGCTTTCTTCGCCGGAGCGGGTGCCGGCACCTCGGCCGCGGCCTGCCTGGCCCAGGAGTCCTTGAGCGTCACGATCCGGTTCCACACCGGGCGATCTGGTCGGGAGTCGAGCGGATCGCGGAAGAAGTAGCCCAGACGCTCCAGCTGCACGCGCCGCGGCAGCTCCGGGCTCACCACGCTCGGCTCGGCCCAGGCTCGCGGCAGCACTTCGAGGCTGCCCGGGTTCAAGGTCTCCGCGAAGGGGCGCTCGTCGAGGTCCGGCCTCTCGACCGAGAAGAGGCGGTCGTAGAGCCGCAGCTCGACCGGCACCGCGTGCGGGGCCGAGACCCAGTGGATCGTGCCGGGCACCTTGCGGCCGTCGGCGGTGGCGCCGCCGCGGGTGGCCGGGTCGTGGGAGCAGATCAGCTCGAGGATCTCGCCGCTGGCCTCGTCCTTGACCACCCGCTCACAGCGGATCACGTAGCCGTAGCGCAGCCGCACCTCACGGCCCGGGGCCAGACGGTGGAAGCCCTTGGCCGGCTGCTCGGCGAAGTCATCGCGCTCGATCCACAGCTCCCGGGAGAAGGGCAGCCGGCGCGAACCCTCCTTCGGCACGTCGTGGGGATAGTAGGGAGCCTCGAGCTCCTCGACCTCGCCGGCGGGGAAGGTCTCGATCACCACCTTGAGCGGCCGCGCCACGCACAGCAGGCGCGGTACCTCGGGGTTCAGGTCGTCGCGCAGGCAGTGCTCGAGCAGGGCCACGTCCACCGTGCTGTTGGCCTTGGCCACCCCGATGCGCTCGCAGAAGTCGCGGATCGCCGGGGGCGTGTAGCCCCGGCGGCGCAGGCCGGCGATGGTCGGCAGCCTGGGGTCGTCCCAGCCGGACACCAACCCCTTGCTGACCAGCTCCAGCAGCTTGCGCTTGCTCATCACCGTGTAGGTGAGGTTGAGGCGGGCGAACTCGGTCTGGCGGGGAGGCTCGGGGAATGGGAGGGTATCGACCAGCCAGTCGTAGATCTCCCGGTTGTTCTCGAACTCGAGGGTGCAAAGGGAGTGGGTGATCCTCTCGATGGCGTCCGAGAGGGGGTGGGCGAAGTCGTACATCGGGTAGATGCACCAGGCGTCGCCCCGGTGATAGTGGGTGGCCCGTTTGATGCGGACCAGGAGCGGGTCCCGCATCTTCATGTTCGCCGCGGCCATGTCGATCTTCGCCCGTAGTACGTGGGCGCCGTCCGGGAACTCGCCCGCGCGCATGCGCCGGAAGAGGTCCAGGTTCTCCGCCACCGAGCGACCGCGATAGGGGCTCTCCCGGCCCGGCTCGGTGACGGTGCCGCGGTGCTCGCGGATTTCCTCCTCCGAGAGGCTGTCGACGTAGGCCTTGCCCATCTCGATCAGCTGCACGCCGAAGTCGTAGAGCTGCTCGAAATAGTCCGAGGCGTAGAAGAAGTTCTCGCCCCAGTCGAAGCCGAGCCAGCGCACGGCGTCCTTGAGGGCTGCGACGTACTCCTCGCTCTCGGTCTCGGGGTTGGTGTCGTCCATGCGCAGGTGGCAGACACCGCCGAACTCCTGGGCGAGACCGAAGTTGAGGCAGATGGACTTGGCGTGGCCGATGTGGGGGTAGCCGTTGGGCTCGGGGGGGAAGCGGGTGACGACCCGACCGCCATAGCGACCGGCGGCCACGTGCGCCGCCACCATCTCGCGGATGAAGTCCTTCGGGGCCGAGGTGGGAGTGCTCTCGCTCACGGGGTTCGGGGCGGGGCGGAAATTGGCGGAGAGGGAGGGATTCGAACCCTCGGTCCAAGGGTTAACCTCGGACAACTGCTTAGCAGGCAGCCCTGTTCGACCACTCCAGCACCTCTCCGCGGTGGATGGGGCATCGGTCGCAGGAGGGCGCATTCTACGCGGCCCCCGGGCTGGGCGTCAAAGGTTTAGAGATCCTCGGCCCGGACATGCTGGCGCACGAGCCGTTTCAAACGATCGTGGTCGTGAGTCAGCGTTGCAGCGAGGAGGACTACTCGATCGTCCACGCCTTCTGCCGATGAACGGACATGGCATGCGATGACTCTCATCAGGCCGCGAAGGCGGTACTCGATCAAGATCTGGTGAGGTTGAAGCCTGAGGACTCCAGAGTAGGATCCAGGTCTCCAGCGAGCGAGGTCGGGGTCTGTGATGGGATGGCGACAACCCTTGAGCGCCTCCATCAAGGCTGCAAGATCCTCCATTCGGGATTCCTTCTCGGCGACGCTGAGCCTCTTGAACGCCTTCTCGAACTCCTTGTCGAGCCAGGTCGGTTCGAAAGTCACCAACTCAGGCAAGGAGCCTGGACCTCAAGTGCTCGCGCGGATCACCAACGGGCTTGAGCTTGGCAGGGTCGGAGAGGTCGAGAGCCGGTAGTGCCTCGAAGAAACGGAACCACCCAGAGCTCAGCCGCGCGAAGGCATCCTCACCCATCTCGGCTGGTTGATTGGAGCCCCAGGCCCCCTCGCCCAGATGAGTGTTGAGGCTCTTGGTCAGGAGCCCGAGACGGGTGGCGTCGAGCGAGCCGTAGTGTTTGGCAACCCAATCCACGATCTCGACCTCCCCCGGCTCCAAGGGCAGCTCGGCTGGAGCTTCTTTCACCTCGATCAGCCGCCCGCTCTCCGAGAAAGAGTGCTCTCGGAAGTTGAACTTCGCGTTGGGCTCACCATAGGTGGTGAAGGCATAGAGCTCGCGGCCTACGACGCCGAGCTCCCAGGTCTGGTACGTCGCGTCGCTGACGGGCCGCCCCAGATAGTGGCCAGCCAGGACGTCAACCAGATAGGGCAGCTTGACCGCTTTGGTCTTGCTCAAAGGTCCGAGCTTCTGGCACAGGCGAACCAGCACTGCCTCGAGCTTGGGACTCAACCGAGGGGTCGTTCTGCCGATGATGATGCTCATAGGGTCATCCACAGTCGGTGTTCGCCGGCGATGATACCACTCTTACGCCCAGCTTTTCCCTCGAGCGAGAGGCGGCATCTTCAGTTCGCCGCCGCCTGCCCTCCCTCCAGCCGCCGGCTCTCGGCGGCGAGCATGGCCACGATTCGTTCCGGCTCGCGGCTCTGCACCGCCACGGCGCAATCCTCGCGCAGGCGGATGAGCACGTCGCCCACACCGTCCACCTCGGCCCGCCGGGCAAGCTTGGCCGGTGCCACGTCGCGGCACCAGGCGCGCAGGCTCTCGAAGGCCACCGGCACCCGCGCGGTGGTGAGCAGGCGGGCCGTCGAACGTAGGGACACGCCGCTCGCCACCAGAGCGCGGGCGAGGGCAACGACACGATCGGAGTAGCGGGCGCGAGGAGTGAGACCGAGGGGAGCGGAGGTGAAGGTGCGGCCACAGCAGGAGAGGCGCAAGCAGTCGACGAAGGTGATCTCCCAATCGTAGATGGCACGCTGAAGCCGGGCATGCACGCGGGCGGGACCACCACAGTGCGGGCAGGCCCGGCTGGGACTTTCCGCGAGGTCCGGGAAGCTGAACTCGTAGCTCATGGCCTTCTTGCTCCTCCTGGCTCGCCGGGAGCCGAAAACAAAAAGGCCCGCCTCCTTTTCCTGGGGGCGGGCCTCTTCGCTAGGGTGCGATGTGGGGGTCTAGCCTGGCCCGCCCCTGGACTGCATGGTCTGGTTAAGGACGAGGACGGCGACCGACATGACGAGCGCGCTCGCCGGCGAGGCGAGAGGCGACAGCGAGCTGACCGAGGCGAGGCGGTTCGTCATTGGGTCCAAACGATAGACCGTTGTCGATCTCGTTTCAACCGGGCTGCTGACTGGTTCGCTGTGGAAAGGCCATCAGCTATGCTTCCGCGGCTTTCGAGGCCCTTTCCGGAGGTGGCGGATGACCCCAGAGCAGCTAGATCAGCTGGCGATCAATACGGTGCGCTTCCTGGCCGTCGACATGGTCGAAGCGGCGAAGAGCGGCCACCCCGGTGCTCCTCTCGGCCAGGCCCCCCTCGGCACCCTGCTCTACACCCGCATCCTGCGCCACGACCCGGCCGACCCGAGCTGGCCGGATCGTGATCGCTTCGTCCTCTCCTGCGGCCACGCCTCGGCCTTGCTCTATGCCCTCCTCCATCTCTCCGGCTACGACCTCCCCCTCGAGGAGCTGCGTCGTTTCCGCCAGCTGGGCTCGAAAACGCCCGGGCACCCGGAGCACGGCCACACCCCAGGTGTCGAGACCACCACCGGCCCTCTCGGCCAGGGCCTGGGCAACGCCGTGGGCATGGCGATCGCCCGCGAGCACCTGGCGGCCCGCTTCAACCGGCCGGGTTTCGATCTCTTCACCCATCGCATCTGGGTGATCGCCAGCGACGGCGACCTGATGGAAGGGGTAGCTTCCGAGGCCAGCTCGCTGGCCGGGCACCTGGGCCTCGGCTGCCTCAAGGTTTTCTGGGACGACAACCGGATCTCGATCGACGGCTCGACCTCCCTCACTTTCACCGAGGACGTTGCGAAGCGCTACGAGGCCTACGGCTGGCAGGTGCTGCGGGTGGCGGACGGCAACGACCTCGCAGCCCTCGCCGCCGCCGCCCGGGCCGCCGAGGCCGAGACCGAGCGGCCGACCCTGGTGGCCGTGCGCACCTCGATCGGCTACGGCAGCCCCAAGCAAGACACCGCCGGTGCCCACGGCGAGCCTCTGGGTGCCGAGGCGGCCCGTGCCACGCGGGAGAAGCTCGGCTGGCCGCTCGAGGACACCTTCCTGGTGCCGGACGCGGCCCGCACACCCTTCCGGGCGGCTGCCGAGGCCGGCGCGCGGCGATCCGCGGCCTGGCGGGAGCTCCTGGCGGGTTATCAAGAAGCTCATCCGGCGGAGGGCAGGGAGCTGGCGCGCCGCATCGCGGGTCGGCTCCCGGAAGGCTGGGAGCAGACGCTGCCCACGTTCAAGCCGGAGGACGGCAGCTTCGCCACCCGGCAGGCCTCCGGCAAGGTGCTCAACGCCCTTGCCAAGGTGCTGCCCGAGCTGCTGGGCGGCTCCGCGGACCTGGCCGGTTCGAACAACACCACCATCTCGGGGGAGCCCGCCTTCTCGCGCGAGAACCGGCTCGGCCGCAACTTCCACTTCGGAGTGCGCGAGCACGCCATGGGCTCGGCGGCGAACGGCATGGCCCTCTCCGGCCTCCTGCGTCCCTACGGCGGTACCTTCCTGATCTTCTCGGACTACATGCGGCCGGCCATCCGACTCGCCGGCCTGATGGGGCTGCCGGTGGTCTACGTCTTCACCCATGATTCGATCTTCCTCGGCGAGGACGGGCCGACTCACCAGCCGGTGTCGCAGCTGCTGTCCCTGCGCTCGATCCCCAACCTGGTCACCCTCCGGCCGGCGGACGGCAACGAGACGGCGGCGGCCTGGAAGGTCGCCCTCGAGCGCCGGAGCGGCCCCACCGCCCTGGTGCTGACGCGACAGAAGCTGCCCACCCTGGCGCAGACGGTCTCGGCTGCTGCGGCCGGTGTGCCGCGCGGGGCCTACGTGCTCGAGGAGGCGCCGGGTGGCGTGCCGGAGGCCTTGCTGCTCGCCACCGGCTCGGAGGTGGCCCTCGCCCTCGAAGCGCAGGAGGCCCTGGCCAGCGAGGGCATCGCTGCCCGGGTGGTCTCCTTCCCCAGCTGGGAGCTGTTCGCGGCCCAGGACCAGGACTACCGCGACTCCGTTCTGCCGCCCTCGGTCACCAGGCGCTTGGCCATCGAAGCCGCCACGCCGATCGGCTGGCACCGCTGGGTCGGCCTCGAAGGCGACGTCCTCGGCCAGGAGACCTACGGCGCCTCGGCCCCGCAGGCGGACCTGGCGCGGCACTTCGGCTACACGGTGGAAGAGGCGGTGCGGCGGGTGAAGGGGATGATGGGCGGAGGCACCACTGGTTTGCAGGAAGTGGGCTAGAGGCCCAGAACGTCGTTGACCTCGACCTCCTGGCCCGTCCCAGGCACCTGCACGCGCTCACCAGGGTCGAGGATCTGCACCAAGCCATATTCCCCTTCCGATCGCAGGCCAGAACGCACCTCGAGCCGGTTCTGGTCGAGATCGACCAGCCAGTAGCAGGCGATGCCGGCGCGAGCGTAGAGGGTTGCCTTGCGGCGGTCCTTGAGCCGGGTGCTGCTTGAGATCTCGACCACGAGAGCGATGTCGAGAGGCTCTGCGTACCGGCTGCGAAAGTCGCGAGCGGCTCCGCGAACCACCGTCACATCCGGCTCGGGGAGACTCTCGGCGGAGAGCTTGATCGAAGAGTGCCGGAGCACGAAGAAGCCGGCCCCGAATACCGTCTGGAGGATTCCGGCGATCTCTTCGGTCGTTACGCTGTGCCTGGGGCTCTGCGGGCTCATCAGGACGAGATCTCCTTCGAGCAGCTCGACCGGCTCGTCCTCGTCGAGGATTCCCCTTTCGAGCATGAGCACGACCTCCTCCGCCGTGAACTTTCTGCGTTCGCCTTGCTCCAGGACGGCCATCTGCGCTTGCCCTTGGCTGGTCGTGTCAATCCATGGACTGTCAGTGGATTATAGGCCCGCCTGGTCCACATCGAATTGGCGGAGGGGGTGGGATTCGAACCCACGGACGGCGTGAACCGTCGGCGGTTTTCAAGACCGCTGCTTTCAACCGCTCAGCCACCCCTCCGCGGGAAGGCGAGCCCCTAGATTACAGGATCAGCCCCGGGGTGCGATGCGCTCGAGGTCACCGACCCAGGGCCGCAGGGCCTCGGGGATGGTGACCGAGCCGTCCTCCTGCTGGTAGTTCTCGAGGATCGCGATCAACGTCCGCCCCACCGCCAGCCCCGAGCCGTTCAGGCTGTGCAGATGCCGGGGCTTGCCGGCGTCGGCCGGCCGGAAGCGCAGGTTGGCCCGCCGCGCCTGGAAGTCGCCGCAGTTCGAGCAAGAGGAGATCTCTCGGTAGGCGTTCTGGCCCGGCAGCCAGACCTCGAGGTCGTAGGTCTTGGTGGCGGCAAAGCCCATGTCGCCCGTCGACAGGCACATCACCCGGTAGGGCAGGCCCAGGCGGATCAGCACCTGCTCGGCGCACGCGGTCATCCGCTCCAGCTCGTCGAGGCTGGTCTCCGGGGGAGCCAGGCTCACCAGCTCCACCTTGTTGAACTGGTGCTGGCGGATCAGGCCGCGCACGTCCCGGCCGTGGGACCCCGCCTCGCTGCGGAAGCAGGGAGTGTAGGCGGTCATGCGGCGGGGTAGGGTCTCCTCGTCGAGGATCTCGTCGCGATGGAGGTTGGTGAGCGGCACCTCGGCCGTGGGCACCAGGTAGTAGGGGAAGCCCTCGAGGTGGAAGAGGTCCTGCTCGAACTTGGGCAGCTGGCCGGTGCCGCGCAGGGAGTCCGCATTGACGATGAAGGGGGGCAGCACCTCGGTGTAGCCGTGCTCGCGGGTGTGGAGGTCGAGCATGAAGCTGATCAAACCCCGCTCGAGCAGGGCGGCCTCGCGCCAGGACACGGTGAAGCGGGCACCGGTGACCTTGGCGCCGCGCTCGAAGTCGAGGATGCCCAGGGCCGGACCGAGGTCCCAGTGGGCCTTGGGCGGAAAGTCGAAACGTCGCGGCTCGCCCACCACTCGCTCGCAGCGGTTGGCCGTCTCGTCCCTGCCCACCGGCACGCTGTCGTGGGGCAGGTTGGGGAAGGAGAGCTCCAGGTCGGCCAGGGCCACGTCGATCTCGGCCAGCCGCGCCTCGCCAACCTCGATGGTCCCTTTGAGCGCGGCCACGGCGGCGATCTCGGCCGCGGCGTCGCCCCCCGTGCGCTTGATCTCGCCGATCGCCTTCGAGGCCTCGTTGCGGCGGCGCTTGGCGTCCTCCACCTCGACCAGGAGCGAGCGGCGCTCGGCGTCGAGGGAGAGCCAGGTGTCGAGGTTGCCGGTGTCGGCGCCGCGGTGAGCGAAGCCGGTACGAACGAGGTCGGGCGCGGTGCGCAACAGGTCACGGGAGAGCATGGCAGGAAGTCTACCCGGCCCGGCGGGCCACGGACAGCAGCAGGGTCAGGCCCAGCAGCGAGAGGGTGATTCCGAGAGAGAAGCCGTAGGGCCGGTAGCGGAGCCGGAGGCGGTGCTGGCCGGGCTGGAGGTCGATTCCGACCACGAGGTCCCGATGCGGCAGGACCTGGGCACCCCGGCCATCCACCCAGGCCCGCCAACCGCGATCCCAGCTCTCGGCCACCACCAGCCGGGCCGGCAGGGTGAGATCCAGGGCGATCTCCCGGTGCCCCGGCGCGGCGCCTAGAACCTCGAGCCGGCCCGCTTCCGGCGGCTCCAGGCGCATCAGGGGCAGGGCATTCGGGCGCTCGAAGACCACGGCGTCTGCGGCGCGGTAGGCGACGGTCCACGCCGGGTCCTGAGCGCTCGCCCCCGGAGCGGCCAGCACCCAACGCACGCCCAGCTCATCCAGCCAGGGGCTCTGCCAGCGGCTGAGGGTCCGGAAGTCCGTGGCGTGGCCTTCGCCCAGCTCGCGGGCCCAGAACCGCTCGAAGCGGGCGAGCTTGGTGCTGTCGTCGCCCCGCAGGTCCAGGAGCCCGTGGACGGTGGCGGTGTTGGGCCGGAGGGCGAGGTCGACGCCGGCCACCCGCCCGGCCCGGCCCTGGAGGAAGGCGAGGGCGGGGGTCTCTGGGTGGAGCTCGGCCGCGGCGAGGGCGGGCACCGAGCGGGAGTGGGCGAAGAGCAGGTCCGCAGCAGCGACGACCAGCACGGCCGCTGCCCACCTCCCCCTTCGATCCGCCCCGAGCCGAAGGGAGGCCGGGAGCCCGATCGCCACCACACCGAGCAGGGCCGTCCATCCGAGCTGGCGACCGATCAAGCCGCGCTCGATCCACTCACCCCCGAGAGCCCACCAGCCCCAGGCGAGCCCCAAGCCGACCAGCGCGCCACCGGCGAGGAGGCCCTGCCCGTGGCCGGCACGCCAGCGGTCGAAGCCGACCGCCGCGAGCAGGGCAAGAGCCAACACGGTGCCCAGCAGGAGGTAGTGGTGCACACCCTTGCCCACCAGGGGCAAGGCCCCCAGGGCCTGATGGAGGCCGGGTAAGCCGACGGCGGCGGCCAGGCCGAAGAGGCCGGCTGCTCCAAGGGCCTGCACCGTCCGGTCTTGCTGCCAGGAGGCCAGGGCTGCGGCAGCCAGAGGCAGGGTCAGGGCGCCGGCGTAGACCGTGGTGGCGACGAAGGGCAGAGGGCCGAAGTGGCTGGCGTCCCCCACGTGGCCCCAGGCATCGGGGAGGAGGAAGCGCAGCAGCAGCGCGCCCGTCTCGACCGTGGAGAGCGGAGGGCCCGGGGCGAGGTCGTGAAAACGGCTGGTCTGGGTCAAGTGGAGCACGACCGGCACCACCTCCACCGCGGCCAGGAGAGCGCCCAGGCCCCACCCGGCCCCCCAGCGCAGCCAGGTCGCCACCAGAGGCTCGGCCCTGCGGACGCCCAGGTAGACGGCCGAGACGAGGGCGGTGTAGACGGCTGTCTCCGGATGGCCGGCCAGGAGCTGGAGAGCGCTGATCACGGCGAGGCCCCGAACTCCTCGGCCTCCCCGGGCGAGCCGCTCGACGAAGAAGAAGGCCCACGGCACCAGGGCCAGCGCGTTCGCCATGGGGAAGAGCAGGAACGCCACCAGCCGGCCGGTCAGGCAGAACAGCAGAGCTGCGAGCAGGCCCCCCTGGTGGCTGGTCCGGAGCTCGCGGGCGAGGAGGTAGGCGCCCATTCCGGCGGTCACCAACCGCAGCCAGGGCAACAGAATCCAGCCCAAGGGCAGGGGCAGGAAGCTGAACAGCAGGTGGAAGGGGAAGAGAGGGCCGGCCTGGCCGTTGGCCCACAGGGGGTGGCCCGCGAACTGGTGGGGGTTCCAGAAGGGCAGGCGGCCAGCGCGCAGCTCCTCGCGAACGAACAGGAGCCACGGCTCGATCTTGAAGGTGACGTCGAGCAGATCCCCCATACCATCGGGCTCGACCGTGCCCTGCCACGGCGAGAGCCGCCCCAGGGTGCCCGAGGGGCTGGGGACGCCGTCAGGGAGCCACAGCACCGGCAGCAGGAGAGCGGTGGCGGCGAGACCGACCACCACCCAGGCGCGCGCCACCTCGTGCCGCCGGAAGCAGAGCCCGGCGAGGGAGAGGGCGACGAGGACGGGCAGGGCCGCGTTCACGGGGGGCTCCGGAAGGCAAGATAGCAGAGCGAAGTATCATCGCCGGCCATGCGGGCAGTGCGAGTTGCGGCGGCGATCGCCCTCGGCGGTGCGGTCCTGGCCGCCGGTCAGGTGTGGGCGGGCTTCCAGGCCCCCGATATCGCCGTCGAGACCCGCTTCCTCGGCCTGCTCGCCTCGTTGGTCGTCGCATCGAGCGCCCTGCTCGCCCCCGGAGTCGCGGCCGGGGTCGCGCCGCTCGCCGTGACTCTGCTCTGGGTGCTACCCCTCGACGGGCCGGGCCGCGCCGCCTCGGTGCTGGCGGTCCTGGTCTTGGGCTTCGCTGCGGCGGTGGTCTTGGCGCTCCGCCGTCTCGACCAGGGAGCTCGGCGCTTGCCCGATCTCCTGGCCTTCTTTCTGCCCGTCGCGTTCGGCGCCCAGCTCCTGTTTCGGGGCGAGCGTCTGGTCGGCGCGACGGCATCGCTCTCCGCCCTGGGACTGCTGGCGGCTCTGCCCGTGGGTGTCGCTCTGGCGGCGGCCCTGTTGGCACGGCGCTACGGTGCGCCCCCGGCCCTGGCGGCAGCCCTGGTGCCGGCGCTGCCTGCTTCGGGGTGGGGCCTCACGGTCACCCTGACCTTGGTGGCATTGGCTGGCCTCGGCGAGGCGATCGACCCGGAGGTGCCCCGCCGACGCCGTCTCGCTGCCCTGGCCGTGGCGTTGGCCCCGCTTGGCGGCGAGACGCGGGCGGCGGGCCTGGCCGTGCTGGCGGGCCTATCCCCAAGTGGCTTCTTCGCCTCGGGCCTGGCGGCCGGGTTGGGCCTGTTGCTGGCGCTGGTGGTGCCGGTCACCGGCTGGCGGGAGGCGTTCGCCATCGTGGCCTGGCTACCATTGCTCGCCCCCTGGGTCGCCTTTCCCCCGCGGGGCCAGTGGCAGCGCGCGGGCCTGGCCCTCTTGCTCTCCGTGGTGGCGGCGCGGGTGGTGCCGGGCCCGGCTTGCCTCGCGGCACCCCTGGCCCTCGCCGGGTTGGCGCTACCGCGAGAGGGAGCGCGGGCAGCCGTGGCCGGAGCCTGGCTTGGCCTGACGGCTACCGGCACGGCCTTGCTCGCCTCCTACCCCTGGCTGCGGGACGCGCCGCTGGCCGACCTCGTCGCCCTGTCCGGATGGCCGCCCGGATGGCTGCCGGCCCTGGCGGTGGCGCTCGCCGCCACGCTGCTGGCCGTGGTGCTCCGGCGCGCCGGTGCGGGAGCCCTGCCGGCGGCGGCCCTAGCGGTCTCGGGGCTCGCCGGAGCAGCGGTGATGGCTTCCCTGCCACCCTCACCCTTCCCGCTTCTCGCCCACGACATCGCGGTGCTTGACCAGAGCCGCCCCCACGAGAGCGCGGAGCTTGGCGGGCGGCTGGCCTCGGCGGTGGTGGTCGATACTCACCTGGTCCACGCCGCGGAGCTGCCTGCTGGAGCGCCCGTGGCGTCGGTCTCGGTCGAGACCGTCGACGGGCGGCGCTGGACGCGCCAGCTTCGCGCCGGGGAGGACACCGCAGAGTGGGCCGCCCGCCGCCCGGACGTGGCCTTGCGCCCGGGCTTCCTCGCCCCGCCGCCGTTCCGGGCGCGGCTCGAGCCCACCGCCGAGGTGTTCGCCGAGGTCTACCGGGTTCACTGGCAGCTGCCGGCGGCGGCGCCCCTGGCTCGGCTGGAGGTGGCACGAGAGGTGGGCCTGCCGGCCGCGACCGCGGTGGTCTTCTATCGAGTGGAGCTCCGGCCGTGAGCACCGTGAGGACGGTGTCACGGCTGGTGCTCGGCGGGCTCGCCAGCTGGGGGGTGGCGAGCTCGGGACT
This sequence comes from Thermoanaerobaculia bacterium, assembly GCA_036274895.1. Lineage (GTDB taxonomy): Bacteria > Acidobacteriota > Thermoanaerobaculia > Multivoradales > SZUA-115 > CALMKX01. The sequence goes on along the minus strand of DASUEU010000037.1, from coordinate 89,917 downwards.
GCTGCCCGCGGGGGATCCCTTCACCTCGACCCTCAACCTGCTGCCCCTCTGGGTCGCAGGCTTCGCCGAGCTGTCGCGCCGGGCCGAGCGGGCAGGGGCTCGGCGGGTGGGGCTCTTGCCCAGGGCCTTCGAGCGGGCCGCCCTCATCGGGTTGGTGGTGGCCGTCCTGGTGCGCGATCGCCTGCCCTTCGACCGCACCGAGGAGCCGATCGCCGCGGGTTTCGCCTTGCTGCTGCTCGCCTGGGGCGCTCGCCGGCTGGTGGCGTGGCGGCCCCTGCTGGGCACCAGGCTGCCGGACCGCCCCTCCGCCCTCTTCCTCTTGTTGCCGCTGCTCGTCTACCTGGCGCTGCTGCCGTGGTCCACCGAGCACCGCCCTCCGGACGGCGACGAGCCCTGGTATCTGCTGATCACCCACAGCCTCGTCCACGACCTCGACGCCGAGCTGTCGAACAACTACCGCAACGGGGACTGGCGCGGCTTCCTCGATCGGCCCATGGAGCCTCAACCCGGCGACCCTGAGGGCAAGCACGGCGAGCGCTACTCGCGGCACAACGCCCTCTTGCCCTTGATGCTGGCCCCGGCCTATGCCGTAGGTGGCAAGCTCGGGGCGTTGGCGGTGATGGCCCTGCTGACCGCGGCGGTGGCCTGGTTCACCTTGCGGCTGGCAGCCCGCTACGTGCCGGATCGTCCCGGGGAGGCCCTGATGGCCTACGGCCTGCTGGCCCTGGGCCCTCCCTTGCTGCTCTACAGCTACGAGATCTGGGTGGAGGTGCCGGCCGCCCTGCTCGCCCTGGTCGCTCTCGACGCCATCAACCGCCTGCCCGGGGCGAACGGCGACAGCCTCTCCCCCTGGCGCACCGAAAGGGCCCGGCTCTGGTGGGTGATCGCCGTGGCGGTTGCCCTGCTGCCGCTGCTCAAGATCCGCTTCATGCTGCTCGCCGCGCCTCTCGTGGCCCTCGCCTGGTGGCATGCCGGCCGGCCTTGGCGCCCTTTGCTCGCCCTAGGTGGCGCGCTCGGGGCGCTCGCCGGTGGGATCCTGCTCCACAATCGCCTGATTTTCGGCAACCCGCTCAAGATCCACTCCTGGCAGGAAGTGGAGCTTCACCACTACACCGTGCGGCAGTACCTCCTGGGCGGCAGCGGCCTGTTCTGGGACGTCGCTTTCGGGCTCTTCGCCTGCGCGCCCCTCTGGCTGGTGCTGCTGCCCGCCGTCCCGACACTCTTCGCCCGACACCGGGGACTGCTCCTCGACCTCGCCGTCTTCGTCGGCCCCTACATGGCGATCGTGGTGCCGCGCTCGGAGTGGTACGGCGGCTGGTCGCCGCCCTTCCGCTACGCCCTGGTGGCCCTCCCCCTGCTGGCGATCGCCCTGGTGCCGGCCCTCGCCGAGAGGCGGCGTTTCGGCGCCCGCACTCTCGCCGCCGGGCTGGGGCTGCTGACCCTGGTGCTGACCCTGCTCTGGGTGGTGACGCCCGGCTGGACGTACAACTTCGCGGATGGCAGAACCTATTTGCTCGATCACCTTTCCCGCTGGTTGTCCGCCGACGTGGCCCGGCTCTTTCCCAGCTCGGTGCGGGCACGGCCGGCGACCTGGATCTGGCCCCTCGTGACCGTGGTGCTGGTTCCCCTGCTCTGGCGCTTCCCGCGGCGACGCTTCGGTCCTCCGGCCCTCTGGGGCGGGGCGGCCCTCGTCGCCATGGCCCTGCTCGTGCCGGTGGCGGCCCTCGAGCTGCCGACGCGGCGCATCGAGCTCGAGGATCCCGCGGTGATCAAGACCGGGGGCCACCTCCATCCCGACGCCTGGGTGATCGATCGCACCCGCTTCCGCGGCAGCTGGGTCTTGCGCGAGGGGGAGGAGCTCACGGCGCCGGTGGTGGCGGGCGGCCGGCGTGCCACCCTCGCCGTCGAGGTGCAGCTGGTTCGCCACCACCCGAGCGGAGCGATCCTCGAGCTGTGGGCCGGGGATCGACGCCTGGTCACCTTCGAGCTGGCCGATCGCGAGGGCTACCAGCGGATCGACCTCCCCGAGCAAGAGTGGCCGGCCGGGGAGCCGCTACGCCTGGTCTTCCCGGCCTCCTCCTCCGCCCCTCTGCCCAACGGCGCCGTGCTCGACTTCGTGGAGATCTCCTGGCGGTGAGAACCTCGGTGGTGGTGCCGACCCTCGGCCTCTCGCCCTGGCTGCGCCCTTGCCTCGAAGCCCTCAGGCGAGACGGAGGAGAGGAGCTCGAAATCCTCTTGGTGGCCCCCGAGGCGGTGGCTTCACAGCTGCCCGCCGGCCTTGCCGATCGGGCAGTTCTGCTACCGGGGCGACCGGCGTTCGCCGCTGCCAACAACGCCGGCTTCGCAGGCGCCCGCGGCGATCTGCTCGGCACGGTCAACGACGATGCGGTCGTCGAGCCGGGCTGGCTGGCGGCCCTCTCGGCGGCCCTGGTGGCCAACCCGGGCGTGGCGGCGGTGCAGGGAGTGAACCTCCGAATGGAGGATCCGGAGGTGGTCGACGGCTGGGGTCTCGAATGGCACCAGCGGCTGGAAGCCGTGCAGCTCGGCACAGGAGGGCCGCCGCCACCCGATACGCCGCCTTTCGAGGTCTTCGGGGTCTCCGCCACGGCCGCCCTCTACCGCCGCTCGGCCCTGGAGGCGGTGGCGCTCGCCCCCGGGGTCTTCTTCGAGCCCCGGCTCGGCTCCTACTACGAGGACGTCGAGCTGGCCGGTCGCCTGCGAGAGGGGGGTTGGGCGGCCCTCGCCGTGCCGGCGGCACGTGTCCACCACGCCGGTACGGCCACCGGTGCGCGAATGCCCGTGGCCCGCTACCGCTGGCTGTTCGGCAACCGGCATCTGGTCGTCGCGCGCCGGCTGGGCCGGCGATTCTGGGGGCGGCTGCCTCGGCTGGTGGCCACCGACCTCGGTCACCTGGTGAGAGCGCTCGCGGGAGGCAACTGGGCCCTCGTCGTCGGCATCCCCCTCGGGTGGCTGCGGGCGCTGCGCCTTCTGCCGGCCTTCGCCCACGGCGGGCCGCCGCAGCGAATCTCGCCGGGGACCTAGAGGATGCCGGCAGCCCCCGAGATCTCCGGCGTGGTGGTGCACTGGTCGAACGAGGCCGAGCTCGGCCGGCTGGTGGCGGCGTGGCCCGAGGATTCCCGCTTCGAGCTGATCGTGGTCGACAACGGCTCGACCTCGCCGCTACCCCCCGGTCCCTACCAGCTGCTGTCCCCGGGCCGGAACCTGGGCTTCGCCGGGGGCGTCAACCGCGGCGTGGCGGCTGCCGCTGCGCCGGTGGTCTTGCTGCTCAATCCGGACGCTCGGCCGGAGCCGGGTGCCCTGGAGCGCCTCCTGGAGGGCCTGGTGCGTCACCCCGAGGCCGCGGGACTGGCTCCGCGGCTGGTGGGGGAGGGCGGGCAGCCCCAGTTCCGCTGGCAGCTGCGGCGCCTGCCCATGGCGGCTGAGCTGTGCCGGGAGGCGCTGTTCGGCGAGGTGGTCCGCGGACCCCGGGACGAGCCGCCGGCGGGCACGCCGGTCGAGCAACCGGCCGCTGCCGCGCTCGCCCTGCGCAAGGAAGCTCTGGCCACCCTCGGTGGCCTCGACGAGGGCTATTTCCCGGCCTGGTTCGAGGACGTGGACCTCGGTCGCCGTCTGCGGTCATCGGGTCGGCCTCTGCTCTACTGGCCGGACGCGGTCTTCCGCCATGGCCAGGGTGCTTCGGTGCCCCGCCTCGGCTACGGCCTCTTCTTGTGGATCTACGACCGTAACGCCCGGCGTTACCTGCGCCGGCATCACGGCCGGGTCTGGGCGGGGGTGTTTCGGGCGGCCCGGAGCCTCGGGCTCATCCTTCGTCTGCTGCTCTCGCCGGTCCTGCGTCCGCGGCGGGCGGGGTCGCGCCAGGAAGCCCTTCTCGGCCAGGCTGCCGCTCTCGCGGGAGTTCTTTCGGGTTGGCGCTGGCCGCGCAGCTGGGCGCGGCGCCACACGCCTCCGAGGCCGGATCATGGCTGAGCCCGGGCGCGCCCTGGCGGTGCTGACCGTCACCCACGACTCGGCCCCGGACCTGGCCGGTTGGGCGGCGGCGGTCGCAGGTCTCGGGCCGGATGAGGTGGTGGTGGTGGACTGCGCCAGCCGGGACGGCAGCGTGGCGGAGGCCCATCGGGTGAGCGAGGAGTTCGGTCTCCCGGCCCGAGTCGTCGGGCTCGAAGAGAACCTGGGATTCGCCGGCGGCATGAACCGGGCCTTCGCCGAGAGCGCGGCGCCCTACCTGCTTCTGCTCAACCCGGACGCCCGGCCCCATCCGGGGTTCGCGGACAAGCTCATCGTCGCGATGGAGGCCGACCCGCGGGCCGGTGCCGCCACCGGGAGGCTGGTGCGGCCTGCGGGCGAGGGCGGCGAGGCCCGGCTCGACGCCTGCGGCATGCGGCTGACCTGGACCTGGCGACACCTGGACCGCGGCTCGGGAGAGCCCGACCGAGGCCAGTACCGGCAGCCCGAGCGGGTGTTCGGCGGCACCGGGGCGGCCCTGCTGCTGTCGCGCCGCGCCGCCGAGGACGTGGCGATCGAGCCGGGGCTGGTCTTCGATCCTCTCTTCCACTCGTTCCGGGAGGATGCGGAGCTCGCTTTCCGCCTCGCCGAGCGGGGGTGGGAGGTGCTCTTCGTGCCTGCGGCCGAGGCCGAGCACCGCCGTTTCAGCCTCCCCGAGCGCCGGCGAGCCCTGCCCGCGATGGTCAACTACCACTCGCTCAAGAACCGCTATCTGCTGCGCTGCTACCACCAATCCCTGGCCAACCTCCTGCTCACCCTGCCGGCTACTCTGGCCCGGGACCTTGGTGCCTTGCTGTACGTGCTCGCCTTCGAGCGCTCGTCTCTCGCGGCTTACGGCTGGCTCCTCTCGCACCGTCGTGAGATCCTCGAGCGCAGCCGGTGCATCCGCCGTCGCCGTAAGGTCTCCCTCCGGGCCGTAGAGCGCTGGTTCTTCACAGCCGGCCTTCCTCGATGAGCCCCCCAGCCCCCCTCCACGTCGCCCTGATGGGCAGCCGCGGCGTGCCGGCAGCGTACGGCGGCTACGAGACCCTCGTCGAAGAGCTGGGCTGGCGCTTGGTGGAGCGGGGATTCCGGGTGACCGTCTACTGTCGCTCGCGCTACACCGACCGGCAGCTCAAGTCGCATCGGGGGATGGAGCTGGTGGTGCTGCCAACGTTGCCCACCAAGTACCTCGACACCCCGGTCCACACCTTTCTCTCTTGTCTGGACGCGGCGCGCCGGGGCTTCGACGCCGCCCTGGTGGTCAACTCCGCCAACGCCCTCTTCCTCCCCCTGTTGACCGCGGCCGGTGTGCCGGTGGCTCTCCACGTCGACGGCATCGAGAAGCGCCGGGCCAAGTGGGGCTGGCTGGGGCGGACGGTCTATGCTCTTTCCGAGCGGCTCGCCGTGGTCTTGCCTGACGAGTTGGTCACCGATGCCGAGGTGATCCGGAGCCACTACCTGGAGCGCCATGGGGCGGCCTCGACGGTGATCACCTATGGCGTCACGCCGCACCCGCCGGCCCAGCCGGAGCTGCTGCCTCGGTTGGGCCTCGAGCCCCGGCGCTACTTTCTCTACGTGAGTCGTTTCGAGCCCGAGAACAACCCCCACCTCGTGGCGCAGGCCTATCGGCGAGTGGGGGGAGACCTGCCCCTGGTGATGGTCGGGGGGGCCCCTTACGCCGATCGGTACATCCGCTCCTTCCAGGAGGACGCTGACCCCCGTATCGTGTTTCCCGGGCCCATCTACGGTGACGGCTATCGCGAGCTACAGGCCGGAGCGCTGGCCTACATCCACGCCACGGAGGTGGGAGGGACTCACCCTGCCCTGGTCGAAGCCATGGGCTACGGTGGCTGCGTGGTGGTTCACGACACACCCGAGAACCGCGAGGTGGCGGGGGAGGTGGGACTATACTTCCGGGCGTCCGAGCCCACGGCCCTGGTGGAGGCCCTCGACTGGCTGCGCGAGCATCCTCGCGAGGCGCGGGAGAGGGGAGCAGCAGCGGCTCGCCGGGCGGCACGGCTCTTCGACTGGGAAAGGATCGCCGAGCAGTATGCCCAGCTCCTTCGGCGACTGGCAGCCACGCATGCTACGATGGCATAGACGATCCACCCTCCTGATCCGTTTCTAGTGGTGAGGCTTTCAACCCGAGTGCGAACGCACCTGATGCCGCGAACGCCGCGATGCTGAAACAGAGCGCCCGCATCCTCACCGTCACGGTCTTCCTGCTCGACCTCGGTCTGGTGGCGGCCGCCTTCGTCGGCGCCTACTACCTGCGCAGCGAGCTCTTCCCCATTCTGGCGCCGTCGGTCTTCCCCAGCCACCTCTACCCGCTCGCGAAGTACCTGCCCCTGCTGCCCCTGGCCCTGACCCTCTGGGGCTTTCTCTTCCTGCGCAATCGGCTCTACCGCTCCCACCGCACGGTGCCGCTGTGGGACGAGTGTGTGGCGATCCTCAAGATCTGTCTCACCGGTGCCGTGCTCTTCGCGCTGGCGATCTACGTGTTCAGGCTGGATGCCCGCTTGCTCGAGAGCGACCTGATCAGCCGGCTCTGGATCCTGCTCTTCGTGCTGCTGACCTCGATCCTGTTGGTGGCCGAGAAGTTCGCTCTCCGGCTGACCTCTCGCTACGTGCGCTCCCGTGGCTACAACTACCGCACGGTGCTGATCGTGGGTACCGGGCACGGCGCCGCCGAGGTCGTCGACTCGATCGAGAACCACCGCTGGTGGGGTTTCCGGGTGATCGGTTTCGTGGAGTCGGACTCGCCCCTTCCCGAGCCGCTCGCCGAGCGTTACCGGGTGCTCGGCGGCATCGCCGACATCCCCCGGATCATCGAGGGCATGGTGGTCGACGACGTCATCTTCGCCGTCAGCCGCCGAGAGCTGGAGCGCATGGAGGACCTCATCACCTGCCTCCACGAGCAGGGAGTCCGGACCCGTTTCGCCCTCAACTTCTTCCGCGAGCCCAAGGCCCAGGTGGAGATGGAGGATCTCGACGGCATCCCCATCCTGACCATCTCGACCGGTCCGACCAACCAGCTCCAGCTCCTCGCCAAGCGTGTCTTGGACGTCGCCGCCTCGCTGCTGCTGCTGCTCCTGACCCTGCCGATCCAGCTGCTGACGATCGTCGCCATCAAGCTCACCTCCGGCGGGCCGATCCTCTTCCGCCAAGTGCGCTGCGGCCTCAACGGACGGCTCTTCACTCTCTTGAAGTTCCGCACGATGGTGGAAGACGCCGAGGCACAGCGAGCCCAGCTGCTCCACCTCAACGAGATGACCGGCCCGGTCTTCAAGCTGCGTCGCGACCCCCGCGTCACTGCCCTGGGCCGCCTGCTGCGTCGCTTCAGCGTCGACGAGCTACCCCAGCTCTGGAACGTGCTGCGCGGGGACATGAGCCTGGTCGGCCCGCGGCCGCCCATCCCCGAGGAGGTAGCCCGCTACCAACGCTGGCAACGCCGCAGGCTCTCGATGAAGCCCGGGCTGACCTGCCTGTGGCAGATCTCGGGTCGTAACGAGGTCGACTTCGACCGCTGGATGGAGCTCGACCTCGAGTACATCGACAGTTGGTCGCCCGTGCTCGACTTCAAGATCCTCCTCAAGACCATTCCCGTGGTCCTTTCGGGTCGAGGCGCCTCCTAGCAAGCCGCCGCCCGACGCGCCGGTTGTCCCTGCTGGGGGCCGACACGCGTCTAAACTGATGGCACACTCTGTGCGTATCAGCCATGGGATCGGCAAGTTGGTCCAGGAGGGAGGCCGCATGGAGGCCCAGAGAGCGGCGAGCGCGGAACATGAGAAGGGTTGGGACTTCGAGGCCCTCGCGATGCCTTTCGTGGACGCTCTGTACAACACTGCTTACAGGATGACCCGCAACGCCGAGGACGCGGAGGACCTGGTCCAGGAAACCTACCTCAAGGCCTACCGCTACTACGACAAGTTCGAACCCGGGACCAACTTCAAGGCGTGGCTCTTCAAAATCATGAAGAACACGTTTATAAACAATTACAGGAAGCAGCAACAGGCCCCGCCTCAGAGTGATTTCGCCGAGATCGAGGAGTCGTTCGAGAGCGTCGTCAGCAAGGACGCGACCGGCCAGATCAAGAGCCCTGAAGCGGAGTTCCTCGAGAACGTCCTCGACGAAGACGTGCAGCGAGCTCTCGACGACCTGCCCCCGGACTATCGAATCGTCGTGCTGCTGGCGGACCTCGAGGGTTTCTCCTACAAGGAGATCGCCGAGATTTTGGAGGTGCCGGTCGGTACCGTGATGAGTCGGCTCTACCGGGGCCGCCGCCTCCTCGAGGCCGCGATGCTCAGGTACGCTCGAGAGTACGGATACCTGCGCTCGGGGGACCAGCCCACCAAGATGCGAAGCCGGGTGTCCGAGGACGGCAAGCCCGCGACACCTGCCAGCGATACGGAATTTTCCGAACCTGCTCAGGGTTAGAGACTCGGGAAGTAAAACGTGGCTCTGAAGGGACCCTGTGGCGAGGTTCACGAATGGATTGTAAACACGTCTCACAGGTCTTCTATCTCTTCTTCGACAATGAGCTTGCGGAGGAAGAGAAAGAGTCCTTCGAGGTCCACCTCACCCACTGTCCTGCATGTGCTCAGCACGTACTCCTCGCTCGCAAGGTTCTTCTGACATTGCGCAAGCGCTGCAATCGCCAGATCGCCCCCCACAGCCTTCGGGTGCGCATTCTCACCAGTCTCCCTCACCGGCAAGGTTGAGGAACCCCCTCAAGATGCTCGTCTCTGCGATGCCAACCTGGCGCGTACAGCGCCTTGTTGCCGCCGGTCTGTCGCTCCTTCTGGCGATCGCTGTCGCCCTGCCAGCGCTCGCTGCGGAGCGGGGAGGGTTGCAGAGCCTCACCGGCGAGTCGATCGGGGCCGCTGAGCTCGCCCGGGGCAAGGTGATCCTGGTGGTGTGGGCCTCCTGGTCTCCGCGCTGCCGCGACATCGTCCCTCGCATCAACGCCATCGCCCGGCGCTGGTCCGGCCAGGCGGCGGTGATGGCGGTCAACTTCCAGGAGGAGCCGGCCGAGGTGTCGCGCTTCCTCACCGGCCAGGGGTTGAGCGCCCGAGTGGCGATCGATCGTGACAGCTCATTCGCCAAGAAGCACGGCATCACCTGGCTCCCGGGTCTGGTAGTTCTCGACGAGGGTCGCTCTCTCTACGGCGGCAAGCTGCCGGACGACCCCGACTCACTCCTCGCCTCCCTCCTGAGCCGCTGAGCGCCGCTGGCCTTGCGGTCGGCCCGCCCTCCAGCTTTCGCCCCCAGGATGCCTGTGTTACCATCCGGGCGTTCTGGCGAACCAAGCCGGCCTCCCAAATAGAGCGACCGCATGGAGAATCCCTTCTCTTCCCGCCCAAGCCTGCGCTGGCGCCTGGTGCGCCTGGGCTTGCCGGCCGGGATGAGCCTGGGAGCCGTCGGCCTTCTCTGGAGCCTCTGGCCGACAGGCTCGACGCCGCCTCCGAGCGGCACTGCCCTCGCCCCCGTAGCCACGACCGCCGTCTCGTCCGTTCCCTCGACTCCCGCTACTCCCCGCAAGCCACCCCTGCGCCGGGCCTTCCGGTCCGGTGAGACTCTGGGAGAGGTTCTGACCTCCCTTGGAGTTGAGGGGGAGGAAGTCCCCCAGGCGGTCGAGGCGCTCCGGTTGTACGTCGATCCCCGGCGTCTCAAGCCGGGTGACGTTTACGCAGCGACTTTCGACGACCGGCTGACTCTCGGCGTGTTCGAGCTCCACCTGTCTGGGAAAGGTCGGGTAGAGCTCGCCCGCAAGGACGGACGCTGGCAGGCCACCTTCGACCCGGCCGAGCGCAGCGTGCTCACGCGGGTTGTCCAGGGCACCCTCCAGTCCTCCCTCGAAGAGGCTGTCGAGCAGACCGGTGCCGAGGCCGCCCTGGCCTACCAGATGGCCGACGTGCTGCAGTGGGACCTCGATTTCACCCGAGATCTGCGTGTCGGTGACCGCTTCGAGATCTTCTTCGAAGAGATCCTGATGGACGGTGAGTACCACCAGCAGGGGAGTGTCGTGGCCGTCCGCTACTGGAATCGCGGCCGGGTGATCGAGGCGTATCGATTCAACGACTCTTACTACGATGGGGAGGGGCGGCCGCTCAAGAAGATGTTCTTGAAGGCACCGCTGCGCTTCAGCCGCGTGACTTCGCCCTTCTCGCATCGCCGCTTCCATCCCGTGCTCAAGACACACCGCCCCCACTGGGGCGTGGACTACGGAGCTCCAGTGGGCACACCGGTCCACGCCACGGCCAACGGCACCGTGACCTTCGCAGCCTGGGAAGGTGGTGGTGGCAGGACGATCAAGATCCGGCACTCGGGCGGGTACCTGACCTGCTACCTCCACCTGTCGCGCTTCGCCGATGGGATCCGACCGGGGCGAGGGGTCCAGCAGGGTGAGGTAATCGGCTACGTTGGCTCGACCGGCCTCTCGACCGCACCCCACCTCGATTACCGGGTGAACCTGAACGGCCGCTGGATCGATCCCCAGTCGCTCAACACCGTCCCCGCCAAGCCCCTGTCCGGCATTCAGCTGGCGAGCTTCCAGGGGTATCGTGACCAGCTTCGGACCAGCCTGGCCTCGGGCAGCCCGAGTCTCCCCGTCGATTCCCAAGCCCGCCTCGTCTCGACGCCGCGCCCACCCACCACCAGCTCGGTGCAGACCGTCCGCCGTTGACCCCGGCAGTGAGGGCTCGCGGCTGGTGTCGCGTCGACTTCGCCGGCGGCACGCTCGACATCTGGCCCCTGGGGCTCCTCCACCGCGGCGCCCGAACCGTCAACACGGCGATTGACCTGCCGGTCCAGGTAGCGATCCTGCCTCGGGAGCGGGGATTCCGTGTCGTGCAGGACGATGGCGATTGGGAAGCCGAAGGCGTCGCAGAGCTCATCCAGAGTCCCCGGACCGCCCTGGTCGGTCTGATTCTGGAGGCTCTGGAGATCGGGCCCGCAGAGATTCGGCTCTCCTCTTCCTCACCGCGGGGAGGGGGGCTCGGTGCCAGCTCGGCGCTGGCGGTGACCCTGATCAGCGCCGCACGCCGGCTGCGGGGAGATGCGGATGCCGACCCCGGCGGGACCGTGGCGCTCGCCCGCGACCTCGAGGCTCGCTTGATGAGTCTGCCCACCGGCTGCCAGGACCACTATCCAGCGCTCCTCGGCGGAGCGCTGGTGCTCGAGCCGATCCCGGGAGGCCAACGGGTACGCCAGCTGCCGGTCGATCTCGAAGCGCTGGGCCAGCAGCTGGTCCTCGCCTTCACGGGTCAGAGCCACTTCTCGGCGGGTGCGAACTGGACCATCGTGCGGCGTCGCCTGGACGGGGACCCCGAGATCAGCAGGCTCTTTGCTGCCATCGCCGAGGTCGCGAGCGAGATGGAGCAGGCCCTGGTGGCAGGAAGCTGGTCCCGAGTGGGAGCCCTGATGGCCGAGGAGTGGCGGTCGAGGCGACGGTTCTCGGAGGCGATCTCGACTCCCGGTATTGAGCGGCTCCTCGAAGCCGCATCCCTGGCGGGCGCCTGGGGAGGCAAGGCCTGTGGGGCAGGAGGAGGGGGCTGTGTCGCCGTGCTGACTGCCCCGGAGCTGCGTGCCGGGGTGGAGCAGGCGCTGCGAGAGGCGGGAGGGCAGATCGTCGCTGCCCGTCCAACGGCGCTGCCGCTCTCCGTGACGGCCCGCTAGCGGTCCCGGACTTTCTGCTCGAGGATGCTGTGTGCCGCAGCGAGATCGAGATTGGTGTCGAGGACCAGCGATCGGACCTCGCTCCAACCGTCCGTCATCGACTCACGGTAGCGTAGCTCGCTACCCACCTGCCAGGCGACGATCGCGGCGGCTCCGCTGCGAGACGGGTGCACGGTGGTCGGCGCCGGCTCGGTGCTGGGTGTCGGATGGACCGACGCCAGCCGCACGCTGATCGAGTGCAGCGGTGACGCCGGACCATCCTTGGTGACGGATGCCGGATTCGCGCAGGGGAACTCGAAAAGCCAGGAGCCCAGCAGGTCCCTAGCCTGACCGAGGCCCTGGAAGTCCATCTTCCAGCCGAAGTCGACGAGCTGCACGCGAACTTTCTCCGCCAGCTCCGGGGCACTGAGGCTGGCGTTGGCGGGATCGTTGAGCTCGGTCTGTGCCACGCCACCCAGGACGGCGAGGAGACCCGGGTGCATGCGGAAGCGAAGCCCGAAGTCCACCAGTTGCACCCGCACGCGCTCTCCGAGCGCGGCGGTACCCACCGGTCCGCCAGTTTGGCCCTGGACGCTCAGATCCTGAGCCACCGCATGGCTGACCGCGGCAAGCTCACCGGCGATCGGGCTCACGTCGAGCTCGACCAGCTGGCTGGTCCGGCTGTCGATCATGGCCACCACCACGCTGGAGCCGTCCTTGCCTGGCTGGACGGTCGGAGCGCGCGCCAGCTCGACGGTCGAGGGCAGGGAGTCCCCGGGGACTCCAAGGCCCAGGTCGTTGAGGACCAAGAGGGGGTTCCAGCCGATGTAGACGCCGTCGACCAGCACGACTGGGGAGTAGACCACCCGCTCGCCGCTACCCGATTCCTCCCACCACAAGGCGTGGTAGATGGTCCGTCGGTGCTGCACGGGGTTGCCATCGTCGTCGAGGGTGGAGAAGGTGTCGCGGGTAACGGCCAGGCTCGGTGATGCCTTGAAGCTGAAGAAAGTCCCGGTGAGGTCGATGGCGCGGGACCAGTAACCAGCGGTGTAGGAGATCAAGCGTACCTGGGAGTGGATGAAATTGATGCGACTCTCCCAGATCAGGTAGAGGGCCTCCGAGCTCTCCTCGTAGAACAGCGCCGGCGAGCTCTCGCTCTCCTCTCCCTCGGTATCCGGCACCAGCAGACGCTGGACTGGCTGGCCGGGGCGAGCGATGCTCAGCGCGAGGGCGGTGCGATCGTCTTCGGCGGCGCCGGGGAACAGCTGGCGAAGTGGGCCCGCTTCGACCCGGAACAGCTCGCCCTCCGCACCGAGAGCGACCTGCCGCTGGTCCGCGAGAGCCGCCGGAGCGAGACCCGCCAGGGCAAGGAGGATGGCGACGAGCGACGAGCGGCGCATGTCAGGCCCTCAAGTTGATCATCTTGCGAACGTCGATCGCCAACAAGAACTCGGAGATTCCGGTCTTGTCAGGGTAGAAGTCACGTTCGAGGCGGTCGAAAAGCTCACGGGCCGAAGCGTCGTCTCCCGAGAGGTGACGGGCCTCGCCGAGCAGATAGAGAGCGTTCTTGATCGCATCTTCCTCACCGATCTCCTCGGCGAGGGCGAGACCCTTCGCGCCGTGGCGAATGGCATCGGCGAAGCGCTCCAGCTCGAGATGAGCGAAGCAGAGGTCGATGTGGGCGAACATCTGCCCCCGCCGCACGCCCAGGCGCCGCAGCTCCCGCAGACTGGAGTAGAGCAGGCGGATCCCACCGACGTGGTCACCGCGCACCAGCCGCGAATAGCCGACGTTGATCAGGATCATGGCCTGGCGGTCGGCTGCCTGGGGGTGCGAGGCCAGCGCGCAGTCGTACTCGTGAGCGGCCTCCTCGAAGAAGCTCTGGGCCATGAGGAAGTTGCCGATCTGGTTGTGGCTGGAGGCGATCCAGTCTTCGCGGCCGAGCTGCTGGGAGCGATCGAGGGCGATGCGGGCGTAGAACAGGCCCTTCCGGGCCTCCTTGCGGAACTCGTAGGCTCGGGCGAGGTTGTAGGCCGCGAGGCGGCAGTTCACCGCATCCTCGTTGCGCATGAGGATCTCGCGCAACCGGTTCATGGTCTCCGGGCCGATCGTGGCGAACGGGTTGCGGCTGAGGTCGACGCTGCTCAGGTTGCAGAAGGCGAGATCGATACGGCGCTGGTCGCCCTGCACTTGTGCCCAGGCGAGAGCCTCCGACAGAAGCTGGGCCGACTCGTCGAGGTGGCCGAGCTCGAAAGCGGCCTGGCCTCGGGCCTGGAGGGCCTCGAAGGTGTCGAGCGGTCGGTCCACGGCTGGGCTCATCGCCAATTCCGGGTCAGAGGGTGGCTTCAAGCCCGCTCCGGGCTACGGGCAGGCCAGTTGAGGTCGCGAATGGCACCACGCGGGGAGGAAGCAGACTCGATGCGCTGGGCGATCAAGCTTTCTACCTCGGTCCGAGAGCCTTCGTCCAGGGTCTGGAGCTCGTGGAGGAGGCGTAGGTCGCGGTCGGAGAGGGACTCGCGGGCCATCTCGTCGAAGAACTCCCCGAAGCTCATCTCGAACTCGGAGAGAATCCGGAAGAGGGTATCGAGGCTGACCCGGTACTCCCCCTTCTCCATACGCGAGAGATCGGATTGCTGGATGCCGATCCGCGCCGACAGCTCAGTCTGGGTGAGATTACGCGCCTTGCGCAGCTGGCGGATCTTCCGGCCGATCAGCTTGACCGGACGCATCTTGTAGACCGTGGACATTCGCCGTTCTCAGGGGGACCAGAAATGTCGGTTCAACATATCGCTGGGTCTCAACTCGGGAAGGTACACCGTGCCCAAGGGGAAGTCAAGCACGGCCGGCTGGACGCCTCCCGGGGGAACCTGTAGAGTGCGGCGGCCGCTGGACCGGCGGCCCACCCCGCCATGCAACGACACCTCTTCTTGCTCCGAGAGCTGGTCCATCGCGATTTCGAGGCGCGCTACGCGGGCTCGCTGCTCGGCTTCCTGTGGTCCTTGCTCCAGCCCCTCTGGCAGCTCTTGCTCTATGGCTTTGTCTTCTCGACCGTGATGCGCGTGCCCTTGACCGGGGAGCGGACCTCGAGCTTCGCCGTCTTTCTGTTCTGCGGCCTCTTGCCCTGGACAGCGGTCCATGAAGGGGTGCTCCGCGGCTCGACGGCGATCACCGACAACGCTCCCCTGGTCAAGAAGCTGCGCTTCCCCTCCCAGCTGCTGGTGGCGACGGTGGTGCTCTCGGGTCTTTTGCACGCAGCCATCGGCGGCGTCCTTTTCGCGGCCATTCTCGCCGTGCGAGGGGAGCTCTCCTGGGCCAGCTTGGGCTGGCTGCTGTTGGCGATACCGCTGCAACTGGCCTTGACCTTCGGGCTCGCGCTGGTGCTCGCGGCCCTTCACGTCTTCTTCCGTGACATCGCCCAGATCCTGGGGATGGTCTTCATGGGCTGGTTCTACCTGACGCCGATCGTCTACCCTCTGGGCCTCGTGCCGTCGACCTTCCGCCCGTGGGTCGAGCACAACCCGCTCACCGCTCTGGTCGCCCTGTACCGCAGCGCTTTCCTCGGCAGGGGAGGGGCGGGGGTGCCTGGACTGGCCACTCTGGCACTGACGGCGGTCCTTCTCCTCGGTCTCGGGTGGTGGCTCTTCCGGCGTCTCCAGCCCTCCTTCGTCGATGAGCTGTAATACAGATACGTCTCGAAGGAGGGTGGCCAGGGATGATGGCCCGTCGTTTGCTTCCTTCGAGCCGACGCGGTTCTATTTCGATCTCAGGAAAGGAAGTTGTCGATGCGTTTGACCTCATGCTCGGGCCCCTGGGGCCGTCTGGTCCTCGCTGGCCTGCTCGTTGTCGGGTTGGGAGCCTGCAGCCACACGCCCCCCACCCGAACCACCGATCAGGCCGGTTCGGCGCCATCTGCCGGCCCGGCGATCGCCGCTCCTGCAGCACCAGCTGCCAGTGACCCGAAGCCCCCGCCGCGGATCGGCGAGCTCGGCAAGACCGGCTCCACCCTCGAGCAGCTGCCGGAGAACGTCAAGAAAGAGGTCGACACCGGGGCCGAGCCTGCGGCGCAGCCCAAGCGCCAGCGCTCCGGGATCGAGCCGCCCGACGGCGTCTGGCTCGAGGACGAGCTCGGCAACCAGTTCTACGTCGAGAGGATGAAGCGCTACGAGGGCAAGTACCGCTGGATCTCCGAGACTCGGGTCAAGTACCTGGGGGTCGAGGTCGACATCGTGGGTGCCGATGATGACTGGTTCTACGTCAAGGTCTATCGGGTGACCGAGCGCAGCCGCCCGCCGGTCAAGACCGAGCCCGACCCCGCCGATCTCGCCCGCATCGCAGCCACCTACCAGATCGAGGCCAAGACCGAGGACCGTTTGTTCTTCCAGCGCTTCGACCAGGGACTTCCGGCCGAGGGGCAGTGGCGTAATGGCTTCGTCCTGGCCGACCTGAACGAGGACGGCTTCATCGACATCGTGCACGCCCCGCCGCGCAAGATGGGGGGCCTGCCGATCATCTTCCTGGGCGACGGCAAAGGGAGTTGGACGCCGTGGCGGACGGCCAGCTTCAAGGCCCCCTTCGACTATGGCGACGTCGCCGTGGGGGACCTCAACGGCGACGGTCATCTCGACATCGTTCTGGCCATCCACCTGCGCGGCGTACGCGCCCTCGTCAACGACGGCTCGGGCAACTTCTCCGACTGGTCCAGGGGTCTTGACTACCAGGTGCCCGGCCAGGGGGAAGGAGAGACGGCCTTCAGCTCTCGCGCCCTCAAGCTGGTCGACTGGAACGGTGACGGCCGGCTCGACATCCTGGCCCTCGGTGAAGGGCCAAAGCTCGGCGGGGCCCAGTCCAACGAGCAGCGCCGTAAGGGCGTCGGCAAGGTGACCTTCGTCTCGGATGGCCCCGTGGTGTACCTCAACCAGGGCGATGGCTCGTGGGTCAAGAAATGGGATGGCGAGGGGACCGAGCAGCTGTTCGGCGACGCGATCGACGTCGGAGACTTCAACGCCGATGGGCGCATCGACTTCGTCACCGCCTCGAACCGGATGATGCGCCGGGACCTGGTGAACCTGGGCGATCGAGCAGGGGAGGATTGGACCGCCGTCGACGTGCCGGAGGTCAGGCCTGGGGCGTACGTCCGCAGCGTGGTGGCGGAGGACTTCGACCGGGACGGCCGAGACGACCTGGCCCTGTCCTACGTCTCCTTCGAGCTCGGAGTCTGGCGCACCGGCATCGACATTCTCCACGCCCGACCCGTGGGCTGGGAGCGCCGCATCGTCTTCGCCCGCGATGGGCGTCTCGCCATCTACGCCATCGGTGTCGGCGATCTCGACGCAGACGGCAACCTCGACATCGTGGGAGTCGACGGGGATGGGGACATGCTCACCTTCCTCGGCGAGAGCGACGGCAGCTTCCGGCAGGAGCTCTCGCCCGAGCTGGTCAAGCCCCGTGGCCGGTGCCGCGGCTACCGGATCCAGCTGGCCGACCTGGACGGCCAGGCAGGGGACGAGGTGGTGGTCAACTTCGCCGACGAGTCCAGTGCCTACTTCGACCCCGATCGCTGCCCCAACAGCGGCGGCCTCGCCGCCTTCAAGCCGATTCCCCGGCCTCGCTGACCCCGCCGCGGCTCACCACCCTCCGGGGGCTTGACAGCCCCCGAAGGCGGCTCTATAGTGCAACGGCATAAAACGCCGAGAGCAACCCGGCTCGGAATGACGAGTAGCTCTCGTCCGAGTACGGGAGTGACTTTCGGCCTTGACTCGGCTATAGTCGCCCGGATTACGACTCTTTAGACCGGAGGTGATCGGCTCTCACAGGACAGATCGAGGGATGTCCAGTCAGGGGCGGTGGGCGGGAGAGAATCAAGTGAAGTTTGACGGGAAACAACCACTCGTGTTTCGAGGAGATTTCTCATTATGAAGAAGACTGTCCTGAGTGTCGCCCTGCTCGGCCTGCTGGCCTTGGGCGGACAGGCCATCGCTGAGATCGGCACGATTGACGACGTGCCGGCGGCGACCCTGCTGCTTCCGTACTTCGAAGTGAACCTTGGCGCCCCTGGTGGCGTCACCACCCTGTTCTCCATCAACAACGCGTCGGCCGCTCCGGCGATCGCCCACGTCACCCTGTGGACCGATCTCTCGGTGCCGACCCTCGACTTCAACGTGTTCCTGACCGGCTATGACGTCGTCACGTTCAACCTGCGTGACCTCTTCACCAACGGTACGGTCCCGTCGACGTCGCACAGCAGCACGGCGATCAGCCCCCGTGGCGTGTTCTCGCTGACCACCAACCCGATCTCCGGTGTCGGCCCCGGCTCCACCAGCTGCAACGACCAGTTGCCGCTGCCCAGCCTGCCGGCGATCCTGCTCGACCACATCCAGGCGGCGCATACCGGCCAGGCCTCGGCGGTGTTCGGCAACCTGTGCTCGGGCGTGGACCATGGCGACTTCGTGGCTCGTGGCTACATCACGATCGACAACGCCAACTTCTGCACCCTGCGCTTCCCCGATGACTGCGCCGCCGGTTACTTCATCGCGGGCGGCAACGGTGACGCCAACAACATCAACCAGCTGTGGGGCGACTACTTCTACGTCGACTCCGACAACAACTTCGCCCAGGGCGAGACCCTCGTCCACGTCGAGGCCAGCAACACCCTCGGCGCCGGCAACTACACCTTCTACCGCCGCTACTGCCCGGGTGGTGACGACCAGCGTGAGGGCCTCGGCTCCACCTACGGCGTCCGCTACCTGAACGGTGGCGTGTTCGACGGTGGCACCGACCTGCTCGTGTGGCGCGACTCCAAGCGCTCCATCGCTCCGTTCAGCTGCGCTCTGACTGCGCCGAGCCCGTTCCCGCTCAGCCAGAACCAGATCGTGATCTTCGACGAGCAGGAGAACCCGGACGTTCCGTCGTCCAGCCCGTTCTCTCCGCCGATCCCCGGCACCTCGCTGATCCCCTTCCCCTGGGAAGCTCAGCGTACGGCCGTCGGCGGCGCCGACTTCCCGATTCCGTTCGACTTCGGCTGGCTCTACCTCAACCTCAACAACGCGGTTGCCGGTAGCCAGGTTCCCTTCGAGCCCATCATGCAGAACTGGGTGACCGCGGTGATGGATGCCAACGGTCGCTTCAGCGTCGGCTTCGATGCGCTCCAGCTCGACAACGTCACCGATCCGGCGGGTGCGTCCGACGTGCTCCTCCCGATCTGCGACGGTGCTCCGGATCCGGTCGCCTGCAACTAAGCTTCGCCTGGGAGGGTCCCTCGGGACCCTCCCAGTTTCTCCCCAGCGAGGGGCCCTTGCAGCACTTCTCCCGCGGCGGCGGGCGGCGTACTGGAGCGGCTCTCCCGAGAGCCTGCGGATCGCATCAGCCGGTGCGACCCACCTGATCAATCCCGACCGGAATCAGCGTAAGGACCTTCAGAAGATGAACTCGAAGCACCCCTCGAAGGCTTCATGCTGCATCAGCTTTTTGGCCGTCGCATTCCTAGCAACGGCTATGCCGCAGATCGCCAGCGCTCAGACCCCCTGCGACGAAGACCTGACCTGCCAGTACCTCAGCTGCCGTGCGCCGGCCAAGGGCGTGCCGGCAGCCGTGTGGGGAGAGCTACGACCGGTCGATACGGGTGTGCTGCCTACGGACCGCGACAGCACGGACTTCGACGAGTTCGACCCGCCGCCTGGGCCTCTCGAGACTGCAGCGCCGTTTTGGGTGTCCCTCGACATCGAGAACAGCTGGATCTTCGCTGCGGTCGACACCGGCCTCCATATCTGGAACGCGGCGAATCCGGCCAGCCCGACCCGCTCCGCCGCCATTGGCCGGGCGGCTTTTCCGGTCTGGACCACGGATCCTCACCTGGCTCGCCCCGTCCTTGACGTCGATGCTCCCCCGGGCAATGACAACGTCGTTGCGGTTGCCTTGGGCACCAACGGCATCGCTGCTGGGCTCGCGGTATTCAACACCACCTCCAAGACCTCACCGGCCGCGCGGTACGCCGACACGGACAAGAACGTCCAGCAGGTCTGGGCGACCAACATCGGCGGTGCCGACTACGCGTTCACTGCGACCAAGGGCGATGGCTTGCTGGTCTACAACCTCTCACTAGCCCAGGCCCGCACCACTCTCTGCACCGAGGACACGCCCACGAGCACTTGTGGAGTCTACGTGGGCCGGGTGGGCAGTCGCTCCAGCTTCAGCTACATCGATGGCGTGACCAGCGGTACCTCGTCCTTCGTCGTTGCTTCCTCGGGAGGGGTCGCCCAGGGGCTCGAGATCTGGAACGTCTCCAATCCAGCCGCTCCGGTGCAGGTCTTGACCGTGACCGGCTCGGAGTTCATCCACGGAGTCGCCCTGTGGCGTGCGGGCTCGAGCTACTACCTGGCGACCCGTGTGACCTCCGGCAGCGGCACCCAGGCTCGTATCTACAACGTGAGTTGCATCTCGACTGCCAGCTGCTCGGGGCTCGGCTCGCCGAACTGGACCTTCGCCATGCCTTCGAGCGGCGCGGGCCTCTTCGTGACCTACTCGGAGTCAGACGGCCGACGGTTCGTCTACTTCGGCCACGTGGATCGCTGCAACTCCGGCCTCCAGACCGAGTGGCTCTTCGACGTCAGCAACCCGGGTGCGCCGTTCGACATCACGCCTCCGCCCGGACTCGTCGGCGGCGAGCCCACGGGATACTGGGGTTGGTACTACCGGCGTAATCCCACCGGGTTCAACTGGGTCATGCCCCGGATGGGCAAGTTCAGCGGTCGCTACTTCTATCGCGCGGCCCTGGGTATCTTCGACATCCACGAGCTCACCAGCGGCGGACCACCCACTGCCTCCTTCACTTACAGCCCGAACCCGCTCTACGCCGGGCAGCCGGCGAGCTTCCAGGACACCTCGATCGGGGTGCCGAACACCTGGAGCTGGACCTTCCAGGGCGGAACCCCGGGGAGCTCCACACAGCAGAACCCGACCGGCGTCGTCTTCGCAACGCCGGGCAGCAAGCAGGTGACGCTGGCGGTCACCAACAACTTCGGCAACGACTCTGACACCCAGAACATCACCGTTCTCGATCCCACGCCGACCGTCGCGAGTGTCACCGTGTCGCCGAACCCGGCCTTCGTTTGCCAGCCCATCACGTTCACAGCCACCAACTTGACTGGCTTCCCGACCCCGACCCTGTCGTGGACAGTCGGCCAACCGAGCCTCCCGCCGACGGCGACCGCAGGCAACGTCAACCCCTTCATCTGGAACAGCACCGGGGCGGCCGCCGGCACCTACAACGCGACCG
Source organism: Thermoanaerobaculia bacterium (assembly GCA_036274895.1). Taxonomy (GTDB): domain Bacteria; phylum Acidobacteriota; class Thermoanaerobaculia; order Multivoradales; family SZUA-115; genus CALMKX01. The sequence goes on along the minus strand of DASUEU010000037.1, from coordinate 68,985 downwards.
TGACGGCCACCAACACCGCGGGCACGGCGCAGGCCACCAGCCCGAGCCTGACTCTCAACGCTCTGCCCACGCTGCCGTCGGCAGGTTCCTTCACTCCCACCAACGATGCCTTCACCGGCGGGACGGTGCAGTTCCACGTCAACGTACCGGGTGCTACCGAGTGGTGCTGGAGCTTCGGTGACGGCAGCACCTTCCCGACCGGCTGCACCACCTCGGGGATCTTCTCCAACGACCCGATCGCCGGCCCCAACCCCTCTCACAGCTATGCGGCCGTGAACACCTACCAGGTGACCGTGCAAGTGAAGAACTGCATCGAGGGAGCCCGCACGAGCGCGCCTCTCGGCGTCAACATCACCCAGGTCGCGCCCTTGATCGCTGACTTCGCGGCGCAAGGACTCTTCTGCACCGGCACCGGCTGCTTCGGCAATGCCGGAACGATCAACTTCACGGACAACTCGCAGGGCAACCCTGACTTCTACGACTACGACTGGGACGGTGACGGCCAGTTCGAGCAGGCGAACCGCACCACCCCCGCGACCAGCCACTCCTACGGAGTCGGGACCTTCTCCCCCAAGCTCAGGATCCGCCGGGGGGCCGAGTCCAACACCTTCACCCACCGCCCGATCAGCCTTTCCACCGGGGGTGGCGGTAATCCTCCCGCGCTCAGCGTCACCGGTCCCTCGAGCGGCAACGTCGGTGCCTCCCTGAGCTACTCGGCGACCGTGTCGAACTGCTCACCGCAGCCGAGCAGCTTCAACTGGACCGTGCCGGCGGATGGCACCATCAACGGCTCGAGCACCGGCGCCAGCATCCAGGTCAGCTTCGCCAGCGCCGGCAGCAAGACCATCAGCGTCACGGCCGGCACCGGCGGCTGCTCCGGCAGCTCCGGCCTCACTGCCAACAAGGGCGTCACCATCAACCAGACCACTGGTGGTGGTGGCACCCTCGCGGCCAGCTTCACCTTCAGTCCTGCCAGCCCCGCCGTTGGCCAGAGCGTCAGCTTCGATGCGGCCGCCTCGACGGGCAGCCCCACGGCCTACTCCTGGAACTTCGGCGACAACGCCACGGGTGGTGGCGCCCAGGCGAGCCATACCTACACCCAGGCGGGCACTTACACGGTGACGCTGCAGATCAGCAAGCCCGACACCTCCTGCTCCTTCGGCTTCTGCACCGCCTCGACGACCCGTTCCGTCGTGGTGGGCGGAGGCAGCGGCTGCGGCGCGAGCTGCCCGGCCGCCTCGTTCACGACCTCAGCCCCCTGTGACGCTTTCGTCTGTCGTGCGGACGTCGGGCAGTCGGTGTCCTTCACCTCGACTTCGACGAACACCTCCAGCCACGACTGGAACTTCGGCGACGGCGACTCGGCCAGCGGCGTGACCGTCACCCACACCTTCGACCAGGCCGGGCCGTTCACCGTGACGCTCACGGCTCGCGACGGTCAGAACAACACCTCGACCGCCAACCGGCTGTTCGAGATCAGCCAGCCGGCAGTGACGGACCGCACCCTGATCCTGCCCTGGGTCGCCGACACCGAGGGCACCATCGTCCAGACCACGGACCTCTACGTCACCAACCCCGGCACCACGGCGATGCAAGTGGAGATCACCTTCCGCAAGCGCGGCTTGGTGGCCGAGGACAACCCGCCGGTGGTCACGCGCACCATTCCAGCCAAGGGCACCCTGTTCGTGGCTGACTGCGTCCAGGCCCTCTTCAACCGGACAAACACCTTTGGCTTCCTGGCCATCGTGGCCAAGAACAGCTCGCTCGAGCCGGTCGCCTCGGGTTTGAACCGCACGTTCCAGGCCGACGGCAGCACCTACGGCCAGCTCATCCCCGGCCTCACCCTGACGGAGATCGACGCCCTCGGGGGTGCCAACGGTCGCCAGGTGATCCTCGGCCTCCATGACACCAACGAGCGGCTCAGCCTCTTCGGCCTGACCAACTCCCACCAGACGCCGGCCCTCTATCGCCTGCGCTTCACCGATCGCCTGGGCAACGTCTTCAGCCAGAGCGCCGAGCTGGGCATTGGCCCCTGGGGACAGAAGCAATTCCAGCCCCAGGAGCTGCGCGACGACTACGGCGTGCAGGGTCTCGAGGATTTCCGGGTCGAGGTGGTTCAGACTGCTGGCAACGATCTCGTGGCCTACACCGACCTGATCCGGCTGGGAACCGAGGATCCGTCGTTCGTCCAGGCCAGCAAGAGCAACCTCGCCAAGATCTACCTGCTGGCGGCCTCCAGCACGCCCGCGTTCAACAACGCCCTCTTCCAGTCCGACGTTCTGCTGGCCAACCCGACCCCGGATGTGATGCAGCTCGACGTGACTTATCGCAACCTGGGGCCCAACGCGACCCCCTCGGCTCCGCAGACGATCACCCTGCTGCCCAACGAGACCCAGCGCATCACCAACGTGCTGTCGACCCTCTTCGGGCTCAACAACAACGTCGGCTTGCTCACCTTCGACAGTGATGGGGCCAACGGCTCCTTCCCGATGATCCACGGCGAGACCTACCAGAACGGTGGCCCCTCCAACCGTTATGGCTTCTTCATGCCGGCACGCAACGAGCAGGAGATCGTCAGCAGCGGTCAGCGGAGCTTCCTCACGGGCCTGCGCCAGCAGGACGGCGAGGCGAGCACCACGCTCTGGTTGCTCAACCCGGGAACCGACCTCGCGGTCTACACTCTGATCTACCACGGTGTGGACGGTTCCGAGCTGGGCCGTACCAACGACTTTTTCGTGCCGGCTGGAGCTGTGCGCCAGATCAATCCAGGTGCCCATCCCCTGCCGGCCGGGGGCACGGCTGATCCCTTCTCGGTCGAGATCCAAGTAGTGGGAGGCCAACTGATCGCCGCCGGCCAGGTCGTGATCAACCGGTCGAACGACCCGGCCTACGTGTTGGGGTCCCGCCGCTGAGGCGGAGGAACCTCCCTCCTTCCGGGCACCGAAGGCGGTGCCCGGAAGCGCCGCGGTTACAATCTCCGCCCATGGCGACACCGGTGATCCGGGCTCGGAACCTGTCCAAGAGCTACCGCGCTTACGCGCGCGGCTGGGACCGGGCTCTGGAGCTGGTCACCGGCTCCCCCCGCCACCGCCCGTTCGTGGCCCTGTCGGAGGTCACTTTCGACCTCGCGCCGGGGGAGAGCCTGGGAGTGATCGGCGAGAACGGCGCCGGCAAGTCCACCCTGCTCAAGATCCTCGCCGGGATCGTCCATCCCAGCTCGGGAACCCTGGAGACCCGTGGCAAAGTCGCCTCAATCCTCGAGCTGGGCTCGGGCTTTCATCCGGAGCTGACGGGCCGCCACAACATCGCGCTCAACGCCGCAATGCTCGGACTCTCTGGTCAGGAGCTGCGCGAGAAGCTGCCGGAGATCATCGCCTGGAGTGAGCTGGGTGACTTCATCGACCAGCCGGTGAAGTGTTACTCGACCGGCATGGCCATGCGACTGGGCTTCGCGATCGCGACCCAGGTCGACCCTGACATCCTGATCATCGACGAGGCCCTGTCGGTGGGCGACGGCTATTTCCAGAAGAAGTGCGTCGACCGTCTCCTCGCCCTGGTGGCGAGCGGCAAGAGCCTGCTCTTCTGCTCCCACGCCATGTACTACGTCTCGGCCTTCTGCCAGCGAGCGCTCTGGCTCAAGGGCGGCAAGGTCGAGGCCCTGGGAGACGCCGGCCACGTCGTGCGCGAGTACGAGCACTTCCTGGTGCGCAAGGCGAGCGCCAGCGCGGCCCCGGAGCAGCCCCCGGCGGTCGGCGCGCCCGGCCACCTGCTCGCCGCGCGCCTCCTGGACACCGAGCGGCGCTACCGCCCCGGCGAGCGCTGGCGCCTCGAGGTCGAATGGGAGAGCGACGATCCCCGCCGTCGTTACCATCTCGGAGTCGGGCTCAACCGTGTGGACGAGATCGAGGTCGCCTCCTTCGCCACCCACCTCGACGGCCATCCACCCGCCACCGGCCAGCGTCGCTACAAAGCCCGTCTCGAGCTACCCGAGCTTCCCCTCGTCAAGGGTGAGTACACTCTCTACGTTTTCCTGCTCGACGAGGCAGGGCTCCACATCTACGACCAGAAGATTCTCCGCGCCGCCTTCGCCGTGGAGAGCCCCGAGTACGCCTTCGGCATCGTGCGCATGGAGCACGACTGGACCTGGCCCGCGGCGTACGAGGCGGTTCCCCTCGAGGCTCGGGCGGTGGCTGGATAGGAATGCCGATGACCATCGACACCGTGCTCCCGGGCATCGAGACCCCGGCGCCCGCCCTTGACCTCGCCTGGATCGCGAGTCCCTTCATCCACATCGGTCCGGATCGGGTCTACAACCCGCTCACCGACCGTACCCTGCTCGAAGCCGAACCGGGCTACGCCGAGCTGCGGGCGATCCTGGCCGGTGCGGTCCCGGCATCTCACCTCCCGGAAGCCACCTTTCGGCCGCTGGCCGAGGCCGGCTGGCTGGTGCCTCCCGGCGAGGATCTCTCGCGACGCTACCTGCTCAAGTACGTCTCCCTCGAGTCCAACACCCACTGCAACCAGTCGTGCTACTTCTGCCCGGTCTCGATCGCCCCCCGCGAGACCTACCTGATGCCCACGGAGCTGTATCAGAGGATCGTCCACCAACTGGCGCCCTACCGCTCGACGATCGAAGCTGTGTTCATGATCAATTACAACGAGCCGACCGCCGACCCTCGCTTCGTGGAGCTGGTGGCGATGCTCAAGGAGGCCGGGCTACCGCCCGCGGTCCTGACCAACGGTACCGGACTGACCCCGGAGCGGGTGGACCGGCTGATCGAGCTCGGTGGCCTGCGGTTCCTCTCCATCAACCTCTCGACCCTCGATGCCGAGCGCTACCAGAAGGATCGAGGCAAGGCCCATCTCAACCTGGTGCTCAAGCACGTCGACTACGCGGCCGCCCGCCAGGTGGCCCAGCAGATGGACATCGTGGTCCTCGGAACCGGCTCCGAGGCTCACCAGGCCGACTTCCAGGCGATCCGTGACCGCTACACCGATAGCCGGTTCACGGCCAAGTACTTCGAGGTTAACGACCGCGCCGGCTACCTGACAATCGGGCTATCCGCGGCCGGCAACCGCCGCAAGCTCGCCGGCTGCGAGTACGTGGGATCGCGGCCACTCCAGCACCTGCACGTCACACCCCAGGGCAGGGCGGTGCTCTGCTGCCAGGACTACAACGAGAGCGTGGTGCTGGGCGACCTCAACACCCAAACTGTCGACGAGGTCCTGGCCGGGCCGGCCATGGCGCAGGCCCGGCGCTGGGTCTACGGGCTCGAGGAGCCCCCGGAGCGCTTCCTCTGCCGCAACTGCCGCTACGCCCTGGTCCGCGATTAGCTGCGCCCGCCGTTGAGTGAGCCGATGCGCATCGTCTACCTGCTCGAGGGGACGAGTCTCTTCGGCGGTGTCAAGGTGGTTCTCCGGCAGGCGAATCTCCTCGCGGCCCGGGGCCACGAGTGCACCGTGGTCAGCCGTGAGCCCCGCCCGGATTGGATGGCTCTCGAGGCGCGATTCCGCCAGGTCGCCGACCTCGTCCCGGCGCAGCTGCCGGAGGCGGACGTCGTGGTCGCGACCTTCTGGACCACCATCGGGGCGGCCCGCCGTGCTCCCGCCCGCGAGGCGGTCCACTACTGCCAGGGACTCGAGTACACCTACACGCACAACGGCGCCGAACACGCGGCGATCCGCGCCGCCTACCGAAACGAGCTGCCGGCCCTTTGTGTGGCGCCGCACTTAGCCGAGCACCTGCGACGCGAGTACGGGCGGCCGGCGCGAGTGGTCCCCCAGCCGCTCGAGGCCTTCATGCGTCCACTTGGCCGGCTGCGTCCTCACCGCCGCCCTCGGATCCTGGTCACAGGGCCCTTCGAGATCGACTGGAAGGGCGTCGCCACGGCGCTCGAGGCAGTGCACCTCCTGCGTCAGGACGGCTTCGACTGCCGGCTGGTGCGCCTGTCCCAGTGGCCGCTCACCGAGGCCGAGAAGGAGCAGGCCCTTCCAGAGGAGTACCACTGCCACCTCCAGCCTTCGGCGGTCGCCGCACTGATCCAGAGCTGTGACCTCCTACTGGCGCCGTCGTGGGAGCAGGAGGGCTTCGGTCTTCCTGTGCTCGAGGCTTTCGCCTGCGGCCTGCCGGTGGTCGCCTCGGACGTCTCCTGCTTCCGGAGCTTCGCCCGCGGCGCCGCGACCCTGGTTCCTGCCGACAGCCCGCAAGCCTTCGCCCACGCGGCGCGAGAAGCCCTGACGCGAACGGACCACTGGCGTCGGATGCGGCACGCCGGCCTCCTGCGCGCCGAGGATTACACCGAGCAGAAGGCCGCTGCCGCCGCCGAGGCAGCCCTGAGCTGGGTGGCGGAAGGGGCCTGGAGGGCGGAGCGCTGAGAGTCTCCCTGGTGGCGGTCTCCTTTCGTTCGGGAGCCTGGCTGGGGGCCTGCCTCGAGACCTTCCGGCGCTCGGCCTCGGCGGCGGGGCTCGAAGCCGAGGCCATCGTGGTCGATCACTCGGAAGGGTCAGAGGGAGGAGACCTCACGGCGCGAGCACGGCCCGACCGGCTGATCCTCCAGCCCAACCGAGGCTACGCGGCCGGTCTCAACCGCGGCGTGGCCGAAGCGAGCGGTGAGGTTGTGCTCCTCGCCAACCCGGACCTGCGCTTCGAGGAGAGGTCTCTCGAGGCCCTGGTCGCAGCCCTCGAAGCCGGCTGGGCCGTCGTCGGTCCCCAGTTCACCCTCGGCCCCTTCCTCCTGCCTCCCGCCGACCACCAGACACCAGCCGCCGAGCTGGCGCGCCGCCGAGGTGCTCGCTCGCCGAGGGCCGCGGCGCACTTCCTCCGCGGCGAGGTCGCTCGTTGGCGTCGGGTCTGGGAGGCCGGGGCTCCGGTCGCGGTCGAGGGGCTGTCCGGTGCTCTCCTCGCCACGCACCGAGGTGCCCTCGACCGCGTGGGTCCCTGGGACGAGGGCTACTTCCTCTATTTCGAGGAGACCGACTGGCTCCGCCGAGCCCGTCGGCAGGGTCTGCGCATCGCCCAGGTGCCGGCGTCTCGTGTCGTCCACGCCTGGGGCCATGCCGCCCGCCCCGGTTCGCGGGACGACGTCTACGCCGCGTCCCGGCGACGCTTCTACCACCGGGCCTGGGGCAGGCCGGGCGCCTGGCTGGCGAACGCTCCGAGGCGCCCGGCTCCTCGCCTAGCCGCCGCGCCCGGTCTCGAGCCGGGGGCCTGGAGCCTTGAGGACTCTGCACTGGTGCTGGTGTCTCCGAGCCCGGCGGGAGCGCCGGCCGCTGGAGCGAGGCTCCGTCGCGACGAGCTCGAGCCCGCCCTGGCCGCCTTCCGGCACCAGCTCGCCCACCCCTTGCCCCTCACCGTCGCGGTCTGGGACCTGGAACGGAACCGCTTGCTCGAAGTGCTCGAGATCCCGGACGGCTAAGAAGCACCGTGGATGGCCTGGGAAAGGCCAGCGCGGTCGATCGCCCAGTGGCTGGCGTGCCACACCGGCTGGCCGTCTTTGACCAGGATCGCCTGCGGGGACTCGTGTCTGACGCCAGTCGCCGAGGCCAGATGGTTCGACGCCTCGCGGGCGCGCTGGATCTCGATCAGGGCGTAGCGCGTGTCGCTCTCGGCCTGGCTGGCGAGGAACTGCTCGAGCTCCCGAAAGGCCGCCTGGGAGATCGAACAGGTGAGGCTGTGCTTGAAAAAGAGGACCGGGGCCTCGGCCGACTGGCGTAGCAGCTCCTCGGCCTTGGCCACGTCGTAGATTCGCTCGAGATCAGGCATGAGAGGATAATACCGCCCGAATCGGACGATTCCTATGGCGAACAACAGCAGCGAGGCGATCACCCGCGGGATCCGCGTCGAGGCCCGGAGTCTCTACGTTCCCGAGCGCAGCTCGGCGCGGGATGACTACTACTTCTTCGCCTACCGCGTGCGCATCTCGAACCTGGGGGAGGAGGCTGCCCGACTGGTCGCCCGCGAGTGGGTGATCACCGACGGCAACGGCCAGGTGCAGCGGGTGGTTGGGCCGGGCGTCGTCGGCGAGCAGCCGCTGCTCACCCCGGGCGCCAGCTTCGAGTACACCAGCTACTGCCCCCTACCGACGCCTGTGGGCTCGATGGAAGGAGCCTACCGGATGGTCTCGGCAGCCGGCGAGACTTTTGACGCCAGCATCGCGCCTTTCGGGCTGGCCGTTCCCACGGCGGTCAACTGAGCAGCTTCGGCATCGATCTCCTGCTCTTATGCGACCCCCGCGGACGGGTGCTCGCGGCGGCCGGTGAGGACGCCGATCTTCTCTCTCGGGTCTCCGAGGGAGGCACCCTCGCGGCCTTCTTCGCCGAGGCGAGCGCGGCCCCCCTTCTCGACCTGCTCCTTGCGGCCCGTGCCCAGGGAGCGGCGGCAGCGTCGGGGCTCCTGCCCGCCTCGCCTGCGCGCACCCCCCTCTCCCTCGCGGCCGTGCGGACCCCTTCGGGCCTGCTTCTGCTCGGAGATCGGCGGCCCGATCGCTTGCGGCGCGCCACGACCACACTCGTCACGAGCGCCGGCCCCTTCGGCGAGGCGCCGCTGGTGGCCGATCTGCGGGTCCTAGACGAGCGGCTCCGGGATCAGGCCGGCCAAGGTGGCGGCCAGGAACCAGCGCTCTCCGACTGGCAAGACCAGCTCGCCGAGAAGGACCGCCGGATCGCCGAGCTCGAAGCCGAGATCGCCCGGCTCCGCTCCTCCTGACGGTTCAGCGGTCGCCCGCAGCCAGCTCCTCGGCGGCCAGCGAGCAGCCCCGGAGCTCGGCGCCGCCGGCGCGACCGACCAGACGGAACCCCCCGCCCTCGGCGACGCCGAGATCCTCGGTCAGCACGTGGACCGCGGAGGAGAGGTTCGCCAGGTCGAAGAGAGCCAGCAAGCCAGCGGTCCCGTGCGGCGCCTCCTCGAGGGTCTCCGGCTCGAGCACGCGCACCCGCATCCAAGGTGGCGCCACGAAGAGTTCGGGGTCCTCGCCCCGCAGAGCTCCGGTGTAGCACTGGCTGGTGAGCTCGGTCATGCCGTACTCGCGCACCACCGAGGCCGCCGGGACCCCCAACCGTTGCTCCAGAAGGTCGCGCAGCTCGCCCGGTTCGATGTACCGGTCGTGGCCTTTGAAGCCACCCGTCTCGAAGACCACCGAGCCGGCCGGCAGGCGGAAGCGCAGCGAAAGCCGCCCCAGCCGCTCGAGGGCCTGGAGCAGAGAGAGCGCGGTGGCGAGGATCAGCACCGGCCGCTTGTCCCGCTGGCGGGCCGAGCACCAGGAGCGCAGGGCCTGGCCGTCCAGGCCCCGGGCGCCGAACGCGACGGCCGTGCCCGGGCCGCCGAAGTGGGCGAGCACGTGGTCGATCATGAAGGAAAGGCTCGAGTCGGGCAGGTCGGTGCGCGGCGGGATCAGGGACAGGATCGACAGCGGAGCCCCGCCCGGCGGCAGGCAAGAGCCGGGGAAGCTGGCGTCGATGGTCTGGCGATAGAGGTCGAGGAAGCCGTGGTAGTGGGCGCTGCGGGCCGCCGCTCCCTGGGTCGTGCCGCTCGAGCGGAAGACCGCCTCCTCGGGCGCCGAGCGCAGGACCAGGGTCTTGAACGCCGAGGTCGGCACCATCGGCACCTGGCGCCAGTCGGCGAGGGCCGCGGGGTCGATGCCGCGCCGGCGGCAGAGGGCCCGCAGGGGCTCGACGCGTTCGGCCTGGAAGGCGAAGGCCGCCAGAGCTAGCGTGTCGAAGCTCTCCTGGGAGCGGCCGGCAATGAGCTGGGAGATTCGTTCCTGGAGCATGGCGAGCGATTCTATCGGCACGCCGGCTCGCCGCGACCGACGGACGCCTCGTGCTAGCATCCAGCCGTCTCGTCACCCATGCACAGAGCTTGGCTACTGGTCCCGCTGCTGCTCGGCTTCGGGCTCCTCCTGCCCGGGGTGGGAGGGAGCGCGCCCGCGAGCACCGGCGGCCTCTCCGGTCGCATCGTTCTGGTGGACAAGGCCGGCAAACCCGTCGCGCGGTCGGCCGGCGATCCACGCCACGCCGTGGTCTCCCTGACCGCCAACCCGCCCCGCTCGGTCGACGGCAGCGGCCGGGTCTACGAGATGGTGACCCGCGGCAAGGAGTTCCTGCCCTTGGTGCTGCCGGTGCCCCGGGGCGCCACCGTGCGTTTTCCCAACCAGGACCCGATCCTGCACAACGTCTTCTCGGTCTCCCCGGGCAATCCCTTCGACCTCGGCCTCTACAACAAGGGGCCGGGCAAGAGCTGGACCTTCAAGGCCGCCGGGGTGGTCCGGGTGTTCTGCAACGTCCACCACGCGATGGTGGCCTACATCGTCGTGCTCGATACCCCGCACTTCGCGGTGCCAAACTCCGACGGACGGTTCAGCCTCGGCGGCGGGACCAGGGGCCGGGTGACCGTCTGGCACCCCCAGGCCGAGCCGCTCTCGATCGACCTCGCTGGCGGGCTGCCGCCGGAGATCCGTCTGACCCTCGCCCGGGAACGGGTGCCCCCTCATCTCAACAAGGCCGGCAAGGCCTATCCCCGGCCCGGACGGGATCGCTATGACGGATAAGCGCCGCACAGGTCTCTCCCTCGGCACCCGCCTGCTCCTCGCCATGGCCATGGTGGTGCTGCTCGGGGTGGGCGCCGCGGTGGCGGCGGTCTACCTGCGTGGTCAGGCTCTCGCCAGCACGGCCGTCGAGGAAGCCCTCGCCCGCAGCGCCGTGGCCGTCGAGAACAGTCAAGAGCAGCACAAGCAGCAGCTGAAGCAGCTCTCACGCACGTTCGCCGATGCAACGCTGGTCGCCTACTTGGCGGAAGGGGCCGCCACCGCCCAGGAAAGCTCGATCCTCGACCTGCTCGAGCTGCGCCAGAACGACCTCGGCTTCGACTTCGCCGCCGTGCTCGGACCAGACGGCCGGGTGGTCGCCCGCACCGACCGGCCGGGTTCGGCCGGGCAGGATCTCGCCGAGCGTCCTCTGGTGGCGGCGACCCTCAAGAGCAACCAGCCGACGGTCGGGGTCTGGCCCGAAGAGGACGCCCTCTACAACGCCGTTGTCGTGCCCATGGTCACCGGTTTCGATCTCGTCGGCTACGTGGCCTTCGGCTTTCGGATCGACCAGGCAGTGGCTCGCGACCTTTCCGAGATCAGTGGCACCGAAGTGGTCTTCCTCGCCGTGCGCCAGGGCAAGTTCGAGGCGCTTCCCTCCTCGACCCTGGAGACCGCCACGGCCCAGGACCTCTCCCGTTCTCTCGTCCGGTTGGATCCGCCTTCGGCGCTGGCCAGGGGCGAGGGTCGACGTGTGTCGCTCAACCTCGACGGTCGCCCCTGGCTGGCCCAGGTGACGCCGCTCCTGGAGGCCCCAGGCCAGGCGGTGGGGGCCCCGGGTCAGGTGGTGGGGGCCACCCTGGCCCTGGCCTCCCTCGACCGCCAGCTCGGCCCCTTCCGCACCCTGCTCCGGGACCTGGTGATCGCCGGTCTCGCTGCCACCCTGCTCGCCCTCGGCCTGGCCTATGCCCTGTCGAATCGGATGCTGCGGCCGATCCGTCGCCTGGTGGCGAGTGCCGAGGCCGCGCGTGGAGGCGACTTCGGCCAACGGGTGGTGGCCGAGACCTCGGACGAGGTCGGCCAGCTCGCGCGGAGCTTCAACGAGCTGCTCGCCGACCTGCGCGAGAAGAGCGACATGCAGGCCTACCTGACCGACCTCTCGCGCACCCTGCCCGAGCCGGGCAAGGCGGCCCTGCCGGTCGAGGGACCGCAGAAGAAGAGCGTCACCCTGGTCGCCGTCGAGCTGCGGCGCTACGTCCGGGCCGCCGCCCAGCCCCCCGACGAGGTGGTCGCCCGGCTCAACCGCGACCTGCGACGGGCCGCGGCGGCGGTGGCCGCGCGGCGGGGCCGGCTGGTCTCCCTGCTCGGCCATCGCCTGCTGGCCGCCTTCGAGGGGGAGGATCGCTCGGTGCGAGCGGTGGCCGCCGCCAGCGAGATGATGGCCGCGCTCGGTAGCAGGGAGGACGCCTTCGACGATCTCGCTGAGCCCTTGGTGGTGCTGGCCGGCGGCGAGGTGATCACCGGCACCGCGAGCCTGGGCGAGGATCTGACCGCCAGCCTGCTGGGCCTGCCGGTGCAGAAGCTCGAGAGCCTGCTCAAGGAGGCTACCGTCGGCGAGATGGTGCTGTCGAAGGAGGTCCAGCGCGACCTCGAGGATCTGCTGGCGAGGACCGGCTTCACGCCGGAATCCCACCAGGGTGTGGTGACCACCTTGCCCTTCTTCAGCTTGAAGAGCACCGACGCGGTGCGCATCGCCGGTGTGGTGACGCCCGCCGTGGCACCCACCCTGGCCATGAAGCGCAGTGCCCTGCTCGCCGATCTCGGCCCGGGCAAGCTGCTCGGCGGGCGGTTCGAGGTTCTGGCCCAGCTCGGGGCCGGCGGCATGGGCATGGTGTTCAAGGCCCGCGACCGCGAGCTCGACGACCTGGTGGCCCTGAAGGTCCTGCGCCGCGAGGCCTGGCAGGATCCGGTCCAGCTCGAGCGGCTCAAGGAGGAGCTGCGCCTGGCGCGCAAGATCACCCACCCGAACGTCCTGCGCACCTACGATTTCGGCGAGCTCGACGGCATCCATTTCATCTCGATGGAGTACGTGCGGGGGGTGACTCTGCGCTACATGCTCGACCAGACCGACCGTTTGCCCTTCTCCGCCGCCCTACGGGTGGGCAAGCAGCTGCTCTCCGGCCTCGCCGCGGCCCACCAGCAGGGAGTGCTCCACCGCGACATCAAGCCCGACAACCTGATCCTCGATCCGGCCGGCAACGCCAAGCTGATGGACTTCGGCATCGCCCGGCCGATCGCCCGCGCGGGCCTGGGGCTGACCCAGGAGGGCTGGCTGGTCGGCACTCCCCAGTACATGGCACCGGAGGCTCTCCAGGGCCAGGAGGTGGACGCGCGCACCGACCTCTACGCGGTCGGGGTGCTGCTCTACGAGGTGTTCACCGGACGCCTGCCCTTCACCGGCCAGACGCCGGTCGAGATCGCCTTCAAGCACCTCAATGAGACGCCCCCCGCGCCTCGCGCCCTGGCGCCATCGATCCCGGAGGTGGTGGAGGGGATCCTCCTGCGCTGCCTCGCCAAGAGTCCGGCCGATCGCTTCCCGAGCGCCGAGAGCTTGCTGGCCAGCCTCGACGCCCTCTCGGCCTGAGCGCAACGCGACGGCGCGCAGGATCGGGGCGAGTCGGGGGTTCCAGGCTCCGTGGAGGGGATGACCGCGATGAGGCGCCCGCCCGAGCCGGCGGCAGCAGAGGACCCCGACTGGCCCCTGCTCTCCCGTGCCGTCGACGGTGACGAGAGGGCGTTCGCCGGCCTGGTCGAACGTCATCAGGAGCGCATCCTGCGCACCTGCGAGCGCCTTCTCGGTCGAGCAGCCGAGGCCGAGGAGGCCGCCCAGGAGGTCTTCCTCAAGCTCTTCCGGCGCGGCGCGACCTTCCGGCCCCAGGGGCAGCTGTCGACGCTCCTGTATCGCATCGCGGTCAATCACTGCTTGAACCTCCTGCGCCGGCGCAAAGTGCTGCGTTTCCTGCGCTTGGAGGGCGAGGGCGAGGAGACCGAGGCACCCCGTCTCGACCCGCACGACGGCCGCGCCGGGCCCCATGAGAGCCTGGAGGCGCGGCAGCGCTGGCGCGAAGTGCGGCGGGCGATCGACCGCTTGCCGGAGAACCAGCGCTCGGTGCTGGTGCTGGCGCGCTTCGAGGGTCTCTCGTATCGTGAGATCGCCGAGGTGCTCGGCATCACCCTCGGCGCGGTCGAGAGCCGGTTGGTGCGGGCGATGCGCAATCTCGAGGTGGCGCAGGAGAAGGGCGGAGCAGGGGTTTCAGGGAAAGGAACACGGCGATGAGCGACTTTCGCGAAGAGGATCTTCTCGAAGCGGCCGCGGGCCAGCTTGATGCGCCGCGCCTGCGGCAGCTCGACGCGGCCTGCGCGCGGGACCCCCACCTGGCCGCCGAGCGAGCCCGCGTCGAGCGGCTTTGGCGTTCGCTCGAGCCGGCGTCCCCGAGTCGTGTTCCGTTCGGCTTCGCCACCCGCGTCACGGCCAGGGCCTTCGCCGAGCGCTCCGAGGCATTCTCGCTGCGAATGATGCCCGGCTGGGTCCGCCTCGGCGCCGCCTCGGCGTTGATCGCCGGCGTGGCTCTCGGCGTCGGCGCCGGCTGGCTCCGGGGCGCCGCGGGGTCGGCCGCCGGCCTCGAGCCGACCTGGACGAGCGACAGCTGGGCCGAGTCCTACCTCGATGAGCTGGAACAGGACCTGTCCCTGCCGGAGGCCGAGTCATGAGGCGATGGTGGTTGGTCCTCGCCCTGATGCTCTCCCTCGGCATCAACGTTGGGGTGGTGGCCATGCTGCTGGTCGAGCGGCTGCGGGCCACGGCCGTCTCGCGCAACGAGACCCCGCCGCCGGTGCTCCAGGGTGTCGCGGAACGGTTCGGGGCGCGGCTCGGTCTCGAGGGGGAGCAGAGGGATCGCTTCGTCCAGGTGCAGAGGGCCTTTGTCGATCGCACGTGGGGACAGCGCCGGCGTCTCCTGGTTCTGCGCGAAGAGCTGCGCCGTGAGCTGGCCCGAGACGAGCCCGACTTGGAGCGCATCGATGGGCTGCTGGCGGAGACCTCGCGGATCCAGGCCGAGCTCGACCGCGCCCTGGTCGAGATGGTGCTCGAGGTCCACGGGATGCTCTCTCCGGAGCAGCGGGAGCCGTTCCTGCGTGGCCTGGGGCGGCTGCGCGACGGTGGGGGAGCGGTGCGCCGCCCCATGCGGCCGCTCTCGGGGCAGCGGGGTCCCGGGGGCCGCCGGCCACCACCGGAAGGAGCCAAGCCGCCGATCTGAGGGGCGTGCTAGATTGCGCCCCGACCCATGATCTCGACCGTCCTCTTCCGGCCTGACGGCCACCTCGTCTGTGGTGGGCGCGAGCTTCTCGACAGCCACACCCCCGAAGCCGGCCTGCTCTGGCTGGACCTCGAAGGTCTCGCTCCCGAGCACGAGGCGCTGGTGCGGAGCCTGGGCTACCACCCCCTGGCGGTCGAGGCCACCTTCACGCTGCACCACCAGCCCAAGTACGAGGAGTACGACGAGTGCCTCTTCGTCATCGCCCGCGGCATCGACTTCAACCGCCAAAGCGATCAGCTCGAGACCCTGAAGCTCGCGGCCTTCCTCGAGCCCCATCGCCTGGTCACCGTCCACCGGGCGCCCTTGCGCAGCGTGGCCGCGGTGCGGGAGCGGCTCCGCGAGACCGATCGCACTCCACGCGGCGGCCTCGATCATCTCCTCTACCTCCTCTTCGACGAGCTGATCAGCCTCTACTTCCCGGTGATCGATGAGCTGGGGCAGGAGATTGAGGATCTCGAGGGCGAGATGTTCGAAAAGCCCAGGCAGGGGCATCTCGAGGCCATCCTCGGCTTCCGCCGGCGACTCTCCACGCTGCGTCGCGTCATGCTGCCCCACCGCCAGGTGTTCAACCACCTGGCGACCGGCAGCGCCGATGAGATCGACGAGCGGGAGGCCTTCTACTTCCGGGACGTCTACGACGAGGTGCTGCGCCTGACCGACGCTATCGACATGCTGCGGGAGCAGCTCTCGAGCCTGCGCGACACCTACCTGTCGGTGATCTCGCAGCGCACCAACGACATCATGAAGGTGCTGACCGTCATCTCCTCGGTGCTCCTGCCCTTGACCGTCATCGCCGGCATCTACGGCATGAACTTCGAGCACATGCCGGAGCTCAAGAGCCGCTGGGGCTATCCACTGACGCTGACCGCCATGGCCGGGGTGGTGGTCGGGCTGCTCGGCTGGTTCCGGCGCAAGGGTTGGATCTAGGGGAAAAAAGGCCCCGCCGATGTCGGCGGGGGGTTGAGGAGGAGGTTCTTTCCGCGAGGAGACTGTCTCTCAGGCTCCTGGACCTTTCTACGCACGGGGGACCGGATATGTTTAGGCGGCATAGCCCCGCTCAGCGCAGAAGACGAAAGAACTCCTCCGCGGCCCGACCGGGGTGGCCGGTCAGGGCGCGCAGGCCCTCCTCCGGCACCCAGTCGGCGGGCAAGTGGTCGGCATAGGGCCGAGTCAGGAAACGGCGGTCGAAGAGGGCGATGACGCCGCGGTCCTCCGGCGAGCGGATCAGCCGACCGGCGGCCTGCACCACCCGGGTCATCCCCGGCACCACGAAGGCGTACTCGAAGCCCCGCTCGAAGCGCTCGTCGTAATACTCGCGGAGCAGCTGCTGCTCGAGCGACAGGGCCGGCAGGCAGGGCCCGACGATCGCCACCCCGCGCAACATCTCGCCGGGATAGTCCACCCCCTCGGCGAAGACTCCGCCTGCCACCGCCAGCAGCAGCACGTCGCCGAGCACGGCCCGGCGGAGGTGCTCGAGGATCTCCTCGCGGGCCCGATCACTGTCGGAGCGCTGCTGGAGCAGCAGGCGCTTGGTCGGGATCTCGAGGCGGGTGGCCACCTCGGCGAGGAAGGCGTAGCTCGGGAAGAGAGCCAGACAGTTGCCGGGCACGGCCTCGGCGAACGCCGCCAGGCGCTCGGCGATGCGGCCGTAGTTGGCCTCGCGCTCGGCCCAGCGGGTGCCCACAGCCGGGTCGATCACTACCCGGCGGTGCTCCTGCGGGAAGGGGCTCGGCACCGAGACGGCGGCCGTCCGTCCCGCCTCGAAGCCCAGGAGGTCGCGGTAGAACTCCGGCGGTGAGAGAGTCGCCGAAAGGCCGACCACCGAGTGGGCGCGCCGGAGCACAGCGCCCAGGAAGCGGCTGGGATCCCGGCAGAGGATCTTGAGCCGGCGGTCCTCGCCGTCGCGCTCGAGCACGTGACTGAAGCTCGCGTCGGAGACCAGCAGGCCGTTCAAGAAGCGCAGGAGGAGAAAGTAGAAGTCGACGAAGGGGTCCTCGGCGCGGAAGCTCCTGGTCTCTCGCCGGTGCTCGAGGTAGTCGACGAAGGCCTGGTCGAAGGCCGGCCGCAGCCGCCAGAGCTCGTCCTCGGGGAAGCTGCCGGGAAGGGCTCGGGGCTCGCCCTGGCCGTCCAACAGAGCCTCGGTCAGGGCCTCGTCGACGGCCCCTTCGATGCACCGGGCGACCCGCTCCGCGAGCGCCGCCACCTGGCCGCCCGAGGGCAGGGTTGAAAGGTTCATAGCCTCGGCCGCGCGGCGGGCGGCGAGGCTCGAGAGCATGGGGCTGTAGTAGCCCCGGCCGCGATCGACCAGGTTGTGGATCTCGTCGATCACCAGCACGACGTCCTCGAGATCGGCGTCCGACGAGAAGTCGGCGAGGGCCACGTAGGGGTCGAAGGCGTAGTTGTAGTCGCAGATCGTCACGTCGCAGTGGCCCACCAGCTCGAGGCTGACCTCGAAGGGGCAGACCTCGGCCTCCCGGGCACGGGCGAAGAGGACGTCCGGGTCGAGCCCGGCGTGCTCGTCGAGCAGGCGGGGGACCAGGCCGCTGGTGTGGAGCTTCAGGGCGTAGTCCTTGGCGAAGCGGCAGTACTCCTCGTGGCAGAGCACCTGGTCGTTGGCGCACATCTTGGCCTTGGCGCGCAGCCGCAGGCCCTGGAAGGCGCCCTCGACGTCGAGCAGGCCGAGCACCTTGACCGCCATCTCCTGCTGCAAGGTCTTGGCGGTGAGCACGAAGAGGCGCTTGCCCTCGCGCAGGCACCAGGCGAGGCTGGGGTAGAGGGCGGCGACGGTCTTGCCGATGCCGGTCGGTGCCTCGATCAGCACGTGCTCGCCGTGGGCCAGCGCGGTCTCGACGGCGGCGACGATCTCGCCCTGGCCCGGGCGCAGCTCCGGGTAGGGAAAGGCCAGCCTCTCTCCCGCCTCGCGCCGGGCCAGCCGCGAGCGCATGGTCGCTTCGGCCGTGCGGATCAGGGCGTTGAGGCGCCGGGCGACCTCGCCATCGAGGGCCGCGAGGTCCACCGCCAGAGGGATGCGCAGGGCGGCGTCACTGCCGATCTCGATCAGCACCAGCTCGGCGCCGACCTCGACACCGTCGCGCCGGCTGAGCATCCAGGCATAGAGCAGGGCCTGCTGCTGGTAGATCTCGCGCACGACAGCCGAGAGCTCGCCGCCGCGGCGCACGGACTTGATCTCCTCGACGACGCGGGCGCCGCTCTGGTCACGGCGCAGGCCGTCCGCCCGGCCGCTGACGCGGATCTCCCAACCACGGTGCTGGAACGAGTAGGAGAGGCCGACCTCCCGCTGGTAGGTCGGGTCGCCGGCGAGGGCCTGCTCCTGGTAACGGCTGTGGATGGCCTGGCCGAGCCAGAGGCGCTCGTAGCCGCCGCGCTGGGCAAAGCCGATGCTGCGGGTCAGGCGCTGGTCGAGCAGGTCGGCGACGGCCAGATCGATCGCGAGACGATCGAAGTCGAACCGGGGCGCCATGCGGGGAGAGAGTATACGGTCTGGGCCGCTGGTGCCCCCGAGCCCGACGAGGGATTTCAATCCCTCGCTACCCAAGAACGTCCCTGGCGGGACGGGGGAGGGGAGATCCCCCCGCTTTTGCGGGGGCAGGCTTTCGACTCCGGGCCTGCGGCCCTGCGCTCGGGATGACCAGGGCGCGGCGATGCCATCAAGGCTCCCGACGTCATCCCGACCGGAGCCTGCGCAGCAGGCGGAGTGGAGGGATCTCCCCTCCGTCGTCCCGCCAGGGACGTTCTTGGGTAGCGAGGCAATTCATTGCCTCGCAGGGCGCCAGGCAGGCCGTCGTCCCGTCAAGCCACCTGCGGCTCGTAGTGCAGGTTCCTCGTCCCCACGCTCCGCGTGGGGACGCCAGTCCGGCCGCTCCGCGGCCTTCCCTCGGCATCGCTCCCTCGATTACCATCGCTCCAACATTTGGTAAACCATAGCCCAGCGCGAATGCGCCGGGCGGGAGGTGCCGGTGGCCGATTCGAGGCTCGAGCTCGCAACCGTGGTGGGGCAGCTCCGGCAGGCGCTGTGGCAGGCGGCCAGGCAAGGCGAAGGCCAGGAGATCCGCTTCGAGGTGGAGACCCTGGAGCTCGAGCTCCAGGTGGTGGTGACCCGCGAGGCCACCGCCAACGCCGGGCTCAAGTTCTGGGTGCTCGAAGCCGGCATCGGCGACAAGGAGCTGGAGAGCCGGGTGCAGCGGGTGAAGCTGGTGCTGAAGCCGAAGGGGAAGGGTGGCGGCTCCTTCGAGGTCGCGGGCTGAGCTGCGGGAGACCCCGTGCAGATCCAGCGCTTCTTCCGGATCGAGGCTCATTGGCCCGGTCTCGAGAAACCCAAGAGCGGTACCGGCTACCTGGTCCGGGCGGACCGGATCCTCACAGCCGCCCACGTGGTCGAAGGCGCCACGTCGATCCTCCTTCACTCCCACGATGGCTCCGGGGAGCCGCGGCCGGCTGAGCTGGCGTGGCATCGCGGTGAGCGCAAGTTGGATGTCGGGGTGTTGCGCGTCGAAGCCGATCCCCTGTTCAGAGGAGCTGTTTCTCGGCTGGCGGATGGGCCCAGGGAGGCAGCCCCGTGGCAGTCCCGTGGCTTTCCTCGCATCGGCGCCGGCAGCGCGAGGCTCGCCTGGCTCCACGGAGACGCAGCGCCCAGCGAAGACACGGCCCCGTGGTTCGAGATCGACGCCAAGCTCACTCCCGAGGACCAGCAAGACTGGAGAGGGGTATCCGGAGCACCGGTTTTCGTAGGCGACGTCGTGGTCGGGGTGATTGGCCAGGTGGCGGCAGGTTGGAAGGGTGGCAAGCTCCTCGTGGCCCCGCTGAGCCCCCTGCTGGGCGACTCGGCCTTCCGGGAGGCCCTCTGCCTGCCCGAGCTCGATCAGCCTGCAAGCCGCTTGCGGACGGCTGTCGAGGCATCCCTCCGCGGCTCTCCCGCCGCCGCTGCTGCGCTCGCGGCAGCCCCGGACCGTGCCGGTGCCACCCCCTGGCTGACGGCGTTTCAGGAGGGAGGCACGGATGGGTTGGGCCGCGTGCTCTTGAGTGAGGCGCACCTGATCGACGTGGTGTGGGCTCTCGACCGCGCGCTCGAGAGCCTGGGGGCGTTGCTGGAGCAGCTGATCGCCGCAGTCAAGCCGGTTGGTGACACCCTGCGGGCCATCACCGCGCTCGAGGAGGTGACACTCCACATCGTGCCGCTGCTGTTCCGCGGCGGGCTGGTCCAAGAGCTGAGCAGAGGTGAAGGGGCCATCCTGCGGCTCCCCGTTTACACCAAGACCTTCGCCGAGATCACCCTCGCGGCACTGGCAGGTCGGCCGTTGAACCTCCTCCCACCGACCAACGTCAAGGATGCACCGCAGCCGGCTCTCGGTTTGGCCGAGCCCCCGAACGACAGCCTGGACGTTCTCGGCTTCGGCGCCTTCGGCATCTTCGTCTACGCGGCTGCCTGCGACCTGCTCAGCGCGGACGATCGCCTCTATCTTCACGATGCCTCGCGAACCCCTCAGCGCAAGCTCGAGGTAGCGAGCACGCGGCTTCGGAAGTTTTTCGCGGACGAAGCTAGGGATCCCAGGGATCCCAGACGCTACTATCTGCTGTTGAAAGAGCGCTCTGAAGAGAAGGATCCCGACTTCGTGGGACAGCTGCGCAAGGAGCTGTCGCTGCTGCAGCTCGTGAAGCCGGAGGGCGACGACCTCGTAGGCGAGGCGGACCTGTGCGACCTCCTGGCTCGCTTGCTGTTCCGCGTTCATCGCCTGAAGAGAGAGCACCGATGAGATACCTCGAGTGGGATCCCGCCCGGCCCGAACAGAAGCTCCCTCCCTTCGGTGCCCTTCCCGAGGGTGTCCACGTCTTCAACCGCGAGCCCGTGGACGCTGTCAACGCCGCGCTCGCAGCGCGCCGGCCCCTCCTGGTGCGGGGCGAACCCGGGACCGGCAAGAGTCAGCTCGCGCGGGCCGCCGCGGCCGGGTTGGGTCGGCCCTTGGTGGCGACGGCAATCGATGGCAGCACCGAGGCTCGGGACCTGCTGTGGTCGCTGGATGCCGTCTCCCGGCTCGCCGAGGCACAGATCCAGGGCGCCCTGGGCGTGCGGGATTCAGCGGCGGTGAGGGCGAACCTCCGCGAGGAGCGCTTTCTGGCGCCCGGTCCCCTGTGGTGGGCCTTCGACTGGGCTGACGCCGCGCGCCAGGCCGCCGAGACCGGGCAGTTTGCACCGCCAACCCCGGAGGGATGGAGTCCGGCGGACGGTGTGGTGGTGTTGCTGGACGAGATCGACAAGGCCGATTCGTCGGTACCCAATGGCCTTCTGGAGTGCCTGGGCCATGGGCGGTTCGCCTGCCCCGGCGGACGCTCGGTGTGCACGCAGCCTGGCCAGGCCGCGCCCCTGATCGTGCTCACCACCAACGAGGAGCGGGCCCTGCCCGCCGCCTTCTTGCGCCGTTGCCTGGTCCTCCAGCTGGGATGGCCCCAAGAGCCGGAAGAGCTGGTGGGCGCCCTGGTCCGCTGGGGGCGAGCCCACTTCCCGGCTCATGCTCCGGCCGTGCTCGACCGTGCGGCGCGCAGGCTGGCCGCCGACCGGCAAGCCCTGTTGGACCGTGACCTCGTGCCTCCGGGCGGAGCGGAGTACCTCGACCTGCTACGCGCCCTGGGAGAGCTGGCGCCCGGGCACGAGGAGGGGCAGCTCGAGCTCCTGGAGCGCCTCGCCGTTTTCACCTTCGCCAAGCACGCTGCGGAACCGGCGGGGTGAGCGCGCGTCCCGTGGCTGGCCATCTCAATGTCGGACCGGCGGCCTCGACCGCCGACCTGTTGCGAGCCAGCGTCGCGCTGGACTCGCGCGGGCTGTCCGCTCTCGCCCGGAGCCTTGGCTTCGTCGTCGCGCCTCGCCCTCCGGGAGATCCCGAGCCCGAGTCGGGGGAGGCATCGAGCCCGCCACCCGCTGCGGCAACGCAGGCCGTAGCCTCTCAGGAGGCCGGCAATCTCGCGCCGGTGCCCTTCTGGCGGCTCGAGCGAGTCGAGCACCTGGAGGTCGAGACCGAGCCGGCCCAACCCGCTGCCCCGCCGTTCGGTGAGCTGGAGCTGGGCCAGCGCTCCTTCGCCATTCCCCGTGCGCCGCTCCCCATCGTGGCCTGGTCGCGGCTCTGGCCTCACCTCCAAGCGGCCTTCCACACCGAGAAGGAAGGCCGCGCGCTCGACACCGCTCGGCTCATCGAGGTCTGGTGCCGGGGCGAGGCTCCCCGCCGCCTGCCACGCCGAAAGGCCGCTGGCTGGAGCGGCCGGGTGACGCTGCTGCTCGATCGCAGCCACCGGCTGGTCCCCGTCTGGCGGGACCAGGACGAGCTCTACTCGCGTCTCTGCCGGACCTTGGGAGCCGGCGCCCTGCAGGTGCTCGAGAGCCGTGCGACGGAGCCCGGTCTCTGGCGCCGCGGAGCCGGCAAACCGCGACGCCGCTTGCCGGCCTTCGCGCCCGGGGAGGCTGTGCTGGCCTGCTCGGACCTCGGTAGCTATGCAGGTGCCGCTGAGCGGCAGCGTTGGCGGTGGCTGGGTGAGGCGTTGAGGGCGCAAGCGGTCCGGGTTCGCGCGCTGGTGCCGAGCCCTGCGGGCCGTCTCGCCTCGAACCAGGTCCGACCGTGGCAGCCGATCGACTGGGAAGCGCCGGGCCGGCCGCCTGTCTCCCCGGGCCGACCGGAGGGGCGTGACGAGTTCCCGGAGCGCAGCGAGCGGCTCCTGCGCCTGCTCTCCTGGGCTCTACGGGTGGAGCCGGGGCTTCTCCGGCAGGTGCGTCATCTTCTGCCCGCGAGCCAGGCCGACCTGGGCACGGAGATCGACACCTGGGGCCAGCCACAGCTGCGCGGTGCTTCCTCGATCGCCCGGTACCTGGAGCCCGGCAGTGCCGGCCCATGGCGCGAGAGCTTCGGCTCGGCGCCCCCTCCTCTGCGCGCGGCGATCGTCGCTGCCCTGAAGCGCTGGCACGGGGTGCAGGCCCCCGAGATCTGGTTCCTCGAGGTGCTCGGTCTCGCGGCCGCCGGCCTCTTGCCGGAAGGTCTCGAGGGTGAGGTGCTGCGCGCCCGGCGATTCCTGCATCGCCTGGCGAGCACGGTCCTGGCTCCGGACGTTGGGACCGGCAAGGCTCACGCCGCTTCCCTGGCCTGGCTGGCGTGGGCGGCAGCCAGGATCCCCCCGGAGCTGTGGCAAGATCCAGAGCTGGGGCCGGAGCTGACGCGCGCCTGGGCTCTGGCGGCTGCCCGCGACCCGTCGCAGGGTCTGCCCGCCGGCATGCCTCTGCGCTGGTTGGCTGCCGGGGGTCCGCCGCGCGCCTGGCTGCTCTGGCAAAAGGGCAAGGAGGTCCACGTGCGCTCCGGCACCCCGGAGCGACCGGCCGGGAGCCCGCTGGGGTCCCTCACCGCTGGTTCCGCTGAGATCGGGCTCGCCACCGGGCCGAACACCCGAGCGGCTCGGTTGGTGCTGGAAGACGCCCAGCGCGGGTCTCTGCTGCCCACCGGCCCGGAGCTCCTCCTCCTCTCCGACCGCCAGGAGCTGACCTTCCGCCGCTTCGAGCGGCCGGAGTGGGCGCGCGCCGCCGGGCGGGATCGCTATGGCCTGTGGGTGGAGATCGAGGTGAAGGGTGTCCGCCACCGGCTGCGGTGGATCCCCCCAGGACGGTTCTGGATGGGCTCGCCGGAGACCGAGCAGGGCCGCTGGGAGGGCGAAGGGCCGCGCCACCGGGTGACGCTGACGGCAGGCTATTGGCTGGGGGAGACGCCCTGCACCCAGGCCCTGTGGCAGGCGGTGATGGGGAAGAACCCGAGCCACTTCAAGGGACCGGAGCGGCCGGTCGAGAGCGTGAGCTGGCAGGATTGCCAGACGTTTCTCGAGAGGCTCGAGCGCCTGGTGCCCGGGCTGGAACCTCGCCTACCGACCGAGGCGGAGTGGGAACACGCCTGTCGGGCGGGCACGGAGACGGGCACCTACACAGGCGACCTGGAGATCTCGGAGGGCGAGGCGGCCCTCCTGGAGCCCATCGCCTGGTACTCGGCCAACAGCGGGGCTGAGACCCACCCCGTGGGCGAGAAGGAGGCGAATCCCTGGGGTCTCCGGGACACGCTGGGCAACGTCTGGGAGTGGTGCGCCGACCCGTGGGGACGCTACACCCCCGGCCCGGTGACCGACCCCTTGGACCCGGAGTTGGGCTCGGACCGCGTGATTCGGGGCGGCTCCGGGGGCGGCGACGAGTGGCTCGTGCGCGCAGCCGCGCGGTACTGGTACTCGCCGGGCAGCCGCGGCGACGCCGTGGGCTTCCGCCTCGCCCGAGGTCAGGGGCGCCCTCACCCCCTCGGTCCCCCTCCCTTCGGCTCCGCTCAGGGCATGCTCCCGGCCCGCCCACTCCGGCCTTCCGGGAGAGGGGGAGGCCGGAGGGGACCCGCCGGCGACACCGAGCCGCCACCATGAGCACAGCCCTCCTCACTCCCCACCCCCTGGACCAGGGACACCCGCCGGAGTGGGCTTCGGAGTGGGGGGAGGACCGCCACGGGGTGTTCGTGGCCTTCGAGGTTGGGGGCGTCCGCCAGCGGCTGCGCTGGATCCGGCCCGGGACGTTCTGTATGGGCTCGCCGGAGGGCGAGGCGGGGCGATTTGAGGACGAGAGCCCCCGCCACCTCGTCACCTTGACCGAGGGCTTTTGGCTGGGCGACACGCCTTGCACCCAAGCGCTGTGGCAGGCGGTGATGGGGCAGAACCCGAGCCGCTTCCCGTCACCCGACCGGCCGGTGGAGCAGGTCAGTTGGGAGGACTGCCAGACCTTCCTCGAGAAGCTCAACCACCAGGTGCCGGGCTTGGAGGTCCGGTTGCCGACGGAGGCGGAGTGGGAGCGGGCCTGCCGGGCGGGGACGGAGCCGGCGACGTGGCTTGGGGATCTGAAGATCCTGGGTGAGAACAACGCCCCCCTGCTCGACGCCATCGCCTGGTACGGCGGCAACAGCGGGCTGGAGTACGACCTTGAGGAGGGGTGGGATTCCTCGAGTTGGTCGAACAAGCAGTACCGGCACAAGAAGGCGGGGACCCGGCGGGTGAAGCGCAAGGAGCCCAATCCCTGGGGGTTGTACGACGTGCTGGGCAACGTGTGGGAGTGGTGCGCGGACTGGCACGGCGCCTACGGTTCAGAGCCGGTGACCAACCCCACGGGACCCACGCAGGGCTCGTCCCGCGTGATTCGGGGCGGCTCCTGGTACGACGACGCGAGGTACGTGCGCGCAGCCGCGCGGCTCTGGAACTCGCCGGGCCACCGCATCGGCTTCGTGGGCTTCCGCCTCGGCCGAGGTCAGGGGCCTGCGCCAGGCTAGCCAGGGGGCGGAGCCCGAGGGGTGGGGGCCGGCGTGCCGGGGTCGTCCGGCGGGGGACCCGCCGGCGACACCGAGCCGCCGGGGTCCGGTTCCGGAGGCCGCGGAGCGGCCGGAGCCCTCACCCCTGCCCCTCCCTTCGGCTCCGCTCAGGGCATGCTCCCGGCCCGCCCACACCAGCCTTCCGGGAGAGGGGTCCGGAGGGGGGGTGGATTCCCGCTTTCGCGGGAATGACGGATGGCAGGGAATCCCCCTCCGTCGTCCCGTCAGGCAGGTTCATGGGTAGCGAGGCAATTCATTGCCTCGCCGAGCGCCAGGCAGGCCGGCGTCCCCTCAAGCCACCTGCGGCTCGTAGTGCAGGCTCGGGTTGCGCCGGGCCCGCTTGAGGAAGCCCGCGATGTCCTCGACCATCGACAGGCTCGCCGCCTCCAGCTCCGCGGCGCTGCGGAAGATCATCAGCGCCGCCATGGCCTCGCGGTGGATGTCGCGGGACTGGAAGATCGGCAGGATCTCGAGCGCCAACCGGCGCGTTTCGGCGGTACGGCTCTGGCGCAGGAAGAGGGCTGCCAGGTCCAGGGACACCAGAGCCGCGTCGTAGCCGATGCCCTCGCGGATGAAGCCCTCCCGCGCGGCCAGAAGCGCTTGCTCGGCCTTGTCGAACTGGCCCAGGGACGCGGCGATCAGCCCCTCCACACCCGACAGCCGCACGCGGTCCAGGCGGTTCCCGGTCTTCTCGACCACCGCGATCGCCTTCGGCAGCAGGGCCAGGGCTTCGTGATCCCGGCTCGCCTGGTGGAGGTAGAGGATCAGCTGATGGTGGATGTTGACCGACAGCCGGGGCTCACGAGCGGTGTCGATCATCGGGATCGCCCGCTCGAGCAGGGTGATGCTCTTCTCGGGCTGACCCATGTCGGCCAGGATCGAGGTCTTCTTCACCAACGCGCGGCCGACCAGATGGCGGTCCCCGGCCTCGGCGTAGGCCGCGGCAGCCTGGTTGAGCAGTTCGAGGGCCTCGTTGTATTGCTGCTGGTCGCGGCGGAAGGAGGCGAGCAGGTCGAGCATCTCGGCGAGCAGCAGGGGATCGCCGCTGCCCCGCTCGAGGAAGAAGCGGGAAGCCTCCACCGACCGCTCGGCGGAACGGAAGTCCGACTGCACGCGCCGGCAGTTGGCGTTGTAGGCCCAGCACTGCGCGCGCAGATCGTTCAAGGCGGGTGCGCCGATGGCAGTCGCGTCGAGCCGGTCGACCACCGCGAGGGCGAGGTGGGTGAGGCTCTCGGCTTCGGCGGGATCCTGCGCCCACTGGCCGCGACAGCGTTCCAGCAGGCCCTGGGCGACGATGCGACTATGAAAACGCGGGTCCTGCTGGACAAGGTCGAGGCGCTGGTCGAAGTCCAGACCATCGAGCTCGGCGAGGCAGGTCCTGGCCAGGTTCTTCTCGGCCGTCAAGCGGCTGGCACAGGCGGAGAGCACGACTTTGGTCCGGGCGAGGATCTCCGAGTAGGCACCGACCTCGATCGGGGCCGGGGTGACGAAGTCTCCGCCCCATAACCAGTTCTCGAGCTGCACGGCTGCGCCGGGGGCCAGCGAGACAGCGCGATCCCAGCAGCGGTCGCAGCTCGCGAGGTGGGTCAACGCCTGTTGGGTCGCCACCTCGTCGAGATCCCTCGCCAGAAGCCGCTCCAGCGTGGCTCGTTCCAGATGATTCGCCTTCATGGTCGCCCTCAACCCTCCGGAAAATGACAGCCGCCAGCCGCCGAACGCCCGAGGTGACCGCGGGCGGCCGGCAGAATCTCACGCTGGGCCGGCTGGTCTAGGAGCTGCCCGGGCAGCCGTCGGGGTCGCTGGTGTAGCCCGAGCAGCTGTTCACGTTCGAGCCGCCGCCGAGCCCACCACCTCCCTGCCCGAAACCTCCCGTCCCACTCTTCTCCAGGATCGGGCTCGCGGTCTCGCCAGAGGGAGCAGCCGTCCACCAGGACCAGACTTCCTCCACCCAGCGCGCGGCCCAATCCCACCAGCCGGTCGCAGCCGGCGAGCCCGGGTCGGCCGAGGCCGGCACTACGGGACACACCAACAACGCAGCCAGCATCAGAACACCAATTGCCTTACGAGCGAGCTTACGGTTCATCCCAGCCTCCTAGCACTACATCTGGACCACCGGGCCGCGGCGAGGAGTATTTTCGCCAGCTACCGGACCCGGAAATAGATTTCGACTTTCGGTAACCTCACCTCTTCCTCTAACAGTGCAACGGGACGGCGGAGGTGTGACAACCCGGTGGGAACCTATCGACGAGAGCCCCGTACAATACCCACGGCGAGAATCAACCCAGGGGGGCGAAGCCCGCCCTGCCTACCACCGGAGGAATCGATGGAGAAGCGGATCGTAACCCTGCTCGTGCTCTGCCTGCTCGCGGCGACCGGCCCGACGGCTCTGGCCGCCAAGGGCGGTAAGGCCGCGGCCAAGGGGGCCGAAGTCAAGAAGGAAGAGGAGAAGCCCCGGCTCAACAGCGGCAACCTGGCGGGTCTCACCTTCCGCGGCATCGGACCGGCGGTGACCTCTGGGCGCATCGTCGACCTCGCGATCGACTCGACCCAAGACAAGACCTACTACGTCGCCGTCGCCTCCGGCGGCGTGTGGAAGACCAACAACGCCGGCACCACTTGGACGCCGATCTTCGACGACCAGGGCTCCTACTCGATCGGCACCGTGGTCGTCGATGCCAAGAACCCGCTGGTGGTCTGGGTGGGCTCGGGCGAGAACAACAGCCAGCGCAGCGTCGGTTACGGCGACGGCGTTTACCGCTCGGTGGACGGCGGCCGCAGCTGGGAGAACGTCGGCCTCAAGGGCTCCGAGCACATCGGCAAGATCGTCATCGACCCGCGTGACTCGAACGTGGTCTGGGTGGCGGCCATGGGGCCGCTGTGGAACGCCGGCGGCGACCGAGGTCTGTACAAGACCACCGACGCTGGCAAGACCTGGAAGAAGGTGCTCGAGATCAGCGAGAACACCGGAGTGTCGGACCTCGTCCTCGATCCTCGGGACCCGGACACCGTCTACGCCGTCGCCTACCAGCGCCGCCGCCACGTCTGGACCCTGATCAACGGCGGCCCCGAGTCGGCGATCCACAAGTCCACCGACGGCGGTGCCACCTGGCGCAAGTTGAAGGCCGGGCTCCCCTCCGTCGACATGGGCCGGGTCGGCATCGCCATCTCGCCGATCAACCCGGACGTGCTCTATGCCACCGTCGAGGCCCTGGGCGATGCCGGCGGCTTTTACCGCTCGGCCAACCGCGGCGAGAGCTGGGAGAAGCAGAAGGGCAACCTCAACACCTCGAGCGGCCAGTACTACCAGGAGCTGTTCCCGGACCCGAACGTCTTCGACCGCGTCTACGCGGTGGACGTGTTCCTGATGGTGACCGACGACGGCGGCCGGAGCTTCCGGCGGGCCGGGGAGACCTTCAAGCACGTTGACAACCACGCGGTGTGGATCGATCCCGCGGACTCCGACCACCTGCTGGTCGGTTGCGACGGTGGTCTCTACGAGACCTGGGACCGGGCCAAGACCTGGGACTTCAAGCCCAACCTGCCGGTGACCCAGTTCTACCGGGTGACCACGGACAACGCCCTGCCCTTCTACGGCGTCTACGGCGGCACCCAGGACAACTTCTCGCTCGGCGGCCCCTCGCGCACCATCTCGGCCTCGGGCATCGTCAACTCGGACTGGTACGTCACCCTGGGCGGCGATGGCTTCGAGACCCAGGTCGACCCCACGGACTCGAACATCGTCTACGCCCAGCTCCAGCACGGCAACCTGGTGCGCTTTGACAAGAAGAGCGGCGAGGCGATCGACATCCAGCCCCAGCCCACCGCGCCCGGTGAGAGCCTGCGCTGGAACTGGGACTCGCCGCTGCTGATTTCCCCCCACTCCCACACTCGGCTCTACTTCGCGGCCCAGAAGTTGTTCAGGAGCGACGACCGTGGCAACACCTGGCGGGCGATCAGCGGCGACCTGACCCGCCAGATCGACCGCAACCAGCTCGAAGTGATGGGCAAGGTGTGGAGCATCGACACCGTGGCCAAGAACGCCTCGACCTCGTTCTACGGCAACATCGTCTCCTTCTCCGAGTCGCCCACGGTCGAGGGCCTGCTCTACGTCGGGACCGACGACGGGCTGGTGCAGGTTTCGGAGGACGGTGGCGCCAATTGGCGCAAGGTCGAGACCTTTCCCGGCGTGCCGGAGCGCACCTATGTCACCGACCTCGAAGCTTCCCGCCACAGTGCCGACACGGTCTACGCCACCTTCGGCAACCACAAGATGGGGGACTTCAAGCCCTACGTTCTCAAGAGCACGGACCGCGGCCGCACCTGGACCTCGATCACCGGCGACCTGCCCGAGCGGGGCAACGTCTGGACCCTGGGTGAGGACCACGTAAAGGGCGACCTGCTCTTCGTGGGCACGGAGTTCGGGGTCTTCGTCACCGTCGATGGCGGCAAGAAGTGGGTGCAGATGAAAGGAGGCCTGCCGACCATCGCCATCCGTGACATCGACATCCAGCGCCGTGAGAACGACCTGGTGCTGGCGAGCTTCGGCCGCGGCTTCTTCATCCTCGATGACTACTCCCCTCTGCGCCAAGTCGACGAGGCGGCCCTGGGCCAGGACGTGATCCTCTTCCCGGCCAAGAACGCCTGGATGTACCACGAGTCCACACCCCTCGGCCTGGCCAAGGCCGGCTTCCTGGGCCACTCCTTCTACACCGCCCCCAACCCGCCGGTGGGCGCAACGCTGACCTACTACCTGAAGGACTCGATCAAGACCCGCAAGGAGATGCGGCAGGAGGCCGAGAAGAAGATCCAGGAGGAGGGCGGCAAGGTCGCCTACCCGAGCTGGGACGACCTGCGTGCCGAGGAGCGCGAAGAGGCTCCGACCCTGGTGGTGACCATCACCGACGAGGACGGCCAGGTAGTGCGCCGCTTCAACGCCCCCGCCAAGGCGGGCGTGACGCGGGTGACCTGGGACCTGCGCTACCCGCCGGCCGATCCCACCAGTCTCGAGCCCTTCCCGGCGGACAACCCCTTCGCCTCCGCGCCCACCGGCCCCCTGGCCGCCCCGGGCCGCTACACCGCCTCCCTGGCCAAACGAGTGGACGGCAAGCTGGAGACGATCGGCACGCCGCAGAGCTTCGAGGCCGTACCGCTGGCCAACGCCAGCCTGCCGGCCGCGGATCGCGAAGCGCTGGTGGCCTTCCAGCGCCAGACTGCCCGGCTGCAGCGCGCCGTGATGGGCGCTCTCGAGGCGATGGACGAGGCGGACAAGCGGCTCAACCACTTGAAGCAGGCGTTGGTGGACACCCCTGCGGCTCCGGCCGAGCTGGGTGACCGTGCCCGCAAGCTCGGCACGCAGCTCGCGGACCTGAGGATCAAGATGGTCGGGGACCGCACCATCGCCCGCCGCAACGAGCCCACGCCACCGTCGATCGCCGATCGCGTGGGTCAGATCATCTTCGGTCATTGGAGCTCGACGTCTTCGCCCACCAACACCCACCGCCAGCTCTACGACCTCGCCGCGGCAGACTTCGCCCCGGTGCTGGCCGAGCTGCGGCGGCTGATCACCGTGGACCTCGCTCAGCTCGAGAACGAGGCCGAGGCCGCCGGGGCCCCCTGGACCCCCGGCCGCGTGCCGACCTGGCAGAAGTAGGGGCGCGGTCTCCGCGCCCGGGGAGGGCAGGCAGGGGGGCCTGCCCCTCCCCCAGTTGAAGCGAGACAGGACGTTGGGGCGGCCCCCCGTGGCCGCCCTGCTTGCCCCGGGAGGATGGGAATGAGCCAATCTCAACTCCTCGCCGACCAGATGGAGCGTGCCTTCCGCGGTGGCGCCTGGCACGGGCCTTCGGTGTTGGAGGCCCTGGCCGGGGTGGACGCCGCCCTCGCCGCTGCGCGGCCTTTCCCCGGAGCCAAGACAATCTGGGAGCTGGTCCGTCACCTGACGGTATGGAACGAGGTGCCCCGCCGGCGGTTGGACGGCGAGGCGATCGAGGACGTGCCGGAGGAGGTGGATTGGCCGCCGATCCGCGATCTTTCAGCCGCCGCCTGGCAAGCCGCGCTCGCCGCCCTGGAGGCGGCCCACGAAGCTCTCCACGCGCGGGTCCTGGACCTCGCCGACGATCAGCTCGACGAGCCCGTGCCGGGTAGCGACCCGACCGTGCGCGGCATGCTCCTGGGCGTGCTCCAGCACAACGCTTACCACGCGGGCCAGATCGTGCTCCTGCGCAAGGCGCAAGGGGGCGAACGGAGCCGCACGTGACCGATCTCGCCATCGCCCTGCGCGACGAGCTCGCCCAGCGCCGCGAACGGTTGGCTCGGTTGGCGGTCACCGTGCGCGAGAGCCAGCTGGTCGAGCTGCTCCAGCAGGTGGACAGCGCCCTCGAGCGACTGGACGAGGGGACCTTCGGCCGCTGCACGCACTGCGCCGGCAGCGTCGAGGCTCACCGTCTGGCCGCCGACCCCCTGATCACCCTCTGTCTCGAGTGCCTGTCGCCGACCCAGCAGCGGGACCTCGAACGGGATCTCCAGGCGGCGGCACGGGTCCAGGCGGCCCTCTTGCCCCCACGGCAGCTGGTCCACCGCGAGTGGGAGGTGGCCCTGCTGTGGGAGCCGCTCGGAGCCGTCTCCGGCGACCACTATGACCTGCTGCCGCCCCGGCGCGAGGGCGAGCCCCTGCACCTGGTGGTCGGGGACGTGGCCGGCAAGGGAGTGGCGGCCTCCCTGCTCCAGGCCCACCTCCACGCCCTGCTGCGCGCCCTGCTCACCCCCGAGGAGCCGCTCGCCGGCCTGCTGGCGCGCACCAACCGCTTCTTGTGCGAGGTCACCCTGCCCAGCTCCTACGCCACTCTCATCGCCCTGCGCCTGTCCGACGGGGGCGCGGTGGAGATGGCGAGCGCCGGCCACACCCGGCCCCTCTTGGCCGACCGTCGCGGAGTGCGGCCGGTCGAAGGGGCGGGCCTGCCCCTTGGGCTCTTCTCCGAGGCGGAGTACGCCAGCCGCGAGCTCCACGTCGGCCGGGGGGACGTGCTGATGCTCTACTCGGACGGCTGGACCGAGGCCGAGACGGACGAGGGCGAGTACGGCATCGGCCGCGCCGCCGCCGCCCTGCGCCGGGCGCGCGGCCTACCTCTCACCGACCTCCTCGCCGCCTGCCGAGCGGACATGCAGGACTTCCTCGCCGGCGCTCCGCGGGGCGATGACCTGACGTTGCTGGCGGTGCGGCGGGTGGGGTGAGGGATCACGTATTGCCCCGACCTCGACGTAGGCTGCCCCGTAGATCCTGGTTCCCACGCTCTGCGTGGGGACCCAGGTCCGGCCGCTCCGCGGCCTCCCGAGCTGTCATCCCGACCGAAGCCTGCGCAGCAGGCGGAGCGGAGGGATCTCCCCCCTCCGGGCCCCTTCAATGGGAAGTCGACGGACAGACCGGCGCTGAGTATGCTCCATTCATGAAAGCTCAGGGAGTGGAGAGGGCGGACGGCGGCCCGGTTCGCGGGCCTTCGCGGACGCTCCGAGGTACTTTCCGTCAACTCGGTTTTCCGGACGCCCTCATCGAAGGGCCGCGATACAGCATCGCCGACCTCTTCCTGGGAAGAAAGATCCGCCGGGGTCTCTACTGCTTGTTCTTCGCGGACGGCTGGATGTACATCGGGCTGTCCAACGATGTCGTGAAGCGCTATGCTGGGCACCGTCGGAAGTGGGGCGACATCTCGGCGATGACCTTTCTGCCTGTGCAGAGGGATCCTCTCGATCCACTCGAGACGGGATTGATCAGGCGAGCGGAGGCCCTTGGGTTTCGGCTCCGGAACTTCGACAAGATCCAGGATGTGGTGGCACCCACGGATCTCGATGTGACCGTGGCGCCGAGCGATCAGCAGCGCTGGCTGGGACGCCCTTACACTTGTGCGCGTGCCGAGATCAGAGATCACAGCGTCGACCGCCTCAGCATCTTTGCCGACCAACGAGTACGCTACCAGGATCGCTTCCTCGTTCTGAGTGAGCATAACGAGTTTGATCAACTCCGGCGCCTCCTCGAGACCTTCGTAACGACCTGCATCCCCGGCTTTCTGCGCACTGAGCAGGCATTCTGGTGCGCGAGCTGCCTCCCGAATACGAAGGGCCATCCGAGGCTGGCCGTGATCAATGTCAATCGGATGGAGGTGCTCGTTAATGGCCGCTACCTCGACGAGCCGGAGCGAAGTTGGGTCTTCTTGAATGTGTCGAGGGCGGAGCTGATCCGAGGCTTCGGGACGATCGGTGCCTTCCAGCGTGTGTTCCCTTCGGTCTGGACGCGGCAGATCGATTACGCTGCAGCGGGCGAGGACCAGATCTGCATCGCCATCGACTCGGTCACAGATCGGCCCTTCGCAGCCATGACTCGAGTCCTACGTCATCCTGCTGTCCGCCGCGCTGCATGCACGCTGGTCACTCGGCTGATGCGCAAGGGGGGCACGCTCTACGCGAGATCACACTGCCCGCAGCTGATCGAAGCCGCGCTGGGGCTGACATGTACTGCTTCGACCTCACCCAAGGCTGTCCAGTAGACGACAGCCCCCACGCCCGCGCCGTGGGCTGGCTGGATGGCGAGCATCCGTTCGCGACCGGTGCGGTGCCGCCCGAGTTTCTGCAGGCGATCCGCAGGCATGTCGAAAAGGCATGGGCACCGGTCGTGGCTAAAGGAGTGCACTTTTGCGAGGTCTGCGCCCGAGCCCGGCCCGGCGAGCGCCGGCACGCTGCCGGAGGCAACCTCTGGATCCCGGCCCAGGAGTGCGTGTACGTGGCGCCTCACCTGATCCTCCACTACATCGAGGCACATCAGTACCGGCCCCCGGATGCCTTCGTCGCGGCGGTGCTGGTCTGCCCGCCCCAGGGCTCCGAGGAGTACATGAGGCTTCTCGGAGATCGGAGCTGCTGGCTGACAGGCGGGCCGGGGTGCAGGCGTCGATAGGCCCGTCACGGGAACGGATCGATGACCTCGATACCAGCCTTCTCAAAGTCGCGGCGGTTGCGGGTCGCCAGCGGCAGCCCGTGCGCCAATGCAGTCGCTGCGATCAAGCTGTCCTTGATCGGCATGGCCTTGCCACTAGCCCGGAGATCGGCGAGCAGCTGAGCCCACCGTAGCCCCGTTTCCGCCTCCCAGGGCAAGCAGTGGATCCGTCCGACCCCTTCTGCGAACCAGCGTTCCAACCTCGAGCGGCGCTGTCCCTTGGGGAGGAGCAGGATGCCAAAGTAGATCTCGCCGAGGATCACCGGATCAACGGCGAGGTCGCGCTCATGCTTTGCGAGCCAGGCGAGGACACCAGGATCGGGGCCGGGTTTGGTGGCTTCAGACAGGACGTTGGCGTCGACCAGGACGGTCATAGCGTGTCGGTGGATTCGGACTCGATGGGGACGAAGAAGCCCTTCTCGGGGCACGCCACGAGCCAGTCCAAGAGACCTTGATTCCGCGGTGGCGCCAGCCGAACGAGTCGGTACTCGCCACGGTCGATACGTTCGATCTCGAACTCTTCGCCGGGCTGGATCTCGTCTTGCCGGCGAATCTCGGCAGGGAGGACGATCTGGCCCTTAGTGGAAACAGCGGTTCGCATGTCGAGTAAGATAGCGTCTTACGCGCGATGGATCAAGAGGGGGAGCTGGGTTACGGCTGGCGCCTAACCCAGCCTACGACCTGGCGGTGCGGCGGGTGGCGTGAGGCGGCAGGCCCGGCGCCCCGGACCGTCATCCCGACCGGAGGGGAGGCATCTCCCCCGCTCCTCACCCCGCCAACCGCTCCGGATTGAGATCCTGCAGCGCCTCGGGGACGAAGAGGCCGTCCTTCCTCACCAGTTGATCGTCGAACCAGATCTCGCCACCGCCGTGCTCGGGGGCCATCATCAGCACCAGGTCCCAGTGGATCTGGGAGTGGTTGCCGTTCCAGGCCTCCTGGTAGGCGTTGCCGGGGGTCAAGTGGATGCTGCCGGCGATCTTCTCGTCGAAGAGGATGTCCTTCATCGGCGTCGTGATGTGCGGGTTGAAGGCGATGGCGAACTCCCCGACGTAGCGGGCCCCCTCGTCGCTGTCCAGCACCTCGTTCAGGTGGGCCGTGTTCGAGCTCGTGGCCTCCACCACCCGCCCCTGCTCGAAGCGCAGCATCACCCGCTCGTGAGTGACCCCGCGGTAGATCGTCGGGGCGTTGAACTGGATCACCCCTTCGATGCTGTCGCGCACGGGCGCGGTGTAGACCTCGCCGTCCGGGATGTTCCGCTGGCCGTCGCAGGCCACGGCCGGGATGTCCTTGATGCTGAAGCTGAGATCGGTGCCCGGTGAGACCAGCCGCACCCGGTCGGTGGCCTCCATCAGCTCCTTCAAGGGCACCAGAGCGCGGGACATCTTGGCGTAGTCGAGCGTGCAGACGCGGAAGAAGAAATCCTCGAAGGCCTCGGTCGAGGTGCCCGCCAGCTGGGCCATCGAGGGGCTCGGCCAGCGCAGCACCACCCAGCGCGTGTTCTTGATCCGCAGGTCCAGGTGGACCCGCTGGAACACCGTGGACTCGAAGATCCGCATGCTCTCCCGCGGCACGTCTGAGAACTCGGCCACGTTGTCCCCGCCGCGGACACCGATGGAGGCGTGCATGCGGGCCATCAGGGCGACCTCGGCATCGGCCTGCAGGTCGAACTGCTCGTGCGTGGCGCCGAGCAGCAGCTCGCGCATGACACTCAAGTTCTTCAGCTGGACGAATGGCCGAGCGCCGACCTCGCGCGTGGCGGCGATCAGGGCTTGGACAAACCTTGGCGGCACGTCCATCGCCTCGATCAGGACGTTCTCGCCGGGGCCGAGACCACAGGAGTAACGGACGAGTAGGCGGGCGAGTTGGTCGTATCGGGGGTCGCGCATCATCAGTGTCCTCGGAAAGA
The DNA here is from genome assembly GCA_036274895.1 of Thermoanaerobaculia bacterium. GTDB lineage: Bacteria > Acidobacteriota > Thermoanaerobaculia > Multivoradales > SZUA-115 > CALMKX01. The sequence goes on along the minus strand of DASUEU010000037.1, from coordinate 32,836 downwards.
GTGGATGTTACACGCCGGCCCGCGCCCGGGGGCAACCCTCTTCGGTGTTTCTGCGTACTCCGAGGTCCATCGCGGAGGGCCGCCTGGTAGCATCCGCTCTCCGAGCCGAAGAGAGGAGACTTGCCGATGCGACCGTGGCTGTTGACCCTCGCCCTCCTGTGGCCCTTGAGCCCCGCGCTCGCGGCCGAAACCCCTCCGGTGAAGCGCGCGATGACCCCGGAGGATCTCTGGGCCATGGAGCGGGTGGGCGGTGCCGCGGTCTCCCCGGACGGCCGCTGGGCGGTCTATTCGCTCAGCGTCTTCTCGGTCGAGAGCAACAAGAGCAACGCCGACTTGTGGCTGGTGCCGACGGACGGCAGCCAGCCGCCCCGCCGCTTGACCTGGAACGAGGGCAGCGACGGCTCGCCTACCTGGAGCCCGGACGGCCGCCGCATCGCCTTCGTCTCCAAGCGAGGAGAGACCCCTCCGCAGCTCTACCTGCTACCGCTCGACGGCGGGGGTGAGGCCGAGCCGGTCACCGACCTGCCGGTGGGCCCGGCCGTGCCCCGCTGGTTCCCGGACGGCAAGCGCATCGGCTTCCTCGCCACCACCTGGCCCGACGCCAACGACGACTGGAAGCTGGTCAAGGAGCGCCTGGACAAGGCCAAGGACGAGAAAACCGACGCCAAGATCAGCGAGAGCCGCTTGCTGCGCTTCTGGGACGCGTACAAGACCGACGGCACGGTCAGCCACCTCTTCGTGCTCGACCTCGAGACCCGCAAGGTCCGGGACCTGACCCCCGGCAGCGACCTGGTGCTGGCTTTCGACGATGTCGGCGACTGGGATCTCGCCCCGGACGGGCGAGAGGCGGCCTTGACCGCCAATGCCACCGCCGCCCCCTACCGCACCCTGGACACGGACGTGTTCACCTTGGCGATCGCCGAGGACGGGGCCCCCGGGCCGATGGTGAACCTCACCAAGGGCCCCCTCGCCCTCGACGAGGGGCGCGCCCGCTACTCGCCGGACGGCCGCTTCCTGGTCTACGGGCGCAGCCGCCGGGAGAACGTCCCCTCCGACTTCAGCCATCTGGTGCGCCGCGACCGCGCGACCGGGGAGAGCCGCGAGCTCGCCCCCGACTGGGACGCCCAGGCCGCCGACTGGACCTTCTCCCCGGACGGCCAGGGCCTCTACTTCGTGGCCGAAGAGAAGGGCCGGCAGCACCTCTTCCGGCTCGCCATCGACGGTGGAGAGCCCGAACGCTTGGCCGAGGGGGGAGTGCTCTCCGCCCTCGCGGTCGGCGGCACCGGGTCGGGAAGGCTGGTGCTGCGACAGGAGTCGATCACCCGGCCACCCCGGCTGGTGAGCTACGACTCCGCCGCCGGCCTGGTCACCCTCGCCGATCCCAACGAGAAGCGCCTGGCGGAGCTGGACCTGGGTCGGGTCGAAGAGGCCACCTTCGCCGGTGCCGGCGGCGCCCCGGTCCACTTGTTCGTGGTCCTGCCGCCGGGCTTCGACCCCGCCCGGCGCTGGCCCTTGCTCCACTTCATCCACGGCGGGCCCCACGGCGCCTTCCGCGACGAGTTCCACTTTCGCTGGAACGCCGCCCTCGCCGCCTCCCGCGGCCACGTGGTGGCGATGGTCAACTTCCACGGCTCGACCGGCTACGGCCAGGCCTTCGCCGATGCCATCCAGGGCGCCCATGGCGACAAGCCCTTCGCCGACGTGATGGCCGCCACCGACCACGTGCTCGCCCGTGGCTACGTCGATGACCAGCGCCTGGCCGCGGCGGGCGGCTCCTATGGCGGCTATCTGGTGGCCTGGATCCTCGGACACACCGATCGCTTCGCGGCCCTGATCGACCACGCCGGGGTCTACGACCTGATGGCTCAGTTCGCCTCAGACGCCACCTGGGGCCGGGAGGTCAGCTATGGCGCCACGCCCTGGACCGACCCCGACCGCATCGACCTCTACTCCCCCAGCCGCTTCGCCAGCCGGTTCACCACACCGACTTTGATCCTCCACGGCGAGAAGGACTACCGGGTGCCGGTGACCCAGGGCATCAACCTCTACGGCGTGCTCCAGGCCAAGGGCGTGCCGTCGCGGATCGTGATCTTCCCCAACGAGAACCACTGGGTGCTTAAGCCCAAGGCGGCGCTCCTCTGGTGGCAGGAGGTCTTCGCCTGGCTGGAACGCTACGCGCCGGCCGGGGGGAAGTGAGCTACTCCGCAGGGGGAGTGGGCGTCACCCGCAGACGCCGTTCGAGCAGCTCGGCCAGGCGGTAGCCGGCGAGAGCGATGGCCGGCTCGATGGCCCGCCAGGAGCGGTCGAAGTAGGCTTCCGGCGGCGCCCAACCCCGCTCCAGAGGCGGTGCGTAGACGACCGTCTGGGCGAGCGCCAGGCTCTCCTTGCCCCAACCCCAGAAGTCGCCGGCCGCGAGGCGCGAGCGCAGCTCGGGGAAGCTGTGCCGGCGGGTGATTCCGTCCGCCGCTCGCTCCACTCGCTCACGCTCGGTCTCCCCTTGGCGGCGCGGGAAGCGGAAGGACAGCAACCGGTCCCACCAGGCGTGGAGGGGCATGGGCTGGAGCGCGTCCGGCGGCGTGTGGAGGGGGAAGAGGTTGCCCCCCCGGTCGCCCTCCGGCTCGCTCGCCGTGAGCCGATTGCTCACGTGCAAGGGTTGGTGAACGTCTCCCACCAAGTGGATCAGCCAGGCGAGGTCGAGAGCCCGTTCCGACTCCGGCCGGGCCGGGTCGGCCAGCAGGTCGGAGAGCACTGCCAGCCGCTCGAGGAGGTGCTCCCGGGGCAGGACCCGGTCGGCCCGGTCACGGGTCTTGCCGTTGGCCAGCGTTTCCCAGGAGAGGTTGACGAAGTGCCAGGTCGGCTGGTTGTAGGGGGAGCCGGCCTTGATGTCGTCGGCCCACACGCTCGCCGCCACGAACAGCTCCCGGTTGGGGAACCAGCGCACCGGAGCCGCGGCGGCGGTGACGTGGGCCTCCTCGGGAGCCTGCGCGAGAAGTGCGATCGCGCGCTCGCGGGCCTCGTCGGAGAGCCGCTCCCAGGCGATGCGGGCGATGATCCGGTGGCCGAAATCGTCCCAGGCCTGCGCCGGCGATGGCGGGGTCAGCGTTCCGATCGCGCAGACGAGAAACAGCAGCAATCGCCGGCCAGCTTGATAAGCTGAGGGCGCCATCAAACACTGTTTTTGTCGAAAAGGACCCCCCATCTCATGACTCGCCTTCCTGCTCGCTCGGTGGTTCTCTTGCTTCTGCTCACCTGGACTCTCCTCGGCGCTGCGCGCGCGACGGCAGCCGAGGAGAAGGCGGCGGCCTCTCCGCCTCCGGAAGAACGTCAATCGGTCACGCATCACACCCTCTCCCTCGGCTCGAGCAAGATCACCTACACCGCCACCGCCGGCACCTACCTCCTGAGAGACGAGGAGGGTAAGGCGAAGGCGTCGGTTTTCTTTGTAGCTTATACCCTCGACGGTGAGGGGGACGCCGGCCGACGGCCCGTGACCTTCGCCTTCAACGGCGGGCCGGGGGCGGCGGCGGTGTGGCTCCACCTCGGCGCCTTCGGGCCGAAGCGAGTCGACATGAGCGAGGAGGGGATGCCCCTACCGCCTCCCGGCCGGCTGGTCGACAATGACCTCACCCTCCTGCCCGAGACCGACCTGGTGTTCATCGACCCGGTGTCGACCGGCTTCTCCCGTCCGGTCAACGGTGAGGACGGCAGCCAGTTCCACGGCGTCCAGCAGGACGTCGAGGCGGTTGGCGAGTTCATCCGCCATTGGCTGGCACGAAACGGCCGTTTCTCGAGCCCCAAGTACCTCGCCGGGGAGAGCTACGGAACCGCCCGCGCCGCCGCCCTCTCGCTCTATCTCCAGGAGCGCTTCGGCATCTACCCCAACGGCTTGATCCTGATCTCCGTGGTGCTCAACTGGCAGAACCAGGAGCTCAGCTACGGCAACGACATCCCTTACCTGATCTACCTGCCCACCTACACGGCCACTGCCCACTACCACGGCAAGTTGCCGTCGGAGCTGTCCAAGGACCTCGGCGCCACCCTCGCCGAGGTGGAGCGCTTTGCCCTCGGCGACTATGCCCTCGCCCTCTTGGCCGGCAACCGCCTCTCCCCCGAGCGCCGCAAGGAGATCGCCGCCCGGGTGGCCCGCTACACCGGTCTCGATCCGACCTACGTTGAGGCGAGCGACCTGCGCATCCGCGACGACCGCTTCCGCAACGAGCTGCTACGCGAGAAGGGGCGCATGGTGGGACGGCTCGACGGCCGCTTCCTGGGCTGGGATCGGGACGCCGTGGGCGAGTCGCAGGAGTACGACCCCGCGATGGAGGCCGTGATGATCGGCTACGTCGATCTGCTCAACGACTACCTGCGCCGGGACCTGGGCTATTCGAGCGATGCGGTCTACGAGTTCCTCTCGCCCAAGGTCCGGCCCTGGAGCTTCGACGGCTGGGAGAACCGTTTCGTCAACGTCGGAGAGCACCTGCGGCAGGCCATGGTCCGCAATCCCAGCTTGAAGGTCCTGGCGGCGACCGGCTACTACGACTTCGCCACGCCCTACTTCGATGCCTACCAGACCTTCGCCACCCTCGGGCTGCCCCCGGCGCTCACCGGCAACGTCGAGATCGTGCCCTTCGAGAGCGGGCACATGATGTACATCCGGCGCATAGACCACATCAAGCTGACCGAGGCGATCCGCCGCCTGTTCAAGAGCCGGCCGGGTTACCCCTGAGGGAGGAGTCGCCGAGCAGGCGCTCGCGGTAGCGGGCCACCGGTACCGGTCCCAGCTCCATCATGGCGTCGAGGAAGGCGCGCAGCTCGAAGCGGGAGCCGCGAGCGGCGCGCACCTCCTCGTAGAGGCCGTGCACCTGCCGGTAGCCGAGGTGGTAGAAGGTCAGCTGGGGCGAGGTGGCGATGGCGCGAGCCCACATGTTGGCGGCGAACTGCTCGTCCTGGAGCGCCTCTTCGCGCACGAAGCGCAGCACCTGTGACCTGGTCATCCCCTCGGTGTGCACCCGGATGTCGACGATCGTGCGCGCCGCGTTCTCGAGCTGCTTCTTGAAGTGAGCGAGGCGGTCGAGAGGGCCGCCCCAGCCCAGGTCGAGCATCAGCCGCTCGCAGAAGGTGCCCCAACCCTCGACGTAGGGGCCGTCCGGGAAGAGGGCCCGCACCTTGCGTGGGTGGCGGGCGGCCAGCTTGAGCTGGGTGTAGTGCCCGGGCACGATCTCGTGGGGCGTGATCATGACGTTGAAATGGTGGTTGAAGTCGCGGAAGAAGGCTTCCCGGGCTGCCGGTGTGGCGCGTTCCGAGGGCGTGGGCAGGAACCACAGAGTGGTCGCCTCGGGGGCCCACGGTCCGGCCGGGTAGACGCCGCCCACGCTCTGGCCCGCGAAGAAGGGCGGCGAGGCACCGGCCCACAGGGTGCGCGGCTCCGGCAGGGTCATCAGCTGGCGATCGCGGACGAAGGCGAAGGCCGCATCCACCTGTCGCAGGTAGTCCGCAACCAATTCCTCGGTCGTCTCCGCGCGATCCTCGGCGAGGCGGGCGAAGAGGGCCGCGAGCAGGGCCTTGTCGTCCTCCGGCGGTGGGCGGTCCGGGAGGATCGAGGCCCAGACACCGCGGCCGTAGGTGGCGGCCTCGGCGACCTTGGCGGCCAGGTCCTCGTGGGCGCGGGCGAGCAGGGTGGCGAGGGGCTCGGTCTGCCCGGTGGCCAGTCGGAAGCGCTGCTCGTAGTGAGGGCCCAGGAGGGGCGAGCCGGTGGCCCGGCGACCGAGGTCCTCGAGAAAGCCCGCCAGCTCCTCCAGCGCCGGTGCCGCCTCGGCTCCGGCCCGCGCGAGCTCTCCCGCCAAGGACGGCTCACCGGCCGCGGCGGCGGCGAAGCCCTCGCGGTAGAAACGGGCGATGGCCGCCACCTGCCCGGCGGCCATGCGGGTGATCTCGGCGGAGATCTCGCCCGGCGGGGTGCCGGCCAGGGCTTCTCGCGCCTGGCGGGCCAGCCGGGGCAGCTGGCGAGCCCGCGCGGCCGCGGCTGCCAGCCGCTCCGGCGCCGGCCGGTCCTGGCGCACCAGCAGGGACACGTTGGCGTTGGCCAGCAGGTCGGTCCACAGCAGAGGATCCCGCTCCGGCCGCTCGAGGGTGTCCCAGTCGTAGAGGTCGAACGCCACCTTGCGCACCAGCAGGGCGGCGTCGAGGCGGTCGTCCTCGCTGAGGGTGCGCCGCGCCTGGAGGGCCACCAGCTCGGTCGCCACCTGGCGGCTGTAGGCGATCCACTCCCGGCGCCGTTCGGGGGAGAGGTCCTCGAGCTCGAGGTCCCGATCGTGCCGGCCGGCCGCGGTGGCTTGCGAGGGGAAGGTGGCGAACCAGCGCTCGAGGTAGCTGGAGGTCAGCTCGGGCACTCCGGGCCGCTCGGGCGAGGCAGTCCCCTCGGGCTCAGCCGGTTGGCCGAGCAGGAGGGTGACGAACGTGGCGGTCAGGACGAGCGGGAGACGATGCATCCTCGATCCTCCGGAGTCGAGGGGGCATCTTACAGGCAGCAAAGAAGAGGGCGGCCACGGGGGGCCGCCCCTACTTCTCGAGCACCTCGGGCCAGTTGGCGTCGGCCTTGGCGATGTTGCCGGGAACGTCCTTCTCCCAGTCCTTCTGGACCTTGGCGTTGTAGTTCAGGTAGAGCTTGCCGTCGACGATCTTCCACGCCTTGGGGTCAGCGTCCGCCGTGTAGCCCTGGGAGACCGCCCAGGCACAGTAGCCGCCGTACTGGGGGGCGTACTTCTCCGGGTTGGCGGCGAAGAGGTCGCGGTGCACCTCGTTGGCGAAGCGCCACTTCGCCCCCTGCCAGGTGTGCTCGAACTTCGAGATGCCTTCGACCGGCTTGCCGTCTGTGAAGTAGGCTACGGCGTCATAGCCGTCGAGGGCGAGGCCGCCAAAGGTGGACTTGTTGACCGGGTCCGTGGCTCGGGCGGGTAGCGTGGCGAGGAGGCCGAGCAGGGCGGTGGCGAGGACGGTGCGGGTTGTGGTCATCGAGTGTTCCTCCAGGGAGATACCGGCAGGGTAGCATCCCCTGCCGTGTCCTTCGATGCGCTCACCCCCTTGCCGGTTTCGTTCTTCGATCAGGACGCCGCCACAGTGGCCGCACAGCTGCTGGGGCGCTGGCTGGTGCGCGAGCTGCCTGAAGAGCGAGAGAGCCCCGGCGGCCGGTCCATCCTCGAGATTGTCGAGACCGAGGCGTACCTGGGCGGGCCGGACCGCGCCAGCCACGCCTGGGGTGGCCGGCGAACGCCGCGCAACGAGAGCCTCTACCTGCCCCCGGGTCACGCCTACGTCTACTTCATCTACGGCATGCACTTCTGCCTCAACGTAGTGACCGGGCGGCCCCACCCCGGGGCCGCGGTGCTGTTCCGGGCGGGGGAGCCCCTGGAGGGTGAGGAGGCGATGGCGGCCCGCCGGGGCCTCGGCACGCCGGCTGGCCCCGGGGACCTCGCCGGGGGGCCTGGCAAGCTCTGCCAGGCCCTGGCGGTCGACCGCAGCCAGGACGGCCTGGCTCTGACCCGCACCGAAGGGGGCCTGTGGCTCGCCGAGGGCCGGCCCGACCACGCCGCCCCCCTCGCCACCGGCCCCCGCATCGGCGTGGCCTACGCCGGCGAGGCCGCGGCTTGGCCGCTGCGCTTCGCCCGCCCCGGTAACCGGCACGTCTCCCGGCCGCGGTTGTGAGGTGAGGGCCTACCGCGCTTCGAGGCGGATGTGGCCCTCGCGCAGGAGGCGCCAGAAGACGATCAGGCCGTCGAGCTGCTGCATCGGGCTGATCTTCAAGATCGACTTGAGGTCGTACTGGCCGTCGATGCGCGAGAGGATGAAGCCCTCTTGCGGACTGATGTCGAGGTTGGTCAGCCTCTCGAAGTCGATGTTGAGCTGCGGCACGGCCTCGAGATGCACCCCGGCCTTCTCGATCGCCTCGCGAATCCGTGCCTCCACCTGCTCCACTTTACGCTGCACCTCCCGGTGATCCGGCTCGAGGCTGCGGGCGGCGCGCAGGTGCCGTACTCCGGCCTGGAAGTCGCCGCGGGCGATGTGTTTCTCGGCCAGGGCGATCAGGGTGTCGGGCGAGATCGCATCCGCTTTGAAGGCGGGTGTCGCCGGCTTGGCATCCACCCGCGCCGGAGCGCGAGGGCGCACGACCTTGACCCGGCCCCGCCGCACCTGGTCGAAAAGCAGCTTGCAGACGCGGTACTCGGTCGAGTGGGAGCGCAGGCAGATCTCCTCCACCGTGCGGTCGTCGTTGACCATCGTCAAGATCTGAAAGGCGCCCTGGTCGATGCCCGGGTCGGTCAGTTGCTCGACCGCCACGGGGATGCACTGGGTGGAGGGAATCACCTCGCGGATGCGCCGCCACTCGTCCACCCGGCGTGCCCCTTCGAGGATGATCGCCGTGGCGTCGAGGTCGATGGGGATCAGGTGAGAGTCGGGCAGACCGCCCTCGAGGAAGCGGAAATCCGCCTCCCTCCAGCCGAAGAGGTCGTAGATCGACTCCTCGGCCTTGAGCCGGAGCAGCCGCTGGACATCGGGCTCCTGTACCGCTCCGATGGTGACCAGGATCTTGCCCAGGAGCATCTTGTTGGACTCCTGCATCTCGATGGCCTTGGTCAGCTCCTGCTCCGTGATGAAGCCGTAGCTGACCAGGAAGTGCCCGAGATGCTCCTTGGGGTCGGTCGAGGCCGAGGAGAAGATGCGCCCGTCGCGGAAGAAGATCCGCTTCTCCACCTCGCCGTTCTTGATGATCAGCGTGCCGGACTTGGTCGACTGGGAGAGCCACTGGAGCAGCTCCGCCAGGGGCATGGTGTTGAGGTTGCCGGCAATGCTCATGCGCGCGCGATCGGAACGGGCGAATTATAGCTTCCGGTTGAAAAAGGGGCCGGCCGCCCGGGGAGCTGGGCGAGGAGACAGGGTCAGGTGCGGGCCGTGGTGGTCCCGGTCTGCCCTTGATAGTGACTGGAGGAGCCCGGGTCCCCGTAAGCGACGTCGGGCTCACCTTCCATCGTAATGAAAATCAGCTGGGCAATGCGCCGCCCGGCTTCGAGGATAAACGGCACGGGGCCGAGATTCTGCAGCTCCAGGGTGATATTGCCTTCGAAGCCGGGGTCGCACCAGCCGGCCAGAGAGTGGTTGATCCAGAGGCGACCCAGAGTGGACTTCAGTTTCAGGTCGCAGGCGACGTCTCTCGGGATGCGGACGTATTCGATGGTCGAGGCGAGCACCACCTCTCCCGGGAAGAGCTTGATGCTGGGAGCGGTGAGCTCCTCAGGATCACGCGTCGGACAGATCCAGTGATCGGAGACCCGCACGTCGTAGCTGGCCGCGTTCACCTGAGCCGGCTCGTAGGGCGTCACGCCGCCCCGGGCGCCCCACTCGCGGATCCACCGGTCCGGCTTGATCATGGCTCAGGCGAGCGAGATCGCCAGGTTCACGTCCTCCCGGTGGACGGCGTCGACGAAGCGCACCACCCGGCGGGCCAGGGACATGAACAGCGTCGAGGTGCGGCAGCCGCCGCCGAAGAAGCGGGCGCCCTTGAGCAGGACGCCGTCGGTGACACCGGTGGCGCAGAAGACGAGGTGGTCGCCGGGGGCGAGATCCTCGGTCGCGTAGACCTTGTCGAGCTTGCCGAAGCCGAGGCTGGTCAGGCGGGCGCGCTGCTCGTCGTCGGTGGCCACCAGCCGGGCCTGGATCTCGCCGCCCAGGCAGCGCATCGCGGCAGCGGTGATCACGCCCTCGGGGGCGCCGCCGGTGCCCATCACGGCGTGCACGCCGGTGCCGCGCACGGCGGCGGTGATCGCCGCCGAAAGGTCACCGTCGCCGATCAGGCGGATGCGTGCGCCGGCGGCGCGGATGTCGGCGATCAGTTGCTGGTGCCTCGGCCGGTCCAGGACCACGATGGTCAGCTCGTCGACGTCCCGCTCGAAGGCCTCGGCGAGGTTGCGCAGGTTCTCGGCCACCGGGGCGTCGATGTGAACCCGGCCCTTGGCGGTCTGGCCGACCACGATCTTCTGCATGTAGACGTCGGGGGCGTGGAGCAGCCCGCCCTTTTCCGAGGCGGCGAGCACGGCGATGGCGTCCGGGGCGCCGGTGGCGCAGAGGTTGGTGCCCTCGAGGGGGTCGACGGCGATGTCGATCTCCGGGCCGTCGCCACCGTCGCGCAGGGCGCCCACCTGTTCGCCGACGTAGAGCATGGGCGCCTTGTCGCGCTCGCCCTCACCGATCACGATCCGACCCCGCATCTCGAGCCGGTTCAGCTCGTTGCGCATCGCCTCGACGGCCACCTGATCCGACCCGCGGCGGTCGCCGAAGCCCATGGTGTGGGCGGCGGCGACCGCCGCCTCCTCGGTGACGCGGATGAAGTCCTGCTCGAGAATGCGGTCGAGGCTCATCCCTTGAGATCTCCCGCGAAAGCGGGCTCCGCCTTGGCGGCGGGAGCCGGGGGATTGAACGCCTGGATGCCGGTGATCGCCTCACCGATGATCAGGCCGTGGATGTCGTGGGTTCCCTCGTAGGTGTAGACCGACTCGATGTTGAGCATGTGGCGGATGACCGGGTAGTCGTCCACGATGCCGTTGGCACCGAGGATCTCCCGGGCGAGCTTGGCGCACTCGCGCGCCACCCACACGTTGTTGCGCTTGCCCATCGAGATGTGGAAGTGCTTGAGCCGGCCGGCGTCCTTCAAGCGGCCGATCTGGAGTGAGAGGAGCTGGCCCTTGCTGATCTCGGTGATCATCCAGGCGAGCTTCTCCTGGATGATCTGGTGGCTGGCGATCGGCTGGCCGCCGAACTGGATCCGCGCCTTGGCGTACTCGAGGGCGGTGTAATACGTCTGCATCGCCGAGCCGATGCCGCCCCAGGCGATGCCGTAACGGGCCTGGTTCAGGCACATCAGGGCGTTCTTGAGACCGGTGGTGCCCGGTAGCATGGCGGAGGCGGGGATGCGGCAGTCGTGGAAGCCCAGCTCGGAGGTGGTCGAGGCACGCAGCGAGAACTTGCCGTGCTGGTCGCTCGAGGTGTAGCCCGGCGTGCCCTTCTCGACCAGGAAGCCGCGCACGCCCCCGTCGGTCTTGGCCCAGACCACGGCGACGTCGGCCAGAGTGCCGTTGGTGATCCACTGCTTCGAGCCGTTCAGCACCCAGGAGTCGCCGTCGCGCCGGGCGGTGGTGCGCATGCCGCCGGGGTTCGAGCCAAAGTCCGGCTCGGTCAGGCCGAAGCAGCCGATGGCCTCGCCCGAGGCCAGGGCCGGGACCCAGCGGTCCTTCTGTTCTTTGGAGCCGAAGGTGTAGATGGGGTACATCACCAGGGAGCTCTGCACCGAGACGAAGCTGCGCAGGCCGGAATCACCGCGCTCGAGCTCCTGCATGATCAAGCCGTAAGCGACGTTGCCGAGGCCGGGCAGGTCGTAGTCGGAGATGGTGGCGCCGAAGAGGTTGAGGCGGCCCATCTCGGGCACCAACTCCAAGGGAGTGCGGCCCTCGCGGTGGCACTCCTCGATGATCGGCATCACCCGCTCGTCGACGAAGGCGCGTACGGTGTCCCGCACCAAGCGCTCTTCCTCCGTGAGCAAGGTGTCGATGTCCAGGAAGTCGACTCCAGGGAAGCGATTCACGGATGTCTCCTCAAAAGAGATCTTCGGGGGCAGGCCAAGAACCCCAAGGCAGGGGGCCGCACCGGTCGAGCGGCCTGGGCTCTCTTCGGCCAGCGGGGGATCTTAGCATGGGGTCGGGGAGGTTCCTCGGCCGGAAAGCGGTGTCTCGTGCCCGGGCTCAGCGTGGGCAGGCAGGCCCGGGCGCTCTGCGCCCCGTCCCTGGGATCAGTAGTGAAACCTGCAAGCCAGAATGCGGATCCGGGTCTCGCTGACCTCGTAGACCAGCCGATGCATCGCGGTCGATGCGCCGCGACCAGCAGCCGGCGAGGTCGTGCTTCAAGGGCTCGGGTTGACCGAGGCCGTCGAAGGGACTGCGCTGGATGTCCTCGATGAGCCGGACGATCCGGAGAGCCTGCTTGCGGTCCTGCTGGATCCACCAGGCGAGATCGTCGAACGCGCTCGAGTCAAACTCCAAGCTTCGCACGGACTTCCTCGAAGGGAATGCCCGTGTCGCGCTGCCGAGCTTCGAGCAAGCGACGCTTCATCTCGGGGCTGGACAGCAGGTGGGCGGTCTCCCGCTCGGCCACGATCTCACGCCAGATCTCGATGGGAACCAGAACAGCGGTCGGGGTGCCTTCCTCGTCGGAGACGTACTGAATGTCCTGCGCACTCTGCATGTGGCTTCCTCGCTGAGTGGGGTTCGCGAGCCGAACACGGATTGTATCCCCCTCGTTCTCCCGACCGCTCCCGCCTGTCGTATCCTCTCCCAATGGCCGAGCCCATCCGCCGCCCCGCCGGCTGGCGGGAGATCCTGGAGGCCCCGGAGGGCCTCAAGGCCGAGGTGCTGGGGGGTGAGCTGATCCTCCAGCCCCGACCGCGCCTCGAGCATGGCATGGCGCAATCCAACCTCACCGGCCTGGTCACCCCGCCGTTCAGCTTCGGTGACGGTGGCCCAGGAGGTTGGTGGATCGCCATCGAGCCGGACCTCTGTTTCGACGCCGGGCACATCGTCAGCCCGGACGTCGTGGGTTGGCGGCGAGAGCGCGTACCAACCCCGCCGAGCGAGCGGCCGGTCACCACGATTCCCGACTGGATCTGCGAGATCCTCTCGCCGGCCACCCGACGCCGAGATCGTTTCGAGAAGGCAGAGCTTTACCTGCGCTCCGGGGTGCCGTTCTACTGGCTGGTGGACTTGGACGCGCGGGGGCTCGAGGCGTTCGAGGCGGTGGACGGGCGGTGGCTGCGTCCCGGGGCCTGGACCGCCGAGCAGAGCGCCGCGGTGCCGCCGTTCGAGGCCGTGACGATCGACATCGGCCGGCTCTTCCCGCCCGAGCCGCCGACACCTGCCCCTCCGCTATGATGGCCGGCGATGGCTTTTCCCGGAGGCAGTGCCTGGGCTTGGGTGCGCGACATCGCGGAGGGCTACTTCTTGCTCACCGAGCGACCGCTCAAGCAGATGGCCTCGCCGGACCTCGACAAGTTCCAGTTCGAGGTCGATCGCCGGATGCGTGACATCCGCTCCGAGCAGCCGTCCCTCGACGACATCCCTGCCATCCAGGCGAAGAACCGGAAGATCCAGCGACTGCAGAGCGCGCTGGTGATCCTCCAGGCCTTCCGGGCCAAGAACCGTAAGTAGGGCGGGCAGGATGGGGGGCCTCTCCGACCTGCTCGCCCTGGTGGGGGCCGTGGCCGTGGCTCTGGCCTTGGACGTCGGCACCGCCCGCCGCGGCTTCACGCCGCCCGGTTTCGCCTCGCCGCTGCGGCGCGCGTTGGCCCTGACCCTGGTCGCCGGCTTCTTCTATCTGACGCTCTTTCTGCCCCTGGCTGCGGCGCCCCTGGCGGAGCCCAGCGCCCCGGCGGCCCCCGAAGAGCCCTCTCTGCTGGCCCTCTTCTCGGTCCAGGGGATGATCGTCGGCGTGGTGGTGGGCTGGTTCCTGCTCGCCTTCGCCGGCGGCCGGGACCTTCGCGCCACCTTCGCCCGTCAGCTCGGTCTGGTCAGCCGGCGTCCGGGCGAGGACGTGCTGCTCGGCCTCGGCGCCGTCGGGGTGGGCTGGATCCTCACCCTGGTGACTGCCTTCGCCGTCGCCACCTTCGTGGTGCTCCTCGGCAAGGAAGACCTGCTCCCCAAGGAGATGCCGGAGCCGATCCTGTGGATCGCCGGCCAGTCCGTGCTCTTGCGCTTCGGCCTGTCGCTCGCCGCCGGCGTCTTCGAAGAGATCTTCTTCCGCGGCCTGCTTCAGCCCCGCATGGGCATCGCCCTTTCCACGGGCCTCTTCGTGCTCGCCCACGCGGGTTACCAGAACCCCTTCATGCTGGTCGGCTTGACCGCCCTCTCCCTGTTCCTGGCCGCTCTGGTGCGCTGGCGCCAGAGCCTGTGGCCGGCGATCGTCGCCCACTTCGGCTTCGACCTCTGGCAGCTGGTGGTGGTGATTCCCACGGCTCTGCGGTTCATGCCGCAGGCCCCGGGTGTCCAATGACCAGAGGCGCCGGTGGCCCGGCCCACCTCTACCGTCTTCAACCGTGGACTGCTAGACTCCCGGCCTCGAGCGATGCGGGACAACGAGCTCCTCTGCCATCTCGACATCGGCAGCCGCTTCGAGAACGTCGAGCTCGTCCAGGTGATGCTCGCGGACGCTCTCGATGACCTGGGCTTCGATGACGAAAGTCGCCACTGGATCGAGGTGGCTGTGCGGGAGGCTGTGGCCAACGCGATCAAACACGGCAACCGCCAGGATCCTGGCAAGCGCGTCGAGGTAGACCTCTCGCTCGAGGGGGCAGACCTGGTCATCCAGGTGCTGGACCAGGGCGAGGGCTTCGAGCCCGAGGGAGTCGCCGATCCGCTCGACCCCGTCAACCTGATGCGCGTCAACGGGCGGGGCATCTTCTTCATGCAAAGGTTCATGGACAGCATCGACTACGACCGAGCGCCGGGTGGCGGCACCGTCGTCACCATGCGCAAACGGGTACCGAATCGAGAATCGACCTGACCGACAGGATCGGGAGGAGGACGAGGCTATGAAGTACAGCGATCGACAGATCGGGGACGTCACCGTCCTCGACATCAAGGGCAAGATCACCATCGGCCTGGGCGACATCGCCCTGCGCGACGCGGTGATGGGTGCGCTCAATCTCGGCGCCACCAAGCTGCTGATCAACCTCAAGGAAGTGACGACGATCGACTCCTCGGGCGTTGGCGAGCTGGTCAGCGCCTACACCACGGTGACCAACCGCGGCGGCAAGCTCAAGCTCTGCAACCTGCCCGCGAAGGTCAGCGACATCCTCCAGATCACCCAGCTGATCACGGTCTTCGAGGTCTACGACGGCGAGGCCGAGGCGCTGGCGTCCTTCTGATCCTCTGCCCCGCGGTGTGCTACCGGCACCGCGGGGCCCCAGCCCCACCCAACCCGGACAAGCGGTGAGCAGCGAGAGCCCGTCACCGCCGGGGCCGCCCGCCCGACCCCTCGCCGCGCCGGCCGGTCTCTGGATCCTCTAGACCTGCCCTTCCGGTCCGTTACCCACTTGTAACGCGAGGGGGTGGGTGCTACCTTAGCCGGCAGCTATCGAGGTGAGGAACAAGGTGTCTCTTGCAGGTCTCGCCGAGCGAGGCGCGAGCCGAAGCTCGATCTGTTTCCGGATCACTTTGCTGGCGAGTCTCGCCTGGCTGGGCGGATGCCGTCCCGGCGGGGTGGACGCCCGAGGCTGGAATGTGCTCCTCATCACCCTCGACACCGTGCGCGCCGACCGGCTCGGCAGCTACGGCGGGCCGGCGGGGTTGACGCCCCATCTCGACGAGCTGGCCGCCGGCGGCGTGCGCTTCGCCCAGGCGATGGCGGCCGCCCCCCTCACCCTCCCCTCCCACGCCACCATCCTCTCCGGAGTCCTGCCTCCCGCCCATGGGCTGCACCTGAACGGCTTCGGCGCCCTGCCGGCCGACACCCCCACGCTCGCCACCCGCCTCTCCGCCGCGGGCTACCGCACGGCGGCCTTCGTGGCCTCCTTCGTGCTCGATCGGCGCTTCGGCCTGGCCCGTGGCTTCGAGGTCTACGACGACCAGGTGGACCGGAGCGACGAGCGCCGCGCCGCCCTCGAAGCCGAGCGTCCCGGCCGCGAGGTGGTCAACCGCGCCCTCGCCTGGCTGGGCCAGGACGAGGCGCGTCCGTTCTTCGCCTGGGTCCACCTCTACGACGCCCACGCTCCCTACGCGCCGCCCGAGCCCTTCGCCGCGCGCTGGGCGGGGAGACCCTACGAGGGTGAGGTCGCCGCCGTGGACCATGAGGTCGGTCGTCTGCTGACCCACCTGGAGCGAGAGAAGCTCGCTCAGCGCACCTTGGTGGTGGTGGCCGCGGACCACGGCGAGGGCCTCGGCGAGCACGGCGAGCTGACCCACGGCCTGCTGCTCTACGAGCCGACCGTGCGGGTGCCCTGGCTGATGCGCGCTCCCGGTCTGCTGCCGGAGGGAAGCACCGTCTCGACCCCCGTCGGTCTGGCCGACCTCGCCCCGACCGTGCTCGGCCTGTTGCAGGTGGAGGGGGTAGCGGGCCCCGCCGAGGGTCTGGGCGGCAGCGATCTCTCGGCGGCCCTGCGCGCGGACCGGGCGCCGGAGGCCGAGGAGGAGTACGCGGAGAGCCGCTACCCGGCTTCCTTTGGCTGGAGCCCCCTGGCCGTGCTGCGCCGTGGCTCCCTCAAGTACATCTCGGCGCCCCAGCCGGAGCTCTACGACCTCGGGCGCGACCCGGCCGAAAGCGAGAACCGCGCCGCGGCTCTCCCGGACGCCGCCTCGGCCCTGGCGGGCGGTCTCGAGCGCATCGGCCTCGCCGAGCTGGGCCGGCCGGCGGCTGCCCCCGACGCCGAGACCCGGGCCCGTCTCGCCGCCCTGGGCTACGTGTCAGCACCCGCGCCGGCGGCGGGGGGTAGGGCGGGGGAACCTCTCCGGCGGGACCCCAAGGAGGTCGTGCACCTC
The DNA here is from genome assembly GCA_036274895.1 of Thermoanaerobaculia bacterium. Lineage (GTDB taxonomy): Bacteria > Acidobacteriota > Thermoanaerobaculia > Multivoradales > SZUA-115 > CALMKX01. Next base: position 16,268 of record DASUEU010000037.1, on the reverse strand, counting down.
TTCCGCGCCTACGAAGGGGCGCAGCGGGCGATGTCCGAAGGGCGCTTCGACCTCGCCCAGCCGGAGCTCGAGCGGATCCTCGCCCAGGATCCCGGCAACGCCGTGTTCCGGGTGGCCCTCGCCAAGGCGGTGCGGGCTCGCGGGGACCTGCCGCGGGCCATCGCTCTCTACCGCCAGGCCACCGAGGCCGCGCCGGCGGATCCCGACGCCTGGTACAGCCTGGCCTCGGCCCTCGAGGAGGCCGGCCAGGGAGAGGCGGCGCTCGCCGCCCTCGAGCGCACGCTCGGGCTCGACCCGTCGCGGCCCGAGGCCTGGAACGCCGCGGGGGTCGCTCACGCCGGTGCGGGCCGGCTCGCCGAGGCCAAGAGCCGCTTCGAGAGGGCGGTCGAGCTCGATCCCGGCAACGCCCGCGGCTGGAACAACCTGGGCAACGTCGCCCGGGACCTCGGCCTGACCGCCGAGGCGGAGGGTGCCTACCGGCGAGCGATCGAGATCGCTCCCCGCTACGCCGACCCCTTAAACGGTCTCGGCACCCTGGAGGCGGCGCGGGACCGCCCTCGCGAGGCCCTGGCCCTCTTCGAGCAGGCCCTGATTCTCGATCCCCAGCTCCACGAGGTGCGATTGAACCGCGCCATCTCGCTCGAGCTGGCCGGGCATCGAGCCGCCGCCATCGCGGGCTATCGGGATTTCCTGGTCCGCTCGCGGGGCGACCCGCATTTCGTCCGTCAACGGCAAGTCGCCGAACAGCTGCTCGCGCGGTTGGCAGGCGCCGGATGATCGCTTGAAAAGAAACGTAGCCAAACGAAACAAGGAGGATTTTCCATGAGGCGTTTGATTCGACACACCGGCCGGCTGGCGCTGGCGGTCGGGCTCCTGGCGGCGCTTTTCGCCGCGCCGGTCGCTTTCGCCCAGAGCGGCGCAGGCGTCCTCGAAGGGACGGTCACGGATGCCGACGGCGGCGCGCTGCCGGGCGTCACCGTCACCGCCACCAACACCGCCACCGGCCTGGTGCGCACCGACGTCACGTCGGAGTCCGGTAGCTATCGCTTCACTGCGCTGCCGATCGGCGTCTACGAGGTCAAGTACGAGCTCTCGGGCTTCTCGACGCTGATCCAGACCGAGGTCAAGATCGATGTCGCCTCCACCCGCGACATCGACGCCACCCTTCAGGTGGCGAGCGTCGAGGAATCGATCACCGTCACCAACGAGGCGCCCCTGATCGCCAACGAGCCCTCGATCGGTACGGTGGTGTCGCAGGAAGAGCTCGAGAACCTGCCCTTGAACGGCCGGCAGTTCGCCAACCTGGCCGTGCTCGCACCGGGCACCACCCTCGACTTCAACGCCGACCCTACCAAGCCGGGCCAGCTGACGGTCGCTCTCCACGGCGGCATCGGCCGTAACGTCAACTTCGTGATGGACGGCGGCGACAACACCGACGACACCATCGGTGGCGCGCTCCAGAACTTCAACCTCGAGGCGGTGGCCGAGTTCAAGATCCAGACCGGCCAGTACAAGGCCGAGTACGGCCGCTCCTCGGGCGGCGTGCTGTCGGTGGTGACCAAGACCGGCACCAACAACTTCGACGGCAGCGTCTACGGCTACTTCCGCGATGATTCGCTCAACACCAAGACCGAGAGCGAGCGTCGCGCCGGCATCGACAAGCAGCCTTACGAGCGCCAGCAGTACGGCGCCGCGCTCGGTGGCCCGATCGTGCGCGACAAGGCGCACTTCTTCGCCACCTACGAGCGCACCGATCGCGAGACCCAGTACGTCGTCGACAGCGGCGGTATCGTGCCGAGCCTGGACGGTCGAGCTGTTGCGATTCCCTTCGAGGATGAGCTGGCCACCGCCAAGGTGACCTACGACATCAATGCCAAGCAGTATCTCCAGGTTCGCTTCGGTTACCAGAAGAACGCCGACAAGTACGGCGCCAGCTCGCTGACCTCACCGGAGTCCCTCGGCACGGTCAGCAACGAGTACACCTCCATCCTCGGTGGCTGGACGGCGCAGCTGTCCAGCGACATGTTGAACGAGTTCATCTTCCAGTACACCAAGTTCGACAATCTGATCAGTGCCGACTCGACTTCGCCCACCCTGATCTATCCCAGCGGCTTCATCCAGGGCCAGAACGTCAACACGCCGCAGAGCACCAACCAGGAGAAGTACCAGTTCCGTGACGACTTTTCGTGGTCGACCGAGCTGGGGGGCCGCCGCCACCAGTTCAAGACCGGCTTCAACTACATCCACGAGCCGACGTTGGGTGGAGACTTCTCGACCGGTCTTTCCGGCCAGTTCACCCTGCTCGAGGATCGGCCCGGCGCGCCGGTGACCGACATCTCGGTCAACGGTGGCTTTTTCGGCAACGAGACGCCGATCGATCAGTACAGCGTCTACTTCCAGGACGACTGGTACGTTACCGATCGCGTGACCTTGAACCTCGGCCTGCGCTACGACTATTGGGAAGGCTTCGACCTCGACCAGCGCAGCAACCCGATCTGGCAGACCCTGTCCACCCAGACGCGTTACAACGAGTACTACCTGCGCGACTTCCAGGGCGGGCGGGGCGGCCAGCTGGAGAACGACGACGACAACTTCGGTCCTCGCCTGGGCTTCTCCTGGGACGTCAAGGGCGACAGCAAGCACATCGTCCGCGGTGGCGTCGGTCGCTTCTACGATTTCCCCTACACCAACGCCACCATCCTCTTCCCCTCGGCGGCGGTGCAGTCGAACTTCGGTGTGATCTACAACGCCAACAACCCGAACGGCTTGCGCAATCCGAACGGCACGCTGTATCAGCCGGGCCAGCCGCTGTGTCTGCCCGGGAACTCGCCCCCCGGCTGTCTGCCCAACGGCCTTCCCGCCGCGGACATCCCGCCGCCCAACGAGGTGGCTTCGCCGACTCTCGCCACGCCCTATTCCGATCAGATCTCCCTCGCCTACTCGTGGCAGGCCAACTCGTGGCTGGGCCTCAATTTCGAGGCGATCTCGATCAGCTATCGCGACATTCCCTACCGCTTCCGGGCCAACCCGCGTGATCCGGCCACGGGCGCCCGCCGCTTCCCGCAGTACGGCAACTTCCGCATCTGGTACGGCGACGGCGAGGCCGACTACGACGGCGTCAACATCGGCTTCCGGGTGCGCAAGCCGAAGTTCGAGCTGCAGGGCTTCTACACCTACTCGAAGGCCGAGGGCAACGTGCTCGCCGGTGCCGACGAGTTCCGCCTCACCAACGTCGGCTACCAGCCCAGCCTGGCTCAGGCCCGTGACGTGTCGGTCAACCCCCTCGATCCGGGTTGCGCCGCCTGCACCGGCCCGCTCAACACCGACGTGCGCCACCGCTTCACCTTCGGTGGCACCTACCGCGCGCCGTGGGACCTGATCCTCTCGGGCATGTTCCGCTACCGCTCGGCCACGCCCTACACCCTGCACGCGCGCAATGACCTCAATGGCGACGGCTTCCGTCTGGACCTGCCGGCGGGCGTCTCCGAGGTCAACTCCGAGCGCGGCTCTTCTTTCTCGCAGTTCGACGTGCGCATCTCGCGTGAGTTCACCTTCGGCGGCGGCTTCTCGATCGAGCCGATCGTCGAGGTCTTCAACCTGTTCAACGAGGACAACCCGTCCGCCTTCGGTCTGCGGTTCGACGCCGCCGGCAACCCGGTGGGCCTGACGCCCAACGCCTACGCCGGCGACCCGCTCCAGGGCGAGCAGCGCCTGCTGCAGCTCGGTCTGCGCGTCCGCTTCTAGGCGCGGCTGCGCGGTTTCACCGAGGAGGGGCGCCGGAGACGGCGCCCCTTTTCTTTTCTCGCGACCAAAGAGGGGGCAGGCGCGGCCGCCACCGGGAAGGGGGAGGCGAGGGGCGGCAGCTCCTCGTCCGGGCCGTAGAGAACGCGCTCGAGGAAGAGGCCCGAGGCCGGGGCCGTCCACTGGGCGGGCTGGCCCTTCGCGGCGGGCAAGGGAGCCACGGCGAGCAGGGAGGCCACGTCCGCCGGCTCGAGGTTGCCCTTGCCGACCTCGACCAGGGTGCCCACCAGCCGCCGGACCATCCGCCAGAGGAAGTGCGAAGCCACTACACGCACCAGGACCAGGGCGCCCTGCTCGGCGATCTCGACGTCCTTCAGCTCGACCAGCGTGCTGGTTTGGGCCTCCGCTCGCTCGGCGAACAGCGCGAAGTCGTGGCGCCCGGGCAGAAGGCTCGCCGCCTCGGCGATGCGGCCGAGGTCCAAGGGCTCCTTCACCCACCAGACGAAGCGCTTGGCGAAGGCGGTGCGGCGGCGGGAGAGCTGGTAGAGGTAGCTGCGCGTCACAGCGTCGTGGCGGGCGTGAAAGCCCGGGGCAGCCGGCTCCACGGCCAGGACGTGGATGGAGCCGGGGAGGCGGTGGTTCAAGGCATTGGCCAGTCCGGCCGGGTCGGTGCGCCGGGCCAGGCGCAGGTGGGCCACCTGGGCGAGGGCATGAACCCCGGCATCGGTGCGGCCGGCGCCGCCGAGGTCGAGGGCCGGGTGACCGGCGTCCTCGAGCGCCCGTTTGATCTCGCCGACCACCGTGCGGGCGTTCTTCTGGTCCTGCCAGCCGGAGAAGGCAGTGCCGTCGTACTCGATGGTCAGCCGGTAGCTGGCGGCCTCGACCGGCCGCTCGTGCGGGGGGAAAGGGGGCCGTCTCATTTCCGCAGGGCCTTGTGAATGGCCTTCCAGCGACGGCGATCGGCGCCGCCCGAGCCGTAGAGCTCGCGCTCCTGGCGCGCCTTCTCCTCGGCCAGGAGCTTGTGGTAGGCGGCGAGGCGCTCGGGCTCCATCCGGCCCTCCGCCACCGCGGCACCGACGGCGCAGCCCGGCTCTCCCCGGTGGCCACAGTCGCGGAAGCGGCAATTCGCGGCCAGGCTCTCGACGTCGTCGAAGACCTGCTCGGCCTCGGCGAGGTCGGAGAGCAAGGCCAGCTCTCGCAGGCCCGGGGTGTCGACCAGGATGCCGCCCCGGGGCAGGGGGAAGAGCTCGCGCCGGGTCGTCGAGTGGCGGCCCCGCCCGTCGTCCTCGCGGATCTCGAGCACCTTCTGCCGCTCCTCGCCGAGCAGGAAGTTCACCAGCGTCGACTTGCCCACCCCCGAGGAGCCGAGCAGGGCGATGGTTTCTCCCTGGCGGAGGTAGTGGCCGAGATCTTCGAGCCCGCGGCCGGCCTTCGTGCTCACCAGGTGGACGGGGCCGCCGCCGGCCAGGGCCCGCGCCGCGGCGACCAGCTCGCTCGCGTCCTGGGCCAGGTCGGCCTTGGAGAGCACCAGCACCGGTAGCACGCCGCCGCTCCTGGCCATGGTCAAGTAGCGCTCGAGGCGGCGAGGGTTCCAGTCGCGGTTGACCGAGGTGAGGATCCACACCGTATCGACGTTGGCGGCGAGGACCTGCGCCTCCTCCTTCTCCCCGGCGGCTCGGCGCACCAGCTGGGTGGAGCGGGGCAGCACGGCCTGGACGATCGAGCGGCCAGGCGGCTCGACGGGCTGGACGGCCACCCAGTCCCCGACGGTGGGCAGCTCGGCCTTGCTGGCGGCACGGTAGCGCAGGCCCCCGGCGAGATCGGCCACCAGGTCGCCCTGTTCGGTCGCCAGGCGGTAGATCTCGTGGCTTTCCGCACAAACCCGCCCGGGGATCCAACCCGGCCGGGCGATCGCGGTAAAGGAGGCAGCGAGCTCGGGCCGCCAACCGTAGTCGTCGAGGATCAAGGGGAGGATTCTAGCAGCGGGACCTCCCCCCGCACCCGCCACCCCGCCACGTCGTCCCAGCCGATCTGGCCCTCGCGCGGCGCTACCCAGACGAGAGAGTCGAAACGCAGCCTGGCCGGTGGGCGGATCTGCTGCGCCAGGGCCAGACGCTCGGGCTCTCCGAGGTGGGCGTAGGCGAGGGAGAGGTGAGGCGTGGCCGGCTCGCGCCCGGGGGGCCCGAGGGCACGGGCCACCTCGAGGCGCAGCGCCGTAACCGGGCTGGGGTCGACGAAGGTGAGGAACAGGCACTGGAAGAAGCTCGGGCCGTGGCCGACTCCAGCCACCTCAAGCGCGCAGGGGGAGTGGCTCTGTGCGAGGGTGGCCAGGGCGGCGTCGAGCTCGGCGAGAGGGCGCCCGGCGTTGACCGCCACGGTGACGTGCGGCACGAAGGTCGGGCTGCCCAGCCGGGCCGCCAGCCGGTCGATCTCAGCCTGCAGGGCCAGGCGATCCTCCTCGGCGGGGAGGAGCCAGATCGCGCTCTCGGGCGAGGCGGGCTCGGCGGTCACTGGCTCTCCAGGTGAGGAAGTTGACAGGACCCAGCGTTCTTTGTCATGAACAGCGTTCTCCAGTCTGTCATTTCGTCCTGGCGATCGGCGCGTCCGGCACGCGCTCTTCTCGGGGGAGGGAATCCCATGGTGTCGTCCAGATCCTGGACCGTCGGCCCCGCTCTTTGCTGCCTCCTGCTCGCCTGCGGCGAGCCCGGCGACGAGATCGCCTTCCGCTTCGAGCCCCAGGAGGGCTCGCTTTTCGCCGAGGAGCGGGAGCTCACGGTGCGATTCGGCCTGGACGGCCAGACCCTGAGCACGGTGGTCACCACCCTCGAGGGGGAGATCGCGGTGAACCGGCCCTCGTCCTGGCAGTGGGCCTTCCACGAGACTCTCACCAAGCTCCAGGTCACCGTCGACCGCAAGACCGTCTTCGGCGGTCCCGCCACCGACCAGAACGAGCCCTGGAACCTGATCCACGAGGTCTGGGACGATGGCACCCCGAAGCGGGTGGTGGGGCGCGAGAAGCTGGTGCGAGCCCTCCAGGCCGCCGCGCCGAGCGACGAGCAGGAGAGATGCCCAGGGGGCACTGCTCCCGGAAGCGCCGAGGCCTTCTCCGAGAGCTGGCTGCGCAACGTCACCGAGCTGGTGGACATCACGGTCGAGGAGGGCGCCATCTGGGATGAGATCGACGAGCTCCAGCTCGACTGCCGATCCTCCCTGCCCTTCGTCACCCGCTACGAGGTCGTCCGTCGCGAAGCCTGCCCCACCGGCGAGTGTGTCGTGCTCCAGGTGAGGTTCCTGCTCGAACCCGAGACCCGGGACAAGTACGTGGGCAAGCCCATGACCCGCCTGCTCGACGTCGAGGGGGCGCCCACCGGGAATGTGACCGTGGTCGGCCTGGACGTCCAGGGCCGCGGGGAGGAGACCATCGACCTCGACGAGTTGCTCCGCCCGAGCACCCAGTGGAGCCTGCGCCTCGAGATCGACCTGCGGGGTCAGGACGGCGCAGTACGGCAGATGTGGATCGAGCAAGAGGGCGAGAGCTCGCTCCAGCTGCTGAACGAGCGCCCCGGCGCCTAGAATGCACAGGTCCGAGAGTCTCCCCCGGAGGTGAGCGTGGCCGAGCCCGCCGATCGAGCGACCCTGTCCCGCATTCCCCAGGTCGACCGTCTCCTCGGTCGCCCCGAGCTAGCCGGTCTCGTCGTCGAGCACGGCCGGCCGCAGGTGGTGGCGGCCCTGCGCGCCCAGCTCGGCCGGCTGCGTGGGCTCGCTCGCGGGGGCGCCCTGGATGCGGCGCAGCTCGAGCCCGGAGCCATCGCCGCGAGCCTCGCGGGCGAGCTCGCCGAGCGCAGCAGGAGCTCCTACCGCCGGGTGATCAACGCCACGGGGGTCATCCTGCACACCGGGCTCGGCCGCGCCCCCCTCTCCGCCGAGGCGGTGGCCGCCCTCGCCGCCACGGCGGGTGGGGCCCAGCGGGTGGAGCTGGACCTGCCGACCGGCCAGCGGGGCGGCCGGGAGGAAGGCTGCGTCACCCTCTTGCGGGAGCTGGTGGGGGGGGAGGACGCGGCGATCGTCAACAACAACGCCGGGGCCACCCTGCTGGTGCTCGCCGCCCTCGCCCGCGGCCGGCGGGTGCTGCTGTCGCGCGGCGAGATGGTGGAGATCGGCGGCTCCTACCGTGTGCCCGACGTGATGGCCGAGAGCGGGGCGATCCTGACCGAGGTGGGCACCACCAACCGCACCCGGCTGGCGGACTATGAGCGGGCCTGTTCGGAGGAGGTCGGCCTGATCTTGAAGGTCCACACCTCGAACTACCGGATCGTGGGTTTCACCGAGGAGGCGTCGATCGACGAGCTGGTGGCCCTGGGCCGGCAGCGGGGCATCCCGGTGGTCCACGACCTGGGCTCGGGCAGCTTGTTCGACCTCGCCGCGGAGGGCATCGCCGGCGAGCCCGAGGTTCGGCGGTCGGTCGCGAGCGGCGCGGACGTCGTGTGCTTCTCCGGCGACAAGCTGCTGGGAGGTCCCCAGGCGGGAGTGCTGGTAGGCCGGCGGGAGGCCGTCGGCCGGTGCCGGCGCCACCCCCTCTTTCGCGCCCTGCGTCCCGGCCGGCTGGTCTACACCGCGCTCGAGGCGACGCTGCGTCTCTATGCCGCCGGGCCGCAGGTCGCCCGGGAGAGGGTCCCGGCACTGGCTCGTCTGCTCGCTCCGCCTCCCCGGCTCGAGGCCCGCGCTCGTCGCCTGGCGCGCCGGCTGGCTCGCCTGCCCGGGATCCAGGCGGCGGCCGTGCCGTGCGCCGGCCAGGCCGGCAGCGGCTCGTTGCCCCAGCTGGAGCTGGCCGGGTGGGGGGTACGCCTGTCGCTGGCCGGCTGTTCGGCCGATGATCTCGCCCGCCGCCTGCGCACGGGCGAGCCTGCCGTGGTGCCGCGCATCGAGGACGGCGCCGTGCTGCTCGACCTCCGGAGCGTGGGGGAGGAGGAGCAGGCGGAGCTCGTGAGGGCTCTTACGACTCCCCCATCCGCCGCAGGTTGCGCAGCAGCAGCACGGCCACCAGCTCGGTGACTACCAGGGCGACGCCGAGCAGAGCGTTGTGGGTGGCGGCGACCAGCAAAGCCATGGCGCAGAAGAGCAGGGAGGCCAGGTAGAGCAGCACCACGATCCGGCGACGGTTGCTGGAGAACTCCTCCAGCTTGTGGTGGAGGTGCTTGCGGTCGGCCTGGAACATCCCCGCCACCCGTTTGACGAGCGAGGTGCGCGAGATGCCCAGGAAGCGCACCGCCATCACCACCAGGGTGTCCATCACCGGCAGCCCGAGGGCGAGCACCGGTACCAGCATGGCCACCGCGGTCGGCGCCTTGAGCGAGGAGAAGACGCTCAGGGAGCCGAGCAGGAAGCCCAGAGTGAGCGAGCCGGAGTCCCCCATGAAGATCTTGGCCGGCGCCCAGTTGTGGCGCAGGAAGCCGAGGCAGGCACCGGCCATGGCGCCCATCCCGATCGCCGTCAGGGCGTTGCCGATCAAGGCCGAGTAGATGGCGAGGCCGCTCGCCATGATCGCCACCACTCCTCCCGCCAGCCCGTCCAGCCCGTCGAGCAGGTTGATGGCGTTGGTGACGCCGACGATCCACAGCACCGCCACCAGGTCCCCCCACAGCCCCAGGTGGACGTAGCCGAGGCCGGGCAGGCTCACCACCTGGAAGCTCCAGCCGCTCTGCACCACCAGGAAGGCGGCGCAGATCTCGACCAGGAACTTCTTGGCCACCGTCGCGCCGACCAGGTCGTCGACCACCCCGAGCAGGCCGACCATGAGGGTGCCGATGGCGAGCGCCACCAGCTCCGAGCGGCCGGCCATGGGCCCGCGGTCCCAGCCCATCACCACCACGCCCACGGCGGCCACGGACAGGCCGACGAAGAGGGCGACCCCGCCGAGGCGCGGGATGGCCCTGGTCTGCTGCTTGCGGTCATCGGGTTGGTCGAGGGCCTGGAGGAAGCGGGCCAGGCGCTCGACCGGCGGCACGCACAGGTCGGTGACGACCCCGGCGATCAGGGCGGCCAGCCCGGCGGAGAAGAAGAGAGAGCTCATGGGACCCGCTGCGATTGTAGCTCCGCGAGCGCTTCGAGGGCTGCGACCACTTGCTCCGGCTGCCCCACGTCGGCGCGTAGGTAGCCTCCCTGGGCCAGCCCTTGGCGGCAGAGCAGGTCGACGTCCGAAGCCTCGCTGCCCACGAAGAGCACCGGCCGGCCGGACTCGACGCAGCCGTAGACCTTCGAAGGCAAGACGTAGCCCACGAATTCGTCGCGCAGGGTGATCAGATGGGCGTCAGGGGTCACCAGCAGCCTTGGCAGGAGCTCGAGTGCCACCGGCCGGCTGCGGGCCAGAGGCAGGCCGAGGGCCGTGATCTCCGCCGCCACCTGGTCGGCCTTCTTACCCGTGGCGTTGAGCCACAGTGCCACCCGTCCCGAGCCCGCGCGGTGGTGGCGCCGGTAGCCCTCGACGAAGGTGGCATGCTCGTGGGCGACGCCGAAGTTGCCCGAGTAGAGCAGGCAGACCCCGCCTCCGAGCTCGGCCGGCCGGGGCAAGGGCTCGGTGCCGGGCGCTATGGCGACGGGGGAAGGGTCCCGCCGGAGCTGGATGCGCTCGGGGGCGATGCCGATCTCGAGCAGGCGCCGGCGCTGGTCCTCGCCCAGCACCTCGAAGCCGTCCACCCGCCGGCGCAGGGCCAGCGTCAGCCGGTAGAAGGCTGCCAGCGGTGCCGGCACCCGCCCCAGCTCAGCCATCAAGCACTCGGGGTGGAAGTCGGTGATGCGGTAGGTCAGCTTCTTGCCCAGAACGGCATTGATCCCCGTGACGAAATGGAGCAGGAACGGCGGACTGCCGGTGAAGAGGATCTCGTCCGCCGCTGCCAGCTCCCGCCGCAGGTACCAGAGCAGGCGGCCGTTGGTGGCGAGAGTCCACCAGGCCCGGGCGCGGAAGTCGGCGCGGTCGTAGCTCGCCGCGTGCAGGCGGATGACCGTCAACGCGCCAGCGCCGACGGTCTCTCGCTCGACGGCATCCGCTCCCGAGGTGAGCCCGCCCAGCACCACCTCCATCCCCGCCGCCGCCCGCTCGCGGGCGAAGAGCAAGCTGTACTGCCCCACCGCGCCGAAGTCCGGCGGCAGCCAATCGCAGAGGTAGACGAGACGGTGCATGAAGAAAACTCGGCCCCCGATCGGGGGCCGATGCTACCGCGGGAGGGGAGGTTCTGCCCCGCACCGAGGTGCGAGGCAGAAACCGGGCCGGTCAGCGACCGCCGGGCAGCAGCAGGAAGCTCAGGTAGTACTTCTTGGTCGTCGGGTCGTAGTTGAGGCGCCAGGTGGCGCGCCGGGGCAGCAGCTCGAGGATCTGGCGCATCACCTCGCGAGCCGGCACGCCGTCCGCCGCCAGGCGGATGCGGGTCTGGACGAACAGGTTGAGCGGCACGTAGCCCCAGCCGACCTTGACCGGCGATGCCTCGTTGAGCTGGGCGACGATCTCGTCGAGGGTGTCGTCAACCGAGCGCTCCTCGTCCGCCAGTCGCACCGGCGTGGAAAGCACCGGCTGGACCTCGGACCACTGGCCGTCGGCATCGACCAGCCGAGCCGGGATCAGGTGATAGATGCCCCTGTCCCCCTCGAAGCGGAACTGCCCGGGAGCCCCCGCCGCGTCGTACTGGAAGAGCAGAGCCGAGAGCAGGTCGGCATAGTCCGTGGGCCGGCCCTTGGCCGGACTGAGGGCGTACTCGAAGGACACCGCCGCCTTGCGCGGACCGAGGATGGGTACGGCGGGGGCCGCCTTCCCTGGGCCGTTGGCCTGGATGATGGCCTGCGTGTAGTCCTCGACGTCGGCGGCCGCCACCCAGGGGCCTTCCTCGTAGGTGATCGTGACCTGATAGCGCTTCTCGAGCTGATCGGCCAACGCCGACAGGGGTCGGTGGTCGTCGACGGAGAGGGCGAGACGGGACGCGTCGAGGTCGGCGGGCTGGCCCAGAGCGGCCGGGCCGAGGGCCAGCGCGAGCAGGATCCCGCCTGCGACGCCTGGGAAGGCCGTGTTGTGCGATGCAGTTGAGTCTCTCATGGTCGTTCCTTTCTTTCGCTCTGAGATCGGCTGTTCAGTGAGAGTTGCTCACTGCGTTGTCGCGTTTGATCACGGTGCCCCCTGGTTTCGCCTCGATGCGAACGACGTTCTGTGCGTAATCCTTCTGAGTGACCTGGCCATTGACGTCGGTGCAGACGATGTTCATGGTCTGAGTCGTCCCCGCCTCACAGCCTCCCGGTAACGCCGTGAGGTAGTAGCCGTCGAAATCACAGACTTGATTGGGCGGGCTCGTGCACTTCATGCCGATCAGGTCGCGCTCGTGGTACTGGTTGTTGGCGACGATATTCCAGTTGCCGCCGCTCAGGTTGTTGGTGCTGTAGTCGGGGAACGGGCTGAGCGGAACTCGCTGCTTGCAGTTGTCGAAGCTGGCGGTTCCCGGCACGCTCTCGAAGACTCGGCGTCCCTGGAAGCTGGTGGTCGCTGGCTCGAGGTTCCCCATGAAGAGGGCGACGTCCGAAGGCTCGGCGGCCCACCAGCCTTCGAACCCCGAGGATTCGCCCGTCGGGTAGACGCAAACCGTCGAAGTCTTGGCCGCTTGGCAAGAGCCGTCGGTGACCGAGAACTGGACTTCGGGCACGTCCGGCGCCGGGAGCCCGGTCGGGAATCCGATCGGAATCTGGATCCCGAGAGTCTGCCTGGCGGCCAGCTGAACGGAGCCCGGATTCTGGGGTAAGAGGATGTCGGTGTTTCCTGAGGTCCTGGCCAGGGTCCAGGTATAGGTTGCGGGCTGATCCGAGTTGTTGGTGATGAACGCATTCATCGAGACCTGGAACCCCGGTCTTACCACCGCCGGGTGCAGGTCCACCGTGCAGTTGCACACCGGGTTGGCGGGTGTCGTGGTCCCCGCGGCCGGGTTGCTGACGCTGAAGCTCCTGCCCCAGGACAGCCCGGTGAAGGTGTGGCCGCTCATGGCCACTCCGATCGGCTGGGCGCAGCAGGCGTTCTGCTCCACCATCCCTTCGAGCAGGCCGTCGTCCAGCCCGACCGGCGTGACGCTGGCGCACTCCCCGCCGGTGATCTCACCACCGGACACCGAACCCGTGCCGAAGGCGTTCCAGCCGCCGCCGACGCAGAAGCTGCGGTTGTAGGCGAAGCCATCGAAGCCGGTGATCTCGATGCCGTAGGTGATCTCGATGCAGAAGCGCGGGAAAGTGAAGCCGGTGTTGGTCAAGCGGAAGTAGATCGTCAAGTCCATCTGGAAATAGGCCGAGATCACGAAGGCCCCGATCGGCACCCGCGCGCCGACGCCCAGGGCTTGCAGCACGGCGTCACCGATGGCGCCGGTGATCGGATCGAAGAGGATCACTTTCTGCCACTGCACCCGCACCAGGGGAATCGTGATGCGGATGTAGAGCTCGAAGGAGATCGCCTTGTTGCTGCGTTCGGCGAGGTAGGTCTCCTGATCGATGCCCTCGATGCGCAGCCCTTCCGGCACCACCTCGGTACGGTCGGGATCGCGGATGGTGAACTCCTGGAACCAGATCGCCGGTTGCTGCCGGTAGCCGCCGGCCACCTTCTCACCGTTCTTGCTTTCGGTCAGGTTGCGGCTGGCGAGAGAGGACTGCTGGGGGAGCACGATGGTGATCGGCACGTTGACCGTGCGGCCCTGGGCATCGGAGACGATGAGATCCATCGGTCCGGTGGGCGCGTTGGGTAGCACCTCGAGCAAGGCCGTGATCTCGCTCTCCGAGGTCTCGACGCTGTGCAGCAGGATGCGGCCGCCGACGCTCGCGGTCACCGTGGTGCCGGCGAGGTTGCGGCCGGCGATGGAGAGGGCGTGGATGCGGTCCACCTGGGGCTGGGACGGCGTCCAGGCGTCGACCAGCGGACCGCCGGGCAGCACGCGGAACTGGATCGCCTCCATCCCCGAACCGTTGTCCACCACCAGGTTGTAGAAGTCCAGGATTCGGGTGTCGGTGGCGTCGATCTCGACCTCCATCGAGGTGCCGCCCGGGCCGATCGAGATCACCTGGGCGGTGGGGAAGAAGCGCGAGATCGGGTTTTCCGGATCGGGCTGCTCCTCGGCGATCGACACCGTCGCGCCGGTGAGGAAGGAGCCCTGGACGATGACCCGGGTGCGCCCGCCGCTGCCGAAGGAGTCGGGGCTGATGCTGTCGAGCACGGGCTTCTCGGCGCTCGCCACGCGGAGCTGGGCCGTCGTCTCTCGGCTGATGCCGCCGCCGGAGCCGAGGATGAGGAAGCTGTAGGTGTCGAGGGTGGCGAGGGCGGAGGTCGTGACCGTGAGGGTGGAGGTCTCGCCGACCTGGACGTTCGGAGGATCGAAGGAAGCCGTGAAGCCCTTGGGCAAGCCGTCCACGTCGAGGTCGACGCCGCCGGCCACGGCGGTGTCGGCCGAGACGGAGACCTGGTACACGGCGGTGCCGCCCGGCGAGGTGGAGACCAGGGAGGGGTTGACCTGGAGGGTGAAGTCGGTGGCGCTGCGCACGTTGAGCGTCACGGGCACCGAATGGGACAAGCTGCCGGAGGTGCCTGTGAGTGTGAGGGTGTGGAGACCCACCGGTGTCGTGCCGGAGGTGAAGACGCGCAGGGCCGAGGAGCTGCCCGGGTAGATGCTGAGCGGTGTCCAGGTCGCCGAGCTCGAGGTCGGCAGCCCGGTCACCGAGAGGGTGACCGGCGTGGAGAAGCCGTATCGACCCGCCACCGAGAGGGTGTAGCCAACGTTCTCTCCCGGCAGCAGGTTGCGCTGGGCAGGTGAGACCGAGACCGTGAAATCCGGCACGCCGACCTCGCCGGTCAAGTTGAAGCGGTAGGGCAGCTGGGCGGGATCGGTGGTCTCGACGGTCGCCAGGCCGGTGTAGGCGCCGGCCGTCGCGCTGTGCAGTCGGATCCGGAAGGTGGTGCTGCCGCCGGCCGGGATGGTGGTCGAGGGCGGGTCGTCGATCTGGCTCCAGCCGCTGCCGGTGACCAGGCCCGTGGGGGCGGCCAGGGTCAGATCGGTGGCGCCGTCGTTCCAGATCGTGAACAGCCGCGACACCGGCACGGCGATGCCGGTCTCGGGGAAGACGAAGGTGCTCCCGGTGCCGACCAGCGAGCCGTCCGGGGCGGTGATGCGCATCGGCGGCAGGTTGCCCACGCGGCCGGAGAGGTTCAAGGTGAAGGGGTTCTCGTCACCATCGTTGCTGGCGATCGAGACGGTCCCCGCGTAGATGCCGCCGGTCGCGCACTGGAGCCGCACCCGGAACAGGGTGCTCGCGCCCTGGGCGAGGCTCGTAGCCGGCGGGTCGCCGATCTGGCTGAAGCAGGCGCCGGCCACCAGGCTCGAGGGGTTGGTGAGGGTGAGGGTGCCCGGGCCCTGGTTCTCGATGCGGAACTGCCGGGAGTCGGGCACGCCCGGAGCCAACTCGGGGAAGACGAAGCCCGCGCCCGAGGTCAGCTCGACGTTGTCCCAGTCCCGGAAGACGCGGATCTCCGGCTGAGGCGGCGGGTCGACGGTGGCCCGCACCGAGAAGGTGTAGGGGTTGTCGTTGGGATCGTCCGAGGCGATCGAGACGGTGCCGGTAAAGGTCCCACCCGTCGAGGAGAGGATCCGCGCGCGGAAGTAGGAGGTCCCTCCCGGGGGGATGGGCGTCACCGGGGTCTCGATCAAGCTCCAGCCGGTGCCGGAGACCAACGATGCGGCGTTGGTGATGTTCAGGTTGGTGTTGCCGGTGTTGGTGATGTTGAAGCGGCGGGAGTCCGCCTGGCCGGCGGGGACGTTGGGGGTGAAGGTGATGGTGGCGCCCTTGGCCACGTTCGCCCCGTCCCAGTTCTGGCTGACGGCGATGGCGGGGATCAGCGGCGCGTCCACGGTGGCGCGGACGGTGAAGCTGTAGGGACTGTCGTTGGGGTCGTCCGAGGCGATCGACACCGTGCCGGTGAAGGTACCGGCGGTCGCCGATTGGATGCGCACCCGGAAGTAGCTGGTGGCGCCGGGGGCGATGGGCGTCACCGGGGTCTCGATCAAGCTCCAGCCGGTGCCGGAGACCAGGCTCGCGGCGTTGGTGATGTTCAGGTTGGCGTTGCCGGTGTTGGTGATGTTGAAGCGGCGGGAGTCCGCCTGACCGGCGGGGACGTTGGGGGTGTAGGTGATGGTGGCGCCCTTGGCCACGTTCGCCCCGTCCCAGTTCTGGGCCACCGTGATGTTGGGCGCAGGCGGCGGGTTGACCGTGGCTTGGACCGAAAAAGCGTAGGGGCTGTCGTTGGGGTCATCCGAGGCGATCGACACCGTGCCGGTGAAAGTGCCGGCCGTCGCCGATTGGATGCGCACCCGGAAGTAGCTGGTGGTGCCGGGGGCGATGGGCGTCACCGGGGTCTCGATCAAGCTCCAGCCGGTGCCGGAGACCAGGCTCGCGGCGTTGGTGATGTTCAAGTTGGCGTTGCCGGTGTTGGTGATGTTGAAGCGCCGGGAGTCCGCCTGGCCGGCGGG
>DASUEU010000036.1:0-1517 GCA_036274895.1 Thermoanaerobaculia bacterium | reverse complement strand
CCATCGACTACGCCTGTCGGCCTCGCCTTAGGTCCCGACTTACCCAGGGCAGATTAGCTTGACCCTGGAACCCTTGATCATTCGGCGGACGGGTTTCTCACCCGTCTTTCGCTACTCATGCCTGCATTCTCACTCGTGTAGGCTCCACCGCTGGTTTACACCGCGACTTCACTGCCCACACGACGCTCCCCTACCACTCCAGACGCCTGAACCAACCCACAAGGGGCGGCTTAGCTAATATCTGAAATCCACAACTTCGGCGGTGTACTTGAGCCCCGCTACATTGTCGGCGCGGAATCACTTGACCAGTGAGCTATTACGCACTCTTTTAAGGATGGCTGCTTCTAAGCCAACCTCCTGGTTGTCTTCGCAACTCCACATCCTTTCCCACTTAGCACACGCTTAGGGGCCTTAGTTGGTGGTCTGGGCTGTTTCCCTCTCGACTATGAAGCTTATCCCCCACAGTCTCACTGCTGCGCTCTCACTTACCGGCATTCGGAGTTTGGCTGACGTCAGTAACCTTGTAGGGCCCATTAGCCATCCAGTAGCTCTACCTCCGGTAAGAAACACGCAACGCTGCACCTAAATGCATTTCGGGGAGAACCAGCTATCACGAAGTTTGATTGGCCTTTCACCCCTACCCACAGCTCATCCCCTCCATTTTCAACTGAAGTGGGTTCGGTCCTCCACGACGTCTTACCGTCGCTTCAACCTGGCCATGGGTAGATCACTTCGCTTCGGGTCTAGATCACGCCACTGCAACGCCCTATTCAGACTCGCTTTCGCTACGGCTTCCCCACACGGGTTAACCTCGCGACGTAACACTAACTCGCAGGCTCATTCTTCAAAAGGCACGCCGTCACCAGAATCAGACTGGCTCCGACGGATTGTAAGCACACGGTTTCAGGTACTGTTTCACTCCCCTCCCGGGGTACTTTTCACCTTTCCCTCACGGTACTGGTCCGCTATCGGTCATTAGGGAGTATTTAGGCTTATCAGGTGGTCCTGACAGATTCACACGGGATTTCTCGGGCCCCGTGCTACTTGGGATACTCCCCGGGCGGTACACAACATTTCGGTTACGGGGCTCACACCCTCTCTGGCCGGCCTTTCAAGACCGTTCACCTATGCCTGTACTACACACCCCACTGTCCCGGCAGAGACAGAATGGGAAGTCCCACAACCCCGACCATGCAACGCCCGCCGGCTATCACACATGGAACGGTTTAGCCTGATCCGCGTTCGCTCGCCACTACTGACGGAATCACTATTGTTTTCTCTTCCTGCGGGTACTGAGATGTTTCACTTCCCCGCGTTCCCTCCACGCACCCTATGTGTTCAGATGCGGGTCACCAGGCAGCTCGCGCCCCTGGCGGGGTTTCCCCATTCGGACACCCTGGGATCACAGTCCGGTTATCGACTCCCCCAGGCTTATCGCAGATTCCTACGTCCTTCTTCGGCTCCTAATGCCAAGGCATCCACCGTGTGCTCTTAAAAACTTGACCACAAAAGATCAA
>DASUEU010000035.1:0-1856 GCA_036274895.1 Thermoanaerobaculia bacterium | reverse complement strand
GCCTGCGTGTGCCCCTGTCAACGCTTCACCTGCGCCCTCACGGACGCCGGCGCATGACTCAGGGTCGCCGTGGCTCGCTAAGCCTTCGGCGCAGGACTCTTTCATTCCTTTCCCCATGCCGGTTTATCCCGGCGCACCAATACCCCGCAGGGCCTTCGACCGATTTCCACAGGGAGGGCAAAATGAGGAGTAAGCTCTCGAAGTGCTTGTCGCAATACCCCGCAGGGCCTTCGACCGATTTCCACGCCATCGGCGGCCTCACCGGCCCGGCCACCTACTTCGTGTCGCAATACCCCGCAGGGCCTTCGACCGATTTCCACTGGAAACCGCCGCTGGCGAGTTCTTCACCAAAATGAGGTCGCAATACCCCGCAGGGCCTTCGACCGATTTCCACAGTTCGACTCGAACGTTCCCATCCGCTACTCCGAGGCGTGTCGCAATACCCCGCAGGGCCTTCGACCGATTTCCACAGTGAACCCCGTGTTCAAGTGGATTTTGGCAGTGTCTTTGTCGCAATACCCCGCAGGGCCTTCGACCGATTTCCACCAAGTCCACCGTCGCCGGCTGACGCCCCCCTGCCCAGGTGTCGCAATACCCCGCAGGGCCTTCGACCGATTTCCACCCTATTCAGGGGGCAGGTCTCTATCGAGCTTGCAAGGGTGTCGCAATACCCCGCAGGGCCTTCGACCGATTTCCACAGTGGCGCCGGCAAGTGGCCTGTTTGCAGCACTTTGGGAGGCCGTTTTGCGGGACCTCCACTTCTCGCACTCCAAAATCTGCACAGTGGCGCCGACCGTCGGCCGGTCTTGTCGGTCTAACTTGCTCATTCTAAGCCATTTCGGCGAATTCTGCCGTTTCCGCTAACCTCCCCCCCTTTTCGAGCCTCCAGGAGGTTCGGCGGACTCTCTCTTCCCCTCCTACCTAGATAGAGACGGTCCCGCCGGAAAAGTTCGCTCCTCCCCCCACCCAGCCAGCTCTCGCCCCGGGCTGACGGAGGTGCTGGCGCACCTCCCTTGGCCGGGCCGGAGGCCCAGGAGGTGGCGGTGGAAAGGAAGACGTTGACGGTGGAGCCGCTGGGGATGAAGAAGCGGCAGGGCAAGAGCCGGGCCTTCTCGGTGAAGTCGCTGGGGTGGCTGGCGGCGCCGGGGCTGTGGGAGGCGCCGGGGGCGGAGGGGGTGACGGTGCCGGTGTGGCTGGCCTACTTCGGCTCGGAGGCCGAGACGCAGGCCTTCACGGCCAACCTGCGCGGGGGGCGCAAGGTCAACGAGGGCGGCTCGACCGTTCTCCAGCTGCCCAAGAAGGTGCGCTACGCCCTGACCTGGCAGCGGGTGCCGGGTGGGCGCATCACCACCTTCTACCTGCCCGAGCTGTTCGACTTGGAGCCGGCGGTGCCGGTCGAGGAGAAGGTGCGCTTCATCCTGGCGCCGTCGTCGGCCTGGCTGGAGCGCGAGGCGGCGACCCTCCCCAGCGAGTTTCGGGCCGACAGCCTGGAGGCCACGGAGGCCGCCCTCTTCACCGCCTACCTGGACCGCCGCCTGGGCCTGCCGCTGGTGGCGGACCTCGCCTTCCAGCTGCGCCTGTTCCGGGCCGCGCTCGAGGAGGAGTGGACCGCCTGGCCCAACGGCGAGTGGCGCAGCGCCTTCGCCGCCAGCACGCCGCCGCCCGCGGGCCTCGAGCGAGCCCTGGCCGTCTCGAGCACGGTCGAGGAGCTGGAGGCCTTCGTCACCCGCATCACCCGCGACCACTTCGAGGAGGAGATCCGCCATGGCGAGACCCGAGTCCCAGCAGATTGCCGGCTACTTCCCGACGCCCCCGCACCTGATCCCCAGCTTCGCCTCGACCTTGCGGTGGCCTCT
>DASUEU010000034.1:0-12111 GCA_036274895.1 Thermoanaerobaculia bacterium | reverse complement strand
TGTCCGGCGTCAATTAGATTCGAGGGTCGGCGACAATTAGATTTGCGGAGTGGGTCCTCGGTTGGGTGTTCTGCCCGGTGGGGGGCAGGGTGTCTGCCAGGGTGTGCTGGTTTGTGGGGTGGGGGCGCTCCTTTCGGTGGTTGTTGGGGGGGAGGTCGGGATCCCGCCGCGGCGGCCAAGCTTGAGTTGTTGCGACAATTCAGGTCGGCGGTGACATGGGGACCTCTGCCGCGGTCTTCGCGGTGGTGCGACCCTTGGCGACCTGAGCGCGGTAGCTGTCGACGGCGAGCTCGAGGAGGACGCAGTGGTGGACGATGCGGTCCACCGCGGCGGCGGTGATCATGGGGTCTTTGAAGATCTGGTCCCACTTGCTGAAGACCAGGTTGGTGGTGATCAGCAGCGAGCGCCGCTCGTAGCGTTCGGCGAAGAGGGTGAAGAGCACCTCCATCTCCTCGCGGCTTTGCTCGACGTAGCCCAGGTCATCGAGGATCACCGCCTCGAAGCGATCCAGGCGTTTGAGCTCGGCGGCCAGGCGCAGGTCCCGTTTGGCGGCCAGCAGCCGTTGCACGAGCTGGTAGGTGGGAGAAAACAGCACGGTACGGCCCTGGCGCGCCAGCTCCTGACCGAGACCGCAGACGAGGTGAGACTTGCCGGTGCCGGGATTGCCGAACAGGATCAGGTTGGTGGCGCGGTCGAGAAAGGAGCCGTCCCGTAGCGCGGCGACGGCGCTCTGGACCTTGAGGGGCAGCCGAGTGAGGTCGAAGCAGGCGAGGCTTTTCTCGCGCGGCAGATGGGACTCTTGGAGCAAGCGCGCCACCCGCCGCTCGGCGCGGTCGCTGAGCTCTTGGTCGGCCAAGGCGAGGAGATAGCGCTCGTGGGAGAGCCCCTCCCGCGCCGCAGCGAGGGCCATCGCCTGGTGCTCACGCACGAAGCTGGGCAGGCCGAGAGATCTCAAGAGTATCGGGAGCGTCTCCGGCACCGGCGGCTTCACCGGGCACCTCCGGCGGCGATGCACTCGTCATAGCTGGCCAGATCCGGCGGCTCGAGGTGGCAGTCGGGAAGCTCCCGACAGGGCGGCCGGATCGCCGTCTGGACCTGGGCGAAGCCGGATAGCTCACCGGCCTCCAGCAGCGAGGACAGGACGGCCTCCACAGCGCTCTCGCCGCTTCCCGCGGCCAGGTGCAGGATGCGCACGTACTCGCCATCCGCCCGGCCCCCGTGGCGGGCCTCCAAGGCGTCGTAGGCCCGCCGGAAGGCCAGGCTGGGAAACAGCGCCTCCCGGTAGCGGTAGCGCGCGAATGCGCCCGGCTTGCGGATCAAGGACCACACCAGGTGGTGGTAGTCGATGGCCGCATGGCCGCGACCCCGGAGCCGTTCCAGCTGCGCGACCCGCTCACCGGCGTAGAAGACCTCGATGCGTTCCGCGTAGAGCCGCAGGTCCACCCATTCGCCGATCAGCCGGGAGGCCACCGAGTAGACGTTGTCGGCCACCCGCAGGGTGGAGAAGGCGCTGACCTTGGCCCGCTGCACCCGAAAGTCGTCCAGCCGCCACCGCGGCAGCTCGTGCATCTGGGCCAGCTCCTCGCGCAGCTTGGCCTGACGGCCCCGGTTGCGACCCGACAGCACCTGCCGCAGGAAGCTCTCGTACTCACCACGGCCGGCAAACTCTGCGCTGCCCCGCAGCAGCAGAGCCTGAGACACCGACCGCTTGAAACGATGGTGCGCCTGCTCGACGTCCCCGTTTTCGTGCCCACGCCCCGGCGTGTTGGCGTCGGGCAAGAGCCCGTAGTGACCCAGCACACCCAGGTAGCGCTCGTTGAAGCCCCGAGCTCGCCCGCCCAGCTCGTGCGTGGCCGCCGACAGGTTGTCCGTGCGGTGAAACCGCGGCACCTTGCCTAGCTCCCACACCGCCGACTGAAGGCCCGCGATCAACGCCTCGAAGCTCTCCGAAAAGCAGATCCCACCCGTCTCCCAGTTCGAGTACGGCAAAACGAAATGGAAGAACAGGTGCTCGAACCGCTCCCCGGCCAGCGAGACCCCCAGCTCGTTCATGCACGTGAAGTCGCTCTGGGCGTACTCCCCGGCCCGGTGCTCCTGGGCAAACATCACCTCCCGCTCCGGACCCTGAAGAGCCCGCCAACGACGGATCCGACGCTGCAACGTCCGCACTTGGCCGTCCGAAAAGCTCACCTCCGGACGACCCCGCAACGCCTCGAAGATCGTCACCGCCTCCAGACCCGGCGCCTGCTCCAGCATCGCCTCCACCTCGCCCCACACCGACGCGAACGGGTCCAGCCGCGTCCGATACCGCCGCAGCACCCGACGCTGGCTCGGAAGCTCACCGCCCCGATGGCATCGTGCCGTGTTCTCACTCATCCCAGACCGCAACGCCGCGCGCGACAGCGGCTCGCCTTTGCCCAGTTCCATCCTCAATCTCCTCACCTGCCTGTCCGTGACCATCAGCCTCCCGTCATGAGACGGCTAAGAGCTTAGAGGACAGACGGTTACGAGGAACCAGACCCCGCAGTTCTAGTTGTCGTCAACCCGCAGTTCTAATTGTCGCTGATCAGGGGCCAGCCGGCGGCGGGCTCGAGGGGCGGCCGGGCATGCGTCGGAGCCCCGTCCCGGGAGGCCCTCACGCCAGCGCGGACGCGATCACGGCATGGCACCAGGGGCGGCCCTCGCTCGACGGGCGCTGGATCAGGGCTCCTCGCACGGTGACGACCTCCCCGATCCGCACGCGGCTCACCTCGGCGGCCACCCCGGGCTCGGCCACCACCACGCTCACGGGAGGCCACTCTTCCCGCAGCCTTGGCTCGCCGCCAGCCCCGCTCGTCTCGACCAGCCGGAGCTGAAGGATCTCCGACAACCCATCCTCGATCCACGTCCCGGGAGGCACGATGGCTTCGACCCTCCCCGTGAGCACCGCCTCGCTCTCATCGGGCATCGACTCGTCCGCGAGCTCGCGCTGGTAGGGGGACAGAGCCAAGGTGGAGGTCGGCCCCAGCGCCCCCACGGCCTCGAACCCAAGGTACGCCTCCACCTCCAGCCGATCCCCTACCTCCGGGTAATCCTCGCGGTCCCACCGGCAGCCGAGGATCTGGACCCAGTGGTGATCCTCGCGACCTACCGTGCGGCCTTCCGGGATCGTCACCTCTCTGCGGGTCACCACGTCGAGGTCGAGAACCATCCCGCCGGCCGAGTCCAACTGCTGCTTGCAGGCCGCCACCACGGTGCCTACCAGCCGAATCCTGGGTGTTGCGTCTGTGCTCATCGCTCGCTCTCCTGATCTGCCTCTCGCGCCTTTGCGAGCGGCTCACCCGGACCCAAGAACCATCCTCCGGGCCTTGCTCCCCGCCGCGAACGAAGAAAGCCGGCGCCAGGCTCGTAACCCGGCACCGGCTTCCTGGGAGGCCCGCTCTCCTGGGCCGCTCGCGTTCAGAACGGGATGTCGCCGTCGTCGGGGATCGGCATGTCTTCCTCGGGCGGCGCCATCTCACCCTGGCCCCGGTCCTTGAGCCGCAGGAACCTCACGTCCCGGGCGATCACCCGCACCGAGCGCCGCTTCTCGCCGTCCTTCTCGTAGGTGTCGGTGCGCAGCTTGCCGTCCACCGCCACCAGGTCGCCCTTGCCCAGGCGGCCGAGGGTCTTCGAGAGGCCGTTGAACGCCACCACCTGGTGCCAGTCGGTCCGGCCCTGCTTCTCTCCGTCCTTGCCGGTCCAGACCTCGTTCGTCGCCAGGGAGAAGCGGGCCCAAGCCTGGCCGTTCTTCTCTCCGCTCTCGACCTCACCTCCGACGTAGCCGATCAGCGTCACGTGGTTCATCGTCTTGTCCTTTCGAGCCGGGAGGCGCGCCGTTGCGCCTCTCGCTCGAACTTGAGAGCCTTCCTCCGGGGTCTTTCAGGCGGTCGAGGCGGTCTCCCGGCAGGAAGGAACTCCGCCATTGGACTACAGTGTGCGGCGTGGTCCTGGTCGTCTGGACCGAGCGCGACGAGGACACGATCCGAGTCCTCAGCGCGCGCTGGGCGAGCCCCCGCGAAAGAACCCTCTACGGCAAAGCCATGGACGAACACAGATGACGGACATTCCTGAGCTGACCGAGCAGGATCTCGCCCGAGCGATTCCCGCCAGCGTCCGCAAGCGGCTGATGCAGGGCCAGCTCGAGTCGGGGAACGACATCTCAGCGCTGCGCCGCTTCGTGGGCCTGACCCAGGCCGACTTCTCCCGCGCCTTGGGCATCAGCATCCACACCCTGCGCAACTGGGAGCAGGGGCGCCGGCACCCGGAAGGCCCGGCGATCGCCCTCCTGCGCATCGCCGCCCGGCACCCGCGGATCATCCGCGAGAACCTCGCCTCCGCGGCCTGAACGCAAGAAGCCGGCGCCAGGCTCCTCACCCGGCACCGGCTTCCTGGGAGGCCCCTCGGCTTCGCTCGGGGCGACCCCCGGGGCGGTCTGAACGCTGAGCGGCTCCCTCACCCCGCCAGAGCCAGAGCCGCCATTGGGCTCGGGGTGGGCGGCGGGATCGCCGGCATCAGCTCCCGGCCCGGCGTCAGCTTCTCCGCCTCATCGAGGACGTACTGCACGACCTTGCAGGTGCGGTCGATCAGCTCGGTCAGGACGGAGACCATCTTCCCCTCGTCCCCGTCGCAGAGGCCCCGGGCGTACTGGTAGGCCCCGCCGGCGTCCGCCTCCTTCTCGTAGCCGAGCAGGGTCAGAAGCACCGCCCCGCCCACCTCCGCCACCAGCTCCCGGGAGGCCAGGTCGTCGGCGCGCAGGTTCCGCCCCATTCGCGCTTCTGCGGCATGAACGAGCTCGTGGCTCCAGGTCGCGAGGTTGGCGACGCCGAGGCCGATCTGGCTCCGTTCCGGCTGGAAGAAGCCAGCAGCGTGGGGATGGTCGATCACCTGGACCTCCAGGCCCCAGGACCGGGCCAGCTCCACCAGGGGTAAAGAGTCGAGGAAGCCCCGGTGCCGCTCCTGGTAAGGCAAGGGCTCGCCCTCGGTCTGGCTCACCCCGAAGACCGGGAAGGGTGCGAAGCCCACCACCACCTGGTGCGGCTTCTCCTCGAGATCCGCCTCGGCGCCGATCTCGCCGAGCCGCTGGTCCCTCTCCTCGTCCTTGGCCTTGCGCGTCATCGGCCGGAGGACCCAGGTGGCCTGCTCCCCCTTCTTGACCTGCCGGCCCACCTGCCGCCACTGCCGGTAGGTCCGGGCGTCCGAGTGGCCGTGCAAGGCGAGGATCACCCGGTTCCGCCAGCTCCACGTGGCCGCCGGGAAGTCCCCCTGCACCAGGAACACATTCGCCAACGCCCCCGGCACCCGCCCCTCCCGGAAGGCCTCCAGCAGCTGCCCATACACCTCTCGAACCCGATCCCGCTGGCTCATCGCCTCTCTCCTCTCCGGATCGTCCGCTCGCGTCCGCGCGAGTGGCTTAGTGGGAAGGAAGAGCTAGCTCTGGGCAGAGGGCGGGCTGAGGGAATGGGGGCTCAGCCCCTCGGGAACCCAGGAGCCGCGAGCACTCCGCCGCCTATGCTCGGCTCGACCGAGTGCCTCTTGCGGAAGAAGGCCCTAACCGACAGAGCGGATCTGCTCGACACCCGTGGCGATCGCAGTCGTAGCCCGCTCTCGTGAGCTTCTCGGCCGCCCCAACCCCGGCCAGCCAGGGCCCGGACAGGCGTCGCCTAAGCGAGCGCAACTCCCCCTACGACAGTCGAGTTCCCGGGAGCATCTCCGACATAGCACTGGGCATTGCCTTGAGCATTCGTTGCTGCTAAGGTTCCCAAAACATTCGAGGGAACAAGGCTTCGCGCCAGCAGACCGCCCCGGTCCCAGAGCACTGTTTAGCATCGAGTTGCCCGCTAGGCCATCTAGGCACCGGGGCAGCGGATCCCATAGAGAAGTGTTGGGCGGGCAGGGGGCTACGATGAATCGAACGGTTCAGTGGATTGCGGCAGCAGCGGCTGTTGTACTGTGCGCTTGTGGTCGAGCAGCTGCACAATCAGGAATTGCAGTTCCCGCAGTGTTCTACGGGTCGCAATCCGGTAGGTCGACGCTCGATCAAGGCGAGGGCGGCGGAAACCCCTTCGCATCCGCGCTAATTGAGCTGCTGGAACGACCGCTACTAACCTATGCTGAACTCCAAGCCGACCTGCTCACTCTGACAAGAGAAAAGAGTCGTGGCTTCCAAACGCCCGATGGCCCAACCGCTCCTGACTCCAGTCAGTGGAGACTGAAGCCTGTGCCCACCTCAGCCAAGCGAGTGGCGTTGGTCTTCGTCTACTCGAACTATCGCGCCGCTGGAGTAACGTCGCTCCCCGGTGCTGAACGCGATCTGGAGAGGGTGACTGCAGCGCTGAGGAAGGCAGGGTTCGAGGTGAAAGATCATGCCAACCCATCAAGGGATGACCTTCGCAAGGCCCTGGAGACGCTTTCCAGAAGGTCGGAGGATGCGGAGGCAGCCGTCATCTACCTGACCGGTCATGGCTTTGAGCATGATGGCCAGGTCTATCTGATGCCCAATGACTATCCATTCAGTGCTGGTCCGAACCGACTGCCGGAGCTCGCTGTTCATGTTCCTAGCCTCAGCACGTACCTGAAGTCCGCTAGTGCGAATCTCGTGTTTTTCGGGGGCTGCCGAACATACTGGTGAACTGCACCGTCCAACACGTATGAGGCCCCGGGTTGCCAAGGGCAAGGTGCCCGGACGGCGAGTCCCCGGGGGTAGCTAGCGTGCAAGGCAGGAATCGGTGAGCCGGAGTCAGTCTTTTCTGCTTGGTCTCGGATCGGTGCAGACCGCTTGCCCACCGACAGCCCAAGCTTGAGCTAAGGCGACACGGTCTCCTCAACGCGGCCGAAAGTACTTCCAACACCCCTCGGTGCGCTATGCCGCTTGAGTCTGAGTCCAGATGGTCGGATCAATAGTGGCGCTGACGTACTGCGGGTGCGTTGTCCCCGGGATGCTGTATAGTGAGGGCGAGCACCGGGAGCGCGGCGTCCGCAGCCTCAACGATGAACGCAGGAAGCGATTGCGTAGGGCGTCGGGTGCGAACGCGAAGTGATCTTCAACCGTGAGGTGTCACTCCGGATCACTCTGATGCGAGGCAAGCATGCTCTGGGATGTGTTCATTAGCCATGCAAGCGAGGACAAGGACGACGTAGCTCGCCCGCTAGCCGACCTCCTTCACGGCATGGGGCTGCGAGTTTGGCTCGACGAGCAACAACTCGGCTTGGGTGATTCTCTAAGTCGCAAGATCAATGATGGCCTGGCGCTCTCGCGATTTGGCGTCTTGGTGCTCAGTACGAGTTTTCTTGAGAAGGACTACCCACAGCGCGAGATGCAGGCGCTGCTCGCAAGACAGACTGCGAGCGAGAGGTACATCCTGCCGATCCTCCATAAGGTTGAGCACTCGTTGCTCCTCCGCCGCGCTCCCCTACTTGGTGACCTTCTGTCGGTGTCGACGGACGATGGTCTCCAACAAGTGGCCGCGGCGATCCAGCGTGCTGTAGCCGGTATGCCGCTTGCGACGCCTACCGTGACTGCTGTTAGGTACTTCGAGCACTTCGAGTTCCCCGGCGGACTTGTGTCTGCATGCATAGCTGCCATAGGCTCGCTGCACGAACCCAGCACTTGGAACTCCCTCGAGCCACGGCGCAACATGGCCTTGGACGATATCTGGATGGGGAGCGACGCAGACGAACTTGTAGTGCTCCTCTATCGAATCTATGCGCCACTAGTGCATTTCGCAAATCACAGGTACCGCCTTCAACGAACACTAACGACTCTTAGCCTGTGCGACCGGGTGCGATTTGATTTGCTTGACTCGGCTCTCGAGGCGCTGACCAGGGACGCATCGATCGCAGCCGCGTCACCTCGACTACCCTACGACCCACGCGTCAGCGGCTGGCGCCAGCTGCGCGAAGCTGAACCTGCCAAGTACTGGTGGCAGGGACTCACGCTGGAACGCATTCAGTCAGCAGTTCCCACGTTCTACGACTCTAACCGGCTGGAGTCGCAACCGTCGCTGGGCGCGTTCAGAGAGGCCTATGCAGTCGGCTATCGCGCTTTCGGCGGTGGCCAGCAGACGCTCGGACTTCTTGCCAATCCTTTGTACGGGTTCACCGCGGCATCTAGACCCGTATACTGGCGCCTACTCGCGCTCTGGCATACCCTCTACACTATGGTGGTGCAACTACCAGAGGATGCGACCTCCTCCCAACTTCAGAGAATCTTCCTGAACGCCCCCTGGATTGATGCTGCGTTCCCAGAGTACCACCTTGCTGACGATCTACTTCCTGAAGCGAACGGGTGCACGAAGGGAGCGGTAGTGGCTTACTGCAAATCTTATGTGAACAATCGACTAAGAGAGTCACTCGCTTGAGTCAGCAGAGATCTCCAGGTCAACTCTCGGCCCTGTGAGGCCCAACCCCTCGTGCCAGCATGGCCTCATCAGCGGGCCCAGTAGGAGGGCTCGCTAGGCAATCACCGCCTCCCCGCCCCCCAACCGCCGCCAAACCGCCTCCCCCAAGCTCATCGCCGCCGCGATCCCTCCCGCCTCGTCCTCACTCGCTCCCGCCGCCTCCAACGCCCCCGCCAAATCCAACCCATCCACCTGCGTCGAGACGCTCACCTTCTTCGCCACCAGGTCGAAGGTGACCTCTTGGGCCGTGTCAGCGTAGTAGGGGATCTCGATGGTCACTGGCTTCTCCTGGCCGATCCGGTGCAACCTGCCGTTGGCCTGGCGGTAGGTGGTGGTGGCGGTGTCGAGCTCGTACCAGAGGCCGACGCTGAAGGCGACCAGGTTGTTGAGGCCGGTGCGCACGGCGTTGGGGTTGACGATCAGCACGTCGAGGTTCTTCTCGATCACGTTGGCCTGGATCCACCTCTGCCGCTGGTGGGTGGGGACCTTCTTGGCGTCGAGCCAGGCGGCCTTCTCGGTCACCGGGGCGAGGAGCCGTAGGAGCCGGTCGGGGAGGCGGCTGTCGCCGGTGTGTCTCAGGAAGAGCAGCACCTTCTCCCCTGCCTCCACGGCCTGGCGCACGCGCTCGATCAGCCACCTTTCCTTCGGCGTGCGCCAGTCCGAGGGAAACTGCCGGCCGTAGCCCAGGACCCTCCCGCCGAGGTCGGCCGGGTAGCCCACCAAGAAGGTGCCCTGGTCCTCGGTGGCGCGGTCGAGGTAGGAGGGCAGCTCGACGAGGGCGCCGAGGAGCCTGCCGGCGAGACCGGCGCGGAAGCGGTCCTGCTTGATCTGGGCGAGGAGCATCTCCTGGAGGCCGCGGTACTCGTCTTCCAGCTCCTGGGCCAGCGGGTCCTGCTCCGGGAAGGCGATCGGCACCGGCCTCTCGGTCAAGGTCGGCAGCTCGGCTTCGAGGTCGTCCTTGTGCACCAGGATCGCCGTGGGCAAGAGGTGGCGGGTGAGGAAGGCCGGGTGGAGCCCCGGGGCCTCGCCGATCACCTCGCTGCGGCTCAGCTCGCGGTCGGTCACGGCGCCCCGCTCGCCGGCGTCGCCCTTCTTCCTGCCGTAGGTGGTCAGCAGCTTCCTGTAGCCGTAGCGGCGGGTGAAAGCCTCCAGCTCATCCCGCTCGAACTCCTGCCGGAAGCGCCGGGACAGGTGCCAGAAGTTGGCGAAGAGGGAGCTGGAGTAGCCGCCCATCAAGCTGCCGGTGAGCACGAGGGTGCGCACCCCGGGGAGCTGCGCCAGGCGGTGGGCGGCCTTGGACTGCGCGGAGCCGGCCTGGTTGGCCTCGTGGGCCTCATCGATCAGGAGCAGAAAGTCCCCCTTCCACCGCCGCTGGATCAGCCGGGCGAGGGGGAAGCGCCGGGGCTCGGGCACGGCCTGGTAGAGGGGCTCGCCGCAGAGGGCGCTTCCTTCGTCGGCCAGGCTCTCGGCCAGGTCCTCGAGGGAGGTCAAGAGCTTCCCGGCCCGCGCTTCGTTGGTCAGGGACTCCAGGGGCTCGGTCTCGGTGAGGAACCGGCCGAGGTGCTCCCGAAGGAGCTTGCGTTCGGCCGGAACCGACTCGCAGAGCTTCGCCAGGAACCGCCGGCAGCGCTTCGAGGTCTCGGTGCCGATCAGGGCGTGCTTCAGCACGTCGAGGACGCGGCACAGGGCGACCGGGTAGACCTCCGGGCCGGCCAGCCGGGCGCGCAGCTGTCCGATGGCCACCCGGCAGGCGTGGGAGGCGAGGCCGTCGAGCAGGGCGGGGGTGAGGGAGCCGGTGCGCTTGCGTGCCAGCACCCGGGCCGGGGCCAGGCTCATCACCTGGGGCTTGTCCGGGAAGACTGGCGCCAGCACGGCGGCCAGGTGCTCGGCGAGGTGGGCCAGGGGCCGGCCAGGCCGGGGCCGGCGGCCGGTGCAACGCTCGCGGCCCTTGGCGAGCTGGGCTGGATCTGCCTCGAGCGGCCGGGTGCACTTCGGGCAGCGCCCCTTGCTCACCCCGCGGTAGCCATGGCCGAGCTTGGCCGTCTCGCGAGAGAGCAGGTAGAAGTCCGCTTCTTCCTCGAGATCCGCCGGGCGGGAGAGCACCACCACCCGGGCTTCGGGGAGCACGGCTGCCACCTGCTCGCGCCAGCTGTCGAGGAGATGTGGGGGGCAGAAGACGACGGTGCGGCGGAACAGCGGCACCTCGCCGTCAAAGCCCAGCCGGCGCAGCTCGGCGCGGGTGGCGGCGTGGTGGGCCGGGGACAGGGCGGCGGCCACGCTCAGGGCCATGGTGCTCTTGCCGGTGCCCACCTCGGCCACGAAGAAGGGCGTCTGCCCCGAGGCCAGCAGCTTCAGCGCCGTCTGGATGGCCTGGGCCTGCACCGCGAACGGCCGCCGCGCCAGCTCCGGCAGGGCGAGCTGGTGGGCCGGGTTCCGCGGGTCGTGCAGGGGTGGGAACTGCTGCGCCAGCACCTCCGCCAGGGACCGGTCATAGCGGGAGATCAGGTCCGCCGCGTTCCACTCGGCCGGGTCCTCCTCGCCCGTGGGCACGAGGCCGGGCCTCAGGGTGTGGAAGGTGAAGGTGTCGAGCCGGAGCATCTGCAGCTCGAGCACCGGCCGCTCGACCTCGATGGCCGAGGTCAGGTTGCCGTCCTCGTCCTGGCTCGTCGAGACGGTCTTCAGGTGCCGCCGGAACACGCCCTTGACGAGGATCGCCGGGTCGCGATCGCGGTCGTTCGCCTCCAGTCGATGACCGTTGAACAGGCCGGTGGAAAGCGCCAGGGCGATGTGGGCGGGCTTGGGCGGCAGGGCGGTCTCGACCTTGGCGCCGAGCAGCTCGCCCACGGGCTGGAGCAGCCCCGAGCGGCTGCCCTGCCAGGGCTGGAAGCTGTGGAGAGCCGCGGCGAGGTCGGGCGCCTCGAGCTTGGCCTGGACGGAGAAGTCCCGCTCGGGGTCGACGGCCAGGCTCTGGCGGTGCACGTGGAGCTGGTCGGTCACCAGCGCCAGATCCTCCGGCTCTCGGGCCCAGCCGAGCACGCGATCCCGCTGCCAGCAGGGGTCGCACGGCGCCGGGGCTCGCCGGCCCACCAGCAGCACCTGGCGGTAGGCGGCGAAGTCCTCCTCCGGCAGCCGCCAGCAGCAGAGGTCCACGTACTCCCGCGCCAGCAGCTCGGCCGAGGCTTCGAGGGCGTAGTGCGGCACCAGGTACATCAGCCAGCCGGCGCCCCGTCGCAGCCAGGGGGTGAAGCGGGCGAGGAAGCGCTGCTCGGAGCGTCCGTGCTCGGGGTCGGTGTCGTAGGGCGGGTTCAGGTAGAGCAGCGCAGCCCCCGAGCAGGTGGGCTCCCTCACCAGGTGGAAGGCGTCCCCGTGGAAGGCCACGTCCTGCTCCTCACCCATCCGGCGCAGGGTCTGCGCCCGCTCGGCCTCGAGCTCGCAGGCCACGATCGAGGGCAGGCGCCAGCTCGCGTGCTCCGGGCACCACGCCGCGCGCAGGGCTCGGATGGCCGCCCCGTCGCCGGCGCAAGGGTCGAGCAAGATGCGCTCTCGCTGCGGCTCAAGAGGCCACCGCAAGGTCGAGGCGAAGCTGGGGATCAGGTGCGGGGGCGTCGGGAAGTAGCCGGCAATCTGCTGGGACTCGGGTCTCGCCATGGCGGATCTCCTCCTCGAAGTGGTCGCGGGTGATGCGGGTGACGAA
>DASUEU010000033.1:0-108249 GCA_036274895.1 Thermoanaerobaculia bacterium | reverse complement strand
TGCTTGGAGTACCAGGGCCACCGGTACTTCGTCTGCGAAGCCCTGGCCCACCAGTGGGTGCGATGCCAAGAGTTCGCGGGCCATGTGCTGGTGAGCTTCCGGCATATGGACATTCGGGAGATCGACCTGCGGGCGGGGCGCACCACCGCGGTGGTGCGCCCCGCCCGGACCCACAAACCCTGTCACGGATCTACTGAGGTCGAACTGTCACCCATGTCATGAGAGGTTGTACACCCCCGTGCCTGCCCTCCCCCTCCAACCTCGCCAACGCCGCGGCCGCAGCCCGCTGCTCGGCCTCCTTCTTGCTCGACCCGGCCCCTTCCCCCGCCACCTCGCCGCGTAGGGCGCACTCGACCACGAAGCGCTTCTTGTGGTCCGGCCCCTCGGCCGCCACCAGTCGATACTCCGGGCGGTCCCAACCCCAACCCTGGACCACCTCCTGGAGGCGGGTCTTGGCGTCACCGTCCTGGATCCACGAGGTGCCGGCGGAGGAGGACCCAGCGAGGAACTTCCGCACGGCCTGGCGCGCCACGTCGGGGCCACCATCGAGCCACAAGGCGCCGAACACGGCCTCGACCACGTCGGCCAGCAGCGAAGGCTTGCGCCGCCCGCCCGAGCGCTCCTCCCCCACCCCAAGCCGCAGCGCCTCCCCCACCCCGAGCACCCTGGCGTGGTGGACAAGAGCCTTCTCGGACACCAGGGCACTCTTGCGCTTGGACAGCTCCCCCTCCGGCATCTCCGGATGCTCCAGAAACAACGACTCCGCCACCATCACCCCCAAAACCGCATCGCCCAAAAACTCAAGCCGTTCGTAGTTCACGGCCAGGCCTTTCTCATTGGCCAGAGACCGGTGCGTCAGGGCCGTCTCCAGCAGGCTCAGATCCTTGAACCGGTAGCCGAGGGCTTCTTCGATGGGGGTGAGGGGGCGGCGGGAGAAGAGCATTGGTCTGATCCTAGCGTGCTCCTGCCGCGCTGACGGAGCCCGCCCCCCTGTCCCCCGCCCAACCCCCGCCCTCACTCCCCTTCTTGAACCCCGCCGGCAATGATGCTGGTGCGGGACGAGGAGGTCTCGTCCATGAAGAAGCTCGCCT
The DNA here is from genome assembly GCA_036274895.1 of Thermoanaerobaculia bacterium. Classification (GTDB taxonomy): domain Bacteria; phylum Acidobacteriota; class Thermoanaerobaculia; order Multivoradales; family SZUA-115; genus CALMKX01. Next base: position 107,158 of record DASUEU010000033.1, on the reverse strand, counting down.
TGTTCGCTGCCCTTGCAGTCCTCGTCGCCCTCGCTCCCCTGGCCCTCGCCGAGGAGCCTGCCGCCACTGCAGAGGGGAACGCCCAGGCGCAGTGCCAGACGGTCGCGCCGTCTGACGAGCTGATCCCCTTCTCCGAGATCGGCGATGCCGAGCTACTCTTCTGGCTGGGGATCGGTCCGAAGCCTACGGCGGTCTCCAAGGGCTGCGCGGCCTGGTGCCGCGACCACTGCATCATCTTCGGCGAACCCTGCTGCATCCTCGATCCGAACACCTGCGGCTGCTGCTAGCTCCCACCCCAGAGTCAGCCCCTACCGCCTCCCGAACCGTCGCTCGAGATCCGCGTCGGTCATGGTGAGCACGATCGGGCGGCCGTGGGGGCAGGCGTAGGGTTGCTCGGCGGCGAAGAGCTCGGTGAGGAGGGCCTCCATCTCGGCCGGGCGCAGCGGGTGGTGCATCTTGACCGCCGCCTTGCAGGCAAGGCTCGCGGCCAGGGCCTCGAGCAGCTCACGGGCCAGGGCTCCGGGTTCACTCGAATCAGCCACGCCCGACGCCGCCAACGAGAGCACCAGCTTCTCTCCCTCCTCGGCCGAGAGCACGGCCGGGATGGCGGTCAGGGCCAGCGTGCCGCCGGACAGCTCCGCCAGCCCGAAGCCCACCGGCTCGAGCTCGTCCGCCAGGCCCGCCAGGCGCAGGCGCTCGGCCGGGGCGAGGTCGAGCAGCACCGGCGAGAGCAGGCGCTGGCTGGCCGGCTTGGCTGAGGCCAGCTCCCTTCGCAGGCGCTCGTAGAGGATGCGCTCGTGGGCCACGTGCTGGTCGACGAGATAGAGGCCGTCCGGACCTTCGACCAGGATCAGGGTTCCCTTGTACTGGCCGAGAAGGCGAAACGGGCGCACCTCGCCGCTGCGGCCGGAAAGCGGCACCATCGGGCGCTCCAGGGGGGCAAGGGCGGCCGTGGCCAGCCGCCCCATGGGCATCCGGGAGTCGGCAGGCGCAGGGCTGGAAACCGGCGCGAACGGATCCGCGGCCTCCTCGCCGTAAACCGGCCCGGGTGCCTCCCGCACCTCCCAGACGTCCCCCTGCTCTTGCCGGCGAGGTTCCCACCCCCCCAACCCCTGCCAGGCGAAGGGCATCGACGGCCCGCCGCGGGGAGACCGCAGGGGAGCCGGCTCCTCGCCCCGGGCGAGGGAGAGGCCGGCTCGCAGCACCTCCCCCACCCGATCCACCAGCCGGGAATCCCGGAAGCGCACCTCCGCCTTCTGGGGATGGACGTTGACGTCCACCTCCTCGGGCGGCACGTCCAGGAAGAGGAAAAGGGCCGGAAAGTCCTCGCTGCGCCACTCCTCCCGCACCGCCCGGTAGAAAGCACTGAGCAGGTTGCGGTCCTTGAGCAGCCGGCGGTTGACGAAGACGAACAGCCGCTTGCCGCGCGCCGTCTCGGGCCGGCCCACGAAGCCGGAGATCCGCTCCCCTTCGGTGCCGACGCGCAGAGGCAGCGCCGCCAGCTGCTCGGCGAAGGCCGTCCCGAAGATCTGGCCGATGCGGCGCCGGGCGCCCTCCGGGTCGGCCCCCGCCGGCAGGGTCTCGAGCAGGGCCCGCCCTTCCGACAGCAGGCTGAAGCGCACCTCGGGGCGAGCCAGGGCATAGCCCTCCACCACCTCCAGGGCTCGGCGCAGCTCGGTGGCGGGGGCCTTCAGGAACTTGCGCCGGGCCGGCACGTTCCAGAACAGGGACGCGACCTCGATGGTGGTGCCGCGGGCACGGGCCGCGGGCTCGGCGGAGCGGATGCGGCCCCCTTCGATGCGCACCCGGGTGCCGTCCCCGCTCTCGCGGGCGGTGGTCAGCTCCACCCGGGAGACCGCCGCGATGGCCGCCAGGGCCTCACCCCGGAAGCCGAGGGTGCCGACGCTCTCGAGGTCGTCGAAGGAGGCGATCTTGCTGGTGGCGTGGCGGTCGAAGGCGAGCAGGGCGTCATCCCTGTCCATGCCGCCGCCGTCGTCGGCGACCAGAATGCGCTGCCTGCCGCCGGCCTCCAGCTCCACCCGCACCTCCCCCGCCCCGGCGTCGAGCGAGTTTTCGACCAGCTCCTTGACCACCGAGGAGGGACGCTCCACCACCTCCCCGGCAGCGATCTGGCTGATCAGACGGTCGGGCAGGTGATGGATGGTGGCCACGGGCCGGATTCTACGTCCCGCGCTGCGCGCTTCCTAACCGCTAGTCCAGCACCACCGTGGCCGAGGGGTCCTCGACGTAGATGGCCTCACGCCCACCCACCCACTCGCCGTTCTTCAAGTACTCGGAACGGGTGCGCATGCGGCCGTCCGGCAGCAGCTCGTAGGTGGAGCGCACCTCGGTGATGCCGTCCGCCTGGCCGGTGACCGCCTCGCGGGCCTCGAAGCCCTTTCCGGTGGCGGTCATGGTGCCGGTGGTGTAGAAGCCGGCGTTGGTGAAGTAGAAGTAGACCAGGCTCTGCTTGGCCTCGTCCCAAACGATGTAGCTCTCCCCACCGTAGGCCCCCTCGTTGACCGAGTGACGAGTCTTGATCGCCTTGCCCTTCAAGACCACCTCCCAGCGCGAGACGTCCCACTGCGCCGGCTTGCCCTCGGCGGCCAGGTTGCCCCGCCAGGTCTTGCCGGCGAAAGCCGCGAGGGGAGCGAGATGGGGATCGACAGTGGGGGGCTCCGCGGCGAACCCCGGAGGGCCTCCCATGAAGCAGAACAGGCTCAGACCTACCAAGACCTTGCGGATCACGAACGGCTCCTTTCCCATGACAAGAGCAACCCTGCCCTTGGTTCAGCCCCCCGCCTCCTCCGCCTTGCGCCCCACCCGCGCCCGGGCCGCGGCCAGGCGGGCGACCGGGATGCGGTAGGGGGAGCAGGAAACGTAGTCCAGGCCCACGGCGTCGAAGAAGGTGACCGAGTCCGGGTCGCCGCCGTGCTCGCCGCAGATGCCGAGCTTCAGGTCAGGCCGGGTGGCGCGGCCCTTCTTGCAGGCCATCTCGACCAGGGCTCCCACCCCCTCGACGTCCAGCTTGGCGAAAGGGTCCACGGGCAGGATGCCCTGGTCCACGTAGAGCGGTAGGAAGTGGGCGGCGTCGTCGCGGGAGTAGCCGTAGGTCATCTGGGTCAGGTCGTTGGTGCCGAAGGAGAAGAAGTCGGCGTGGCGGGCGATCTGGTCGGCCACCACGGCGGCCCGGGGCACCTCGATCATGGTGCCGATCAGGATCGGCACCCGCACTCCTTCGGCGACGAAGACCCGCTCCAGCACTTCGGCCGTGCGCTTCCTCAGGCGGGCGATCTCGGTCTCAGTGCCCACCAGCGGCAGCATGATCTCGGGCCGGACCTCGGCACCGGCGCGGACCCGGGCCACCGCCGCGCGGGCGATCGCCTCGACCTGCATGTCGTAGATCTCCGGCGCGGTCAGCCCCAGACGGCAACCGCGGTGGCCGAGCATGGGGTTGGCCTCGGCCAGGCTCGCCACCTTCTGCTCCACCACGGCAGCCTCGACGCCGATGTCCCGCGCCAGGGCGACGACATCCTCTTTCTCGCGGGGCAGGAACTCGTGCAGCGGCGGGTCGAGCAGTCGGATGGTCACCGGCAGCCCCCCCAGGGCCTCGAAGATGCCCTCGAAGTCCGCCTGCTGGAGGGGCAGCAGGTGGGCCAGGGCCGCTTCGCGGTCCGCCGGAGTGGCGGCGAGGATCATGCGCTGCACCCAGGGGATGCGGTCCTCGGCGAAGAACATGTGCTCGGTGCGGCAAAGCCCGATGCCCTCGGCGCCGAAGGCCCGGGCCACCCGGGCGTCGTGGGGAGTGTCGGCGTTGGCGCGCACGCGCAGGCGGCGGTGCTCGTCCGCCCAGCCGAGCAGGCGGGTGAAGGCGTGGACGGCCGGGGAGTCGCTGGGCCGGCCCTCGACCAGGGCCTGCACCACCTCCGAAGGCTTGGCCGCCAGGCCGCCGGCGATGACCTCACCGCTGGTGCCGTCGATCGACAGCTGGTCCCCCTCGTGGAAGACCTGGCCGGCCACCCGCAGCTCCCCCTTCTCGCTCTCGACCGCGAGCGCCCCGGCGCCGACGATGCACGGCTTGCCCATGCCGCGGGCGACCACGGCGGCGTGGGACGTCATACCGCCTCGCGAGGTCAGGATGCCCACCGCGGCGTGCATGCCCATGATGTCGTCCGGCGAGGTCTCCTCCCGCACCAACAGGACGGGACCCTGGGCCGCCATCTCGGCGGCGCGCTCGGCGGTCAGGGCGATGCGCCCGGAGGCTGCGCCCGGGCCGGCGCCTAGGCCCTTGGCCAGCAGGCGGCCGGAACGCACAGCGGCGGCCTTCTCGTCCGGGTCGAAGACCGGCGCCAGCATCTGGACCAGCTGCTCGGGGTCGACGCGGGTCAGGGCCTTCTGCTGGGAGATCCGCCCTTCCGCCACCAGGTCCACGGCGATGCGCACGGCCGCGGGGCCGGTGCGCTTGCCGGTACGGGTCTGGAGCATGTAGAGCTTGCCGTGCTCGATGGTGAACTCGACATCGAGCATGTCGGCGAAGTGGTCCTCGAGGGTGCGGCAGACGCCCTCGAACTCGGCGAAAGCGGCGGGAAACTCCTCGGCGAGGCCGGAAGAGCCGTCGTCGGAGCGGATCTGGTGTGGGGTGCGGATGCCCGCCACCACGTCCTCGCCCTGGGCGTTGGTCAGGTACTCGCCGTAGAGCTTGGCCTCGCCGGTGGCGGGGTTCCTGGTGAAGGCCACGCCGGTGGCGCAGTCCGCGCCGCGGTTGCCGAAGACCATGGCCTGGACGTTGACCGCCGTGCCCATGTCGTCGGGAATGCCGTGGATCTTGCGGTACTCGCGGGCGCGCTTGATGTTCCAGCTCTCGAACACAGCCCTCACGCCGCCCCACAGCTGCTCGCGGGCGTCCTGGGGGAAGGGGCGCTTGCCCTCGCGGGCGATGATGGCTTTGTACGCCTCGATGACCCGATCGAGGGCCTCGGCCGATAGCTCGGCGTCGGTGGCCACACCGGCCTCGGAGCGGGCGGCGGCCAGGGCCTTCTCGAAGGACTCGTGGGGGGCCTCGAGCACCACGTCGCCGTACATCGACAGCAGGCGGCGGTAGGAGTCGCGCAGGAAGCGCGGGTTGACGCCGGCGGCGGTCTGGGCGGCCACGGTGGCGTCGTTCAAACCCAGGTTGAGCACGGTGTCCATCATGCCCGGCATCGAGATCGCCGCCCCCGAACGCACCGACACCAGCAACGGATTGGTGGCGTCGCCGAAGCGCCGGCCCAGCCGGCTCTCGAGTAAGGCGACGTGCTCGTCGAGCTCCGCCGCCAGCCCCTCGGGAAAGCCGCCCCCCTGGGCGTGAAAGTGAGTGCAGACCTCGGTGGTGATGGTGAAGCCGGGGGGCACCGGGATGCCCAGCCGGCTCATCTCGGCCAGGCCGGACCCCTTGCCTCCCAGCAGAGCCTTCCAGTCCCCCTGCCCCTCCGCCCCACCGCCACCGAATGCGTAGATGTACTTGGCCATTCGCTCGCTCCTCCGTTCGGGAGGGGACTCTATCCGACGCCCCCCCGGAGCCGGCTACTCCCCGTGCTTGGCCCGGTGCTCGGCGCGGTCGACGACCACTTCGGTCAGGCGCGCCGTGCGCTCGAGGGTGGCCTGGAGGGCACCCAGCAGGGCGAGGCGGTTGGCCTTGACGGCCGGGTCCTCGGCCATCACCAGCACTTCGACGAAGAAGCGGTCGAGGGCCGGGCCCAGCTCCAGGGTGCGCTCGAGGCATTGCGCGTAGCGCCGGGCCGTGGCGGCCTCGGCCACCTCGCGGTCCAGGCGCCGCCACACCTCGTGCAGCTCCCGCTCGGCGGGCTCGGCGAGCAGGCTGGCGTCCACCTCGCCGGAAGGGGCGTCCTTCAGGATGTTGGCGATGCGCTTGGCCGCCAGCACCAGTGACAGGAAGCCCTTGCCCTCGCGCAGGCGGTGGACGGCCTCTACCCGGGCCTTCAAGTCCGGCAGGCTCGCCACGCCGACGGCCAGACCGGCCTCGATCTCGTCGTAGGTGTAGCCGGCCAGGCCCAGCACGTAGCGCAGCCGGTCGGCCACGAAGGGTCGCAGGTTGGCCAGCACCTCGGCCGGCTTCTGGGCGAGCTTCTCGCCGTACAGCTCCACGGCCCGGGTGAAGGCGCCCTCGAGCGAGAGGGGCAGGTCCCCCTCGAGCAGGATGCGCACGGCACCCAGGGCGGCCCGGCGCAGGCCGAAGGGATCGCGGCTGCCCGAGGGGATCAGGCCGAGGCCGAAGATCCCCGCCAGCAGGTCGAAGCGGTCGGCCAGGGCCACCACCTTGCCGGCCCGGCCGCGGGGCACCGAATCCTCCACCGAGGCCGGCGTGTACTGGTCGTAGATCGCCTGCCACACCGCTTCCGGATGCCCCTGCTCACGGGCGTAGAGCCCGCCCATGATCCCCTGGAGGGAGGTGAACTCCTTGACCATCTCGGTGGTCAGGTCCACCTTGAGCAGGTGGGCCGCCTCTTCGGCGGCGGGGATCTCCTCGCGCCAGTCCAGCTCCTCGCACAGAAAGCGCGACAGGGCCACCAGCCGCCGGCCCTTGTCGGCGTAGCTGCCCAGCTTGACGTGGAAGGTCAGTCGCTCGAGGTCCGCCGCCCGCTCCACCAGGCTGCGCTTGGCGTCCTCCTGGTGGAAGAAGCGAGCGTCGGCCAGCCGGGCCGCCACCACCCACTCGTTACCCGAGCGGACCCGGCCGATGGGGTCGTCCGGACGGTCCATCAGGGTCAGGAAGTAGGGCAGCAGGCGACCTTCCGACTCGACGGCGAAGGCGCTCTGGTGGTCGCGCAGGCTGGTGGCCAGCACCTCCCGGGGCAGGGCGAGGAAGGCGGCGTCGAAGCCGCCCTCGATCACGCCCGGGATCTCGCAGATCGCCGCCAGCTTGTCGAGCAGGGCCGGGTCGGAGACCGGGGCGCCGCCGCGCTGGACGGCCGCGGTCTTCATCCGTTCAGCCAACAGGCGAGCCCGCTCGGCGGGGCGGACCTCCAGCCCGAGGGCCGCCAGGCGGGCCCGGTACTCGGCCACGCCGGCCACCTCGAAGGGCTCCGGCGAGAGCACCGGGTGGCCGCAGGTCGTGCGGCCGGCGGTGATGCCGAACAGCTCGAAGGGCACCACCTCGCCCTCGAGCAGGGCCACCAGGCCGTGCACCGGGCGCACCCAGGGGCCGTAGCCCTGGCCCCAGACCATGGTCTTGGCCCAGGGCAGGGCGGCCAAGATCTTGGGCAGGATCTCGGCCAGCACCTCGCGGGTGGGCCGACCGACCTTGCGCTGCACGGCGGCGACGTACTCGCCCCGCTCGGTGGCCACCCGCTGGAGGTCGCCGGGGGCCAGACCCAGCCGCTTGGCGAAGCCGGCCAAGGCGGGGGTGGCTGAGCCGTCGGCGGCGTAGGCCACGGCCACCGGCGGCCCCATCACCTGCTCTTCGCTGTCCGGCTCGCCGGCCGGCAGCCCCTTCATCACCAGCACCAGCCGGCGGGGAGTGAAGCCGGTCTCCACCTCCGCCGGCGCCAGGCTGCGCGCCACCAGTTCCTCGAAGACCCGGGTCGCCAGCTCGCGCGTAGCCGGCTCGAGCATGCGCGCCGGGATCTCCTCGGCTCGCACCTCGAGCAGCAGCTCCCCGTTCTCAATCTCGGTCCTGGGCTCGATCTCAGCCATGGGCCACCCCGCTCTCGACGGCCTTGGCCCCCAGCAGGGGGAAGCCCAGCCTCTCGCGCTGCTCGACGTAGGCCCGGGCCGAGGCCACCGCCAGGTCCCGCACCCGCTTGATCATCGCCACCCGCTCGGTGACCGACACCGCGCCGCGGGCGTCGAGCACGTTGAACAGGTGCGAGCACTTGAGCGCGCACTCATAGCCCGGCATCACCAGCCCGGCTTCGAGACAGCGCCGGGCCTCACGCTCCCAGCCGTCGAGCTGGGCGGTCAAGAAGGCCACGTCGGCGAGCTCGAAGTAGTACTTCGAGGTCTCGACCTCGTCCTGATGGCGGACCTGGCCGTAGGTTACGCCGCCCGGCACCCACTCGATGTCGTAGACCGAGCGCTCGAGGGAAAGGAACATGGTCAGCCGCTCGAGGCCGTAGGTGATCTCGGCCGAGATCGGCGCCAGGTCGAGGCCGCCGGCCTGCTGAAAGTAGGTGAACTGGGTGATCTCCATGCCGTCGAGCATCACTTGCCAGCCCACTCCCCAGGCCCCCAGCGTGGGCGCCTCCCAGTTGTCCTCCTCGAAGCGCAGGTCGTGTTGCTTCAAGTCCAGGCCGAGGGCCTCGAGACTCCTCACGTAGAGGCTCTGGATGTCCGCCGGTTCGGGCTTCAAGATCACCTGGAACTGGTAGTGCTTGCCCAGACGGAAGGGGTTGTCGCCGTAGCGGCCGTCGGCCGGCCGGCGCGAAGGCTGGACGTAGGCCACGCGCCAGGGCTCGGGGCCGAGCACGCGCAGGAAGGTGTCGGGGTGCATGGTGCCGGCCCCCACCTCCAGGTCGTAGGGCTGCTGGAGCACGCAGCCCTGCTCGGCCCAGAAGGAGGAGAGACCGAGGATCAGCTGTTGAAAGGATGGCATGGAGTCTTTCCTGGAAAGGAGCAGCCCTAGAAAGTGGCGGCGAGAGTTCGGTGCATGACTTCGTAGCTCTTGAGCTCGTGACCGAGGAAGGTGCGGCGGATGCGGCCGGCGAGTTGCTCGACCTCGGCGAGGACAGCCGGTGCCGGCGGCTCGGTGGCCAGGGCGGGCAGGGCCGTGCGGGCGGTCTGCCGGAGGAAGGCGAGGGCCTCGGCGCTGACCGGCGTCGCGGGCTCCCCGGCGGCACATCGGCGGCAGATCAGGGCCTCCGAGGCGCTGCCGAGGGCCGCTCCCTCCCCTTCCTCGAAGGCCGAGCCGCACAGGGGGCATTCCCGAGGCGGCGGGAAGATGCCCGCCAAGCGCAGCATCCAGGTCTCGTAGTAGCGGGCGGCGAGGGCCGGATCGACCCCGGCTTCGAGGCTCTCGAGGGTCGAGTCGAGGAGGCGGAAGAGGGGACTTCCGGCTTCGTTCTCCTGGGCGAAGTGCAGCATGTGGTCGGCGAGGCAGCCCCCCAGCAGGATCCCTTCGAGGGTCGACTGGAGGCGCGTGGCCGGCCGCACCAGCTCGACGTCGGAGATCCGCACCAGGTCCCTTCCTTCCTTTCGGATCCAAGTCATGCCGACCTTCGCCAGGGGTTGCAGCTGGCCGGCGAAACGGCTGTGCTTGCTCCGGGCCCCGGACGCCACGCCACGCACCTGGCCCTGCTCCGCGGTCAGGAACGCCACGATGCGGTCGCGATCGCGAAGGTCGAAGACGTCCAGGAGGATCGCCGGAGCTGTCTCGAACCGCACGGGCGCGCGATCGTAGCACGGCGGGGTTGGGGCACGGCGGCGGGACCGCCCTCCTCCCTCTACTCGATCCGCTCGAGCGAGACGAAGTCCAGGTCCACCGGGACGGTGCCGGAGCCGGCGTAGTCGGTGCCGATGTAGACGTTCAAAGGCAGGCTCGGGATGTGGGTGGTGTGGACGGCAGCCAGGACGCCGTCCACATAGAAGCGCACGTCGCTGGCCTTCGCAACGATCTGGTAGGTGTGAAAGCGGTAGACGTTGTCCACGGGCAGGAAGCTCGAGGTCGCCCCGCCGCCGCTCGCCGTGCGCATCTCCACCGACGTGGGGCTGGCGCTCAAGAACTCGATGGCTTCGGTACGGTCCCGCCCGGCGGCGAGACCCCGGGGCTGGCGGTCGCCGTAGACGGCCCCGTCCCGGTAGGCCGAGACGACACCGCGGAAGACCAGGGTGCCACTGCCGATCGCCAGGGCGACCCCGCTGGTGATGTCCACGCTGCCCGGTCCACCGAAACCAGGGTCGAGCCGGACATAGGAAGGGTCGGTCTGGACCACCTGGCCAAGGCCCGTGGTGGTCACCGTCCACTCCGGAGAGACCGGCAAACGGTCGAGCTCGTGGTGGAAGGCGAGCACGGGCACCTTGGGGCTCTGCCAGGAAGCGGCGCCCCCAGCGTCGGAGGTGAGCACACGACCCGCTCCCTGGCTGCCGTCCACCACGGTGAGCTGGCCGGTCACGTGGAGCGCAGTGGCGGGGGCAGTGGTGCCGACACCGAGCCGGCTGGTCGGCACCAGGACGTGGCCGTCGGCCCAGCCGCCGGTCCCGACGCCACCCCGGAGGATCACGTTGCCGGCACCCGAGGTGCCCACGGTTCCGCCATTGCCCCCCGAGATGGTCACGTGGCCGCCGCAGTGGCTGCCGCTGCCCGGCGGGCAACTCGCCACCGAGGTCAGGTTCGCGCCGCCGACCACAATCCGGGCCCCCGGCACGCTGCCTCCCCAAGTGAACTGGCCCTTGCCCCCCTCCAGTGTGAGGGCTCCACCGTCCTCGAGGGAGCCGGTGGGCGGGCCGAGAGGCCCCAACTCGAGCAAGAGGCTCTGCTGGGAGTCCATCGTGCGCAGGGCAGGGCTCCCCGTCAGATCGAGGTCGAGAGAGGCGAGCCCATCCGAGAAGCGGAACAGGTGATCGACGGGGTTGCCCAACTGTTCGCCGTTCGCCAGGGTCAGGGGCCCGCCGAGCTGGAGCCCACCACCGGTGCTGAAACCCGTGCCCGAGGCACCCACGTTGGTGACCAGGTTGCCAGCGAGGTCGAGGGCACCGCTCATCGTGTCGCCGCTGCGCAGCACCCACAGATTCGAGGCGGTGGTCGCCACCGGCGTGCCGTCGACGGTGACGCTGATGGTGCCCGTGCCGGTGTTTTCGAAGGCGAAGGTCAGCGGGTCGGGGGACGATGCCCGCGCGCCGCTCTCGTCGATCTCGAGGTCGGCAGCCGTTCCACCGAGGATCAGGTCGGGGCCACCCCCGAGGTTCTCTGCTACAAGGCCGGCACCGTCCGGCGAATGGGTGATGCCGGCCACGCCGTGGACCTCGCCGGACGTCTCCGTGCTTTCGCCCCGCATCGCCGCCACTCCGCCCACCGCCACGGCCTCCAAGCCGCCCCGTCGGCCGGCCCTCGCGGGTTGCCTCGGCTCGTTTCTCGGTCCACCGGCCAGATCGGAGCGCAGCTGCTCGAGCGAACCGCCGGCATCCAGGTACTCCTCGAGCGTGGCGAGCGCCGCCGCCACCTCGCCGGCAGAGGGCAGGGCGGCCACCTGGAAGAACAGCGGCCGGGACCACTCGCCCTCCTCCTTGCCGCCCAGCGCTCGCACAGCCCAGCCATAGCCGACCCCAGCTTCGAGGCATTGCTCGAGGGCGGGCGTGTAGGAGCTGGTGCCGGCCGGGAAGCGCTGCTGGAGCCGGGGCGTCGCCTCTCTATCCTGGGCGTAGACGACGATCTCGTAGCCTTCGGCTCCAGACGCCAGGCTCCAGCTGAAGGTCGGGCAGGCCGTGGCGATCAGGGCCAGAGTGTCGGGCCGCCCCGGTGACACCGGGTCGGGTGCCGGCTCCGTCCCCGCGGCCTCCGCGTTGAGGGCCACGCAGAGCGAGAGAGTTGCCAGCAGGGTCCGGAAGCGGCTACGGGCTGCCGGTGAGCACAGAGGGCTGCCGCTCATCGTCGACCTCCTCTCAGGGTGGGTTGGGCACGACCGTGGTCCACGCGCTCAGGTCCCCGGACTCGAAGCCGTCCGCGAAGAGGGGACCCGGGCAGGGCAGGGAGTCGGGGCGCAGAACCACGACCCCAGTCCCCACGATGCGGGCGCCCGCCATCGCCTGGACCGCCGGCCCCTCACAGCTGCTTGCCACCGCCAAGTGCGACACCGTGACCACGGTGCCAGCCCCCGTCGCGGACAGCGAGCCGGAGAGCAGCGCTGCGCCCGAGACAGGACCGGACAGCACCACTGTGCGGTTGACGAGGACGGACTCCCGATAGCGGCGGGAGCCGAGGACGACCTCGGTGCAGCTGGGGTTGTCGACGGCGGCCTGGACCGTCGCGTGGCTCCCCGGCACGTTGCAGGCGACTTCCGGCGGCGACGCCCCGATCGGGGACCCAACCCAGGTCGCCGCCAGTGCCACGACGAGCAGACCACCGGCGCACGTCCGCTTCGTCCGCGATCGCACCACGATCCACTTCACGCCTTACTCCTTGGCTCGGGGACTCATTATCACTCTTCTCGCAACAAATCAACCGAGCCGCCAACAAAGGAGATGACCCGTCCCATGGCGTATCCTTGGCGCCATGGCCGAGCCGATGCGCCGCCCCGCAGGCTGGGAGGAGATCCTCACTGCCCCGGAGGGCCTCAAGGCCGAGGTGATCGGAGGTGAGCTGATCCTCCAGCCGCGGCCTCGCCCCCGGCACGGCCGGGGACAGATGGCGCTCATTGCCTCCCTCGGCAGGCCCTTCGATTTCGGTGAAGGGGGCCGGGAGGCTGGTGGCTGGTCGTCGAGCCGGACCTGGCGTTCGGTTCGCACGACATCGTCAGCCCGGACCTGGTCGGCTGGCGGCGCGAGCGGTTTCCCGAGCTGCCTCAAGAGGGGCCGGTCACGGTGGTGCCGGACTGGATCTGTGAGGTGATCTCCCCTTCGAGCATCCAGCGCGACCGAGTGCTCAAGGCCGATCTGTACCTACACCCGGGTGTCCGGCACTACTGGCTTCTCGACCTGCCGGCTCGCCTCCTCGAAGCTTTCGAAGCCCGCCAGGGAGGCTGGTTCCGGCTCGGGGCATGGACCCCGGACGACCGCGCCGCCATTCCCCCCTTCGAGGCCGTGGAGATCGACCTGGGGCGGTTCTTCGCGTAACGCCTCGGCTCACTCAGGGACACCCCTCAGCACTTCGCCGTCTTACGCTTCTTGCCCAGGGTGCCGCGGGCCTCTACCTTGGCGATGTAGTCGAGGGCGTCGGGCACCTTGCAGGAGGTGCCGCCCATGTCCACCCTCACCTCGCCCAGGTCGGCCGCCACCTCGCGGGCCTTGGCGGTCAGAGCCGGCACGTAGCAGCCCACGCCGATCACGAAGCCGTTCATCACGTAGCGCACACGGTTGGGCTGGTCGTGGATGGTGTCGCGCACCCGCTCGAGCAGGCGCTCGAGCTCGGCGAGGTCGAGCTCGGCGTCGGGCTTGACCGAAACCAGGCTGCCCAGGGTGGCCCAGCCGGCGGCGGCGACGTTCTCGCGGTCGGACTCGATCCACTCGAGAGCCAGCTCACGACCCAGGGGGTTGCCGGTGGCGACCCAGGGCACGGTGTACTCGAAGTGCATGGCGCAGTAGGCGCCGTCGACCCAGCGCTGGAGGTCTTCCCGGCTCATCCGCGCGTCGTCGGCGATCAGCCCGGCCAGGTACATCGCATCGCTGTTGCCGGTGGCGTAGAGGTCGAGAGCCAGCTGATAGTCGACCTTGATCCGCTTCTGGACCTTCTTCAGATCCTCGATCTTGACCCCGAAGAACGGCTCGCGCACACCATGCTGGAGCATCACCTTCTTGTATCCGGGGCTACCCAGGGGGGCCAGCTCGGCGAGGATGTCTTGGGCGTTCATGGGGAGATGGTGCCACAACGGAGGAACAGCCCGCCCCCTCCGGGGAGCGGGCCACCGGAGCTGGCCCGGCCCTCCGCTAGCAGACGCACCAGCACGAGTAGGCGCAGCTCAGGGCGTAGCAGGTGAAGGAGAAGCCGCAGGGCAGGCAGTCGTCCTTGCACTCGAAGCGGCGCTCCGAGCACCAGGTCTTGTCGCAGCCGACAGCCTGAAACGCCTCGGGAGCCCCGGTCAGGAAATCGTCCAAGGAGGCAGCAGCGGCCTCGGGCGCCGCCGCCTCGGCAGCGAGCAGGGCCGCCAGGTCCGGCGAGCAGGACTCCTCCGCCGAGGCGACGGCGGGGACGAGGAAGCACAGGGCGAGGACGCATGGCAAGGCCAGGCGACGAGTCATGGGCGGCTCCGTTTCAGAAAAGACGCCAACGTTGACAGGCAGAAAGGGGGATGAGCATCCTAGCTGCCGAGCCGACTCCGGACAACCCCCCTGCTCCCCCTACGGCACCGTCACCGTCCAAGCCGAGGTATCACCGCTCTCGAAGCCGTCGGCGAAGAGGGGCGTGGCGGCGGTGAGGCCGATGGCGTAGACGTCCACCGAGTTGCCGCCGCCGCCCAGCTCGTTGCGGTTGTCGGTGTAGATGGCGATCACGTTCTGCATCACCGCCGAGAGGCCGTTGTAGTCCCCCCACTCGAAGCCGTCGCTGATGTTCGGTGACTGCACCGAGGTCAGCCGGTCGGGCGTCGACCAGGTATCGCCACCGTCGGTCGAGACGCTGTGGAAGAGGTCCACGGAGTTGCGGCCGGCGTCGCGGCGGGTGTCGTAGAAGATCACGTGCACGCCGCCGCCGGCGTCCACCGCGATCCAGGGATGGAAGCGGTCGACGGTGTTGAGGTCGGCCGTCTCGTGGGGCGTGCGCACGTTCCAGGTGGCGCCGCCGTCGCTCGAGAAGGCGACCTGGACGCGCGCGTGGTTGTTGGCGGTCGAGCCCTCGGGGCCGTCGTTGTCGGTCCAGGTCACGTACACCCGGTTGGCGAAGGGACCGCCCGTCAGGTCCACGTCGGCGCCGACGTAGATGAACACGCGGCGGGTCTCCATCACCGGGATGGCGAAGTCGAAGTCGTCCAGGGTATCGGCCACCGACACCACCGAACCGAAGCTGGCGCCGCCGTCCGTGGACTTGCGCACCAGGATGCGCGAGGGCGTGGCCCCGGCCCCGAAGGAGGGCCAGAAGTAATAGACGTTGCCGTTCTCATCGGTGGCGATGTCGCTGCCGATGCCTTGCTGCGCCGAGCCCGAGGACAGCGACACCGGCGCGCTCCAGGTGTGGCCGTCGTCGGTCGACCGCGAGAACCTGAGCACGTTGCCGTCGTGCCAGGTGAGGTAGACGTTGTCGTTGTGCGGCGAGGTCGGGAAGCGATCGACGTGGAGGTACTCCTTGTCGCTCTGCCCGGCGGAGGTCACCTCGCGCCGCGGGTCCCCCGGGGTGACGTCCTCGAGATCCGTCCAGCTCGCCCCGTTGTTGCCCGTGCGGTAGACCCAGACGCTGCAACCCGAGAAGCCGCAGTTGCCCAGCGTGGCGGCGTAGGCCAGGGTACCCGCGGTGTTCCATTCGACCGTCGGATCGCAGCAAGTGCCCCCCAGCGGCAAGCTGACCTGGGTCCAGGTCGCGCCGCCGTCGCTCGAGGCGTGCATGGTCTGGCCGGCGGTGGGGCCGTTCGAGCCCGCGATCACCAGGCTGGAGTTGGTGGGGTGGAAGGCGATGGCGGACTCGGCGGCGTCGATGGTGGCCGAGACCCGGTGCTCGCCCACGGCCACGGCCTCCGGCTCGGGGGCACCCGGCTGCCACAGCTCGGCCGGCACGCCATCCTCCGTCGCCACCTGGTAGCGCCCGGCTTCGGCATCCCAACGCACGCCCCGGTGCAGCTGGCCGTCGACCAGGTAGCCGCCGAATTGGTGGAGGTAGAAGTTGACGGCGCTGCGCGGATATTGGGCCGGGCCGCTGCGTGGCAGCGCGGGCGCGGCCTTGCGCGCCAGCACGCGGTAGAAGACCGGCAGAGGCGCCTTCAGCTCTCGCTCGTTGTCGGCCAGGACCAACAGATCCTCGACGGTGAGCTGGTAGTTGCGATCGTCCCAGGGGCCGATCTCGGCGAGCGCCGCGTAGTCCACCCGCGAGTCCACCCCGCGGATGCGCGACACCTCCTGGGCCAGGGTCGGGTTCGTCAGTGCGGCAAAGAACAGAGCGAAGGTCAGCAGGCGGCGGCTGGTCACACGGCACTCCTCGAAGGGATGAAAGGTCGGCGCATGATAGCCGATCCCTCGGAGGGCACCGTCGAGGCAAAGCGAGGCGGAAGGCCCGTGTCCCCGGTGGAGCCCCGTCACTGCCCTTCGATCAGCTCCGTGAGGGCGCGCTTGGCCGCTTCGATCAACTCTTCGTCGCTCATGCCGGCGCGGTGCTCGAGCTCGATCAGCGCGGCTGGCGGCATCTCCTCGAGAGCGGCGCGCAGGCGGTCCTGGGCTGCCGCGACCTTGAAGCGCCGCGCCGCCTGAGCCTCACCCGACTCGTCGTCGGCAGGAGCCCCCGGGGTCTCGTAGAGACCGATCACCACCGACAGGGGCCGCGCCTTGGCCACCAGGCTCCGTGCCGCCAGGGTGGCGATCGGGTCGGCTCGCAGGCTGCCCAGGACGAAGCGGGTCCAGGGGCCCTGCTCGAAGTAGACGAAGCGATCGCGCCGCCAGGCCCTGAGGCCGGCAAAGAGCGCCGTCTTGGCCGCCGGGTCGACGCCTTCCAGGAACACCATCTGATTCATGGTCTGGCCTCCGAGCTCTGGTTCGATCACAACGCACGTAAGGCGTGGGCAACTTCCACCTTGCTCGCTCGTCGCGCCGGCACCAGGCCTCCCAGCAGTCCGATCAGGGCGCCCAGCACCACTCCCATCAAGAGCAGCTGTGGCCCGATGGCGAAGCGAGCCTGCTGGCCCAGGTAGTGGAAGGGCAGGCCGTTGCTCAGCAGCGCCAGGGCCGCCCCGACCAGCCCCCCCACCGTGGCGATCGCCACGGCTTCGAGCAGGAAGCCGACCAGAACGTCCCGGGGGCTGAACCCGAGCACGCGCAGGACGCCGATCTCCCGGCTGCGGGCGCTGACCATGCCGTACATAGTGTTCATGCCACTCGCCACCATCGCCACCGCCATCACCGCCACCAGGATGTAGCAGACCAGGCGGATCGACTGGCTGGAGGTCGCCACGAACTCGTACCAGCGGGCCTCGTTGACAATGCGCAGGTCGCTGCGGGTGTCGCTCTCGTAGCGCTTCTCCAGCTCCAGGGCCGCCGCCAGGTCGGGCACGTCCACCTTGGCGAGGACGTAGTTGAAGTCGGGGCGGCTGCGCAGCCGCTGGAGGGTGTAGAGGTCCGTCCACAGCTCCGATTCGAAAGCGCTCCCCCGGGAGGACAGCAGACCCACGACCTCCAGGTCCGCGCCGGCGAGCTCGAGGCGAGATCCCACGTCGACCCCCTCGAGCTGGCGCAGCAGTCCGACCCCGACCACCACCTCGTCGGCCGACCGCCCGGGCATCCTCCCTTTGACCAGCGCCACGTCCTTCTCGATGCGGTAGGCGGGCGGCTCGACGCCCTTGACCGTGACCTGGAGCCGGCGACTGCCGCGACCGGTCGGCAACGAGGCGTTGAACTGGGCCACACCGCTGACCAGCGGCTGACCCTCTTCGTCGCGGCGCACTTGCGGCAGGTGACGAACGCTCTCGAGGCTCTCCGGCATCAGCGAGCTCATCAGGGGGCCGGAGGCTCCCTGGCGAACGAACACCAGATTGTCGAAAGAGCCGGTGCTGACGAACATTTGCCGGAGGCCGTCGGCGAGCCCCATGACCACCAGGAAGACCACCACCAGCAAGGCGATGCCGGCGGCGGTCAAGAACACGGACCAGCGCCGGACCTGCAAGTTCTTCAGGCTGTACTCGATGGGTAGGGGCATGGCTAACCCACTCCTCGCAAGGTGTTGACGACGTCGAGGCCCAGGGCACGCAGGGAGGCCGGCAGCCCGGCGAGGATCCCGATCAGGAGAACCAGCCCAGTGCTCTTGAAGACCGTCGCGACACCGACGGTGAAGAAGCTCTGGGGACCAAGGTCGACCCCGAAGCCGACGAAGTGGAAGGACAAGAAAGCGAGCAGGCCACCCACCACGCTGCCGGCCAGACACAGACCGAGCGCCTCGCCCAGCACCACCAGGGCCGCCTGCCGGTTCTTGAAGCCCAGGGCCCGCAAGATCGCCAGGTCGCGGGTCCGCTGCCGCGCCGCCATCGCCAGGGTATTGCCCAGCACCAGCAGGGTAGCGAGGCAGATCACCAGGGTGAGGGCCAGCACCAGGGTCGAGACGTCCCCCGACTGTGACAGCAGGGAGCCCACGTAGTCGGCGATGGTGGTCAGCTCCACCTCGGTAGGCTGGCCGGCGAAGGCCGCTCGCACCCGGTCCTCGACCCCGGGCAGGTCGGCGCCGTCCTCGACCAGGAAGAAGACCATGTTGACCGCGCCGCGGGTCTGACAGGCACAAGCCGAGTCGAGCAGGGTCTGGTAGTAGGCGTTGTGCATCAGGAAGTTGTCGGCGAGCAGGGGGAACTCGAGCACGCCCATGATCTGAACCGGAAAGTCAGCCGCCAGGGAGCCGCCGAGCAGGCTCACCGTGTCACCGACCTGCCACTTGAGCCCCTCCATCAGCTTGCGCCCCATCAGCACGCCCTTGGGGTTGGCGACGAAGTCACGGAACTGCTCGGGCGGTACGCCCTCCACGACCGGCGGCATCACCCTCGGCAGGTCGGCGGGGTCGGTGGCGATGCCCTGCAGGCGCACCAGCGACTCGAGCCGGGCATAGACGTTGGACCACGGCACCGCGGCGGCGATGCCCTCGAGGGAACGCAGCCGCTCGAGGTAGGGCATGGGCAGCTCGCCGCCACGGGGAGCGTTCTTCTGTTGCAGCCCGAGCACCCGCTGCGCCCGGGGGTCGTCCAACGTGGCGTTCAAGGTGCCGTAGACAGCCAGCAGGGCCACCAGCAGGAACACCGTGCCGGCGATGCTGGCCACGGTCAGGGCGGTACGCCGGCCGTCCCGGCGCAGGTTGCGCAGGATCAGACGCAGCAGGTCGCTCATCGCCTTTCTCCCCCCACCAGTCGACCCTTGTCGAGCCGGTGGACGGTCTCGGCTACCTCGGCCGCCCGTGGATCGTGAGTGACGATGACCACCGTCTTCTTGAACTGGGCGTGCAGGGCCCGGAAGAGCTGGATCACCTCGTGGGCGGAACGGGCGTCCAGGTTGCCGGTGGGCTCGTCCGCGAGCAGGATCGGCGGGTCGCTGACGATCGCCCGGGCGAGGGCCACCCGTTGCTCCTGGCCCTGGCTCAGCTGGTGGGGATAGTGATGCGCCCGGTCGGCCAGCCCGACCAGCTCGAGGGCGGCCTGTGCCTTCTCCTGCCGCTCCTTGCGGCCGAGGCGCTTCAACGCCAGCGGCAGATTGACGTTCTCGAAGGCGGTCAGCACCGGCACCAGGTTGAAGCTCTGGAAGACGAATCCGACGTTGGCGGCTCGCCACTCGGTGCGGGCGCGCTGGGACAGCGCCGGGACCTCGACACCGCCGACGCGCAACCAGCCCGAGGTGGGGGTGTCGAGCCCCGCGATCATGTTGAGCAGGGTCGACTTGCCCGAGCCGGAAGGCCCCATCAGGGCGACGAAGCTGCCCTGGGCGATGGCGAGGTCGAGGCTGTCGAGAGCGACGACCTCGATCTCCCCTTTGCGGTAGACCTTGCACAGGTCCCGGCAGAGGATCTGTGCGGGAAGAGCGGCGAGCCGGGGCGGCGACGGCACCTCCCGGGGGCGCTCCGCCACGGTGGGTTCGAGGATCGGACTGGCGACGGTCATGGCGTACTCCTCGATGGGTCTGGGTTGGCGGTCCTGGCGAAACGCACACTCGCGGCGAGACCGGGGATCAACCCGGTGGTGTCACCCTCGAGCTCGATCTCGATCGCTACCGAGAGCTTCTGTCGGTTGGCCTCGGGGCTGATCCAGGTGACCCTCCCCGGGTATCGCCGGCCGGCGACCGCCTCGCTGGTCACCTGAACCCGGTCCTCGAGGCGGATGCCCTCGACGTCGCCGTGGGGCACGTCCACCTCCACGATCAGGGTCGCGGTATCGGCGATGGTCACCAGGGCCGAGGCGGCGCCCCCGCCGAAGCCGGCCGAGACCAGCTCGCCGACCTCCACCGGCTGGCTGACCACGACGCCGCTGATCGGGGCGCGGATCAGGGTCTGGTCGAGCTGGGCCTCGGCGACCCGCAGGCTCGCCTGTGCCTCGCGCAGCAGGGCCTCGGCCTGGGCCTTCTTCTCGTCCCGGGGCCCCCGGCGGACCAGCCCGAGCTGCTCACGGGCGCTGAGCAGACGCTGTTCACCCGCCTCCACCTCGCGCTCGAGGTCCTCGAGCTCCTGGCGCGAGATCAGCCCCGCCTCGTGGAGGGAGCGTCTGCGGTCGAGCTGGCCCTGTTGGCGGGCGTGATCCGCCGCCAGCTCAGCGACCCGGGCCTCGGCCATCGCGACCTCCTCGGGCAAAGCACCGTTGCGCAGCTCGTCGACCGCCGCCTGGCGCAGCGCGACGGTGGCCCGGGACTGCTCCACCTGGGCCAAGAGGTGGCCGTTGGCGAGCTCGGCGATGATCTCTCCGCGGCGGACCTGGGAGCCGGAGCGCACGTGGAGCTTGCTGACCACTCCGCTGACCGCCGAGCCCACGTCGATGTTGCGGCGGGCCCGAACCCAGCCGCCCAACAGCAGCCCCTTGTCGGCCGGCGGGGTGGCGGCGACGACGGGCGCCGGGACGACGGACGCAGCGGCGTCGATGGAGGCGGCCTCTGAGCCGCCCAGCCAGGCGAACAGCAGGGCCACGAGGCCCACCAGCACGCCGGCGCCGCCAGCCAGCCACCAGCCGGTACCCAATCGCCGCCTCGAGACGGTGGGCGGCGGGCTTGCCGGCTCGGCGACGATCCGCAGCTTCTCGAGTCGGCTAGCCATCCAGCGCGCATGCGCTTCGGCGTCGCTGGCCTCGCCGCCGGTTGGGGTCGGGGGGGAATGGCTGGGCTCAATCATGGTCCCTACCTCCTTGAAGACCTGCGGCCTTCGATCCGGATGTGCGGGGCCCGGGAGCCCCCTGGCGCGCTCTCGAAGCCGGCGGTGGAACGTCCAGAGGGCCTCCCAGGCTCCCCTTACCCCGCCTCGAGCCCGCAGGCTCAGAGGGGGTCAAGAGCCGGCGGCTAGGTCATCGATGCCGCGGACGAGCCGCTCGTGTTGCAGCCGCCGATGTCGATGTCCAGAGCCTCCGCGGCCGCTTCGTCGATGTCGACCAGCATGGGCGTCTGGTAGAGGTCGATCGGTCCTTCGAGAATCGGTCTCTGATAGTGCATTCCTCGTTCCTCCTGTGGCTTGGGCGAGAGCTACTAGGCGATCACCACGTCAGGCGAGCAGTCGAACAGACCGCCCGTGCTGCAACCTCCCGTGGCCTGGACCTCCTGGCCGGCGGCGTCGATGTCCACCAGCAGCGGAGCCTCGTAAAGCTCCATCGGACCCTGAAGCAATGGGGTCTCGTAATGCATGCGTTCTCACCTCCTCTCCTTTCGAAGGTCGCGCAGACCGGCTTCGAGAGTCGCGTCGAACCAACGGCGACGAATCCTTCACGTGCCCACCTCCCAGGAGGGCCCTGCCGACGGCGGCTGCCACAGCAAGCTCTCCACCACCTCGGGCGGCAGCACGGGCAGCCGCAGCCGCGAGGGCATCGCCCCGCCGTGGTAGACCGTCTGCTGGGCGACCATGCCCTCGGTGGCGGTGTGGAAGGGAAGGGCGGTATTGAGATTGCGGTCGAACTTGGGGAAGTTGCTGCTCGAGACCTCGAGGCGGATGCGGTGGCCGGCTCGGAAGCAGTGTGCCGTCGCCTCCATTCGGATCAGGAATCGATAGGGGCGGTGGGGGTCGAGGAGCTGCTCTCGCTCGGCCGAGACCACGAAGCGACCCCGTTGGATCCCGTCCTGGACGATGCGCGGCACCCCTTGCGGATCGACGTCCACCAGCTTGGCCGTGAAGTCGGTGTCCCGGGCGGAGGTCGAGGCCCACAGCTCGACCTCCAGGAAGCCGACCGCGGTCTTGTCGGCCGCGAGCGGCGGGCTCGAGTAGACCAGCACGTCCGGCCGGCGCTCGACCGCGAGCTGTGCGGCCGGCCCGGGCTGCAGGAGCGAAACCAGGGGCCAGATGGCGCCGCCGGTGGTCGGCACCGGATCGGTCGGATCGTAGGCGAAAGAGTCCTGGCCCAGCCGCAGCGGCTGCTCGGGCTGCAGCCGGCCGTCGCCACCCAGGGTGTTGGCGCTCCCTCCGGAGACCAGATACCAATCCTCCACGCTCACCCCGGCGGGCGGGAAGCTCTCGCTGCCGAGCCAGGACTCGAGCCCGGCCACGAAGAGCTGGACGGGCGGCTGGCCGGCCAGGTTGGCCTCGGCCCGGCGGGCGCGCTCCGGGTCGCCGAGCCAACGATCGAACCAGGCCACCGCCAGCTCCAGCAAGTCGACCTTGGAGCGCTCGTCCGTGCCATCCCCGCCCAGAACGAACGAGGTGAACGTGGTGCGGTGATCCCACGGGCCGATCGCGAGGCGCTGCGGCGGGTCACCCGGCTCAGCCGCCAGACCGGCCTGCCGATAGGCCATCAGGGTCTGGCCCAGCATGAAGTCGTACCAGCCGGAAAGGTGCAGCGTCGGCACCGGGATCCGGCCGATGCGTTCGAGGGCGTTCATCTGCCGCCAGAACTCGACGTAGGCCGGATAGGTCACCACGGTGCGCCAGAAAGCGCCGTCGGCTCCCGCACGGTCGGGCGCCTCGACCAGCGGCAGGTGCCGCAGCAGCTGGGCCCATGGCTGTTGGAGCCAGCGCGTCCGGCCCGCCTCGGAGGAGCCCATCATGGTGGTCCAGGGTAGGGCCCAGTGATGCACCAGGGCACCACCGCGGTAGAACATGCTGTAGTGGTCGACCGCCCCCATGATGTTGATCAGGGCGCAGATCTCGACCCCCGCCGGAGGCGGCGCCGCGGCGGCGAGCAGATTCGGGTAGCCGGTGATCGAGATGCCGATCAGGGCCACGCGGCCGTCGGCCCAGGTCTGCTCGCCGAGCCACTCCAGGGTGTCGAAGGTGTCCCTCTCCTCGGTCTCGAGGTTGTAGACCCCCTGGGACTGGTAGCGGCCCCGGCTGTCCTGGGTCACCACGGCGTAGCCGCGCAGCCTCAGCTGCGAGGCGAGGCGGAGCAGGAAGGGCAGGTTGCGGCCGTAGGGAGTGCGCACCACGATCGCCGGCCGGGGCGTGTCGTCATCGGGGAGATAGACGTCGGTGGCCAGCTCGACCCCGTCCCGGGCTCGCACCCGCCGGCCGAAAAGGATCCTTTCCTTCTGCTCGGTTGCGATCACGGCATTCTCCCGTTCACTGGAAGCCCAGCCTCTCGCCGCCGTCGACGGTCACCACCGCTCCGTGGACGTGGGCGGCCCACGGAGAGGCGAGAAACAGCGCCACGTGGGCGACGTCCCGGGGCTGGGCGAGCCGCCCCAGGGGGATGCGGCGCAGCATGCCAAGGGTCTGCCCCTTGAGCTGCTCGGGGGTCGTTCCCTGCTCGGCGTGGCACGAGCGCATCAGGCCCGTGCCGTCAATCGACCCCGGCGCCAGGCAGTTGACCCGGACGTTGTAGCGGCCGACCCGGCGGGCCAGGCTGCGGGTCAGGGCCACCAGCCCGGCCTTCGAGGCGGCGTAGGGCGAGAAGCAGGCGGCGCCGGTCTCGCCGGTGATCGAGGCGACGTTGACGATCACCCCGCCGCCGCTGGCCCGCAGGGCCGGGACAGCGTGCTTGCAGACCAGGAAAGGCCCCTTGAGGTTCACCGCCAGCACCCGCTCGAGATCGTCCTCGTCGAGGTTCTCGATCGCCGCGAGGCGGCCCGAGATGCCGGCGTTGTTGAGCACGAAGTCGAGCCGGCCCCACTCGTCCCGGGCGGCCTCGATGGCGGCGCATACCGCCGGGCCGTCGGCCACGTCGGCGGCCACGAAGCGCGCGGGCCAGCCCGCCGCGGTCAACCCGGCAGCCGCGGCGGCGCCCGCCTCGCGGTCGACGTCGACCAGCAGCAGGCGGTAGCCGGCCTCGCCGAAGACCTCGGCCACCGCGCGACCCAGGCCCGCGCCGCCACCGGTGACCAGGGCGACCCTGCCGTCGCCCCTCAAGCTGAACGCAGACATGGCTCCTCCCTGCCGGCGTGGGCCGGTCGTGGGAACAGGCTCGGCGCGCCCTCGGGCTCCGACCACAGCCAGCGACCCCAGCCGGGGCTCGCCTCGGCAGCCGGTGGGAAGGGCGGTACCACCCTCTCGGCGACGGCGCGATCGATCACGTACTCGAGCATCAAGCGGACGATGGCGTGGCGAAACGCCCGCTGCTGCCGGCTGCGTCGCCACCAGGGATCCTCCGCCGCCAGCTCGAAGGCGGGCATCAACACCTCGCTGACCACCCTCTCGGCGCCGCGCCCCAGGGGCTCCTCCAGCAGCGAGGTATCCGCCGGCCCGAAGACCGGAAACACCAGACCTCGAGCGGACGGCGCGAAGCTCCGGGCGAGGCCCAGATGGCGCAACAGCAGCCAGGAGCGGGATCCGGGCGGCACCGCGTCGGCCTCGGCCAGGCCGGCGAGCAGATCGAGCAGGGGACGGGCCAGGGTCGGCGGCGTGCGGCCCACCCGGCGATGCCACAGCTGGGCGAAGGCACAGAGCCGCTCGGGATGGCCGATCCACTGGACGCCGAACGGCTCGCCCCCGGACAGGGCCTCGAACAGCCACAGGACGCTCGGCCCCTGATCCTCGTGGACCTCGTCGGCGATGCCGAGCCGGCGCCCCACGGCGAGGTCGATGAACAACCCCGCCACCACCGCGTGCGCCACCTCCTGCCACGAGAAGTCGCGGGCCGCGGCGCAACCCTCCCAGGCGCTCTGGAGCGCGGGCACGGTGGCGGCGACGACGGCGAGGTAGTGGTCGATCAGCGGCCGGGCCAGGCAGTGGAAGGCCCGCTCCGCCTCACGGGGCACCGGCACCACCCGCGAGCCCACCGCCAAGTCCTCCCCGTCCGCCCGCAGCAGGCGCGCCTCGAGCGCGCGCTGGTGGAGCTGGGCCGAGACCGGCTCCCGCGGTACCCGGGGTTGGTGGAAGAGGCAGTGCAAGGTGCGCTCGACCTCCGGCCTCTGGGCCAGGGCCCACAGGTCGGGATCGGGCCGGCCGAAGAGATAGAGCCGGGGCCGGCCCCGCCATGCCACCTCGGCGAGCGCCGCCTTCTTCTCGTTCTCGGTGAAGAACAGCTGCTCGTCGTTGAACAGCACGTAGAGGTGGATCTCCTCGGGCAGGGCCTGGGCGCTCGTGGCGCGGGGGCGCAGGTCGACGGGATCGATCGCCACCAGACCACCGGGCGTCCCGACCAGGGCCCAGGCGTGCGGGATGCGCAGGGTGTCGAAGCCGAGCTCCTGCCGGCGCGCTCCCACCGCCACCAAGACCTCGTGGGCATCGAAGCCGGCTGTGCGCAGGCACGAGACCACCAGTGAGCTGAGCGTGATGCAGTTGAGGTCGACGGCATCACCCGCGGGAGTGGTCGCGAGCTCCTCGGCCACCTGGTCGAAGCTGCGGTGCCCGGGAGGTGAGGCGACGTAGCGGCAGCGCCGGGCCAGAGCGGCCAGCGTGGCGCTCAACGGATCGCCGTCCGCCGCCGCCTCGGCCAACAGCTGGCGCACCAGCGGGTGGTGGGGGGCCACGAAGCGGCGTTGGTCCCGGGTCATGGTCGCACCCCGCAAGCGACCCCGGCCGCGGGCGCTCGCGTTCCCAGGGCCTGTCTGCCCGAGCGCCGATAGATGGCCGGAAACTGGCCCGCCTGGTCGAGCGCGGCACAGACCGGGTGGGGCGCGTCGAAGCTGCCACCGTCCTGGTAGGCCCAGGCACGGCAGCATCCCCGGCAGGAGGTGCGGAACACACAGTCACCGCAGATGCCCTGCAGGCCCTCGGCCGCGAGGTAACGTTGGTGCAGCCGATCGAGCTGCCAGGACCGCCAGATCGCCTCCAGACGATGGGTCTTGACGTTGCCCAGCCGGAGCGCCGGGTCGTCGCGGGTCAGGGCGCAGATCGACACGTCGCCGTTGGGCAAGATGCCCATCACCGGGAACTGGCAGGTCACGAACAGGCAGACCTCGG
This sequence comes from Thermoanaerobaculia bacterium, assembly GCA_036274895.1. Taxonomy (GTDB): domain Bacteria; phylum Acidobacteriota; class Thermoanaerobaculia; order Multivoradales; family SZUA-115; genus CALMKX01. The sequence goes on along the minus strand of DASUEU010000033.1, from coordinate 81,393 downwards.
GGGCGAGCATCAGGTCGGCGTAGCGGGGCGGCAGGGCCGCCGGCGGCACCTTGAGGATGGTCAGGCCGTCGAAGCTCGCCTTGTGGCGGCGGATCAGCTCGCAGACGGCGTAGAGATCGGCCCGTTCGAGCCCCAGGCTCCTCGCCAGCTCATCACCCCGTCCCACCGGGTTGAGGGTCGCGAAGGCGAGCGAGAAGAGGTGGGGCGAGTGCTCCCGGGCGATCTGGTAGAGCTGCGGGATGGTGCGGTAGTTCTCCTTGTTGAGGGTCGCCTGGATGCCGAAGCGCAGGCCGGCCTCGGCCAGCCGTGCGAGGCCACGGCGGGTGCGCTCGAAGGTGTTGGCGCCCCGCAGGCTCTCGTGGGTCGCAGCCGTGCCACCGTCGAGGCTGATGCCGATGCTGAGCAGCCGGCGCTCCTGGAGGGGCCGGGCCACCCGCAGGAAGCGGTCGCTGACCACCAGGCCGTTGGTCTCGAGGCTGACGTGGATGCCCTTCTCCCCCAGGGCGGCGAGGATCTCCACCGTGTCGCGGCGCAGCAGCGCCTCGCCACCGGAGAGGCTGATCCGGGCGGCCCCGAGCTCGACCAGCTGGTCGACGACGGCCATCGCCTCCTGGGTCGTCAGGTCGGCCGAGGTATCCACCTGGGGCGAGGCCATGACCCAACAATGCCGGCACGCCAGGTTGCAGCGGAAGGACAGGTACCAGTACACCGTGGTGTTGGTGCCGCCGCCTTCCCCCTTGGCCCGCGAGGGGCGGAACCGCTGTCGCACGCCGGGAGCGGCGACCATGGCCGTCACGCCGCCCATTCGATCAGGCCGGCCGCTCGCCCCTGCTCGAGGAAGAGCCGTGCCTCCTCCCGGATCAGCTCGACGGGAGCCCCCTTGAAGTGGGCGGCGACCTCGTCGACGATCGCCTCGAAGCTGAGCGTGCCATCCGCCAGTTGGACGATGTGCTTGCCCACGGAGTTGGTGACGAAGATCTTGCCCGTCATCGGGTTGAGCAGCGAGGGCACTTCCGCCTCGTCGTTGATCACCAGAATGTCGATGCGCTTGGGGTTGCCGTTCTCGTTCATCGCGTTCCTCCAGGATGGCGGTAAAATGCCGACCACCCACCCGCGGCCCAGCCGCGGCTCAGCCTTCAGGTGTGCGGGGCCTGGGAGCCCCCTGACACGGTCTCGAAGCCCGGGATCGGAGCTCTGAGGGTCTCCCAGGCTCCCCTTTTCGGCCCGTGCGACGGCGCACGGGCCTGTTCACGACAACTCGTTACCTCGATCGACAGCGAGGTTCAGGCTGCCGAGCCGCAGTTGCCCGAACCGCTGGTGTTGCAGCCGTCGATGTCGATGTCCAGTGCCTCCGCCGCTGCCTCGTCGATGTCGACGAGCATGGGGGTCTGGTACAGCTCGATCGGGCCCTGAAGCCGTGGGGTCTCATAGCGCATGGGTCGTCACCTCCTTTCCTGACCGCGAAGGGCCTGCCGCTCGAAGCGGCGTAGAAGCATCGACCGGCCTCGCGAACCGTGTCGGAGAACCGTTGGTTGCATCGCTCTCGACCTCGGCCACGATCTGCCTCGCTACAGTGGCCACGCTCGCGCCGCCGAAGAGGTCCGCGAGCGAGATTTCCACCCCGGCCGCGGCCCCGACGCGGGAGCGAATCTCGGCCAACATCAGCGAGTCCACGCCCAGGGCATTGAGCGGCTGCTGCGGGTCGAGCTGGGAGGGGTGGATGCGCAGCACGCCCGCCACCAGATCCTTCACCCGCTCGGTCGCCACCGCAGTTCGCCCGCTGGCATCGCCGAGGCTGGCCAGCTCCCGGCGCCAGCTGGGCTCGCCTTCGCCCTCCGAGGCGCCCACAGCGGCGCCTTCGGGGAGCCAGGCCAGCAAGCTGAGCAGGGGCGGCGGCACGCCCCGGGGCAGGCTCTGGGTGAAACGCCGCCAGTCGACGGCGACGGCAACCGCCTGCGCCCGGGGTGAGGCCCACAGAGTCTCGAGCAGAGCCAGCCCCTGATCGGGCTCGAAGGCGTGGATTCCCCGGCTTTCGAAGGCCGCCTGGAGCGCTCGCTCGCCCGCCATCCCGGCTCCGGCCCAGGGTCCCCAGTTGATGCTCTGGACGAGCGTCCCCGCTCGGCGCCGGGACCACGCGAGGGCATCGAGGAAGGCGTTGCCCGCGGCGTAGTTCGCTTGCCCGAGGGAACCCAGCACGGAGGCGATCGAGGAGAACAGCAGGAAGAAGTCCAGCTCCTCGGGCGCCAGCAGCTCGTCGAGCAGGGCGGCGCCGAGCACCTTCGGCCGCAACGAGGCGACCAGCGACTCGGAGTCCATGCGCTGCAGCAGCCGATCCTCGAGCCGACCCGCGAGATGGGCGACACCGCGAATCGGCGGCCACTGCTCGCGGCGGTAGCTCTCGAGGAAGTCGGCGAGAGCCCGGCGATCGGTGACGTCCACGGCGGCGACATGGATGCTGGCACCGAGGGCTTCAAGGCGGCACACCGCGGCGATGCGCGCGTCGTTCGGGCCTTCCCCCCAGCGCTCGCGCGGCGGCAGCGCCGTTCGCTGGAGCAGCACCAGGCGGCGAGCCCCGCGCTCGATCAGCCACTGCGCCAGGGCCAGACCAAGCCCTCCGAGCCCACCCGTGAGCAGATATGCCCCATCGGCACGCAAGCGCGGCGAGCTCGGGCCGGCGACCTCGCGCGAGGCAGGCACCAGACGTGGCACCAGGGTTTGACCGCCGCGCAGGGCGACCTCGTCCTCGCCGTCCCCGGCGAGCAGCCTGCCGACCAGCTCATGGGCGGCCTGGGCCGACGTCGCCTGGGGATCGAGGTCCACCAGCCCCCCCCAGATCTCGGGATGCTCCTCCCGAACGGTGCGCCCGAAGCCCCAGAGGGGCGCCTGGGCGAGCGCCAGCCCCTGCTCTTCGCCGCTCGCCGGCTGCGCACCGGCCGTGACCATCCACAGCCGAGGCAGGGCACGCCGGTGACCCGCGGCGAGCCCGGTGTAAAGCTGGTCCCACTCCATCTGGGCCAGGGCCTGGAGCAGCAGGACCAGACGATGGCAGCTGCGCTCCACGGCCACGGCGAGATCCTCGGCCGAGCGGTTCTCGCAAGTGTCGGAATCCCGCGCCCAGAGGTCCACGATGCCGACCAACGGCGGCCCGTCGGCATGTGAGACGGCGCTCAGCAGGCGGTGGTAGTCCTCGGCCTTGAGCGGGTCCAGCTGCACCCGATCCCCTTCGCTGGAGCACTCCCACCGCGATCCGCCCTCGACCCGCACCGACCTCTCACCCCGCTGAGTGAGCACCTCGGCAACCTCGTCGCCGAGCCCGTCCGCTCCGCCCAGGACCAACCAGCACCCCGCCTCGCGAGGTGGGGCGGCCCCGAGAAGGTGCTGCGGCGCGGGCTGCCAGGACAGTTCGTAGTGAGCGGAGCGCAGGTCGAGATCCCCGTCTCGGGCGGCCCCGTCGAGGCGGCGCAGGCTGAGCCCCTCGATCCTGGCGACCAGGCGGCCGGCGGGGTCGAACAGAGCGAGGTCGGCTCCCGCCTCGCCGTCCTGCCGGCCCGGTCTTTGAGCCGCTTGCACGCTCACCCAGAGCTCGCTGGCGGAAGGCCCCATCAGGGTCAGACGATCCACACCGACGGGCAGGAACAGCCCGCCCTCCTGGCCCTCGCCGGCCGGAGCACCGATCCGCGCCGCGAGAGCGGCAGCCACCACCTGGAGGGCTCCGTCGAGCAGCACGGGGTGCAGCCGGAACGATCGGGCTGTACTCTCGAGCGCCGCGGGCAGGCGAGCCCTCCCCAGCGCCCGGTCCGGCCCGGCCCACAGGTCCGCGAGCACCTGAAAGCTGCCCCCATAGCCGAGGCCGCGAGAGCGCATCCGCTCGTAGTGGTCGACGGTCGACAGGCGGTAGGGGCATTGCATCCGGCGCTCGTCGAGGCCGACCTCGACGTGACCGTTACCCGCCACCGGGGCGCGCAGGCAGGCGATGGTGCCGGCAGCGTGGAGCCGCCACGGCTCGCCCACCAAGCCCTCGGCGGCGGAGCGGCTGAACACTCGCCACGCGGCCCGGTCGCTCGCTTCCGGGGCCAGCGTCAGCTGGACGGTCCTGGCGCCCTCGGGAGGCAGGAACAGGGCCTGCCTGAAGCTCGCCCCTTCGACTGCCACGGGTCCCGGACCGAGGGCCTGCTCGGCGGCCGCCAGGGCCATCTCGAGGTAAGCGGCCGCCGGCAGGACCACCACGTTGCCCACCCGGTGATCGGCGAGGAAGCTCGGAGAGCCGGCCTCCAGGCGGTTCTCCCAGAGATGGGCACCCGCCGGCAGGGCCACCTCGCGATAGCTTCCGAGCAGAGGGTGGCTGCGCGGACGGCTCGAGGCAGAGGCGCCGAGCATCCCGTCGCCCCGGGTCGGAGCCCCGAGCTGGTCATACCAGAAGCGTTGGCGCTGCCACGGATAGTGGGGCACGTCGCTCAGGCGCCCTTCGGCACCCCGATAGACCGCTCGCCAGTCGATGCCGAGCCCCTGGCAGTAGAGCTGCGAGAGCGCCGTCAGAAGCGACGCCGGCGGCTCCTCCCCCCGCCGCATCGAGGCCACCACGGCGGCCTTGCGACCAGCCGCCTCCAGGCACTGGCGCAGCGCCCCTTCGACCACCGCGTGGGGGCTGACCTCGAGGAAGACCTCGTAGCCGTCCCGGGCCAGGCGCCCCACCGCGTCCGCGAACAAGAAGGGCCGGCGCAGGTTCCGGCCCCAGTAGGCGGCGTCCAACTCGGTCCCTTCGACCAGGGCTCCTTCGACCGCAGAGACGATCGGCAAGGAGGCGGACCGGGGGAGGATGCCGGCCAGGGACTCCACCAGCTCGTCCACCAGAGGCTCCATCTGCGGGCTGTGGAAGGCGACGTCCACGTCGCGCACGAGCCGGCAGAAGACGCCCTGCCGGCCGAGCGCGGCGAGCACCTGCTCGAGGGCCGCGGGAGCGCCGGAGAGCACACTGGTTCCGGGGCTGAGGCTCCCGGCCAGCCCGAGCTCTCCCTCAAAGCCGGTGATCGCCAGGCTCGCCTCGGCGGCCGGCAGGGCGACCACCGCGGTGCGCCCCCGGCCCGCCGTGCGCGCCATCAGCCGGCTGCGCTGGCACACCACCCGCACGGCGTCCTCGAGACTCAAGGCACCGGCGACGTGCGCCGCGGCGATCTCGCCGAGGCTCTGTCCGACCACCGCCGCGGGCTTGAGGCCCCAGGAACGCCACAGGGCGGCGAGGGCCACCTGCAGGGCGAAGATCGCCGGTTGCATGAGCTCGGTGCGGTGGAGCCGGGAGTCGGCGGCGTCGCGCTCCAGCTCCGTCAACAGCTCGACCTCGCCATGGCACCGGAACAGCCGGTCGCACTCCTGGAGGGTGGCGCGGAAGACCCCGAAGCGCGCGCTCAGGCCGTGCGCCATGCCCGGCCACTGCGAGCCCTGCCCGGAGAACACCAGCACCAGCCGCGGCTCTCCGTTGGGCGGTCTGCTGCCGACCTCGAGCCCGGCCGCCGGCTGGCCATCGACGAAGGCGCCCAAGCCCTGGCAGAGCTCCTGCCGATCCCGGGCCACCAGCGCCAGCCGATGGTCCAGGTGGCCCCGGCGCACACTCGCCGTGTAGGTGAGGTCGGCCAGCGAGCCCGCGGTCTGCTCGCTCTCCAGCCGGCGCTGCCAGGCAGCCGCCAGGGCACGCAGGGCCTCCGGGCCCTGCGCCGAGAGCGGCAGGAGCACGGGCTGCTCCACCCGGCCCCCCTCACGCAGAGGCTGAGCCGGCGGCTCCTCGAGCACGACGTGAGCGTTGGTGCCGCCATAGCCGAAGCCGCTGACCCCCGCCACCAGGGCTTGAGACTCGTCCGGCCAGGGCCCCAGCTCGGTCTGGACTTGGGCCGGGATCTCCTCGAAGGGGATCAGTGGGTTGGGACGCTCGAAGTGGAGGCTGGGGGGCAGCCGCCGATGGCGCATGGCGAGCGCCACCTTGATCACCCCGCCGATGCCCGCGGCCGACTCCATGTGCCCAAGGTTGCTCTTGAGCGAGCCCAGCCGGAAGCGGCGGCCGCTCATGCGCCCGGGGGAGAGGACGCTGGCGAGCGCCTTGACCTCCACCGGATCGCCGAGGCTGGTGCCGGTGCCGTGCGCCTCGACGTACTGAACCTGCGCCGGGGAAATGCCCGCCGCCTGGTAGGCCTGGCGCAGCACCTCCTCCTGGGCCGCGCCGTTGGGGGCCATGATGCCGTTGCTGCGGCCGTCCTGGTTCACTGCCGAGCCCCGGATCACAGCGTGGATGCGGTCGCCGTCGGCGAGGGCCCGCTCCAGCGGCTTGAGCACGACCAGGCCCGCACCCTCGCTGCGCACGATGCCGTCGGCGCGGTGGTCGAAGGGCTTGCAGCGGCCGTCGGGAGCCAGAGCCCCGGCCTTGGTGAAGAACAGGCTGCCGTCCGGCTTGAGGATCGTGTTGACACCTCCGGCCAGGGCCAAGGCGCATTCGCCCCGCGCCAGGCTCTGGCAGGCCAGGTGGATCGCCACCAGCGAACCCGAGCAGGCGGTGTCCACCGAGACGCTGGGCCCCTTGAGGTCGAAGAAGTAGGACAGCCGGTTGGCGAGGATGGCATCGCCGTTGCCCGAGCCGGTGTAGACCTCCACGCGGGAGGCGAAGTTCTCGAACAGGATGGCGCCGTAGTCGGTCCGGAGCTTGGCGACGAACACGCCGGTGCGGCTGCCCTTGAGGCTTTCCGCCGGGATCCCGGCATCCTCCAGGGCCTCCCAGCCGATCTCCAGGAGCAGGCGCTGCTGGGGGTCGAGATGGACCGCCTCCCGCGGGGAGATGCCGAAGAAGGCCGCGTCGAAGCGGTCGAGACCCGGGAGGAAGCCACCCCAGCGGGTACTCATCTTGCCGGGGGCGGCCGGATCCGGGTCGTAGTAGGAGTCGACGTCCCAACGCTCGGGGGGGATCTCGCGCACGGCGTCGACGCCTCCGGCGAGCAACTCCCAGAGCTGCTCGGGGCCGTCGGCCTGCGGGAAGCGACAGCTCAGGCCCACGATCGCCACCGGCTGCGCCGGCAACGGCGCTGCCTGGGCCCAGCGCCCCCGGGGCCAGGCGTCGGTTGCAGGGCCCGCCGTCAGGTGCTGGACCAGGCCCTCGATGCTCGGGTGCTCCCAGCCGAGGGTGGGGGGCAGGTCACAGCCCAACCAGTCGCCGAGCTCGCGGATCAGCTGGACGGTCTCGAGCGAAGCCAGGCCGTGGCGGGCGAAGGGCGCCTGGGCATCGATGGCTTGCGGCGCCGCGCCCAGGCGGGCTGCAAACCAGTCGAGGAGCCACTGCCGGATCGCCTCCCCGGAGGCTGCCGCGGTCGAAGGCGCCGGCTCCGGCGCTCGGGCACCGGCGCCCGCACGCTGCTCGACCAGAGGCGTCAGCTGCCCCTGCTGCCATTGCTGCCGAGCCTCGCGCCGCCGGATCTTGCCGCTCGAGGTCTTGGGGATGCTGCCGGGAGGCAGCAGCACGATGGCGTGGGCCTCCAGCTCGTGCTCTTCGGCCAGGGCCTGGCGGATCGCGGCCAGCACCTCGGTCCCCTCCGCCATGGCCCCGGGGTCGGCCTCCTGCACCACGACCAGCCGTTCCTCGCCTTCGAGGTCGACCGAGAAGGCCGCGCCACAGCCGGCGCGCAGGGCCCGGTGCGCCCGTTCCACGGTGTGCTCGAGGTCCTCCGGGTAGTGGTTGACGCCCCGGACGATGATCACGTCCTTGAGCCGACCGGCGATGAACAGCTCCTCCCCTTCGAGGAAACCGAGGTCACCCGTGCGCAGGAAGGGCCCCCGGCCGTCGAGGCGGGCACCGATCAGCTCGCTGCTCTCCTCCGGCCGCCGCCAGAAGCCGTCGGCGATGCTCGGTCCCCGCACCCAGATCTCGCCGATGCGACCCGGCGGGCAGGGTCGCAGCGTGCCCGGATCGACGATCACCAACTCCTGGTCTTCGATCGTCCGGCCGCAGCCGACCAGGGTCACGGTGGCGCGGCCGCCCGGGTTGCCCGCCTCCACCCGGCCCCGCTCGAGCTGCCGGCGGTCGAAGCCCTTGACCATCGGCGCGCAGCGCTCGAAGCCGCCGGTGACGGTGGCGGCGGCCTCCGCGAGGCCGTAGGAGGGATAGAAGGTCTCGGCCGAGAAGCCATGGGGGGTGAAGGCTTCGCTGAAGCGGGCGAGGGTCTCGCTCCTCACCGGTTCCGAGCCGTTGAGTGCCAGGTTCCAGCAGGAGAGGTCGAGCTCGCGCCGCTCCTCGGCGTTGCTGCGCCGGACACAGAGCTCGTAGCCGAAGTTCGGGCCGCCGGTGGTGGTGGCGCGGAAGCGCGAGATCGCTTGCAGCCAGCGCAGCGGGCGCTCCACGAAGGCCAGCGGCGGCATGAGGATCCCCGGCACGCCCCGGTAGAGGGGGTGGAGCATGCCGAACATCAGACCGAGGTCGTGGAAGAAAGGCAGCCAGGAAACGAAGGCTGAAGGCGGCCGGCTCGCGAACCCGGGAAAGCGCTCCAGGTTGTGCAGGACGCTGCGGTGGCTGACCATCGCCCCTTTGGGGTGACCGGTGGATCCGGAGGTGTACATCAGGAAGGCGAGATCCTCGCCCTTGACCGGAGCCTGCTCCATCCCCTCGCCGGCCCTCGCCGGCCCGCCCTCCGGGGTCACCACCTGCGCCCCTGCCGCCTCCGCCTGGCGCCCCAGCAGCTCGCTCACCGTCTCGCCGAGGGCCGAAGGGGTCAGGACCACCGACGCCCCCGCATTGCCCAGCATGGCGAGCAGGCGTGGCAAGGTGCGCTGCAGCCGCGCCGGCTCCGGAGGATAGGCGGGGACGGGCACGGCCCCGGCATGGAGGCAGCCGAAGAAGGCCGAGACGTACTCGAGCCCCGGGGGGAAGCAGACCAGCACCCGCTGCCCGGCGACTCCCCGCGGCGCCAGGGCCGCGGCGACCCGGCGCGCCTCGCCCTCGAGCTCGGCATAGCTCAACGTCGAACCCACCCGCTCGCCGTCCGGCAGGTAGACGAAAGCCTGACGGTCTCCCTCCGCCTGCGCCCGCCTCGCGAGCAGCTCGACCAACGTCGCCGGAGGCTTCATGGCTGGCCTTCCAGTGACACCACCCGTGCGGTACCGACCAGCCCCGCCGGAGGCAGCGTCAGGTCGCCCTGCCGGGCCAGCTGCACCAGCAGCTCGGCCGCCCGCGAGGCTCCGGGCAGGGCGAGGATCTCGTCCTGGAGCCTGCCGACGTTGGCGCGATAGGCGGGGTCTTCGAGCAGCGTCCGCACCGCGGTACGAACGGTGGCGGGTGTGAGCTCCGGGACCATGCCGGCGAAGGGCTGGTCGAAGCAGCCGGGCTGGCGCAGCACCTGGCCGAGCCGCAGGGCGAGACAGCGCAGGCCGTGGAGGGCTCCCGCCATGGGGATCACCACCACCGGCACGCCGCTCGCGAAGCTCGCCATCAGGGTGCCGAAACCACCGTGGTTGATCACCACGGCACAGCGCGGGGCGAGCTGGCTCTGGGGCAGGTAGCGGACAGCCCGGACATTGCCCGGCAAGGTTCCCAGGCGATCGGGATCGACGTTGTCGCCGGTGGTAACCAGAAGGTTGACGGGCTCGCCCGCGAGGCCGGCGATCACCGCTCGGAACACTCCTGCCTCGCTGCGGTTGAACACGGTGCCGAGAGTGAGGTGGACCAGCGGGCGATCGGCGAGCTCGTCGAGCCACCCGGGCAGGTCCGCCCCAGGTTCGGCATCGGCCGACTCCGGCTGGATGAACTCCACCACGCTCGGCAGCCCCTGGAGCTGGAACTGGTAGCTGGGGGGAACCAGGGAGAGGAAGAGGTGGCGGTGGAGCATGTCGAAGGCCGGATGGGGAGCCAGCCCGGCGAGGCTGCGCAGGTAGGCGAGACGGGGTCCGAGCTGGGTCTTCCACCAGTGCACGGGGAAGAAGAAGTCGATGCCCACGGCAGCGTGGGGGATGCCCAGCTTCTCTCCCACCACCGCCGCGCCGAGCTCGTAGTAGGTGCGCACCAGCACGTCCGGCCGCCAGTCGGCCGCCAGAGCGAGCAGGTCTTTGACCATCCGTTCACCGGCTGTGCCGGCGAAGACTTCCGTCATGTAGGCCGAACCACGGCGGTCGAGGGGCAATCCCTCCAGGAAGGGGAAGGTGCGGTAGGACTCGGACTCCAGCCAGTCCATCCCGGCGGCGAGCGGGGTCAGCCCGCTCCGGGCTACCGCTGGCGCGAACGAAGCCGAGGTGGCGATGGCCACCTCGTGACCCCTGCCGGCCAGGGCTCGGGCGATCGGCACCAGGGGATAAAGGTGGCCGAAACCAGGATGGGTGGTGAAGAGGAATCGCATGGCGAAGCCGAGCCCCCTCGCTCGAAACCGCTCAGTACTGCCCGAGAAGACCCCGGCTGCGTGCCTCGCGCTCTGCTCGGCGATAGACCATCAGGCCGAGGACGAAGTAGGCGACCCCGTTGAGAAAGGCCAGGGCCACCGTTTCGGGATCGAGGGTCTGGCCCTGCGTCATCAGACCCCGGAGCATGCCCGCCCCCGGCGCCACCGGCAGCAGGTAGCCGATCAGCTTGGCCGGACCGGAGAAGGTCTCCACCGGCGCCACCACCAGGAACAGCAGCAGGAATTGGCCGAGTCGTAAGAACTGCCCCACCCGCTTGGCGAGGAGGGCGAAGCCGGCCATCAGCAAGCCGAGGCCGTAAGCCGCCAGCAGCACGGTCAGGAGCGGGATCACCAGGGTCACGGGGAAGCTCAAGGTGCGGCCGGTCAGGAGCATCAGCGTCACCAGCAGCAGGACGGTGATGACGAGGTTGAGGCCCAGCCCGGCGAGGGCGCGGGTGAGGATCACCCGTAGCGCGCCGAAAGGGGACAGGTAGACCTGCTCCAACGTACCGGTCATCGCCTCGCTTTGGAGGGACGAGGCGATGCTGTTGACGGCAAACAGCACCAGGCTCCAGAGGCAGTAGCCGACGATCAATGCGTCGAGCTCCTTGCCGAACTGGACCAGGGGCCCGGAGACGTAGCGAGCGCCGAGGAAGATGGCATAGAAGGTGATCACCAGCAGCGCCACGCCGCTCAGGAACTCCACCGGGTAGCGCCGGGCCAGGGTCAGGCTGCGCCTGAGCTCGGCACTGAAGAGGTCAAGCATCGGCCTCGCCTCCCACCAGCTTGAGGAAGATTCCATTGAGGTTGGACTGGTCCCTCTCGACCTTGGCGATCGGCAAGGGACGCAGGGTATCGAGCAACCGGTAGAGGCCGTCGGCGCTGCCCATGAACTCGACGTGGCCGTTGCTGAGCCAGCCGCCCAGCTCGAGAACTCGCTGCCGGCGCGACTCGTCGAGGGCCTCCTCGAGGGTGACCCGCCAGGTCTCTCCCGAGAAGCGCCGCAGCAGCTCGGCGGTGCCGCCCTGGGTGAGGATCTGGCCGTAGTTGATGATCGCGATGCGCTGGGCGATCTCCTCGGCCACCCCCATCTGGTGGGTGGTCAGGAGCACCGCGTGGCCTTCCTCGACGATCTCCTGGATGAGCTTCTTGACCACCTCGGCCGCTCCCGGATCGAGCCCCAGGGTCGGCTCGTCGAGCAGCAGGAGCCGCGGACGATGGAGCCAGGCGACAGCCAGAGCCAGGCGCTGCTGCATACCGCGGGAGAGGATCCGAACCGGGTCGTCTCGCCGGCTGGCGAGGTCGAAGCGGGCCAGCAGCTCGGCCGTCCGCTGGCGCGCCACGGTCCGGGACAGCCCGCGCAGCACACCGAAGTACTCGAGGTTCTCCCGAGCGGTGAGCCGCCAGTAGAGGTTGCGGTTGCCTTCGAGCACCACGCCGAGGTCGGCCAGGGCGTGGCGGTCGGCCTCGGGGTCTCGCCCGGCCAGGCGGACGGACCCGCCGTCTCGGCGGATCAGCCCGGCGATCATCTTGATGGTGGTGGTCTTGCCGGCACCGTTGGGCCCGAGGAAGCCCAGAACCTCCCCGGCTCCAACCTCGAGGTCGATGCCTCGTACGGCCTCGACCTCGTCACCTTTCGAACGGAACGTCTTCCGTAGACTCAGGACCTGAAGCATGACCAGTCCTTCCCACAGAAGCCTGATTAGAGAGAACTCTTTACGAGACGCCAAACTAGTGCATCGCTACGAGTACGCAGCTACCCCGGTGCAGAGGTTGGATGAATCCAAAGGGATAGGACAAACCCATCCCGGTGGGTGAGGAGAAAATCCACCCCGACGCCTATCCCGAAAGGTGTTGTGTCCGGATCCGGACTGTGCCTGTCGGCAGCCGGGAGATTCGCCCTCAGTACAGCTCGAAGACCAGGATCCGCGCCTCGACCGGGCCGATGCGCACCGGGACGCGGCGCTTGGGCTTCAAGCCGATCCACTTGCCGCGGCCTTCGTCCCCGGCGAGCACCACCGCCCGCCAGCCCTTGTAGCGCTGCTTCAAGAGGTCGCCCAGCCGGCGCCAGAGATCTTCGGGCTCGGCGAGGTGGCTGCCCCACGGCGGGTTGACCAGGATCAACCCCGGCCCCTCCGGCGGTTGGTACTCGAAAGCGTCCCCGCGCTGGAGGATGAGGCGGTTGACCAGACCAGCCTTGGTGAGGTTGCGGCGAGCGGCGGCCAGGGCCTCGGGTGAGGAGTCCACCCCGAAAAGGCGGAAGTCCGGCGCCGGTGCCGCCGGCGGCTCGGCGAGCAGCGCCTGGAAGGCTTTGGGGTCAAAGCCCGGCAGGCCCGAGAAGGCCCAGCCCTCCAGGGCACGCAGGTTGCCAGGCGCCCGTCCCGCCGCCCACCAGCCGGCCTCGGCGAGCAAGGTGCCCGTGCCGCACATGGGATCGACCACCGGCCCCCGGCCGTCCCAGCCGGAAGCGAGCACACAGGCGGCGGCGATCTGCTCGCGCACCGGCGCCTCGCCGCCCGCCACCCGGTAGCCGCGGTGGTCGAGGGGCTCCCCCGAGGTGTCGACCAGCAGGGTCGCCTGGTCCCGGACGATCAGCACCCGCAGAGGCAGCTGCGGGTTCGCCTTGTCGATCGTGCCGCGACGGCCCCACTGGGCGCGCTGGGCATCGGCGATGCCGTCCTTGGTCTTCAAGGCCGCCCAGCGCACGTCGTTGATGCGGGAGGCGCGGGTGGTGGCGACCACGGCGAAGCTGCGGTCCGGGTGGAAGAGGTCGGCGGCCTTGACCCCGGCCCAGTCCTGGCGGCTGCGCACCAGCTCGCCGGCGCCTCGAGCCAGCGCGTCCCCGGTGCCGGCCGGGAAGGTCGCCAGCGCCACCAGCACCCGGTTGGCGGTGCGCAGCCAGAGATTGGCCCGCCACACCTCCCGCCAACCCCCGGCAAAGGCCACCGCCCCCTGCTGCGGCTCGACCTCGGCAAAGCCCAGGGCCGAAAGCTCCCCGGCGAGAATCTCCTCCAGACCCAACCCACACGTGGCGACCAGGGAAAGCGACATTCGCGCAGTCTAGGCTGGAAAGCCTCGCCGCCGAAGCCCACGAGGGATTGAAATCCCTCGCTGCTCATGAACGTCCCTTCGGGACGGGGGGAAGAACGAGGATCGGAAACGACCGTCTCTCTCCCGTTGTCATCCTGGGCGAAAGGCCGCAGGCCCGCAGCCGAGGGATCTCTTCGTCCCGCCAGGGACGTTCATGGGTAGCGAGGCGTTTCGACGCCTCGCGAAGCCCGCGATCTCACTTCGCTCCTCGATACGGAGTAAGATCGCTATCGATTTGTAAGGAGACCCACAATGGTATGGACAACCAACCTCTCTTCCAAAGGCCAGCTCGTTCTCCCCAAACCCGTCCGCGACAAGCTCGGTGCCGGTCCCGGCACGACCATCCTGCTCGTGGAGCGGGAGGGGCGGATCGAGCTGGTGGCCCACAAAGGCGACATCCTGCGCTGGTACGGCAGCGAGCCGGTGAGCAGCCCCCAGGATTGGGAAGCGGTGGAGCAGGCCACTGCGAAAGCCCGGGCGATAGAGGTGCTGCGTGAGTCCCAGGGCGATTGACGCCAACATCCTGCTGCGCTTCGTGACCGGTGACCACCCGGAGATGTCGCCCCGGTGTCGCGATCTGCTGGCCAGGGTCGGGCTCGGCGAGGAAGAGGTCTACCTGCCGGAGGCCGCGCTCTGCGATGCGGTCTGGACGCTGCGCAGCTTCTACCGCTGGCCGCCGGATCGGATCAGCGCCTTCGTCGGGGATCTGCTGGCCCTCGAAGGGCTGAGGATGGGGCGCAAGCCCATGATCTGGCTGAGCCTGGAGCTCTTCCGGGAAGGCAAGATCGACTTTTCCGACGCCTTGATCGCCGCCGAGATGGCGAGCGTGGGGGCAGGGGAGCTTTACTCGTTCGACCGCGATTTTGACTCCGTGGCGGGGGTGGCGCGGGTCGAGCCCTGAAGGACGTCTCAGCCCTCACCGCTTCCGCCACACCGCCCCTGGGCCCCGGCCCACGGCTTCGAGGCGGCCCTCTCGCCGCAATCGGCGCAGGATCTGGCGCACCAGCTCGCGGCTGACGCCGGGACTGGCCTCGAGGATCTCGCGCAGAGTGAAGCTCGGTCCCAGGCCAGCGATCGCCGCCTCGACGCGCTCGGTCTTGGTGCGCGACAGGGGAGCCTGCTCCAGGTTGGCCGCCAGCTCCTGGTAGGCTCGACGCAGGACCGACAGGAAGAACGTCAACCACGGCACGAGATCGTGGCGCCCCTCGTGCCAGCCCGCCGAGCTGGCTTCGAGCGCCGCGTAGTAGCTGGCGAGCTCCTGCTCGATCAGGCGATCGAGGCTGACGAACCGGCCCACGTCGTGCCCCTGGCGATCGAGAACGAGCAGGGTGAGCAGGCGTGAGACCCGGCCGTTGCCGTCCCGGAACGGGTGGATGCAGAGAAAGTCGAGGATCAAGGCAGCGATCGCCACGAGGGCAGACTGCCCGACGCGGGAGGCTCGGCCCTCATACTCCCGGCACAGCTCGGCGACGGCTTCCGGCGTCTCTCCGGCGGGTAGGGCTCGGAATCGCACCCGGGGGGCTCGCCCGGGCTCGAGCTCGACGATCTCGTTGTCCTGGAGCTTGAACGAGCCACCATCCCCGCCCTCCGGGAGCACCCTGCGATGGAGCTCGAGCAGCAGCGGCACACCGATCGCCAGGTTCGGAGGCCGGGACCAGACCAGATCCAAGGCATCCTGGTAGCCCTTGACCTCCTCTTCCGCATGATCTCGGGGCGCGGCTCTGTCGTTGAGCAGGGGCTCGACCCGATCTGCCGAGATCACGACTCCCTCGATGCGGTTGGACGAGATCACCGTCTCCACCCGTGCCTGTCGGCCGAGCGAGACCAGCGGCCCTCTCGCAGCCGGCAACAGCAGCGAGCGCCTGGCACGAGCCTCCGCGATCTCGGTCAGCTGCCAGACCACTCCCGGTGGTAGCGCCATGCGATCGAGGTAGCCGGATTGGAAACTTCTCATCGGAGTGGATCTTACCCCCTTTCTACCCCTTCTCCACCCTCTCTCATACACCCTTCCTACCCCCTCTCCATCGCCCCCGCCACCTGCTACCATCCCTCCCCTTGAAGCTCCTCGCCACCGCCGATCTCCACCTCGGCCGCCGGGCGGCTCGGCTGCCGCCCGAGCTGGCGGACGATGGCCGCTTCTCCGCCGCTGCCGTCTGGCGGACGATCGTGGACCGCGCGATCGAGGAGAGGGTGGAGGCCCTGCTACTGGCGGGGGACGTGGTCGACCGCGACAACCGCTTCTTCGAGTCCCTGGCTCCCCTCGAGCAGGGCCTGCGGCGGCTCGCCGACTCCGGCGTCGACACCTTCGCCGTCGCCGGCAACCACGACTTCGACGTGCTCGTCCGGGTGGCCGAGCATCTGCCCGCGGAGCGCTTCCACCTGTTGGGACGAGGTGGGCGCTGGGAGCGCGCGGCGCTGCTGCGGGACGGCCGGCCCCTGCTCCACGTGGACGGCTGGTCTTTCCCTCGTGAGCGCATCGGCACCGACCCCCTCGCCGGCTACGACCTGACGCCCCCCACCGAGGCTCCCCTGCTCGGCTTGCTGCACACCGAGCTCGGCGTGGGCGGCAGCCCCTACGCCCCCACCACCGCCGGTGCCCTGCGCTCCCGCCCGGTGGCCGGCTGGGTGCTCGGGCACGTCCACGCTCCGGGACTGGTTGCGGGCGAGGGAGTGCCCCTGCTCTATCCGGGCTCGCCGCTGGCTTTCGACTTCCGGGAGCCGGGCGTGCACGGCGCCTGGCTGCTCGAGCTGGCCGAGGGGCGGCTGCGTTCCACCCGGCTGCTGGCCCTCTCCCCCACTCGCTACCTCGACCTCGAAACCTCCCTCGATGGCGCCGCCGACGCCGAGGAGGCCCGTGGCCGCGTGCCGCCCGCGCTGCGCGCTGCCCTGGCTGGGGCCGTGGCCGAGGGGGACGGTGCCCTCGCCTGCCTGGGGCTCCGGCTGGCGCTCACGGGGCGCACCGAGGCCAAGCCGCGCCTGGCCGAGGTGCTCGCCGAGGTCGAGGAAGACCGCCCCGCCCTCGGCGGCGCCGTGGCCTTCGTGGACACCGTCGTCGACCGCACCCGCCCCCCGGCAGACCTCGCCCGGCTGGCTGGGGCCGACGACCCCGCCGGGGCCCTCGCCCGGCTGCGTGCCGCGCTCGAGGCAGGCCAGAGGCCCGAGCTGCTCGAGGCCCTGGCCCGCCGCATCGCCGGCGTTCGGCAGGCGCCGGCCTACGCCGCCCTGAGCGGTGCGGAGGCGCCGTCGCCCGAGGAGACCCGGGCCCTGCTGCTCACCGCCACGGACACCCTGCTCGACCGCCTGCTGGCCCAGAAGGAGGAGGCGTGAGCGACGCTGCGCCCAAGCCGGCCCTCACCTTCTCGGCCCTCGCGGTGCGGCGGATGCCGGGCTTTGAGCGAGAGGGCTTCGAGCTCGAGGGCTTCGCGCCGGGGGTGACGGTGATCATCGGCCCCAACGCCTCGGGCAAGACCACCACCGCCCGGGCGCTGGGGGCCCTGCTCTGGCCGAGCACGGCCCCCGGCCGCAAGGTGCACCTCATCGCCCGGTTCCAGATCGGCGAGGAGACCTGGGAAGGCGAGCTCGAGGCCGGCGAGGCACGCTACCGCCGCGAGGGCAGAGACTCCGCCCTGCCCCCCCTGCCCCCCGCCGAGCTGGAGGACCGCTACCGCCTGCCCCTGGAGCGCCTGCTCGCCACCGAGAGGGACGGCTTGGCCGCCGAGGTGCTGCGCGAGTCGGCCGGCGGCTACGACCTTTCCCTCGCCGTTCAGGGGGCGGGATTCCGCCCCGGCGCCACCCGCTCCCGCAAGCCGGCGGCCGATCTCGGCGCGGCGGAAAAGCGCGTCCGTGAGCTCCAGGCCCACCAGGAACGGCTCGTCCGCGAGGAGGAAGCCCTCGCCGGCCTCGACCTCGAGCGCCAGCGAGCACGGGAAGCGGCCCGGGCCGCGGGGCGGATCGCGGCCGCGCTGCGGGCGGCCCGAGCCCGCGAGCGGCGCAGCCGGGCCGAGGAGCGCCTGGCGCAGCTTCCTCCCGCCCTGGCCCGGCTGAGCTCGGACGCCGACGCTCGCCTGGTCGAGCTGGAGACCGCCGCTCGTGAGGGCCGCCGCCGGGCCGACGAGGCCCGGGCCGAGCTCGAGAGGCTCGGGCGCTCCCTGGCCGGGGTGGGGCTGACGGTCGGCGCCTTCAACCGGGCCAGAAGCGAGGTCAGAACGCGCCTGGAGGCCCTCGGCCGCGCCGAGACCCGGGTCGAGGAGGCCCGGCGCCGGACCGCCGCGGCCCGCGAGACCGCCACCGGTGCCGCCACGCAGCTGGGCGCGCCCGCCGGGCGGGCGCCGGGCCTGCGCCGGCCCGAGTTGGGCGAGCTGGACGAGCTGATCCGCGTCGCCGAGCGAGCCCGTGCCGCCGAGGCCGTGGCGACCCGGGCCCGCTTCGCCCTCGAGCCCCCGGAGCACCTGGAGGACCCCGCTCCCTTGACCCGCGCGGTGGCCGCGCTGCGCCGCCTGCTGGCGACTCCGGCGCCGCCGCTGGGCCTCTTCGGCCTGCTCGTGCTGGCCGCCGCGGCAGCGCTCTCGGCGGCCGCGGCCTTCGCCCTGGTCGAACGCGGCTCCCGCCTCGGTGCCGGGGCCGCCGTGCTGGCCGCGATCGCGAGCGGCGGCATGGCCGGCCTCGCCCTCTTCACCTGGGACCGGGCGCGCCGGGCGCGCGCGGAAGTTCGTCACTTCGTGCCCGAGCGAGTGCCAGGGGATCCGGCCGCCGCCGCCCGCCTCCTCGAGCGGCTCGACCAGCGGCTGGAGACCATCAAGGACGGTCAGCTGCGCGCCCGGATCGCCCGCGGATTGGGGCTCGAATCCGGGACCAGCCCGGAACGGCAGCGGCTCGAGCAGGCGAGGGCCGAGGTCGGCGCCCGTCTGGGCCTGACGGAGCTGCCCCTCGATCTCGAGCTGGCCTGGGCCTGGCACCGGGCCGCCACCTTCGCCGAGGCCACGGACCGCGCCCGCGCCGCCGAGGCCGAGGAGCGTCTGGCCTGGGAGGAAGAGGCCCGCTTGCTGGGCGAGATCGGTACCCTGCTCGCCCCCTTCGAAGAAGGCCAGCCGGGAGACCGGGCCGGCGCCGAGGCGGCCCTGGAACGACTCTCCGAACGGGCCCGGCGCCTCGAAGCGGACCTCGCAGCCAAGGAGCGGATCGAGACCCAGCTGGAGCGCGAGCTCGAGCCCGCGGCCATGGCGGCCGAGGCCCGGCTGGTGGCCTTCTGGAGCGAGCTGGGGCTGGTCTCCGGGGACCGCGCCACCCTCGCCCGCTGGCTCGAGGAGCTGCCGGACTGGCAGCGCAACCGGGACGAGGTCCGCCTGGCCGAGCGCGAGCACCACGAGGCCATGGCCCAGCTGGCCGGCGTCGAGGAGCTCGCCGAACGGGACCCGGCGGAGCTGGAGGTTGAGCTGGCGCGCCTGCGCGAGCGGGCCGAGGCCGAGAGCGACCTGGCCGAGCGGAGCGGCGCCGTGCGCCGGGAGATCGACCTGGCCCGCCGCGGCCATGACCTGGAGCGAGCCCTGGCCGAGCGGGATCGCGCGCGCGAGGAGCTCGTCCGCCTGCGCGCCGAGGACGAGCTGGCCGTGGCCGGCTGGCTGCTCGGGGAGGTGCTCGGGGCGGAGCTGGCGGATCGCGCCTTGCCGCCGGTGCTCGCCGGCGCCCGCGAGCTCTTCGCCCGCATCACCCACGAGCGCTACGAGCTCAGGGTCGAGCCCGGGGACCCGCCCGGCTTCCGCGCCCGGGACCGCCAGAGCGGCGAGGTGCTGGGCCTCGAGCAGCTCTCCTCGGCCACCCGCGTCCACCTGCTGGTGGCAGCGCGCCTGGCTTTCGTCGAGCGCCAGGAGCCCGGCCCGGCCCTGCCCTTGTTCCTCGACGAGACCCTGGCCACCAGCGACGAGCGCCGCGCCCGCGCCCTGATCGAGGCCCTGGTGGCAGCGGCCCGGCGGGGTCGCCAGGTCTTCTGCTTCACCGCCCAGGAGGCCGAGGTGGCCAAATGGGCGAAGGTGCTCGAAGACGCCCAGGCCCGGGGTGAGGGCGTGCCCTGGACGGTGCTCGATCTCGCCCGCGCCCGCCGCGGCGAGCCGGCGCAGGTGACGGTGGCGGGCGCCACCGCCGGCCCCCGGCCAGTGCCCCAGAGCGCGGGGCTCTCGCACGCCGAGTACGGCGCGGCGCTGGGCGTGCCCGCCCCCGACCCCTGGGCGGCGGACCTGGGCGGGGTCCATCTCTGGTACCTGGTCGAGGATCCGGCCCTGCTCGAGCGCCTCTTGGCCGCCGGCTGGGAGCGCTGGGGGCCGACCGAGGCCCTGGCCCGGCGAGGCTTGGCCGAGGCGGTGGCTGCGGGCAGCGGCGCCGCTCTGGAGAAAGCCGCGGCCCTCGCCCGTGCCGGTGCCGCGGCGCGGGAGGTCTGGCGGGTGGGCCGCGGGCGGCCCGTGGACCGGCAGGATCTGGCGGAGTCCGGCGCCGTCTCGGACAAGTACCTCGACAGCCTCACCGAGCTGGCCCGCGAGGCCGGCGGCGATGCCCGCGCCCTGCTCGAACGCCTGGCCCAGAAGGACCCGCGCGCCAAGGGCTTCCGGCACGAAAAGCTCGAGGCCCTCGAAGGCTGGCTCGAGGAGCGAGGCCACCTCGACCCGCAGCCGCCCCTGCCCCGCGAGGAAATCCGCCTCGCGGCCCTCACCGCCGCGAGAGAGGAGCTCGAGAGCGGCCGTCTCGGCCTGGACGAGGTCGACCGCTTGCTGGCTAGGCTGGGGATGTGAGGCGGCAGATCCCCTCTGGGAGCGCCGAGCCCCAGCTCGGCGTAGTTCCCTGGTCGGCGCCCCTCAGGCCCGCATCCGAAAGGTCGGCTCCCCGGCGTCGCTGAGCAGGCCCTCTCGCACCAGCCAGGCTCGGGCGTCCTCGGCATCCTCCTCGAACCAGGCCCGGGCCGAGCCGAGGCGGAAGCTGTAGCCCCAGGCGTCCATGTCGGCGAAGGCCCGCTCGCGGCCGAAGCCGGGCAGCTCGGCGCCGAGCAGGATCTGGAGGTAGCAGACGGCGTTCTCCTCGTCGTAGTCGCCGCCGGCGTCGGTGTGGAGGGTGGCGCGGCGCTCGGCGTCGAGACAGAAGAGGTGGCAAGCCTCGTGGAGGGCGGAGTGAACCGGCGTGTCCCCCCGGACGTAGACCCGCGTGCCGATGATCCCCGCCTCCGAGTCCCCCCAGTAGCTGCCGGGGATGGCCTCCCGGGCCGGCACCTCCGCCAGCTCGGCGCCGTGGCGGGCGAGCAGGTCGGCGAGGGCACCGGGGGGCAGATCGCAGCAGAGGAGGGGAGGGAAAGCCCCGTCGGCCATCGTCACCATGGGGTGTGGATCGTATGACGGGGCGAGTGGCCCTGACAGCTTCCCCTCCCCGTTTGCGCCACTACAGGCAGAGGAAGCCCCCGAGGGCGCCTCCCCACAACGGCCTCACGCCGTGGTTTGCCCGACAACGACGCGCCCCACCGGGGGCCCGTCGCCTCGTTCGGCGAGCTTCGGCACTCCTACCTCGGTAGCCGCCGCCGGCAGCCCCGCGCGGCGGCCTTTTTCGTTGCCCCGGGGAGGTGCCAGGCACTTCGGGGGGGCGAGGAGGGGCACTCTCACGCCTCACGGCCTGCCCGTCAAGGCCGAGACCACGACCGAGCACTCGCCAACACGCTGGATCAGCCTGTTCGCGTCGCGCGCGGCGAGCTCCCGTGACCAGTCCACCTGGGTCAGTCGCCGGCACCGCTCATAGTCCGCGGCCGACACGGCTACGACCTTCTTGGCTGCGAAGACCTTGGTCGGTGCTACCACCAGGTAGGCCACCTGGCCGGGCGCGAACACTGCCTGGGCGTCGGTCGTCCCCGTCCTGAAGGTCATGGCGCCGACGCCGGGTTCCACCCCGATCTGCCCCACTTGAAGGTCGTGGGCTCCGGGATCGATGGGCACCTGGTATTCCCGGGCCTCCAACATCAGGATGCTGCCCGACAAGGAAGTGGCGAACGTCCCGAGAGCAACTCTGGCTCCATCGACCGACACGGAGAG
This sequence comes from Thermoanaerobaculia bacterium, assembly GCA_036274895.1. Taxonomy (GTDB): domain Bacteria; phylum Acidobacteriota; class Thermoanaerobaculia; order Multivoradales; family SZUA-115; genus CALMKX01. The sequence continues at coordinate 59,852 of DASUEU010000033.1, read as the reverse complement.
GTCGGTTGTTCCAGCAGCGACGTCGAGAATCATGACCGTGCCATGAGGCTCGCTGTCTGCCGGCGCCTCGTACGTTCTCCCACAGCCAGCCGAGGCGGCCAGGGTCGCGAAGGCCATTGCCGCGAGCAGCCGTTCCGTCATCCTGGCCTTTGCCATACCAGCTCGGATCACCGCCCTTGGAGGATCGGCAGGTACGCCACCCACGGTCCTGTCGCCTCGCGGTGCTGGCGGGCCATCGCGCGGGCGATCTGGGCGAGGTGGCCGAGGTCGTGGGCCACCCAGGTGGCGAGCAGCTGGGCCAGGGTGACGGTGCCGAAGGCCGGGTGCTCGCCGGTGCGCTCGAGGTCCGCCGGCTGGAGGTCGAAGCCGCGCAGGGTCTCGAGGTTGGCCCGGCGCAGGCTGCCGAGCTCGTCGAGCAGGTCGTCGAGGCGCCGGCCCTGGTTGCGCGCGAGGTGGCGAAAGCGGTCGTAAGGCTCGAAGCGGCGCTCCGCCGCCCCGGAGAGGATGATGCGCGCCCGGGGGATCCAATCGGTCTCCTCGCCGTCGATCAGGTGCCCCACCACGTCGAAGGGGCTCCAGGTCTCCGGCCCCTCGTTGGCCGCCGTCCACTCCGCGGGCAGACCCCGCAGCCAGGCGTCGAGCACGGCGGGCGTGCGCTCCAGGACGGGGATGGCGAGTTGGAGATCGAAGTGCATGGGCGGATTGCTCAGCCGGCCGGTGTGATGTTGCGGTTGGTGCGAAAGAGATTCTCCGGATCCCAGCGCCTCTTGACCTCCGCCAACCTCGCGAGGCCCTTGCCGAGGGCCGCCGCCACCCGCTCGGGACCTTCGTCCTCGGTCAGGAAGTTGACGTAGTTTCCCCCGGTCGAGAACGCCTTGAGGTCGTTCCAGGCGTCGCGCGCCCAGGCCACGTTCGCCGCGTCGTCCGCCGCCTGCTCCCACGCGCCGCCGATGTTGAGCACGTAGCGGGCGTCCCGGTTGCCGGCCGGAGAGTGGTCGTTGTCGAGCTCGTTTAACGCACCGCCGATCTGGAACAGGATCATCGAGGAGTGTGGTGAGGGAATCGCCGCGGCGCGGGCCATGAATCGATGACAAAACGCCGGCTCGATGCGCTGCAGGTACTCGCTCTTCCAGTAGTAGCGCCGGCCCTTGGGCTGGGTGCCATCGAGCATGGTCTGCAGCTGGGCGTACGGCCGGCGCACCAGCACGTCGCCGACCGGCGTGCCGAAGGACTTGATGGCGGCAACCGCCCTCTCCCCCTCTTCGAGGCCGCCGCTGTGGCAGGCGAGAATCGCCACGATGGGCTGGCCGTGCGTCGCCTTGGGGAGCCAAGGGGCTGGCGGCGCCGGCCGGATGAAGCTGACCAGGGTGAGCTCGCGCGGGGCCTGCTCGGCCATCGTCCGGTAGAGCTCGAGCACCTCGGGCGCCGCGCTGGCGGGCCACGCGACCACGCCACCGACCACCTCCGGCCCCACCGGCTGGAGGGCGTAGTCGATGCCGGTCACCACGCCGAAGTTGCCGCCACCGCCGCGGAGACCCCAGAACAGGTCAGGGTTCTCGTCGGCGCTGGCGCGAACCAGCCTCGCCTCCGCGGTGACGAGGTTCATCCCCAGCACGTTGTCGGTCGTCCACCCCCAGCGTCGGGTCAGATAGCCGAAGCCGCCGCCCAGGGTGAGGCCGGCGATGCCGGTCATGGAGACGAAGCCGAGCACCGTGGCCAGGCCATGGATCTGGGTCTCGCGATCCAGGTCCCCCAGCAGGCAGCCCGCCTGAGCGTGAGCGATCCTGCGTTCAGCATCCACCCAGACGCCGCGCATGAGGGAGAGGTCCAGCAGCAGGGCGCCGTCCGCCACGGCGAGGCCGGCGATGTTGTGGCCGCCGCCCTTGATGCAGAGCAGGAGCCGGTGGGCGCGCGCGAACTGGACGCAGGCGATGACGTCCGCCACGCCCAGGCAGCGCACCACCAATGCTGGCCGCTTGTCGATCATGCTGTTCCAGACGGTGCGGGCATCCTCGTAGCCGGCGTCCCCGGGCAGGATCACCGGCCCCTTGAGGCGTGCCTTGAGGCCCTCCAGCGCAGCGGGCTCGAGAGCGGCCTCGCCGCCGTCCAACGTGCGTACGTTCATTCCCGAATCTCCCCCATGGGCTGTGTGGTGGTCAGTGTCCGGCCGGTCCTCAGGCTCGGATCATGATCAGAAGCATCTTGAAGGGAGTGATCGCCTTCACGCCGTGGGGCTGGCCCGCCGGCAGCCTCAGAAGCTGGCCCGGGCGGACCTGGTGCGGTGCAGCAGCGATGGTGATCTCCCCTTCGCCCTCGAGACCGAGGATCAGGGCATCGAATGGCGCCGTGTGCTCGCTGAGCCCTTCTCCGGCATCGAACGCAAACGCCGTGACCGTGCCGGACGGCTTCTTGACCACCGTGCGGCTGACGACGGCTCCCGGCTGGAGCGCTACCAACTCCGCGGCGTTGACAACGCCCTCGAGGTCGGACGGATCGCTTGCATCCTGTGCCATGGAACCTCCGGAGGCCCGAGTGTGTCACACCCCGGACAGCCCCCACCGCTCCGCCCGCTCCGAGGTGCCAGCCACTTCGGTGAGGCTGATCCTGGAACTCGACGCCAAGGCAGCTGGGATCCGCCGAGCCGACCTCGAAGCGCGCTTCGGCCCCAACTTCAGTCTTGACGCGCCCACTCCCGAGTACCCGCCGGACTATCCCGCCTACACCATCTACTCCTGCCCATGGGGAGACCTCCGACTCGGCCTCGGCCTGGGCCGTGCCTCCGGCCTGCTCGAGACCGTGGTGATCGACGCCGAGCGGTAGGCGTCCCCGAAGTGCCTGGTACCTCGGAGCGGGCGCTTCGTTGCCGCCCCCGAAGTGCCTGGCACCTCGCAGCGGCTCGCTTGATGTCAGATCTCCGAGGCCGGCCGCGAATCCACCTCTCGAAACCCGAGCCGCGGTCGATGCCGCGGCCGCATCTGCTGAGATCCTCGAGAGGAGAGCCCGATGAAAGCCCCCGTCCCTGCGCTGTTGTTGACCTGCACTCTGCTCAGCCAGCTGCTGGCACCCTCGGCCGCCCGCGCCGACATCCAGGTCGAGTGCCACGCGATCGATCCGCACTCAAGCGGCTGCACTGAGCTCGTGCTCTTGGTCGATCTCTCCCAGTTCGTCATCCGCTACGAGCCCATCTGCGAGGTCTGTGGCCACCTCGAGATCCCCGACCTCGACGTGCTGCGTGGCCGGACCCCAGAGGATCTCTTCGAGACCCTTCCGAAGGACTGGAAGGCTTCGATCCACCCCACACTCGAGCAGCCCGCCGAGGGCGTCGCGGACAGCCCCAACACTCCCAACCTCCGGCTGAACTACTTCGGCAGCTCGCGGATCAACGGCCCTGCCAAGCTGGGGAGCCTCAAGTTGCGGGCGCCGTTCGCACTGCCGCCGCACCGGCCGTTCGTGGGCCGGGCCTTCGACCGACAGACGGGCCAGCCCGTGACCAACGTCGGTACCGTCTCGGTGGTCGCAGACCCGGAGCCGGAACCGAATCGGTCCCGGCCCCTCCTCTTGGTCGGCCTCGTGGCGCTCGCCCTCGTCGTGGGCGCGGCGTCGTGGTACCGCTCGCGCCGACGTTAGCTTCGCGGCTGGCCGGCCCCAAAGGGGCGCTCCCCGAGGTGCCAGGCACTTCGAGGAGCGGCCGGCACCGGCCAGCGCAGGGCCTCAGAACCGCGACCAGAGGTACTGGTTGGTGACCTCGTGGTGGAACTGGATCTCCGAGCGCTTGACCCGCGCGCCCAGGGCCTTGGGGCAGCGCTCGGCGGCGGCGAGCTTGAGATCGGCGTACTTGCCGTGCACCTCCTCGCCCATCAGCTCGGCCGCCCAACGGCTCTGCTTGAACAGGCGGATGGCGTCGTAGATGTTGTCCGGCAGAAAGCGGGTGCGCGGCCGCTTGCCGTCGTTCTCTCCCTCGGCCGGCCCCTCGATGCCGGTGCGCACCAGGCTATAGAGGGCGAGGTAGGGGTTGGCGTCCGGGGCGATCGAGCGCACCTCGACACGGGCGGACTTCTCGTTGCCCAGGGGGATGCGCACCATCGAGCCGCGGTCGATGGCCGAGGCCTTGATCTGGTTCGGGGCCTCGAAGTGGGGGTCGAGCCGGCGGTAGGAGTTGACGCTCGAGTTCAAGATCAGGCAGAGGTCGTTGCCGTTGGCCAGGATGCGGTGGATGAAGCTCCAGCCCGCGGCCGAAAGCCCGTCCTGGCCCTTGGCGTCGAAGAACAGGTTCTGGCCCCTGCGGCCGATCGACATGTTGGTGTGCATGCCGTTGCCGTTGACGCCGGTGACCGGCTTGGGCAGGAAGCTCGCGGTCATGTCCATGCGCGCCGCCACCTGCCGCGACAGCAGCTTGTAGAGCTGCACCTGGTCGGCGGCGATGGTGATCTCGGTGTAGCCGTAGTTCATCTCGAACTGCGAGGGGGCCACCTCGGGGTGGTCCTTTTCGTTGTTGAAGCCCATCGCCCGCTGCACCTCGGCGGCGGTATCGATGAACTGGCGCAGGGCGTCGCCGGGCAGGGAGTGGTAGTAGCCGCCGGTAGAGATGAACTCGAAGACCCCGGTGTCGGGATAGCGGCGCTCGGCGTCCCGGCCGTGGAAGAGGAAGCCCTCGATCTCGTTCGAGGCGTAGGCGACCGTCTCGTCCTTGGCCCACAGCTGGCCGGCGTAGGCCTTGAGGCGGGCGCGCAGGTCGCCCCGGTAGGGGCTGCCGTCGCGCTCCTGGACCTCGCCGAAGACCAGCACCTTGCCCGGACCGAAGATGTCCGCCGGCAGCCAGTAGAAAGCCGGCCAATCGATGGCCAGGCGCAGATCGCTCTCGGCCTGCTGGGAGAAGCCGCGAATCGAGGAGCCGTCGAAGGTCAAGTTGTCGGCCGACTTCAGGAGGAACTTCTTGTCGTAGTCGAGCATGTGGAAGCGGCCTTCGAGGTCGGTGAAGCAGACGGTCACCGCCTTGATCCGCTTCTCGCCGGCCAGGTAGCGGAGGCGCTCCTCGCGGACCTTGTCGGGATCCTTGCGATCGAGGCGCTCCTGCTTGGCGGCGACGTTCATCTCCTCGAGTTGCTCGTAGGGGATCTCGAGGAAATCGCGTAGGGGTGTGGTGGTCATAGGTCTCCTTGGTTCGACCCCGGAGGGGGGAGAGTGGTTGGCTGGCTCCGAACGACTTCATCCTAGCCAAGCTAGACTAAAAGTCAAGTAGACTAGCCTAGTTTCCACCACAAATAACACAAAACAGGTCAACAGACCCTCGACGCATCCACCGCCCCGAAATGGCTGGCACCTCGGGGAAGGCACCAAGCTGTCGCCCCTTCGTCGCCGGCGTCTCGGTTGCCAAACCAGGCGTGGCCGAGGGAGAATGACCCGTTCCCGGCCTCGTTCCTCCCGCATCCAAGCGAAATGGAGTCAATCCCATGAAGCCCGCCCTGCGCCCGCTGGCCACCTGCCTCGTTCTCTCTCTCCTGGCCCTCCTCGCTTCCGCTCCAGCCTCGGCCCAGTGCGTCAGCTTGACCACCCCGGGCTCGGCCGTGAGCCAGAACTTCGACACCCTCTCCAACACGGCGGGCAGCACCACCAACAACCTGACCATCACCGGCTGGTTCATGACCGAGACCGGCGGCGGCGCTCGCGACAATGAGCAGTACGCCGTCGACACCGGGGGCAGCAACACCGGCGACACCTACAGCTACGGCTCGACGGCGGCCACGGACCGCGCCCTCGGTGGCCTCCAGAGCGGCACCCTCATCCCGCTCTTCGGCGCCTGCTTCACCAACAACACCGGCGTCACCATCAGCAGCTTCCAGGTGAGCTACACCGGCGAGGAATGGCGCCTGGGCACGGCCGCCCGCACCGACCAGATCAACTTCGAGTACAGCCTGGACGCCATCAGCCTGACCACCGGCGCCTGGACCGGCGTCGCGGCCCTCAACTTCATCACCCCGGTCACCGCCACCACCGGCGCCAAGGACGGTAACGCCGCCGCCAACCGCACTGCGCTCTCGAGCACCGTTCCTGCCCTCTCGATCGCCAACGGCGCGACCTTCTGGATCCGCTGGGTGGACGCGAACGCCTCGGGCGCCGACGACGGCCTGGCGGTGGACGACTTCTCCTTGACCCCCAACCCCGGCGGCCCGGTCATCCCCAATCTCTCGATCGACGACGTGATGGTCACCGAGGGCGATGCCGGCACCGTCACCGCCACCTTCACGGTGAGCCTGTCCGCGCCGGCCGGCGCCGGCGGCGTCACCTTCGACATCACCACGGCCGACGACTCCGCCACCCTCGCCGACAACGACTACGTGCTCAACTCGCTGACCGGGCAGACCATCCCGATGGGCAGCTCGACCTACACCTTCAACGTCACGGTCAACGGTGACACCAACCCGGAGGCGAACGAGACCTACTTCGTCAACGTCACCAACGTCACCGGGGCCAACGTCCCCGCCGGTCAGGGCCAGGGCCTGGGCACCATCAACAACGACGACGTGGCGATCACCCCGATCCACGACGTCCAGGGCCCGGGGGCCTCCTCCCCGATCGTGGGCAGCAGCGTCACGGTGAGGGCCATCGTCACTGGCGTGCGCAGCAACGGCTTCTTCATCCAGGAAGAGGAAGCCGACTACGACGCCGACCCGGCCACCTCCGAGGGCATCCTGGTCTTCGTCGGCGCGGCGCCGCCGGCGGCCGCGGTGGTCGGCGCCCTGGTGCAGGTCACCGGCACGGTCACCGAGTTCGTGCCCAGCCAGGACCCGCTCCAGCCGCCGCTGACCGAGCTGACCGCGCCCACCGTGGTCCAGATCTCGACCGGCAACCCCCTGCCGGCGCCGATCCCCCTGACCGCCACCTTCCCCGATCCGGCCGGCGTGCACGACCAGCTCGAGCGGCTCGAGGGGATGCGGGTGTCGGTCGCCTCCTTGACCGTCTCCGGGCCCACCCTGGGCAGCATCAACGAGGCCAACGCCACGGCCACCAGCCAGGGCGTCTTCTACGGCGTGGTCACCGGCAATGCGCGGCCCTTCCGCGAGGCCGGCATCCAGGCCCCGGACCCGCCGCCCGCCGGCACCATCCCGCCCATCCCCCGCTTCGACGCGAACCCCGAGCGCATCCGGGTGGACAGCGACAACTTGACCGGCTCCGTCGCCATCGACGTCGGCGCCGGCGCCGTGGTCTCGAACCTGGTGGGTCCCATGGACTACACCTTCCGCACCTACAGCATCAACCCGGACCCACCGACGCCTCCCACCGTGGCCGGTGGCCCCACGGCCGTGGCCGTGACCCCGCCAACATCCCTGGAGTTCACCGTCGCGGCCTACAACCTCCAGCGCTTCTTCGACACGGTGAACGACCCGGGCATCGGCGAGCCGGTGCTCACCGCCACGGCCTTCGACAACCGGCTCAACAAGGCCTCGATCGGCATCCGCAACTTCCTGCGCTTCCCGGACATCATCGGCGTCGTCGAGATCGAGAACTTGACCACTCTCCAGGCCCTGGCCGCGCGCATCAGCGCCGATGCCATCGCCAACAGCCAGCCCGACCCGATCTACGCGTCGTTCCTGGTGGAAGGCAATGACGTCGGCGGCATCGACGTGGGCTTCCTGGTCAAGACGGCCACGGTCTTCGGCGCCACACCGCGGGTGACCGTGGTGAGCGTCACCCAGGAGGGCGCCGCCACCCTCTTCGTCAACCCCGACAGCTCCAGCGAGCTACTCAACGACCGGCCCTCCCTGGTGCTCGACGCGATCGTCAACCACCCGAACGGGACGAGCTTCCCCATCGTGGTGATCGTCAACCACCTGCGCTCCTTGAACGGCGCCTCGGACCCCAGCGCCGGCTCGAACGGCTGGGCCACGGTGGGCGAGCGGGTGCGCGCCAAGCGGCAGCAGCAGGCCGAGTTCCTGGCCAACCTGGTGCAGGCACGGCAGGTCGGCGACCCCGCCGAGCACATCGTCCTGGTGGGCGACTTCAACGCCTTCGAGGTCAACGACGGGCTGGGTGACTCGATGGGAGTGATCGACGGCACACCGTCCCCGGACAACCAGACCGCCGTGCCCGGGGACGGCATCGACCTGGTCAACCCGGACTTCGACAACCTCTTCGACTCGCCCCCCGCCAGCGACCGCTACTCCTTCATCTTCGACGGCAACGCCCAGTCCCTCGACCACGCGCTGGTCAACCAGCCCCTGATCACCGACACCCTCTCCCACCGCCTGGAGCACCCGCGGATCAACGCTGACTTCCCGGAGACCGCCCGCAACAACGCGGCCAACGCCATCCGGCTGGCCGACCACGACCCGCTGGTGGCCTACTTCGAGGTGGCCGCCTTCGGCGGTGCCGACCTCGCGATGACCAAGACCGACGGCACCGATCCGGTGGTGGCCGGAACCAACCTGGTCTACACCATCACTGCCACCAACAACGGTCCAGCCGTGGCGGCCAGCGCCTCGGTCTCCGACACCCTGCCGGCCGGCACCACCTTCGTCTCGCTTGCTTCGCCCGGCGGCTGGAGCTGCACCACCCCGGCCGTGGGCTCGGGCGGCACGGTCTCCTGCTCCAACCCGGCCTTCGCCGTCGGCAACGCCGTCTTCACCCTCACCGTGGCGGTCGCGCCTTCGGTGGCCGCCGGCACGGTCCTCTCCAACACCGCGACGGTCACCTCGACGACCCCCGACCCCAGCTCGGGAAACGAGAGCGCCACCGCCACCACCACGGTCGCCGCCTCGGCCGACCTCTCGATCACCAAGACGGATACCCCCGACCCGGTGACCGCCGGCAACAACCTCACCTACACGGTGACCGTCACCAACGCCGGCCCGAGCTTCGGCACCACGGTCAGCATGAGCGACACCTTGCCGGCCGGCACGACCTTCGTCTCCTTGAGCTCGCCGGGCGGCTGGAGCTGCACCACCCCGGCCGTGGGCTCGGGTGGCACCGTCACTTGCTCGATCGCCAGCTTCGCCCCGGGCAGCGCCGTGTTCACCCTGGTGGTCACCGTCCAGGCCAGCGTCTCCCACGGCACCGTGCTCAACAACACGGCCACGGTCTCCGCCACCTCGCCCGACCCCAATCCGGGCAACGGCTCGGCCACGGCCCAGACCACGGTGTCCAACCCGGGCATGCAGGTGGCGCTGATCAAGACCGACACGCCGGACCCGGTGCAGACCCTCGACCCGCTGACCTACACCCTGACCGCCACCAACAGCTCCGGTCAGCCTCTGGACAGCGCCACGCTCACCGATCCGCTGCCCGCGGACACCACCTTCGTGTCCCTGGCGTCGCCGGCCGGCTGGAGCTGCACCACGCCCGCCGTGGGCGCCAGTGGCACCGTCACCTGCAGCACCACCGCGGGCATGCCGGCGGGCAGCGCCGTCTTCACCCTGGTGGTCGAGGTGGGGCTGCTGGCCCCGGCCGGCTCCACGATCTCGAACCAGGCCGAGCTTTCCGCCAGCGACGACGGCCAGCCGATCCTGGTCACGGCGCCGTCCTCGACGGCGGTGCTCTCGCCGGCCGCGCTCGCGGCAACCAAGAGCGTCGACGGCGACTTCCAGCCGGGTGGCGACGTGAACTACACCGTGGTGGTGACCAACACCTCGAACCGCGTGCAGGCCGACAACCCGGGGCCCGAGCTGACCGACGTGCTACCGCCGGAGCTGGCGCTGGTCTCCGCCTCGGCCACCTCGGGCACGGCGACCGCGACCCTGGGCACCAACACGGTGACCTGGAACGGCTCGCTCCTGCCCGGCGCCTCGGTGACGATCACCATCGTGGCGACGATCGCCGCCGACGTGGCGCCGGATACCACCATCACCAACCAGGCGACGCTGTCCTTCGACGGCGACGGCAACGGCACCAACGAAGCCAGCGCGGTGAGCGACGACATCTCGACCACCGCCGCCGGGGACCCCACGGGCTTCGTGGTGGTCGGGATGCCGGCGATCGACATCCCGGCCCTCGACACCGCGGGCCTGGCGCTCCTGGCGCTCCTGCTCGCCGGTCTGGGCCTCGGCCTGCTCGGCCGGAGGTCGCGTCGGGCGTAGACCTACCCTCACGGGCCTTCCCCGTCCACGCTCCGGCGTGGGCGGGGAGACGTCTCCCAAATGGCTGGCACCTGGGAGGGCCGGCCCGCTTTCCCCTCGGGCCGCTGACTTGGGTTAGTGTTCGCGCCATGACACCCGATCGTTCGGCAGCTGTTCCGGGCCGTTCTTTCCTCAGGATCCTCGCCTGCTTCGCCCTGCTGGCCCTCGCTCCCGGTCTTCCGTTCACCACCCGAGCTGCCGACGACGCCGGGGACGAGGTCTGGATCACCTTGGACCGCGAGGCCTACGCGACCGCGAGCTGGCTGCTGCCGCTGCCTCGGCTGGGCGAGGCGGAGGGGGTGGTGCTGACGCGCATTCCCTCCGTGCGAGTGGCCGAGCTGAGCCAGCGCTTACACACGGAGCTCGCCCGCTGCGGCGGCTTCATGGCCCATCAGAGCCTCGCGGACGGCCAGGCGGAGCTGGCCCGGGTGGCCTCCCTCGAACGCCGGACCGAGGGCACCCTGCCCTTCGCCATCGACCAGCCGGCTTGGGTGGCACAGGTGGCGGGGGCCGTCGACGAGGCGCAGATCCTCGCCACCGTCACCACCCTTTCCACCGGCTTCCCGAACCGCTACCACGCGCACGCCTCGGGCACCTCGTCGGCGAACTGGATCAAGAACCTCTGGGCGGGCTACGCCGCCGGCCGGCCGGAAGTGACCGTCGAGCTGGTGACCCATCCGGCCGGGGTCACTCCGCAACCCTCGGTGGTGCTGACCATCCCCGGCACCAGCCTCGCGGACCAGATCATCGTCCTCGGCGCCCACCAGGACTCGATCTCTTCCGGTTGCTCGGGCAATCCAAGCTGCAACGCCCCGGGCGCTGACGACGACGCTTCGGGGGTGGCGACCCTCTCCGAAGTGGTCCGCGTGGTTCTGGCCTCGGGCTTCGCGCCCCAGCGCACGGTCCGTGTCATGGCCTACGCGGCCGAGGAGGTGGGGCTGCGGGGCTCCAACGACCTCGCCGCGGCTTACCAGACCGCCGGCGCCAACGTCGTTGCGGTGCTCCAGCAGGACATGACCGGCTACCACGGCTCGGCCGAGGACGTGGCCTTCATCTCGGATTGGACCAACGCGACCCTCACCGCCTTCTTGGTCGACCTGCTCGAGACCTACCAGCCCGGCCTGCTCTGGACGTCGGCCACCTGCGGCTACGCCTGCTCGGACCACGCCCCCTGGCACAACCGGGGCTATCCTGCCGCCTTCGCCTTCGAGGCCCGGTTCGGCCAGTACAACCCGACCATCCACACGACGAGCGACACCGTGGCGACCCTCGGCAACAGCGCCGCCCACGCCGCCAAGTTCGCCCGCCTGGCGGCGGCGTTCCTGGTCGAGACCAGCTTGGACAGCAACAGCACCCTCTTCACCGACGGCTTCGAGAGCGGTGACACCTCGGCCTGGGGCCTCGTGGTGCCCTGAGCCGGTCCCCCGCCGAGGTGTCTGACACCTCCTTCCCGGCACGACCATCCTGCGAAGTGCCTGGCACCTGCGAAGTGCCTGGCACCTCCGTGGTGGTGCGCTCCCGAAATGGCTGGCACCTCGTGGCGTTGTCGGGCGGTTGCGCTAGAGTCGCGCCGGAGATCCCGCCCATGAGCACCAGCCGTCGGACCTTCCTCCGGTCTTTCGCCGCCCTCGGCGCCGCCGCCGCGGTCTCGCCGCGCTCCCTGGCGCAGACCTCCACCACCAAGCCCCTGCGCGTCGTGGTCGTCGGGGCGGGCGCCTTCGGCGGCTGGTCGGCCTTGATGCTGCGCCGGGCCGGGGCCGAGGTCACCCTGGTCGACACCTGGGGCCCCGGAAACTCACGCGCGAGCTCCGGCGGCGAGACCCGCGTCATCCGCCAGACCTACGGCGCCGACCGCTTCTACACCGAGCTGGCGGGCAGGGCCCTCACGCTCTGGCTGGAGCATCAGGCCATCTTCCGGGAGCGCTTCTTCGCCCGCACGGGCGCGCTCTGGATGGTCACTGGCCCCCAGGACTCCCTGGTCAAAGACGCCCTGCCCATCCTGCGCGACCTCGGCATCGAGCACCGCGAGCTCTCTGCCGAGGAGTGCCGCAAGCGCTACCCCCAGATCGATTTCGACGGTCTGCGCTGGGCCCTCTGGGAGCCGGGTGCCGGCTACCTGCTGGCCCGGCAGGCCTGCCAGGCCGTGGCCGAGGCTCTGGTGCGCGAAGGTGGGACGTTTCTCCAGGCCGAGGCCCGGCCCCTCTTCGGTGCCGGCGGCGGCCTGGACGGCGCCGCACTGTCGACCGGCTCCACCCTCACGGCCGACGCCTACCTCTTCGCCTGCGGCCCCTGGCTGGGCCAAGTCTTCCCCGATGTGCCAGGGGCACGCATCCGGCCCACTCGCCAGGAGGTGTTCTTCTTCGGTGCCCCGGCGGGCGACAGCCGCTTCGGCGACAGCAGCCTGCCGGTGTGGGTCGAGGAGGGTGCCGCCCTGTGGTACGGCATCCCCGGCAACCGCTGGCGCGGCTTCAAAGTGGCGGACGACAGCCGCGGCCCGGACTTCGATCCCACCCACGGCGAGCGGCTCGCCTCGAAGGAGAGCCTGGCCGCGGCCCGGGCTCTCCTCGCCCGGCGCTTCCCCGCCTTGCGCGACGCACCCCTCCTCGAGTCGCGCGTCTGCCAGTACGAGAACAGCGCGGACGGCCACTTCGTCTTCGACCGCCACCCGCGCGCCGAGAATCTCTGGCTGCTGGGCGGCGGCTCGGGTCATGGCTTCAAGTTCGGCCCCGCCCTGGGCGAGTTGGTGGCCACCACGGTCCTGGGAAAGCGCGCACCCGAGAAGAAGTTCTCCCTGGCGCGCTTCGGTTAGGCCCCATCCGAATCCCCTGCCGTCGCCAGAGCGCGGCTCTCGCGAAACCTGCCACCAAGGTGCCAGCCATTTCGGTGACACTTGCTCTGTGGAGGCGTTAGAATGCCCCCAGCATTGAAGCTTGCACTCCCGCACTGAATCCGCGTCGGGCATTCCCGCCTGATGGCCTGTGTATTGGAGGAGGTCTCATGAGATCGAGAGGCACCGATTCGTTCCCCGCAAAGCTACTCGAGACCCTTACCCATTCCATCGGAGCGCTCGGGCTGGCGCTGCTCCTGGCTTCGGGCACGTGGGCAGCTGCCGCTCAGGACACTCCACCGACGCAGCAGGAAGCGGCCGAGTCCGGCGACGAGAAGCCGGTTGATGCCACCTCGGAAGAGATCACGGTCACGGCGCGAAAGCGCGAGGAGTCGATCCAGGACGTACCTCTCTCCGTCGCCGCACCGACCGAAGAGGTTCTGCGCGCCCGCGGCGTCGAGGATCTCGAAGGTGTCGCCGCGAACGTCCCGGGGTTCACGGTGCAGAACCTCGGCCCCGGCCAGAGCCAGGTGGCCATGCGCGGCGTCTCAGCGGGCCAGATCGTGCGCGACCAGCCGGGCGTCAAGGAGCAGGTGGGCATCTACCTGGACGAGTCGCCCCTCTCCCTCTCCTTGTTCACGCCGGACATCGATCTCTTCGACATGTCGCGCGTCGAGGTCTTGCGCGGCCCGCAGGGCACCCTGTTCGGTGCCGGATCGCTCTCCGGTACGGTGCGCTACATCAGCAACCAGCCCGAGCTGGGGGTCACCGATTCCTCCGGCGAGGTCACCGTCAATTCGGTCACCGACGGCGAGCTGGGCGGCAGCGCCAAGGTGATGACCAACGTGCCCCTGGGCGAGAAGGCCGCGATGCGCGTCGCCGCCTACTACCGGACCTACGACGGCTACATCGATGCCGTGCAGCCGGGGCTGTCGGTGAACGAGGACGTCAACAGCGGCGACCGGGTGGGCGTGCGCTGGTCGTTCCTGATCCAGCCCAACGAGCAGCTGACGATCGCCCCGCGGGTCCTGTACCAGGAAGTCAACATGGACGGCTGGAACCGCGTCGACGCCTACAACATCCTCGGCAACCCATTCACCACCACCCGGCCGGCGGTGGACCTGGGCGAGCGCGAGCAGTTCACCCAGATCGAGGAGCCCTTCACCGACGAGTTCCTGCTCGCCGACTTGAAGATCAGCTACGACTTCGGCGGCGTGGAGCTGACCTCGATCACCTCCTACACGGACCGCGACGTGCTGGTGGTGCGCGACGCCACGGCCCTGACCGCCAGCATCACCGGCGGCAGCATCGGCCTGCCGGAGCGGGTGTATTCCCTCGATGCACCACTTGACGACGCCACCACGGCCACCGTGCTCTCTCAGGAGCTCCGACTCGCCGGCGGCAACGATCGGCTGAGCTGGCTCACCGGCGCCTTCTACTCCACCCAGGACCGCGACTACGGCCAGAGCCTGTTGGTCTCGGGTTTCCAGGACCTCACCGGCATCCCGACCCAGGGCAACTTCGGCGCGCGGAGGGACGTGCTCTTCTTCTCCGACCTCGAGTACGAGCTCGACCAGTTCGCGCTCTTCGGCGAGGCGACCTGGTCGGTGAACGATCGCCTCGATCTGACCGGCGGCCTGCGCTACTACGACTTCGACGAGGACCGTGTGCAGACCTTCGACGGCATCTTCGCCGATCCCGGGACCTCGACCGGCTCCACCTCCTCGGACGGCTTCGCGCCGCGACTGATCGCCAGCTACCATATTTCTGATGCGACTTCACTCAACGCTCAGGTTTCCAGAGGCTTCCGGCTGGGCGGAATCAACGACCCGCTCAACGTGCCACTGTGCACGCCGGAAGACCTGCGGACCTTCGGTGGCCAGGGAGCGTGGAAGGATGAGACGCTCTGGAACTACGAAGTGGGGAGCAAGTCGAGCGTTTGGGGCGGGCGGGGTAACGTCAACGTTGCCGCCTTCTACATGGACATCGAGGACTTGCAGGCAACCGTCACCGCCGGCTCGTGCTCGTCGCGCGTGGTCTTCAACGTGCCCAAGGCCCGCAGCGTGGGCCTCGAGCTCGAGGTCTCGGCGGCGCCCAATCCGAACTTCGACTTCGCCGTCTCGGCCAGCTACGCCGACTCCGAGCTGCGCTCGACCCTGACCTCGACCGATGCCGCCGGTAACGTCAGCGTGGTGTCGGGAATCGAGGAGGGCAACCGCCTGCCCACCGTGCCGAAGTTCCAGGCCGTGGCAGCGGCGACTTATCAGCGGCCGGTATTCAACACCTGGCTCGCGTACTTCACGGCAACCTATCAATACATCGGCTCGCGTTTCACCCAGATCGGCGACCAGGCCGACGGCTTCGGCAGAGTCAACCTCAACTCGTTCGCACCCAACACCATCGGCGGCCCGCTGACCCAGAGCACCTTCACCTTCGATCCCGAGCTGCCGGCCTACGACCTCCTCAACCTGCGGGTCGGTTTCCTCAACGACCAGTGGGATGTGGCCTTGTTCATCAACAACGTCACCGACGAGCGAGCTCTGCTCGCCCTCGACCAGGAGCGCGGCACCCGCGCCCGAGTGGGCTTCCTCACCAACCAGCCGCGGACCTTCGGCGCCTCGGCACGAGTCAAGTTCTGAGCCGCTCCTCCAGCTAGAGTGCCGCTCCGAGGTGCCAGCCATCTCGGAGCCGCACCTCGCCCTCCGCTCCAAGGTGCCAGGCATTTCGGTGACTGCCCGGATCTTCCAGGCCCCCACGTCGGTTCTTTTCGGCCCGCGTGACCTCTGCAGGCCAACCCTCATGCCTTCCTGAGGGTTTCCTCGAGACTTCTCCCGGGATCAGGCGCAGCATCTCCTCGTGCTTCGGGGCCCCCTCGAAGCAAGGAGATCCTGCAAGACCCTTCCTCGCGCTCCTGTCGCAGACTGCGGCGGGAGCCCTTCTTCGGGAGACTCGACATGGCGCTCTTTCAACACTTGCTGACCTGGCTCGGCCTTCTCGACTTCCTCAAGGCGGGAGCCGAGCTCGATCCCCATGGCCAACCCCTGGCTCCGAGCGGCGCCGGTCTCGGGTGGATCACCGAACCGACCGGCTGAGCTCGGGCAGCCTCATGGGCTCAAGCCTGAGTCGACCGGCACGAAGGGCAGCGCAGGGGGGAAGCAACCCGGGGGGAACCGGGGGTCGGGATCTCCGCCGCGTAACCTCCTCGCTGCCTCGCGATAGGCCATCTCGAAGGTCCGATAGGCCAGCAAGAGGGCTTCTCGCACCCCACGGCACGCGGCGTGGACGCGTGGAGCGGGCGCGGTCTTCGGGCGGGTCGGGCGGGCTTCGGCCAGACCGCGTGAGAGAGGTCGCCACGGCCCGGACTTGTTAGCGGCTCGAGCCCTGGCTGCTTCCTGCTCGATGTCGGTGACCAGATCCTGGACGAGATTCCGTCGGATCCCCTCATCGAGATGTGCCCAACAGGGCAGGGGGGCGAGATCCACCACCTCGCGTTCGGCGAACAAGCTCGGGTCGATGGGCTGCCCCGGACGGCGGGTCTCGTGCTCCCGTGTCCGATCGAACCAGGTTCCGGCGATCTCGGCGCCCGAGAGCAGCGCGCGGGCACAGTGGACCCCCGACCAACGGGCCGGTGAGCGGACCAGGCCCTCTTTGGTCCCTTGGCTGAGGAGATAGCGAAGCCGAGCCACCTGGGCCTCCTCTTCATCACTGACGAGGATCGCCGTGTAGCGCCGCTCCCACAGCCGTCCCTTCCAGCGGCCGAGCTTCCCCACCTCCTTGGCGAGGTTGCCGTTGAAGTAGCCCATGAAAGCCGCCAACTGTTGGGCTGAATCGGGTGAAACCAACAGATGGTAGTGGTTCGACAGTACGGCGAAGGCCTGGATCTCCAGGGAGTAGAGACGCTGAGCTCGGCCGAGGACGCCGACGACGATGTCGTTCAGGGCCCGGCTCGGGCTGAGCAGATACCGGCCTTGAAAGGTGCGGCAAGTCACCTCCACGAGCTGCCTGGGCGGCACGAAGCGAAGCGGACGACCCATCTCTACCCTCTATTGACGTATTTCGCTCGGGACTCTCGGTCGCGAAGTGCCTGGCACCTCGGAGGAAGAGGGTTGGCCCTCCTGGATGGCTGGCACCTCGGGGAAGGGCGCCGTAGGATCACCCCTGTGACCCGCACCCAAAAGCGTCTCCTCGCCCTCATCCTCGGCCTGGCCGCGCTCCTCGTCCTGCTCGCCGCCGTCTACACCCTCGCCATGGCCCATCTCGAGGGCCGCGAGCGCACCTTCTGGCAGGGCCTCGAGTGGGCCGCTGGCTCCCTCTCCACCACCGGCTTCGGCCCAGACACCACCTGGGAGCACCCGGTCATGGTGGTCCTGGTCACGCTGGTGGAGTTCATCGGCGTGTTCCTGATCTTCCTCCTGGTGCCGGTCTTCCTCATCCCCTTCCTCGAAGAGCGCCTCGGCCGCCGCCTGCCCTCCCCGCCCTCCAGCCTCGCCCGCCACCTCGTGCTCTATCGCTGGGGTCCGGCCGTCGAGACCCTCGCCGAGCGAGCCGCCGAGGCCGGTGTGCCCGTGCTGGTGATCGAGCCCGATGCCCAGACCGCCCGCCAGCTCGCCGAGCGGCGGGCCCTGGTGATCCACGGGCGGCCCGAGGAAGCCGTCTTCGAACGGGCCCGGCTCCGCCGAGCCCGCGCCCTGGTGACCAACGGCACCGACGAGGAGAACGGCTTCGCCGTCCTGGTGGCCCGCGACCTCGGCTACGAAGGCCAGCTGGTGGCTCTCGCCGAGGAGCCCCTCCACCGCCGCGCCCTGGCTCTGGCCGGAGCCACCCACGTCTTCACGCCCCGCCACGTGCTCGGCGCCGCGCTCGCCGCTCGCGCCAGCTCGCGGGTCAGCCCCTTCGTGGCCGGACTCGACACCTTGGGCGGCCGGCTCAAGGTCCGCGAGCTCCGGATCGAGCGGGGCAGCGACCTCGCCGGCCGGATCGTCGGCGAGGCCACGATCGGCACACGCACCGGCTCGGTGCTCCTCGGCCTGTGGCGTCGGGGCCGCTTCGTGGCCCCGGTCCAGGCGACCACCCGCATCGAGGCCCGCGACGTGATCATCGCCGCCGGGGACGAGGACAGCCTCGACCAGCTCGCGCTCCTGGCCGGCGGCCCGGCTCTGCGCCACCGGACGGGCAAGATCCTGGTCGCGGGCTACGGTGAGGCCGGGAGGGCCGCCACCGACATCCTGCGCGCCGCCGGGGAGGAGGTGGTCACCCTCGACTCGCGAGAGCTCGAGGGCGTGGACCAGGTCGGCGACGTGCGCCACCTGCGCACCCTGGAGGCGGCCGGTGTGGCCACGGCGAAGGCCGTCATCGTTGCCCTCCCCGAGGACGCCGCCACCCTTTTCACCACCCTCCTGCTACGGGAGCTGTCCCCGGACGGTCTGGTCGTCGCTCGCGCGGCCGAATCGGCGAACGTCGACCGCATCCACCGCGCCGGCGCGGACTTCGTGCTCTCGACCGGCCAGGTCGCAGGGCAGATCATCGCCGGCGCCCTCTTCGGTCGCGAGGCCCTGGGCATCGAGGGAGGTCTCGAGCTGGCCGAGATCGAGGGCGGCCCCTGGGTCGGGCGTCTGGTCGCCGGCCTCGACCTGCGGGAACGCACCGGCTGCTCGCTGGTGGCGATCGGCCGTGGCGAGGAAGTGCTGGTCAGCCTCTCCGGGCTCACCGTCGACGCCGGAGATCGCCTCTACCTCTGCGGCTCTCCCAGCTCCATCGCCAGGATCACCTTGCGGTCGCGCAAGTAGAGGGTGGTGCCGTCGAGTGTGGGCACCGTCCAGGCCGGGTTGGAGAGCACCTGCACCCGCGCCTGGACGCTGAGCCCTTCGGCCCCGGGCGTGGCCAGGGCCAGGACGCCATCCTCGTCGAGCAGGAGCAGTCGGCCGTCGGACAGTGCGAGGCTCGAGGCGCGGGCGAAACGGCGATCGCGCCAGAGGATACGGCCGGTGGCGACGTCGAGGGCCACGAAGGGCGCCGGGCCGAAGTCTCCGCTCGAGGCGTAGATCACCGGGCCGATCCGCACAGCGTTGCCGAAGTGGAGGCGCAGCCGGGTGGTCTCCCAGAGCTGGGAGACGGCCGTGCCCGTCGGGCCGGAGGCGAGGCGCAGACCCCGGCTGCCTCCGCCATAGGCCGACGAGAGGAACAGAAGGCCGTCCTCGCCGAAGACCGGCGTCGAGACGTTGAGGCCGAAGTCGGTGGCATGAGCGTAGGACCACAGCAGGTCGCCGCTCGCCGGGTCGAGGCCCACCACCTCGCCGTAGAGGAAGGCCACCAGCTGGGCCCGGCCTCCGACCTCGATCAGCAGGGGTGAGGACGGCGAGTTGGCGAAGTCGTGCCGGCTCCAGACAACGTCGCCATCTGCCTGACCAAAGGCCACGACCGCGTGGCCGGGGCCGCCGACGGTGGCGATCACCAGGTCTCTCCAGGCAACCGGGCTGGCCGCGTAGCCGTTGACCCGCGGAGTGCCACCCATTTCGGAGATCAGGTCGCGGCGCCACAGGAGCCGTCCGGTTTCGGCGTCGTGGACCCGCAGCCGCCCCGTGGCGCCGGCGGTGAAAACCCGCCCGTCGACCACCAAGGGTGCCGCGTGCGGGCCGGGACCGTGGGACATGTCGTAGCTGGGTGGAAAGGGCGCCGGATCGGCGGACTCCCAGAGGGTTCGACCGCTGGCCGCGTCGAGCGCTACCACCACTTCGTCCTCGCCCCGGCGGGTCATGGTGAAGAGGCGGCCCGCGACCACGGTGATCGCCGAGTAGCCCTCCCCCAGCTCCCGCCGCCACAGCACCCTGGGCCCCTCAGCCGGCCAGCTCGCCGCGATGCCCTTGGCCGCGACCTGGAAGTCCCGGCCCGGGCCGCCCCACTGCGGCCAGTCCGCCGCGGCCGGCAGTGCCAGCAGGGCGACCAGCGCCAGCACCCCCTGCCTCAACTCCCGCTCCCGGTCGCTGGAGGATTGAACACTCCGGCGGCCAGCTCCGCGTCGAGCTCAATGGCCCGCACGGTGGCGGATCGCTGAGGCAGGGGCGCGCCGTTCCAGGTGGCCTGGCGGGTGAAGGGCAAGCTGAGGCCGTCAACGGTTCGGAAATCGGAGAAGTTCTCGACCACCAGGCCCATCTCGCCCTCGTCGTTGCGGCCCAGATAGCGAAGGGAGAGGAGCCGCCCGGTGTCCGGCTCGAGAGCGAGTGTGGCGGCTTGTCCCAGGCTCTCGACCTCGACCTCCTCGGTACCCGTCGCATCCTCGACCCGGGCCGCCACGAAGCTGGGATCATGGCGCGAGAGCAGAAGCAGGAAGGGGTCGCGCAGGGCCTCGAGCTCGAGCGCGCGCCGCTGCGCCGCCGAGAAGGTCTCGAAGGCGCGGCCCGGGATGTGCGCAAAGCCTCGCTCGGGGGTGGCCACCGCAATCAGGGGGCCGATCGACAGGGAGGTTTCGCGCCTCAGCGAATGGGGCAGACGCACCGTCCAGACCGTGGGCGCAGTGCCGGCGGTCTCGATGCGCACGGTGGTGAGCCGGGCCAGCCGCCCTTCCCCACCCAGCGCGGCCACCGCCTTGTCGATCAGCCGCCTGCCGGCCGCGAGCTGCGTCGCCCCGGCGCGCTCGGCGAGCGGCGCGCGAGGCGGCTCCAAGTACCTCTCCGGCGCAGCCTGGAAGCGCGTCCGGCAGCCCGCCGAACCGAACAGGTAGATGCGCCCGGCGTGGACGGCGAACAGATCGGGGTTGCCCCGTGTCAGCCCGCCCATGCGGGCGCAGAAGCCTTCGAGCTGGATCTCGTAGCGCGTCGGCTCCGCCTCGAAGCGGGCGCAGGTCTCGGCACTGGCGAAGGAATAGCGGAAGCCTCCGCGCGTGACGGTCAGGGCCGGGTCGCCATCGACCTCCTTGCCCTCGGTGAGCAGCACCGGGTCGAGCCCTTCGAGGGGCTCAATCGGCTCCTGCCCGGCCAGGGGATACCCCGAGCAGGCCAACAGCAGGAACAGCCACCCGAAATGGCTGGCACCTCGAAGGGCACCTCGGAGGGAAAGCGAGAACCGCCTTCCGAAACGGCTGGCACCTCGCATCGGCACCTCGCATCGGCCTACCTCCCTCCTGCCGCCGGAACCGGGACGACTCTGCCCTCTCCCCGTCCCAGCACCTCCAGATATCGCGCCGTCCTCTGCGCCTCCGTCTCCCCGAAGAGCCGCGCCAGCAGGTGCAGCGAGGCATCGATGCCGGCGGAGACCCCGGCAGCCGTGACCACCCGGCCGTTGTCGACGAAACGCACCCCCTCGACCACCCGCGTGCGGCTCGCCCTACGGCGCAGGCCCTCGATCGAGCTGCCGTGCGTGGTGGCCTCGAGCCCGTCCAGGAGGCCGGCCTCGGCGAGCACGAAGGCGCCGTTGCACACCGACAGCACCACCTCGGCCCTGGCCGCCGTGGCGCGGATCCAGGCCATCATCTCGGGGCTCTCGACCAGGCTCCTCACCCCAACACCACCGGGCACCACCAGCAGGTCCGGGGGCGGAGCGTCGGCGATCGCGAAGCGGGGCTTGATCTCGAGGAAGCCCTGGCTCACGACGGGCTCCCGCGTGGCGGCCACGGTGTAGACCTCGAAGGCGGCGCCGTGGCCCGCGGCGGCGAAGACCTCACCCGGGCCGGCGAGATCGAGCAGCTCCACGCCTTCGAAGACCAGGATGGCAACCTTGCGGCGGGGGATCTCACCGATGAAGAGCCCGGGAGTGGCCTCGAAGGCCCGACGGCAGGACTCTCCGCCAAAAAGGTAGAGCTTGCCGGCGTGGACGGTGAACAGCTCCGGCGAGCCGGGGACCCCCGGCATGGCAGCGCACTGGCCGTCGTTCTGCACGGCGAAGCGCTCCGGGTCGGCGCGGAAGCGGTCGCGGTTCTCGGGCGTGGCGAAGAGGTAGCGGAATCGCCCCTCGACCTCCGAGAGCTCCTCGGAGCCCTTCACCTCCTTGCCCTCGACCAAGAGAACGGGATCGAAGCCGGAGAGGACCGTCGGGGCCTCGGCGGCTCCGGCGGACCAGGCGAGAAGCGCGAGCACCAGGCCCGCGACCAACGATCGGTAGCGTCGATTCATGACGCGAATCTCCTATTCGGTGCGCAAAGCGGTCATCGGGTCGACGCCGCTCGCCTGGCGGGCCGGCAGCCAGCACGCCGCGGCGGCGACGAGGAGGATCACGAGGCTGCCCATGGCGAACGTCCCGGGGTCGGTGGGTGCCACCTCGAAGAGAAAGCCCGAAAGGCCCGGGCCGAGGGTGGCGCAGACGGCGAGGCCGATGCCCAGGCCCAGGGTGAGGCCCAGCGCCACCAGCCCCAGGCCGCGCCGCATCACCAGGGCGAGCACGCTCTCCCGCGCCGCCCCGAGGGCCATACGGACGCCGATCTCGTGGCGCCTCTCGCCGACGAAGAAGGCCAGCAAGCCCGACAGGCCGGTTGCCGAGAGGGTCAGCCCGAGGGCGGCGAAGAGGGACAGCAGGAGGGTGATCTGGCGCGGCGAGGCGATCGAGTCCTGGCGCACCTCGGCCAGGGTGCGCAGCTCGGAGACCGGCTGCTCGGGGTCGAGGGCCAGGACCTCGCGGCGCAGCTGCTTGCCCAGCAGAGCGGGATCCACCTGGCTCTTGACCAGCACCTGGGACAGGAAACCGGCCCGCTGGGGAAAGGCGAGGTAGACCTCGTCGCGAATCTCCCCGGCGAGCCCACTCTGCTTGACGTCTCCCACCACGCCGACCACGGTCAACCAGGTATTTCCCTGGTCGAAAGACATTCGCCGCCCGACGAGCGAGGCCGAGTCACCGTGGCGGCGAGCCAGGGAGCGGTTCACCACCGCCACGGGCAGGGCCTGCGCGGTGTCCCCGGCATCGAAAGCACGGCCTTCGACCAGGGGGATGCGCAGGGTCTCGAAGTAGCCGGCACTGGCGATGCGCACCTCGGTGCGGGGCAGAGGCTGCCCCGGAGGGACCGGCCGTCCCTCGAGCTCGAAGGCGCCTCGACCGAGGGTCAGCGACTGGAGGGGGATCTCGCTCGCCAGGGCCACGGACTCGACCCCCGGCAGGACGCGCAGGCGATCGAGCAGCCGGCCATAGAACTCGCGGATACGGTCCACCGTGCCGTGCTCGGCCCAATCGAGGTCGATGCGAGCGGCGAGCACGTCCCGGGGATCGAAGCCCGGGTCTACCCGCTGGAGGCGGATCAGGCTGCGCACCAGCAGGCCGGTGCCGATCAACAGCACCACCGACAGGGCCACCTGGGCCACCACCAGCCCGCTGCGCAGGCCCTGGCGGCCCCGCTTGCGGTGGAGCGAGGGGCCGAAGCGCCGGCGCGCGCCGGTGTCCAGCCCCCGCAGGGCCTGGGCCGCGGTCAGCCCGCCGATGCCGAGCCCGGTCGCCACGCTCAAGGCGACGATCCAGGCCAGCACCCAGGCATCGAGCCGCACCTCGGCGGCCCGCGCCGTGAAGCGACCGAGGATCCCCACCAGCAGCTCGCTGCCGCCGGCGGCCAACACCACCCCCACCAGCCCTCCCACCAGGGCCAGCAACAGGCTCTCGATCACCAACTGCCGGGCGATGCGCCGGCGGCCGGCACCCAGGGCCAGGCGCAGGGCGATCTCGTCACCGCGAGCCAATACCCGGGCGAGGGTCAGGCTGGCGACGTTGGCGGCCGCCGCCACCAGCACCAGGGCCACCGTGGCCCAGAGCAGGAGCAGGGTGGGCCGGGCCTCGGAGGTCAGCTCGTCGAAGACCTGAGTCACCGCCACCTCGGGCAGGGCGCCCCCGGGATACGCGTCGGGGTGCTCGGGCACCAGGCCCCGCACCACGCCGGTCAGATCCGCCGCCGCCCGCTCCGGCGTCCACCCCGCTCGCAGCCGGCCGAGCAGGTCATAGCCGCGCTGGCCGCGACCCGCGACCGTGCCGGGAGACGAGCGGAACGGGCAGGCGGCGGTGGGCATGTAGACGTCGCTCTCGCTCGGGTACTGCGGGATGGACGGCAGTACCCCGATCACGGTGTGGACGCGGTCGTTCATCTCGAAGGTGGTGCCCACCAGGCCGGGGTCGCCCCCCAGCCGCTGCCAGAAGCCATGGGACAGGACGAGGACCGGCTCCGCTCCAGGGGTCTCGTCCGCGGCGAGGAAGGTGCGGCCGTGGAGGGGGTCGAGCCCGAGCAGATCGAACCACGAGGCCGAGACCACGGCCGTGCGCACCCGCAGCGGCTCGCCCCGACCCAGCAGGTTGAAGTTCATGACGTGGATCTCGGCCAGGCCTTCGAGGCTGCGGTTGCGCTCGCGCAGGTCGCCGATCTCCGGCACCGAGAAGCCGATGTCCGAGGCGCCCACGTTGCCGGCGTTCTGCCGCAGGGCGACCAGCCGGCTTCCCTCCTCGAAGGGCAGGGGCGCTAGCAGCACTCCCTTGACCGCGCTCGCGATGCTGCCGTTGGCTCCCAGCCCCAGGGCGAGGGTCAAGATCGCCGCCAGGCTCAAACCGGGACGCCCGGCGAGGCTGCGCACGCCGTAGCGCAAGTCCTCGGCGAAGGTCTCGAAGGGGTAGATCAAGCGCTGGTCGCGGCAGCCCTCTTTGACTGCCAGGGCAGCGCCGAAGGACAGCCTCGCCTGGCGGCGGGCCTCTTCCGGGCCGAGACCGCGCTCGAGATGGCGGGCGGTCTCCATCTCGAGGTGAAAAGCCAGCTCCTCGTCCAGCTCGACCTCGGCGCGGCGCCGGCGCCAGAGGGGAGAGAGCACCGCCTTGAGGGAGGCGAGGCGTTCGCGGGCGCCCCGGACCGTCACGACCGGCCCTCCGTCGCCAGCTCGGTCGCGACGCCGGCGGCGAGGACGCGCGCGACGGCCTCGGAGAAACGGGCCCAGCTCTCGGACTCGATCTCGAGCTGGCGCTCCCCTTGCTCGGTCAGGCGGTAGAACTTGGCGCGCCGGTTGTTCTCCGAAGTGCCCCACTCGGCGAGAATCCAGCCCCGCTGCTCGAGCCGGTGAAGGGCCGGATAGAGGGAGCCCTGGTTGACCTGGAAGACCTCTTGCGAGATCTGCTGGATGCGCTGGGAGATGCCCCAGCCGTGGTCGGGCCCAAGTGCCAGCACTTTCAGGACCAGCAGGTCCAGAGTGCCCTGGAGCAGATCGGATCGGTCATTGGCCATGGCATCTCCCCTAGACTGTCGACAGGAGAATAGTCTCCTTCTTGTCGATTGTCTAGGGGAGAGCTGGCGACGCCCGGATCAGCTCGCCGGCCGCTTGAAGAAGATCGGGTCGAACTGCACCACGGCCCGACCGATCGACTGGCCGGTGAAGACGCCGTAGAAGTCGAAGCCATGGGCGGTCAAGCCCTCGTAGTCACCCCACAAGAAGCCGTTGGGGGCGTTGGGGATGGTGGTCGGGTTCATGCACTGGAGAGTCTCGATCGACCAGGTTGCACCGTTGTTGGTCGACTTGGCGAAGCGGTGACAGAAGATGGTGGCCGCCCCGGAGTCGTTGTAGTCGACGTAGAGCACCCCGATGTTGCCGTTGGCCGCCACCGCCACTTCGGGGAAGGCCGACTGGAGGGCACCGCTGCTGACCCGGGTGCTGGTCCAGGTGGTGCCGCCGTTGGTCGAGCGGGCGACGAAGATCTGCGCGATGCCGCTCGCCTCCCGCTTGACGTAGGCGGCGTAGACGTCGCCGTCCGAGGGGTCGGCGGCGATCCAGGCGTCGCTGCTGCGCGCCCGGGCGACCTTGCCCTTGGCCGGGTTACCCCACTGGTTGGTGAACCAGGTGGCGACCGCCGCGGCACCGTGGACCGACACCCCGGCGACGCCGAGGGCGTTCCAGGTGACGCCGCCATCGTCTGAGCGCTTGACCCGGAAGTGGGCATTCTCGAAGCCACCGGCGAGGGCTCCCTCGCGGGTCTTGAAGATGACGTAGGCCCGGCCCCCGGGAGCCAGCGCGATGCGGGTGGTGCGGTTGCTGAAGGCCGAGTTGTCGCCGGCGGCGACGGTCGCCACCGCGGCCCCGCCGTTGCTCGAACGGGTGACCCGCGACAGCTGGAGAGCCGCCGAGAAGTCCAGCCACGGCGAGTAGGCCCGGCCGAAGAAGGGGCTGGGCCCCGAGATGTCCACGTCGAGGTGCGGCTGGTCGTCGCCGTAGAACGCTCCTGGCGTCAGGTTGGTGCCGCCGGCGCCGATCTGCCGGTAGATCAGGCAGCGCGGTACCGCCACTCCGCCCGCCAGCTCGGCCACGTGCAGCTTGCCCTGGCCGTTGTAGGCGAGCTTCTGGTCACCCGGGCCGCCGCTCGCCGGCGCAGGCTGGGGCAGGATGAAGACCTTGGACCAGCTCGCCCCACCGTTGGTCGAGCGCCACAGGGGTGCGCCCTGGGCCGCGCTCCAGCCCTCGGAGAAGGTGGCGATCACGATCTCCTGGGGATTGAGCGGGTTGACCGAGATGCTCGGCTCGGTGTCCGCGAGGTTCGAGGGGTCGGTCGCGTTGGTCGCCACATCGACCAGCTGAGCGCTCGCTCCCGGGCCGGCCAGCACCAGGACCAGCGCAATCGCGATGCGCGAGGGGATGGGAGTGCTCATGGCGCCTCCTCCTGCAACGCAGTGATCACGGTGGGCACGTCGAGCAGGACGCGGTCGACCCGGCCGGGCTCGGCGGCCATGTCGCTTTCGGCGAAGGCGATGCTGCCGCCGGCATAGCGGTAGAGGGTGAGCACCACCGGGCGGCGCTCCCCTTCGGTCTGCAGCGCCTCGCTGACGACGCTCTCAGGGGCTCCCAGCTCGGCTTCGACGGCCTTGATCGTCAGCCCGGGAGCCAGCAGATCGAGACCGGTGACGGCGGCATGGAACGAGTCGTCCTCGAGCCGGAAGTCCACGGCGCTCGCCTTGAACGGGCGCGCCGCGTCGGGCAGGTCTCGCAGCCGGCGCTGGGAGAAGGGGGTGGGCCGGGCCCGCAGGCCCTCGATGGCCTGGTTGAGGCGCCCGGCTCCGGCGCCCGCCTCGGTGGCAGAAAGCACGCGGCGAGTGCCGACCACCTGCCCCGGGAACAGCGCCACCTGCTTCTCGCCGGCTGCCGCGAAGGCCTCGAGGTTGGCGAGCACCAGGGGCAGATCCCTGCCCCACAGCCGCGGGTTGGCGAGGATCCGCGCCGAGCCCTTACCGGGCGGGGTCGTAGCCGCCGGTTGAGCCTCGGCCGAACCCAGAGGCAGGGGCGGCCCGGTCCCGGCGAGGACCGCTAGGAAAAGCAGCAACGTCCAGTGAGAGGCCTTCATCGGTTCGTTCTCCTTTGGAGGGCTTATTCCCTCTTCCCAGGGTCTTCGCCGATGAAGCGCCGAATCTGACCAACCGACCTCGGACAAGTTGCCGGACCAGGTGCCAGCCATTTCGGGAGCCCGCCCCCCGATGCCATATACTCGTTCGTCAATATCGCCCGGCTCTCGGGCTCGTTTCACTGAGGTAAGGAGAATCCACCCATGCGCCCCGCTTTGTGCGCCCTCTCCCTGGCCCTGGTGGCCTGGGGACTTCCCGCCCCGGCCGCCATCACCATCACCCCCTTGATCACCGGCCTCGACGCCCCGATCGCCTTCGTCGATCCCCCGGACAGCCTGCCCCATCGCTTCATCGCCCAGCAGGTCGGCAACGTCCTGGTGTGGGACGGCAGCACCGTCCTCGCCACCCCCCTGCTCGACCTGCGGGACGACGCCTCGGTGCCCGTGGCCCAGCGCAAGGTGGCCTTCGGCGGCGAACGGGGCCTGCTCGCCATGGCCCCGCACCCCGACTACGCCACCAACGGCTTCCTCTACCTCTACTACACCAGCCGCGACTGGGACGGTGCCGGGGGCATCAACTTCGGCGACATCGTCATCGAGCGCTACACCAGGAGCGCCGGCGACCCCGACCAGCTCGACCCCGCCACGGCCCAGATCATCCTGGTGGTGCCTCACCCGGACGGCAACCACAACGGCGGTGACCTCAAGTTCGGGCGCGACGGTTTCCTCTACGTCACCCTGGGCGACGGCGGCGGCGGCTGCGACTCGACCGCCCACAGCGGCCAGGACCTGAACCAGTACCTGGGCAAGATGCTGCGTCTCGACGTCGACGGTGCCGACGCCTACCCGGCCGATCCGCTCAAGAACTACGCCATCCCGGCCAGCAACCCCTTGGTGGGTGTGACCGGGCTCGACGAGATCTGGGCGCTCGGGCTGCGCAACCCCTTCCGCTTCACCTTCGACCGCAAGAACGGCGACGCCTACATCGGCGACGTCGGCCAGGATGACTGGGAGGAGGTCAACCTGCTCTCGGTGGGGGCGGTGACCGCCGGCAACCCGGTGAACTTCGGCTGGCCCTGCCGCGAGGGCTTCGTGGGCTCCGAGTGCGCCAACCCGCCCCAGGGCTGTGGCGGCACCTTCACCGACCCCGTCCGCGTGGAGGCCAACTCCACCGGCAGCTGGAACGCCATCATGGGCGGCTATCGCTACAAGGGGGCCCAGAACCGCAACGACTTCGGCACCAACTACTTCTACGGCGACGCCACCAACGGCCAGGTGTGGACCGCCACCCTGGGGACCCCGCCCTGGAGCGCCTCCCTGGTCTCGGGCAGCCAATTCCCCTATGGCTTCGGCGAGGACCAGATGGGCGAACTCTACGTGCTCTCGGTCTCGGGCGGCAGCGTCAACTGCATGCACAGCGGCAGCGGCTGCGCCGACTGGTCTGCGCTGGTCGACCTCTTCGCCGACGGCTTCGAGAGCGGCACAACCGCCGGCTGGAGCCTGGTGGTGCCGTAGGTCGAGAAGCGTTGCCACCCGTTACGCGCTCGGCTGCCGCCCCCGTCGCGAAGCGACGTGTTTGCGTAGCGTGGGGCTTCCAGCCCCTCGCGCTCCCCTCAGCTCAACCGCCTGCCGAACGGGTGGCAGGCGGTGATCCACTTGCCGAGGTTGCAGCGGAGCTCTTCGATCTCGCTCTGGATCACCACTCCCTGGAGCAGCAGGAGATCTCGAGGTCGATCCCCGACAGACCGCCCTGGAAGCCGTGGTGCCCCCCGAGGTGCCAGCCATTTCGGGGGAGCCTTTGGAATCAGCGGCTTGGCCGCCGCTACGACTCGAGATCCCAGTGGAACTTGTGCATCAGCCGGTGGAAGATCGGCGCGAAGAGGATCCCGGCAGCGATGAGGACCCCCAACCCGGCGTAGAGGGCGTAAGCGCCGGCGAAGATCTTCCCCGCCTCCGTCTGGGGCGGGTCCACCGGCCCCATGCCGCCCAGCAGCATGGCCGCGTTGAGGAAGGCATCGACGGGCGAGAGGTCCTCGAAGACCATGTAACCCGCCACTCCGAGCCCGAGAGAGCCCACCAGGAAGGCGGTCGCGCCCACCAAGTGGCGGAGGAACCGCCGCAGGAACTGGGCTCGAGAGAGGGGCGGTCGGTGGCGGGGCTCGTACATGTCGCCTGGGATGAGGGCAGTGTAGTCGAAACGAGGTGCCAGCCATTCCGGGGAGACCTCCCGGCAGGTCGCCCCGAGCGAAGCCCAGGGGCCTCCCGGGCCGCGCTCCGGAGGGGAGATCCCTCCCTGCGGATCCGCGGAACGGCGCTCGCGAGACAGGGCGCGCCGGCGGGCGTAGGATGCGCCTCGTGCGATTGACCATCGAGACCGAACAAGAGGTGGACGGCCGCTGGACCGCCGAGGTCCCCCAGCTCCCGGGCGTCCTGGCCTACGGAGGCACCGCGAGCGAGGCGATGGCCAAGGCCGAAGCCCTGGCCCTGCGGGTGCTGGCGGATCGCCTGGACCATGGCGAGAGCCGCCCGGCCCCCATCCACATCGCCCTCGCGACCGCATGAGCCGCCGGCCGGCTGCCAAGGCCAGGCGCGGCCTGGCAGACCTGCTGCGCATCGGCTTGCAGGTCAAGCGTCAGGCCGACTCTCATCGCACCCTCGAGCGCAGCGGTTGGCCCGATTTCGTCCTTTCCTCGTTCCCACGCTCTGCGTGGGAACGCACGTCCGGGCGCTCCGCGCCCTCCGGAGCAGCCGCCGGGGCCAAGAGGCCGCGGAGCGGCCGGACTTGGGTCCCCACGCAGAGCGTGGGAACCAGACACACCGTCTTCAGGTGGAGGCGACGCTGGAACGTCGAAGACTAGGGCTCGCGGTCCCAGCCCGGGGGCGGCGGCTCGTCGCCTCCGAGCAAGGGACGGTCCGGTACTTGGTCCAGGATCCGCTCGAACGTGGCGCGATCGGCACGCCGGGCTCGCTCTTCCAGGTACTCGACCGTCATGAGGGCGGCCATCTTCTCTGCCACGGCGGTAGCGATGAACTGGTTGAGGGAGATGTCGTCTCGGGCGGCCAACTCCTTGACCTTCTGGTGCAGAGAGTCGGGAAGTCGCAGGCTGAGGGTCGTCATCGTTGTGCTCCCATGATCTCGAGAAACTGGGCAGGCCGGACCGCGTAGACACCGAACGTCTCAGACCCGGCAAAGTCTCGAACGTTGTGAGTGACCACATACCGGCTCTGACAGGCTACAGCAAGCTCGAGAACCAACTCGTCTCGTGGATCCCGCAGGCTCGGGTCGGGATGGCATGAGGGGAGGCCGCGGAGCGGCCGGACTTCGGTTCCCACGCACAGCGTGGCTCCCCTCCCCCATGCGAGTGACTGAAGTCACTCGCTACCCATGAACGTCCCTGACGGGACGGGGGAGATCCCTCGGCTCCGGGCCTTCGGCCCTGCGCTCGGGATGACAGCCGGGCCAGCGAGCCGAGGGATCACCGTTGTCATCCCGACCGGAGCCTACGCAGCAGGCGCAGCGGAGGGATCTCTTCTTCTCCCGTCCCGGAGGGACGTTCATGGGTAGCGAGCGATTTCAATCGCTCGCGAAGAGGCCGCAGAGCGGCCGGACCCGAGTCCCCACGCCGAGCGTGGGAACCAGACACAGACCCACTTCATCCGGTCTCATGACAGCTCTTCGAGAAACTCCGCCTCGAGCCTGATGTCGTTGAGGAAACCACCGAAGCGATGATCAATGTCACCGCTCACGTCGAGTACGAAGAGCCCCTGCTCGTCCACGGCCTCAACCCAATAGACTCGCCCGAGACAGAGCTCGAAGACACGGCGACTCTCCTCGGGCACTGACGCCACCCACTCGGGCATCCTCGAGCACCTCACTCTACTGCCGGCTTGGATCATGATCTGCGCGCTCAGCGTGATTCAGCCTTCGACGGCGCGAGGCAAACGCCGAGGATGAACCGAAAGAACAGCAAGCCCATCGCGAGGCCCAGGCCATCCGCGATGGCCCAGAGGAACGACTAATACCTGAAGAGAGTGACGCCCGCCACGCCGAGTGGAAGTAGGAACACTACCCACCACCAGCTCGGCTTCGCCTCCAGCAGGAGCACCGCCGGAGCGATCAGGATCGCCACCCAGACGACGATCTCGGCGACCGAGCCCCAACCGAGCAGAGGACCCTCCGACCCGCGCCCCTCGACCCACGACAAGCCCAGAGCGACTCCGAGCGACAGGCCAGCGAGAAACAGGATCGTGGCCGCAGCGGAGATTGCATAGGCGAGATATCGGTTCATTGGCTACCAGAAAGCGTACGTCGTCCAGCTTCAAGATGAACATCCGATG
This sequence comes from Thermoanaerobaculia bacterium, assembly GCA_036274895.1. Classification (GTDB taxonomy): domain Bacteria; phylum Acidobacteriota; class Thermoanaerobaculia; order Multivoradales; family SZUA-115; genus CALMKX01. Next base: position 28,313 of record DASUEU010000033.1, on the reverse strand, counting down.
ACACTCGGCGATCAACGACAGCCGGCCGCCGCCCACCTCACGCCTTGATCTTCACCTTCCGCTTCCCCTCCTGCCCGGTGCTGTCTTTGCTCTCTATCACTCGCAGGTTGGTCCGGCAACGAAGGCTTCCCGCAAGGCTTCCTTCAGTGCGTGTTCGGAAATATCCGCTGTTACAACCTCTAGGCCCCGAGCGTGCACCCTGAAGAGCCAGACTTCTGACCCCTCAAGAGTTTCACAAAGCGCTACGGAAAAGAACTCTTCTCTCCGAGCGGACACCCGGGTCTCGGCCTTCCAGTGGGGCGACCACCCATTCCATGGAGGATACCCGTTCACTCTCCAAGAGTCCTTGTTAGACCAGTAGGCTCGGCCGAGATCCTTCAAGCACCGAGTAACCATGCGGTCTGACCCACTGAATGCGCGGCTCATTCGTTCCCTATGCTGCTGTTGCTCCCTCTTAGCCTCCTGCTCTTTGGACGTGCGAGCATGGACTAGATCATCAAGCCAACCCATAGTTCTCCACTTACGCAGCAACACTCCCTAAACGTCTCCGGCAGACCAGTGCCGGGACACAGGGCGTAACCTAGGCTAGTGCATGTCCATACGGCGACATCGCCTTCTCGCGGGCCTGTCGGCCCGTCGTCATCGGGCCATCACTCTGCCCCGAAGTATCGCGGACAACCCGAACCCCTTACAGCATCCGTAGTTCGGGGCATTCTACACCCCGCCTGAAGGCACCAAGGCCTCACGGGTTCGCCACTCCTGCCGCGGACGGCAGACGCTCGCCCCCGCCTCACGCCTTAATCCTCACCTTCCGCCGCCCCTTCCGCCCCCCGCTGTCCTTGATCCGCACGAACACGTCCTGGTCCGCGGCGGGAGCGGTGTTGACCTTGACTTCCACCTTGCCGGCCACGATGGCCACCACCGTGCCGGCGGGGGCGCCGGGGGCTTCTACCGTGTAGGGGGCGGTACCACCCGTGATGTCGAGCACCAGCGGCGTAGCGTTCGAGGCTTCGAACGGCCCTCCGGCCACGGTGTTGGTGAGGCGGATGGCGGGATCGACCGTGAGCTGGAAGTTCCGGTCCACGGTGTCCGGGGCGGTGCCGAAAGTGACCGTTCCGGTGTAGATCTCCTGATCCTCCGGCGGATCCACGAAGGGGCCAAGCTGCCACTTTTCGCCGCGGGGCTGTCCGGCGGGCGTGCCGGCGATCTTCTTGGTCGGCACCGCGGCGGCAGCCGCGCCCTTCTTGAAAGTGATCGAGCCCGGCCCCGCCACCGCGATGGGCAGCTCGAGGGTCTCCTTCTTGTCGAAGTCCATGGCCTTGGCCGGCAGGACTGGTAGATCTTTGAGCTCCAGAAAGAAGTCCCGCACCGGCACCCACACGTCGGCCGGCAGGTAACTGCGCAGGCCGGCCAGGCTCGCCTGGTTCTTGAACTGCAGGTCGAAGGCCGTGTCGTTCGGTTTCAGCAGGCGGAACAGGCGTATCCGCGCGCGGTGGGGGCCGGCGCCGCCGGGCAGGGCCTTGGCCATCTTGAAGCGCCAGCCGCTGCGGTCGGCCAGGTTGCTCTGGGTGAGGATCGCCGGCGGGTCGCTCTCGAGCACCCAGCCGTCGATCTTGTGCCCCTTCACCTTGAGCTCCGCCAGCTCGGTCAGGAAGCGCTCGAGCACCTTGGTGGGCGCGCCGCCCACGGCGGGCGGCAGCTCCCAGGGCACGTCCTCCTTGCCCAGGCTGACCGTGCCGCCCACCTTGAGCTCCACCTGGTGGGTGCGGATCTTGTTACGGACGGCCTGGTTCTCCGCCGCCGTCCGCTTGCCGGGGTCCCAGAAGGCCGTGACCTCGTAGGTGCCGGGAGTGCCGGCCACGAAGTAGAAGCCCACCGAGCGGTTGACCCGCGGCGGCATGGGCACCATGGCCGGCAGGCGCGGGACCAGGTCCGTGCCCGCGGGGAGGAGACGGAAGGCCACCACCGGCCGCGCGCCTCCCGGCGCCGGCAGGGGCCCCTCCACGGTGTGGGCGGCGCCGCCGCCGCCCACCACCCGGTAAAGGTCCGGGTGGAGCAGGACGTTGCCTCCCGCCGGTGCCGTCTTGACCGTCAGGGTGACCGCCGTCTCCGAGGAGACCCCATCCTGGTAGGCCACCGGCGAGCCCGGCTGGTCCCCTCGCCCGTAGGCGAGATAGGAGTTGAAGCGCCCGTCGGCGCAGGCCAAGAGGCGCACCACGTCGCCGAGGTCGGGCTTCAGGTCGGCGTGTTTCTTCTTCTTGTGGTTGAACTTGTCGTTGGCGGTGAGGATCGTCGAGTAGAGGTCCCCGGAGGCCCGGCTGGCGCCTTGCTCGAAGCGGTTCTGGGGGCCGTCCCCGGCGAGGATGGCGAGGCCCGGCCCGGGGAACCAGGAGCGCAGGTCGAGGGCCCGCGACAGCAGCTTCAGGAAGGCCACGCCCCAGCGGTCGCCGGTGGAGGCGTTCGGGTCCACCTCGGGCACGTGGGCGAGGGTCAGCCGCCACACCGGCGAGAGGGCGAAGGACCAGTCCGAGAACGAGCTCTGGGTGATCTTCTTGCGGGCTCCCTCGTCGAAGTAGGCGGGTAGCAGGAAGAGGTACTTCCAGGCCAGCTGGGACAGCCCACCGATGCTGAACACCTGCGGCCAGTTCAGCTGGGTGTTGTTGTCGATGTGGTCGGGGAAGTTCGGCGGCGGGTTGCCGTCCTTGTCGAGCACCGGCTGCTTGGCCCAGTCCGGCACGTCGCCGCCCCCGGCGCCGAAGAAGTCGAAGAAGCTCATCAGCACGCCCTGGATGGGCAGGGCACCCAGCATCGGGCCGACGTGGGTGCTCTGCACCGCGTGGTGCAGCTCGTGCTCGATCAGCGCGCGGTCGTGGCGCTCGTTCACGCTCGGCGCCTCCGGCACCAGCACCTCGGCGGTGCGCGCCATCACCCGCCGGTTCGCGGTGTCCGCCACGGCCGCCCCCGACGCCGAGAGCTCCCGGATCTCGAGCGCCGGGAAGCCGCCGACCACCACTCGCTGGACGTTGAGCGCGGGCTCTCCCACCCAGACCTTGGCCGGCGCCCCGGCCACCGTCGCGTCGACGATCGGGAGATCGCTCGCCAGCACCCAGAACTCCTCCGTGCCCACGATCTCGGGTCGCCAGCGCAGCTTGTAGCCGGCGTGGAGGGTGGCGGCCGTGGCGGCGTCAGGCTGGGTGTAGTGCAGGGAGCTCGAGGCGACGAAGCCCGGGGACGAGACCTCCAGCAGCTTGGCCGGGTACTTGCCGTAGGCCGTGGGCCGGGCGCCGCCCCTGTGGCGGAGGAAGCGGTAGAGCTGGGTGTTGCGCGCCTTGGGGGGGCAGGTCTTGTCCTTGAGCTTGGCTTCGCGCAGCTCGAAGGGGCCGGTGCCGACCACGTCTTCCGAGAGCGTGAAGCGCAGCTCGGTGACCTTGTCGACGAAGCGCATCTGGTCGTTGCCGCCGCCGGTGAAACCCACCAGGGTCTTGACCTTGAAGTCGGTGGTGGCCTCGGGCTCGATCTCGACCACGTTGGCGGCGACCGAGAGGATCTTCGCCTTGTTGTGGGCGCCCAGCTTGCGGGGCTCATAGCGCTGCACCTCGACGATGGTCGGCCCGGCCAGGACCAGGGGCGCTCCGAGGGGCGGGTCGACCGTGATCACCAGGCCGTTGACCGCCGTCACCCGCACCGGCACCTGCGTGGCGGGCGCCCTCTTGACCTTGACCGTCAGGCGGTCGCCGACGTGGATCTCGGGGGGCAGGGTGACCAGCTCGATCTCGGCCGGCTTGGCCACCGGGTCCTTGACCTCGCCGTCGCGGGGGCCGCGGTTGGGCTTCATCACCACCAGGTCCGAGCCGGCGGCCGGGGCCGCCCCGGCCAAGGCCGGGGTCAGCTCCAGCTTGACCTTGATGTTGGTGACGTTGGCGTAGGCGATCTTGGCTTCGAGCAGGGTCGCCCCGCCCGCCGGCACGGCCGGGCTGGGCGCCGCCGTGGCCGCGGTGACCTTGACCACGTCCTTCTTTTCCCAGGGCGGCGGCCAGACGGCCGGCAACGGCGCCGGGGCGGCCAGGAAGACCTCGTGGGCATTGGCACCCTGGGCCCAGCCGGCGCTGGTCTGGGCCCCGTCGGTGACCTTCTCGAGGGCGAGGTCCTCGGCCGGGAAGGCGTTCGGCGGCGCGCTCGGCAGGGGGCGGTCGAGCAGCAGGGACTTCTTCTCGTCGCGGTCCACCACCCCTTCGGCCACCAGAGCGATGCGCCGGTACACCGCCGTCACACCCTTGTGGCTCACCCGCACGGCCTCGCCGGCGGCAAAGCCGGTGTCGGCGTCCACGTCGAGGGCGCCGGAGGTCACCAGCTCGGCGTCCGAGGAGAGGTCCGTGCCGGGCGTGTGGAGCATCTCCCGGACCTCGAGCTTCTCCGGCGAGTCGGCTTTCTCCGGGAAGGGAAAGCCCCGCGGCAGCCACTTGGTCATGTGCATGGTGCCGGGGCTGATCAGGGCCGCGCCGGCGGCTCCGGCGGGCAGGGGCGGGTTGGGCCGGTCCTCGAAGACGAAGTCGGCACCGCTCGGCACGACGGTGTTGCCGAAGCCGCGAGTCCAGTAGGTGCCGTGGAGCCGCTTCTTGCCGTCCTTGTCCGTGCCCTCGACCACGATCACCGAGCGCCGGCCGGGGTTGTTGTTGAAGCGGGTGGCGCCGGCTTTGGGCGCGCCGCCCAAGGCCGGGTCGGGGGGGCCGGCGAGGTTCCACACCTCGAGGATGCGCGGCTGCGCCAGCTGGTGCAGCTCCTCGCGGTCCATCCACACCACGTTGCCGATGGTCACCGCCCGCGGGTCCTTGGCGTCGAAGTGCGAGGAGAAGAAGCGGGGCACCAGGCCGTTCAAGCCGAAGGCGAACATGCTCTGGCGGCTGCTGGCCGCGGCGCCGATGGCGTTCCAGATGTGCAGGCGCTGGGTCGGCAGGTCGAAGGGGCTGCGCCCGCCGGGCCACAGGAAGATCAGGAACTGGAGGACGTCGAGGATCACCTCGAGGTAGAGGTTCAAGGGGAAGAACAGGTAGAGCGAGAGGGCGGTCAGCGGCCAGCCCCAGGAGAGGGCGAGCAGGGTGTTGAGGATGGCCATGCCGGCCGAATGGCCGTCGAGGTCGAAGCGGCCGACCGGGTCGAAGCGGCAGAGGGCGTAGGCGTGCAGGCCCCGGGCCGGCAGCTCGGCGCCGACGGCGATCTCACCGGGCGGCACCCCGGCCAGGCGGCGCGGATCGTCGGCCTCGCCGTGCCAGGGATCGGGGGTGAGGAAACAGCCCAGCTCGGGGTCGAGGTCGCGGACACCGAAGTGGATCAGGCCGGTCTCGGGGTCGCCGAAGTGGCCGTAGAGGGTGGGCCGGGGCGCGCTCCCCGGGCCGGCCGTGCCGTAGAGCGGCGTTTCCAGCTCCTCGACCGCCCCGGTCTGCGGGTTCAGCACGGCCAGGGGAGTGCCCAGGGGGTCCGTGAGGTAGACCTCGGCCAGCGGGCTGCCCAGGGGGCCGTCCAGGCGGGCCAGGATCCGGCCCCCCCACCACAGGAAGGTGTGGAGCGCTCGGCCCGCCTCGTCGGTCACGACCCAGAGCCGGCCGGCCTCGTCGCGGTGCTCGTGGCGCACCCGGCCCGCCACCTCGCTGCCGAGGCGGCGGCCGAGGCCGTCCCAGCGGTAGCGCACCGCCCCCCGCGGCGTCTCGACCTCGGCCAGCTGGCCGAAGAGGTCCCAGCGGTAGCGGGTGATCTCGTCCCCCTCGATCCGCTCGGTGCGCCGGCCGGCGGCGTCGTAGAAGTAGGAAACCGTCGAGCCGTCGGCCCGGGTCAGGCCCTCGACGCGGCCCCCCTCCCCCAGACGGAAGCGCCGGAGGCCCTCCGGGCCGCACTCGGCGACCCAGCCCTCGGCCGTGTACTCCGGCTCGATCGCCCTCTCGTGGCCGTCCAGCGAGCGCCGCAGCCAGCGCACGAGCCGGCCCTCCTCGTCCCGCTCGAAGCGCTCCTCGCGGCCCTCGGCGAAGCGCCGGGCGGTCGTCCGGCCGAGCAGGTCGTGGTCGATCTCGACGCCGAAGGTCTCGCGGCCGGCGGCGTCCTGGGCGCGCAGGGTGGCCCGGCCGAGGCGCCCTTCAACGAGCCACGAGGCGCCGGAGGCGAGAACAAAGCGCTCGCCCCGCCCGACTGTCTCGATCGCCACCAGGGGCGGCTCGCCGGCCAGCCCCAGCTCGCAGCGCCCGCGGCCCCGCCAGCGGTAGGCCAGGGCCTGCGGCGAGCCCGGCAGCCGGGCAGTGAGGGGCCGGCCGCGATCGTCCTGCTCGAAGGTGAGGCGGCCCTCGGCCCGTTCGAGGGAGCGGCGGCCAGCTTCGACGACCACTCGCGTGCTGCCGGCGGGGTCCGCCACCTCCAGCCAGGGCTGCTCGGCCGTGGGCGGCAGGAAGCGCAGCCCCGAGCCGTCACTGCCCTTGACGGCGGCGAGGCGACCGGCGCCGTCCCGCTCCAGGCTCAGCTCCCGGCCGTCGGCCAGCTCCAGCTGGGCCACCCGGCCGGCGGCGTCGGCACGCCAGCGGCGCCGGCCCCGGGCCGGATCGAAGAGCTCCTGCCAGGGCTCAGCCACCGACCGAGACGCTCGCATTGACATCGATTCCTCCACCGCCGCCGGCGCCCAGGTCGTCCAGCAGGCCGTCGAGTTCGCCCCCGAGGCCGGTGATGGTCACTTCGAGGCTCCCCTTGAGCTTGGCCACGGCCGCCACCAACGCCTTGCCCAGCTCGATCCCGCTCAGCTTGTCGAGGGCCTCCTGCAGCTCGGCGGTCGACGCCACCAGGGGAGCCAGCACCTTCGAGGGGCGCAGCTCCTCGAGCGAGGCGAGCACATTGGCGAGGGGGTCGAGGTCGCCCACCAGGGCCGCCGGGTCCAGCTCTCCGAGCTTGGCGCGCACGGCGGCGAAGAGCCCGGAGAGCTGGCCGGCCACGGCCGCCGGCGAGAAGGCGTCGAGCAGCTCGAGGACGGCGTCGCGCAGCTCGCGCACCTCCTCCTTGATCGGCCGCGGGTCGAGCACGGCCAGCTCGGCCTTGACCAGGGCCATCCCGGCCGAGATCTGCTTCAGGAGGCCCTGGGGCGAGAACAGGTCCAGCAGCTCGAAGACGCGGTTCCAGATCCGCATCATGCCGGCCAGGATCTCCTTGATGAAGCTCTGCAGCTTGGCCAGGATCTGGGCCCCGAGGGCGTCCAGCTCGACGATCACCGGCGTCGGGTCGAGGGCGTCGAAGAGGGCGCCGAGACGCTGTGTCACGGGCGCGGCGTCGACCCTGGCGAGCGGCGCCGGCAGCAGCTTCTCGAGGGCCCGCGCCAGCTCGGCGAGGGCGCCGTCCAAGGCGGGCACCTCGAGACCGGCGAGCAGGCGGTCGGGGGCGAGGTCGAGGCCGGCGCCGGCGCCGAGGTCGGCCCGGCCGGAGAGCTGCACCGAGACCACCGCGGGGCCGAGCTGGGCCTGGGCCGAGGCCGACAGGGTGAGGCTGGCCGCGACCACCGTGAGCTCGGCGAGGGCGGCGCGCAGCTCGGCCGTGGGGCCGTTGGGGTCGGCCAGATCGAGCTGGGCCCGGCGCCGAGCCAGCTCGCGGGAGATCTGGCCGCCCAAGCCCAGGGCCGGGTCGGCCAGGGCGACCAGTGCGGCCACCGCCCCCTCGACCCGGCCGAGGGCGGCCTCCAGCGCCTCCCCGGCCATGCCGGTCACCGCCTTCTCGACCTGGGCGAGCAGCAGCTGGAGGGGGCGCAGCACGTCGCCGAAGCGGAACGGCTCCGTCGCCTCCTCCAGGGCCAGGGCGGCGCCGCCGGCCTTGGCCTGGGCGGCCTTGCCCACCGCTCCCTGGATGCCCCCCGGCAGCTCCGCCACCTTGCGCAGCACGGCCTCGAGCACCTTGGCGAGGTCGAGGCGGTCGAACAGGGCCAGCAGCTCGTCGTAGAGCTTTTCGAGGGGACGAAAGAGGGGATCCGGGTCGGTGGCGTCGGCGAGCACCTTCTTGAGCTTCTCGAACTCCTTCTGGAGGGGTTGGGCCAGCGCCACCGGGTCGAGCTTGGCGACCAGGTCGGAGAAGCGGCCGAATTCGGCCTCCAGGCCCGCCACGAGCATGGCCGGCTTGATCTGCGCCAGGGCCCCCACCAGCTGGCCGTAGGGACCCTCGAGCCGCTCGACCAGCCCCTTGGGGGAGACCGTCTCGACCACCTCGCGCAGGCGCGCCAGGATGGGCTCCACCGGGGCCAGGATCGCCGCCGGATCGAGCTGGGCCAGCACCTGGGTGGCCGGGGCGGTGACCTCGGCCGAGAGGTTGATGCCCTTGAGCCCCTGGGCAGCCAGGCCGAGGGCCGCGCGGGCCGGCTCGGGCACGTCGCCGGAGCCCAGCACCTCCTTGACCTTGGCGCGGATCTCCGCCATCAGGTCGATCGAGGCTGCTCCGGCGGCGTCGAAGTCGAACGACGCCACCTTGTCGGCCAGGCCGTCGAGCTGCCGGTCGAGCTCTTCGAGGGCCGGAGCGGCCTGGCCGATCAGCTCCGCCACGGCCGCCACCAGGCCCTCGAGCTCGGTCTTGATCGAGCCGATCGGGAAGGCGTCGACGGCGCTCTGGATCTGCGCCCCGAGCTGGGCAACCCGCTCGCGGATGGGCGCCGTGTCGATGCCCTCGACCTTCTTGACCAGCCCGTGGAGCCTGGCCCCCAGCTGCCACACCGGCGAGAAGGCATCGAGCTCGCGCACCCGCAGCTCGAGCTCGTCCAAGGCAGCGATCAGCTTGGCGCGCAGCTCGGCCAGCGGCACCCGGCGCAGCTGCTCGGCCAGGGCCTCGAAGAGCCCCTCGATCACCTGCGGGATGGCGGTGAGCCGGGCCCGGGCCACGGCCTCGTCCAGCTGGGCTCGCAGGCCGTCGAGCATCGCCGTCACCAGCTCGGGAGTGAGCTGCTCGACCTCCTCGGCCACCTCCCGCACCGGCTCGAGGAAGATCTCGCTGACGTTCACCTCGACCTTGGGCAGGGCGTCGAGCAGCAGCCTCAGCTTGGCTTCGAGGGGCCGCCACAGCTCCTCGGGCAGCACGGTCGAGAAGTCCGCGGCCAGCCGCGCCGCCGCTCCGGGCACGGTCGCCCCGATCAGCAGATCCAGGCCGCCACGCACCCGCCCCAGGGTCTCGACGGCCAGGGTGACGTCCGGCTCGGGCCGGGAGAGCAGCTCGATGGCCAGCCGCGCCTCGGCGGTCAAGCGCCCGATCTCGAGGTGGATGGCCCCGAAGTCACCGCCCAGACCGCGCAGCCGGGCGAGGAAGCCCTCGACCTCCAGGGCCGGGGCCTCCAGCTTCGCCACGTCCAGCCCCAGGCTGAGCTGGGCCAGCAGGCTCGACACCTCGGCCGGGCTGAGCGGCGTGCCGGCGGCGAGCTTGCGCAGGGTCTCGACGAAGGGCTGGAGGTTCGGCGGCAGCTCCAGCTCGAGGGAGCCCACCACCCGCTCGACCAGCTCGGCCACCAGGCTCTCGAGGCCGCCGATGCCGGCCAGCACCTTGTCGACCAGGTGATGGCCGTCGCCGATCTCGTGGATCATCTGCTCGACCAGCACCTTCAAGCGGCGCAGGTCCCCGCCGACGTCGCCGGCCAGGTCGAGCCCGGGCAGGGAGAAGGCCTGGCCCACCTTGCCCACGCCGTCCTGGAACAGCTGCGCGAGGTCGCCGGTGCCGGCCGGCAGGAGGTCCGGGTCCGCCAGCAGGTCGCCGAGGTCACCGAGCAGGGTGCGCGGGTCGGGCACCGCAATCGAGATCGACCCCGAGACCGTGCCGCCGGCCACCGAGAGATGACCCTGCAGCCGCGAGAGGTCGATGCCTTCGAGGGCCTGGAGCAGACCGGCCATCAGACCCTCCCCCTCCAGGGGTCGTAGGTGAGGGCGATGTCCTCGAGCTTCAGCTCGAGGGCGCTGCGCGAGAACAGGTCGAAGCGGATCGTCCGCCGGCCTGATCCCGTGGCAGGGGCGCCGAGGGCGGCCAGCACGGGCGCCGGCAGGGGAGCCGAGAAAGCCGGCAGGGCCAGCGGCGGCGCCCCGGCGGGCGGCAGGAGCGAGGCCGGAAGCCAGTCCGGCACCAGCACGGCCCCGTCGCGCTCGATGCGCACGAGGGGCCGGGCCAGGGGCTGCGGACTCGCGTGAAAGAGCTGAGCCAAGGGCAAGCCCTCGCCGGCCAGCACGGGCTCGGGAGCACCCCAGGTCCGGCCGCGGTCGTGGCTGATGCGAGCGCTGCGGCCTTCGCCGGGGTCCTCGCCCAAGCCCTCGCCGGCGGGCAGGGCGAACCACAGCAGCTGGCCCTGGGTGACCCGCAGCACCAGCCAGAGGAGGCCCGCGGCCAGGGTGAGGGGCTCGGGCGGATCGAAGGCCAGCCAGCCCGAGAAACCGGCGGGCAGCTGGCGCACCAGGGGCGGCGCCAGGGCCGCACCGAGACCCGCTCCGGGGGCCCCGCCGGCATCGGCGTGGAGGGTCAAGGTGGCCTCGCTCGCCACGGCGGCGGCCAGGCGCAGACGGATGCCCGCCAGGGGAGCGACGGGCGCGCCCGGGGCGGGAGGCAGGAAGGGCAGGGCCAGGGCCGCCTGGCGCTCGCCGGAGACGGTCAACCCGCCCCCGGGCAGTCTCGCCGGCGGCTCGGGGGAGCCGCCGTTGAGCTCCCGGCCGAGCAGCCGCACGCTCACCTTGGAGGTCGAGGCGGCCGGGCCGAGGCCGGCCGGCACGGCGAGGGCGAGGGCCACCCGCTCGCCTTCGAGCCGCAGGGTCTGGGCCTCCCGCCCAGTGGGAAAGGCCCGGTAGCGGGCCGCGAGCACCCGGCTGTGGATGCCCACCGTGGCGCCGCTGGTCGAGCTGAGGGTAATCGTCAGGGGCAGGGTGGCCGCCGAGCCGGCGGCCTGGCGGGCCGAAAGCGAGGCGGCCAGCGACTTCTGGGCCAGCGGCGTGAAGGCGGCCTCTTGCCGGCCGCTCTCGGGCAGCAGCGCTCCGGGCTGGCTCCACAGCGGCGTCGAGCCGCCGTCCGCCGACTCCAGCACCAGGGCCAGGTCGGTGGGCAGGCCGTCGATCACTACCTTCTTGACCGCCAGCGGGATCGCCTGGGCCGCCAGCTTGGTGACCTCGCCCCCTTCGGCCCGGGCCAGCTGGATCAGCCAGGAGGTGCCCTGGAGGCCGGGCAGGGTAAGCACGTGGCGGTCGCCGCCCAGGCTGCGGGCGTCGAGGCCGGAGAGCACGCGGGGGAACATGGCGTTGCCGCCGGGCGGCGGGAAGTCGGGGGCGGCGAGGATCGGCGGCCCGAAGCCACCGGCCGGGTCCGCCGGCCGCACCACCCAGCGCAGCGGGGGCAGCGGCGGCGCTCCGGCCACTGGCTGGGGCAGGGTCGCGGCCAGCTCGACCTCACGCAGCCGGCCGGGCTTGGCGAGGGTGACCACCACCCCGGCGTCGGTGCCGCTGGCGATGGCCCGGGCCTGGTAGCCCTCGATCGCGAGGGGGCGCGGCAGAGCCGAGAAGGCCAGGCGCGCCTCCGAGACCTCCACCTCGTCCATGTCCGGCAGGAAGGGCACCGCCAGCTCGCGCACCACCTCGCCGCCTCGCTCCTCGGGCAGCTCCACCTTGTCGACCACGAAGGGCTCGATCTGCAAAGCCTGGAGCTGGACCAGGGTCGGCGCCAGGTCGCGGGCGTAGAACAGGGCCTGGAGGGCGCCGCTCATGGCCGGGTCTCCACCTCGGTGTCGACGACCTTGATCTCCCCTTCCGGCTGGGGCGGTTCGGTGGGCCAGATCTCGGCCCGCAGTTCGTAGGCGAGCCTCGCGCCCAACAGAGGCGCAGCGGCTTCGGCCACGCCGTTGCCCTCGCGCAGGACGCAGGAGCTGACGGCAAAGCCCGGGTCCGGCCCGGCCACGGCGAAGGCCTGTCCGCCGCGCACGGCCGGGTCGGCCAGGCGATGGGCGACGAGCGAGAGATCGTCGAGCAGCAGGCCGCGGGCCGCCGCCACCTCGGCCGCCGAGGCCCCGGCGGGACGGCGCGCCAGCTCCAGCCGGGCCGAGAGCGCCAAGGGCAGCACGCGCCGGCTCTGGCGGGCCCCGGCGGGGCCGGAGACCACGGTCTCCCCGGGAGGGAAGCTGGCCAGGCTGGCCAGCTCGGACAGGGCCACCCGCACCACGCCCGCCCCGGCCGCCGGCTCGCCGCCCTGGCTGCCGACGACCACCCCGAGGGCGGGCCGCCCAGCCAGGCCGTCGGCGACGATCGCCACGAGCTGCCGTTCGAGAGCCGCTAGCATGGTCGTCGCTCTCCGCCTAGCCGATCGGCCGGATCACCGGCCCGATCACCACCGGCCGCAGGGAGTCCGGGCGCAGCCGGCCTTCCAGCCCGGCGATCTCGGCCTTGGAGCGGCGCACGGCGTCGTCGCTGGCGGCCCGCGAGGCGGCGCCGATCTCGCCCCGCACCAGGGTCAGGGCGCCGTCGATGGCGGTCGAGGTGCGCGCCTGCTGCTCGGCCAGGCCCCGGCTCAGCTCGGCGCGCAGCTGGCCGCCCAGGGTCTGGGTGGCCCCGGCGATGCGGCCCGGCACGTCCAACTGGCCGAGCTGCACCTGCACTTCTTCGGCGACCCGCTGCCCCTGGTCGGCGGTGGCCTGGGCCACGGCGCGGCCGACCCGCTCGTCGAGGTCGCCCAGGCGGCCCGCCACGGCGCCGGCCAGCCGCTCGTCGAGGTCCCCCAGGCGTTCGTCCGCGGCCGCGGCGATGCGCGGAGCGATCTCGGCGCGCAGGCCGTCGGTGGCGGCGGCCACGCGGCCCTCGAGGCTCTGGCCCAGGCGGTCCTCGAGCTCGAGGCCCCGGGCGTCCACCAGCTCGCCGAGGCGCCGGGGCAGCTGGATCTCGAGGCCGTCCACCCGCCGCTCGGTGCGCTCGAGGCGGGTGTTGAGGCGCCCTTCGACGCCGCTGACCTGGGTCCGCAGGTCGGCCTGGAGGCTGGCCGCCAGCTCGGCGCGGACTGGGGTGATCGCCGTGGCCACCTCGCCGCGCACCTGCGCCGGCAGGTTGGCCAGCCGATCGGTGACCAGGGTCGCGGCCGCCGCCGAGGCGTCGCGGGCGATCTGGGCGGAGGCGGTGGCCAGGCGCTCGTCGAGGCGGCCCGAAAGCCGCGTCTCGCTCGCCGCCGTGAGCTGGCCCAGGGTCTGGGTGAGGCCGTCGCGGGAGGCCGCCACCGACGTCGCGATCTCGGAGCGCAGCCGGCCCTCCCCCGCCAGGCGCTGCTCGCGCTCCTCGTCGCGGGCCAGGTCCACCGCCTGCTGCACCCGGCTCTCGAGGGCCGGCCGCACCTGGTCGGCCACCTGGGTCACCACGTGCTCGAAGCCGCGGCTGCCGCCCGCCCCGACCACGTCCGAGAGATCGCGCAGCTGGAGCTCGAGCTCGGCGAGCTTGAGCGGCCGGCCGTCCACGCCGTTGAAGTTCTTGGTCAGGGTGGTGAGGTTGCCGACCTCGGTGCGCAGGCCGCGCAGGTCGAGGGGGTTGCCCTGCTCGTCGGTCAGGTTGCCACGCAGGGCCAGGAGCTCGTCCACCTTGCCGGTGATGCCGCTGACCTGGTTGCCCAGGTTGCCCACCACGGCGCGCACGCTCTCGAGGTTGGTGAAGCGGGCCTCGAAGTTGCGCAGGGTCCGGCCGCGGTCGAGCTCGCCGGCGGCGGCGCGGTCCAGGCTGGCCTGGAGGCCCTCCACCTGGGTGGAGAGCGCCGCCACCTGGCTGGCCAGACCGGAGATGCGCCCGTCGAGCTCGTCGACCAGGCGGCGGGTGGCCACGCTCTCGCCGCCGCCGGCCAGCCTGGCCTGGAGGTCCGCGGAGAGCCAGTCGGCGGTGACCTCCCCCGGGTGCTGGTGGTCCGCCGGGGCGAAGCGGTCGGCCAGCGAGGAGACCAGGGCCTCTTCCTGGCCCCGGTCCACGCCCAGGACACCGAGCAGGATCTCGACCACGGTGTTCCAGTCCTCGGCCTCGATGCGGTCGCCCGTCTTCTTGCGCCCGGCACTGGCCAGGGGCTCGAGGCGCTCGACCAGGGCGGCGATGCGGCGCAGCTGTCCCAGCTCTGCCATGGCCTAGCCCCCGAAGCTGCGGCCGGCGGTGAGCCGCCGGCTGGACTTGCGCTGGTGGTCGATCTCGGCCTGGAAGGTCGTCGAGCGCTGCTCCTTGAGGCTGTCCACCAGGATGCCCAGGCCCTTGCCCGGATCCGAGTTGCCCACTTCGGGCTTCTCCTCGACCAGGCGCTCGAACTTGCTGCCCAAGAGGGCCCCGGCCTCGCGGGACTTGCGGCCGAAGTCCCGGGGCGAGCCGTGTGATGCCTCCTCCAGGCCCTTGACCACCTCCAGCAGCTCCTTGCCGCGGGGCTCGTCCGGGGCGATGCCGGCCTCGGTGAGCACCCCCGTGACCTGCTCCTTGATGACGTCGAGCTGCTTCTGGCGCTGCAGCTCGGTGAGCGAGGCCGAGACGCTCTCGATCAGGCTCTGGAAGTTGCCCGCGACCTCGTCGAACTTGCGCACCAGCTCGGGGTGGTCGTGGCCCTGGGGCGCGACCAGCCGGGTCAGCTCCGCCACCGCCTCGGCGAGATCGCGCACGGCCCCGGCGAGAGCGTTCCAGTCGCTGGCGCGGATCGCCTCCCCGGGCGCCTTGGCGGAGAGCGGCGCCACCGTCTCGGCGATCGAGCGCACGCTGTCGGTCACCGGCCCCAGGTTGGCGTCCGGGATGTCCTCGATCGGCGTGTTGCGGAACTTCGCCGGATCGATCACCAGGGAGATCTTGGTCTCGCCGTGGGGCAGCACCCGGATCGGCCGGGTCAAGACCGGCAGGGCGAGGTTGGGGTGGCGCACGTGCAGCTCGTAGGCCCCGGCGTCGAGCTTGGGGATGCGCACGGTGCCATCGAGGAAGGGCCGCACCTCGCGCTTGACCTCGCGGGTCAAGGGATCGCGCAGCTCGACGGTCAAGTCGCGGTTGACCGCGGAAAAGCCCAGGATGGATAGCCTCAGGTCTTGCATCGCCTTGCCCTTTCCCGTTCTCGGGGCTCAGTGCCCGAAGGGGAAGTCGACTTCCCAGAAGAAGGTGACGTCCTGGCCGATGCGCAGCTCGACCGGCTCGAAGACCACCTGGTTGTAGAGCTGGTCTCCCGCCAGGAGACCCGCCTCGGTGACGTCCTTCAGGTTTTCGGTGGGCTTGAACACCGCCTGGATCGAGACCTGGACGGCCCTCGCTCCGTCGGTCACAACCCCGAAGGCCTCGGGGCCGAGCGGGGTCGAGAGGTGCACGGGATCGATCGGCGGGTCCGGTGGAGTCAGGCTCGCCAGCGAGGGATCGCCCCCCTCGGTGCCGAAGCCCACCTGGATGCGGTTGATCGGCGCGGCGCCGTTCTGGCCGGCGAAGAGGCCGGCGATGATCGCCGCCCCCTGGCGCAGCACGATGTTGCCCACCCGGCGCTCGGCGACCGTGCGGCCTCCCGGATCGCTGACCGTGAGGGTGAGCCGGCCGCGGGGCGCGGTGTGCTCGGGTCTCTGCTTTCGGCTATTCAAAGCGGGTCCCTCCGAAGGTCGACTCGCCGAAGCGCCCACCCAGGCTCAATCCGGCGTCACGACCGGGCGAGGCGGTCTCGGCGTCCAGGCGGACCCAGGGCAGCTGCACCCGGGCCTGCTGTCGCTGGGTCTCCACGAACGGCACGAAGCGCACTGCCGGGCGGACGCCGGCCGCGTGGAGGGCGGCGACGGAGCTCTCGAGGCCCTCGGCCACCATCTGCCAGGGCCGCTTCGGCCCGGCCGCCGCCAGCTCGCTCGGCTCGGCCACCAGGTAGCGCGGCACCCGCACCTCGAAGGCGGCGGGCGTGGTCTCCACCCAGCTCATCGCCAGGCGGGCCGCCGGCCCCGAGGGGAAGAGGGCGTGGTCGAAGCGGGTCTGGTCGAAGACGCCCTCGTAGAGCTCGTCGTCGGCCAGGGCGAAGAACACGTGATCGAGCCCCTTGGTGTCGAAGAGGCCCACCGAGAGGTAGATCCACTCGTTGCGGCCCCGCGCCAGACGGGGCAGCTGGGGCCCCTCCTCGAGCTTCTCCGGCTGCCAGCCAGAGGCCAACGAGAAGCCGCCGCCCCCGAACAGGCGGGCCGTGACGTCCCGGCCGTCCAGCTCGGCCCGGGCCCGGCGCGCTCGCTCGCCGCCGGCCTCGGGCGCCAGGGTCAGATCCAGCACCTCGCCCACCCGCAGCACCCCGCGGTAGCCGAGCAGGTCGCCGGTGGTGCGGTTGAGCAGCATCGGCACGGCGGTCCGGCCGCCGGCGAGGCCGACGAGGCGCAGCTCGGCCACGGTGTCATCCAATCCCTGGTTCTCCTCCTGCCAGCGGAAGAGATAGGGCACGAGGCCGTTGCGGCCGAGCAGGGCCTGGCTGGCGACCCGCCGTTCGGGGTTCTCCACCAGGGCGAGGGGACGGAAGTTCGCTCCCGCCGCCTTGCGGCCGAAAGCCTGCTCGCGGTCGAGGCGGCCGATGCCGGGGGGCAGGAAGAGGCTGTCCAGGGCGTCCGCCCTCTCGGTGCGCGACAGATAGTCGAAGACGAAGCGCTCCAACTCCTCCGGGGAGAGGCTGCCGGCCAGGCGCGCCGCCACCAGGGGCAGCAGGCGGGCGCGGTAGGTGGCGAGGGTCTCCCAGGGCAGGGGCGGGACGTCGAGCAGCTCGCCCAGGCGGGCGGCGTCCTCGAGGCGCTCGGCGGTGCCGATCCAGTGGCTGCGCTGGAGGCGCCCGAGGTCCTCGTCGAAGGCGTCGAGCTCCAGGGTCAGGGTGCCGAGCAGTTGTCCAATGACCGAGTCCGGCGCCACCGAATAGGGCGCGGGCAGCAGGTCGAGGATGCGGTCGAGGTGGCTCACGGCCCGATCTCCACGGCCACCACCTCGAAGGTCTGCTCCGGCTGCACCGTGAAGGCCCCGCCGCCCTCGGCGATCTGGAAGAACTGGTCACCGGCGGTCAGCGTCACCACCAGGGTCAGGGGGTCGAGGCCGTACTGGCCCTCCTGGCGCAGGGCGGCGAGCAGGGCGGCGCTGTCGATCGCGGTGCCGGGGGCCAGCTGGGCGAAGAAGCCTTTGAGCTTGGCCGTGAGGGTCTGCTTGGCCGCCTCAGCGCTCACCCCGGCCTCGAGGGTGAGGGCAGCCTTCAGGCGGACCTCGACCTGGACCGGCCCGAGCGCCGCCGGCGGGTCGAAGAGCAGGGGCTGGAAGGACACGTCCTCCGCCGCCAGGCTCACCGAGGTCCCCGGGTCGGGCACCAGGTCCGCGCCTTCGGCCGCGGCTGGGCTGCCCTTGCGTCCCAGGGTCAGGACCACGTCCACCAGGCGGGAGTCGGCGAGCAGGGCGGCGGAGAGGGGCCGCACCCGGAGGGTCTCGCCCACGCCCTTCTTCTGCACCTCGGCGAGCAGGCGGTCGCGGGCCGCCGCCCGGATGGGCTCGACGTCCGCCGGCGGGCGGGGCGGCCCGGCCAGGGTGAGGACCAGGGAGGCCACCGCCTCGGTGACACCGGCCCCCACCCCGAGCACCCGGATGCCCGCCGGCCGCAGCTCGTCCAGGCGGGCCTTGACCCGCGGCGGCAGGGGACTGTCGGCCGGCTGGGGCGGGTCGAGAGCGACCTCCACCCGGATCTCCCCCGGCACGCCGTTGGGCATCTCGATCACCCGGGCGTCGCGCACCTCGGGCAGCTGGAGCAGGCCGAAGCGGATCGCCGCCGGGGTGCCCTTGTCGCTGGCCAAGAGGGCTGAGCGGGCCCGCTCGCGCAGCTGCTCGTCGGTCTCCTGCTCGCTCGCCCGCGAGGTGGGCCGCTCGTTGGACACCGACTCGAGGCCGGCGATGGCCCGCTGGATCACCGTCAGCACCCCGGCTTCAACCGGCGGCGTCGAGGTCGAGGTGCCGCGCACCCGGACCTCGGCCACCGACTCGCCGGCCAGCATCTCGTGGCTCTCGACGGTCTCGTAGCGCACCTTGTCGGCGCCGTCCGCCACCGGCGTGCCGGCGGGGATGGTGATGCTGCCGGCGAGGCCCGGCCGGCGGCGGAAGGTCACCGCCCCGGCGGCACGGCCGGCCTCGAAGCGGCGAACGCCCAGCAGCTCGACCACCCGCTCGAGGGAAGGCCCGGAGGCGGTGCCGACAAAGGCCGAGTCGTAGACCAGGTTCAGCTGGGCCCAGGAGAGGGCCAGCTCCCGGCTGACGGCCTCGACCAAGGTGCGGGCCACGCTGCCGACGTTCAAATCGGTGATCGGGGTGGCGTCGGTCGAGCGGGGGTAGTAGTTGACGAGGAGGTCGGTGCCCGGCGCCGGCCGCTTGCCGAAGGGCAGGAAGCGCAGCCTGGCGAGGTCCGCTCCGCCCTCGGTCAAGGGCACGAGCTGGTAGTCCGCAAGGCCGAAGGTGTAGGGGAGGGGATCGTCGTCCGGCTCGGGGGCCGCCACGAAGCCGCGTACGAAGGAGACCCGCCGCACCGGCCGGCGCTGGAGCACCACCTCGGGCAGCACCAGGGGCCGGGCCTTGGGGTCATAGCTCTCGATCCGGTGCGTCTCCCCCACCACGCCCTGGGTGAGGTTGGTGAGCACGTCGCGGACGACGTCCGGGAAGGTGCGGTCGATGAAGCTCACGACGGAGGGCCTCCCGGCCCCATTTGTCGTCCTGAGCGAAGCGAAGGACCTGGGGGAAGGGAAAGGGCGCCCCCGCCCAGATCCTTCGCTACGCTCAGGATGACAACCGAGAGAGGCCGCGGAGCGGCCGGACTTGGGTTCCCACGCAGAGCGTGGGCCGAGTTTGCTGGGTTCCCACGCAGAGCGTGGGCCGAGTTTGCTGGGTTCCCACGCAGAGCGTGGGAACCAGATGAGGGGCGGCCTCCCGTTGGGGAGGCGGGCGGCGGGGGGGTCCGGGGGGCGGTCACAGGTTGAGGTCCAGGGTCAGGGTCAAGGGTTCGCTCTCGTCGATCGGCAGCACGGCCAGCTCGATGCGGAGGGTGTCCGGCTGGCCCGGTACCGGGCTGACCGTCAGCCCCAGTACTTGACGCACCCTGGGTTCCTCGCCGAGCGCTTCCAGGGTGTAGAGGCGCGCCAGGTTGCGGGTCGTTACACGGTTGGGACCGCCGATCAGGCTGGTCAGGCGGCTGCCGTAGGCTGGATGGGCGAGGCCGGTCAACGCCCCCTTGGGCGTGAGCAGCCGGAGCAGGATCGCCTGCCCCAGGTTGGCCCGCCCGGCGACGGTGCCGAGATCCCTGGGCTCCACGGGCTGGGCCAGACCACCCTGCCCGCCGGGCACCGCCCGCAGGTCCAGGCTGCCCCAGGAATCAGCCTCCAGGAGCGGCGGGCCGCCGGCCACGCCGGTGTAGCGGGTGAGCGCCAGGTCGGCGCCGAGGCGGCTGGTGTTGGGCTCGGCCATGGCTCTACCCGCCGATGAAGACGGTGCCGGCCGCCACCACCGAGCCCACTGGGGCGTCCGCCGGGTCGTTGCAGGTCACGGCGGTGTCGCCGTTTCTGGCCGCGGCCTTACCGCCGATCTTGACCGTGGCACTGCCGACCTGGATGGTGCCCTGGTTGGAAGGCGGCTTCTGGAAGCTGACCCCGGGCGGGGTGGGCAGGTGGGCCGGCACGTTGTCGGCCGTCGAGCCCACCACCGCGGCGGCCTGGCCGCCGACCTTGACCGTGGCCACGGTGCCGCCGGTGATCTTGCCGGTGAAGGGATGCGGCAGCGGCGTGGGCACCAACGAAGGCCCGGCCGGCACCATCACGATGTGGGTGTCCGTGGCGAGGACGCTGTCGTTGGCCTTGGCGGCGGGCTGGCCCATGGGCTTGGTCTCCGGGTTTGGTCTCTGGGTTTGATCTCTGGGAGCGCTAGTTGAGGTCGATGGTCTGGCCGGAGACCTTGACCTCGGCGTCGCCCGCGATCTCGATCTTGCCGGCCTTGAGCTTCAAGGTTCCGGAGCAGTCGAAGGTGATGTCGCCGCTCTGCTCGAGGGTCACCTTGGCCTCTCCCACCTTGAGCTCGGCCTTGCCGTCCGAGCTGCCCGTCTGGGTCAGCGAGAGCTGGGCGTCCTGGGCTTTCAGCAGGATGCCGTCGTCCTTCACCACCACCTCCACCCGCACGCTGCCGTCGAGCACCAGGGCGAGCTGGCGGCTGCCGTCGCCGGGGGTCGTGACCCGCAGCTCGAGGGCTTTGGTGGCGTCGGTCTCGTCCCCGGGCAGCGAGATCACCGTCTCCCCCGGCCCGTGCTTCGGGGGCGCCACCTCTTCGTCGTAGAGCCGCCCCACCACCACCGGGGCGTGGAGGTCGCCGCCGGCGAAGAGCACCACCACCAGGTCCCCTTCCCGGGGCAGGGAGGCCTGGCCGATCAGGCCCACGGCGATCGGCACCTTGGGCAGCACCAGGCCGGTCTCCCGCAGCTCGACGGTGCAGGCGTGGTAATCGCCAGAGCCGCCGCTCGCACCGTGCACCGAGGTCACCAGCCCCAGGGCCGAGCTCCAGTGCTGGGCCAGCTCGTGGCGGGCGATGCTGCGGACGGTGTTGAGGACGCGGTGCATGGCTCGTTCTCCCGCGCTAGAAGAGTCCCGCCAGGGCGCCCAGCAGGGCCAGGGGATCGAAGCTGTCCCCCCCCTTGGCGAACCAGGCGCGGGTGACGGCGCCCCGCGGCCCCAGGCGATGGCGCACCCGGGTCAGCCACAGGGGCCCGGCGACCAGGCCCGCCGGGGCGTCCTGGATCTCCACCACCGTGCCCGGGCGCAGGTCCGGCTGCAGGAAGGCCTCGAACCAGCCGCGGTCGGCCTGTGCCCTGGCAGCCCGGCCGCGGGCGGCGCCGGCCGTGGCCGCGCCCGGGCCAGTGCGCAGAGCCGGGGCGAACTCGAAGCGGTGGGCCAGGGAGGGACCGTCCGGGCGGGAGCCGGCGAAGAAGTCGGCTACCGGCCGCAGGGCCTCCGGGCTGTCGGTGGCGCCGGCGCCGCCCTCGCCGGCGACGACGAAGCTCTCCACCGCGTGCGTCCGCTCCCGGCGGCAAAAGCCGGTCAGCTCGCGCCCCCAGCGCAGGGCCACCTCGCTCTGGGCGGCGTCGATCACCCGTGCCTCCAACCGGCCGTCGGCGGAGACGGTCACCAGGGCGCCGCTCCAGGCCGCCACCCGCACCGCGTGCTCCAAGGCCGTACGGCTCGGGTCGGCCACGTAGAACGCCAGTTCGACGCCGTCCGCCACCTCGCCGACCTCGGCCCCGGCTTCGTCCGCCAGGTTCTGGATCACCGTACCGGCGGTCACCTTCTCCCAGGTCACCGCCGGCCGCAGCCGGGCCATCACCCCGGCGGCGTCGAGGGCGCGCACGGCGATCTCCTCCGCCCGGCGGCCGACGGCCTCGACCGTGCCGGTGAAGACGGTTTCCTCCTTCTCGCCGCTGGCCAGCACCAGCTCGACCGGGTCACCCAGGCCGGCGGACATCGGCGCCCCCGCCGGCAGCCGGAGAGCCAGGGCATCCACCCCCGGGCCGGCGGCCAGATCCAGCTCCAGGCCGAGCAGCTGCTCGCTCCATTGCTGGCTGCCGAGGGTCAAGGTGTAGGCCGGGGCGAGCAGGGTGGTCATGGCTCAGAGCTCCCGCGCCTGGTCGAGGAGGCCGCTGAAGTCCCCGGCCAGCGAGCCCAGCTCCCCCACCTTGTCGAGCATCGGCTTGACCGGGTTGGCGAAGTTGCCGAGGTCCGCCAGGTCGGCCAGGGCCTGGAGCTGCTGGACCGCGTCGAGGGCGGCGTCGACGGCGCCCATCACGTCACCGGCGAGGTCCGAGACCTCCCCCAGCACGTCGCCCAGGGCACCGGGGTCGAAGCCCAGGTCGCCGAGCCCGAAGCCGTCCAGGCCGCCCAGCCCGCCGAAGGAGGACAGCTCGGCCGGCGGCGGCAGGGGCGGGCTCTCGGCCAGCACCAGGGCGTAAGCGATCTGCCCCGGTCGGCCCACCCGCTGCTCGGCCCGGAAGCGTTCGATGACCATCTTCTCCACTTCGAGGGCGGTGGTGATGTCCGCCGTGAAGGTGACCTCTTCGCCCGAGGCGGCCTTCTTCTGCAGGGTCTCGAGGTCCGCCTCGGCCGTGCCCGGCAGCAGATAGCCGGCGATCAACACCCGGTGCGAGCGCCGGCCGAGCTTCTGGTGCAGGGTGCCGTCGAGGCCGGCCACGCGCTGCTGCGCGAAGCCGGCGTCCGCCTCGTGGCGCAGGATCTGGACGGCGGCGAGCTCGAGGTCGTCGATCATCGGTGCCGGCATCGCTCATCCCTCCAGGTCGATGCCCTGGTCGAGGGCGGCCTCTTCCAGCCGCTCGGCGAGCAGGTCGAAAAGCTCTTCCAGGTCCTCCCCCGGCGAGCCTGGGGGCGACGACCCGAGGGACCAAGCGGGAGCTTCGACCGCCTCCGGCCACCCGGACCGGGCAGGCGCCGCGAGCCCCGGCAGCGCGACCGGCCAGCCAGCCGCGCCCTCGAAGCCAGGCATCGAGGCGATCAGGGCCGCGAGCGCGGCATCCGGGTCCTCCACCCCGCCAAGGGCGACCGAGGTGCCAGCCACTTCGGGGAGGTGCCCACCGCGCGCCGAGGTGCCAGCCACTTCGGGGAGGCTCCCGCCGCCCGCCGAGGTGCCAGCCATTTCGGGGAGGTTCCCACGGCGCGCCGAGGTGCCAGGCACTTCGGGGAGGATCCCGCCGCCCACCGAGGTGCCAGGCACTTCGGGGAGGATCCCGCCGCCCACCGAGGTGCTAGCCACTTCGGGGGGGGCCGGCTCGTCCGGCACGATCAGGATGCGCGTCAGGCCGTCGTCTTCGACGGGCGCCCCGGCCGGGTTTGCCGCGCGCCGCGCTGCCGGGGGAGCTTCCCCTTCGCCCGCGCTCCGGCCCCGCACCACCTGCCAGGTGGCCTCCACCTCCCAGGCCGGCCAGCCGTCGAGCTCCGGGGGCGAGCAGTGCAGCTGCTGCGCGACCTCCACCCCCACTTGCGCCAGCAGCAGGCTCTCCAGGGGCAGGAGCGGCTCCGCCGGCGCGTTGAGCCAAAGGCCGAGCGCCAGCAGGCCCTCCCGCTCCGCGGCCGGGATCTCGACCCCCGCGCTCGCCCCCAGGCTGGCCTGGAGCAGCATCCGCTCGAGCAGCTCCGGGCCGGCGGGGGCGAAGCGAGCCAGGTTGCGCTTCTCCCGCCAGGACAGGGGCCGCAGCCGCAGCGGTCGGCCGTCCACCTCCACCTGGGCTGTGCCGGTGGCGGGGTCCAGCTCGAAGGGCCAAGCCCGGCCGTTGCCCCGCACCACCCCGGCCGCCGGGTCCACGTACGCCGCCACGGCGGCCTACTCCTCTCGCAGTCGAGTGGCGGTGAAGGCGTAGATGGTCTCGCCGTGGCCCTCGGCGCCCATGGCGAAGCTCTTCTCCTCCATGTAGCAGCCGTCGAAGCTGACCTTGCGCTCGGTGTCGCGGTGGCGCAGGGTGGCCAGGATCGAGAACTCCTCGTTCGACTGCACCAGGCCGTCGAGCGTCAAGTTGGCGGAGGCGACCCGGATGCGGCCGGTGACCACCTTGAGGCCGAAGTAGACGGCGATGCGCTCGTCCGTGCCCACGGCCCCCACGTGCTGGCGGTTCTTCACCTCCCGATAATCGATCGACTGGATCCCTTCGATCGTCTCCTGGTTGACCTTCACTTCCGAGGCGAACGCGGTATAGATCTGCGGCATGATTCCGCTCCCTCAAGCTCGCCCGCCGGCCTAGTTCTTGACCAGGATGGTGGCGTAGATGTAGTCGATCGCGCGCACCGGCCGCACCTTGATGTCGATGCGCACGATGCCGTTGGCGAAGTCCGCCTGCGTCGAGTGCACGTCGACGCCGAAGGCCGGGTCGCTGCCGTCGGTCGAGGGCACCAGCGCGCCGTCCTTCTCCATCTGGAGCAGCATGGCGAAGATCTGCTGGCGCAGGGCGTTGCGGGTGCCCTCGTTGTTGAGCAGGCCGATGTAGACGTCCGAGATGGCCTTGACCTCGCGCACCGCCTTGTTCGCCGTGCGCTGCACGTTGACCTGCCGGCCGCTGGTCAAGAGGCCCTTGATCACCAGGGTCCCCAGCTTGCGGCGTTGGTTGACCACCAGCACGTTGCCCGAGACCAGCTGCGTGAGCTGGGCGTCGCTGTAGGTGCCGGCCGGCACGCCCAGGTCCGCCACGGTCTTGAAGGTCGGGGACTCGAAGAAGTCCTGGCGACCCAGCAGGCCGGCCACGGCCGCCTCCGAGCCCGCGGGGGCCGCGAGGATGAAGTAATCGCTGCGCACGTCGTTGGCGTGGTCGAGGATCTGGGCCACGCTGGAGCTCTCCGCCGCCGTCACCGAGCCCAGGCCGATGCGGTTGCGGGCCACCTCGGCCATCTTCGAGCAATGCGCCACCACCGACTTGTGCACGCTGCGCACGTCCGCGTCCCCGAGCTGGTGGGCCACCGAGGCGATGACCAGGTCGACCTCCTCGGCCGCTTCCAGCCGCTCGAGGGCCCCCTGGTAGTCCTCCGGCAACGGCGAGCTGCCGCCGGTGAGCGCCACCGGGCGGGACATGTGGGCCGGGTAGGAGGTCGTCCGGCTGCGCGCGAAGAGGTCGAAGGCCCGCACCAGGGCCGAGCCCCCGAGCACGAAGGGCAGGTAGTTCGGATCGTCCGGATCCATCGTCAGGTTGGCGAAGGTCTCGGCGGGCTCGTCGTTGCGGAACAGGGCGAGGTTGACCACCGCGGTCGAGCCGTCCAGGGTCGAGACCGCCTGGGTCACGGCGGTCGCGATGCGGTCATTCACCCCCGCCAGGGGCACCAGCTCGGCCAGGGCGCGCTTGTCGTCGGCGTCCCCGAACAGGGCCAGGGCCGCTCCCTTGTTGCGCCCGCCCTCGAGGGCAGCGTCGCCCGGCGTGGGCAGCTGGGTCGCCGCCCCCACCTTTTCGAGCTTGACCACCGGGTCGTGGATCGCCGCGATGGCGTCGAGGTCGGCGAGATTGGGGTAGACACCGGTGTCCCGGCCCTCGGCGACCACTTCAATCGTCCGCGTGGCCGCGAGCGCCGCCGCGGGCTTGACCGCCGGCAGCACGGCGCCGCGCACCTCCACCACCACCTCGGGGTCGCCCACCAGCTTGGGCGGGATCTCCTCCACCTTGGCGAAGGGACCGAGCACCCGCCCCGGCTGGGGCGGCTGCACGCCGACGTTGGCGATGACCAGGTTGACCTTGGAGTCCCCGGCATCGACCACCGCCACCCGCAGGTTGGTGCCGTCCGCCCCGGGCTGCTTGGCCCGCACCACCAGGCTCGGCGCGTCGGCCGCCCCCGGCAGAGACAGGCTGGCCTGGCCCTCGGCGACCCGCAGGGCGACCTGGTTGCCCGCGCGGCCGGCCCGCTTGGCCTCGACGGCGATGACGTCCACCGCGCCGGCCTTGAGCCGGGCCTTGGCGCTTTGGGCCTCGGAGTCGCCCAGGTCGGTCTTGGCCGCGGTGCGCGGCAGGGCCTTGTCGAACAGGGGATCGCGGGCCACCAGCACCCGCGAGCCGCGGTTGATGCGGTCGAAGAAGGAGTCCGGGCTGGTCTCGTCCATCACCAGGCCGTCGTGGTTCTCGATCACGCGGCCCTGGTAGAGGACTTCGAGGTTGACGTACTTGACGCCCTGGCCCGAGAGGGCCTTGACCTGGGTCACCCGCACCGCCAGCTGGCGGGCCCAGGTGCCCTCGGCCCGGGCTTCGAGCACGGCCATCTCTTCGCCGTCGTCGTCCTTCAAGCGCAGGCTGGCCTTGGTGCCGCGACCCGGCTCGATGCGCGCCACCACGACCTGCGAGATGCCGTTGCCGAAGGCCGTGCGGACCTCCGGCAAGGTGTAGCGGCTGGCCGGACCGAAGAGCTCGACGAACTCGCTGAAATTGCCGACCCGGGTCGGCGCGGTCGGGCCTCGGTCCACCACCCCGACCACGCCCAGGATGCCGGTGGCACCGGGGAGCACCGGGGAGGGCTCGAAGAGGGTCCTGACCTGAACACCGGGGATGACCAAAGCGGATGCCATGCACACCTCCTCGAGGTCGAAGGCCACCCGGCCGCCTCCATGCGGACCAAGGGTGCGACTCGAAGCTCCTTGGGGTCGGAGGGGGGAGGTTTGTTACAGGGGGTGGGGCGAATTCCTAGAGGGGAGTGAAGAGAGGCTGGGAACTGACACCGGTTCTCGTTCCCGCGACATGGTTGACTTGGCGCTCCAACTGCTCAAGGCGGTCCTCCGACAAGCCGAAAGGAGGCCGCTGAGGGAGTCACCGCTCGGACTCTGAACCGGCAAGCAGGCGAGAGGGCTCGCCAGCATGGCCAGCAGGCCGATGCCTGCCTAGAGCGTCGCACGGACCCAGGCTGGCCAGCGCTGGGTGAGCAGCGCGGGGATCCGGCCGCGAGATCACATACAGCCAGCCCTTACGAGGTGGGCCAGCTCGTCGCAAGCGATGCCGTTCCGGC
This sequence comes from Thermoanaerobaculia bacterium, assembly GCA_036274895.1. Taxonomy (GTDB): domain Bacteria; phylum Acidobacteriota; class Thermoanaerobaculia; order Multivoradales; family SZUA-115; genus CALMKX01. The sequence continues at coordinate 1,849 of DASUEU010000033.1, read as the reverse complement.
TCGCCCCCAGCCGACTCACCCTCAAAACAGCCGTCACAGGCGCTGGAAGGCAGGGTGAAGACAGGACGTCACTCGCCTAGACCGGAAGTCCAAGCGTCCAAAGCCGGGCTAGAGTTGGAAGACTTCGCGAGTCCAAGGATCACTCGGGTCGAACGAGGGGTGAATGGACGCAAAGCAACCTCTAGACTCTACCCGGCGGGTGATGAGGTCGCGCGTCGCCCAGTGAACATAGACGCGCTTGTCTTCGGGGTCAATCTCCGTGACGACACCGAGCGCTCTGATCTCAATTTGGTTCGAGCCTTGCCCGAGCATTCTCTTGATAGCGATTCGATCTCCTGGCTGAATGTTATCGCGGAGTTCGGCCTGTCTCGGTTGCTCCTCGTCAGTCCAGCCGAGCCTCCAGTAGCCTCGACGTACGAATGCCTCCGCTTGATCCTCGTGCCCATCCCACATCGCGCCGACGACCCAATAGTTTGGCATGTTGCGCTCCTCATGCTCGGAAGTGAGAACGTGTCTCCGGTGGACTATCGTCTGGCGAAGCACGCTGGCGCCAGATCCACTCTGCAGCTTCGCCTGGATCAAGGTCGAGCTTGTTTGCACCTAGAATGCAGGGACCGTAGCCAACGGGCCCAGTGGTCAACGTGCGACCTCCTCAACAGCCCCCACGTCGAACTCCACTTGCTTCACGACTTCCGCGGGGAGGGTGTGTACTTGCCGTGCGTACCAGGAGGAGAAGGAGTCAGCATTGCGCGCAAAGCCATGAAGTACGTTCTCAGTCCGCCGTGCTATTGCGGAGTCCGTCGTCCGAACCATTAGTACCTCTGAATCCGACGGAAACTGGAGGAAATAGGCAACCTCACCATTGAGGGAAGCCGCCATGCCAGCGGAGATCCCAAGGCGGCCAAGGGGCTCACGAAGATCTAGCATTGTTCGAACTTTCGGGCTGAAGCCCAGGATTTCGTGCCGCAGCAAGACTCTCTGCAGGGCCCAAAGGCGAATCGGGTCGGCCAGATCAGCCCCTAGAAGGAACACCCTCTCGACTTTTCCACCTGCTCTCTGGAACCGCAACAGTCGAGCCTCGTAGGGAACAAAGTGATCTGGCTGAATCCAAAATCGCATGATCTCCCCGAAAGAGCAGGAAATCAGAAAGCCCTTCTTAGAAATCCAGTCCTTGCCATCCTCATGCCAGTTATAGTAGTCGACCAAGTCAGTTACAGACCTTGGATGGTCGGCGAGGTTTGGAGCGAAGAGCGCTAGTGCCCGCCGGCGCCGGAAGCGAACCTGTATTGGTCGAACGATAGGAGTGGCTATGGTCCTAAGGAAACGCTTGGCGTCTTCGTACATCCCCTCGACGGGAACTCCCACTTCAGTCATCGGCGGCCGCCTCTCGCCGAAGCCGCGCCCCGCTGCTTCAAGGGAGTGCGCTCCCAGTGTGATGGCGACTCATAGCTTTTCGCTCCTCATCCGTCTCCACGGCAAACTAGGCCGAGCGCTTGTATTCTGAGTGCCTGGGCTATCGAGATTTCTACACCGTCCTCTGGACGTCCAGAGCTGTTTGGGGGCTTGCTCGCAGCCGCTTGCAGGTGAGGATCACGTCAGCCTCCATAATGCCGAGTTTCGGGCCACAGAGAGGACTGCGCTCCGAGCATGACCGAGCGTTGGAAGCCGCCCTACACCAGGTCCCTTGCTGGAAACGACCGGACCTGGAGCGTAAGACCTCGCCCCGCCCCCTTCCATCCGGTGAGCCGTGTTCCGCAGCCTGTTCGGTCAGGGGTAGGTGACGGCGCCGGGTTCTTTGAGGGCGTTGGCGGTGGCTCGCAGGAGGTAGGCCCTGGGCTCGATGGCGCGT
>DASUEU010000032.1:0-42148 GCA_036274895.1 Thermoanaerobaculia bacterium | reverse complement strand
GCCGCCGGCCAGGGCCAGGAGGGATGCTCTGAGGCCAGGCGCACCAGCAGCTTGCGCGGACCCCAGGCCGGACGGCGCTGGCGAGCCTCGAGCAGGGCCTGCTCACACCGGCGCTCCGTCCTGCCGGGCTGGCTCCGGGGAGCCCGAGAGCGGTCCCGCAGGCCCGCCTTGCCCTCCTCAGCCCATCGAACCGCCCACTTGTAGCCTGTCTTGCGGCTGATCCCAAACGAGGCGCACAGCTCGCTCATCGTGTAGAAGCAGCTGTCCAGCGCCCTGACGAAACGCTCTCGCTCGTCCATCGGTGTCCGCTCGTCCCACGGCATCAGGCACCTCCGATGGTGCCCAAGCATGGACCACGAGACTGTTACCGATGTCCCCGGTCTGAGGTGTTACCTATGTGCCCGGTCTGTACCGTCTGTACCCCCCTACTGACCCTCCCTCCCCTCGCCCACCCTTGCTGCCTGACATCGTGGACTCCTCCTCTCCTGGGAGAGGTCATCCCCCCAGATCGGTGTCAACCCGAATCGTGGGGCGCGGAAAGAGCGCAGCGAACGCTTGAAGGAACGACTCTTTGCGTGGTAAGCTTTCGACAAACAATGAATGCATCTGAATTCGTCGAACTCCTATCCGCGAACCCATCTTCGCCCGAGGAGCGGGAGTTTCTGGACACGCTACAACGCCTTTACCTCCTATACGTCCGGCGCCCATTCCGCTCCTTGTCTGGGAGTCCCGAATACCGCCTAGCGCACGACGTGGCCCTCCTCGACAACGCACTGCGCAACGACACAGCTCTGGCCAAACTACGTTTCAGGTCAGTCAACTTCAGAGACTCGGAGCTTCTCAGGCAAGCCACCAGTGCGATACCACCAACAGCAGCCCAAGCCCAGAAACTCCGCGATTACCTAATAGCCAGGAACAGGACTGTCTCGAGAGCCGTTGTTGTGGCCTCCCTGCTTCGGATCACCGAAAACCGCGAACGCCGTCGCTGGATACTGACCCTTCTCTTCTCGCTTGTGGCGGCCGTCCTCGGAGCCATCCTCAAGGAGCTTGGTGAACTCAATGCACTCATCCCATGATGCGCTCCTGGCCCGACCAGCTCCCTCCTTCCTGGATGTGCTGTTGGCGTCGCCCTTTGATCCAAACAAGAACCTGAGCAGCACACTCGACGAAGGGGCCTTCTTCTCTGAGCTGTTCGTCGAGACGGCGCAACTCCGCGATCTTGCAGACCGCATCAAGAAGCTGCTGTCGACGCCTCTCCAGACAATCAGGGTTCTGTTTCTCGAAGGTTTCAGCGGTATCGGGAAGAGTACCTTCCTTCACTACCTCGAAAGGCGGCACCTTACTGGCAGCTGTGTCTTCCTTGATTTTGGTCGGTTACCACTTCCTGACGAAAGGCCTCCGAGCGGGCCGCGGGACTGGCGCTTGGCTGAGGCTGTGGATGGGCTCAAGGCGTTGAGCGGGCACGATTCTCTTGCCCCGGAAATAGCTAAACGGTTAGAGGTCGTGCGTAGTCAGTTAGACCACGCTCTGGAAATCGATGATCCGGTCGCCGCGGCAGTGAAGCGCTTCCTTGTGAGTCACCAGAGAGATGAACTCGAGGATGTACTGTACGAACTACACACCAACCTCGATGCGTCTACCCCGTATTTCTCCAAGACGCTGGTAGCAGAACTCGCTCGCCTTACAACAGCCGAGCTGCGTGGCGCGAGCAACGCCCTTCTGCTATCAGCTACGTTCAGTGACATCTTTCTGTTGCTGTTTCTGTGCCAAAAAAGAATAGCAAAGCGTTACGGCCGTGTCTGCGTCATATTGGACAACTTGGATGCCATACATGTAGATTATCTGTCCGACTATTTCCGCCACAGATTCGCTTGGGTGTTGACCAATGCCACGATGCTCTTCCAGGACAGCAAGGCCGTTCCGGAGGAGATTGATTTCGTCAGAGACTATGTATTCATTTTCTGCTTGAGGGACGCCAACAACGCTGTTCTGAACGCGCACATCGCCGACAGCATCGGTCACTCTTTTCATGCAGAAAACCTTCGACTCTTCTTCGATGTCGAACTCTATCCACAGATCGTCAGCGCACGCACGAAGTATTTTAAAGGTCGCCTGACGGCAAGCTCCGGCCAGCAAGCCTCTGAGGGGTTCGCGGATGCCGTCAAGTTCGCTGGCGAACTATTCGAGTACTCCTGTCACGACGATTACCTTCGAAGAATCGCCCTCCCCCTGTTTAACGGGGACTACAGAAAGGTGGTGCAGGCGCTTTTCACTGCTGCTAGTAGTGAAGGCGGGGGCCCCCCAATTGGGCTGCGGCGCTTGGTTGGGGAGTCGGAGAACGACCTGGCCAGGCGTGGGCTACGCGGGACACTGCTGTACTACATGACCACATTTCTCTTTGCCGGGAATTTTCTCAGAGACTACCCTTTCTTCACAAAGCACCCGAGGGCGGATCCAAAGGAGGGTTACTGCCTCCATGCGCGAATGGTGCTAACCGCACTGCTAAACCTGAGCAATCTAAAAACGGGACGGGCCATCACTCAGATTGGAGACCCGCTAGCTCCTATCCCGCTGAGCGATATCCTCGCCGCGACAGTGCCTACGTATCCCGTAGGAGAGGTGGTCGGCACTATTGTCGACGCTTTCTTGGCCTACCGCAAGAACTGGGTGAATCTGGTGACTATCAGGGGTCGGCCGGTGATGGGAAGGGATGCCTTTGGAGAGGAGGTCGCAAGCCTTGAGACCCAGGCAGAGAGAGATGCTCTCGGAGAGCGTAGCTCCATGAAGGCTAGCTTCGAGGCGTTGCTGCAGGATGTGCAGGTCACACTCAACCCGGCGGCATTCGTCTTCTTGCGATTCCTCCTCACTCACTTTGAGTTCTACTCAGCGCTGTGTCAGCACGACAAGCCGCTATTCTCGCTGAGGCTCGAAGCGGGAGGTAGCGGGAACGGAAAATCCTATCGCTATGCGTGGGCAAGGAACATTGTTGAAGTACAGCGCATTGTTCGGTCCCACCTAGGACTCATGGGCACGTTCTATCGGCGCAAGTTTGAGGGCGAGAGAGGATGGACCAGTAAGCAGTACCGGCGCTCTGTGTTCAGTTTCAAGCATTCAAGTGAGGGTGCGCCATCGCCGGAGGGGATTTTCCACTCCACGAGGATCATAGCTAGTCACATAGACTACGTCGATACGTATCGACTGTACCTGCTCCAGGGGCTCAAGGAGGAGGAACGCAGCTCGATGGGAGTGGACATCAACAGGATGCTTCTAGGATTCATCGGTGAGTACATTAGGATGCTGGAGGGTGGGTACGACGACGCGACAGAGGGATTGGCTCGCGCGTTCTGGGCGAGGATTCACGAGATTAGGGAGAAGAAGTACGAAGACTTTGTCACGAAAGTGGAGGCTCGCTAAGAGCACCTAACAAAACCGCGTTGAGGTCCTGTATTCTGAGGGTCCATGAGACCCTTGGTCAGCGAGGCGCTGTGGCAGCGAATCAAGCCTTTGCTTCCGCCCGAGATGCCCAAGCCGAAAGGAGGGCGGCCCCGGGTGGCCGATCGAGCCGCATTGACCGGGATCCTGTTCGTGCTGCGCAGCGGGATCCCTTGGGAGATGCTGCCGCAGGAGATGGGTTGCGGCAGCGGGATGACCTGTTGGCGGCGTCTCCACGGGTGGCAGCAAGCCGGCGTCTGGGAGGCTCTCCATCGGGTGCTGCTGGAGGAGCTCGGGCGAGCGGGAGAGATCGATTGGAGCCGTGCTTCGCTCGACTCCGCGAGCGTGGCGGCGAAAAAGGGGGCTGCGAGACGGGTCCCAACCCGACGGACAAAGGCAAACCGGGCTCGAAGCACCATCTTCTCGTCGATCGACGAGGAATTCCGCTGACGGTGGTGCTGACGGCCGCCAACGTCCACGATTCCAAGGTGTTGGAGAAGGTGCTGGACCAGGTGCCGGCGATCCCCGGTCCGCGAGGCCGTCCTCGGCGTCGGCCCGAGAAGCTCCACGCGGACAAGGGCTATGACTACCCGACTTGCCGGCGCAGCTGTCGAGACCGAGGGATCAAGCCTCGGATCGCTCGGCGCGGCATCGAGCCGAAGGACCGGCTCGGCCGCTACCGCTGGGTGGTGGAGAGAACCCATGCCTGGCGCAACCAGTTCCGACGGCTGAGGATTCGAGACGAACGCCGCGACGACATTCATCGTGCGTTCCTTTCCCTCGCCTGTGCCCTCATCTGCCTACGTTTCATCGAGAGGTTTTGATAGGTGCTCTAAGGGCAAGAGCTTGGACGAGAGGGGGAGCATTCGCTCGGTTGGCCGTGGAGTTGGGTATGGAGATGAGTGGCGCGACTGTAGGGCAGTGAGAAAGATGGAACGGGGTGCTCAAACTGTGTCTGGGCGTTTGGCCTATCCGCTCTCGAAGGCACATCTGGAAGGCGCCTTAGTCGTAGCCCTCCGAGGGCTCCGTCCGGGACAACTTTCGGGAAGGTGCTCTGGTCGGGAAGAGAAGGCCGCCTCCACTCTTCTTCCTCCTCCTTCCGGCGCTTCGCCGCAGCTGCGAAGCTCTTCTCTTGCGCCGGTCCGGGGGGTCTCTTCGTAGTGGGAGAGTTCGATCAGGAAGCCGCTGCGGCCGTGGATTATCGCTCTGAAGGCTCTGGGGTAGGGGAGGGTCTTGGCCATGGGGCGATGGCATTGACGACCTGGGAGTGGGCGCGGCGCCGAAGCTGATGCCCGTGTATACTCGCGCCCAATGGATATCAAGTCGCTGGCGCACCAGGTATTGAGCCTACCGGCCACAGACCGCGCCAAGCTGGCCCACGAGCTGCTCCAGAGCCTCGATGCCCTCCCCGAGCAGGAGCAGGACCAGCTCTGGCTCGACGAAGCCGAGCAGCGAGCGCAGCAGATCGACGATGGCTCGGTAACCCTGGTCCCCGGGGACGAGGTTCTGTGCAAGGCCCAAGCTTTGCTGGTGTGACGCCTCGCTGGACCGGGCCGACCGCCTCGGCCACTGCCAAGAGATCCCTCCGCTCTGCCCTCGTCGCTGCGCTCCTCAGGCTCCGGTCGGGATGACAGCAGGAAAGAACCAGGATGGATTCCCGCCTTCGCGGGAATGACGACGGGGAGCGCCGTCTCCCTCGTCCCGCCAGGGACCTTCGTGGGTAGCGAGGCGTTTGAAAGTCTCGTAGGGGTGCCGGCGGCGGGAGGGCCGCGGAGCGGCCGGACTTGGGTGCCCACGCGGAGCGTGGGCACCAGGGGAAGAGGCCCCTCGGCTTCGCTCGGGGCGACAGCCGGGGGCTTTGCCCGCCTACTCCTCCACCTCCTCCTTCCGATGCTTCGCGGCAGCCGCGATGATCTTCTCTTGCACCGGTCGGGGGGTTTCTTCGTAGTGGGAGAACTCGATGTGGAAGCTGGAGCGGCCTTGGGTCATGGCCCTCAGGGCTCGGGCGTAGTCGAGGGTCTCCGACATGGGGACGATGGCGGTGACGACCTGGGAGTGGCCTCTCGCTTCCATGCCGGAGGGGCGGCCGCGGCGCTGGGAGAGGTCGCTCATGATGTCGCCCATGAACTCCTCGGAAGTCGAGATCTCGAGCTTCATCATCGGCTCGAGGATCGTCGCCCCGGCCTTGGCCATGGCGTCCTTGAAGCCGAGCGAGCCGGCGATCTTGAACGCCAGCTCGGAGGAGTCCACGTCGTGGTACTGCCCGTCGAGCAGCCGCACGCGGAAGTCCACCACCGGGTAGCCGGCCAGGTAGCCGCGCAGGCGGGCTTCCTGGATACCCTTTTCGACCGCGGGCCGGAAGTTCTGGGGAATCGAGCCGCCGAAGATGTTGTCCACGAACTCGAAGTCGCCGCCCCGCGGCAGCGGCTCGATCTTGATCTTGCAGTCCGCGAACTGGCCGCGACCGCCGGTCTGCTTCTTGTGCCGGCCGTGGCCGTCCGCCGGGCGGGTGATCGTCTCGCGGTAGGGCACTTTGGGTGGGTGAAGGATCACCTCCACCTTGTAGCGGTGCTTGAGCTTGGCCACCGCGATCTCGACGTGGAGCTGGCTCGTGCCCGAGAGCAGGAACTCGTGGGTGTTCGGGTCCCGGCTCACCTTGAGCGCCAGATCCTCGTCCATCAGGCGGTGGCAGGCATCGCCGATCTTCTCCTCGTCGCCCTTGGCCTTGGGCTCGACGGCGAAGGAGATCGCCGACTCCGGGATCGGGAACCATCCCAGCTTCAGGGGCCGTTCCTTGGCCGCCAGCGTGTCGCCGGTGGCCACGTCCTTGAGCTTGGCCACGGCACCGATGTCGCCGGCCACCAGGGTTCCCACGGCGGTGCCGGTCTTGCCCTGCATGACCATGGTGTGGCCGAGCTTGATCATGTCCTCGGTGTGCGAGTTCCACACCGCGGAGTCCGTCTGGAGCGTGCCCGAGACCACCCGGAAGACGGAGATCTTGCCGGAGAAGGGGTCCGACAGGGTCTTGAACACCAGGGCGGAGAACGGGCCCTTGGGATCGGCCGTGACGTCCACGGCCTCGCCGCCGAGGCGGGTGGCCGGGAAGGGGGCGACCTCGGCCGGGGAGGGCGCTACGGTCAGAAGGTGGTCGAGCAGGGCCGCGTTGCCGATGCCGTGGAGGCCGCAGGACAGCGTCAGGGGGAAGACCCGGCGGCTGGCCACGGCCTTCTTGAGGCCGGTCGCCAGCTCCTCGTCGGAGAGCTCGCCGGTCTCGAAGAACTTCTCGAGCAGGGTGTCGTCGGCCTCGGCCACGGCCTCGACCAGCTTGCCCCGCCACTCCTCCACGGCCCCGGCCAGCTCCGCGGGGACGTCGCCCACCTTGGCCTTGCCGTCGCCGTCGCGGGTGAAGGTGTAGGCCTTGCGCGCGACGAGGTCGACGACCCCGGAGAAGCCCGCCTCGGAGCCGATCGGCAGCTGCACCGGGTGGACCTCGCGGGCGAGCTGCTTTCTCAGGCTCTCGAGAGTGCGCTCGAGGTCGGCGCGCTCGCGGTCCATCTTGGTCAGGTGGATCAGCACCGGCAGGCCCATCTCCTCGGCGGTCTGCCAGACCTTCTCGGTGTTGACCTCCACACCCGACACGCCGTTGACGGCGAGCAGCACGGCGTCGGCCGCGCGCATGCCGGAGCGCGTCTCGGTGAAGAAGATGCCGTAGCCGGGGCAGTCGAGGAGGTTGATCTTGTGCCCCTTCCAGGGCACGAAGCAGGGGGCGAGGCCGATCGAGATGCCGCGCTCGGTCTCCTCGTGGTCGAAGTCGGTGAGGGTGTTCTTGTCCTCGACCCGGTGCAACCGCGTGGTGACGCCGCCGGTGTAGGCGAGCGCCGAGACGAGGGTGGTTTTTCCCGTGTCGTTGTGGCCGGCCACGGCAAGGTTGCGGATCTTCTCAGGGCTGTCGACCTGCATCGCCGCCTGATCTCCTCTGGGTTGAGCTGAAAAAGCCGGGTGAATATAGCACGGGGGTTTGTGCCCTCAACGCCTCGCGGCGGAGTACGCTGCCGGCCCTCCCGCGAGTGACTGAAGTCACTCGCAACCCATGAACGTCCCTGGCGGGACGGGGGAGATCCCTCGGCTCCGGGCCTTCGGCCCTACGCTCGGGATGACAACCGGGCCAGCGAGCCGAGGGTTCACCGTTGTCATCCCGGCCGGAGCCTGCGCAGCGGTAGGCCGGGGCTTGAAAGCCCCGGCTATCCTCGCGGCGTCGCTGCGCGACGCCCATCCCCCGTCGGGCTGCGAGGGATCGACGGTAGCCGGGGGGTTCAGCCCCCGGCGATGCGCGGGCGAGGCGAAGAGGCCGCAGAGCGGCCGGACTCGGGTCTCCACGCAGAGCGTGGGAACCAGGAAGGGATCCCCTCCGGCCTCCCCCTCTCCCGGAAGGTTGGAGTGGGCGGGCCGGGAGAGGGGGATCGAGGGGGTGAGGATCCTCACCCTCCCAGCAACCGCTCCAGCGCCGCGATCGCCGCTCGCACCTGCTCGGCGTCGGCCCTGGCCTTGGCCACCACCTCGGGCTTGGCCTTGGCCACGAAGTCGGCGTTGGCGAGGTTGCGCTCCAGGCCGGCGAGGCGCTTGGTGGCCTCGGCGTGCTCCTTTTCGAGCCGGGCGCGCTCGGCGGCGGCGTCCTTCTCGGGAGCGAGCACGGCGGCCCGCCAGGCCAGGTCCACGGCCACCGCCACGTCGTCGCCGGTGAAGGGGGCATCGCCCGCCACCCACTCCAGGGCCTCGACGTTCACCATCCGCCGCAGCACCGCCTCGGCGGCGCGCAGGGTCGCGGCCCCGCTACGCGGCTCCACGCGCACGGTCACGGGGGCCTTGGGCTCGATCTTGAGCTCGGCGCGCAGCCGGCGCAGCTCGGCCACCAGGCGGATCAGGCTCTCGACTCCTTGGTTCTCCTCGCCCCACCTGTCGGCCAGCTCTGCGCCGGGCCAGGCGGCGCGGATCAGCATCCCCGGCCGGCCGAGGTTGGTCCAGATCTCCTCGGTGACGAAGGGCACGAAAGGGTGGAAGAGGCGCAGGTAGACGTCGAAGGTCCGCTGCACCACGGCGCGGGTCTCGGCCAGGTTGCCGAGCTCCGGCACCTTCAGGGCTTCGAGGTAGAAGTCGCAGAACTGGCTCCAGAAGGCGGTGCGGATCTGCTCGGCGGTGTCGCCGAACACCAGCTCGTCGAAGCGGGCGGTCACCGCGGCCACCAGGCGGTCGCATTCGACCAGCATCCAGCGGTTCACCGGGTGCGTCACCGCCGCCGGGTCGAGGGGGGGCACCGGCTCGGTGCCGAGCGTGCGCTCGACCAACTTGGCGGCGTTCCACAGCTTGTTGACCAGGCCGCGCGAGGCCTCGATGCGCTCGCGGGAGAGCCGGAAGTCCGTGCCCGCCGAGTTGCCGATCACCAGCGACAGGCGCAGGGCGTCGGTGCCGTTGGTGTGGATCTCGTCGAGCGGGTCGATCGCCGTCTCGGGCTTCGACTTGGTCATCTTCTCGCCGTCGCGGTCGAGGATCAGCCCGTGGAGATAGACCCTGCGGAAGGGGATCTGCCCGGTGGCGTAGGTGGTCATCAGGATCATCCGCGCCACCCAGAAGAAGAGGATGTCGTAGCCGGTCTCCATCACGCCCGTGGGATGGAACTTCTGGTAGTCCGCGCTCTTTGCCAGCACCTCCTCGAGCGAGAGGTCGCGGTCGAGGGCCAGCGCGGGGTCGACCAGCGTGCTCCAGGTCCAGAGGGCGGAGGAGAACCAGGTGTCGAGGGTGTCCTCGTCCTGCCGCCAGCCCGGGCCCTCGGGGGCGCGATGGCCGACGTACATCTCCTGGCCGCCGCGGTAGTAGACCGGCACCCGGTGCCCCCACCAGATCTGCCGGGAGATGCACCAGTCGCGCAGGTTGTCGATCCAGTGGAAGTAGGTCTTCTCCTCGTGGCGGGGCAGGATCTCGACGTCGCCGGAGGCCACCACCTCGCGCATCACCTGCTTGAGCGAGAGCAGCTTGCCCTTCCAGGGCACGGCCGGGCGGTTGACGTCGATGAACCACTGGGCCTTGATCAGGGGCTCGATCGGCTGCTTCGAGCGGTAGCAAAGAGAGAGCCGCTGCGGGTAGCTCTCGACTTTCTCGAGCAAGCCGGCCGCCTCGAGGTCGCGCACGAAGGCTTCGCGGGCCTCGAGCACGGTCATCCCGGCGTAGGGGCCGGCGGCGGGGAGCATGCGGCCGTCCTCACCGATCACCGGCAGGTAGGGCAGGCCGTGGCGCTGGGCGATCTCGAAGTCCACCTGGCTGTGGGCCGGGGTCACCCCGAGGGCTCCGGTGCCAAAGGCGGGGTCCACGCTCTCGTCCGCCACCACCTGGATCTCGATCTCCGGCCCGTTCGGCCAGGGCACCCGGATGGTCCGGCCGACGTACTGGCTCCAGCGCTCGTCTCCGGGGTGGACCGCCACGGCGGTGTCGCCGAGCTTGGTCTCCGGCCGGCTGGTGCCCACCAGGAAGGGGCCGTAGCGCAGCGTGTAGAACTTGGCGGTGACCTCCTTGTACTCGATCTCGTCGTCCGAGACGGTGGTCTGAAGGCCCGGGTCCCAGTTGATGATGCGGGCGCCGCGGTAGATCAGGCCGTCGCGGAACATGCGGCCGAAGACCTCGGCCACGCAGCGGTTGAGCTGCGGGTCCATGGTGTAGCGCTCGCGGGACCAGTCGCAGGAGGAGCCCATGGCCCGCACCTGGGAGCGGATGGTCGACTGGGACTCGGCGACGAAGGCGGCGATGCGCGCGAGCAGCCCCTCGCGGCCCAGGGCCGAGCGGGGGTCGGCGATGCCCTCCTCGGTCTGGAGCTTCTTGATCACCACGTTTTCGGTGGCGATGGCGGCGTGGTCGGTGCCGGGCACCCACAGGGCCTCGTCGCCGGCCATCCGCCGGTAGCGGATCATCAGGTCTTCGAGCACCAGCATGATGGCGTGGCCCAGGTGCAAGGTGCCGGTGGCGTTGGGGGGCGGCATCGAGACGGTGAAGGCCGGCCGGCCCGAGCCGGCATCCGCCCCGAAAGCGCCGGACTCCTCCCAGCGCCGGTAGATCTCCGCTTCCCGCTCGTGGTGCTCGAAGTACTGGCTGAAGGCCATGGGACGTCCTCTCCTCGGATGAAGGAGAGAGCATAGGCGATCCGGTCCGCGAGGGATTGAAATCCCTCGCGGGGAGGCCCCCACCCCCGCGGGCGGTTGACCGCCACGCCGGGGGCGCGTAGCCTTTGGCCGATGCTGCGCAAGCTCACCGCCGCCCTGCTGCTCTCGGCCCTGTCGCTGGCCGGGGTGGCTTTGGTGGCGGCCGGGGTGGCGGCGGGGTGCCGGATGGGGGCCTCCTGCCCGCTGATGGCGGATCCGGCTGGCCACTGCCCGATGAGCACCGGGGTGCGCCTCTCCGCGGTGGCGACCTGTTGCGCGCCGGTGCCGGCGCCGCCGGCGGCTGCGCCGACCCTGCCGGCCCTGGCCCTCGCGCTGGTGGCCGGCGCGCCGGTGGCCGATGCGGTGCCGCTTCTCACCGCCCCGCCGAGCGCTCCGTCTGAGCGTCCGGTCCCCACCCTCGCCGCGAAGCGCCACCACCTCGGCCTCTACACCCTCCACGCCGCCTTCCTGATCTAGAGCCTCCAGGGACTCGTGTGCCTGCTCGCGCCGCACTGGAGCGGCGCGGAGGAACCGTACCCAGGAGGAAGGCCGTGACCCGGCTGCTCGCCATCGTCCTCTCGTTCTCGATCCTGGCTCCACCCGCCCTGGCTGAGGCGGCCCTGGACCTAGACACCCTGCTCGCCCTCGCCCGCGAGCGAGCCCCCGCCCTCGCCACCCGGCGCGCCCGGGCTGCCGCGGCGCGGGAGCGCGTCGCCCCGGCGGGGGCCCTCGCCAACCCGATGATCGAAGGCCGCTGGGCCAACGCCGGGGCCACCGAGCTGACGCTGGGCGAAGAGGACATGTCCGTCCTCGAGCTGATGGTCAAGCAGGAGCTTCCCGGCCGCGGCAAGCGCCAGGCCCGCCGCGACGCGGCCCGGGCTGCGGTGGCGGTGGAAGAGGCCGCCCTTGTCGCCCTCGAGCGCGGCCTCGAGCGGGAGGTGCGCCGCCTGTGGGCCCGGCTCTACGCCCTCGACCGCGAGGTCGCCGCCCTCGACGCCGGCCACGAGTTGCTGGAGCTGCTGGCCGCCACGGTGACCGCCCGCTACGGCGCCGGCGGTGGCGAGCAGGAAGCCGTGCTCAAGGTGCAGCTGCGCCTGGCCCTCCACGACGAGATGCGGGTGGGGGTGGTGGGGGAGAGGGAAGAGACGGCAGCCGAGCTGCGCCGCCTGCTCGACCTCGACCAGGCCACCTCTCTGGGGCCGGTCGAGGTCCTGCCGACCTTCGAGCCCCTGCCGCCGGACCTCGCCGAGAAGGCCGTGGCCGGCTCGGCCGAGGTGGCCTTGCGGCGGGCCGAGGTGGCGGCGGCGGAGGGTGAGCTGGCCGTGGAAAAGCTGGATCTCGAGCCGGACTTCGCCGCGGTGTCGGCCTTCGGCTACCGGGCCGAGATGGAGCCCATGCTCACCGTCGGCTTGGCCGTCGAGCTCCCCTTCTGGCGCCGGCAGCGGCAGGAGCCCTTGATCCGGGCGGCCGGGCAGGAGGTCGAGGCGGCCCGCGCGGCCCTGCGCGAGGCGGAGGTGGCCCTGCGCGGCGAGGCCCAGGTGCTGTTTGCCCGCTGGCGCCGCATCGAGGGCCAGGCTCGCCTGGTGCGGGAAGCCGTGCTGCCCCAGGCCAGCGCTACGCTCGATGCCGGCCGCGCCGCCTTCCTGGCTGACCGCGGGGAGTTCGGCACGGTGATCGAGGACTTCGACCTCTGGCTCGAGGCGCGGGTGAGGAGCGCCGCCCTCGAAGCCGAGCGTTTCATCACCTGGGCCGAGGCCCAGGCGCTCCTGCCCGCAGCGAGCACGAGCGAAGGAGGCCAATCGTGAGCTACCGATCCAGCAAGCCGCTGTCCCTCCTCCTCCTGGCCTTCACCCTCTTCCTGGCCTCGGCCTGCGGCAGGCAAGGCGCCACCGCGGGCAAGACCTGGTACTGCCCGATGCACCCCACCTACACCTCCGACCGGCCGGGCACCTGCCCGATCTGCAACATGGACCTGGTCGAGAAGGACGGCCATGACCACGCGGCCATGGGCCAGCCTGGGTCCGAGGCCGCGGGAGCCGAAGCCCCGGAAGCTACCGCGGCCGAGGCGGGCCACGCGGTCGTCCAGCTCACCGCCGAGAGCGCCCGCCTGGCCGGGGTGCGCACCGCCGTGGCCACCCGGGAGCGGCTGGTGCGGCGGGTGCGCACGGTGGGCACCGTGCTGCCGGACGAGCGCCGCCTCTACCGGGTCACCACCAAGATCTCGGGCTGGGTCGAGAAGCTCTACGTCAACTACAGCGGCCAGTTCGTCGAGAAGGGGCAGCCGATCCTCGCGATCTACTCCCCCGAGCTGCTGGCCAGCCAGGAGGAATACCTGATCGCCCGCGCCAGCGCCGAGCGCTTCGTCCACTCCCAGATCCCCGAGGTCAAGAAGGGGGGCGAGGACCTGGTCGCCGCGGCGCGCCGGCGCCTGGCCCTGCTCGACGTGCCGGAGGCCTTCCTGGCCGAGCTGGAAGCGAGCGGCAAGGCCCGGCGCACGGTGGACCTGCTGGCTCCCGCCTCGGGCTTCGTGCTGTCGAAGGAGGTGCTCGAGGGCCGGTCCGTCGAGCCCGGCATGGAGCTGTTCACCGTCAACGACCTCTCGCACGTGTGGGTGGAGGCCTCCTTTTACGAGGCCGACGCCCCCTGGCTGGCGGTCGGTCAGGCGGCCACGCTGCGCTCTCCCTACGACCGCACCCGGGCCGTTGAAGGCCGCATCAGCTACATCTACCCCGCCCTCGACGCCGCCACCCGCACGTTGCGGGTGCGCTTCGACCTCGCCAACCAGGGCCAGCGCCTGAAGCTCGGCATGTACCTCGACGTCGAGCACCAGCTGGACCTCGGCGAGGCCGTGCTGGTGCCGGACTCGGCGGTGCTGGGCACGGGCCTGCGCCAGCTGGTCTTCGTCGAGACCGAGCCGGGCACCTTCATGCCCCGCGAGGTCGAGGTCGGGGACCGCACCGAGGGCCGGGCGCAGATCCTCGCCGGGCTCGCGGCGGGCGAGAGGGTGGCCGAAAAGGCCAACTTCCTGCTCGACTCGGAGTCCCGCCTGCGCTCGGCGATCGCCGGCGCGGGCACGGCGGCGACCGCGGCGCCCGACCCGCACGCCGGGCACGGGAGCCGGCCATGATCAAGAAGCTGATCGAGCTGTCGGCGAAGAACCGGCTGCTGGTGCTGATCACCGTCGGCGCCCTCTGCCTCTACGCCCTCCACGTCCTCTCCCGCATCCGCCTGGACGCCCTGCCCGACCTCTCGGACACCCAGGTGATCATCGCCTCGCGCTGGGACCGCTCGCCGGACATCCTCGAAGACCAGGTCACCTACCCGATCATCACCGCCCTCCTGGGAGCGCCCAAGGTCAAGGCCGTGCGGGGCTTCTCGGACTTCGGCTTCTCTTACGTCTACGTCATCTTCGAGGACGGCACGGACCTCTACTGGGCTCGTTCGCGGGTGCTCGAGTACCTATCGAAGATCATGCCGCGGCTGCCCCCCGGGGTGACCACCGAGCTGGGGCCGGACGCCACCGGCGTCGGCTGGGTCTACCAGTACGCCCTGGTCGACAAGAGCGGTCGGCTCGGCCTCGACGAGCTGCGCTCCTTCCAGGACTGGACCCTGCGCTACGCCCTCCAGAGCGTCCCCGGGGTGGCCGAGGTGGCGGCCTTCGGCGGCTACGTGCGGCAATACCAGGTGGTGGTGGACCCCAACCGCCTGGCCGCCTATGACATCCCCTTGGCCGAAGTGGTGGCGGCCGTCCAGGACTCCAACGACGAGGTCGGGGGCCGGCTGGTCGAGTGGGGAGGCACCGAGCACATGGTGCGGGTGCGGGGCTACGCCCGCACCGTGCGGGACCTCGAGCAGGTGGTGGTGAAGGTGGCGGCTGGCGTGCCGGTGCTGCTGTCGCAGGTGGCACGGGTGGAGCTGGGGCCGGAGCTACGCCGCGGCGTGGGCGACCTCGACGGCCTGGGGGACCGGGTGGGCGGCATCGTGGTGATGCGTCACGGCGAGAACGCCTTGAACGTCATCCGCGCCGTCGAGGCCAAGCTCGAAGAGCTGCGGCCGTCCTTCCCAGCGGGCGTCGAGCTGGTCACCACCTACGACCGTTCCGGGCTGATCGAGGAAGCCATCGGCACCCTCACCCACGAGCTGACGGTGGCGATGGTGATCGTCGCCCTGGTGATCCTGGTCTTCCTCTGGCACTTCCCGTCCTCGATCGTGCCCATCCTCACCATCCCGATCTCGGTGCTGCTGTCTTTCATCCCCCTCTACTTCCTGGGCATCACCGTCAACATCATGTCCTTGGCCGGCATCGCCATCTCGATCGGTGTGCTGGTCGACGGCGCGATCATCGAGGTCGAGAACGCCTACAACCGCATCCACCTCTGGCAGCAGGCGGGGAGACCGGGGGACTTCTTCGCGGTGCGTCTCGCCGCCCTCCAGGAGGTCGGGCCGGCGGTCTTCTTCTCCCTCTTGGTGATTGCCGTGGCCTTCCTGCCGGTCTTCGCCCTGGTCGACCAGGAAGGGCGCCTCTTCGGCCCCCTGGCCTGGTCGAAGAACCTGACCATGCTGCTCGCGGCCCTCTTGGCCGTCACCCTCGACCCGGCGATGCGCATGCTCTTCGCCCGCGTCGACCCCTTCACCTTCCGCCCCCGCTGGCTGGCCCGCCTGGCCACCGCCGTGGCCGTCGGCCGCTACCGGGCCGAGGAGGCCCACCCGATCAGCCGGGCCATCCACCGCGTCTACGAGCCGGCCTGCCGCTTCGTGCTGCGCCGGCCCAAGCTGGTGATCGGCTTGGCGGCCCTGATCCTCGCGGCCTCCCTGCCGATGTACTTCCGGCTCGGGCGGGAGTTCATGCCGCCGCTGGCCGAGGGCACCATCCTCTACATGCCGACCACCCTGCCGGGGATCTCGGTGGGCCAGGCCCTGGAGCTGCTCCAGACCCAGGACCGGGTGCTCCGGAGCTTCCCCGAGGTCGAGACCGTCCACGGCAAGGCCGGCCGGGCCGACACCTCGACCGACCCGGCCCCCTTCTCGATGATGGAGACGGTGGTGGCCCTGAAGCCGGAGCGCGAGTGGCGAGCCAAGGAGCGCTGGTGGTCGAGCTGGGCGCCGGGGCCCCTGGCGGCCCTACTCTCCCCGTTCTGGCCGGACCGCATCTCCTACGGGGAGCTGATCGACGAGATGGACCGGGCGCTCCGGATCCCCGGCGTGACCAACGCCTGGACCATGCCGATCAAGGCGCGCATCGACATGCTCTCGACCGGGGTTCGCACGCCGGTGGGAATCAAGATCTTCGGCCGGGACTTGCGCGAGATCGAGGCCATCGGGGCGAAGCTCGAGGGCATCCTCGCCGGCGTGCCGGGTACCCGCAGCGTCTTCGCCGAGCGGGTGGCCGGCGGCTACTTCCTGGACCTCACCCCGCGGCCCGCGGAGCTGGCCCGCTACGGCCTGCGCATCGGCGACTTGCAGCGGGTGATCGGCGCGGCCGTGGGGGGCGAGAACGTCTCGACGGTGGTCGCCGGCCGCGAGCGCTATCCCATCAACGTGCGCTACCCCCGCGAGCTACGCGAGGACCTCGACCGGCTGCGCCGGGTGCTGGTGGCGACGCCCTCGGGGGCCCAGGTGCCGCTGGCCCAACTGGCGGACATCGAGCTGACCACCGGCCCGGCGATGATCCGCGACGAGGGGGGCTTTCTCGCCGGTTACGTCTTCGTGGACATCAAGGACCGCGACCTCGGTGGCTACGTCGAGGAGGCCAAGCGGGCCGTACGGGAGAAGCTCCAGCTGCCGCCGGGCACCTCGCTCGCCTGGAGCGGCCAGTACGAGAACATGCTGCGGGTGCGCGAGCGGCTCGGGGTGATCGTGCCGATCACCATCGGGCTGATCTTCGTGCTGCTCTACGCCAACACGAAATCACCCTTCAAGGCCCTCTTGATCCTGGTCTCGGTGCCGTTCTCGGCGGTGGGGGCGATCTGGCTCTTCCACCTGCTGGGCTACAACGTCTCGATCGCCGCCTGGGTGGGGATGATCGCACTGCTCGGTCTCGACGCCGAGACCGCGGTGTTCATGCTGCTGTTCTTGGACCTGTCCTACGACGAAGCCAAGAAGAAGGGGCTCTTGACCTCGGTGGCGGCCCTCGACGAGGCCCTGGTGCACGGGGCGGTGAAGCGGGCACGGCCGAAGATGATGACGGTGGCCGCGGCCTTCATGGGCCTGGTGCCGATTCTCTTCGCCACCTCGGCCGGGGCGGACGTGATGAAGCGAGTGGCCGCCCCCATGATCGGCGGCCTGGTCACGTCCTTCCTGCTCGAGCTGCTGCTGTATCCCGCGGCCTACAAGCTGTGGAAGATGCGGGAGCTGTAGGGGCGAACGGCCGTGCGCCCTGGTCCGCGGCCGAGATCCGCCGGGGGCTGAACCCCCCGGCTACCGTCGCACCGTGGCTGCGCCACGGGGGAGATCCCTCCGCTGCGCCTTCGTCGCTGCGCTCCTCCGGCTCCGGTCGGGATGACATCTGCACCGTTTGAGGCAAGACCCACCCGTGTCATCCCGAGCGAAGGGCCGAAGGCCCGGAGCCGAGGGATCTCTCGGGGTGGGGGGCGTCGCGCAGCGACGCAGCGAGGGTAGCCGGGGGGTTCAGCCCCCGGCAGGCCCTCTCCCTCCCCCGCCTCACGGCACCGGCACGGCGGCCGGGGGGAAGAGGCGGCGGCAATCCTCGATGGTGAGGATGCCGTTCGCGTTGACCGCCGCCACCGCCAGGGGCGCGTAGTGATGGTCCTGGCCCACGGGCCGCCGCGCCTCGGGGGCATTGCGCTCGCCGGGCCACTCCACGTCGCCGGTGGCGGTGCGGGCGGCGAACCACCAGAAGTCGGCGTTGCGATAGGTGTTGGGACTGTTGGGGACCTCCGGAGGCTGGAACTGGATCTGGATGCCGTCCTCCAGGGTCAGCCAGCCGTCCTTGTCGCTGCCTTCCTCGATCACGGCCGCGCCGCCCGCGAGGGCCGGCACGCCCTGCTTCGGGTCGCCCTCGCGGTGGTCCCAGCGGCGCACCAGCACGTGCTTGGCGGCAGCTTCCTCCTCGTCGTACTGGGGCAGATCGGCGTTGGGGTCGTCCTCGAGAACGTCCTTGGGCACCGCCAGGCGCACGGCGATCTTGCGGGCGAGGATCTCTTCCACCCGGTAGAGCGGCCGGGGGGCCTTGGTCGCCGCGAGATCGCCGGAGCGGGCCTCGGTGCCGTCGTCGACGATCTCCACCCAATCACCGACGGTGAGCCCGGAGCGCTCGTCCCGGCCGAGGTTCTCGAGGAAGGCCAGCTCCCCTTCCAGGCGCAGCAGGCGGTAGACCACCGAGCCGTTGTCCCGCGACCACTTGAAGGTGGCCTCGCCGGCGGCGCCGCTCCTGTGGACCTCCACGCGGTAGAAGCGGTTCTCGAGGCCACGGTAGCGGGCATCCGGGTCGGCCACGCAGAGGTCGGGCTCCTTGGGCGGATCTCCGGCCCGCACCTTGAGCTGCCCGCGCTGCTTGGGTTGCCAGCTGGGGAGCAGGTCGACGTCCCATCGGTCGACGACTTGTGCACGGTGGGTGGTTTCGGGGACCTCGTGGCGCTTCACCCGCCAGGTGATCTCGCTGCGCAAAGCGGTGTCCGCCCCACCCAGGGCCACCTCGCGGATCGACTCGTCCTCGATCCAGTGCACCTCCCGCTCCCAGACGTCGAGGTAGAGCAGCCAGGTCTTGCCCGCGGGCAGCTCGGGCAGGGGGGAGCCGGGCTCGCTGCTCACCAGCGCGTTGCGCAGCCGGCAGGGCACGCCCTCGACGTAGTAGCGGCCGGGGCTCAGGCGATAGGGCAGCCGGGTGGTGTAGGTGTCGGCGGTGCCGCGGATCGCGAAGGGACCGCGGTTGAGCTCCCCGCTTCCCGGGTCCGGGTCCGGGCCGCCCCAGCGGCCGATCAGGTCCCGTCCCAGTTGCTGGAGGTAGTCCAGGATGATCGCCGCCTGCTCGACGTCGTCGGCGTCGAGCTGCACCCTACCCTGCTGGTAGAGCACCCGCAGATAGGACTTGTCGCGGCCGGAGGGGATGCGGGAGAAATCGGCTTTCATGGTCAGCTCCTAGCTGGCGAAGATCAGTCCGGCGTCGGTCCCGGCCGGGGTGTGCTCGTGGAGGCGCGCCCGCAGGTGGGCCTCGCGCTGGGGCTCGTAGAGGTCGTGGTAGACGCCCATCTCGGACTCGTCCTCGGCGCCGCGGCGGATCTCGGTCGCCGTGCCGCGAGTCAGGCGGGCGTAGGTCGGCGTGCCGTAGCGCCGGCTTTCGAAGCGGGGCCGCACCCGCGCCGTGGTCCGCTTCTTGACGGCGATGCGCTCGGCGGGGTCGGTCAGCCCTTCGAGGGCCTTGGCCACGGCGAGGTCAGGCTGGCAGTGGTAGCGCTTGGGCGTGTGCGATCCCGGCCCGGTCCAGCAGAAGCGCATGCAGCCGATCTGCTGGCGGCCGACGCAGACCTCGCCATCGAACAGGCTGTTCTCGGCCAGCTCGATGGCATGGACCATCACCTTGCCGAACACCGTCGAGCGGCGCACGGTCAGGACGGCGTGGGCCCGCGGCCAGCTCTGGGCGCCCACGGCTTCCAGCTCGGCACTGGTGGCGTCGACGATCGAGTCCTCGACCGTGATCGGCAGGGGGTCGAGGCGCACCTCGTCGCGGTTGACCTGGATGGTGCCGACGATCGAGTGATCGACCGTGAGCGAGCCCACGAGGTCGTAGAGCACCAGGGAAGGCTCTTCCGGGTCGGTGGGGTGGCACTGGGGGTCGAGGTCCCAGCCCGGCACCAGGGTCGAGTGGCGGATCGCCAGGTCGAGGTGGCCGGAAGCGGCCACGCCCCGGCCGGCGACCAGCAGTCCGTCCAGGGTGAAGGCGCTGCCTGGCTCGCCGTGCACGGCCAGGTGGTCGGGGGCATCGGCGCGGAAGTCGAGCAGGCGCACCAGGGGCCGCTTGTGCTGGGCGGCCCTCAAAGTGAGGCTACGGCCGGCGGGGATCTCGATGGCGATCGGCTCGCTGTAGACGCCGTTGTCGACGATCTCGATCACCGCGTCGCAGGGCGGCTCCTTGCGCCACCTCTCGAGGGCCTCGCCGAGGCGGCGGAGCTTCTGCCCCTCGCCCACGGGGTAGACCTTGGCTCCCTGCGCCTGGCGCAGGGGGCGCAGGTACTCGCCGCCGCCGATCGCCGCCGGAAAGCCGTAGTGGTAGCTCACCCGCACGCCCCGCTGGGGCGCCGAACGGGCCGGGAAGGCGATGCGGCCGAGCACCGGGTCCACCGCCACCTGCCCGGGCCGGGGCCGGTAGACCCAGCCGGAGAGGTCCGCCACCACCAGCTCCTCGGCCGGCACCAGCACGGGCTCGGCGCGGGTGACGGCGCCCTGCTTCTTGGCCTGGACCCGCCAGATCGCGAAGCTCTTGCCCGGGCCGTAGAAGGCGGACTCGCCGCCCGGCTGCCGGGCCGCCTCAAGGTCGGCGGCGAGGGCGCGGCGGCGGATCGGCGCTGGTACGTCCAGCTCACCGGCGACCGCGGCGGGGTCGACCTCCGGGCGCGGCCGGGTGAAGAGGGGAGTGTCGTTGCCCAGCAGGTTGAAGGTGAAGCAATGCGAGGTGCGGTCCACGCAATGGGCAGGGGCTTCGGTGACCGGCCAGGCGCCCAGCCGCCACAGGAACACCGCCACCGTCGGCAGGCCGTAGCGGCCGTGGGGCCGAGAAGCGTCCAGCCGGCGCATTTCGGGGCGGTGGGCCAGCTCGTCGAAGGGGCCGTCCAGGCGGTCGAGGGCGTCCATCCGGCGCAGGTCCACGCTCCGGCCCCGCGCCAGGCGCAGGTGGTTCATCGGTTGGGTCGTCGCCATCAGGCGGCGCATCTCCACGGCCCGGGCCGGCCAGCCGCCCACGTCGCGGGCGAGCAGCTCGAGCAGGGCGAGGGTGCCCTTCCTGCGCCGGTAGCGCACGGCGTTGGCCACCGCCTGGCGGGGCAGCAGGGCACGGTTCAAGGCCCGGCCCGCGGGCTCGTTGGGGTCCCCGGGCCGGCCGGCCTCGGGCACCGGCTGGTAGCCCACCAGCTGCCCGAGGTAGGGCACCACCCAGTCGTCGCAGGTCTCGATGAACCAGTCCTGGTAGAGCTGGAGGATGTCCGCCTCGACCACGTCGGCCTGCTCTTCGATGACCGCGAGCAGGGCGCGCAGGGGCTGGCCCTGCGCTTCGTCCCGCTCGCGGTGGACCAGGGGCAGGAGCGCGTAGAGGCGATCGGCGGCGGGGCTCATGGCACCAGCTCCTTCAAGACGACCAGATCGGGCAGGTTGGGGTCGAGGTACAGCAGGCCGGCGGGCAGGATCCGCTCACGGGTGCCCTGCCTGCTCACCTGCGCCAGCGGCACGGGGATGCGCGCCGGCGGCTCACCCGCGAGCCGCTCGAGCAGGCCCTGCCACCCGGCCTCGGCGAGCTCGCCGGTGGTGTAATCCAGCGCGTCGAGGTCGATCCAGTCGACTCCCTTGACGCTCTGGAGGGTGGCGAGGACCTCCGAGGCGTAGAGGTCCTGGCCGAGGCCCCGCTGCTCGAAGCCGAAGCGCGCCGCCAGGGCGGCGCGCAGCCTGGGCTCGACCTTCTCCCACAGGTACTCGGGTAGCAGCCGCACCTTGGCGGAGAGCACCAACCGAGCGGCGATGCGGGGGGCGATCAGCACCGGCACCAGAGGATCGCCGTAGCGAGCCAGGGCCTCGTCGAGGTTGGCCAGTAGCTCGGAGCCGGCGTCGAGGGCGATGTCGTCCTCCCCGGCCACGGTCAGGTGGACGACCGTGCGGCCCTGCCAAGGCAGGGCTGCCACGCTGGCCTTGGCGATGCCCGCGAAGGTGCGGGCGAAGGCCGCGTAGTCGGACAGGGACACCAGCCGGTCGAGGGCCAAGAGGGCGAGCGGCGTGTTGCGCCGGGCCTGGTCGCGGCTCTCGGGGTCGGCGCCGCCCTGGGCTGGCAGGGGGTTGAGAACGCCCTTCGCCCCCAGGGGCCGGCTCACCAGCAGGCTGATCTGCTCAGCCTTGACGTTGCCGGGCCGGCCGATGCCCACCCGGTAGGTGGCGCGCAGGTTGTCCGGAGCGGTGGGCAGGCGGGCGCCGTGGGCGCCGTCGCCGAAGGTCACGGTGACGTTGCCCTCGTCATCGATGACGGTTGAGTAGATGCGCTCCGCGGGGCCGGTGCCGGCGAGGTTCGGCACCTCCTTCCAGGCCACGTCGGCCACCCGCACGACCAGCGAGGACTCGGTGCCGGTGACGGTGGCGGCGCTGGTGAAGGTCAGGGGCTTCTGCTTGAGCACGAAGCGCTGGAGGGGCACTCGTGCGTCGCCCCCGCCCAGGATTTCGGCCTTGGTCTCGCCGTGGGTGGCGCGGGCGACGTTGCCGTAAACCACCACCGTGTCTCGCCGGTAGCAGTAGGCGAGGTCCTCGGCCAGCTTCAGACGGGTGACCACGCGGTCCCCGGGCAGGCCGGCGTCGAAGGCTTGCTCGACGCCGGCGATCATCACCAGCTCGCGGCCGGGCACCCCGGCCACGCGCTCCTTCACGGTCGCCGGCTGGCTGGCGGTAGTGCCTTCCTCGTCGATCGCGATCAAGCCGCCGGGCTGGCTGGTCACCACCACGTCCGTACGCTCGCCGGCCACGATCACCCAGCGCCCGGCCTCCAGGCCGTCGAAGACCCCGCCCAGCTCGAGCTCGCCGCCGCACACCGCCTGCGCGACCGGATCGATCTCCTCCTCGGCCAGGGCCAGCTCCTCGGGGGCGCCGAACACCTGGGAGCCGCGGATGATGTCGAAGTCGTCGAAAGCTTCGTTGTCCGGGTCGAACACCAGCCAGTCCTGGTCCAGCCCGAGGCGGGTGACCTTGCCGGTCAAACCGAAGGCGGCCAGGGCCCGGTCCTGAACCGTCGTGACGCGGGCGATCACCAGGGCGTCGATCTCCTCGGAGGAATCCGGGCGATGAACGGCGATCCAACTGTCGGGCAGGATCTGAGGGTAAGTGGCGTCCAGGGAGAGGGTCCTGGGGCCGAAGGGCTGGGTCGTCGCCGGACTCGTATCGGCGAGGGACCACTCCTCAGAGGCCGTGGTGACCGTGGCCGGGACGGTCTGGAAGTCGGTCTGGCTCGTGACCTTGAACGGGGAGTTGTGGGCGAAGGGGGCGGCCTTGGCGCGCAGGGCGTAAACCTTGGCGATGGGCCTCGCCGTCACCGGCAGGTTGGCCCAGGCCAGGTAGAGGGTGTCGGCCACCTCCGGACGCGTCGCCACGAACACCCGCTTGCGGGCGTCCGAGCGGGTGGAGAGGGTGTCCGCCAGGTTGCGATCCAGCCGCAGCCGGTTGGCCGGTGGCACCGAGCGGGGCCTCGCCAGATCCTCGATCACGTCCTCGAGCTCCCCCGCGGCCACCGCCTGGGCGGCCGGAGCGGTCTGGAATTGGGCTCCGGCCAGCCTCTCCTGAACCTCCTCGATCCAGGGCGCGAGCAGGGTGAAGTTCCCGGCCACGGCGGCCTCGAAGGAGGCGCTAAGGTCGGGGAATACCGTCTCCTTCAGCTGCTCCAGCAGCTCGAAGGGCTCGTGCTCGAGGGCGATCAAGGACTCGAGGTGGGCGACCACCCGCTTGCTCATCTTGGTGCCCGGGGAGACCACCCGTGCGGGGTCGGCATAGTGCCGCGCCACGGCCACCACGGCCTCGGCCAGGGCCTTCTCGTCGATCGCCGTCACGACCGGGATCCAGGGCGTGATTTCGACGCGGGTGCGATCCTTGACGGCGTCGGGGAGGACGGCGGTGACCCGGTAGAGCTCGACGTCACGGGTCGCGCCGTCGTACTCGATCAGCAGCGGATCGTTGGCTTTGAGCTGGGTCTGGATACCCTGCAAGAACAGCGTGCCGCCGGTGTCGAAGCGCACGCGTTCGATGCGCTGGGGCCGGGTCAGGCGCATCGGCATGCGGTTCCACTCGGTGCGGGCTTCGACCGGCTCCACCGTCTCGAAGGCTTGCGGCAGCTCCCCGGGGCCGGGCTGGCTCTGGGCGCGGGTGCCGGCGGGAATCTCCAGGCGGTGCCCCTGCTCCAGCTCGAAGGCCAGGTGGACGCTCGCGGCCACCCCGGGCCGGGGGCGGTAGCCCACCAGCCGGGCCAACTCGAAGATCGAGCGCCGCTCGGTGGCGGTGCCCAGATAGCCCTCGTTGGCCAGGCGCTCCTGGTAGAAGGTCAGCACGTCGGCCAGGGTGGCGAAACCGTCGAGCAGGCCCAGGGAGAAGTCGTCCGGCGCGCGGGTGGTCAGGCCCGCGAGCTCTGGAAAGTCCCGGCTCGCGAGGCGAGCCTGCAGGGTCTCGAGGAAGGTGGCCCAGCGGCCCACCCGGCGGGAGAGCCGGGACAGCCCCGGCCGGTTGGCGACCGGCTCCGGGGTGGCCGGCGCCACGCCCTCGCAGCAGCCGCAGGCGCAGAAGGGGTCGCAACTCATCGTCCACCTCCCAGGGCGAGCTCGAGGCGCCCGTGGTCGGGAAAGCGGGGGTCGTTCTCGAGCCGGGCGATCTCCATCGGCGCCAGGGCCAGGAAGCCGGCCGCCAGCTCGCCGTTGGGCCCCTCGAACTGACGTTCGAGCAGGGTCAGCCGGGCGCTCTCGACCCCCTCGACGGCGGCCACAGCCGCCACCAACCGGCTGGCCGCGATGCCCTGACCGAAGGACAGCTCGTCGGGATGGAAGAGGCCGCGGCGGCCGTCCGGCAGGGTGCCCCGGCCGAGCACGGCGAGGATCTCCGCCGCCACGTGAGTCTTGAGGTAGCCGCCGGCCACGCAGACCGCAACGCCCACCAGCAGGGGCACGTGCCGTGCCGCCACCACCCGCACTTCGTGGCCGATGCGGCGGTAGCGCTCGAGCAGGCCGGCGATCTCGGCGAGCAGGGCGGGGTCCTCCTGGCCGCCCAGCACGTCCACCGCCACCAGCACCTCGGTCTCCATGCCGGTCCAGGCGAGGGTGGCGGCGGCTCGCTGCACCCGGCCCGCGAAGTCGCGCTGGACGATCGCCGCGTAGTCTTGGGCGACGATGGCCCGCTCGAGCCGGGTGCGGAAGGCGTGGGGGGCGAGCATCCGCACCTCTTCCACGGGCTCCGGGTCGACGCCGCCCACGGCCGGCAGGGGCTGGTGGGGGACGAGGGTCACCCCCGAGAGGGTCGAGCCCGGTAGCACGAAGCGGATCGACCCGGCACCGACGTTGCCGGCCTTGCCGCCCCCCAGCCGCCAGATCGCCTGGAAGCGGGTGCCGACGTCGGGCCGCCGGCCCAGCTGGCCGTCGCCGAAGCGCAGGGTGCCGCGGCCGTCCTCCGCCACCTCGACGGCGAAGTGCGGGTCCTCCGGGCCGCTTGCCAGCAGGTCGTATCTCGGCTGCCAGGGCGCGCCGTCCGGAGGCGGGGGCTGAGCGTCGAGGAGCAGGGCCGGCAGGGCCTCCCGGGGGTCCTGGGCCAGCAGGCGTGCGGCCGAGGCCCCAGCCGCGACGGGCTCGGCGAAGACCAGGGGCCCCCGCGGCAGGCGCGGCGTGAAGGGCAGGGCGATCACCTCGACCTCGGTGGGGCGGCCCTCGCCCAGGCAGCGGGGCCTGGTCTCCTCGCCCTCGGCCACGCCGAGGTCCCCGGCCACGGGGCGGCCGTGGTCGGCGGGCAGAACGTTGCCGTGGGCCACGCTGACGTTCTCGGTGAGCACGCAGCGGTTCCGGCACTCCCCCTCCCCCTTGGGCTCGGGGAGCACGGTCGAGAGGCAAAGGGGGAAGCTCAGGGCGTCCTCCCAGCCCCACTCGATCTCGACGATGGGCGTGCCGTCCAGGGGGTCGAAGGTCGGCTCGACGCGGGTCAGCCGCACGGCCTGGCGATGGCTCGGGTCGGCGTCGCCGGGGTGCCCCGTCTGGGGGTCCATCACTTCCTCGAAGATCAGGAAGTCCCCCACCGCCAGGTCGAGCCGGCGCTTGCGGGGCGGCGGCTCCGGCTCCGGCTTGCACTCGAGCTGGCTCTGGGCGGGGTCGTTGGGGTAGCTCTGGCCAGGATCGGGGATCTCGGGGGCCACTTCCTCCCAGCCGTCGAGCAGGGTGGCCCGAGTGGTGCCGCGGGGCAGGCAGCACTCGGCGTCCCCCCAGGTGTAGAAGGGGATCACGTTGTGGGCCTCGCGCAGCACCAGCTCTTCGCCGGTCACGGCGGCCATGGGCAGGAAGACCTCGTAGGCCGTCTCCGCCACGCTGCCGAGCTCTCGCTCGTCGAGCAGGCCGTCCTCGGCGGGTGCGCCGGGGAAGCGGGTGAGCAAGCGCAGCTTGCCCGCCTCGACCTCGAGCTTGGGGGCAGTGGTCTCGAGCCACAGGAAGGTGCGGGCGTTGGCCCCCTCGTGCATCCGGTAGTCCACCAGCCGCACGTGCCGGCGCACGCTCACCCGCTTCCTGGCGGTCGCCAGGTAGGCCTCGGTGGCCACCGCGTCCTGGTAGTAGGAGAGCTTCTCGCCGTGATAGGCCAGCAGCTCGACCAGGGTGATTCCCAGGTCGGGCACGTGGCGCTCTTGCCACTCGGGGACGGTCAGGGCCAGGCGGTCGAGGAGCAGGCGGCGGAAGCTCGCGTAGTCCTTGGCCAGGTAGGAGATCTCGGGCACCGCTCGGGCTTCGGGAGGGCAGACCTCCACGGCCTTGCAGTCGAGGCCGGCGTCGCAGGCTAGTTTGAAGCGCACGTCGAGCACGGCGTGGCGGGGGTCGAAGCCGGCGAGAGGCGTCTCGGTCGGGCAGCCGTTCTCGTCCATCTCGACCACTGCCAGGCGATAGGTGGAGAAGTCCCCCGGGCGATCGACGAAGACCAGCATGTGGTCGTCGAGGTCGGGGTCGTCCTCCCGGTGGATCAGCACCCGGGTGACGGTCACCTCCCGGGCCTGGGGCTCCTCGCCGAGCACCAGGTTGCCGGGCTCGAGCCGCTTCGGGGCCTTGCCCAGGAAGGTCACCGTGAGCAGGGTCTGGGTCTTCGGGTCCACCTCCACGAAGTCGAGGCCGTTCAAGCGCGAGGCGCGGACGCGCTCGCGCCGCTTCTCGGTGTCACAGAGCAGGGCGTCGACGCGGCTCATGGCCCGCTCCTCTCGAAGATCTCGACCCGTACCTCGGCGGTGCGGCGCACCACGTAGGTGATGGCGATGCGCAGGGTCGAGTCTCGGCTTGAAACCTCGACGCCGGCGACGTCGATGACGTCGCCCAGCCAGCGCTGGAGGGCCGCCTGGATGGTGAACTGGAGAGCAGCCCCGAGCTCCGGCGAGGTGGGCGCGAAGACCAGGCGCAGCACGCCGCTGCCGAAGTCCGGCCGCATCACCCGCTCGCCAGGGCTGGTGAAGAGCAGCTGCTCGATCATGTCGCGGACGTGGTCGTCCTCACCGGTTGCGGCGGTGCGCCCGCGGCCGTCAAAGTGGAAGGGATAGTCGAGGTTCATCGCACGCTCCTCGCGCCTCAGGTGGCGATCACCCGCTTCTGGGTGGCGAGCGAGTTGGGGGGGCCCTGGGGGATCTGCTCGACGCTGAAGCACATCGCCGTGGGGGTGAGGATCGCCGCCGGCTGGCCCATCACCTTCACCCGCGCCGACGGCTCCACCTGCACCCGCACACAGGGCTGGGGCTTGGGGCCGGGGCCGGCCGGCACAGTGAACGGGCAGCCGGTGGGGATCAGCACGTCGAGGATGGAAAGCACCGGCACAGCACCGTTGACGAACACCCGCGGCGTGGCCGGCGGCTTGGGCGGCACCGGCGCCTGGTGGGTGCAGGTGGTGATGGCGCCGACGTGGAGGAGCAGCCCGGGCATCTCGTCTCTCCTCAGGTGATCACCAGGGCCGGGCCGTTGATCGCCACCGACGGGCCGACCATGACGATCGAGGCGCCCTTGCCGTTCTGGATGTAGATGCCGGTGTCGTTGACGATGATCGCCGCGCCGGTGGTGCTCTTGATCATGATGCCCCCGGTGGGGCCGGGCACGTCGCTGATCAGGATGCCGTTCTGGAGCGGCGTCTGGATGGTCACCGCGGGCACCGCCGGGGGCGCCAGCCGGGCCAGCGCCGGCACCTCGGCGGCCGAGCCCCAGAAGCAGCCGGTCCACAGGGGGTAGTCCGGGTCCCCCTGCTCGAACTCGACCCACACCCCGGCGCCGATCAGGGGGGTGGTGAAGAAGCCGGATTGCATGCCGCCGGTGGGCAGGCAGGGCATGGCCCAGGTGGAAGGCAGCACCGCCGAGACGTCCGGCACCTGCACCAGGATCCGCCCCATCATCAACGGGTCCACGTTGTTGAGCACCATGCCGCGGTACTTGCCGTAGAAGCGGGGCGGGCATTGCCGGCCGCCGCCGGTGGGGGTCTCGGTCTCGCTCATGCTGGAACCCTGGGCACGGTGGAGAGCAGGCCGTTACGAGTGAGGGTGAAGTCCTGCTTGTACTCCCCCCGCTTGATCTTGTGGGTGACGTTCTTGACGTAGTAGAGGCCGTCGAAGGCCGGTCCGGCCCCGCGCACGCCGACCAGCCGCCGGGCTTTCAAGATCCGCCCGTAGCGGGCCACGTCGAGCGAGCCGGTGGCGGTCACCGACTCAGAGGTCTTGGCCGCCTCGGCGATGGCCAGCATGGCGGCCTGGGGGAAGGAGAGCTTGGCGGTCTCCTGGATGGGCAGGAACTTCTTGGGGATCGGCGGGATGATCCCCAGCGGCGGCGACAGGGGAGTGATGTCCGGCACCGGGATGGGGATGGTCAGCTTCGAGAAGGGCTCCTGGAGGAAGACGATCGGCATGGTCTTCTTGTCGGTCTCGAAGCCAAACTTCATGGCCTCGACGTTGGTGTGGGCGTCCATGGCGACGTTCAAGGCCGGCTGGGGCACCCCGACCTTGACGTGGGGTCCCCAGTAGGCCACCGAGGCGCCGGGCACCGGGCCCGGCTCGACGTAGAAGACGTAGCCCACCCGCTCGGCCAGGGTGCGCACGTAGCACAGGTCGGTGCCCTGGTGGCGGGGGATGATCTGCACCGGGATCGGCACGTCGATGAACAGGCTGGGGATGATCATCGGGATCACCCCCAGAAAGGCGTACTTCAAGATGCACAGGGCCACCCGCGCCTCCGGCGGCATGGCCGGGTAGGGGATGCCCGAAAAGTCGATGTAGTCCATCGCCCGCGACAGGTCCTCGCCGGTCACGGTCAGGATCGAGTGGCCGGGGTCGCTGCCGGGGCTGACCTGGTGGTCGGTCATCACCCCGTCCATCAGCACCTCGACCTGGCCGTTGAAGGTCGCTGCGATGACCACCCGCACCAGGGGGATCTGGGCCTGCCCGCTGACCAGGAAGAGGGTGTGGAGGGGGGATTGGTTGCTGAGCCGGAAGCGCAGCTGGAAGCCGCTCGCGCCCACGTCCTTCACCGTCACCTCGACCTCGGTCAGGGCGTCGAGCACGTCCTGGCCCACCGGGATCGGCACCACCGGCCCGATCATCAAGGTGAGGTGGAGGGAGTCAATCATTGCGGGTTCCCGGCACTCCCTCGGGTAGGGTGATGCGCAGCCGGCGGCCGATCTCCTCGGTCAGCTCGTCGGGGTGCAGGGCGCCGTTGGCATCGGCCAGACGCCAGAGCTGCTCGGGAGTGCCGAAGTACTGGGCGGCGAGGTTGTCCACCCGGTCGCCCTGGGCCACGACGTGCTCGGAGAGGGTTGCGAAGCGGTCCGGCTGGGGCACGAAGCGGCGGCGGATGTAGACGATCTCGGTGCCGTCGGGGGCCACGTACACGGCCACGTCGAGGCCGTGGTAACGGCTGCCCGGCGGGAAGGTGTTGCCCCGCAAGGGGCCGATCGAGAAGAGCTGCTCGAGTGGGTTGTTGCTCACAGGATCCCTCCCAGCCCGAGGGCGTTGACCGAGAGCGCCGGCAGCTGGCTCGCCAGGCGCTCCCGCTCCTGGTGGTAGGCCATGTAGAGGCTGCCGCCCCGGTGCTCGAAGCCGAGGTCGTTGACCGAGAGCACCCGCATGCCCAGGCTGACCTTGGCGCGGATGGGGTTCAGGGCCGGGTCGAAGGCCTCTTCGGTGATCGACAGGTCGGTCAGCCGCACCGGCACGATGCGCGAGCGGCTCCAGACGAAGAGGGTCAGGGGCGCTTGGACCGGGATGATCTCGAGGGTGCCGGCGCGAGCCAGGGCGTTGTTGGCCAGCAAGCGCTCGCTCCTGGGATAGACCAGGGTCTCGAGCACGGCGAGCTCACGGTGGAGGCCGAGTCGGACGGTGTCGGGGTGCTCCTTGGGCTCACCGAGGCCGTCGGTGGCGTCGAGCTCGGCCTCGAGCTTGATCGTCTCGACCGGCGGCCCCTTCAAGCGCAGGGCCTCGGAGCGGTCGCCACTCTCGGTGCCGTAAGCCTGGGGTTGGAGCGAGCGGGTGACGCTGTCGGGGTTGTACTGCAGGGCGATCACCGAGATCACCGCGCCGGTCGTGGGGTCGAGCAGCGCGATCCCCCCCTTCTGCAGGCGGGGAGAGCCGGGAAAATCGGCCATCGCCGAACGCTCCTTGCCGAGGTGCTCTCCCCGGCGCTCTGCCGGGGTGAGCCTTCCTGGGAGTAGGGGGTGGGGAGGGGGGAATCGTTACGGCGGGGCGAAGGCCGCGGTGTCCTTCTTCTTGGTGTCCGGGTCGAGGGTGATGTCCTCGAGGGTGGCCTTGATGTGATCGATCAGGTCCGGCAGGTTGTTCGAGGTGCCCTTCTGGATGTCGTGCATCAGGACCACGATCTTCGAGGAGGGGGTAGTGAGGGTCCAGCCGCGGTTGCGCACCGCGATCATCTCGGAGCGGATGCGGGCCTTCAAGGTGGCGAGCGGCAGGTCGGCGCCCTGGTCGACGTCTATGTCCCAGAGCAGGTTGGTCAGGCCGACCTTCTTGTAGGTGGCGAGCACCGCGGCGTTGGTGGCCTTGGCGCCGGTCGGTGGCCGCACGAAGCCGGGATCCGCACCCGTCGCTGTCTTGATGGCCGCCTTGCCGGCGTTCAGCTCCCCTTCCAGCCGACCGGCCTTCTCGGCCTCGGTGTGCAGCTCGTGGTCTTTCGTGCCTCCGGTGTGGACGCCGACCTTGTGGCCTTCCTTGGCCATGCGCTCGATCAGCTTCTGGCCGGTGGGATGGGCGCCGCGGAAGCTGACACCGGTCTGGACGAAGAAGCCGCCCTTGATGCTCTTGGCCTTCAGGGTGTCGAGGACGTTCTCGGTCAGGTTGGTGCCCTTGCCCAGGGCCGCCACGTGGGGGCCGTCGTCGAAGGTCAAGGCGAAGGTGCGGGTGACCCCGGCGCCAACCCCGACTTTGGTGGGGGTTTTGGTGCCCGCGCCGCCCTTCGGCTTCTCCTCGGTGACCTTGCCGGGCGGTTCTTTGGGGGGCGGTTCCTTTTCCTTCGGAGGTGGCTTTTCCTCCTTGGGTGGCTTTCCCTCGGGGGGCTTCTTCTCCGGCGGCTTCTCGGGCGGGGCCTTGGGTTTCTCCTTGTCCTTGACCAGTTGTTCGACTCGCCAGAAGGTCTCGCCCTTGCGCTCGAAGCTCCTGACCCGGAACTTGCCCTCGGGCTCGCGCTCCTGGAGCTTCTCCAGCCGCCGTTCGGCTTCCTTCTGGGTCTTGTAGTAGAGGTCGCCGTCCTCGTCCGGCACCCAGGTGCCTTCGCTCTCGCCGCCGGGCTTCTTCTTCTCCCGCTGGATCGCCCCCGGGTTGCCGCCCTGCTGGACCACGTGGGCCAGCTCGTGGCCGAGCAGGCGGTCCCCGGCCGGCGTGCCGGGGGCGTACTGGCCGGCGCCGAAGTAGACGTTGCTGCCCACGGTGAAGGCCCGCGCCCCCAGCTGGTCGGCCTCACGGGCCGCGTCCGCCCCGGCGTGCACGCGCACCCGGCTGAAGTCCTGCCGGGCTCCTCCGGCCCCACCGGCCGCGGCCCGGGTGCCGGCGGCCTCGGCCTCGCGCTCGAGGTGGCCGCCGCCGGGATCAACGGCGAGCTGCCCCGCGGGAGCCGGGCCGAGCCGGCTGAAGGAGCCGCCCAGCCGGCTCTCGAAGCTCGCCCGCAGGCCGGGCTCCAGGGGCCGTCCGCCGTCCGCCGAGGGCTCGCCGCGGGAGAGGGGGGCCGGGCGGGGCGGCAGCAGATCGCCGCTCGATTCGGTGCTTCGTTCGTGGGCCATGGCTACTTCTTCCCCTTCTTGGCGGGCGGCTTGGAGTCCTTCTTCGGCGGGGGTTTGCTCCCGGCCTTGTCCTGGGCGGCCTTCTTCTTCGCCTCGTCGTCTTTTTTCTTCTTCTCGGCGGCCAGACGTTTGGCTCGGCCGGCGGCGCTTTCGTAGGCACTGGTGGGGGCCTTGCCGGTGATCA
The DNA here is from genome assembly GCA_036274895.1 of Thermoanaerobaculia bacterium. GTDB lineage: Bacteria > Acidobacteriota > Thermoanaerobaculia > Multivoradales > SZUA-115 > CALMKX01. Next base: position 10,183 of record DASUEU010000032.1, on the reverse strand, counting down.
CCACGTCGGTCTTGCCCGGCATGACGTTCCGGTTGATCTTCTTGGCGAAGGCTTCCGCCGCGGCGCCTTTGCCCACCCGTACGCAGCCGTGGGAGGCGACCGAGCCCGTGACCACGGATTGGCTGTTGTGGATCCCGATGCCCCGGCCGTTGATCACCGGGTCGCCGGTCAGCTCGACGAACCAGGCCATGGCGTCGCCGTTGGAGTTCGCGGTCTTGGCATCCCCCAGGGTGCCGACCTTGAAGTTGCCGGCCGGGGTGCAGTTCTTCTCTCCTTGAGTCTTGCAGGGGTCGTCTTTGGTGTCCGGGCGGCCCTTGCCGGTGGAGACGTTGAAGGGCCCTTCCGTGGTGCCATTGTCCCAGGTCAAGGTCATCTTCTGGCCGCTGAGGTCGATCTCGATCTTGGTGATCTTGGGCGGTGGCGGCTTTTTGGCCGGGGCTTTGTCTTTGTCCCCTCCGCCCTTGCCCGCGGTCTCCTTGCCCTTGGACTCGTCCTTCGGCGGGTCCTTGGCGGCCGGCTTCGCTTTGCTGCCGGCGCCGGCGGCATCCACTTCGGGATCTCCGGCCAGGGCGAACAGCGGCAAGTTGAGGCCGGCGACGCCGAGCGAGATCGCCGAGGGCTCGGCGGCCCCCTCGCCGGCTGCGCCTTCGGCCTCGGGGACGCCCGAAAGGATGACCTCCGAGTCGCCGTCCAGCACCTCGCCTTCGTCCTGGGCGGCTTCGAGGGCGAGCTGGTCGACGTCCTGCGCCGCCTCGGCCACGGGCTCCTCGTCCTCCGGCATCCGCGCCAGCTCGGAGGCTGACCGGGCCAGCGTCGCCGGCCGGCCGCGCTCGAGGGCCCCGGCGGCGCTCTCCGCCTCGCGCTCGGCGGGGCTGTCGGCGCGACCGATGCGGATCTCCCCGCTGGCGGGGGCCCCGTCCTGCTGCGCCACGTGGGCCAGCTCGTGGCCGAGCAGCCGCCGGCCCTCGGCCGAGCGTGGCTGGTACTGCCCGGCGCCGAAGGCGACGTGGTGGCCCACGGTGTAGGCCCGGGCCGAGACCTCACGGGCGGATTGGGCGGCGCCGGCGTCGCTGTGCACGCGCACGCGGCTGAAGTCCCGCCCGAAGCCCCGTTCGAAGTGGGAACGGGTGGCCCCGTCGAGCGGCTGACCCCCCGCGACGAGGGTTTGGTGCACGCTCGCCGGGGCCACCTCCGGCGCCTCGGCGGAGACCGCGCTCCGTTCGAGGCTCCGTCCCAACCTCTTCTTTCTGCACTCCGCGCACTCCCCGCCCCCCGAGTGCTGGCCGCAGCCGCAACGGCGCAGCAGGCCGGCGGGGGTGGGGGGCTGGTGTGCGCCGGCGGTGGCTGCCTGCTCGGGATGTCTCACGGTTTGCTACCCCCGCTCGAAGGCGGTGTCGCGGCCGCTGCCCGGCGTCCGAGCACGGCGTCGGCCACGGCGAGGATGATCCGTTTGAGGGTGGCGATCAGCTTGTCCTTGAGCTTGATGGCCGTGCCGAGGGCGGTCCTGCGGTCCTTGTCCGGGACCTCCCCCGGTTCGGGCACCTGCTGGCCGGCCGGGGTGTGGACGTGGAACGTGGAGGCCGTCGTGGCGCTGCCTTGCTGGAGGATCAGCCGCCGCAGCCGGTACGACACCTCGTTCGACAGGAAGTCGCCCCCGGGCCCGCTGAGCACGCGGGCGTTGAAGCTCTCGGTGCCGAGCTTGAAGTCGATGGTCACGCCGTCGGCTCGCGTGGTCATGGAGGCCGCCACCTTGTTGAGCGCCGCCACGTCCCCGATCTTCGGCTCGGCTTTCCCCTGTGCCGGCAGGCCGAGGAGGGTGAGCGCGCGGTCGGCCCTGGCGGCGTCTTCGAAGCGGAAGGTGATGGTGGCGTCCACCGTCGGCTTCGGGATGGCATCGGCCGGCTTGGTGGCCTTCTTCTCGGTGGCCGCGGCGATCTTGGGCAGATCGGCGGTGGTGCCCAGGAAGGCCGGCCCCGCGGTGCCGCCCGGCGCCGCCGGCACGGCCTCGAGCTTGCCGGCCTTGTTGCGCACGCCGACGGCGAAATGCTCGAGCCGTACCGGATCGGCTTCGCCGAGGTTCGGGTCCAGGCTGACGCTGATCGCGGCGTCGGTCTTGGCCAGGTGCGGCTTCACCATTGCCTCCACCAGGCCGGTGTCGAAGCGATCGAAGCTCACCGGCAGCACGATGCCCTCCACCGCCGCCACGGTCTTCTTCTTGGCCGTCGGTACCGGCAGCCGCTGGCCGTCGAGGGCCAGCGCGGCGGCGCCGGCGGCATTCCACTCCCCGGCCGCCGGCCGCTTGAGCGAGCCCGAGCTCTCGAACGGGTCGAAGCCGGTCACCAGCACGTTCACCGCGTCGGCCCCCTTGGGCACACCCTTGGCGTAGTCGAGGTCCTCGCCGCCGCGGGCCGCCTTCTCGAGCTCGGTCTCGATCAGGTTGAAGGTGCTCTTGCCCGTGCGGGCGAAGCTGCGCACCCCGTCGACCAGGCCGAGCAGGGTCTCGAGCGGGCGGAAATGCTCCTTCTCGGCCAGCCCGCCGGCCGCCTTGGCGAGCTTCCAGAGCCGCTTGCCGGCCGCCTGCGCCACCTGTGTGGCGTCGGCGGTCGCGATGGCTGTGCCACCCTCGAGCAGCGCCCTCGCCTCGAGCAGCGTGGCCTCGAAGACCCCGGCCAGCTTGTCGGCGGCGGCCCCTTCGAGGGCCGGCACCCAGTCCGTGAGGGCCCGCGGCTGGGTCTTGCCGCCGACCTTGCGGGCTGCCGGGCGGGGCGCGGCCTTGGGTGGGCCGGCGGCCACCAACAGTGTGTGGCCGTGCCACACCCAGGTGGTGCGGGCGCTCTTGTCCTTGCTGGGGTCGGAGTCGGCGAAGTCGCCCTTGTCCCGCGACAGGGTGTCGGCCTCGATGCGCCGCCCGGGCAGGTTGCCGAGCACCGAGCGGGCCGCCTTGGTGTCCTTCTGCTTGAGCTCCTTCAGGATGAGGCCCTTGTCGTCGTCCGGGCCGATCGTCCCGGAGGCCGGCGGGTCCGCCTCGCCGAAGATCGGCTGGTTGCCCTGGAGCACCTGCAGGCTCGTGATCTTGCCCTTGTCGTCGCGGTCGATGCCGGCGATGGTGTGGGTGTGGCCGCCGGTGCGGGCCTTGTCGAAGCCGTTCTCGTGATGGGACCAGACCAGCACGTCACCGATGTGCAACAGGGGCTCCAGGCTGGCGAAGGAGAGCAGCTTCACGCCTTGGGGGTCGCTGTAGGCGTTGACCATGCGGTCGACATTGCCGGTGTAGACCTCGCCGATGGTCTTGAGCACCGAGGCCGATTCCGCCTTGCCGGTCTGGCTACCGATGGTCCAGTCGCCGAAGGTCTCGGTACGGTGGTGGGCGGCGAGCCAGACGTGGCGCAGGATGACGGCGATGTCGGCGCAGTCGGAGGGCAGCTGGTAGGCGGTGGCGCGCAGGTTCTCGGGCAGGCAGGTCTTGACCCATTCGTCGGTGGGGTGGTCGATGAAGCGCTCGCCCTCGTGCTCGGAGGTGGTGGTCGGGGCCGCGGCGGTCTTGTCGCCAGCCTTCGGCTTGTCGCTGACCTTGGCCCGGCGCGCGGCCGGCTGGTCCCCCAGCACCGTGAACACGTTCGGTTGGCTCGGTGGGCTGCCGGGGCTTGGGGTGGCCCGGGCGCTGAAGCTCTTGAGCAGGATGAAATTGTGGATCCATCCCTCGTAGGTCGGGCAGTGCTCGGGATCGCGGTAGCTGCAGCCCCCACCCGGCGTGGTCGGGGAGCTGGCGTTGGCCTCGCAGACCCCTCGGGCTAGCGGGGAGGTGGGGGGCAAGCGCTGCAAGCGCCGCTGCCCGGGCGAGACCGAGGCTCCGCCCAGCCCCTCGGCGACGCGGTTGGCTTCCTGCTCCTGGGGGCCGTCGGCGGGCGCCATGGCAAGCTCCTCCCCCGGGCTGCCCGCCGGGCCGGAGCCCTGCTGGACGACGTGCGTCAGCTCGTGAGCCAGCAGGCGGCGGCCACCCTCGCCCTCCGGCGCGAAGCGGCCGGCGCCGAAGACGATGTCCCGCCCCACCGTGTAGGCCAGGGCATCGACGGCCTTGGCCGACTCCGCGGCCGCGGCACCGGTGTGCACCCGCACGCCGGAGAAGTCCCGGCCGAAGCGGGGCTCGAAGTAGGAGCGGGCGCCGGGATCGAGGGGCTTGCCGGGAGTGGCCAGCACCTGGTGGACGATCTCAGGCGCCGTCGCCGGCTCGCTTCCCCCCACGGCCTCGCGGTCGAGCTGACGCTTCCTCTTCCGGCACTCCGCGCACTCCCCGCCGCCGGTGTGCTGGCCGCAGGCGCAGCGGCGCAGCAGGCGGGCGGGGGCTTCGGCTTTCGGTGCGGCGCGGGGTGGCTCTCGTGAGCTGAGCATGCCTGGGCTCCTGGTTGTTCGCGGGCGGTCCTAGGTTGATCGCTCCGGACGAATCACCCGTGTTGCGTTCGCCGAGAAGGCCCGGGCAGGACGCAAGAGTCCACGTTCCGCTTCGGTCAAGGTCTGGTTGCGAACGGCCTCCACCGCCACCTGCTCGGTGGCGAAGCGGCCGGCGTAGGCAGTGAGGAGAAGCTGCACCTCGTTGAAGTAGGCCGGAGCCATGGAGTCGAGGAGGTGCTTTTCCAGGTACAGCGAGGTCGGGGTCGACGGGTCGGGGACGAGGCGCTGGACCAAGAGGAGATCCTCGACCCGGTGCACCCTCCAGTGTTCTCGCTCCGACCGGAGCAAGTAGTCCCCGGGTGCACAAACGGCTGCTCCTTCTGGGAGGTTGACGAAGAATTGGCTCATGGTCGGCCCCGGTTCAAGGGTGGCATTGGGCACAGGTGATGTTCTCTGTCATGTTGTCGCGCACCTTGAAGACAGGCCGTCCCTGCGGAGTGGTGCCCGGCGTCTCCGCGGCGTCATTGCTCAGGGCTCGATCCCTGGGGGCGGGTCGGAAGCTCGGTCCAGTTCCGGGTCCATGGACTCGACGGGCTCCATTCTTGGTGTAGACCTGGGCGGGATCTCTCCCTAGTGCGTCGGTTCGACCCCCCACGATGTGGAAGTCCGACCAGTGAGTGAAGACCCTGCCGTTGCGATCACGCTGGGGCAGGATGTTGCCCTGATCGTCCTCCAAATGTATGCGGTACTCCCACAGCCAGAACTTCACCTTGCCCGCAGCGCAGCTGCCCCTCGCCGAAGACTGGGGGTTGATGAAGTTCGCCGCCATGGCACTGATGACCGCGGAGGGGGGCGAGTGCCACTGGTAGGTCCGAAGCGCCAGCCCCGCGCAGTTGTACTGAGCCAGGGACACGCTCGCGTCGTAGCCCGGGTAGCTGCTGCAGCGCGTCGTCCGCTGGATCTGGCGCGCCACGCGGTTTTCGGATTGCTGCACCACGTGGGTCAGCTCGTGGGCCAGCAGGCGCTGGCCTTCGGCGGTCCCGGGTTGATACTGGGAGCGGGCGAAGAACACGTTGTTGCCCAGGGTGAAGGCGCGGGCGTTGATTCGCCGCGAGAGGGTGTCCGCCCGGCTGTCGCTGTGCACCCGCACCGACGAGAAATCGCGGCCGAAGCGGTCGCCCATGAAGGAACGGGTCGGGCCAGGCAGGGTCTCGCCGCCGCCGGCAACGGCGCTCTCGAGCGAGCGCTGGAATTGGGGAGACACCGCCCCGGCTTCGCCAACGGCACTGCGCTGCACCTGTTCGGCGGCACCTGCCCCCGGCGAGGGCTGGCCTTGCGAAGGAGTTGCCGTGGCTTCTTCCTCCGCCGGAAGCATGCTGTCGTACTTGTCCTCCGGCCGCATCACGGCGCGGTAGATCCGGCGCTGCACCGCCCCCGAGATCTGCCCCACCGGCTCGGCCGGCGCCCTCATCACCAGGTCCGCCATGCGATCCGCCTCCTGCTCGTAGGCGTCCCCCGGCGTGTTGACCGTCAGCTTCGCCTGGATCGGGGGGAAGGCTCGCGCCACGCGCTTCTTCTTGCAGTCTGCACACTCCGCCCCGCCGGTGTGCTGGCCGCAGGCGCAGGTGCGCTGGAGAAAGGGCGCAGCATGCTGCGCCCGTACACCGGACGCACCCGCTCTCGTAGGGGCGCAGCATGCTGCGCCCTCCTTCGGCTCCGTCTGCGGCGCCGCAACCGTCTCGCGCACTCCTCACCTCCTCTGGGGCGCCAGCCCCCCGTGGATCGAGCGCGCCAGGCCCTGGCCGAGGGCCGTTGGCCCCTGGTTTTGGGGCATCGGGAGGTCCGGCGCGCGCAGCGAGGGCACGGCCTGTCCCGCGGCGAGCTCGGGATGGAGCGGCCCCTGGGCCAGCAGGCGGCCCAGCTCGGCGCCGAGGGCGGCCTCCAGCTCGCGGCGCTCGCGGGGGCCCAAAGGCAGGCCGTCGAGCACCAGCCTCTCGATGTGCAGGTGGACGCTCATCTCAGGCCACCGCCTCCTCGAGCCAAACGAAATCCGCCTCGTTCACCGGCTTCTCGAGCTTCTTGATCTCGTTCTTGGTCGCCGCCAGCACCAGCGGCATGGTCACCGCCGTGCCGGCGGCGGCGGCCAGGAAGGCGGCGTTGACGGCGATCGAGTGGATGTTGCCGCCGGTCAGGTTGAAGCGGGCCAGGCGCTCCCAGTCCAGTTCGTCGCGGGGAGTCTCGGGCGGGAAGGCCCGCCGCCAGATCTCCCGCCGCTGGGCCGGGCTGGGGAAGGGGAAGTTCAGGATGAAGCGGATGCGGCGCAGGAAGGCGGTGTCGAGGGCGCTCCTCTGGTTGGTGGCCAGCACCGCCAGGCCGGAGTAGGACTCCATGCGCTGGAGCAGGTAGTTGATCTCGATGTTGGCGTAGCGGTCGTGGCTGTCCTTGACCTCGCTGCGCTTGCCGAAGAGGGCATCCGCCTCGTCGAAGAAGAGGATGGCGCCGCCCTCCTCGGCGGTGTCGAAGAGGCGCCGCAGGTTCTTCTCGGTCTCGCCGATGTACTTCGACACCACCGCCGAGAGGTCGATGCGGTAGAGGTCGAGGTCCAGCTCGCGGGCGATCACCTCGGCGGCCATGGTCTTGCCGGTGCCGCTGTCTCCGGCGAAGAGGGCGGAGATCCCCAGGCCCCGGCTCATCCGCCGGCGGAAGCCCCAGTCCTCGTAGACCCGGCTGCGCCGGCCCACCTGCTCGGCCACCTGGCGCAGCAGGCCCAGCTCCGGCGCGGGCAGCACCAGATCCTCCCAGCCGGCCTTGGGCTCGAGGCGCTGGGCCAGGTTCTCGAGGCGGGGGCGGGTGGCGGCCCGGCAGGCCGACCACAGGGCCTGGGCGCGTTCTTCCGGCTCGGCGGCGGCCCCGGCGTCCGCCGCCAGGCTGGTCAAGGTCGGCAAGGCGAGGTCGAACTGCGCCGCCAGGCTGCCGGCGAGCTCACCCGCCTCCTCGCCCACGGCCCCGAGCCAGGCTTCCCGCTGCTCGGCCGGCGTGGGACGGGCGACCTCGAAGACCAGGGAGGCTGGGCCGGTGGCGCGCACGGGAGTCGGTGCGTCGAGGAAGATCAGGCCCTGAGCCCGGCTGAGGAAGCGCTGGAGGGGCGCGGCCGGGCCGTCCCCCCCCTCGGCTCCGTCGCCGGCCTCGAGATAGAGGGCGATGGGCAGCAGCAAGCTCTCGCGCTGCCACAGCCGGGCCAGCAGCTCGATCTCGGCGCCGTCACGGGGCAGCAGGGCCGCCGGCAGGCGGTAGAGGTGGAGGCCGAGGGCCGCCGCCACTTGCCGGGCCACCTGCTGCTTGCTCTCGCCGTCCGCCCCCAGCAGCTGGACCAGGGGCGTGCGCCCGGCCTCCACGGCCTGGGTGAGCCGGGCCAGCAGGGTGGTCGCCACCTTCTCCTGCGAAGGCGCCAGCAGGGGCTCCCCCGCCGGCAGGGGGGCGAGCAGGGGGGCCAGCCGGTCGTCCAGCTCGTTCAACCCTTTGAGGTAGTTGACCACCCTCTCGTCGGCGCGCAGGGCGCTGGTGGTCAGGGGCTGGGCCCCCGGCTGGTTGATCTCGAGCAGGCGCCAGCGGCGCAGAGGGCGGTCGGGGGAGAGGGCCTCCCACACCGGCTCGTCGAAGAGGGAGAAGGCGAGGGAGAAGGTCGGGTAGGGCCGCGCCGGATCGCCCTGGGCCAGGGCGCAGAGCCGGGCCGCGTGGGGGTCGAGCTCCAGGGCGGCAGCGAGCAGCAGGATCTCCCGCTCGAAGGTCGAAAGCCCCAGCCGCTTGGCGAGCAGCAGCAGGGCGGGAGGCGGCCCCTCCGCGGGCTGGGATGCCTCCTCCATGGCCGCGTGGGCCCTGGCGATGCGCGCGTCGAGGGGCGTCTCCGGCTCCCGGGCCGGGGCGTCGGCGGGGGCCGGCGTCGGAGCTGCGCTCGAAGGCCGGAAGAAGGTCCAGCGGGCCGCGGGCGCCGGCGGTGCCGGCGCGGGGCTCGATGGTCCGTGCGGTGCCGGCGCGGCCGGCGCCAGGCTCTCGAGGCGGGGCCGCAGCCAGGCCAGGGCGGCTTCGAGGTAGCGGTCGTTGGCCTCTTGCCAGCGTTCGAGGTCGCTCATGGCACGGTCACTTTCTGGTCGGGATCGAAGGACAGCAGGGGCGGCGAGCCGGTGAGCACGAAGGGCAGGCTGTCGACCCCATCCACCCGCAGCCGCACCAGGTGCTCGCCGGCCGCCAGGGCCGGCACGGTGAAGGTGAGGGTGGTGGGCTGGGCGGGATCGCCCGGGTTGGCCACATTGTCCGGCGTCACCTGATGGCCACCGACGATCAGCAGCACCTTCTGGCCGGTGCGCACCCGGGGCGCGCAGGTCACGGTCAGCGGGTCGCCGGGGGAAACGCCGGCCGGGCTGCGGGTAATGCGAGGCGCCAGGGCCAGGGGCACCTCGTTGGTGGTCCAGGCCGGCAAGTCCGGGCGCTGGATCAAGAGCGACAACCCATAGAAGCCGGGCACCCAACGGGTGAAGGCCGTGGGGTCGTCGGCCAGGGCCGGGATGGTCAGGCGCAGCCGCTCGGGGGTCTCGACGGTCACGGGGAGCGAGACCTCGGCCGCCAGGCGAGGGTTGGCCAAGCGGGCGGTTACCGTGCCCTCGGCGAGGGAGCGGCCGAGCAGCAACGCCTGCTCGCCCAGCCGGACGGCGCTCCAGCCGGTGGTGGGTTGGGCGGAGCCCAGCTCGGCGGGCGGCCCGCCCACGGCCACCGGACCGCGGTCTTGCTCGCCCCGGCGCAGCACGGGTGGGGCGGCGAGGGCGCTGCGCGCGCTCTCGATCAGGATCGGGCTCGCCTGGTAGCCGGCCGAGATGCGGTAGTTGGTCTGGAAGCTCGACCACAGCTTGGACAGCTCCTCGACCGAGAGGGGCTCCGGGGTGAGCCGGACTCGCTCGACCTGGTCGGCGAGGTCGCTGGCAGGGAGGGCCATCTCGATCTCGGCCGGGGAGAGCAGGGGATGGTCGTGCAGCACGGCGAGGGCGCGGCCCAGCACGTGGTGGCCGCGCACGTCGTCGTTGTCCCGGCCGTAGGCGGTGAGCAGGTAGTGCAGCACCATGGGCAGGGGTGGAAAGCCCCGCTCCCCGGGCTTGACGGTGCCGGGCAGGTCGCGGTTGCGCCAGGCGGCGTCGACCGTCGTCTGATAGAGGAAGACGTTGAGCTGGTTGCCGGTGTCGCCGGGCCCGCGAGCCTTGTCCGGGGCCTTGGTGGTCACCAAGACGCCGGCCAGGTCCGGGTCGGGGTCGGCGTCGAGGCCGGCCTGGAGCAGCCTGCGCAGGGTGGCGGTCACGGCGGCTACGGCCAAGGGATTGCTCATCGCTGCCTCCCATCGCGTCGCCGCAGGTAGTCCTCGAGCGACATGGCGCTTGCGCCGGCGGCGCGGCGGGCCGGCGCGGCCGAAGGGGTGGAGGTGGCCCGCACCTCGATGCGCCCGATGGTCACCTCCACCCGGGGTGGGGCCTCGGAGCGCCGCGCCGCCGAGGCCAGGGCCGCCAGCTGCGGGAAGTGCGGCAGCCGCGGGGGCACCAGAGGCGAGGGCGGAGGAGGCGAAGGGGCGGGGGCTCGACCGTTCCCGAGGTTCGTGGAGTCGCCCCCCTTGTCGTCCTGAGCGGAGCGAAGGATCTGGGCGGGCGCGGGCATCGCCGGGGGCTGAACCCCCCGGCCATTTTCGCTGCGTCGCTGCGCGACGCCCTCCGCCCGTGGCGTAGCCACGGTACCAGGGTAGCCGGGGGGTTCAGCC
>DASUEU010000031.1:0-2838 GCA_036274895.1 Thermoanaerobaculia bacterium | reverse complement strand
ACCGATGCCTTCGTGGGGACGCTGCTGGTTGTACTCCTGGCGGAAGGCGTCGAAGGCGATCTGCTGGCGCCAGAAGCTGGGCGCCGGGGGACGCGCCGTGGCCTGCTTGAGCGTGCGATGCATGCGCTCGTGGCTGCCGTTTTGCTGGGGCTTACCCGGCTGGATCACCACCGGCCGGATGCCCAACTTGACCCACCACACCGAGAGCTTCGACAAGCGCCGCGGACTGCGGGCGCTGGCGAAAGGGATCCCCCGTGTCCCCGATCCAGCAAAACTAGTCCAAGTTGGTTTTTGAAAAGTGGACCACTCTGAGGGTGGGAGGGGCTCCGCCGGGGGTGGTGCTCTTTCTACGACAGGCTTCCTCCCGGCCGGACTCGCTCCGCTCGCCCGGCCGGGAGGAAGCCATGACGTCTCAGGAGGTCTGGATGGACGTCCACGACTTGGCCCGTGCCGGCGCTTCAATTCGCGAGATCGCTCGTCGCACCGGGCTGGCCCGTACCACCGTGCGCAGGCTGCTCCGGCAATCCGCTCCCAAACCCTACGGTCCTCGCCGGCCGAGGCCGACCAAGCTCGAGCCCTTCGTCGCGGCTCTGGAGGCAGCCTTGGCAGCCCGGCCTCATGCGCCGGCGACGAGGCTCTTCGACCAGCTGCGCGGGCTGGGCTACGCCGGCGCCTATGAGGCGGTCAAACGCTGGGTGCGCGCCGTGCGGCAGCAGGAGCGGGCCCGGCGGCGCGCCTGCGTGCGCTTCGAGACCGAGCCGGGCCTGGAGGCCCAGTTCGACGGGAAGGGCCCGGTACGCGGCCTGTTGGCTGACGAGCCCGACCGGCCGGTCCACCTGTTCCGCTTCGTGCTCGCCTACTCGCGCTGGCGCATCACCCTGGCCGTGCCCAGCCTGGAGCTGCCGCTCACCCTCTGGGCTCTGCAGCGCGCCTTCGAGCAGCTGGGGGGCGTGCCTCGACGCCTGGTCTTCGACAATGCCCGCACCGCGGTGCTCAAGCCGCGGCCGAATCTCATCCTCCAGCCGGTCTTCGCCGACTTCTGCCGGCACTACGGCTGTGAGCCGGCCCCGGCCTGGCCCTACCACCCGCAGAGGAAGGGCAAGACCGAGCGCAGCCTGCGCGGCCTCGTCGACACCGGCGTGCTCGACCGGGCCTATCCCGGCTTCGCGGCCCTCCAGGTCGAGCTCGAGGCGCAGGACGAGGCCTACCATCAGCGCGTCCAGGCCACCACTGGCCAGCTCCCGGCCGAGCGGCTCGAGGCCGAGCGACCCCACCTGCTGGCCTTGCCCGCGGGACCCTTCGATCCCCGTCTCGCCGAGACCCGCCGGGTGCTCTCCGACTGCACCGTATCCTTCGGTGGCGCTCGCTACTCGGTGCCCTTCCGGCTGGTCGGAGCCATGGTCACCGTCAAGCTCGATCCCTGGGGGCACCAGCTCGCCATCTACGCCGGCAGCGAGCTCGTGGCGGCTCATGACGCCGTGGCGCGCGGCCTGTGCTCGGTGATCGAAGAGCACGTCGCCGAGCTGCGACGGCCCCGCTTCGATCGGCTCCGGCCCCTGCGACGGCCCGCCCCACCCCCTCGGGAGCCCGAGACTCGGCCCCTCGTCGCCTGGCCTCAGATCGAGGTCCCTCGTCGACCCATCGAGGTCTATGCCGCTGCCCTGGGAGGTGCCCGATGAGCCAGCCCACCTTCGACCGTCTGCTCGCCCAGCTCGACCGCCTCGGGCTCTGGCGCGCCAAGGAGACCCTCCCCGAGGCCCTCAAGCTCGCCGAGGACTCCTCGCCCAGAAGGAGAACGTCCTGCTGCTCGGACCCCCGGGCGTGGGCAAGACCCACCTCGCCGTCGCCCTGACCATCTGCGCCCGTCAGCAGGGCACCTCGGTCTACTTCACCAGCCTCGACGCCATGATCCGCGCCCTCGCCGCCGCCGACCGCGTCGGCAAGCTCGACGCCAAGCTGCGCACCTACACCGCCAAGAGCCAGCTGCTCGTCCTCGATGAGGTCGGCTACCAGCCCCTCTCCCGCAACGAGGCCAACTACCTCTTCCAGGTCGTCTCCGCCCGCTACGAACGCTCCAGCCTCATCCTCACCTCCAACAAGTCCGTCACCGAGTGGCCCGAGGTCTTCGGCGACCACGCCCTGGCTACCGCCATCCTCGATCGGCTCCTGCACCACTGCCACGTCCTGGCCATCCAGGGACACAGCTACCGGCTCCGAGACCGTGCCCTCGCCGCCCTCGCCAACCCACCGGCGACCACCAACTGAGCTCAAACCCCAAGACGAAAGGAGGTGACCCCCAAACCCCCAACCAACCCCCGCCCTCCACCCCGGGTGGTCTCACTTTCAAAAACCACCTTGGACTCCTTTTCGGGGATCGTTGACATCCCGCCGTCGGTCAGGATCGCCTCCGGCAGGCCATGCTCGGCAAACAGCCGCTCGAAGACCGGCCGCACGCCCGCGAGGCTCGTCGAGCGACGGGCTCGGCATCCCAGCAGGTAGCGGCTGAACCGGTCGGTCACCGTCAGCGGGTAGCACAGCTGGTGGTCGCCGGTGCGAAACTCGCCTTTGAAGTCCGCGGCCCACAAGGCGTTGGGATGGGGCGCCTCGAGCACCGGCTGGGCGGGCGAGGCTCGGGCTCGGCGGCGAGGCCGGGCCTCCACCAGGCCATGCCGCTTCAGGATCGCCCCGGCGGTGCTCGCCGCCGGCCAGGGCCAGGAGGGATGCTCTGAGGCCAGGCGCACCAGCAGCTTGCGCGGACCCCAGGCCGGACGGCGCTGGCGAGCCTCGAGCAGGGCCTGCTCACACCGGCGCTCCGTCCTGCCGGGCTGGCTCCGGGGA
>DASUEU010000030.1:0-39400 GCA_036274895.1 Thermoanaerobaculia bacterium | reverse complement strand
CTCCTTGCCCGGCTGCGCAATCTCTGGGCGGGTCCTTCGACTCTCGAGGTCTTGCTCCGGCCCACGCCGCCCTTCTTGATCACAACCGAGCCCCACGAGGCCGCAGCGTGAAAACGAGCGGTTCTGCCACGGGCTGCTAGGAAGGGGTACATTCAGCAGCGGCTGGCAGGTCACCATCGGCGATGGACCACTACACGCGAACAGATGGAATCCCGCCGCCAGCCTCCCCACAGTGGAGACCATCAATTCCGCAAGCCCTTGTGCTTCTTGTGCCATCTTGGGGAGCGGGACAGTAGCACTCACAGTGAAGTGAAGCACAACCTCGGATCGCCGTAGAATAGGTAGGACGCCCACGAGAGGTCGTCCGCTGTGGATGCCTTACGGCATCCGATTCGGGCCTCCTGCATTACTCGGCCAAGAGGTTGTCCATCAAGCAAGGCGAGGTAAAAACTCTTCGCGAACGCGGCAGCAGCAGCGTCACCCACTTTCGAGCGAACTCCGACAAGATAGGCACCCGTCTCAAGGAGCGCTCGCGCAAGACCAAATATGTTGTACTGATCCTTCCACTCTGCGCTGGTAGACTGTGTAACAGCTGTCTCGCAGGCGTTCATGAAGAAGAAGAGCGGTGGGCGTGTGCCAAAAAAGGCATAAACTTGAGCCGCAGACATATCACGATCAAAGAGGACGAGGCTGCTGAGGTCCGGTCGATCGTTCTTAAAGAATGCATGCCCGTTAAAGTGGACAATGTGATAGCGGCCGCCACGGATCGCCTGGAAAACGTTGTCGAAAGTCGCTCTCGGTCCCTTGAGAAGGCTGACCTTGATGGAAGCTCCGAAGGGCGTAAGGCACTCCACTATAGCGGTTGTCTCCGCTTCAGCGCCCGGCAGCGAATCGTAGGTCAGGTTGGGTGGTCGGGGCTGAGGTTGTGGAACACTGATGATAAGCACAGAGAGTGGCCCCGGAGCGAGTGTCTCGGGCTGCTGGCGCGGCGGTATTCCCGGTTTCGTCACGTTCACGAACCGGCCCACATACTGCTTTAGACAGAGAAACTCATCGTCGTCATGCATGAGCTCCCAGGGGTACTCGAGGAGAGGTTCGTCAACGCCGAGTTCGAGGAACAGCCCAGGCGTTCGGAGTTCGGCTTGAACATCTCTTGGTACAACGAGATTCAAGAGCATGCTACCAACTAGCTTCGCCTGTTCCACCGCCGGAGTGGTATCTGACTTGGCACCGGATTCTCCACGGGAGGCATTGCCTGGCACGAGTCTCCTTAGGCGGTCCCGAATCGGGTTGAGATCCTCGGCTCCCAGCCGTAGTTCCTCTAGTGGAGGGCGAATGGTGGCACGAAACGGGGGAGCGTAACGTAAGCGATAGGCACCGCTTGGGGTGGCTGAGCCAGGCGTGAAAATCTCGATCTGGGCACTCGTACCTGCGACCCATCCCACCGAGAAGCCAGTGGGGCTCATCAGAACTCACCCTCCGATGGCCGGTTGGCCACTACTTCCTGCACATACTCGGGATTGGAAACGAACGGCAGGAAGCCGCGGCCGACCAAGTCTGGAGCTGTGGACTCGTGCTCTGGCCCAAGCTCGGTCATGAAATCAAGAGCTGTGACTGAATTTATGTCTCGAAAAAGGAAGCACTGAGGGTTGTCGCATCGAGCAAGACCGAGAAGTGATCCGCTGATGCAGAGGCAGGCACTACGGGCGCGGTGCTTGATGATCGAGAGACGATTCGGAGTTCGCTGGCGCCAATACTTGGGATCTGCAGGGGCGGTAGATACAACTGTATGCTCTTTGCTTCCGTCCCAGACAATGTAGCGCCATTCCGGCGGCGGTGTGATTTCCTCGTCCGTGACGATCAGGAGGTGCTTCCCGTCCAACGCTTTGCCGAGGACTTCACTGACTGCGTGCACCACCTTGCTCTGGTCCACCGTTCCGGAGTAGCGTCCCCGGATTTGGCTTGAGTCCACTCGACGGTCAAAAAACTGATCACGCCGAATGAGATTGAGTGCCGCCTGGGGTTGCTCTCCAGGCAAGAGTAAGCGGCCCATGTGGCGCAACGCGGAAGCGAGAAGGCTCGTACTGGGAGTGTACGGGGAGATGAAGTAGCGTTCGACTGCAACTCTAGATTGGTCATTGTTGTAGAACTTCTCGACCTCAAGCAGGGCTGCCCAGAGGGGAGGGGCGAGTTCGTGGGCGGACTCCTCATTCATGAGGAGCAGCACTTGGACGATGGGCAGGCCGTTTGACATTGGCGGCGGTTCCAACTAGGTGATGCCCACCGCGGCGTAGGCTTTCCGAATTCCGTCGATTCTGTCCTGCCTTTGTGGATTGCCGGCGAAATAGGTAGATGCGACGCTAAGGAGGGTCTGGAGTGCGTCGGCGAAGGTCGCGAGCTGACTCAACCTTGACAAGGTGAGATAGTAGAGGACTGCGACCTCGCGAGGAGTGAACAGGTACTTTTGCTGTGCATCGGCGGCAGTGAAAACGTTATGGGCAGCCTTGTTGTGGATATTGCTGTTCGTGTGAACCCCATAGTGGTCGGCTGACCCCTTGAAGTATTGATTCATGTGATCCGGGTCGCCAGTCCTCTGAGGATTGCTGAAGTCCCGCAGTGGCAGTCCACCGGCTTGAAGCCCCGGCCCGATCTCCCAAGTCCAGTTAGAGACGTCGCCACCTGTTGTGGGGTTGGCCCAGTCCCAATTCCTGATGATGATGCCGAAAATATCGCTGAAGGACTCATTGAGGGCACCAGGCTGCTTAAGGTAGACAAGGTCTGCAGTGAATTCAGTAAGGCCGTGCGCGAGTTCGTGAGCGATGATGTCGAGGTGGCGCGCGAAGCTCTGAAGCTTCTTGGGGCCGGCCGGTGTCTGGCCATACCACATGCGTTGCTTCCACCACGCGGCATTGTGCCAAACCGGCGGTGGTTCTTCAGCGGGGACTGTGCAGTTCACGAAGGAGACGATCTCCATCCCCTTGTCGTCGAGGCTGTCACGCATCAGGACGGACTTACAGAAGTCAAGCACCCGACTTGCGTTGAGGTGCGCGGAGACTGCTGCCGAGTGCGTTCCGAAGGTGCTTGAGGCCGAGCGGATCGCGTCGACAGGTGCGGGATCGTTTTCTATGTCCTTGAAGTTGAAGTCGTGGGTGCGGATGTTCCGCATGGGGTCGTGCATTTCGAAGGAACCGCCAGCCACGAGGCGCCCGAAGAAGTCCCTAGAGATACCATCCTCGTCAGTGCCGTTGCAGGCGACCGGGATGTCCACTCCCGTCGCTGTCGGCGCGGCGCTCCAGTACAAGAGTATCCTGCCGTCGTGGGCATCCACAAGGTAGTTGAGAAGTGGATGGCGTTGCGCAAGGGATCGGCTCGCGCCGTGACTCTTGCTGCTCTCCATGAAACCGCCAGGTGCGGCCGGTACATTCCTGAAGCTGTAGGCGAGGTGCCACTGGTTGTTGTCGTCATCGTGGTAGAAGGTGGTCTTTGGAGCCTCAACGCCGGCAAGTTGGGAAGCCGGGACCGCCGCTGTAGTCGCAATCCTCTCTAGCGCTTGCGCCGGACTGAGGGCCGCAACTGGCGAAATATCGTCCACCTCCGCGAGATCAGCATCCACTACGAGGAGTTCACGGTTCGAGTCAAGTTCAACCACGGCACGGGAGCCGAAGACTGGGATGGAAGCCCTAGTCTGAACGAACCGAACCGTCCATGAATCTGTGAGGGCCGAACGGCGGGTGTCCCGGAGTTCGAGGTCCGGGACGACCTCTGGCCGATCAGGGGCCACGATAGCGCGTAGCGAAGGGCGATCCTGTCTCTCAAGGAGGCGCTGAAGATAGAAGCGGGCAGCGGCCTCTTCGCTATTGAAGGTCGGAATGCCATCTGTGGGGGCCTGCGGGCGACCACCGCCACGCACTGTGAGGGCCCGTGTGCCTATGGACCTCAAATCGCTGGCAGCCTGTTCGATGATGTCGAAGTGAAGGCTCTTGAAACCCTGTGGCATGAGACTCCTCCTCCTTGGCGATTGTTACCGCATCGCCTGGGCTTTCGGTGATGACTACGCTCAAAGAAAGGCTCGGCGTCCTCGAGGCGGCTGGTCCCAGCCTTAGAGGAGCAAGCAACAGCCTGCTCCCAGCAAATGTCGCCTTAAGGCTGTTAGACGGACACGTAGTGGCAGTTTCCACGGTAGGACTGCGGCCTGGCCCCGAGGCCGCTGAGTGGGACACTCGCGACGGAGGTAGCTGGGCGTCGGCGCACAGTGAAGGGGAGCGGTTCGGAGCATTCTTGTTACTGGGGCGACAGGGTCTAGCAACGTGAGCATCTTGATTCCGCTCGGAAGCACGGGAGACGAACAAGGATGGCGTGGGCAAGAAGCCTGCGCGCCAGAAACCCCTGCTCATTCTCTACTCCACCAGCAGTCAGGAACGGACTTCCCGATTGAAGTCTCAGCCCATTGAATGACCGCATCGAGCATCTCTTCAGGCTTTCTACTCCACACGGCGGAGACGATTCGCCCGGAATTGCCTCTGCCGCGCAAGCTTCTAGTGGGCATAGAGGATCAGTCCTGTGGTCTCGGGGCACACCTCTGACTCCGTCTTGTGCCTGCATCCACTTTCCGAGAACTGCCGTTCTAGGGAGTAGAGCGGCCGGAGCTTCTGCCGCCCTCCCCAGCCCTACTTTTTCGTAGACACTGCGGAACTTTGCACCTGAGTTCTCGGCGCTGTCAAATACGCCCATGGCAGAGCGCGTATTGTGAGGGGACGGCGGCCGCTTCTGGCACGCGGAAGCGTGCCCCCCCTAAGCGCGCGCTCTGCTTCAGAGCTGCCCCGATCCGGGCGGGATCAAGGCTCGCCCGGATCGGGGTCGGCCCCTTCCGCCTCCAACAACTCGCGCACCTCCGGGTGGGCGGCGAGGTAACGCTCGGCCAGGGCCCGGTGCTCGGCGTTGAGGGAGAGGGTGAAGAGGACCGCCTGCCGGGGGTCGTCGACCTCTCCAGGCACCAGACGCTCGATCACGGCGGTCAGGAAGCCCTGGCTGGCCAGGCGCGCCGCGTCGCCCTCGAACTGATCGGCGAAGGGCTGGGAGGCTTCCACCAGGAGGTCGCTCTTCCGCGACCAGGGCAAGGGACGAATTCGCTCGGTGAACTCGTCCACGGTTCGCTGCATGTCCGGGTTGAGCTTCTCGTAGAGCATCGGCCTGCTGCGATTGTAGGTGATGGGCGCTGTGACCTGCGGTGGTGGTCTCCCACGGCGGCGGCCCCGGCCATGCCGTTCCAGGTCACGGCCACTTGAGCCTTCTCGAAGGCAACCGCTGCAGGCCCGAGGGTTTCGTCAGTGGCCGCGGCGGGATCTGCGTTCTGGGATCGCTGTTGGGCCCTGGCCGGCGCAGCAAGCGGCGAATGGCTCCGGCCCCGTAGCGGCCGGTGTCTCCGGGGTGGGAGTGCCGGTCCTTCCGGGGCTTCAACCGGGCGAGCTCGAGGAGAGGGAGCGGGACACCCTCGGGCGCCCTGAACTGCCAGCCCTCGATCGCTTCCCAGAAGAGGCCCGCCCGCTGGCGATGGACGCGAAGACGGCCCGCGTACAAGCCCTTCTCGCTGGCCTCCGCAGAGTGGTCGAGGCAAGCGGGGTTGTGCGTTCCCGGGTGTCGAGGAGCGCGCGGGACGCTTGAGAAGGACCCTGGCCACCCCCTCGAGCACCGCCTCGAAACCCGCGAGATTCTCGCGCTCCCCTGGTTGACGATCCGGCGCGAAGTCCCGTAGCCACTGGGCTCATGAACAAGCCGGGCGAGAAAGCCCGCCTCATCGCCAAACCGTGATCATGAGGAAGACCATGAGCACCAGCTTCGAGCAGTTCGACTTCTTCGAGGGCGCCCGCACCGACAACCGGGCGCCGAAGATCACCGTCCGCAGGAGCGGCTAGATCTGCCTGACCGGTGCGGCCGTTGCCCTGCTCGGCGACGGCGTGGCGCACGTCCAGCTTGGCTACGACACCGTGACCAGGGCGGTCGGCATCCGCCCGGAGCCCGAAGGGGCTCGAGGGCGCTACAAGCTCCGCCGGCAACCCAACCGCTCGGCGCTGCTGGACGTCCGGCGCTTCTTTGCCCACCACGTGTTGAGCGTGGGCGAGCCGCGCACCTTCGACGCCGAAGCCTTCGGCCAGGTGATTGTGGGATTCCGGTTCACCGAGCCGGGAGAGGCCGAAGGTGAGGCCCCGGCGGCCGAGGCGAAGCCGGGCCGCGACGGCAAGCGCAAGGGCACGGCGGCCTGAGGCGGTGCTGGAAGGCGGCCCGGGATGCCGCTAGCCCGGGCCGCTCTGTCCCCTCCTACCGCACCTCCCCCCGTTCCGGCCGGCAACCACTCTCGGTCGCCTGCACCGATCCACGGCGGTTTCCACCTGCGACGCCGCTCCGCCAGAGTCTCGGGCGCCGACGCAGGGGGGTACCAGACTTCTCGAACCAATTTCTATGCTACAATACGCTTGATGCGCAATACGGAAGAAGCGCCCAGGCCCGGCGGCCTGATTCAGTGGAAGTGGTGCCGGTGACCAACGGATCGATGCCATGCCCTCTGCTCGTGATGGGTGCCTTGCTCGGACCCGCCGGGGCCTTGGCTCACGAGGTTTCGCCCCCGGCACCGGCGTCCCAGGTCAATACCAACACCACGGACTCGCAGTCGTTCCCCGCGGTAACCGTCGACGCCGCCGGCAACTTCATCGTCGCTTGGCAGAGCTTCGGCTCCAGGGCACGTCGTTGTGCCCGGTACATCATCCCCGATTTTGGAACTGGAGGCGACTCTAATGCGTAACCGCCCGATCCTCTTCCTGGTGCTCGCGTTTGCCCTACTGGTGCTCTCTCGCAGCACGGCCAAGGCCGATTGTGAAGCCAGCTGTTGGGACAACTTCGAAGCGTGCAATGTCCAGTGCAGCCAGTGCAACTGTAGCCAGGAGCTCCAGTGGTGTCTCGACGCCTGCCAGTACGCAGATACTGACAACGACGGAATCGTCGATCCATCCGACAACTGCGCGGATGTCTACAACCCGAATCAGGCGAATTGTGACGGGGACGGCATGGGAAATGCCTGCGATAATCAGAACGGGACCTTTGTCGCCTCGGGGAAAAAGCTTGCCTGTGGGTCCGACAAAGATAACTACCTCCTTTACATCCAGTGGAAGGTCTTCTACCAGCAGCGCTTCGTAGATGTCAGCGCCTGTCATGCACCCGACCGATGGAACCATTCCAATGTCACGCGGGAATGCTGGGGGAGTTGCTCCGGGCAGGGCTTCGATGCCAGCTGTGGCGGCGCCTGTTTGAACACCGCCACCCATCAGTGCAGCACAAGCCTGGTCTGCGGCTCCAACCTTGGGGCCTGGTTCTGCAACCCCGACACGATCTGATCAAGTGAGCGCGCGGGGGCCGAGGCGCCCCCGCGCGAATCAGTTCGACTCCTGGTGCCAGTGCAGGGCCCGTCTCACCAGCCGAACGATGGAGAACGCCGCGTACTGAAGCTGGCGAAAGGGCATCCCCGTATCGCGGCCACCTTGCTTGCGAACATCCGGATGAGCGAGCCGGCGGCCGAGGGCGAGACCCCGGCAGCCGAGCCGAAGGCAGCGCGCGGCGGCAAGCGCAAGGGCTCTGCGGCCTGAGCCGGTCTTCCCCGAGGGGCAGCCTGGAGCCGCTCCGGGCCGCCCTTCGCCCTCCTCCCAAAGCGTCCCTGCCCCCCGACCCCTCCCCAGATCCGAGCCGTCGCCCTTCGAACCGCCCGCCAGGCGAACCTACGCGCCTCGTGCCCTGAGCCGCTCGGATTCCCGCCGTCTTCCCGGCTCTGCCTGGTTGACGAGGCGCGCTCAAGTCCCGTACTGCCCAGAACCGCGGAAGTGACGCCATCCCAAGGAGATCGACACATGCTCTATGAGACCGATGCAGAAGCCGTCCTCGACTTCGCCATGCGCTGGGGAGCCTGGGCTGCGCCGCCGAGCAGGTCGAGCCGGTCCGGTGCTCCAGGAGGCCCTGCTCACCGGAGCGTCGGTCGTGGTGCTCTTCCACGTTCACCCAAGCAGCGACGCCGAGCCGACCCCGGACGATCTCCTCTCCGCGTGCCGAATGGCTGAAGCGGCACAACAGTGGGACTGACCCTCGACGACCACCTCATCGTCGGGGAGGCCGGGCAGTGGGTGTCGCTGCGGCAGAGGGGCCGGCTTTGAGGGATCGAGGCAGCCTTGTGTGCCCTGCGACCCACGCAGGGGCTCTCGGTCCCCGTTGACCAGCCGGCGCAAGCTCCCGTACTGCTATCAGCCTCAAGCCCACCTCCCGTGGCCTGGGGCTCGAGGTATCGGGAGCCCCAGGCCAGGGCTGCGGCCAGCGAGCCGCAGCTCCGGCGTGTGCTTCCTCATCACTGGGTGACCATCACCATCACGTGGCCCGAGACGCCGACGTTGCCCTCGTCGTCTACGGCGCCGACCTGGAGCATGTACATGCCCGGAAGGTCCGGCGTGAAGGCGAACTCGTGAGGCCCGGGGCCCTCGGCGCTCGCCACGCGCTTGGCGTAGGGCGAACGCACCAGGTTCAGTCCGGTCTCGAACCTGTCTCCCTCTCTGGCGTAGAGCGTGACCTCGGCCACCTCGCGCTGGAAGGCGGGGGAAGCTTCGACCACTACACGGACCGTGTCGCCCAGCCTGACGTGGACGTGGGTCTCGGGCTGGAGGATCCATGCATTCGGCGGGATGTTCTCGCTGACCAGCACGCGCACGCGCCGCTCCACGGTTTCGCCGTTCTCGTCGACGGCTCGCGTCAGGATGTTGAAGACGCCCGGCTTGTCGAAGCGCACCTCGTCCCTAAGCTCCGCCGCGCCACTGCCTGCTCTCGCCACCACCCGGCCGTCGACCTCGAGCGTCAGCGACCGCAGCCTCACATCGGGCGCACCCTCCTGCTGCACGATCACCTCGACCGGCTCCCCGACCGAGAAGTGCTGCACCTGCGCGGGCGCCTCACGCTGCACCGCGCGCAGCTTCCGGCCCGGAGCGACCAGGTGCAGGCGCAGCTCGCCTGGACCGGTCACCCTGGCGAGCCGTTCACGGCTCCTCAGCCGGTTGAAATCGAGCGTGAATCGGACCCCGCCCACTTCCAGGGCCTGGCGCTCGCACGGCGTCGTGAAGTACTCGGCCGGTAGGAAGAAGCGCTGCTCGACGTCGAAGTGGAACGGCTCGACCAGCAGCTCCCGCGGCAGCTCCTCGCGGCCGAGATCAACCGCGAGCTCCAGCACGAAAGTCTCATGCGGCTTCATTGGCAGCGTGAACCGCGGCTCCTTGCCGGCGACCTCCAGCACCGAGCGATTCCTCGCGGGGGCTTCTGCGAGCTTCAGGTCGCGCAGGTCCGCCTCCCGGCTCCGGACGCGCCGGAGGATCTCGTCGGGCAGCGCGATCGACACCCGTGCCAGCTCTGGCAGGAGGAACCGGCGCTTCTCGGTACGGTCGTGGAGGGCGATCTCGAACACCACCTCGCGGTCGAAGATGTTCCGGATCGTCGTGCCCGAGATCATCCGCAGCAGCGGAGGATCGGCCACCTCGTCGACGATGGTCACGTTCTTCCATGCGATGTTGTTGTTGTTGCGGGTGTTGGTGCCGACGCTGACGCCTTCGAGGGTTGTCATGCCGAAGGGCGAGGTCGTGCTCGTCTCGATCCTCGCCAGCAGGCAGAAGTGCCCTGCATCCCCTGCGCAGTTGTAGTCGTTGACGTTCGGCGGATACCACGGGATCTCGATCACCACCGACTGCCCGGGCTGAAGCACCGGGATTCTCAAGGGTGCGGTGTCGTAGATCGGCGGGAAGACGACCGACCGGTCCTTCGATGTCTTGTTCGTGGCCGCGCCCGCACCGTTCCACGGCGCGAGTCCCGAGCTGCCGTTCCACGGGCTCATCGTCGCGTTGATCCGCGCGTTGGAGGAGTCCGAGCCGTAGATCGACACCGGATCGAGCCTCCCCGGGTCGGCTCCCTCGCGCTGCCAATTCGCCCATTGGCGATCGACGTTGGCGTGCAGCATGAAGAAGAATGGGTCTTGTGCCGCAGTGGACAGCGAGCTGATCTGTCCCGCTCCGCCACTGTAGCCGCCGATGAAACCGTGCGCGCAGTCGTGGTTCGGCGTGCCCTCGATCGCCAGGCTGACCCCCGGGTAGGTCCCCATCCCGTTGAACGTGGCGTCGGACTGGAACAGCGCCGCACCGCAGACTCCGGGGAAGGAGCCGCCGACGTTGCGGGTGAGCGTGGGCGGGCGCAGGGGGACCAGGGGGGCGTCCACGGTGCCGCTGCTCGCGCCCATGAAGCTCGTGGTGAAGAGGTTTGTACCGGACGTCGGGCTCTGCGTGAAGTCCCAGTAGAGGAGCGTAACCAGCGGGTCGACCTCGCGCAGCAGGATCTCGTAGCGGTTCATCATCTCCCGGTGCCAGGGGAGGAAGGCCGGGTTGCCGTGCTCGGGGTTCGGCATCAGGTGCACCGAGTTCTGCTTGCGGAAGTACTGGACTGTGTCCGAGTAGCGGTAGGCCGGGTCGGACGCGATGGCGACCACGGCGTCGCGGTATGCGTCGCGCTCCGCCGAGGACACGTCCACCGACTTGGCGTTGCGCCGCGGCTTGGTGATCTCCATCCCGAGCAGCCGCTGGTCGCCGCAGACGGTCCCCTTGCTGTCGACCCAGTTGGCCGGCCAGGCGAGGCCTGTGCTCGCCTTGGCCTGGTACAGGCGGAGCCACTCGGTCCCCGAGGACGCGAGGTCGCCACGGTTGTGGACTTGCACGTACACGTAGTTCGGCAGGCTGGTCTTGCCGTTGCGGTACTCCGGGTTCTCGTGTGGCGGCAGCGTCCAGGGCGGCGTCCCCGTCGGGAACGGCCGCGGATCGAAGTTCGGGTCCGGAGCGGGGAGCACCCAGATGTCGGGACTGAGGTACACCGGTCCGGGCCCGGCATAGGGCTCGGCTCCGCTGTCGGAGACGGTGTCCCGCACGTAGAGATCGGACGCGGCGAGGCACGGGGATGCGACCAGGACGGCCACCAAGGCTAGTCCCCAACGGGCTAACAGGGCGGAAGAACAGTGCACCATGACGTTCCCTCCTTTGGTTGGAGCTTTTCGGCAGCCGTCAATAAAAGATATTGGGCGAAGCTCACGCCGAAGCGTTACCGAGGATCCGCTGCCGGTGCCCAGAGGGTCGCCGGCAGGAGGAGAGGAGGGCAATGGCACTCCGCTTGGCAACGCCCATCCACTGCTGCCTCGCCACGGTTGTCCAGTAGACCTAGTACCAAGGCGAGAAGGCTCCGTTGTTTGCCGTCCGTACAGCTCCAAGGCCGATAGCGTAGAAGAGCCAACTCTTCGACTTCTTCCTGAGCAAGGGTTCGCCTGGCTACGGATCCAATCGACCACTTCCTGCGGAACTGGCTCCGGCTCGCCCACGGGCTCAACGTGCGCGGCTCCCCTCGGAGGGGGCCAATGCCGCCACCCATGCCTCGATGCTCTTCTCGAGGAGATCGAGCGGTAGTTGGCCGCTGCCCAGGACGCGGTCATGGCACGCGCGGACGTCGAAGGCCGCTCCCAGCTGCTTCTCCGCCCAGCGGCGCAGTTCGCGGATCTTCAGCTCACCGAGCTTGTAGCAGGCCGCCCCTCCGGGGTGGGCGATGTAGCGGTCGACCTCGTTGGCGATCTCGCGTTCGGTCTTGGCGGAGTGGGCGCGGCAGTAGTCGATCGCCTGCTGGCGGCTCCAGCCCTTGGCGTGCAGGCCGGTGTCCACCACCAGCCGGATGGCCCGCCACATCTCGTTGTTGAGCTGGCCGAACTTCGAGTAGGGGTCCCGGTAGAGCCCGAGCTCGGCGCCGAGGCTCTCGGCATAGAGGCCCCAGCCTTCGGAGAAGACCGGGTAGACGTCCCAGCGCCGCCACTCGGGCAACTCCCCGAGCTCTTCGACGAGGGCGTACTGGAGGTGGTGCCCCGGCACTGCCTCGTGCGCCGCCAGGCTCTCCATCCCCCACTTGGGCCGGGCCTTGAGGTCGAAGGTGTTGACCAGAAGCCAGCCCGGGCGCCCCGCGGCGAGCGACCCGTTCTGGTAGAGGGCCGAGGGCGCCAGCTTCGCGTCGTCCCCCATCGCCTTGACCCCGTAGGGCAGGCGCGGCAGGCGGCCGAAGAGCTTGGGCAGCTCCGGGTCGATGCGCTTGACGATGTCGCGATAGGCCGCGACCATGTCCTCGGGCCGGTCGTGGAAGAACCTCGGATCGGTGCGCAGGTGGTCCAGGAACTGCCGGAAGGTCCCGGCGAACCCGGTAGCCGCGACGACTTGGTCCATCTCCTTGCGGATCCGCGCCACCTCGGAGAGGCCGAGCTGGTGGATCTGCTCGGGGGTGAGGTCCGTGGTCGTCGCGGAGCGCAGCAGGTAGGCGTAGTAGGCCTGACCGTCGGGCAGCGCACTCACCGAGATCGACTCCCGTGCCCGCGGCACGTAGCGATCCGCGAGGTAATCGTGGAGCCGGTGCAGGGCCGGCGCCACCTGCTGCCGGAAGACCTCCTTAGCCGCGGCGCGCAGGCGTTCCCGCTCGGCTGGGGGAACGGTCTCCGGGATGCGCTGGAAGGGCTCGAGCGTGGGACTGTCCAGGGGGTCGTCGGCCAGCGGCGCGAGCACCTGGGCGGCAACCCCTTCGAGGGTCACCCGGGGCGGGGTGATGCCCCGCTTCACGCCCTCCTCGAGCAGGGCGATGCCTTGCTCCACCAGCCGGGGAAAGCCGCGCAGCCGGGTGAGCATGTTCTCGTAGTCCGCGGCCGTGCGGGTGGGCATGTACTCGAGCAGGCCGAGGGCCTGGGTCAGGCTGTTGCCCATGCGGGAGACCAGAAGGTACTCGCCGGGGAAGGGCTCGGCCTCGATCGCCCTCTCGAAGCGCCGGCGCACGAGGTCGTAGCTCAGCTGCTCGGCGGGCGTGAGCCGCGAGCGGTCGATCGAGTTGAGGGCCGCGAGCTCGAGCCCCAGCAGGCGGCGAGAGTGCGCCATCGCCTCCGGCGAGAGGTCCGGCAGGCGGTCCTCGACGCCCGCGTAGCCGACGTACGACGCGAAGTCGGGAGCCTCGCGCAGGCTCGCCGCCCAGTAGAGGTCGAAGAACTTCGCCAGACGTTCGCCTTGGCTTCCCGCCGTGCTCAAGGGGAAGCGCTCGATCTGCCCGGTCAGGTCGGCGAGGTCCGGGGGGATCGCGGCGCCCAGGGGCGGCGCAAACAGCAGGGCGGCGAGCAGCCAGAGGGCAGTCCGCATCGAAGGGTCTCCTGGACGGTGCCGCAGTGTGGGAGGAGAGCTGAGACTCTACGAGAATCCACGGCTACTGCGAACCGGGAAGCGGGAGGGTGCAGGTTCGAGTCCTGCGAGGCTCGTAACCGGAAGCCCGGCCTTCCAGAGCGTGTAGGCTGGCCAGCAGGCCCTGCGAATCTCGGCCGTTTGCTGGCGGAGAACGACGGCGGTCTCGAAGGTCTCGCGAGAGTGTCGTGAAGCCGCCGCAGAGACAGACCCGACGGGAGGGACAACGTCCTTGATCTGGTACGGCATCGACTTCAGCGGCAGCGCAGAACAATGGCGCTCCAGCAGGTCACGCACGAACGTCTGGATCAGTCGGCTAGAGGATGAGGGCGGCGATCGTCTGGTCCTCGACCTCCTTGTGCCCGTTCAGGAGATCGCGGGAGCAGGCCACCCCTTCTCGGCTCTCTGCGAGCTGCTTGGGCGCCGCAACTTCCTCGCAGCGGGCATCGACGCTCCGTTCTCTCTCCCCGCTGGAGTGCTCGGCGAGCGGGCCCATGGCGCACTCCTTCGGTTGAACGACTCGCTGGATAGAGGCGATCGGCCGTTCCCCAAGGCCGGGGACCTGGTCGCCGCCGTCCTCCCTGACCTGGTGCCGCGTGGCAAGAAGCAGTTTCGCGAGACCGAAAGAGTGTGGCAGCACCAGGGACTCTCGGTTCGCTCGACCGTCTGGGCGGGGCCGCGCGGTGGCGCAGCGATGACAGCGGCGTGCCTTCGCCTCCTCGCCGAGAGCGGCTGTCCGATCTGGCCATGGGCTCCGAGGAACGCCACGGGCCTACTGGTTGAGGCCTACCCAGCGGCGCAGCTGCGAGCCTGGGAGCTGTGCCATCAGAAGTACGCCGATCAGTCCGAAGGCGCGCGCGCCAACCGGGAGGCCATCATCCGGGCGTTGAGGCAGCGGGTCGATCTGGGTGCATACGAAGAACGGCTCGCGAGCTCCGCTGACGCCGTGGATGCCGTGGTTGCTGCCTTCGCCGCGGTGGCGGTGACGCAGGATACCCTCCAGAGCGAACCGCCAGCGATCGCGGAGAAGGAAGGTTGGATCGCCGTTCATGCGCGCGAGGTCGGAGCCTGACGGGCCCAGGATCGTCTCGAACCGATCCCCTGCAGCATCCCGAGGATGTGCTCGACCGCCGACCGGCGGCGCCGGATGATCAGCCTGCCGCCGAGGATGGGGGTTGACGGTGCTCCGCCCCCGGGAGTTCTTGCGCGTTCACGGTGCCGCTCCAACCCATCTCTTTGACCGTCCGAACTTCATGCTCGGGGAGCTGCGCCGCAGAGGCCGAGGCACGCACTCGTCAAGCAGCACGCGCAGGGTTGACGAGCATCTGCTTGGCCAGCGCCAGCACCGCCACGGCCTGCTCCCGCGTGACGCTCGGGAAGTGATCGAGGAAGGTGTCGAGGGAGTCGCCGGCTTCGAGGTAGTCGAGCAGGGTGCGCACGGGGACGCGCGTGCCGACGAAGACCGGGGTGCCGCCCAGGATGTGCGGGTTGGTGTGGATCACGGCCTCCGGAGTCATGGCGCTGCTCCTCTCTGGGGGGAGATCAGCCTAGCGCAGGGCCGAGCCCGTGGCCAAAGGGACGATCGTGGCGATCTGCCGGCGCCGGCAGGGGCGCCTTCTTGAGAATCACCGAGGACGCTTTCCGCTCTCACGACCCTCAAGCGGCCGCCGCCTCCAGGATCGGCTCAACCCGCTCGTGCCCGACCAGCCGATGGGCGTAGGCCAGACAGGCGAGGATGTCCTCCCGCTCGAGCCAGGGATAGCCTTCGAGGAGAGTCTCGAAGGAGTCCCCGGCCGCGAGCATCCCGAGCACTTGCTCGACGGCCAGGCGGCGGCCCCGGATGATGGGCTTGCCGCTGAAGATGCGGGGGTTGACGGTGATCCGCTCAAGGAGTTCTTGCTCTTTCATGATCCTCGAAGAGGACACCCGAATTCTGTCCAAGCGGATCAGCGCCGAGGCTGGAACTCGAGCTGGCCGTCGTGACCGGCGGCCCAAGTCCACTCGCCGGAGAGCACGTCAGGGTCCTCGATGATCAGCAAGGCTTCCGGCTTCTCGGCGGCAGGAGGCACGAGGGAGAGCCGGAACTCCCGGCCTTCCCGCTCCACCACGACCTCCTCGCCCTGCTCGACGGCGTCGAGGAGATCGAGGAGATCGGCCGAGGCCTGCTGGGCGCTCACCTTGGTCATCGCGCCAGTGTACCTTGCGCCCCCTCGCCTCCGGCAGCGGACGAGGAGCCGCCGGAGGTCACCCGTCTGGTGCCCTGTGCCAAATCGTTTGCGGGAGGTGACGCCAAGTGTGGCTATCTGCAAGCGGAACGGCGGAGCCGGCTTGGTACGTGCGCGGCAAGAAGGTGGCGGAAAGCCCCGCTCACATCAGCGCCGCCGCCCGCTCCAGAACCCAGAACACCGCCATGGCGCCGATGCCGTAGGCCGGTACGGCTTTCGCCCACCGCG
Source organism: Thermoanaerobaculia bacterium (assembly GCA_036274895.1). Lineage (GTDB taxonomy): Bacteria > Acidobacteriota > Thermoanaerobaculia > Multivoradales > SZUA-115 > CALMKX01. Next base: position 23,649 of record DASUEU010000030.1, on the reverse strand, counting down.
GCCAGGAGACCGGGACCCGGCGCAGCGCTGCGGCGGCGAGGAGCACGGCGCCGACGAAGGCGAGCTGGCCCGCCTCGATGCCGACGTTGAAGGAGAAAAGCGCCAGCGGGATCTCCGCCGTGGGCAGGCCGACCTCGGCCAAGGCGCCGGCGAAGCCCAGGCCGTGCAGCAGGCCGAAGCCGGCGGCGACCGCCCAGGGGGCTCGTTGCGTCAGCGTCTTGCGCCCCTCGCGCACGCTCGCCAGCTCGACCGCGAGGACGTAGATGCTCGCCGCGATGGCGGCCTCGATCGGCGCCTGCGGCGCGTGCACCAGGCCCAGCGAGGCCAGGGCGAGGGTGACGCTGTGGCCGGCGGTGAAGGCCGTGATCGTCCACACCAGGGAGCGCCCCCAGCCCACCAGCAGCACCAGGGCCAGCACGAAGAGCAGGTGGTCCCAGCCGAGCAGGATGTGCTCGACACCCAGCGCGGCGTAGTCCTTGAAGACCCCGGTGCGGCTGCTGTCGGCGTCGATGCGGAAGCTGGGCGCCTGGGCCTTGAGCACGTGCCGGAGGCGGCGGCCGTCGCGCAGGGTGATGCGAAGGAGCACGTCGGCTTGGCTGCTGGCGATGCCCTCGACGCCCACCGACTTGCCCCCGAGGCCGCCGGGGCAACGGATCTGCCAGCGGGCGCGGAGGCCGGTGCCCTCTTTCTGCACCTCGGGCTCACCGATGCCCTCACACTCGACCGGCAGCACCGGGCGCAGCTGGCTGCCCTGCACCCGGATGGCCGGCTGCTTCCAGCCCACCCGGGCCACGTCGGCCGAAAGCTCTTCGATCTCGAGCAGGGCGGGGGCGAACTGGTGAGCCTCTGCCGGAGCGGCGGCGGCCAGGGCGAGGAGCAGGGCCGGCACGAGCGAACGGAGCCCCGGCAGGAGCAGGGACGAACGGCCCATCACGACGACCTTCCCGGCACGACGATCTCGAACTCGGTGCGCAGCTCGCGCAGTCGCAGCTTGAGCCACTCGTCGGCCAGCTTCTGGAGCAGGGCTCCTTCGACCTGATCCCTCACGGACTCGAGCGGCAGCACGCGGGCTTCCTGCCGCTCGTGGACCCAGACCAGATGGTGCCCGTAGTCCGACGGGATCGGCCCCGACCAGCTTCCGGGTCGGGCCGCCATGACCGCCCGGGCGAAGTCGCCACCGAGCTGGGACTGGAGGGCCTGCTCGCTTTGCAGGGGCAGGTGCACCGGCGCCGGCGTCTCGTCGGCGAGCGCCAGCGCGGCCGTGAGGTCGAGCCCCTCCGCGCGGATCCGCTCGAGCAGCTGGCGGGCTCTGGCCTCCGAGTCCGGCCACGCGAAGCCGTTGACGGCGAGCTGCGAGAGACGGATGCGCGCCGGCTGGGTGAATTCCCCCGACTGCGCGGCGTAGAACTGCTCCACCAGCTCAGGAGCCGGCTTCTGCAGCAGCACCACGCTGCGGATCAGCCGCTTGGCGCTGTCGGCGAGGATGCGGCGCACCACCAGGTCCCCCTCGTGAAGGCCCAGCTCCATGGCCGCCTCGGCCTTGCCGGCCTCGGTGGCTTCGTGCGGGTTGGCCTCGACGAACTCGGCGATCTGCGCCAGGCGCGCCTGGGCGGCGGAGTTCTCGTGCAGCCCCAGGGCGGTCGCGTACTGGAAGAGCACCTCGTCGTCGATCTGCAGGTCGATCATCTGCTGCCACTCTGAGCCCGTGGGCGGGCGGCCCGTGTCAGCGACGAAGTCCTGCAGCATCAGCTCGAGGCGGTGGGCGGGGATCTCGATGCGCTTCTTCTGCGTCGAGAAGGCCCCGCCCGGCAGCTCGACCGCACCCCAGAGCAACGCCCCGAGCGCCAGCATGTGCAGCGCCGGGGCCGCGAGCCACTTCATTTCCGGGCGACGCCCGCAGACTCCGGCTCGTACCAGATCGGCGAGGTCCAGGCGCGCTCCTGGATCACCGGCTGCAGGAAGGTGTCGGTGGTCTGGTTCGAGCAGCACATGGCACCCTGCGCCGCCTTGAGCTTCTGCTCGGTGGTGCCGTTCTGGAGGGCCGCGAGCTGGCTGTTGCACTGGTTGGTGTCGAGAGGGTCGACGCCGATCCAGGTGCGGCACCACAGGGTGCTGTAGCGGCAGACCGGCTCCTCGAGCACCCGCACGTAGTAGAAGGCGTGAAGCTCGGGGTCGAAGGTGGGGTCCCTCCAGACCGAGCAGAGGCGCTCGCGGCCGAGGTCCGGCCGGGCCTTGCAGGTCGTGGAGTCGATCGCCGCCTGGGGGTTGAGCGGGCTGCCGGGCTCGCCGGCCACGGTGTAGACCCGCTCTTGCGTGTTGCCGCGCTCGTCGACCCAGCCCTTGACGATCTGGATCTGTTGCAGTTTGGTGCGGATCTGGTCGTCCCACACGGCCCAGGTGATGAAGGTGGGGGCGCCGTCCCTGGCGGCGCGGGCGGGCAGGTCGCCGCCCATGGGCACGCCGCCCTTGTAGCCGAGGTCGACGAAGTCCTTGCCGCAGGCGTCCGCGGGATAGTTCCAGCCGCCGAAGAAGCGCACCTTCATCCGCGGGCCGCTGGTGCCGTAGGTCTCCTTGCGCTTGAGGGCCTCGAAGATCGAGTCGCGGGTGTTCTCCTCGGCCCACACCACCGACGGGCCGCCGGTGCCGTTCTGGGCGGTCGAGGAGCTCGCCATGGGGTAGGCGTCGTCGATGCCGAGGTGGCCCGGCCACTGGTCGGTCTCCGGGTGCCAGCCCATCACGCCGGTGTGCGAGTCAGAGGCCGAGACCACCCCCATCTTGAAGGGGTTGATGCCGTCGTAGATCTTCTTCGCGGCGTACTGGATGCCGTCCTTCCAGACGTTGCGCACGTAGGCGCGATCGCCCCAGGTGTCGGGCGCGGCGGGACCGCTGCTCGAGCTTCCCGAGCCGACGCCCGAGGCCGAGCCGAGCGTCTTGCCGTCCAGGATCTCGAAGGCGCAGAACTCGTCGATGGTGTCCGTGCCGGCCAGGAAGCGCGGGTCGTAGCGGCACTCGCTCGCTCCCTTGTCCTGGTAGATCTCCACCAGGGGCTCCATCTGCTGGTGGCGCTTGGCGTCGGCGACGTTGTAGGGGTCGAGGAACAGGGGCGGGAAGCTCGCGCTGCCGCCACCCAAGTTCGAGTTGTGCGGGATGGTGATGAAGTCGCACCGCTTGGCTTTGCCGCCGGTGACGTTGCCGCCTTTGGTGCAGTCCTCCTCGAGCTTGTTCCAGAACGGCTGGGGCAGCGGGTGGTTGACCTTGATGCCCGGCGGCACCGGCCACACCCGCGGCTCGTCGGGCACCACGGCGAGGACGGTGTTGATCGGCATCGTCTGGGGGCTGGTGTTGAGCCGCACCGCCATGTCGAGGGCGTTGACCGGCTTCTTGACCACGCGGTCGTTGCGGAAGATCACGTTCCGGTGCCAGTTGTTGAGCAGCGGCGTCGAGGTGTTCTCATAGGCGATGAAGCTGGTGAAGGTACATTCGCTGCTGCGATCGTAGGCCTCTTCAGCGGCCTTCTGGATCTCGCCCCACACTTCCATCTCGGCCTTGGCACAAAGCTCCGGGCTGTTGTTGCACACCGGCAGGTTGGTGTTGCCACTGATCGCGCCGTCGTTCATCACGGTCAGCTGGGTGAAGGCGTTCGACGCCATGGTGGAACCGAACGGCGGGTTCAAGGCGGAGAGCGGCTCGTAGAAGAAGCCGTTGATCATCCGGCATTCCATCGACAGGCTCTCGGGCAGGCCCTTGCCGAGGAAGTCTTTGCAGAAGCCCATCACGCCGAAATGCTCCGAGTGATCGGTCACGGCGCCCCAGTCGAGCCGCTGGTCGATGCAGGGCGTGCGGCTCGGGCCGCCGCCGGCGGGCTCGGTCGCCGGGTCGTTACAGCTGGCGCGCCGCCTGGGTTGTAAGCCCGACGGCTCGGGGATGCTGATGGGTGCCTTGCCCTGGGCGAAGCGGTAGGCGCCGCGAGGGTCGTTGCCGCTCGCGTAGTCGACGAAGCGGATGCTGGCGTCGAAGGACAGGCCGGTGTGCAGGTGCGTGGTGCCGAAGAGGGCTTGGCGCTGGGGGTTGTAGTTGCCACAGCGGGGCCGGTCCTCGGTGAGCTCGAAGGGAGGCTTCGCAGCCTCCTCGGCGAGGCTCGGCACAGCGAGGAGAAGAGCACTGGTGGCGGCCAGACGAACGACGAGACCCACGGCCCGTGACGACTGCATGAGCGTCCCCTCCAGATCCCGCCGAGCGGGCAGATCAAAGATTTCGCGAGATGGTATCAGGGCGCTCCAGCGAGGTCGAGAAGTGCGCCTCGTCCATAATTCCCCCATGGACACCGAATCCCTGGAGAAACTGCGCCGGCTGTGCCTGGCCCTGCCGGAGGTGAACGAGCGGCTGAGCCACGGCGAGCCGACCTGGTTCGTGCGCGACAAGAAGGTCTTCGTCACCCTCTCGGACCACCACCACGACGACCGGGTGGCCTTCTGGTGCGCCGCGCCGCCCGGGGCCCAGGAGATGCTGGTGGCGGCCTACCCGGAGCGCTACTTCCGGCCCCCCTACGTGGGCCACCGCGGGTGGCTGGGCGTCTACCTGGACGTGCCGGTCAACTGGGAAGAGATCGCCGACCTGGTGACCGACGCCTACCGGATGGTGGCGCCGCGGCGGCTGGTGGTGGAGCTGGAGGCCCGCTGAGGGCGAGCGATGCTTTCGTCAGGCCTCTTGCGGCCAGCAGGGTTCATTTCTGGTTGGCGTCGCAGTAGAGGTCGCGTCGCCGTTCCAGGTCTGCCTTGGTCGCGCGCTTGAACTCCTCGCTGCCGGGCACTTCCCTCAAGGACTGGCAGTAGGCCTCGATGTCGACCGGCTCGACCCGGACGCGGATGGTCTTGAAGGGCCGCGGCAGGAGCTGGCCGGGGATCTGGACGTGGTGCAGGCCGCCGCTGTAGGCGAGGAGCATGCGACCGCGGCCCACGACGTGCAGGATGTCGGCGATGCCGCCGCGAACGGTCATGGGCCGGCCCTCGAGGTCCAGGCCGGTGGCACGCTTCATCCGGCCTTCCGGGGCGAGCAGGACCACACTGTCGGAGCCGATGCTGGAAAGGAACTGCTGCCAGGTGTGATCGCGCTCGCGGCTGACCGTGACGACGTTGCCGGCGAGGAATCCGAAGAACCTCCCCACGAGCGGGCGCCGCATGGTCTTCGCGGCTGACGGCAGCACGCCGTGTCTCGCCAGACGGCGAAGGAAGCGGTTCGGCGGGACGGCGACGAAGAGCCAGTCGTAGAGGCTGGTGTGATTGAGCAGCGCGACGACGCGGACGCCACTCCACGGATCGTCCACCGGCTCGCCCACCCAGTGGACCTCGATGCGGAAGAAGGCCCGACTCAGCGCCTTGGCGCAAACCAGCACGAGGTAGCTCAGGTGCTGCCGCCACCCCGCCGCCGAGGGCTCCCCGCCTGAGACGTTATTTCGCTCAGCGCGCATAACTAAAATCTATGGGCGGTTGCAGTACGGACTCGACATTGTCGCGTCATCGGTTGATTGCCGTCAAGTCATGCGCTCGGCCCGCGAGCCGGGCGGTGCCTAGCGACTATCTTGCTTGCAAAAAGATAGAGAACCCCTTAGGATGGATAACGCTCAAGAAAGTGAGGATTGCCGCCGGGCGAGTGCCCAGCTGCTCGACCTGGACGATATCCCTGCCAGCGACACGGGAGTTGTGGCCATGGGCGACGACGCCGCGCTCGGTGAGTTGCCGAAGGACTTGAGGCCCCACGCGGCCAAGCTGAGCTTCGAGTCCACCGTATCGCGCCGGCTGGTACACCGGGATTTCATCGACCACGTTCTCTTGACGGACATCCTGCGCCTGGAGGAAGGGCGGTTCCTTTGCGGTGCGCGCATCCCCCAGTCGCACGGCTACTTCAATGAGGGCGGGGGGCCTCACGTCTACAGCGGCATCCTGCTCAGCGCCGAGATGGGGCGCCAGGCCGGCATTGCGATCTCTCATCAGTTCCTCGGCGTTTCTACCTCCCTGTGCCATATCTTGCGCGAATTGTCGTGCACGCTGGAGTGGCCGGGCCTGAGCCTGGTGACGAGTCCGCGGATGGCCAATGTCGTGATGGAGGTCCGCTTGCGTGACTGTTCTTACCGGCGCACGAGAGAGCTGATGGGTCTGGTCATGGAGTGCATCAGCTACCAGGCCGGCGAGCGGATCCAGCACGCCGCCGGCGAGTGGATCTTCGTACCGAGGAAGATCTACGAGAAGCTCCGGAAACCGGCGCCGGAGGCTCTCGAGAGCAGCAGCTCGCCGCAGCGTCTGGAGCGCGTCGAGCCCAGCGTGGTGGGACGCCGCCGGCTCGAGAACATCGTGATCTCCTCCCCCTGCGAGAGCGCGGAGGGCATCGTCGAAGCCGATCTCATCGTCGATCCCGACCATCCCTACTTCTTCGAGCACGCGCTCGACCACGTCTCCGGCATGCTGCTGCTCGAGGGCTGCCATCAGATCGGCACAGCGCTGGCGGGGAGCCGCTGCGGTTGGGCGCCCCGGGAGATCGTCTGTCGGGAGTTCGGAGCCCGGTTCCACCAGTTCGCCGAGCTCGAGACCCCGGTCAAGCTCGAGGCCCGGTTGCAGACGGCCAGCCGCGCTCCCGGCGCGAGCAACGCTCTCGCGCTGAGCATCCAGGCGAAGCAGGAAGGGCGCCTGCTGGCGGAGCTCTCTCTCGAGATGGCGACCGCGGCCGCCTTCGAGCCGGCTGCCGGCGTCGACGAGGTCCGCGTGGCGGCTGGTGGCCGCAGGTGAGCGTCCGGGGCGCGAACGGCGGGCCGGCCCCGGGCAAGGTCGTCGCGGTCGTCGGCGGTGGCATCTCCGGCATCGCCGCTTCCTACTCGCTGCGCCGCCGCGGCATCGCCTCGGAGATCCTGGAGCAGTCCGACGTGCTCGGAGGACGGATCGGGTCCGCCCGGCTGGGCGAGCGCCTGGTCGATCTCGGAGGCAAGAACATCGGGCGCCGCTACCACCGGTTCCGCCAGTTCGTCGCCGCCTGCGGAGACAATCCCTACGAGTACTTCGGGATCAACTCGTCACAGGTGCGCGACGGCAGGATGGTGACCTTCGACAGCCGGCGCCGATGGGCGAGCCTGCTCGACCTCGCGCGTCGCTGCCGGCGGCGCGACCTTCTCCGTTTCGGCCGGATGTGCCTCGCCGTCAAACGGGACGAGGAGAACGGCTATCTCGGGTCGTCCTACTTCGACGCGCTCGCCGAGCGCTTGGACGACCCACCGGCAGGGAGCTACTTCGGCGACGAGCTCTGCCGACGGCTCGTCCGCCCGATGAGCGTCCGCATGAATGGCGCCGAGCCCGACGAGATCTACCTCGGCAACTTCGGGAGCAATCTCCGGATGGTGCTCGACAGCTACGACCAGCTCACCTTGGGGATGCAGCGGGTTCTCGAGCAGTTCGCGCAGACGGCCACGATCCGCCTGGGTACGCGGGTCGAGTCTCTGGTCATGGGGGCCGGCCGGGTGGCGGGATTGCGCGTCACGTCCCCGACGGGCGTTGCCGAGGAGCGCTGCTACGACGGTGTCGTGCTCGCGACGCCCGCAGCGACGAGCGCCAGGATCGCGGCGAGCGCCGCCCGCCGCCTGGCCGAGCTGCTGGGCCGCGTTGCCTACTTCCCGGTGGCGCTCATTCTGGCCGAATACGCGCGGGACATCTTCACCTCGCAGGTGCGCGCCCTGGTGTTCGACGAGGAAGAGCCGCTCAGCAATGCCGGCAGCTACGGGATCCACGACCTGAACGTCGTCCGCTATACCTTCAGCGGCCGGACGGCACGGTCGTACCTCTGCGGCGAGGTGGACATGGAGTCTCTCCTCCGCCTGGGCGAAGAGAGGCTCAACCGGCATGTTCCCGTCGACGCCCGCGAACGTCTGTGCTTCGTCGGCCGCCATTACGAGCTGGGTCTTTGCGCCTATACCCGGCATTACGGGCGGTTTGCCGGTGAGCTGCAAACGGAGCTCCGCGCTCTCCCCGGGCTCTATCTCTCAGGCGACTACCTCTGCGGCGCCTCCATCGAGGCGTGCTTCCGAGCCTCCGAGAGGTGCGCGGCGGCGGTAGCCGCCGACCTCGCCGGCCCCCCCCACTACGGACAGTGCGCGTAAGGCGGCGGGCCGTTGGCCCCGAGGGAACGGTTCTGGAGCTGGAGACGGTAGTAGGCCAGCCGGATGTTGGTGTCCACGTAGCCGGGGTCGCTCGGCATGACGTAGCGCCAGTAGAGGGTGGCGTCGGAGGGGGTGAGGGTGGCGCCGGGGTCACCCTGGGCTCCCTTCCAGGTCGCCTGGGACACCGGTGTGGTGAACAGGGACGGGTCGATCACCATCTCCTGGCTGCGCAGGAAGCCTCGCCGCACGCAGAGGGTGGGAGCCACGTGCCAACCCCAGTGCACGATGCAGTTGGGGTGGTTGCGGGTGGGGGTGTGCAGGCTGCCGTCGATCCACACCTTGCGCGGCTGGGCTCCCTCCAGCTCCATCAGGCGACACATCTCGTGGGCGCGCGCCCAGCAGCCGTCGTCCGGATAGAGGAACGGGATGCACGGCGGCGGCACGGTCGTCGGGCTGCAGGTCTTGGTGGCGCAGAGGTCGAAGAGCTCCTGGGCTCGGCTGGAGGTGACGCAGCAGCGGCGGAAGAAGCACAGCAGCCATCGCCACCAGCTCGGCTTCAGGTGGACCTCGACCCTCTCGGGCCGAAAGGGCTCGTGCGGCCAGAGCCGCACGTCGATCACCTCGTGAGCGTCGTTCTCGGTCACGGCCAACCAGGAGCCCTTGTCCGCCGCCTCGCGCAGGGTCGCCAGCAGCTCCGCGAAGTCGCCGCGCTCGCGCGAGAGCTGGTGGTGGGCGTGTGAGGCCTCGAGCACCACGGAGACGGCGCCCTGCCCTTCGACGACCTGGCTCACCCGCGTGACCAGGGGGATCAGCAGCCGGGTGATCCGGCGCGTGGCCGGGTCGATCTCCAGGTAGACCGGGGTGCGCAGGCGGCGCAGGCCCTCGAGGATGTCGAGCCGGCCGGCGGCGCCGTCCCCCTCGGCGAGGCGAAGAGCCTCGTAGCCCTCCAACTCGACGACCACTCCCTCGGGTCTCTGCCGCAGCAGGTCGGAGGCGCTCGCCTGGTCGAGGGACGGCTCCAGGCGGGTGACGAGAGCGACGATGGCGTTGGGATCGGGCATGGCGGACCTCCTCTTAAGTGAGGTGCGGAGTCGGCGTGATCGTTACAGCGGGCTCCGCGGCACCAGCGCGTGGGTACAGCCTTCCTCTCCGCGGGTCGGTCGGAAGCCCAGCCGCTCGTAGAGACGGGAGGCCTGCGGCCCGCTGGTGCGCAGGCGCAGGCGGGCGAAGGAGCCTGCCGCAGCGGTGATCACCGCCCGCGTGAGGTCTGCGCCGATGCCCCGGCCGCGCACCGCGGGCAGGACGTAGAGGTTACGCAACCGGCCGACGTTCGGCAGGCCGGCGTAGGGGTCCCGCATCAGGCCGCAGATGCCCACCCAGCGGCCTTGCTCGATGGCGACAAAGAGGGCCTCCCCGGGGCCGGCGAAGCGGTTGGCACCGCTGGCCCACTCCTCCGCCACCCGGCGCACGAAGCGGAAGCCCTCGGCCTCGGAGGCCGCGAGCAGCGCTGCGAGGTCCGAAGGCTCGAGCTGGGTCACCGCTTGGATCGTTCGGGTCACGATGATGGGGAGCCTACCGCGCTCCCTCGCTCGGTGATCACCCCGGTGCGGTGCCCGGTTCAGCCGGTCCGGGACGCCGAGACCGTGCGAGACTTGGCGCAGCGTGAATCCCGAGGAGTCGAGCCATGAGCAGCCCGATGAGCGATCGCGAAGGCCTGGAGTGGTTGGTGAGCAAGGCCGTGCTGGCGCCCTCGAGCCACAACACGCAGCCCTGGCGGTTCCGGCTCGGCGAGGGCCGGATCGAGCTCTGGGCGGACCGGCTCCGCGCCTTGCCGGCCAACGATCCGGAGGACCGGGAGCTGACCATCAGCTGCGGCTGCGCCCTCTCGAGCCTGCGGGTGGCGGCGGCCCATCGTGGCCTCGCCACGCAGGTGCGGGTGCTTCCCGACCCGGCCGACCCTGACCTGCTGGCGTCGATCCAGATCGAGCCGGCCCCCGTGACGGCCGGCCACCACGAAGCGGCCCTCTTTCCGTTCCTGGAGCGACGCCGCACCTGGCGCAAGCGCTTCGCCCCGGAACCGGTGCCGCAGAGTGTCGTCGAGACGCTCCGGGCTGCCGCGGCCGAGGAGGGAGCCTGGCTCTACCCCCTGCCGAGGGACGGGGTGCGCCGAGCCGCCGCTGCCCTGGTGGCCGAGGGCGACCTGCTGCAATGGGCCAACCCCAGCTGGCGCCGTGAGCTCGCGGCCTGGATGCACCCCCGCCGACGCGGTGACGGGCTGGCGGTGCCAGGACTGGTGGGCCCGGTGGCGCAGTGGGTGGTGCGGACCTTCGACATGGGCGGTGGGGTGGGGGCCCGAGATGAGGAGGTGGCCAAGGAATCGCCCCTCCTCGCGGTGCTGGGCACCGACCGGGACGCGGTGCCGGACTGGCTCGCCGCCGGCCAGGCCCTCGTGCGCGTCCTGCTTACGGCTTGCCGAGAGGGCCTGCAGGCGTCCCACTTGAACCAGCCGATCCAGGTGCCATCTCTCCGGCCCAAAGTCCAAGAGCTGGTCGGCTCCGAGGGCTTCCCCCAGCTCCTGCTGCGCCTCGGCTACGCCGTCGGCGAGGTCCCGCCGTCACGCCGGCGGCCGGTGGCGGACGTGATCGAGCCTGGCGACTCGTAAGCGGCCCGCCGGGAGCACCTCCGGTGGTAGGCGCCTCTGGGATCGGGGCAGGCAACCCGAGCCCCCATCTTCGCGTAGACCCCCTCGGGAGCGCGCCGGGGTGACTGGAGTGAGACCTTCCCAGATTCGGAGGCTGCCGAGTGAAGAATCAACCGGCCTGGATGCCCCTCTCCCTGGTTGCTCTCACCTTCGCCGCCGGCACGGCCGCGGCGCAGAACAACACCCCACCGCCAGGGGCCGAGACGGCCGCTGTCCGCGAGCTGATCGACCGCGCGGGCGCGGCGCTGGCTCGCGGCCGGTCGCCGGGCGACCTGCTCGCCGATCCGGTGTTCGTCCCGGCTCACGAATGGCCGCGCTTCCGCGAGCTGATCCGTGAGCGTGGGCGAGGCTCCGAGCTCACGATCGTCACGCCGGCCGAGCCGGGACCGCGGCTCGAAGTGAACGCTCGGATCGTCGATGGCGCCGGGAAGCCGGTGGCCGAGGCGGAGGTCTACGTCTACCAGACGAGCGCCGAGGGCTGGTACTCCGACCGGGCGCCGCACTATGCGGGGATGGAGGGAGACCGCCGCCACGCCCGCCTCTTCGGCTACCTGCGCACCGGGGCCGACGGCCGCTTCCGCCTGTACACGGTGCGCCCCTCCGGCTACCCCGGCAGCGGCCTACCCGCCCACATCCACGTCGAGATCCGGGCCGGGGAGAAGGCGGTGATCACCGAGATCCTCTTCGACAACGCCCCCCGCCTCCCGGCCGAGGCCCGCGAGCGCTGGCTGCGCGAGGGCTTCGTCATCGCCCCGGTGGCGACAGCAGCCGACGGTAGCCAGCGCGTGGAGGTCGAGCTGCGGCTGCGGTGAGCGCAGCCGCTTCCCCCTCACTCCACCGTCACACTCTTCGCCAGGTTGCGGGGCTGGTCGACGTCGGCGCCTCGGCGGACTCCGATCGAGTAGGCGAGGAGCTGGAGGGGGATGACGTTGACGATCGGGGCCAGCAGCTCGGGAACCCGCGGCACGGGGAGGATCTCGTCGGCGAGGCCGGCGAGGTCGGCCGGGTCGCGGTCGGTGACGACGATCACCCGGCCGTCCCGGGCCTTGACCTCCTGCACGTTGCTCGCGACCTTGTCGAACACCCGCTCGCCGGTGGCGATGGCCACCACCGGCATGTCCTGGTCGATCAGGGCGATCGGGCCGTGCTTCATCTCGCCGGCGGTGTAGCCCTCGGCGTGGATGTAGGAGATCTCCTTGAGCTTCAGGGCCCCTTCGAGGGCGATCGGGTAGTTGACGCCCCGGCCCAGGTAGAGGAAGTTCTCCGCCCGGTGGTAGCGGCGGGCCAGCTCGTCGATGGCCTCGGCCTGACGCACCGCCTCGTCGACCGCCTGGGGCAGGTGGGCGAGGGGGGCCGTGAGCGCCGGGTCCGGCGCACCGCCCCGCGCCTGGCGCAGGTAGAGGGCCAGCAGGTAGAGGGCCACCAGCTGGGTGGTGAAGGCCTTGGTCGAGGCGACGCCGATCTCCGGCCCGGCGTGAGTGTAGATCACCCCTTCGGCGATGCGGGTGGCCTGGCTGCCGGGCACGTTCGAGATGGCGAGCAGCCGGCCGCCCCGCTCGCGGGCGGCCTCCATGGCCGAGAGGGTGTCGGCCGTCTCGCCCGACTGGGAGATGCCCACGGCGAGCACCCGCCCGTCGACGATCGGATCCCGGTAGCGGTACTCGGAGCCGTAGTCGCACTCGACCGGCACGCGGGCCAGCTCCTCGATCAGGAACTTGCCCACCAGAGCGGCGTGCAGCGAGGTGCCGCAGGCGAGCAGGTGGAGGCGCTCGATCGAAGCCAGCTCCTCGGAGCTGACCGCCATGTCCTCGAGCTCAACCCGGCCGGTGGCGAAGTCCACCCGGCCCGCGAAGGTGTCCTGGAGCGCCTGGGGCTGCTCGTGGATCTCCTTGGCCATGAAGTGCTTGTAGCCGCCCTTCTCGATCTGGATGGGATCCCAGTTGAGGCGGTGCACCGGGCGCTCGATGGGCGATCCCTGGGCGTTCCAGAGCTCGATGCCGTGGGGAGTGAGCCGGGCGAGGTCGCCGTTCTCGAGGAAGATCACGTCCTTGGTGTAGGGCAGGATGGCGGCCGGGTCCGAGGCCAGGAACTGCTCCTCGTGGCCCAGGCCGATCACCAGCGGTGGCCCGGAACGGGAGACCACGATCCCCTCCTCCAACGTCGACAGCACTGCGATGGCGTAGAGCCCGGTCAGTTCGGCGCGGGCACGGGCCACGGCGTCGCGCAGGGGAAGCTCCGGCAGGTAGGAGGAAACGAGGTTGGCGATCACCTCGGTGTCGGTGTCGGACTCGAAGGCCCAGCCCTCGGCGGCGAGGCGCCGCTTGATCGGCAGGAAGTTCTCGATGATGCCGTTGTGGATCACCGCCAGGCGGCGGCGGGCGTCCACCATGGGATGGGCGTTTCTCTCGGAGGGGGGGCCGTGAGTGGCCCAGCGGGTGTGGCCTAGGCCGTGACGGCCGGCCAGGGGCTGGCGGGCTAGCTTCTCGACCAGGCGGTCAAGCTTGCCCTCGGCCTTGCGGGTGTCCAGGTGGCCGTTGACGCGCACGACCACGCCGGCCGAGTCGTAGCCGCGGTACTCGAGACGACGCAGACCTTCAATCAGCAGGGGAACGACCTCGCGCTCCCCGACGTAGCCAACGATTCCGCACACGTTCGGGATCCTCCACGCCCCGGGGATGGGGCCATGCGGAGGTTAGCAAACGCGGTGCCGGCTGGCGATCTTGGCGGCGAGCAGGCGGTCGACCTGGGCGAGGTCCTCCGGGGTGTTGACCCCCAGGGCCTCGTCGGGGTCGGCGAGGGCCACCAGGGCCACCCCCTCGCGGGTGGCCTCGGTGAGGGCGTCGGTCAGGTAGAGCTCGCCCTTGGCGTTGTTCGGGCGGAGACGGTCGAGGTAGGCGAAGACCTCTGGTGCCGGCAGGGCGTAGAGCCCGGCATTGACCGTGTGCACGGCGAGCTCCGCCGGGCCGGCGTCCACCGCCTCGACGATGCGGCCCAGCCGCCCGTCCGGGCTCGGCAGCACCCGGCCCAGGGCGCCCGGCTCGGGGAGGTCGGCGACCGCCATCGAGCCCCAGGCGCCGTTGGCGGCGAGGGCGAGGGCGTCCAGGGTCTCGGCTCGAACCAGGGGAACGTCCCCCGAGAGCACCAGCACCAGGGAAGGCTCCGGCACCAGCCCCCGGGCCTGGGCCAGGGCGTGACCGGTGCCCTTCTGCTCCAACTGCTCGGCCCAGACCACGCCGGAGCCGGCGAAGGCCGCGCGTACGGCCTCGGCACCGTGGCCCACCACCACCACGATCGGGGAGCAACCGGCGGCCCGGGCCGCGTCGATCACCCAGGCGAGGAGGGGCCGGCCGGCCACCGGGTGCAGCACCTTGGGCAGCTCGGAGCGCATGCGGGTGCCCTTACCGGCGGCGAGCACCACGGCCGCGCGCGGTCGAGGGCTCACCGGGCCACCTCGGCGCCCGCCAGCGACAGCACCGCCTCGGCCAGCCGCCTGGGGTCGTGGCGCAACAGCTCCCCGTCCGCCAGCAGGTTGGCCTCGACCAGCTCCACCCCCCGGGCGGCGAACGCGGCGCGGTCGACCGCCACCGGCTCGCTACCGGTGGCGCCATAGAGGGCCAGCCGATCCGGAGGCAGGGTCGAGGAGCTCGCGAGCACGGCATCGACGACTCCAGGGCCCACGAAGTCCTCGATCGCCGCCAGATGCTCGATGCCAGTCATGCCGTCGGTCTCCCCCGGCTGGGTCATCAGGTTCAAGGCGAGCACCACCCGCGCTCGCGTCGTGGCGAGAGCGCGGCCGATGGCCGGGATCAGCAGGTTGGGCAGGATCGAGGTGTAGAGGGAGCCCGGCCCGAGCACCACCAGGTCGGCGCCGAGCACGGCCTCCACCGCTTGTGGAAAGGCCGGTGGGCGGCGGGGCTCGAGCTCGAGGGCGGCGATCCCCTCTCCGGCCCGGCCGATGGCGGATTCCCCCTCGTAGACCCGGCCCGACCGCCCTCGCGCCGAGAGTCGCACGTCCGTCAGGGTGGCGGGGAGGATCTTGCCGCGCACGGAGAGGATCGACTCGGCGGTGAGGATCGCCTGGTAGAAGTCGCCGGTGATGCCGGTCAAGGCGGTCAGGAAGAGGTTGCCGAAGGAGTGGCCGGAGAGGCCCTCACCGTTGGCGAAGCGGTACTGGAAGAGGCGGGCGAGGAGATCTTCGTCGTCGGCCAGGGCCACCAGGCAGTTGCGGATGTCCCCCGGCGGCAGCACACCGAACTCCCGGCGCAGGCGGCCGGAGGAGCCGCCATCGTCGGTGACGGTGACCACCGCACGCAACCGCTCCGGGGTCACGGCACGCTTCAGGCCGCGCAGCAGGACGGCGAGGCCGCTGCCGCCGCCGATCGCCGTCAGGGTTCCCTGCCAGGCTGTCACTTCTTGCGCAGCTCGATCAGGATCTGCTTGGCGACCGCCTTCAAGGTGTCGAACACGCCGACGCCGGTGGTGGCCACGGCCTCGAAGGTCGGCTCGCGCTTGTAGTTGAGGACGCGGTACATCTCCTCGGCCGTCACCACCTCCGGCAGGTCCCGCTTGTTGAACTGCAGGGCGTAGGGGATGGTGGTGAGGTCGAGGCCATGCTCCTTCAAGTTCAGCTCTAGGTTGCGGATCGACTCGACGTTGGCCTCCATGCGCGCCGTCTGGCTATCGGCGACGAAGACCACGCCGTCCACACCCTTCAAGATCAGCTTGCGGCTGGCGTCATAGAAGACCTGGCCGGGCACCGTGTAGAGGTGGAAGCGAGTGGTGAAGCCGCGGATGGTGCCCAGGTCGAGGGGGAGGAAGTCGAAGAAGAGGGTGCGGTCGGCCTCAGTGGCGAGCGAGATCATCTTGCCGCGAGCCTCGGGCGAGGTCTTGGCGTAGATGTACTGGAGATTGGTGGTCTTGCCGCAGAGCCCGGGGCCGTAGTAGACGATCTTGCAGTTGATCTCTTTCGTGGCGTAGTTGATGAACGTCATGGTCTGGAATCCACCCGGCGCGACCGCTGCTACTCGCTGAACAGGGCGTCGATGTCTTCGTCCGTGATCTCGGAGAAGGGGCTCACCTCGCCGCCGCTGGTGGTTGTCGCCTCGGTGCGATGGAGCATGTTCTCGAAGATCTGCTCGAGCTCGCCGGCCGCCCGCTTGACCCGCAGCCGGACCAGACCGAGGGAGCTGCGCTCGTCGAAGATGACCACCAGGATGGCCCGCTTGGCGACGATCGAGATGTGGATGTGGTCCTGCTGCCCCTCGTGGAAGAGCACCGAGAACTCGCGCTCGCCGATGAGCTTGGCGAGACCATCGGTGGCCGCCACGTTGCCGGCGGTGAGCGAGGCCAGGGAGGTGGTGTCGAACTGCTCGACGTCGCCCGCGCTCGCCAACTGCTGGCCGTTCTTGTCGATCAGAAAGACGGCGCGGCTGTTGGACTCGACGCGCAGGCGCGTCAGCGCCTCGCCGAGGAGGCGCGCGTCCTCCTCGTGGAGCACGAAGTTACCGAAGGCCACAGTTCATCCTCAGACCGTTTCCCTATGCCGACTCGGCCCGAAGAGCGGAACATCCGCTCCGCGGCCTCGCTGGGTTCAGCGGCGATGGTGGCACATTCTAAGCGAAAAGGCGGCGAGCGCGCGGACAGGTGGGTGCGCCCCCACCGGCGAGCCAGTGGGGGCTGACCCCCGTGTCGGCCCTCTTGGCTTCGCCTGCCACGGCTGCTGGTAGCATCAGCCTCGAACCCCACCGCCATGAGCCAAGTGCCGCAAGGTCGCCAACTCGCGGCCATCACCCTGCCGGTGGCCCTGGCCCTGGCTGCGGTTGGGGCAGGAGCCCAGTCCGCCCTGCTCGCTCCCGAAGGGCTCCTCGGGCACGGCGCGGCGGCCGGCGGGCTGGTGCTCCTGGTGGCGGCCGCGAGCCTGCACCGGCCGCTTGGCGGCAGCGGCCTCGGCCTGGGTACCCTGCCTCTGGTGCTGGCCTTCGGTTGGATCGGTGTGCCGGCCGCGGCAGCCGCGGCCGGGCTCGGCTCCTCGCTCGGCCAGGCCCTCGAGAGGCGCTGGTCGAAGAACGCGCCGGAGCCCCCTCCCGAGCGACGGAGCACGGCGCGCATCGCCGAGAGCGCCGCCCAGCTGGCGCTCGCCGTCTTCGCGGGAGGTTCGGTCTTCCGGCTCCTCGCTCCCGATGGTGGTGGAGACGACGCTCTCGCCCTCGCCGCGGGAGGCGGCGGCTTGGCCTACCTGGCCGTGGCTGCGCTGATGCCTTGGGTTTCGCTCCGGGTGCGGGCCATCTCCCGGCGAGGGGTGGCGGAGGCGCTTCTGGTCCCCCTCTCGCTCGATCTCTTGGGGTGGGCCGTCGGGGCCATCCTCGCGGCGGTGGCCGCGACTTCCGGCCTGGCCCTGGCGTCCGCCCTGGTTATCGCTTTCGCGCTGCTCGCTTTCGAGGCCTACCGCAACGCTCGCCAGACCGCCTCCTCGCGCCGCTGGGCCACGGACTTGGAAGCGGTGACCCGGGCCAGTGCCCGGATCCGCGGCGCGAGCGGTGAGCTCGCCGGCCTGGTGGTGGACATCGCCACCGAGTGCGAGCGCGTGGTGCCTTACTCCTTCCTGGAGCTCAGGCTCGAGGGCCTCTCACCCCACAAAGCGCCGCAGGTCTGGAGCACCGGGCCCGAGCGTCTGCTCACCCCACGCCCCGCGGCGCCCGACCCCTTTCCCCCCGCCCTGCCCGGCTTCCATCGCCGCAAGGACTGGCGAGTGCTCGACTTCGCCCTGAGCAGCGACCGCCCGCTGGGGCACCTGCGGCTGTGGTGCGATCCCCGCCGCCTCGAGCCGAGCCAGGCGGAGCTGCTCTCGGCCCTGGCACCCCAGCTCGCGGCCACCCTCGACCGCGCCCGCCTCGACCGCGAGGCCCGGCTCGACCCCCTGACCGGCCTCGCCGCCCGCCGCTTTCTCGACTCCCGGCTGGCCGAGAGCTACCAGCGCGCCGTCGACGGCGGGGCGGCCATGGCCGTGGCTCTCTGCGACCTCGATCATTTCAAGAGCATCAACGACACCTGGGGGCACGGCGTGGGTGACCAAGCCCTGGCCGAGACGGCGCGGGTGCTGCTCGCCGAGGCGGGGGCGCGCTCGCTCGCCGGCCGTTGGGGCGGGGAGGAGTTCCTGCTCCTGCTCGACGAGTGCAGCAGCAGCGAGGCACTGGCCGCTGCCGAGCGAATCCGCCATGCCGTCGAGCATTTGCAGCTGGAAGCCGAGGGCGAGCCGCTGCGGCTGACCATCTCGATCGGCGTGGTCGGCTTTCCCGAGGTCTTCGCCGGCGGGCCCGAGGAGTTGGTCGATCTCGCCGACCGGGCTCTCTACGAGGCCAAGCGCCGTGGCCGCAACCTCACCCTGCTGCACCTCGGACGAGGACGATTCCGCACGGCTCACGGCGAGGTGTTGGTCGATCCGGACGCCCCCGCCGCTCCCGAGCCGCCGCGGCTCTTCGCCTAGTGGCCATCCTGCTAATGTAGGGTGTCGAGACCGGAACCTCCCATGATCGCCGACCCTCTCGCCCCCGACTCCGAGACCCCGGCGCCTCCCGCCCTGATCCGCGCCAAGGTGCAGAATTGGCTCCTCGGTGAGGGCTGGCGCCTGGCCGAGAAGACCCACGAAGACGCCGTCTGGTTGCTCGAGGCCCAGGACGCCGGAGGCCGCCATCTCGTGGTCGGCCAGAAGAAGGGCCGCACCGACCAGGTTCTTCTCGAGGCCGCCGTGGCCCTTTCCGACCCACATCGCGAGCGCTTCGAGCGCCTCTCCCACGAGGAGCGCCAAGCCCTGATGTGGGATATGCGGTTCCGACTCCTGCACCTAGGCGTCGAGTGCAGCGGCATCCAGGAGCCCTTGGTCCGAGTCGTCCTCGGCCAGCGCATCTACCTCGACGGACTGACCCAGGATCGCTTCATCCAGCGCGTTTCCCAGGTCCGCAACGGCATCATCGCGGTAGTCTGGACCGTGGCCCAGCGGCTGAACTTCGCCCCCTCAGAGGGCGATGCCGAGGCCACGGGCGTGAACTGAGATCACCGCCTCGCGGGACGAGAGACCGGTGCCCTTGTTCCTATAAGAGAAGAAGGTTCCGTTGGACGATGACGGACCTCGCCGAAACTGGCCCCTCGGGTGTATGCTTTCCTTATGTCATCCGAAGACGATGTCCAGAAGGTCTTGGCTCTGCTCAAGCGCGCCATCCGAAGCTCGGGGCTCAGCCAGAAAGAGGTCGACCGCAAGATCGGTGTCCAACCGGGCTACCTCTCTCAGGTGATGATCGGGCGTCTCGACCTCAAGGCCAAACACCTGCTGCGGGCTCTCGAGGCGATCCAGGTCGACCCGGCTGGCTTCTTCAACCTGGCTTTCCCCGCCGACCGGTCTCGTCCCCATGCCTCGGGAGACACCCTGCCGCTCGCCGCGGCGGCGCCCCTACGGCAGGCAACCGCCGCTCCCGAGCCCGACAGTCCTTCCGACGACGACTTCCGGCGACTCGTCGCTCGAGCCCTGGCCGAAGAGCTTGGGCTCTCCATGGGTTCCGGCGACCACCTTCCACAGGTAAAATAGGACAACCGTGAACGCCGACGATCTGCTCAACCGCTGTCTCGCTCTCCTGCAGGGCGCGATCCGCGCATCGGGCCAGACCCAGACCGAGATCGACCATCGCATCGGTCGACGCAAGGGCTACCTGTCCCACGTCTTCCAGCGGCGAGTGGACTTGAAGCTCATCGACCTGCTCCTCGCCCTCGAAGCCCTCGACCTCGAGCCCCGCCGTTTCTTCGGCGCCCTCGCCGCGAGCGCCACCACCGGCGGCAGCGGTGTCCTCGAGCTGCTCGCCAGCCGTGTGGAAGGCCCCGTGGAGCTGCACCGCAGCTCAGCAGGCGGTGCGCTGGCTTCTAGCTCGCCTCCAGCCGTCGATCCGGTGCTCGAGGAGCGAGTGCGAACTGCCCTGCGCTCGATCCTCTCCCAGATGGGCCAGTCCCATCAGGCCCACCGCGCCTGACGGCGCCCCCGCGAAGTTGATAACGTCTCGCTCGCCCGTCGAGCGAGAGACATCTGTGGGTGTTCGCCGGCCCCCGTCCACATGGACACCTTGACCGAGAGCCTGCACCAGCTCGAACGCCAGGCCGCCACGGAGCACGAACTGGACCGCAACGCCGCGGCCCTGCAGAGGCTCTGCGGGGTCGCGGCGCTCGCCTCTGCCGTGGGTGCTCTCTCCCTCTACGCCTTCGGCGAGGGCACCCAGGCTCTGGTGGCCCTGACCAACCTGATCCTGCTCGTCCTCCTGCTCGCCCGCAGCACCACCGAGCCCCTCCTGCGCCGCCCCCGCGTCGTGGCCCTGACCGTGCTGCTGGTGGAGTCGGCGGTCCTTCTGCTGCTCCTGTGGGACCTGCCTCCTTTCTTTCGGCTCCTCTTCTCCGGCTTGCTGCTCCCTCTTTGCCTCTTGCTCTTCCGCTTGCGCACCACGGACCTCGCCCTGGTGTTGGTGCCGTTGTGGGCTGCGACCTGCTGGATCTGGAGCACCGAGCTGTCCGGCCTGTGGCGGGCGCCCCAGGGGCTCGGCGGCCTGATCTGGCCCACCGCCGTGCTGGCCGCGATCGCCGCCGGGGCCACCAACCTCAACCGCTATCGCCGGCAACGCTTCACGGAAGGATGGCGGCGGGTCTCCTCCCTCGATCGTGAGCGCGAGCGGATGCGTGAGGAGATCGAGAGCGCTCGCCAGGTCCAGTTGTCGATGCTGCCACGGGTCACTCCCCACCTGAGCTGGCTGGACGTCGCCGGGGTCTCGATGCCCGCGCACGAGGTCGGCGGCGACTACTACGACTACTTCCTCCTCGACGAGGACCGTTTGTCCCTGGTGATTGGCGATGTCGCCGGCCACGGCCTGCCGAGCGGCCTCCTGCTCTCCGGGCTACGCAGCTGCCTCTACCTGCTGCGCGCTGAGCTGGGCGACCCCGCCCGGGTGCTTGCCCGCCTGGACGACATGGTCCGGCACACCACCGGCCGCCGGATGTTGGTCACCCTCCAGGCCGCCACCTTCGAGCCCGAGGGACACCGGCTGGTGCTCGCCAATGCGGGGCACCCGGCCCCGCTGCTGTTCTCCGCAAAGGAGCACCAGACCCGAGAGCTCGACCAGCCGGCGCTTCCCCTCGGCACCCGTCTCGGCGCCACCTATCGGCAGGACAGCGTCCCCCTCGCCCTCGGCGATGTCCTGCTCTTCTACAGCGATGGCCTGGTCGAGACCCTCAATGGCCAGGGCGAGCCCTACGGCTCCTCCCGCCTGCTCACGGTCTTCTCCCGGGCCGCGATCCAGAAGACCGCTCTCGACGTGCGCAACCACTTGCTGGCCGATCTCGCGAACTACAAGGGAGACCACCGCCGCGGTGACGACGTGACCCTGGTCGTGCTGCGGGTGGTCTGAAGGCCCACGAGCCCGGGCGACCCATGCGGGGCCACGTTGACACTCCGTCCTCGCACGCCTTACACTCCCGCGAGCGTCTTCCGACGGGGCGTGGCGCAGCCTGGTAGCGCACCTGCCTTGGGCGCAGGGGGTCCCCAGTTCAAATCTGGGCGCCCCGACACGAGGATTCGCGTAGCCGCTGCCTGTAGCTCAGTTGGATAGAGCGGCGGCCTTCTAAGCCGCGGGTCGGGGGTTCGAATCCCTCCAGGCAGGCCAAGCGCCACGCGGCCTCCTCCGCGCGATTCCGATCGCGCCCTTAGCTCAGCTGGATAGAGCGACAGCCTCCGGAGCTGTAGGTCAGAGGTTCGAATCCTCTAGGGCGCACCATCCTAACCTCCTTGTTTTCCTAGACATACTAGACTCGGTGCTACTGCCTCCCTGGGGCCAATCTCGGCTCGGGGTAACACGGGGGTAACACCGTGCCGATCCTCGATCTCACGGATCGCCTTCTCCGCTCCCTCCTCCAGCGTCGGGGAGAGGACTTCCGAGACGAACGCACTCCCGGGCTCGAGCTCCGCATCCGAAGCTCCGGCAAGGCGACGTGGAGCCTGCTCTACCGGGTCGGTGGACGGGGGTCCCGGCTGCGAAGGCTCACTCTGGGCTCCTACCCCGCGGTCAGTCTGGCCGAGGCTCGCAACCTCGCGCGGGAACACCAGGTCCTGCTCGCGCGCGGACTGGACCCTGCACAGGAACTCGAGAAGAAACGGCGTCCCGCGGCGGGTGCTTTTACGGTGGGAGCGCTGATCGAGGCCTACCTCGCTGGCCATCCGAAGGCAGGCACTCGTTGGGTTGTCGAGCAGGAGCGCACGCTTCGCCGAGACGTCATCCCGGTGTTGGGGGACCTTCCGGCCGACTCGCTTCGCAAGGGGCAGGTGGCGCTTCTTCTGGACGGCCTGGTGGCGCGAGGGGCGCCGGTCTGGGCTAACCGTCTTCGGGCCATCCTGCTGAGGGTCTACAACTGGGGGATCGCCCGTGACCTGGTCGAACGCAACCCGGTGGTCGGTGTTCCGCGACCCACCGAGGAGCACACTCGCGGTCGAGTCCTGAACCCGGGGGAGATCGCCCTCTTCTGGACTGCGCTGGCCGACCTCGAGCCCCCGACTTCCCTGTGCCTGGCCCTGGAGCTTCTGACCGGTCAGCGTGGCGGCGAGATCCTGCTGATGCGACTGCAGGACATCTCCGGCGAGTGGTGGACGATCCCGCGGCTCTTCACCAAGATGAAGAAGGCCGACCAGCGGGTCTACTTGAGCCCGACTGCCCTCGGCTTGGTGTCCAGAGCCGAGCCCCGCAACGGCTGGATGTTTCCGTCGCCGCTCACCGGCGAGCCGATGCTGACCACGGCACCGAGCCGTGCGCTTTCGAGGCTTCGGGCTCGCCACGGGCTGCCTCACTTCACTCCGCACGACCTGCGCCGGACGGTCGAGACCAACCTGGCCGAGCTGGGTGTCTCCGACGAGGTGCGCGAGGCCATCCTGGGACATCGGCCGCCGAAGCTGCGCCGGACCTACAACCTCTACCGCTTCGACGCCGAGAGGAAAGACGCCATGCTGCGGTGGGAACGGCGGCTCCTGAGCATCCTCAAGGATGGCGGGACGCTGCTCGACCCACCGGGTCACTTCCCGAGCGAGCCAGCCGATCCTGCCCGCCGACAGACGGCGACGGAGCGGAAAGGCACCGGTGGCCTCGAGCCGACGGATGGTCGAGATCGACAGACCGACGAGAGCACAGACCTCCTCGGGTGAGAGGAACAGGGGCTCGAGCACCCGGGATGCTCGACCTTTCGGGGGCCGTGGATGGTCGCTCATGAGCGGGCCTCCGGACGGCTCACCCTCTTCATGGGCTCAACACTCTGACCGTCCAGCCAGTCGTAGACGTCCCGAGCGAACCAGAGCAGATCTCCCCGCGCTCGGACCGAGAAGCCCGGAGGGAACCTGCCGGCGCGGCGCCATCGCCAGAGGGCCTGCCGGCCCACGCCGAGGAGTTGGAGGACCTCGGCGTGGAGGAGGATGTGGTCCGGCGCCGGCCGGGGCTTGGTGGGATCGAACCCTGGCCGCCGGAGTGTGGAGGCGCCGAATGTCTGGTGGGAAGAACTCTCGCCTTGAAGTTGCCTGTCAGAGGGAACCTCTCTGGCGAACTCGTCGAAAAGTGGGTCCGCCATCCGTCCTTCCGGGGCGGTTCTGGTAGGCTCGGGTGACATGCTGGGCCTGAGGATAGGATCTGAGATTGTAATTGTCAAGCACGGATGTCACTCTTCGACGATACGGGCAGGAGAGGAATGAGGAGCCACGAGCCATGCCGAGAGCCAAGAGCCCTTCTCTGAACCCACCGGCCCCGGAATG
>DASUEU010000029.1:0-17808 GCA_036274895.1 Thermoanaerobaculia bacterium | reverse complement strand
GGTGCAGCCGTGAATCATGGAGAATCGACGCGCCCGGGTATCGCCCCGGGCGCCGAGGGACTGCCCGACGCCACCCGCCGCGAGGCGCTGCGCCTGCGCCAGTCGCGCAAGCCGATGGGCGTCGCGGGCAAGGTCGCGGCCTCCTTCCTCGACTCGAAGCTGACCCCGCTGCTGGTCGTCGCCTCGCTCTTGCTCGGCGCCTTCGCGGTGCTGGTGACGCCGAGAGAGGAGGAGCCGCAGATCAAGGTCCCGATGGTCGACGTCTTCCTGCAGCTGCCGGGCGCCACCGCCGACGAGGTCGAGCGGCGCCTGGTGACGCCGCTCGAGAAGGCGCTGTTCGAGATCCCGGGCGTCGAGCACGTCTACTCGACCTCGCAGCCCTCGGGCGGCATGATCATCGTCCGCTACCTGGTGGGCACCGACCCGGACCAGGCGGTGCTGCGGGTCCACGCCAAGCTCGCCGAGCTGGCCGCCCAGCTGCCACCCGGAGCGCCACCACCGATCGTGGCGCCGCGGGGTATCGACGATGTGCCGGTGGCGGCCTGGACCCTGTGGTCCGCAACCGCCACGCCCCTCGAGCTGCGCACCGTGGCCCAGGAGGTCAAGGCCGAGCTGGCCCGCCATCCCCGCGTGGCCCAGGTGACGGTCCTCGGCGGCGACCGCCGGGTGGTCTCCGTGCGCTTCGACCGCGAGCGCCTGGCTACCCATCAGGTCTCGATCCTCCAGGTCGTCCAGGCCCTCTCCGGCCTCGACTGGAACCTGCCCGCAGGCTCCTTCGCCCGCGCCGACCAGGAGACCGAGGTCGAGGTCGGCGCCTCCTTCCGCTCGGCCGAGGACGTGGGGGCCGCCGTGGTGGCGGTCTACGGGGGCAAGCCGGTCGCGCTGCGCGACGTGGCCACCGTCAGCCTCGGCGCCGACGAGCCCAGCCAGTACGTGTGGATCCGCTCCGGCCGCGCCGCCTCGGCCAAGGGCCTGGCCCCCAACGTGGACGCCCCGGCGGTGACCCTCGCCGTAGCCAAGAAGCCCGGCACCAACGCCGTGGAGTTGGTGCACGACCTCGACGCCCTCTTCGCCCGCCTGTCCGGGCCGGTGATCCCCGGCAACGTCGAGGTGACCAAGACCCGAGACTACGGCGCCACGGCCGACGAGAAGTCCTCCGAGTTGATGCAGCACCTGTGGCTGGCCACCTTCTCGGTGGTGGCCTTGATGGCCCTCGCCCTCGGCCGCCGGGAAGCGGTGGTGGTGCTGGTGGCGGTGCCGGTGACCCTCGCCCTGACCCTGGCCTTCTCCTACGCCGCCGGCTACACCCTGAACCGGGTCACCCTCTTCGCCCTGATCTTCGCCATCGGCATCCTGGTCGACGACGCCATCGTGGTGGTGGAGAACGTCCACCGCCACTACCAGCTGGGCTGGGGGCCGCCGCACCAGGCCACCCTCTTCGCCACCGACGAGGTCGGCAACCCGACCATCCTCGCCACCTTCACGGTGATTGCCGCGCTGCTGCCGCTGGCGTTCGTCTCCGGGCTGATGGGGCCCTACATGCGGCCCATCCCGATCAACGCCTCGGCGGCGATGCTGATCTCCCTGTTGGTGGCCTTCGCCATTACCCCCTGGCTGACCTGGCGCCTGTTCCGCCGGCACGCCGCCGAGCTGGCCGAGGGGGGCCATTCCGCTCCCGACGAGGAAACCATCGAGGAGACCCGCCTCGAGCGCCTCTACCGCCGGCTGCTCGGCCCCCTGCTCGCCCGCCGCTGGCGGCGCTGGGCCGTGCTCGGCGGCGTGGCCCTGCTGCTGGTGGCCTCGGCGGCCCTGGTACCGGCGCGGCAGGCGATCGTCAAGATGCTGCCCCATGACGACAAGAGCGAGCTGCAAGTGGTGATCGACGCGCCCGAGGGCACTACCCTCGAGCAGACCGCAGCGGTCGCCCGCGAAGTCGCCGAGGCCCTCGCCGCCCTGCCGGAGGTCACCGACGTCGAGACCTACGTCGGCACCTCGGCGCCCTTCAACTTCAACGGCCTGGTGCGCCACTACTTCCTGCGCTCGGGGCCGCTGGTGGCCGACCTCCAGGTCAACCTCCTGGGCAAGCACGAGCGGGACCGCCCCAGCCACGACTTCGCCAAGAGCCTGCGCCCCCTGCTCGAGCCGATCGCAGCCCGGGCCGGCGTCAACCTGAAAGTCACCGAAGTGCCGCCGGGTCCGCCCGTGCTCTCCACCCTGGTGGCGGAGATCTACGCCCCCACCCTGGAGGAGCGAGTGGAGCTGGCCGGCAAGGTGCGTGAGGTGCTCGAGGCCGCTCCGGGCGTGGTGGACGTGGACTGGTTCGTCGAGGAGCCGGGCCCCCGTCTCGAGCTGGTGGTGGATCGTGAGAAGGCCGTGCGGGCCGGCGTCTCCCCCGAGGCCGTGGCCCGCACCCTGCGCGTCGCCCTGGCCGGGGCCGAGATCGGCCGGCTCCACGACGAGACCGCCCGCGAGCCGGTGCCCCTGGTGCTGCGGCTGGACCGTGCCCAGCGCTCGAGCGCCGAGGGCCTGCTGGCCACGAACGTCCAGGGCGCGGACGGCCGCCTGGTGCCCCTCTCCGAGGTGGTGCAGGCCGTCGAGACCACCCGCGAGCCCTTCCGCTACCACAAGAACCTGCGGCCGGTGACCTACGTGGTGGGCGAGACGGCGGGGCGAGCGGAGTCGCCGGTCTACGCGCTGCTCGACCTTGAAGAGAGCCTCGGCAAGATCTCCGGCCGGGGCGGTCGGCCGCTCGAAGTCCGCTTCGCGGGAGAGCCGACCGACCCCACCCGTCCGTATTTGTTCTGGGATGGCGAATGGAAGATCACCTACGAGGTGTTCCGCGACATGGGGTTGGCCTTCGCGGTGGTGCTGGTGCTGATCTACCTCCTGGTGGTCAGCTGGTTCCACTCGTTCGTCACGCCGCTGATCATCATGGCCCCCATTCCCTTGACCCTGATCGGCATCCTGCCGGCTCACGCCGCCTCCGGGGTGTTCTTCACCGCCACCTCGATGATCGGCTTCATCGCGCTCGCCGGCATCATCGTGCGCAACTCGATCCTGCTGGTCGACTTCATCAACTTGGAGCTGGAGGCCGGGGAGAGCCTCGAGACGGCGGTGATCAAGGCCGCGGCGGTGCGCTTCCGGCCCATCGCGCTGACCGCCGCCGCGCTGGTGGTGGGCGGCGTGGTGATCCTGCTCGACCCGATCTTCCAGGGCCTGGCCGTGGCCCTGATCTCCGGCGTGGTGGTCGCGACCGGCCTGACCCTCGTCGTCATCCCCCTCCTCTACCACATGTACCTGGCCACCGTGGGCGTACCGCGGGCTGAACAGCCCGTCTCGCCCGAGCCTGAAAGGACCTCGCCGTGACCATGACCGTCAACGACGCCCTGCGCGGCATCGCGGGCTTCTTCGTCATCCTCTCCGTCGCCCTCGGCTACTTCGTGCATCCCGGCTTCTTCGTCTTCACCGCCTTCGTGGGTGCCAACCTGTTGCAGTCGTCGGTCTCGAAGTGGTGCCCGATGATGGCGCTGCTGCGCCGCGCCGGCGTACCCGAGTCTCGCCGATGATCGCCACCGACGAGGTGCTCGTCCGCATCGCCGACCGGATGAAGGCGATGGCCGATCCGATGCGCCTCAAGATCCTGCATTCGCTCGAGGATCGCGAGCTGTCCGTCTCGGAGCTGGTGCGCGCCGTGGGCACCACCCAGGCGAACGTCTCGAAGCACCTCGCCATCCTGCGCCGCGTCGGCCTGGTCACCTCGCGGCGCGAGGGGATGAGCATCTACTACCGGGTGGCGGATGAGTCGATCTTCTCGATCTGCCGCCTGGTCTGTGACTCACTGGAGCGCTGGACCGAAGCCGAGCACGCCACCGTCCTCGCCGCTCGAACGACCCCGGCATCGCCTTGAGGAGAGAGAACGCCATGAACGCCGCTGCGATCGCCTACCAGACCGCCGTCGACCTGCCCTTCACCGATGCCGTCGCCCGCTGCCGCGAGGAGCTGGCAAAAGAGGGCTTCGGCGTGCTCACCGAGATCGACATCCCGGCCAAGCTCAAGGAGAAGCTGGGCGTGGACTTTCCGCCGTACCTGATCCTCGGCGCCTGCCACCCACCGTCCGCCCACCGCAGCCTCCAGGCCGCCCCCGAGGTGGGGGTGCTGCTACCCTGCAACGTGACGGTGTCGGTGGAAGGGGGCCGCACGATCGTCCGCGCCATGAACCCGGACGCCGCCATGCAGATGATCGACAACCCCGAGGTCGCCGCCGTAGCCACCGAAGTCGGCGCCGCCCTGCGGCGCGTGCTGGCGGGGGTGGCGGCGGCTTCCCCAGGGTGAGGCGGTAGGGCTCCCGAGGTGCCAGGCACTTCGGGCGACGGCACTTTGGGCGACCCTTGCCGCCGCGACGGTACCGGCGTATGCTCGACGACACACCACTGAGGGATGCCAGCATGCGCACCAGTATCAGCATACCGGACCCACTCTTCGAGCAAGCCCGTCGCCTCGCCGGGGGCCGGGCCTTCAGCGACTTCGTCCGCGAGGCCCTCGAGCGCCAAGTGCGCGAGCTGGAGCGCCAGCTGCTGGGTCGCCAGCTGGAGGAGGGTTACCAGAGTGAGTCGGGGGCCCCCTCGCTGGATCCGGCCTGGGAGGCGGTTGAGGTCGAGGGTTGGTGATGAAGCGCGGGGACGTCTACCTCGTCAACCTCGACCCGGTGATCGGCTCGGAGGTCGGCAAGACCCGGCCTGCCGTGGTGCTCCAGAACGACCTGGCCAACCAGTCCGCTGCCACCGTGACGGTGATCCCCATCTCCTCGAAGACGGAGAGGGTCTTTCCCTTTCAAGTGCGCCTATCGGCCGGCGAGGGCGGGCTCGACCGCGAAGGCAAGGCCCTGTGTGAGCAGATCCGCACCCTCTCTCGCGAGCGCCTCGTCCAGCGGCTAGGCACCCTTCCGCCTGCCCGCCTGGAGGAGATCCGCCGGGCGCTCGACCGGCATCTGTGGTTCTGAGCACGCCCTATTGCAGGGCTGCGCTGCGCAGCCACTGCCGCACGACGTCCTGGAAGGCCGCCCCATTCGTCTCGACCTCACCCAGGTCCCGGAACTTCGCCGAGCAGCGGTCCTTGGCATGCCATTCGAGCAAGCCCAGGGGATCGCTGATCCCCAGCTCCTCGGGCGGGATCTCCTTGGCCTTGACACCCAGGTGGAGGACGACGCGGACGAAGTCCTTCGACTGCATGCCGGAGGTCGCGAACCAGTCCCCGAGCCAGAAGCTGGGCGCGTTCCACTTGATCCCTTCGCGGATCTCGGGATGCGCGCCGAGGGTCAAGGCCCGCACCGCCTCGAGCACCGGCTTCAGCGGGTGGTCCAGCTCGCGTAGGTACGCCAGCACTGACTCGGTGCCCGACGGGGCGCTCGAGGTCCTGCCGGCAGAGGGCTTCTTCGCGGCCATGCGTTCCTCCCGGGGTTGGCGGGCAGGGTAGCACGGCCCACCGGCGGAGCCGCCCCCGATGTGCCAGGCACTTCGGGAAGCGTCAACCCGCTCACGGCTCGACGACCTCGAGCCCTTCCGGCGCGAGCCGATCGAAGTGCTTGCGGTTGAGGGTCAGCAGGGTGCGTGCGCCGGCCCGGGCCGCGGCTTCGACGATCAGGGCATCGTAGACGGCACCGCCGGCGATGCCGCGGTCCCGGAAGCTCCCGAGCAAGCCGAAGGCGTCTCCCCCATCGAGACTTGCGACCTCGGACCTCCCGCGCAAGGTCCGCTCGAGGAGGGACAGGGCGTTGGCGGGCGACAGGCGCAGGGGCTTGGGCATCCGGGTGAGGACGGAGTAGGTCTCGAACAGGACGTGGAACGGCACCACGACCGCGGATGCTTCGAGAGCCCGGCCCACTGCCAGGACCGCACGGTCGTGTTCCGAGTGCCAGGACTGCACGGCCGCGACCAGGACGCTGGTGTCCAGGGCGATGCGGCTCAAAGGGCCCGTTCCTCGCGCTCCTCACGCAGCCGGCGGCGGACCTCTTCCACCTCTTCCGTGGTCACCGTAGGCACCGGACTCAGGGGCACTGCGACCGCCACCCCGTGTCGTACCTCGATCCGCACTTCGGCCGGCACCGGCTCGATCTCGACCCGGCCGTTCTCATAGCGGATCTCGAGCGGAACGTCCGGCCTCAGGCCGGCGGCCTCGCGGATGGGCTTGGGGATGACCAGCCGCCCGGCAGCATCGATGGAAGCTCGAATGGGATCGATCATGGGAGGAACCGTACCATATACCGAAAGCTCCCCGCAGAGGCTGCCGCACCGCCCCCGAGGTGCCAGGCACTTCGGGGGCAGGCTGGAGAGGATCGGCCTCCCCCGTCCCGCCAGGGACGTTCATGGGTAGCGAGGGTTTTCAAACCCTCGCGGAGGCGCGGAGCACCGGCTTCTTCTTGGCTTCCTTCTTCGGCGCCCGGGCTGCCGGAGCGGCGGCGAGGCGGTCCGGGTGGGGGAAGGACAGGCCGAGCGAGAACGAGGACAGGGTGCCGGAGTCCTGGGCCGCCGTGTCCTGGATCTCGAGCGTCCAGGTGCCCTGGCAGCTCTTGCCCGTGAAACCGGCGAGGGCCGGCGTGGTGGCTGCGTCGTAGGTCTTCTTGAGGTCCTTGGTGGATCCGCCGGCGCGGTTGTGGAGCACCACCGGGCTCACACCCGTGCCGGCCGGTGGCTGCAAGGTGATGAGCAGGTCGCCGATGTAGGTGTGCTTGAGATCCACGGACACCGTCAGCGCTTCGACCGGCGCGGCGTCCGGCACGCTCACCGAGAAGGAAACGGTTTGCAGGTCCGGGATCGGGCCGTCGAAGGTGCGGCGGATCGTCACCGCGCTCTGGGGCTGCGGCTTCGCCAACTCGACGGCAGTGCGGGCGTTGAGCCGGCCATACCCGTACTTGGAGCTGCGCCCGGTGGCATCGTAGACGCCGCCCTGGGGGTCGACCCGGTCGCAGGCTCGCCGGAGCACGTCCTTCACCTCGTGCCACTTGAGATCCGGGTTGACCGACAGCACCAGGGCGGCTACCCCGGCCGCTCCCGGACAGGCGCTGGAGGTACCGCCGAAGCTGTTGGTGAAGTGGCCCGCCGCGTCCCCAGCGACCAGGCTGCCCGTGTTGTAGCCGGCGGTGCCGCTGCGGTCCGTCGTCCAGATGCCGGGGGTGAGCGGGTCCGGGTGGCTGAACGGCGCGTGGCCGAAGTCGCTGCTCGGGAAGGCACACCACACCGCGTTGCCGAAGTCGCTGTAGACGCTGCGCGTGCCGCGGTCGTTCGAGGCCGCCACGGCGATCACCTTCGGGTAGCTGGCGTAGCCGTCGTTGTCCACCGACTCGTTGCCGTTGCCGGCGGCGAACAGCACGACGCAGCCCTTGCCGCCCCGCCCGTTGGCCACCACGTGGTCGATGGCCAGCCGGGTGCTCGGCGGCAGGGGAACCATCTGGCCGTGGCGCGGATCGCTCGGGTTCCACCAGCGGCCGTCGGGCGGCCCCCAGCTGCACGAGATCACGTCCGCGCCATGGTCCGCCGCCCACTTGAAGGCATCCGCCTCGCGTTGCGAGCCCAGACCGGAGGACAGCCGGATCGGCATCAGCCGTGCCTTCGGAGCCACGCCGGAGGCGCCGGCGACGCCGCTGGCGCAGGCCACCCCGGCGCAGGCCGTGCCGTGGTTCTCGCCGTCTTCGGGGCCGGTGCCGAAGGGGTCCTTGGGCCGGGGATCGCCGGTCTGAAGCGTGGCATCCCGCGGGGCCACCACCTTGCCGGCGCCACCGAGCTCGCCGTGATCGATGTCCACGCCGTCGTCGATGATGGCGATCGTCACTCCCTCGCCGAGGGTCACCCCGTGGGCCGCCTCGACGTTGGCGCTGGCATCCACCACCACGCCGCCGACGGTCGTCCGGCTCAGGTGCCATTGCTGGGGAAAGATCCCCTTGCGAGCGCGGGGGCGGATCAGCTCGGGATGGCAGTACTCGACGTCCTCGCGCGCGAGCAGCGCGTTGGCGATCTCGAACACCTGCTGGCCGGTCCCCTCGGCAGCCGAGACGAAGTAAGCGTTGGTGGCGTAGGACACCTGCTCCTTGATCGTCAGCCCGGCGTCACGGAGGACCGCGGCGCAGTCCTCGGGATCGGTTGCGTCGGTGAACTTGATGAACAGGTTCTCGGTGTAGAGCACCGGCTCCTGGGTGAGCGGATCCACCAGCACGCCACCGGCGAAGCGCACGTCCGAGGAGGCTCGCAGGGCCGTCTTGCGGTCGGCCAGAGAGCGCTCCCCGCGGCCCACCGGCACGCGGTACACCTCGACACCGGCTTCGGGGTAGGCGACCACCAGGGTGCCGTCCTCGAGCTCGGCGGAGAGAGGGCTCGCCACCGGCCCGGCCGCCCTGCGCACCGATCGTCCGCTGCGGGTCCGGACGGCGATGAGATCGTCGCTGGCTTCCAGCTCGAACCCCGGTTCACCCTTGGTGCCGAAATGGACGGTGGGCATGGGCAGGTCTCCTTGCAGGTCGATCGAGGGGAAAGACCCCCGAGCTTAGAGGCGTGCCAGTCGCCCCCGATGTTTCTTCGACGGCCGCCACACCTCCACTTTCGGCCGCCGCCGGGAGCAGCGCACGGGACCCTGGCGCTCAGCGCGGGGCCCTGAACAAGGGCTCTAGCCTTTGGTCTTCCGCGGCCCCGGGGCATCGGGCAGGCGGCGCAGGCGGATCACCCGGCCGCAGATGCGCACCTGGGCCAGGTGGCGCAGGGTGGCGGTGGAGAGCCCGGCGGGCAGGTCGACCAGGCTGAAGGTGTCCCGGATGTCGAGGCGGGTGATCGAGCGACCGTCGATGCCGGCTTCGTTGGCGATCGCCCCGACGATGTTCTTCGGCAGCGCGCCATGGTCGGCGCCGACCTCCAGGCGATAGCGCGCCATCTCCCGGACCACCCCACGGCCTGCCGGCACGGGGCGTTCCTCCCTCCGCTCGCGCTTGGGCACGGCAGCCTCATCGCGCCATTCCGGCCGGGGCTTCTTGGCCGTGAGGGCCGGGGCCGGCGGCTCGGCGACCAGATCGGGGATCAGCGGCCGGTCCTTCTGGACCAGGTAGGCGAGGGCTGCGGCGATGCGTACGGCGCTGGTCTCCCGCTCCTTCTCGATCTCCTCGACCAGCTCCGAAAGGAAATCGAGATCCTGCTCGTCGAGCGTGGTGCCGATGGTCTCCTTGAACTGCGCGATCCGGCGGCCGGTGATGTCTTCCTTGGTCGGCAGGTGCATGCGCTCGATCGGCTGGCGGGTGGCCCGCTCGATCATGCGCAGGGCGTGCTGTTCCCGGGGCGACACGAAGAGGATGGCGACCCCGCCCCGCCCCGCCCTCCCCGTTCGCCCGATGCGGTGCACGTAGGCCTCGACGTCGTGGGGGATGTCGTAGTTCACCACGTGGCTGATGCGCTCCAAGTCCAGCCCGCGGGCGGCCACGTCCGTGGCCACCACGATGTCGAGCTGGCCGCCCCGCAGCCTCTCGATCACCCGCTCGCGCAGGGTCTGGCTCATGTCCCCGGAAAGGGCGGCGCAGGCGAAGCCGCGGGCTTCGAGCTTCTCGGCCAGCTCGGCGGTGGCGCCGCGGGTACGAACGAAGACCAGCATGGCGTCGAAGTCCTCGACCTCGAGGATGCGGGTCAGGGCGTCGAGCTTGTGCACCCCCACCACCGGCCAGTAGCGCTGGGACACCGTCGCCACCGTGGTCGTCTTGCTCGCCACCAGCACCTCGACCGGCTCGCGCAGGTGGCGGCGGGCCACGCGGCGGATGGTCTCGGGGAGGGTCGCCGAGAACAGGGCGATCTGCCGGCCGGGAGGGGTGTGCTCGAGGATCGCCTCGACCTCCTCGAGGAAGCCCATGCGCAGCATCTCGTCGGCCTCGTCGAGCACCAGGGCCGTCACGCCGTCGAGGTTCAAGGTGCCGCGGCGGAGATGGTCCTGGATCCGGCCCGGGGTGCCCACCACGGCGTGCACGCCCCGCTTGAGGCCGCGCAGCTGGGTGCCGATGTCCTGGCCACCGTAGACCGGCAGGATGCGGAAGCCCGGGATGTGGCGGGCGTAGGTCTGCATCGCCTCCGCGACCTGGATGGCGAGCTCGCGGGTGGGCGTCAGCACCAGCAGCTGCAGACCCCCCTGGGGGTCCAGCCGGGACAGCAGGGGCAGGGCGAAGGCCGCCGTCTTGCCGGTGCCGGTCTGGGCCTGGCCGAGCAGGTCCTTGCCGGCGAGCAAGGGGGGGATGGCCTGGGCCTGGATCGGCGACGGGGCCTCGTAGCCGACTTCGGCGACGGCAGCGAGGACGGCGGGAGCGAGACCGAGCTCGGCGAAGCTGAGCCCAGAGGGCTCGGGGCCGGGCTGGGGGCTCGGGTCGGAGGCGGGCGGCGCAGGAGCTTCAGCCATCGGGCCATCCTACATGGTGGCGCCCGGCGTGCTGCAATGCCGATTCGTGGGTCCGCCGGCAATCACCCGCTCTGAGCAGCTCCCTCGATCCTTCGCAGGAAGGGACCGGGTGGAGGAGTTCGGGCTCAGACCGGGCAGGTCTCGATGAGAAAGCTCACGAGCTCGACACGCCTGGCGCGGGGAGGAGCGCTCCGAGGGGCGGCACCACAAAGCCGTGGTGCCGCGCCTCGGCGTCGGAGGCTGTCAAGGACAGGTGGCGAACGCCCCCGTGTCCTGCACCGGGAGGGCGGCCTGGCCTAGGGGATTCCGGTACTCCCTGACCTGCCCAGTGCGCGTGTCCGTGACGCGCACCGTCAGATCGGCATTGGTGGTTGCGGCGAAAAAGACCCAGAACCGATCGTTCAGGCCACAGCCGTCGATGATCTTGAAAAGCATCTCGATGTTGTCCTGGCTGAAGAAGTAGAACAGCCCCGAGACCGCGGAGAGGGGGACCACCGAGCCGGTACCTTGCTGGCTGTTCGCCGTCCGCCAGTCCACCATGACCGAGAACCGATTGCCGAGCAGGCACATCCGGTTTGCTGCCGGAGAACAGGCCGCCCCCGGCGCTGGCGCTCCCAGGGCCAACGACCGGGCTGCGTTGACCCCGCCCCAACCGAATCGGGTGTCATAGCCAGGCTGGCCGAGGTCGCGAGCTCCGTCCTCGAGCCGCTCTGCCAGCGTGACCCGATCGGCCGCACCATCTTGCGAGGCCAGCAGGGCCGCGACGCCCGCAACGTGGGGCGTGGCCATCGAGGTTCCCGATGCGTTGCAGACCTGGCCTTCCTGGAACAAGCTCACGATGTCCACTCCCGGCGCCGTGAGGTCCAGGCCGGCCCCGAAGTTCGAGAAGTAGGCGAGTTGGTTAGCGGCGTCGAGAGCACCCACCGACAGGGTATAGGGCGAGCTCGCCGGATACAGCAGGCCCTCTGTGCCGTCGTTCCCGGCTGCGGCGACCGACAGCACTCCTCGGTCGGCTGCGAATCGCAAACTGTCCTCCACGACCGGATCGGGGTCGGGTCCGCCCAGGCTGAGGTTGATCACCCTGGCCCCGACCTGGGCCGCATGGACGATGCCCGCTGCGACATCACTCCAGCTACCGGAACCGCTGTCGCTGAGCACTTTGATCGGGATCACCGAGACTCCCGGGGCAACGCCGGCGATCGCATAGCGGTTGTCCGCGGCCGCCGCGAGGATGCCTGACACGTGCGAGCCATGGCCGTGAGCGTCGTTGGCCTCAGGGTCCCCATCCGCAAAGTCGAAGCCCAGATCCGTCCGAACTCGGCCCGCCAGGTCGGCGTGGTGGCGGTCGATGCCGGTATCGATCACGGCCACCAGGGTGGAGACCCGACCCCTCTCGACGCTCCATGCCTCGGGGGCGTCGATGTCCGCCTGCGGATTGGTGCGGTTGTTGAGCCCGTACTGGTGAGGGAAGTAGACATCTTCGGAGAGCACTGTGGCCCGCCCGTTCAGTTGGGCGTACTCCACCTCGGGTTGGCCGCGAAGCGCCGCCACGAGTGCAAGGACGTCCTCATCCGGGCCTGCCCGGAGCCGCAGCACCCGCGACAGATCCGAGCCTCTGGCCGACTCTGCCTGGAAGAGTGGACCAGCCTGCTCGAAGACATAGGGCCGCAGAACGCGGTCGACCTCGGCGAGGCCCGTCTCCAGCAGCCCGTTGCGCAGGGTGAGGGCAGGGGTCGCCGGGGCCCGGAGCTTGACCAGAACTTCGCCGCGGCGGAACGCCCGGAGCTCCTCGTCGAGCGCCCAGGGGCTCGGCACCGCCGGCAGCAGGCCCCGCTCGGCGAGCGCCGCTTCGGCCGTGAGTCCGACGGCAGCCTCGACCTGCATCCTCGCCATCAAGGCGAGGACTCGCTGCCCAGTGGCGGGCGTCACGTGCTCGAGGATCAGGTCACCGAGCTCCAAAGCGAGTCCGGCTTCCTCGGCGGTCACCACATGCCCAGTCGGTTGCCCGACCGCCACCCGCGAGACC
Organism: Thermoanaerobaculia bacterium; assembly: GCA_036274895.1. Lineage (GTDB taxonomy): Bacteria > Acidobacteriota > Thermoanaerobaculia > Multivoradales > SZUA-115 > CALMKX01. The sequence continues at coordinate 5,372 of DASUEU010000029.1, read as the reverse complement.
TCCTCGAGCAGGGGCATCAGCGGAACGATGCGGCCGAGCAGCTCACCTCGCAGCTCCGGGTTGGTCAGCAGGTCGCCAACCAGGTCACGAGAGATGCTGTAGTAAAGGTCGATGATGTCCTCACCCGTGCTCGTTCCTGCCAGCAGGTCGTAGCGGATGTTCCGCATCACGCGCAGGGTCCGGGCGGCGGCACCGAAGCCTCGTACGGCGACGACCATCGCACAAGGGCCCGTGGATGGGCAGGCCTCGGGGGGGCGCAAGTCCTGGGAGAATCGCAGGGTGAAACGTCCGGTCGAGCTGGCGCTGAACAGGGTCAGTTTGAGGTAGTAGGGGGCCGGATAGCTCAGCACCTGCTCGATCTTGGCGTTGACTCCCTGACCAGAGTCGTCGTCCTCTCGGAAGTAGCGGTCTTGCTGGGCATGGTCCACGTCTTGATACAGGTAGATCCGAGGATCGACGCTGCCGGCGGTCTCAAACACGCCGTGCGAAACGCCGGTCGTCACCGGGAAGGTGGCACGAGCCCACACAGCTTGACCGGGACGCGCGATGTCGATCGTGATCGACTGGCCTCCGGGCGAGATGTCGATTGGATCCTGAGGGCTGCCACCCCTCGCCCAGCCGGCCTGGGGCATCCACAGGATCTCGAGACATACCACTGCGAACCCAACAGCGACCTTGTGCTTCATACCTTCTCCTCCTCGTTGAAGAGACACGGCTGAGACGAAAAGGGGTGTTCGCGCCGCTACCGGCCTCCTGAGAAGGAATGACGAGCGCAGAGCGATCCACTCCTCACTGCTGGTCGAATCATCGAATAGATAGAACATTGGATTAAGCAGCTAGGCCGGAGCTAGATGCCACTTCGGACGGCTCGACAGCGGCGCCTCTTTCCGCCAAGCTCCGGCGCCGGAAGGAGGCCTCCATGCTTCGTCTCGCCACGTCCTGGCTCGCCGTGCTCCTGTCGTCTCCCCTCTCGTCTCTTGCCGAGCCGCCGCGGGTCATCACCGTCGCGGCGGACCGAGCCCTCGAGCCGGCCACCGGCGCGGTGCACCGCAACGTCGTGGTGCGCATCGCCGAGGGCCGGATCGTGGCCCTCGCGGACCGCGAGGACGGCGAGGTGGTCGATCACGACCTCGGCGACGTGACCCTGCTGCCCGGGCTGATCGACTGCCACGTGCACCTGATCGGCAGCCAGGAGAGCACGCCCTACGGCGACCTGACGCAAACCGCCGCCCGGGCCGCCATTGAGGGTGTGGCCAATGCCCGGAGGACTCTCGAGGCCGGCTTCACCACGGCGCGGGACCTGGGCAGCCGCGACTTCGCCGACGCCGCCTTACGCGACGCCATCGCCGAGGGCTCGGTGCCGGGGCCGCGCCTGCTGGTGGCGATCAAGTCCCTGTCCTCGACCGGCGGCCACGGCGATCGCAACGAGCTACCGGCGGACATCCACGTGGAACGCTACGCGGCGATCGCCGACGGCGCGGAGGCGATCCGCGCCAAGGTGCGCGAGAACGTCAAGTACGGCGCGGACTGGATCAAGGTGCTGGCCACCGGCGGCGTGATGTCCGCCGGCACCGACCCGCGCGCCGCTCACTACACCGAGGAGGAGCTACGCGCCGCCGTGGCGGCCGCCGCCGAGCGGGGCAAGGACGTGGCCGCCCACGCCCACGGCACGGAGGGCATCAAGCGGGCGGTGCGCGCCGGGGTGCGCTCGATCGAGCACGCCTCGATGCTCGACGAGGAGGCGATCCGGCTGGTGGCCGAGCACGGCACCTTCCTGGTGCCCAACCCGATCACCAACGCCACCATGCTCGACCGCGGCACGGCCGGGGGCTTCCAGCCCTTCCAGCTCGAGAAGGCGCGCTTCATCTATGGGCTCAAGATGGAAAGCTTGAGGAAGGCCATCCGTGCCGGCTTGCCCATCGCCTACGGCACCGACTCCGGGGTGCAGGCCCACGGCGACAACGGCCGCCAGCTCGCCCTCTTCGTCGAGGCGGGGATGACGCCGCTCGCCGCCCTGCAATCCGCCACCACCGTGGCCGCTCGGCTCCTCCGGATGGAAGGCCGCATCGGCACCCTGGCTCCCGGGGCCTATGCCGACCTGGTGGCCGTGGCCGGCGATCCGCTCCAGGACGTCCGCACCGTGGAGCGACCGCTGTGGGTGATGAAGGAGGGGAGGGTGGAGGTGGACCGCCGGCCGCGGTGAGATTTCGCGAGGCGTTTCAATCCCTCGCCGGACCCGAGCCTCCCCGGCCCCACCGAAACACCACCTCCGCCGGCAGCGCAGCGACGGTGACGTCCTCGCCCCCCGGGAAGGGGGACCGCAGCCGCAGCCGGCAGCCTGGCGGGACCGTGAGCCCCTCCCCCACCCGCACGCGCACGGTGTCGCCTTCCCGGGTGACCCGCAGGTCGAGGGGGCCCCAGGGCGTGCGCAGGCCCTGGACCCCCACCGGGCCGGCGGCGAGCCAGGAGAGGGGGATGCCGTCCGCCAGCACCAGCTCGCCGGGCTCCCCCTCGTAGGCGAAGACGTCGGCCAGCGAGCGCAGGTACTCCGAGCCCACCCAGGTGTGGGGCAGGTCGCCCAGGAAGCGGGGGGCGCGGGCGTCTTTGAAGGTGACCTCCGGCCACTGGTTCCAGGCCGGGGGCCGGCGATCCGCGACCAACCAGGCCAGCAGCTGCGCCGCCTTCTCTCGCTCGCCCAGGCGCACCAGGGTGCCCACCAGGCGCAGCTCGTAGGGGGTGTAAGCGTCCCAGGATCTCTTGCCCTGCCAGCGGGCGGAGACCTCCTCGAAGTAGCGCTCGAAGGTCCGCCGGGTGGGGCCCTCGGGCAGGCGGGGCAGCTCGCCGCCGGGGTAGAGGGCGAGGGCCGAGGAGGCCGGGTCGAAGTCCGCCAGCTCCACCGAGGCCGGCAGGGTGTCGAGGCCGCGCTCGGCGATCACCCTTCGCAGGGAGGCGTGGAGGTCGGCCGCGAATTCGTCCCGCATCGCCGCCCACTGCCGGGCCCGCTCGGCATGGCCCAGTGCCTCCGCCAGGTAGACGGCGTCACGCAGACCCCGCAAAGCCCAGAAATCGTCCCAGTAGGAGTGCATGGGCTTGGCCGAGTAGCCCTCGTGGCTGATCGACTCGGGCAGCAGGCCGAAGAAGGCCCGCTTCTCGGGCTGCCGGTACTCCTCGGTGCGCCGCTGCTGGCGCAGGCTGTCGAGGTAGGCCACGGTCGCCTCCACCTGCGGCCAGAGGCGCTCCACCAGCGCTCGGTCCCCGCTGTAGCGCAACACCTCCGCGGCCAGGAAGAGCAGCTCGCCGGGGCTGTCGTGCTCGGGCACGGGGTCGGCGCCACGGCGGTCCACGCAGCAGGGCACCTTGCCGGTGGGGAACTGGAAGGGCGCGAACCAGGCCAGGAAGTCGCGGGCCGCGTCCGTCACCCCGAAGCGCAGCAGGGCCGAGGAGGTGAGGGCGCCGTCGCGGATCCAGGAGCGTTCGTAGGAGCGGGAGCCGGGCTGGATCGCCCGGCCGTCGCGGTTGATCAGCACGTGGGCCAGCACGGTGCGGGCGAGCGGCGCCAGCTCCGCGACCGGCGCCGGCAGCTCGAAGCGCACCGCCCCCACCCGCTCCCGCCACCAGGCGGCCGCCTCTCGGCGGGCGGCCTCGAAGCTCTCCTCGGTGGCCTCGCGGCCGGCCCCGGCGGCCGAGAAGGGCACGGCGAGCAAGACGCTCTTCGCTTCCCCGGCCCTGAGCTCCAAGTCCCAGGCCAGGGCCGCGGAGGCCCAACCCCTCTCGTCCACCGCCTCTTGCCGCTCGGGAAAGCCGCCGGAGCGCAGCAGGGAGGCGAGAGGGCCTTCCTCGAAGGCCAGGGCGCCGCCGGCCGCCGGCGCGGGGGTGAAGCGCAGGGGCGGGCGGTCGTCCACCCGCAGCCGCGGTCCCTCCACCACGACCCGACCCAGGCTGGCCATCCCCCCGGGCTGGTTCAAGAACTGCCACGGCGGGTTGACCTGGAAGGGCCGGGCCGCCAGCACCAGCCGCGCCCGCCGGGGCACCGGCCCCTCGTTCACCAGGCGGTAGCGGGCGAAGGCGCCGCGGAAGCCGGTGACCGGCACCAGGGCGTCCACCTCCAGCCGCCAGCCGGGTGCGAAGGCGAGGTGGACGAAGGGCAGGGGCAGATCTCCCTCGGCCAGCCCCACCCGCGGCCGAGCCTGGGCCCAGCTGAGCAGCCGGCCGTCGGCGAGCAGGAAGGGCTCGATCGAGAAGGCGCCGCGGCCGATCTCGAGGGCGCCGTCCTCGTTGAGCAGGGCCTCGTCCGCATCGCCGTCCCGGCCGAGCACGGTCCAGAACGCGGCCTCGCCCAGGAAGCCCCGGGGAAAGTCCCCTCGCTCGGCCTCGAAGGCGATGGCCGAGAACAGGTCGTTGGCGCTGGCCCCCACGGCCAGGGGCAGCACCCGCACCTCGCAGAGGGCCGCGCCCGGCTCCCCCGAGCCCACGGTCAACCGCAGGTAGCGGGCCTCGGCGTCCGGCGTGCTCAGCCAGTCCGTGGCGCCACCGGCCCGGGTGGGGGCGGCCACCGGCTCCCAGGTCTTGCCGTCGAGGGAGCGCTCCAGGCGATAGGCGCGGGGGCGGGAGGCCGGGTCCCAGTCGAGGGCGAGGCCGCCCATCTCCCGCGGTGCCTCGAAGTCCACCTGCCACACCGCTCCCCCGCCCGGCGCCCGCCAGGCCGTGGCGGGGTCGCCATCCAGGGCGAGGCCGGCCGCGCCTCCCGGCTCCTCGGCGCTCGCCGTGGCCCGCGGGGTGCCGCGCCAGGGGGTATCCGGCGGCCGGGCCTCGAGCTCGAGAGCGTCGAACCAGAGCGAGCCGCGGCCTCCCTCGGCGGCCGAGACGGCGATCTCGATCGCCGCCACCCGGGAGAGCTCGCCGCCTCCGGCTGGCCCCCAGGCGAAGGTGACGTCCCGCTTGCGGGTGGTGAGCACGGTCCGCTCCCGCGGCGGCCGGAAGGCTCGGCGGTTCATCCACCAGACGTTCTCGAGGCTGGGGTCGATCAGCTTCAGCTCGAGGTTGTTGGCCGGGGCCTCGCCGCGCAGGGCCAGGCGCAGGACGTAGTTGCCCGGCAGGTCGAGGGTCAGGGTCCGGCGCAGCACCACGTAGCCGGCGTGGCCCTGGAAGTCGAAGTCCAGCCGCAGCGACCCGTCTTCCACGGCGATGGCAGCCGCCACCCCGTCCGAAGGCAGCACCTGCCAGCGGGTGGCGTCGTCGAAGGAGTCGAGGGTCTGGGCGGAGATGGCAGGGGCGAGGAAGGCCACGGCGAGGACCACGAGGAGTAGGCCCGGAGGGCGGCCACGGGGGGCCGCCCCTACCAGAGAGGGGATGTCCCCGGCGGTCGTAGGGGC
>DASUEU010000028.1:0-72639 GCA_036274895.1 Thermoanaerobaculia bacterium | reverse complement strand
TTCGCGCTGATCAAGGTCGAGGCGGTCAATTTCGAGCCGCCGGAGGTCACGCGCACCAAGATCTTCTTCGACAACCTGACGCCGCTCTACCCGATGGAGCGGATCAAGCTCGAGCTCCCGGGCGACATGTCGTCGCGGGTCATGGATCTGGTGACGCCGATGGGCAAGGGACAGCGCGCCCTGATCGTCGCCCCGCCGCGCACCGGCAAGACGATGCTGCTGCAGTCGATCGCGCACTCGGTGGCGAAGAACCACCCCGAGGTGGCGCTCATCGTGCTGCTCATCGACGAGCGGCCGGAAGAGGTCACCGACATGCAGCGCTCGGTGCAGGGCGAGGTCATCTCCTCGACCTTCGACGAGCCGGCCACCCGCCACGTGCAGGTCGCCGAGATGGTGATCGAGAAGGCCAAGCGCCTGGTCGAGCACAAGAAGGACGTGGTGATCCTGCTCGACTCGATCACCCGCCTGGCGCGCGCCTACAACACGGTGCAGCCGCCCTCGGGCAAGGTGCTCTCCGGCGGCATCGACGCCAACGCGCTGCACCGGCCGAAGCGCTTCTTCGGCGCCGCGCGCAACATCGAGGAGGGCGGCTCGCTCACCATCATCGCGACCGCGCTCGTCGACACCGGCAGCCGCATGGACGACGTCATCTTCGAGGAGTTCAAGGGCACCGGCAACTCGGAGATCCACCTCGACCGCAAGCTGGTCGACAAGCGCACCTTCCCGGCGATCGACATCAACAAGTCGGGCACCCGCAAGGAAGAGCTGCTGATCCAGAGTGACGAGCTGCGCCGGATCTGGGTGCTGCGCAAGGTGCTCAACCCGCTGTCGACCGTCGAGTCGATGGAGCTGCTGCAAGACAAGCTGTCGAAGACCAAGTCGAACGCGGAGTTCTTGAACGCGATGTCGAAGTGAACCGCGGCCCGGCTCCGCGATGATCCTGGAGTCCGTTCACGTGTCCAAGCTCCGCGTCGGTATCGTCGCGTTCTTGAACAGCCGCCCCCTCGCCTGGGGCTTCCTCGAAGGCCGGCACACCAACCTCTTCGAGGCGAGCTTCCATCCGCCGGCCGAGGTGGCCCGGCGCTTGGCGGCCGGCGAGCTCGACATCGGCCTGATCCCGGCCATCGAAGTGCAGCGCATCCCGGGCCTCTCGGTGCTGCCGGGCCTCTGCGTCGCCGCCACCCACGAGGTGAGGAGCGTGCTCCTCGTGCTCGACAAGCCCCTCGAGCAGGTGAGGCGGGTGGCCCTCGACGAGAATAGCCGTACCTCCGCCGCTCTGGTGAAGATCCTCTTCGCCGACCGCTTCGGCCGTGAGCCGGAGTACGTCGAGGCCCGGCCGGACCTCGACGAGATGTTCCGGGAGGCCGACGCCGCCCTGGTCATCGGCGATCCGGCGCTGGCGGTGGACCGCACGCGCTTCCAGATCCTCGACCTCGCCGCCGAGTGGCGGGCCCTGACCGGCCTGCCGGCGGTCTTCGCCGTCTGGGCCGTGCGAGCGGGCGTCGAGCTGCCGGACCTGTCTTCTTATTTTGAGGAGAGCCTGGCCCGGGGCCTCGCGGCCATGGACCAACTGGTCGAGGGAGCCAGCCGCGAGCTCGGCCTCGAGCGGGGAGAGGTCGAGCGCTACCTGACCGAGTACCTCTCCTACCGCCTGGGTCCGGAGGAGTTGGCGGCGCTCGAGGCCTACTACCGGCGGGCGGCCCGCCTGGGCCTGATCGAGGAGTTTCGGCCCCTCCGTCTCTGGCAGGGCGCTCCGCAGGCGGCGGCGGTGGGATGAGCCGCGGCGAGGCGACCCTCTCCGGCTGGGGGCGCATCGCCGTGCCCGGGCGGGAGGTCTGCTCGGAGGATCTGTCGAGCGTTGCCGCCTCCCGTCCCCTGACGCGAGGTCTGGGGCGTTCCTACGGAGATTCCTCGCTGCCCCCACCGGGCCGGCTCGAGGTCGCCGGCGCAACGCTGGCCGACCGCGTCCTGGCCTTCGACCCGGAGAGCGGCCTGCTGCGGGCCGAGGCCGGGCTGTCGCTGGCCGAGGTCATCCGTCTCTTCCTGCCCCGGGGCTTCTGGTGCCCTGCCTCCCCCGGCACCCGCTTCGTCACCCTGGGTGGCATGGTGGCGGCCGACGTCCACGGCAAGAGCCACCACCGGGACGGCACCTTCGGTCGCCACGTCCGCTCGCTCACCCTGCTCCTGGCGGACGGCCGGGTGGTCTCCTGCTCGCGCGAGGTCGAGCCCGAGCTGTTCCGGGCCACCCTCGGCGGCATGGGCCTGACCGGGCACATCCTCGAGGTCGAGCTGCTGATGCAGCGGCTGCCCTCGCCGTGGATCGAGTGTGAGACGGCGCGCATCGACGATCTCGCCCGCTTCATCGAGGAGCTGCGCCGGGCCGCCCGGGAGTGGCCCTACACCGTGGGCTGGATCGACTGCCTGGCCCGGGGCCAGCGCCTGGGCCGCGGCATCCTGACGCGGGGCCGGTGGGCGGAGCCGGAGCGGGCGCCTCGCCGCCTCCCACGGCCGAAGTCCTTGCCGGCCGTGCCCTTCGAGCTGCCGGGCTGGGTGCTCTCCCGCCCCACCGTGCGCCTGTTCAACGAGCTCTACTACCGTGCGCACCGGCGCCGGCCGCGGCGGGCGGTGGTGGACCCCTTCACCTTCTTCTACCCGCTGGACGTGTTGCCCCGCTGGAACCGCATCTACGGCCCTCGCGGCTTCACCCAGTACCAGTGCGTGTTGCCGGAGGACGAGCGGCCCGGCGCGGCGGAGCGCTTCCTCGACGAGCTGACCCGCCGCGGCGGCGCCTCCTTCCTCTGCGTCATCAAGGACTGCGGGGCCGAGGGCGAGGGTCTGCTGTCCTTCCCCCGGCCGGGCATCACCATCGCCGTCGACCTGCCCGTGCGAGCGGGCACCCAGGCCCTGGTTGATGCCTTGAACGACCGGGTGATCGCCGAGGGTGGACGGATCTACCTGGCCAAAGACCGCTTCACCCGTCCCGAGCACTTCCGCGCCATGGAGGGCGAGCGCCTGGCGCGGTTCCTCGAGGTCAAGCGAGAGTGGGATCCGGGAGGGAAGATTCGGAGCGCGCAGTTTGAGCGGTTGATGGAGGGTATGCCATGAACGTCGTGTTGTTGGGTGCCACCAAGGGCATGGGCCGCGCGCTGGCGCGGGCGATGGCCGAGCGGGGGGACCGGTTGTTCCTGCTCGGGCGGGATGTCGGAGACCTCGAGCGGAGCGCAGCGGACCTTGTGGCGCGGAGTGGGCAGGCGGAGGCCGTGGCCGGTACCGCGGCCATGGACCTCGAGCATCCGCAGGGCTTCGCCCCGGCCCTCGACGCGGCCTGGGCCGCGCTTGGGAAAGCGGATGCGGTGGTGGTCACGGCAGGGCTCTTCGCCACCCAGGATCAGCTCGAGGCGGATCCCGAGCTGACCCGCCGCGTGCTCACCGTGGACTTCGCCCACACCGTGCTTTTCTGTGAGGAGGCCCGCCGGCGGCTGCTGGCCCAGGGTGGCGGCACCCTCTGCGCCTTCAGCTCGGTGGCCGGCGAGCGGGGCAGGAAGCCGGTGGTGCTTTACGGCGCCGCCAAGGCCGGCTTGAGCCGCTATCTCGAGGGCCTGGACCACAAGTTCCGGGCCGCGGGCTTGAAGGTGGTAACCGTCAAGCCCGGCTTTGTACGGACCAGCATGACCAGCGGTCTGCCCGCGCCCCCCTTCGCCGGCGAGCCCGAGGGCGTGGCCAAAGACGTGCTGCGCGCCCTCGATCGCGGCCGGCCGGTGGTCTACACCCCCTGGCCCTGGCGCTGGGTGATGGCCGTCATCCGCCTGGTCCCCCGCGCCGTGATGCGGCGCGTGGGGTTCTGAGGCCCTACTGGTAGATGGGACAGATCACGTCCGGGCAGAGTAGCTGTTCGCAGCGTCGATAGAGGGTCGTAACCCCCCAGCTGATCGGCTCTTCGCAGCAACCGGTCCCTCGTGCTCCGACCACCTGGGTGAAGGTGGCGTCACTGTAGTAGACGCAGATGCCCGGGCCGGCGATTGCCTCTGCCTCGCGAGAAGGCAGCACCAGGACGGCCGCCAGGAGCACCAGGACGATGCCGAGCAGGAGGGCAACACGGCGCGGGGAACGGAAGGTAGCCTTGAACATGGGGTCTTTGGTCCTTTCACCCAAATCGGGTGGTCAAGTGATTGCGCCACGATTTAATGTTTCGGACATGGCAAATCATCTCCGCAAAAAAAGAGTGCCGGAAATCGAGCAAATGGTGACGCCCGCAGTCGCCGGGTAGGCCGCCTGCGCTACGAGCCGCGAGGGATTGAAATCCCTCGCTACGTATGAACGTCCCTGGCGGGACGGGGGAATCGACTCCCGTCCGTCGTTCCCGCGAGAGCGGGAACCCATCCGGGTCTTCCTGCACCGCGAAGAAACGGCCGCGCACCTGCGCTATCCTCTCCCTTCCTTCTTTCATGATTTCCGTGCCTTGGGAGGTTGGGATGACCGGTCTCGAAGGCTTGACGGTGGGCCTGCTCCTCAACCAGGCCCTAACCGGCGTCGCTCGCGAGGTGGGCAAGCGGACCCTGGGCTCCTACCTCGCCGGGCGCCTTGAAGCGCTCAAGGGGTGGCTGGCCGGTCCGGGGCCGAGTCAGCTCGAGCCGGCGGTCAAGCGGTGCGTGGATCGTGCGGTCGCCGAGGTAGTCGGGAGCCAGGAGGAAGGCGGCTGGGTCAGGAGCGGATGGCCAATCGCTGATCTGAAAGACCAGGCAACTCGCCGAGCGGTGGTGAAGAAGGTCCTTTTTCAAGGCCAGCCGGATCTCGACCTCCTTTGGCAAGAGCACTTGGCAGAGGGGAAGCCGCGTCCCGGCGAAGGCGACGAGCTGGACCGGAGCACTTTCGACTCGGTGATAGTCGACTTCCTCGGCAGCCTGGAACGGCACCTCCTGCAAGACCCGGACGTCGCCCCGGGCCTGCTGGCGGCCAGGTCCTTGGCGAGCCAGTTGGATGCTCAGGCGCAGCTGCGGCTGCTCAATGAGGCATTCCTAGAGGCCAACCAGCACCTCGGCGTGATCGCCACGTCGAGCCGCCAGACGGCCGAAGGGATGGGAAAAGCGGTCGAGGAGCTGGTCGAGGTAAGGAAGGCCGTGCGGGCGGCCTTTCCCGGAGAGGTGCCCCTCGACCAGCTGACCGACGAGGAAGAGAAGTACCTCCGCCTTCTTCGAGACGAGTGCAACCGCTTGCCGCTGGCCGAGGTGGGCCGGGATGAGAAGGAGAAGCCCGCTGCCCTAGCCAAGGTCTACGTGGACCTCGCGACAGACCAGCCGCCGACCTGGGATCAGGTTTTCGACCGCATCGAAGTGCCGCCCAAGAAGCGCGCGCGGCTGCTGGAACAACTCTCCCGGGCGAATGCCGAGCGCCTGAACCGCACGGGCCGGGTCGGGCCGGAGCTGGAGCTCGGCCTCGCGGCGAGCGCGGCCATCGTCGAGGTGCAGCGAGGAGAGGTTCCGGAGCCGCTCCAGCCCTGGATCAAGGACCAGGAAGGTCTGCACCGAGCGTTCGCTCTGCGGACGGCTCTCGAAGTGCTGGCCAGCCACCAACAGATGGTCCTTCTCGGCGACCCGGGCTCCGGCAAGTCCACCTTTGTGAACTACCTGGCCGGTACCTTCGCCGGTGCCTGGCTGGGGGACCTCCCGTCCTGGGAGGAGCTGCTCGAGGGCCATTTCCAGGCGCCGCTCTTCCCGGCCCGCATCCTGTTGCGCGCGTGGAACGCCAAGCTCGACACGATCAAGGAGGATGGCCTCGAGCTCGCCCATCGTGCCTTCCAAGAGCTCGCACCGTCCGTGCCCTTGGAGCAGTGGAAACGGCGCTTCGGCGACCCCCGGACCCTGGTGCTCTTCGATGGGCTCGACGAGGTCCCAGGTCTCGAGCAAGACGCTCCGAGGACGAGCCGGAAGCGAGATCGGCGCCTGCGTATCCTCAAGGCCGCCGCCGCCTTCGCCACCGCCAACCCGCGCTGCAAGGTGCTGGTCACTTGCCGTATCCGTCCATATCTCGACCCCTACCGACTGACCAACTTCGAGACCTACCGGCTGGCGCCTCTCGACAAGCCCCGCATCCGCCTCTTCGTTGAGCAGTGGTATGACGAGATGGCCCAGACGACCAAGCTGCCGGGGGCCAAGGCCCTCCAATGCCGAGAAGATCTGCTCGGGGCGCTCGACAGGCGAGACGACCTGCGTGAGATGGCGGGTACGCCGCTGCTCCTGACCATGCTGGTGCGGGTCAACGCGCGAACGGGCCTGCCCCAGGGCCGCTCGGTGCTCTACCGCGAATGCATCGAGCAGCTCCTGTGGGAGTGGGAGAAGGTGAAGACGGATGACGGCGAGGTCGAGAACCTGGATCAGCTGTTGCGCACGCCCGCGGGCCAGATCGATCGCGGGCAGGTGGAGAGAGTGCTCTGGGACCTCGCCTTCGAGGTACACGGGGGAAGCCGGGAGGGAGTCGCGGATTTTGCCGAGGACGAGCTGCGCAAGCGCCTGGCCAGGCTCTACCCGAGCCGGGGCAGCAAGGCCTGGCAGTGGGCGGAGGAGATGGTGGGAATGATGCGGCGTCGCGGAGGCCTGCTCAATCCCACAGACCGCGGTGTGCTGACCTTGCCTCACAGGAGTTTCCAGGAGTACCTGGCAGCGCGCGGACTGCTGTCCTTGAAGGACTGGCCCGGCGAGGCAGGCCGTCGCGCGGGTGACGACACCTGGTTCGAGGCTCTCCAGCTGGCGGCAGGGCACCTGTTCAAGGAGACGGACTACTGGAACTTGCTGGGCCTGCTGAAGACGATCTTGGGCGACCGGGCGACCCTCTCGAAGCCGGGAGTCAGGCGGATCCTCCTCGGCGGCAAGGTGAGCGTGGAACAGGTCGGTCGGGTTGCCGATCGGCCCTCGGGGCGCGAAAGGCGAGCTCTCCTGAAGCAGCGGGTGGCCAAGGGCCTCGAGCGCGCCATGCAGCACGCCCAGCTCCCCGCCGCGCAGCGCCTGGAAGCCGGCCTGCTGCTCTCGGACCTCCACCAGCTCCTGGGCACCCGCGCCGAGGCGGTGGGGGTGCAGCCCGGCGGGCTGGAGGGCCTGGTGGCCATCCCCGCCGGGAAGCACGGCCCGGCCTTCAAGGTCGCCCGCTATCCGGTCACCAACCTCCAGTTCGCCCGCTTCATCGAGGCGGGCGGCTATCGCGAGGATTGGCCCTGGTGGCTGCAGAACCCGAACGCGAAGGAGGAGATCCTCAACGGGGAAGGCGGCAGGTGGCCGGCGGGGCCACGCCTGTGGCGGAACACCGCCTTCAACCGGGCGCTCCAGCCCGTGGTGGGCATTTCCTGGTACGAGGCCCTGGCCTACTGCGCGTGGCTTACCGACTCCTGGCGGTCAAGCCGCCAAATTGGCGCGGACGAGGAGGCGCGCCTGCCCAGCGTGGCGCAGTGGCAACGGGTCGCGGCTGGTGAGGGGAATCGGCCCTTCCCCTGGCCGGGGGCTTTCGAGCCCTCGTTCGCCAACACCAAGGAGAGCGGTCTCGGCCAGACTACGCCGGTGAACATGTACCCCCAGGGGGCGACGCCGGAGGAGGAGGTCTTCGACCTCGCCGGCAATGTCTGGGAGTGGACGGCGGAGCCGCACCGGGAGGACGCTGGCGCCAAGGTTCTCGCAGGTGGCTCCTGGTGGAACGACAAGGACGCCGCAGGCACGGCCGCCCGCCTCAGGTTCCACCCGCTCGTCTGGATCTACAACATCGGGTTCCGGCTGGTGGTTGTTCCCAGCTCTCGTCGCAGTTCTGGATCCTGACTCCTGGCTTCTGAAACCTGATCCCTGTTCTTTGAGGTTTCCCCTCCGGCAGCTCGGTCCCTCCGGGGGCCTTCTGCAGGGCCGGGCCGGCCGCCCTCCCAGGAGATTCCTCGGCTCCAGGCCCGCTGCGCGGCCCTTGCGCTCGGGAAGACATCGGGGGCGTTGGAGTGCGGCGACGGGTCGCCGCTTTCCCGGCGCCTGATAGCGGCGACCGGTCGCCGCACTCCAAAGGGGGCTGTGGGCAGCTCAGACGCCGCCTCTCCTGGCGGTGCTAGGATTCCGCCGTTATGGACCTAGCACCCTCCCACCGCCCCATCTCCCTGATCTTGGACGACGCCGTCGCCGGCCGGCGGATTTCGGCCGGGGATCTGCACACCTTGCTGCTCGAGGGGGACCTGATCGAGCTGGGCCTCGCCGCCGACGCGGTGCGGAACCGCTTCAACGACCCCCGCTTCGCCAGCTACAACGTCGACCGCAACATCAACTACACCAACGTCTGCGTCTACAAGTGCCGCTTCTGCGCCTTCTACCGCTCCCCCGGGGACCCGGAGGGCTACCTCCTCTCCCACCAGGAGATCGGCCAGAAGATCGAAGAGACCCTGGCCTTGAACGGCACCGGCATCCTGATGCAGGGGGGCGTCCACCCGGACCTGCCCCTCTCCTACTACGAGGACCTGCTCCACTTCATCCGCGAGACCTACCCGGACCTCCACGTCCACGCCTTCTCCCCGCCCGAGGTGAAGTTCATCGCCAAGAAGGAGCGCATGAGCTTCTACGACGTCATCGCCCGGCTCAAGGCGGCCGGCCTGATGTCGATCCCCGGCGGTGGCGCGGAGCTGCTCTCGGACCCGATCCGCAAGGAGGTCCTCGCCTTCCCCAAGACCTCGGCCGACGAGTGGATCGACATCATGCGCCAGGCCCATCGCAACGGCCTGCGTACCTCGGCGACCATGATGTACGGCATGGGGGAGGAGTTGGTGGCCCGCGTCGAGCACTGCCAGCGGGTGCGCGACCTCCAGGACGAGACCGGCGGCTTCACCGCCTTCATCTCCTGGACCTTCCAGCACGAGCACACCGACCTCCAGCACCTGCCGGAGATCTACGCCGACGAGTACCTGCGCACCCTGGCCGCCACCCGCCTCTTCTTCGACAACGTCGTCCACTTCCAGACCAGCTGGGTGACCCAGGGCAAGAAGATCGGCCAGGCGGCCCTGCGCTTCGGGGCGGACGACATGGGCTCGATCATGATCGAGGAGAACGTGGTCTCCTCGGCGGGCACGGCCTACCGCATGAGCCAGGACGAGATGGAGCACTTGATCCGTGCCGCCGGCTACCAGCCGCGCCAGCGCACCAACCTCTACGAGCGCATCGTCACCCGCGAGGACACCGCCGCCCTCGCCCAGCGCTACCGCCACTCCCTGACCCCGGCCAACCGCGACCTAGTCTCGGCCGGGGCCCTGCTGCCGGTGGTGGCTTAGGCTCCAAACCTCCTGGCAAACGAAAGGGCCCGCCGTGAGGCGGGCCCTTGGGTCGAGCGGAGCGGGGTCGGTCTTACGCGACCTGGATTCTCCGCGGCTTGACCTCCTCGGCCTTGGGCACGGTGATCATCAGCATGCCGTCCTTGAACTCGGCCTTGACCTTGTCGGCGAGGACGCCGGTGCCGAGGGTGAAGGAGCGGCTGAAGGCGCCGTAGGCCCGCTCGATCCGGTGGTAGTTGTCCTTCTCCTCCTTCTTCTCGAACTTCCGCTCGCCGGACAGCCGCAGCACGTTGTCCTCCATCGTGATGTGGATGTCCTCCTTGGTGAGGCCCGGCAGCTCAGCGTGGATCATGAAGGCCTCGGGGGTCTCCTTGACGTCGACGGCGGGCATCCAGTTGCGGGTGGTCAGCTCCTCGCCACTGAAGGGGGCGAGGTCGGTGCGGTAGGGCTCGAGGTTGAAGAAGCGCTCGAAGAAGGGGGTGAAGAAGGGGTCGCGGTCGCCGAAGGGCATGGGCGACAGGTTGCGGGTGGTGAGAGCACGATTGGTCATGGCGTCCTCCTTGGTAGGTCTCCTGCTCCCGTTCAGGGCGGGGAGCGATGTTGTTCGTTAGTCCAAAACGCTAAGGTTTCGGCAGTTATTCCCAGAGGACCGCGAAATCTTATGGCCACTGACTAAGATCACGCTGATTTTTTTCGGGGTTGACCTCCCCATCGTCGCCGGCGACAATCGGCCGGCCCCCGCGGAGCCCGTAAACCCATGCCGATCTATGAGTTCTACTGTCCCGACTGCCACACTGTCTTCAGCTTCTTCTCCCCCCGGGTGGAGACCCAAAGGCAGCCCGCCTGCCCCCGCTGCGGCCGGCCGGAGCTGCCCCGGCGTCCCTCGGCCTTCGCCCTGGTCAAGGCCGGGCGTGCCGAGCCGGAGGCCGAGGAGCCTTTCGGCGACCTCGACGACGAGCGCATGGAGGGGGCGATGGCGTCGGTCTTCGAGGAGATGGGGGAGGGCGGCGAGGAGGACCCCAAGGCCATGGCCCGCATGCTGCGCCGCTTCGGCGAGGTGGCGGGTATGGAGCCGGGCCCCAAGATGGAGGAGATGCTGCGCCGTCTCGAAGCCGGGGAGGACCCCGAGAGCCTGGAGGAGGAGCTGGGCGGCGACCTCGGCGAGGAGGACGCCGGTCTCGACGACTTCTTCCAGAAGAGGCGCCAGGCCAAGAAGGGCGCCCGCGGCAAGCCGCGCATCGACAAAGAGCTGTACCCGCTGTGACCTCTGGCTGAAATTCAGCCGCGTCGTGGCTGAAATTTGACCACGTCGTGGCTGAATTTCAACCACGTCGTGGTTGATTTTCAGCCACGACCGGGCGGATAATCCTCACCGTGTACAGCCGGCACGTCACTGCGCAAGTGCTCGAAGCCCTCACCGACACCCCCGTGGTGCTGATCCACGGCGCTCGCCAGGCCGGCAAGAGCACCCTCGCTCAACAGCTGACCGAGGGCCCCCTGGGAGCCCATTACTACTCTTTGGATGAAGTGGCCGTGCTGTCGTTGATTCAGAGCGACCCCGAGGGCTTCGTCGATGGCCTCGAAGGGCCGGCCGTCTTCGACGAGGTGCAACGGGCGCCGGAGCTTCTGCTGGCGATTAAGCGGTCGGTCGATCGTGATCGCCGGCCTGGGCGCTTTCTCCTCACCGGCTCGGCCAACATCCTCTTCCTCCCCCGGCTCTCGGACTCGCTGGCCGGGCGCATCGAGATCACGTTGCTTTGGCCTCTCTCGCAGGGCGAGCTGGCGGGCCACCCGGAATCGCTGATCGACACTCTCTTCGACGGCAAGGCCCCCGGCCTGGGCAAGGCTGAGCTGAGCGCCGAGCAAGTCTGGGCCCGAGCCCTCCGCGGGGGTTACCCTGAGCCGCTCGCCCGCAAGAGCCGGGAGCGCCGGGAGAGCTGGTATGCCTCCTACCTGACCACCGTGCTCGAGAGGGACGTGCGCGAGCTGGCCAACGTGGAGGGCTTGACCGAGCTGCCCGGCCTGCTCACGCTCCTCGCGGCGCGCGCCGGTGGCTTGGTCAACTACAGCGACCTGGCTCGCGACAGCCAAATCCCGGTCTCGACCGTCAAGCGCTACGTGGCCCTGCTGGAGCACACTTTCCTGCTGATCCGGCTGCCGGCCTGGAGCGGGAATCTCTCCCGCCAGCTGGCCAAGTCGCCCAAGCTCTACGTCAACGACGGCGGGCTGGCTGCCTATCTGCTGGGGCTACCGCTCGAGGAGGCCGGCGCCCCCAAGCGCGAGGCCGGGCGGATCCTCGAGACCTTCGTGGTCGCCGAGCTGGAGAAGGCCCGGTCCTGGAGCAAGCTGCGGCCCAAGATGTTCCACTACCGATCGCACTCGGGGCTGGAGGTGGACGTGCTCCTGCAGGCGCGGGATAGCTCGGTGGTCGGCCTCGAGGTCAAGTCGGCGTCCTCGGTGGGTCCCGGGGACTTCCGCGGTCTTCTCCACCTGCGGGAGGAGCTGGGGGAGAAGTTCCGCGCCGGCGTCGTCCTCTACCTCGGCCAGACCGCGCTACCCTTCGGTGAGAAGCTGTGGGCCCTGCCGGTGGAGTGGCTGTGGCGGGGTGGGGGCAGCTGATCGAGGGCACTGCTGTGGAGCCAGCCGGAGAGAAATTCCAACCGCCTCGCGAGCGCTGGCGGAGCTGAAGGCTAACCCGGGCCGGCTCCCGCGATTGCTCGAGGTGTTCGCGACCTACTCCCTGAACCGGGCACCGCCGGAACCCGTTGAGTTCAATCGACAAGGGCTGGACCAAGTCATCGCACGAGAGCGCCAGACCGGCTTGGTCTGGGAACAGGCTCCCAGCGACTTCCAGGATCCCATCGACAGAAGGCTGGTTGAGCTCTACCACGAGAGTTCAACAGTTGAGTCGGCGGCGGATGAGCCCGGATGAGTACCATGCCGCTCAATCGAGCCTCTCCGCCTGTCAGCCCCGCGGAAGCGGGGATCCATCTTGGCTTCTTACTCCCCCGCCCTGGATTCCCGCTTTCGCGGGAACGACGACCGGAGAACAACGGCTCGACCGAAGGGCGGTGCTCTGCCGGGAGGGGAGAGTTGGCGCTCCCCTCACTCCCAAGGAATGTCCGGCATCAGCAGCCGTTCCACGGCCTCGCCGCTGCCTTCTACCGTCTTCTCCAGGATCTCGTCCACGTCCTTTGGAGTCACCCGCTGGTACCAGAGGTTGTAGGGCCAGACAGCGCAGGTGGTGCCTCGGCTGCAGTGCTTGAGGCAGCCGGTGCGGACGACCATGACCTGGTCGCGCAGGCCCAGTTCCTTCACCCGGTCCTTGAAGCGGTGGTAGACGTCCATGGCGCCGCGGGCGGCGCAGGCGGGCTTCTTGGCGCCGGGCTCCCGCTCGTTGGTGCAGACGAGGATCTGGATCTCGGGCTTGGGCATGGGGGGATTCTACGGCGGTGGTGATAGCGTCCGCGCGAACCATCACCCGACCATGATCCGCTTCCTCCTGAACCCCGCCGGCGGCGGTGGCAAGGCGCTCCGGCATCGCGCCCGGCTCGAGGCCCTGGCCCGTGAGCACGGCGGGGAGCTCCAGCTCTCGGAGGGCCCGGCCGACCTGACCGAGAAGGCCCGCCAGGCCGTCCGCGACGGCGTCCTGCGCCTGTTCGTGTGCGGCGGGGACGGCACCCAGAACCTCGCCCTCCAAGGTCTGGTGGGCACCCCCTGTGCCCTGGTGCCCCTGCCGGGCGGCAGCGGCAACGACATCGTGGCTGCGCTGGGCCTGCCGATGGACCTCGAGGCCGCAGCCGCTGCAGCCCTCTCGGCCCCATTGCGAGCCATCGACGTGGTGCGGGTGGGCCAGCGGACCTACGCCGGCATCGCCGGCACCGGCTTTGATGCCGCCGCCAACGAGACCGCCAACCGCGTCAAGCGCTTCCGCGGGCCGTGGATCTACCTCTACGCCGTGCTCCACACCCTCGCCACCTTCCGCGCTCCCACCGTGCGGGTGCGCTGGCAGGGGGGAGAGATCGAAGAGAAGGCGATGCTCGTGGTGGCGGCCAACGGTCCCCGCTTCGGTGGCGGGATGAGGGTCGCTCCCGATGCCCTGTTGGACGACGGACTCCTCGACCTGGTGATGGTCCGCGCGGTGTCCAAGGCGACCTTCCTGCGAATCTTCCCCAGGGTCTACAAGGGTGCCCACTGCTCCCACCCGGCCGTTTTCACGGCCAGGAGCCCCTGGGCCGAGATCGAGGTGGACCGGCCGCTCGCCGTCTACGGCGACGGCGAGCGCTTCGGCCCGGTGCCGGCTGGCGGCGCCCGCTTCGAGGTGGTGCCGGGCGCCCTCCGCGTGCCGGACCTGCGCCCAGCGCTCTAGCCCACCTCGAACTTCACGCCCTGGGCCAGGGGCAGGGTCGTGCCCCAGTTGACCGTGCAGGTCTGTCGCCGCATGTAGGCCTTCCAGGAGTCCGAGCCGGCCTCGCGGCCGCCGCCGGTCTCCTTCTCACCGCCGAAGGCGCCGCCGATCTCGGCGCCCGAGGTGCCGATGTTGACGTTGGCGATGCCGCAGTCGCTGCCGGTGGCGGCGAGGAAGCGCTCGGCGTGGCGCAGGTTCAGGGTGAAGATTGCCGAGGAGAGCCCCTGGGGCACGCTGTTGTGCAGCTCGATCGCCGCGTCCAGATCCTCGAACTCGAACAGGTAGAGGATCGGGGCGAAGGTCTCCTCGCAGGTGATCGGCATGTGGGCGGTGGCCTCGATCAGGGTTGGCTCGACGAAGTAGCCGGGCCGGTCCACCCGCCGGCCACCAGCGAGCACCCGGCCGCCCTGGGCCTTGGCGGTCTCGATCGCGGCCATCATGTTGACGACCGCCTGCTCGTTGATCAGCGGCCCCATCAGGGTGCCGGGCTCCAAGGGGTCACCGATGGTGATCGAGGGGTAGGCCGCCACCAGCCGGCGCTTCATCTCGGCAGCGATCCCGCGTTGCAGGAAGAGTCGGCGCAGGCTGGTGCAGCGCTGGCCCGCGGTGCCCACGGCGGCGAAGAGCACGGCCCTGAGGGCGAGGTCGAGGTCGGCGTCGTCCGCGACCAGGATGCCGTTGTTGCCGCCCAGCTCGAGCAGGGAGCGCCCGAGCCGCTCGGCCACGGCCTGGCCGACGGCCTTGCCCATGCGCACCGAGCCGGTGGCCGAGACCAGGGGGAGGCGGCGGTCCCGGCTCATCGCGACCCCCAGGTCCCGGCCGCCGATGGCGAGGGTGAAGATCGGCGGTGCCCCGGCCTGCTCGGCCACCCGCTGGGCGATCCTGGTCACGGCCACGGCGGTGAGCGGCGCCAGCTCTGAGGGCTTCCACACCATCGAATCGCCGCAGACGGCGGCCACGGCGGCGTTCCAGGCCCACACGGCGACGGGGAAGTTGAAGGCGGTGATGATGCCCACCGGCCCGAGCGGCTGCCACTGCTCGAACATCCGGTGCTGGGGGCGCTCGGAGTGCATGGAGAGCCCGGTCAACTGGCGGGACATGCCGACCGCGAGGTCGCACATGTCGATCATCTCCTGCACCTCGCCCAGGCCCTCGGAGTAGATCTTGCCGACCTCCAGGGAGACCAGGCGGCCCAAGGGGTCCTTCACCCGGCGCAGCTCCTCGCCCAGCAGACGCACGACCTCGCCGCGCTGGGGCGCGGGCCAGGTGCGCCAGGCGCGGAAGGCCGCCTCGGCGGCGGCGACGCAGCGCTCGTAGTCGGCCTCGGTGGCCGAGCGGACCGAGCCCAAGACCTCGCCGGTGGCAGGGTTGATCGAGTCGATGCGGGGGCCGGTGGTAGGGAGCCAGGAGCCGTCGAAGGCCCCAGGGTTGTCGTCCGAGAGGCCGAGGTCGGCCAACAGGCAGGCGACCTCGGTCGAAGCGAGCAGGGTGGTCATGGGGTGTCTCTCTCCAAGGGGTGAGCGCGGGCGGACCGCCGGCGCCGGAAGGTCGAGAGGCGATTCTAACCCGGCCGGCGGAGAACCATGGAGACCAGCAGCCCCGCTGTCATCCCGACCGAAGCCTGAGGAGCGTCAGCGACGAAGGCGTAGTGGAGGGATCTCCCCTCCGCGGCAGCGTACCGGAGGCCCCTCGGCTTCGCTCGGGGCGACATCGGGGCTGAAGCGCAGGGACTCACCTTGGGCGGTTTCCGGTGCCTGGCCCGTAGAATCCGGCAAGATGTCCGCCCACCTGCCGGCCGCCGTGCTCGCCCTGCTCTCGCTGTGGGCGGGCACCCTCGGGGGGCAGCTGTCGGCGGCGGGCGCTGCGACCGTCCAGGGCGTCGCTCTCCTCGCGCTGGTGCTCGGCGCCCCGGCCTGGCGCGATCCTCTGCGGCTGGGGCGGTGGGGCCGATGGCTCGTCCCGGTGGCCTTGGTCGGCCTCGGGGCGAGCTGGCTGGCCTCGCCGGTGCCGCGGGCGGGCGCCGTGGGCCTGTGGCTCGCCCCCGCCCTGCTGCTTGCCCCGGTGGCCGTGGCCGCTTGCTGGCGAGGGCGAGACCGGGCCGAGCGGGGGGCGGCGGGGGTCGCCCTGGTGCTGGCGGCGGTCTCGCTCTGGGCCTTGCTCGCGTGGCTCGCGGGGTGGTCGGAGCGGGCGGCCGAGCCCCTCGGCCACCACGCGGTGTTGGGGCTCTGGCTGGTGACCCTCTTGCCTCTGGTGGCGGAGCGAGCTCGCCGCGGGGATGCCGGGGGATGGATCGCGCGCGGGGCCCTGGCCCTCGGGGTGCTGGCGCTCGCGGCGACCGGCTCCCTGGCGGCGTGGGCGGCCGTCGGCGCCCAGGCGTTCTGCCTCGCCGTGGGCCACCGCCGTCTGCAGAGGAGGCTCTTGGTGGTCGCTGCGCTCCTGGCTCTGCTCGCGGCGCCCCGGCTGGTGCGCGTCGTCACCGACCAGGACCCTTCCCTTCGCGCCCGCGGCACCTACCACGAGGCCGCCCAGATGGGGTGGTCGCAACGGCTTCTGCTCGGCTGGGGTCCGGGCTCGACGGGTTGGACCCTGGGGCGCTTCCTCGAGCCCATCCCGGGCGTGAATCCGCCCTCCGAGATCGTCGGCCAGCTCCACTCACAACCCTTGACGATCTTCTACGAGCTGGGTGCGTTCGGCTACCTCTGGGCCCTGGGGTTGGGGCTCGCCTTCGTGGCTGCGCGCCTGCGAGAGCGGGACGGGGAGCGCTCGGCGCCCATCGAAGCCGGCCTGCTGGGCCTGGTGGGCGCCGTGGTGGTGAGCCTCGGGCACTCGGTGGCGCACGTCGGCGCCGTGGCCGCCGCCGTGGTCGTGGCCGCCGGGGCGGCGCTCGCGGGGGGAGCCACGGCGGAGCAGCCGGTCTTTCGGGTCGGTGGTCGGGTGGGGGCTCTCGCGCTGGTCTATGCCCTGGCCGCGGTGCTCTGGCTGGTGCCCCGGGACCGGGCCCAACTCGAGTGGCAACGCGCCCGCGAGGCACCCACCCGGGAGCAGGCCGCGGGCCATCTGCGGCGTGCCGTCGAGCTGGATCCGACCTTTCCCCTCTACCGGGCGCGGTTCTCTCGAAGCGGCGAGAAGGTGGCGGCGGCGGAGGCTCTGGCCGCCGCTCGGGGGGCGCCGGGGGTGGGCCAGCTCTGGCTCAACGCCGGGGTGGCGGGCGTGGAGGCCGGCGCACCCTGGGCGGAGGGGGCCCTCGGGGAGGCCATGGCGAGCGATCCCCACGGGGCCTGGGCGCCATTCTTCCTCGCCTTCCGGCCTGCGGCGCCGGAGCGGAGTGCGGCCTGCCTGGCGCGGGCCCTTCTGCTCGAGCCCCGACTGGGCGCCAGCCCCAGCGTGGCGGCCCGTCCCGACCTCGTGGCCGCCGCCGGCGCGGCCATCGCCCGCTGGCCGGGCGTCGAGGCCGGGCTCCGGCAGGCCCTGGTCGAGGCGCTCGAGGGGCCCTTGCCGGCCGCGGGGCCGGTGGTGGAGCTCGGCACGGGGGAGGAGCACGAGCAGGGCGGCGCGTCGGCGACGGTCTTCCACCGGCTGCCCTGGGGTGAGCCGTGGTTCCGTCTTCCCCTAGTCGCCGCGTCGGTTCCCCGCTTCGATCTACCCTCCGCGGCGAGCCTCCCCGCCACCTCGCGAACGGCGTTTCCGCGGGGCCGCTGTGCCCCTCCCGCCGCCACAGCCGTCACCTCGCCGTAACCCCTTCTAGGGTCGATAGATGCGTCGTTGAGTATGGGAGCTTTCCGCAACGCCTGTCGAAAAGTCTGTGGAAAAGTCGCGGAGAGACGGCCTCGGCCTCGGTCCCAAGGGGCCTTGAGCGTTTTGGCCAGAAAATTGTGCAGTCCAGTCAAGTGTAAGGAAAAAAAAGACTTACAGCTACGGATTCGAGCTGCTACGGTCAGCGGGGGAGGGGGCTGACTTCGCCGCGGCGACGAACGGGTGACCCGGCGACGGCGGTGCGGTTACGGCCGATCTCCTTGGCCACGTACATGGCAGCGTCGGCCAGCCGCAGCAGGGTGCTCTTGACCTTTTCGTCCGAAAGCTCCTCGGCGATGTGCTGGTTCAAGGTGGCGATGCCGATCGAGCAGGTCTGGCCGCGCAGGGAGAGGACCTCGGGGAAGATGTCGCCGGGTTCCTGGCAAAAAGCCGTCTCGAGCAGGTCGGTGCGGATCTCCTCGGCGAGGTCCACGGCGCCTTCGAGGTCGAGCCCCGGCATCACCAGTACGAACTCGTCGCCGCCGTAACGGGCGGCGATCGACTCATAGCCCAGGATGCGGCGCCGCAGCAGGTCCCCCACCTCGCGCAGCACCTGGCTGCCGGCCAGGTGCCCCCAGGTGTCGTTGACGCGCTTGAAGAAGTCGAGGTCGAGGAAGAGCACCGCGAGGTCACGGGAGCTGGCCCGGCTGGCGGCAACCGCCTGGGCCAGGGCAATGTGCAGGAAGCGGTCGTTGTAGAGGCCGGTCAGGTTGTCGCGCTTGGCGATCTCCTGCGCCCGCCGGCCGTCGAGCACGTTCTGGACCGCGACCGAGATGTAGTCGGCGAAGATGGTCAAGAGGTTGCGGTCGTGCTCGCTGTAGGCCCGGTGGCGATGCCGGTTGATCAACTCGAGCACACCACAGACCCGGCCTTCGATACGGATCGGGATCGCCACCAGCGACATCGTCTGGTAGGAGGTCTGCTGGTCGACGCCGGCGAAGAAGTTGGGATCGTGGCGGACGTCGCCGGCGAGGTAGGGCTCGCCCGTGCGGTAGACCAGGCCGGCCACCCCCTGGTCGGCCGGAATGGACAGGCCCACCAGCCCCTCGGCCTTCTCGCCGAAGGCGGCGATGAAAGTCAGGCCCGTTTCGCCATGGTCACTGGGGTCGTCGAGCAGGATCGAGCCCGCGGCCGAGGGTACGAACTCGTTGGCCTTCCTCAGGATCTCGATCAGGTTCTCAGCGAGGTTGAACTCCACCGGGAAAGCTTGACCGCTGGGCCGCCGTCGCTCGAGCAGGCGCTCGAGCTCATCGATGGCCACGCAGTGGTAAGTCAGAGGGGCGGCGTCGCTCATCACCGGCTGGGTCCTGAGGGGAATCGCCTCGGTTCCATCTTGTTGAAACCAAGAGGATACCAGAGGGGGGGCGTCGCCACGCGGGTGCGCGGCTGCTCCATCAGCTCTTACAATCAACCACCCGGCACGAGGAGAAACCATGCGCTCCGACGACGCATTCCGCCCCTCGCTTCCTGCTTTCGCCACTCTTTTCTCGCTCCTCTGGATGGGAGGTTGGTCGTTGCTCAGCTCGGACCTTGCCCTGGCCCAGGCGACTCCGCCTCCGACGCGGGAGGAGCCGGTGCGCGAGATTCTCCACGGTGTGGAGATCGTCGATCCCTACCGCTGGCTCGAGGATCAGGAGTCCCCCGAGACCCGCCGCTGGATCGACGCCCAGAACGCTCACACCGACGCCCAGCTCGGCTCCCGCCCCGGTCGTGAGGCCCTGGAGAAGCGCTTCGCCGAGCTGCTCAAGGTGGACTCCTTCAACCTGCCCACGCCCAACCGGGCGGGCGATCGCTACTTCTTCAGCCGCCGCCTGGCCAACCAGGAGCGCTCGTCCATCGTCCTTCGCCGCGGCCTCGGCGGTACCGACGAGGTGCTCATCGACCCCCACCCCTGGCGAGAGGACCACTCCCTCTCGGTCGGCATCTCGAGCATCAGCGAAGCGGGGCACCGGCTGGCCTACACGGTGCGCGACAGCGGCCAGGACGAGGTCGAGATTCGGGTCTTCGACGTCGACGCCAGAAAGGACGTGGGCGAGGTCCTGCCCCGCGCGCGCTATTTCGGCGCCCTGCTCTCGCCCGCCGGCGACACCCTCTACTATTCGAAGCTGACCCCCGCGGGGCCGCGGGTCTCCTCGCACGCGCTGGGCACGCCGGTGACCGAGGATCGGGAGCTCTTCGGCGCCGGCCTCGGGCCGGAGAAGCTCCTCGGGCTCCAGCTGTCCGAGGATGGGCGCTGGCTCTGCGCCGTGGTCTACTTCGGGGCGTCGGCGGACGTCACCGAGGTCCACGTCAACGACTTGACCTCGGGTCGCGGCTTCCAGCCGATCGTCACCGGCATCGAGGCCCGCTTCCTCCCGGAGATCGCCGGCGGGCAGCTCTACCTCCTGACCAACTGGCAAGCCCCCAACGGCCGCTTGCTCAAGGTCGACCTCGCCCGTCCCGAGCGCGAGGCCTGGCGGGAGATCGTCCCCGAGCGCAGCGGTGCCGTGCTGGAGGCCTCCTCGGCTGCCGCCGGCCGCCTCTTCCTGAGCTATCTCGAGAACGTCCAGTCCAAGGTGGTGAGCGTCTCGCCGGAGGGCGCGCAGCTCGGCGAGATCCCCTTCGACACTCCGGGCACGGTCGCCGCAGTGGTCGGCCGCTGGGACGCCAAAGAGGTCTTCTACGGCTTCACCTCCTTCGTCGTGCCGTCCCAGAACTGGCGCCTCGACGTGGCGAGCGGGCAGCGGACGATCTGGAGCAAGACCTCGGTGCCGGTGGCGACCGGGGAGATGGAGGCGAAGCAGGTGTGGTTCACCTCCAAGGACGGCACCAAGGTGCCGATGTTCGTGGTTCACAAGAAGGGCCTGGCCCTGACCGGCGATCACCCGACCCTGCTCACCGGCTATGGCGGCTTCAACTTGAGCCTGTCGCCCTTCTTCTCCTCGATGGCGGCGGCCTGGGTGGAGCGCGGCGGGGTCTATGCCGTGGCCAACCTGCGCGGTGGCGGGGAGTTCGGGGAAGCCTGGCACCAGGCCGCGATGCAGGAGAAGAAGCAGACCACCTTCGACGACTTCGCCGCCGCCGCCGAGTGGCTGATCCGCGAGCGGTACACGCGGCCGGAGCGCCTCGCCGTCTCCGGCGGCAGCAACGGCGGCTTGCTGGTGGGGGCCCTGCTCACCCAGAGACCGGACCTAGTGGGAGCGGTGGTGTGCAGCTACCCCCTGCTCGACATGGTGCGGTACCACCGCTTCCTGGTCGCCAAGTACTGGGTGCCCGAGTACGGCTCGGCCGACGACGAGGCCGAGTTCCGCGCCCTGCTGGCGTACTCGCCGTACCACAACGTCAAGAAGGGCACTCACTACCCGGCGGTGCTCTTCGTCACCGGCGACGGAGACACCCGGGTGGCCCCCCTCCACGCGCGCAAGATGGCGGCGCGGATGCAGGCGGCGGCCGGCGGCGAGCGGCCCATCCTGCTGCGCTACCACGCCCGCGCCGGCCACGCCGGCGGCCAGGCCACCAGCCAGGACGTGATCGACCAGGCCGAAGCGATGCGCTTCCTGCTCTGGCAGCTGGGGGTGGAGGCTCAGGCGCCGCCGGCCGCGGCCCGGTAGAGCGCCAGCAGCTCGGCCAAGCTCAGCTCCTCGGCACGCCGCCCCGGGTCGATGCCGGCGGTGGCGAGGGCGTCCTCGGCCTTGGCTCTGCCCCAGCCGGCGCCGAGGGCGTTGCGCAGGGTCTTGCGGCGCTGGCCGAAGGCCAGCCGCACCGTCGCCAGGAAGGCCGGCATCTCCTCGGGCGGTAAAGGCGGGGCATGGAGGGTGAGGCCGACGAAGGCGCTTTCGACCTTGGGCGGTGGCCTGAAGCTCCCCGGCCGCACCCGGGCGAGGATCCGCGCCTCGCTGTAGGCCGCCGCGAGCACCGACAACGAGCCATAGGGCTGAGTGCCGGGCCGGGCGGTCAAACGCTCCGCCAGCTCCTTCTGCACCAGGAAGGCCGCCCGTGGCACCTGCTCATGATGGGGTAGCACCCGAGCCAAGATCGGCGTGGCCACGTTGTAGGGCAGGTTGCCGGCCACCAGCGTCGGTGCCGGCAAGGAGGGCCAGTCGAGCTCCAAGGCGTCGGCCACCGCCAGGGCGAAGGTTGGGCTGACCCGCAGCCGCCGGTGGAGGGTGAAGGCCCAGGCCGGGTCGAGCTCGACGGCGAGCACCTTCGCCCCGGAGCGCAGCAACTGGGTGGTGAGGACCCCGCCCCCGGGCCCGACCTCGAGCACCCGCCGTCCCTGGGGCTCCAGGAAGTCGAGCAGGGGCCGGCAGAGGGCACCGTCGACCAGATGATGCTGGCCGAGGTGCTTGCGCAGGGGTGGGTGCGAAGGGCGAGCCACGGCGGCTGAGCCTATCCTTCCCTCGGAGGTCATTCCCGCGAAGGCGGGGAATCCAGGGTGGGGGAAGGGACCCGGATGGATCCCCGCTTCCGCGGGGATGGCAACGAGGAGGGCTCGGAGAGACCGGCGAGAGGTCGCCGGCTCTATCCTCTTCGCCAGCGTACTGCTAGACTTCGTGCGAACTTAGATTCGCTTCTCTCAGGTAAAACTGGAGTTTCTCGCCCGAGAGGAGCCCGTTCGAGACCGTGCCGTGAGCACCGCCACCCCCGAACGCGCGACCAAGCCCCCGAAGCCCCGCTTGCCTCCCGAGAAGGGCCGGGAGGTCAAGGGGGTGCTGCTGACCACGGCCGGGTTGCTGCTCGGGGCGAGCTTCGCCAGCCATCACCCCACCGATCCTAGTCTGCTCCACCAGGGGCCCGAGGCCACCGCCGGCACCGCCAACTGGATCGGCCCGGTGGGTGCCGAGCTCTCCGCTCTGACCTACGGTCTCCTCGGTTGGACGGCCCTGGCGCTGCCTCTCTTCCTGCTCGTCGCCGGCATTCGCCGGCTGCGCAAGGGGGACGCGGAGCCGCGGGTGGGCCGCGGGTTCGGGGCGGCGATCCTCCTGGTGAGCCTGCCGGGCCTCTTCCAGCTGGCCTTCGGCGCCGTGCCCTGGTATGGCCGGCCCCTCGCCTCGGGCGGCGCCTTCGGCGAGCTGGCGTCGGGCCTGCTCGCCTCGCGGCTCAACACCACCGGCGCTTTCCTGGTGCTGGGCGGCGCCGTGGTGGCCGGGGTGGCCCTGCTGGTCCAGACCACCCTCGGCGAGGTGCTCGCCGGGTGGCGCTCCCGTCTCTCGGAGCTGGCCCAGCGCTTCACCCTCGCCCGCCATCGCCGCCGCGAGCAGAAGGAGAAGAAGCAGCGGGAGGAGGAGCGCCAGCGGGTGATCGCCCGCCACCGCGACAAGCTGGCCGAGCGCGAGGCGGCGGCCCGAGAGGCCCTGGTGGCGCCGCCGGCGCCTGCCTGGCCGCTACCCCCGCGCCCCACGGCCGAGTCCGGGGTGGTGCGGGTGATCGAGCGCCGCGGGGAGCCCGGCTTCGGCCTGCGCCGGGTGGCCAGCGTCGCCGAGACGGAGGCTCCTGAGCGGGGCGCAGAGCCCGTCATCTTGGCCGCCACCACGGCCGCGCGCCACGCTCCGCCACCGCCCGTCGCCCTTGCGCCCCGACTCCGTCGCGTCACGGAGAAGCCGTCGGCGTCGCCCGCCCCCGCCGAGCCTCTGCTCTTCGCTCCGCCCCCGGCGGCGAGCAATCTCCCGCCCTTGAACCTCCTCCAGCTCACCGAAGAGAAGAGCGCGGTCGATGGTAACGAGCTGGTGCGCCTGGGCGAGATGATCCGCCAGCGCTGCGCGGAGTTCGGGGTCGAAGGGACGATCGAGGGCATCAGCCCGGGGCCGGTGATCACCACCTTCGAGCTGCAGCCGGCGCCGGGGGTCAAGGTCAGCCAGATCGTCAACCTCCAGGACGACCTCGCCCTGGCTCTGCGTGCCGAGTCGGTGCGCATCGATCGCCTGGCCGGCCGTTCGACCCTGGGGCTGGAGGTGCCCAACCGCGAGCGCCTGACCATCCGGCTGGGCAGCCTGCTGGCCAAGGAGGGCTTCGCCAAGGCGCCGTCGCCCCTGACCATGGCCCTGGGGGTGACCATCCACGGCGAGCCCCACTTCGCCGACCTCGCCACGATGCCCCACCTACTGGTGGCCGGTGCCACCGGCGCCGGCAAGAGCGTGGGCCTCCAGGCGATGATCACCTCGATCCTGTACAAGGCCCCGCCGGAGGCGGTGCAGTTCATCATGATCGACCCCAAGCGGATCGAGCTGGGTGTCTACACGGACGTGCCGCACCTGCGCACGCCGGTGGTGGTGGAGCCGAAGCAAGCCTCCAACGTGCTGGCCCACATGGTGGCGGAGATGGAGAGCCGCTACAAGAAGCTGGCGAAGGTGCACGTGCGCTCGATCGCCCACTACAACCAGGCGATCGGCGATCCCGAGCACAGGAAGCACCTGGCCCTGGGCGAAAGCGAGGGGGAGGCCGATCTCGGCGACCTCGCCCCCTTGCCCTACATCGTGGTGATCATCGACGAGCTGGCCGACCTGATGATGGTGGCCTCGGCCGAGGTGGAGACGGCGATCGCCCGCCTGGCGCAGATGGCCCGGGCGGTGGGCATCCACCTGATCGTCGCCACGCAGCGGCCCTCGGTGGACGTGTTGACCGGCACCATCAAGGCGAACTTCCCCTGCCGCATCGCCTTCGCCACCGCCAGCCGCCACGACTCCCGGACGATCCTCGACCAGGTCGGCTCGGAGCGGCTGCTGGGCAAGGGCGACATGCTGTTCATGCCCCAGGGCACTTCGCGGGTGATGCGCCTGCACGGCGCCTACGTCTCGGAGCAGGAGACGGCGGGCCTGGTGCGCTGGCTCAAGAAGCAGGGCAAGCCGCAGTACGACTTCGCGTTGCTCGAGCCGATCGACGGCGAGCGGGGAGCGGGAGAGGCCGGGGACCCGGACGACGACCTCTACGAGGAGGCGGCGAGGCTGGTGGTCTCCGAGCGGATGGCCTCGGCGAGCTTCCTCCAGCGGCGCATGCGCATCGGCTTCTCGCGAGCCTCGCGGTTGATCGACATGATGGAGAGGGACGCTCTGGTGGGCGCACCCCAGGGCTCCAAGCCCCGCGAGGTGCTGGTGCCCCGCGACTACTTCGCCGAGATCGACCTGGCGCGGGTGGACGATTAGGCCCGCAGCGCCACGCCCCTCCGATCCCCTCTCGAGACGCTCTGCTACCATGACCGGATGCCCGAGATCCGGCGGATCGCGTTCTTCGGCACCCCGGCCTTCGCGGTCCCGACCCTCGCGGCCCTGGTGGCGGCGGGGCGGGCGCCGTCGCTGGTGGTGACCCAACCGGCCCGCCCCGTGGGCCGGGGAGGCAGGGTCACGGAGCCGCCGGTGGCCACCTGGGCGCGGGAGCACGGCCTCGCCGTGGCCCAGCCCGAGAAGGTGCGGGATCCGGCCTTTCTCGAGCAGCTCGAGCAGCTCGCGCCGGACCTCGCCGTGGTGGTGGCCTTCGGCCAGATCTTCCCCCGGCGCCTGCTCGCCATCCCCCGGCTCGGCTGCGTCAACGTCCACGCCTCGCTGCTGCCGCGCTGGCGGGGGGCGGCGCCGATCCAGGCGGCGATCGCCGCCGGCGACCCGGTGACCGGCGTGACCACCATGCAGATGGTCTTCGAGCTCGATGCTGGCCCGATGCTGCTCTCCCGGGAGGTGCCGATCGGCGCCCAAGAGACTGCCGGCGAGCTCGCCGCCCGCCTCGCCGAGCTCGGCGCCCAGCTGCTGGTCGAGACGGTGGACGGCCTCGAGCGAGGCGCTCTGGTGGCTCGCGAGCAGAACCCCGCCCAGGTCACCTTCGCCGGCCTGCTGTCGCGCCAGGACGGCCAGGTCGATTGGACGCTGCCGGCCTCCCGCCTCTTCGATCGCCTCCGCGCCTACACCCCCTGGCCGGGTCTGACGGCGCAGCTGGACGGCCGGCCCGTCAAGATCGTCGCCGCTCGGGTCGCGGCGCCCCGGGCGGGCGCGCCGGGCACGGTGATCGCCATCGAAAATGAGGCGTTGGTGGTGGCTTGTGGCGAGGGCACGGCCCTGGCCCTCACCCAGCTGCAGCGCCCCGGGCGGGGCGCGGTCTCGGGAGCCGAGCTCTTCCGCGGCGAGCGACTGGCGGCCGGCGCCCGCTTCGAGGTCACGGTCCCTTGAAGCGCGCCGCCGCCGTACCGACCCCGCGTGGCTTCGAGGCCACCCGCCGCCCGCCCCCCCGCCGCGAGCCGATGGGCGATGCCCGGGCCGCCGCGGCCTGGGTGGTGGAGCGCACATTGGCCTCCCTGGCGCCAGCCGACACCTTTCTCGCCGACGTCATCGGTCGCTTCGAGGACAAGGACCAGGGCTTCCTTCGTGAGCTGGTGCTCGGCACCCTGCGCTGGCTGGGCCGCATCGACCACGTCGTGGCGGCGGCCTCGAGCCGGCCCCTCGCCCAGATCGAGCCGGCCCTGCTCGCGCCCCTGCGCATCGCGGCCTACCAACTGCTCTTCCTCGACCGCGTCCCGGCCCACGCCGTGGTGCACGAGGCGGTGTCCCAGGCAGCGAGGGTGACCCACCGAGGCGGTGCGAGCTTCACCAACGCCGTGCTGCGCCGCATCGCCCGCAGCCCCGAGCTGACCGATTGGCCGATCACCGAGGGCGATGAGGCCACCCGCCTGGCCGTCGAGCTGTCCCATCCAGTGTTCCTGGTGCGGCGCTACCTCGAGCGGCTGGGTCCGCGGGCCACCCGCGCCCTGCTCCTGGCCAACAACCAGCCCAAGCCCTTCCACGTGATGGCCTTCCGCGACCGCGGCGGGCGCGAGTTGCTGGCCGAGGACCTGATCGACGCCGGGCTCGAGGTGGAGGCTTCGCGGGTCGCGCCCCTGGGCTTGGTGGTGCGCTCGGGCAACCCTTTGACCACACCCTCGTTCCGGCGTGGTGACTTCTACATCCAGGACGAGGCCGGCCAGGCCGCCGCCCTGGTGCCGCCGCCCCGCCCCGGCGAGCGGGTGCTCGACGCCGCCGCCGCTCCGGGCGGCAAGAGCCTCGCGTTGCTCGCCTTCGAGCCGCGGGTCAAGCTGGTCGCGGCGGACATCTCGCCGGCCCGGCTGGCGCTCCTGCGCCAGAACCTCGGGCGGCTGCGCCGGCAGGTGCCGATGCTGGCCGCGGATGCCGGCGCGCCGGCCCTGTCCGGGTCTTTCGACCGGGTGATCCTCGATCTGCCCTGCTCGGGCACCGGCACGTTCCGCAAGCACCCCGAGCTGAAGTGGCGGGTCAGCGAGGGGGAGATCGGCCGCCTGGCGCAGCTCGGCCAGCGGCTGCTCGACGGCGTGGCCGACCTGGTCGCTCCCGAGGGCCTGCTGATCGCCGTGACCTGCTCCCTCGAGCGCGAGGAGAACGAGGATGTGATCGCCCGTTTCCGCGAGCGCCGGAGTGGTTTCGAGCCGGTGGCGTTGAGCGAGCAGCTGGGCCAGCCCACTGTAGACTGGGTCCGGGGGGAGGGCCTGTGGCGGATTCCAACGGCGGGCGATCACGATGGCTTCACCGTCCAGGCGCTCCGCCGGGTGGCGCCTTGAAGACTCTGAGGTCTGTGCGCCAGGACCGGGTTTGCGATATAGAATTCCAGTTGACACCCATCGCCCCTTCCCGTATCGTCTGCCGCCTGCCGCAGACTTAGATAGAACTTAGGCACGAAGGAGGACTTCATGGCCGGAAAGACGGATATCGTCAACAGCGTAGCGTCGGAGTTCGAGGGCATCACCAAGAAGCAGGCCGGAGAGATCGTCGACGCGGTCTTCGCCTACATCGGCGGCTGCCTGAAGAGCGGCGACCGCGTGCAGGTGCCCGGCTTCGGCACCTTCTCCATCTCCGAGCGCGCTGCGCGCGAGGGCCGTAACCCCGCCACCGGCAAGAAGATCAAGATCAGCGCGAGCAAGAACGTCCGGTTCAAGGTCGGCAAGGAGCTGAAGGACGCCCTGAACTAGCTCGCACCCTTCCCGTCCCCTTCGTCGCGGTCGAACCCCGCCCCGGCCCCCGGTCTCGGCGGGGTTTCTAGCGCAGTGACTCCGACGAGCGACCCGGCGCCGCCGGGCTCGGAACCGCCTCATCCCGCTCCGTCCGTCCGCCCGCCGGGCGGTAGAGCCGGGCGAGCCGGTGGGGGGAGATCCCCAGGTAGTACCCCACGAAGATCACCCAGTTCAGGGCCACCGTGCGCACGGGACCCTGGGCGACGAAGCGGCGCGCCGAGGTGGAAACCGGGGGCTCGAGGATGGCCACGAGCCCCTGCTTCCTCAGGCGCCGGGCGAACTCCAGATCCTCGAGGATCGGCCAGTCGGGAAAACCGCCCACCGCCTCGAAGGCAGGCCGGGTCACAAACTGCGCCTGATCCCCCAGGGGCAGGCGGTAACGCCGGGTCCGGCGGCTCGCCAGCCAGGAGCCGAGGGCGAAGCGCCAGCCCCTGCCCTCGAAGCGAACGGTGAAACCCCCACCGATGGCTCCCGCGGCCACGGCGTCGCGGATCCTCCCGAGGCTGCCGGGGGGGAGGGTGGTGTCGGCGTGGAGGAAGAGCAGGATCGGCGACCGCGCCCGGGCGGCGCCGCGGTTGAGCTGTCCGCCCCGGCCCGGTGGCCCCACCACCACCCGCGCGCCGGCCGCTTCGGCCTCGCGCGCCGTGCCGTCGCGGCTGCCGCCGTCGGTGACGATCACCTCGTCGGCCTCCCCGACCAGCGAGGCCACCAGGCGGCCGATCCGGCCCTCCTCTTCGAGGGTGGGCACGATCACCGCGACGCCGAGAGGGCCTGTCTCCAAGGTGGCGGGATGCTAGCATGCCGCTCCCGTGAGCCCCGCCGACGGACCCAACACGCCCTTCTCTCACCTCGACGAGCAAGGCACCGCCCGCATGGTCGACGTCTCGGCCAAGCCGGTGACGCGCCGAGTGGCCGAGGCGACTTGCCGGGTGCTGCTCGCGCCGGAGACGGTCGCCTCGCTGGCCCGTCTGCCCAAGGGGGACGCCAACACGGTCGCGAGACTGGCCGGCATCGCTGCGGCCAAGCGTACCGGCGAGCTGATCCCCCTGGCCCACACCCTGGCGCCGGAGCAGGTGGAGGTCGACATCGAGCCCGATGAGGGTGGCGTGCGGATCCGCGCCCGCGTGGTGGTGACGGCCAAGACCGGCGCCGAGATGGAGGCCCTCTCTGCCTGCGCCGTCGCTGCCCTTGCCCTCTACGACATGGTCAAGGCCGTCGAGAAGGGGGCGGTGATCACCGACCTGCGGCTCGAGGCCAAATCAGGGGGCGTGCGGGGCGAGTTCCGGCGGGAGGAGCCGTGATCGCGACCGGCCTCGACCGGCTGCTCGCCGACCCCGGCCCCTTGGCCGGCCGGCGCTGTGGCCTGCTGGCCCACGCCGCCTCCCTCACCCGGAATCTGGTGCCCGCCCACCTCGCCCTCGCCGGTCTGCCGGGGGCGGCGCCCGCCCGCCTCTTCGGCCCGGAGCACGGCTTCTACGGCGTCGAGCAGGACATGATCGCGGCGGCCGGGGGTGTGGACCCGTGGACCGGACTCGCCACCCAGAGCCTCTACGGCGACTCCGCGAGCACCCTGAAGCCATCCCCGGCGGCCTTGACCGGCCTCGACCTCCTGGTGATCGACCTCCAGGACGTGGGCAGCCGCTATTACACCTACGCCGCCACCGCCGTCTGGGCCGCCGAGGTGGCGCTGGCGGCCGGCTGCGAGGTATGGGTGCTCGATCGTCCCAACCCCCTGGGGGGTGAGGTGATCGAGGGCAACCTGCCCCGGCCCGGGCTCGAGTCCTTCGTCGGGGCGTTCCGGATGCCGGTGCGCCACGGCCTCACCCTGGGTGAGATCGTGGCCCTGGAGGCCCGCCGCCGCGGCTGGCCTGAGGGCTGGCGGGTGGTCACGATGGAAGGCTGGAGCCGAGGCCGGCGCTGGCGGCAGCTGGGCCGGCCCTGGGTCGCCCCCTCGCCCAACATGCCCACCCCGGAGACAGCCGAGATCTACCCCGGAGGCTGCCTGGTCGAGGCCACCACGCTCTCGGAAGGCCGTGGCACCACCCGCCCCTTCCACCTGGTGGGAGCGCCGGGGGTGGACGCTCCCGCCCTGTGCCGGGAGCTGGCACGCCGAGAGCTGCCGGGCGTGGCCTTCCTGCCCACCTTGTTCCGTCCCCAGTTCCAGAAGTGGGCCGGGGCCCTGTGCGAGGGAGTGGAGGTGGTGGTCACCGATCCGGCGGCCTTCGCCCCCTACCGCGCCGGCCTCGAGCTGCTGGCGGCCTTTCGCGCGGTGGCGCCGGAAGCCTTTGGCTGGCGGGCCGAGGCCTACGAGTTCGTGGCCGACCGGCCGGCCATCGACCTGCTGACCGGGGATCCGGCCTACCGAGCGGCGATCGAGGCGGGGGAGGGCTTCGCGGAGCGGGCGGAGGGCTGGCGGGCGGACGAAGCGGCCTTCCGCGAGGAGCGGCGCGAGATCCTGCTCTACCCCGAGGCGGAGCGATGAAGGGGCCGCACCTGGTCCGCGTGGAGGCCGGTCCGGAAGCCTTCACGCCCCTGGTCGAGGCGGCGAGGGCCGAGGGCCTGCGGGTGGGCTGGCTGCGCCTCGGCGAGGGCGCACCGGCCCCTCCGGACCTCGCCGCTGCGGCCGAGGCAGGGGTTTTGCGCTCCGTCGGCGTGGCCCCGGGCGGCGAGGTCGTGGCCGTCAAGCGCCTGCGCGGCCTGCCCGTGCTGGAAGATCTGCTGCGCGAGCACTTCCACGGCTGCGCCCTAGTGCTGGTCCAGGCCGGCCCGGCCCCCGCCCTGCGCGACCCCGAAGGGCGCCTCGCGGCAGCGCCGCAGTTGGTGCCGGACGGCGAGGGCTACCGGCTGGGGGAGGGGCGGCTTGCGGCTCCGGAGCTGGCGGCTCGCCTGCGGAAGAAGGCGTTGACCCCCTCCAGACCCGATGCCACAATGCGGCAATGAGCTCCACCCCCCTCCCGGCCCTCGAGAGGGAATCGATCCGCTTCTTCCTGCCCGGTCCCAGTTACGTCCTCGACGAGGTGAGGCAGGCGCTCACCGCTCCGGTCTTGGGGCATCGCTCGGCGGAGTTCAAGCGGGTTTACGCGGCCGTCACCGAGGGCCTGGCGACGCTCTTCGCCACGGCGGGGGACGTCTATCTCGCCACCGGCAGCTCGACCCTGGTGATGGAGAGCGCGGTCCTCTCGACCGTCGCCTCGTCGGTGCTCAACTTGACCAACGGTTCCTTCTCCGAGCGCTGGCACGCCGTCTCGAAGATGGTCGGCAAGGATGCCGACCGCGTCGCCGTGCCCTGGGGCGAGGCCGTGGACCCCGATCTGGTGCGCGCGGCCCTGCGCCGCAAGCGCTATGACGCCGTCACCCTGATCCACAACGAGACCTCGACCGGCGTGCTCAACCCCCTCCCCGAGCTCGCCCGCGCCGTGCAGGAGGAGAGCGACGCCCTGCTCTTGGTGGACACTGTCTCCTCGCTGGGTGGCGTGCCGGTCGCCACCGATGAGCTGGGCCTCGACGTGGTGATCGCCGGGGTGCAGAAGGCCATCGCGGCCCCGCCCGGCCTGGTCGCCTTCACCCTCTCCGACCGAGCGGCCGAGCGGGCGCAGGCTGTGCCGCACCGCGGCTTCTACACCGACCTGCTGCGCTACCGCGCCAACCACCGCGAGGGGGGCAGCACCATCACCACCCCGGCGGTCAACCTCTTCTTCGCCCTCGAACGCCAGCTCGAGGTGCTGCTGTCCGAAGGGCTGCCGGCTCGCTTCGAGCGCCACCGGGCCCTGCGCCGCGCCACGGAGCTCTGGGCCGCGGGCCGGGGCCTCGCCTACGCCTCGCGCTCCGGACCTCCCTCGCCCACGGTCTCCTGCCTGCTCGCCCCCCCGGGTCGCCCGGCTCCCGAGCTGGTGCGCCGCTTGGCCGGGGACGGCTTCACCTTGGGCGGCGGCTATGGCGAGTGGAAGGAAACGACCTTCCGCATCGGCCACATGGGGGAGGTCCAGCCCGCCGACCTCGCCGTCCTTTTCTCCGCCCTCGACTCCGCCCTCGACTCTTGAACACCTACCCTGAGGCTCTCACCCCATGAACCGGATCCTGGTCTGTGACTCCCTCGAAGAATCCGGCCTGGCGCTGTTGGCCGCTTCCGGCGCCGAGGTCCACGTGCTCACCGCCGACGAGCGCCCCCGCTTGGCGGAGATCGTCGCCGGCTACGAAGCCCTGATCGTGCGCAGCTCGACCAAGGTCACCGCCGACCTGCTGCGCGCCGGCCGCCGCTTGAAGGTGGTGGGCCGGGCGGGCATCGGCGTCGACAACGTCGACGTGCCGGTCGCCACCGAGCTGGGCATCCTGGTGGTCAACGCCCCGACCGCCAACCTGATCTCCGCGACCGAGCACACCTTCGCCCTGCTGCTCTCCCTGCTGCGCCAGGTGCCGGCGGCGGACGCCTCGATGAAGAGGGGCGAGTGGGACCGCAAGAGCTACGTCGGCTCCGAGCTGTTTGGCAAGACGGTCGGGGTGATCGGTTTCGGCCGCATCGGCCAGGGAGTTGCCGCCCGCGCCCGTTCTTTCGAGGCTGAGGTGCTCGCCCACGACCCCTACCTCGACTCGGCCGTGGCCCGCCGGCTGGGCGTCGAGCCGGTCGAGCTTTCCGAGCTGCTCGCCCGGGCCGACATCGTCACGCTCCACACCCCCTTCACCCCCGAGACCCGCAACCTGCTTTCGGCCGACAACCTGCGCCAGATGAAGGCGGGCTCCTACCTGATCAACTGCGCCCGCGGCGGCATCGTCGACGAGGCCGCGCTGGTCGAGCTGCTCGATGCCGGCCACCTGGCCGGCGCCGGGGTGGACGTGTTTGTCGAGGAGCCGCCCACCAGCTTCGCCCTGGCCCAACACCCGAAGGTGGTGGCCACCCCCCACATCGGCGCCCAGACCCACGAAGCCCAGGAGCGCATCGCCCAGGAGACCGCCCGCATGCTCATCGCGGCGCTCGCCGGCTCGCTGGCGGTGTCGGCGGTGAACCTGCCCTTCCGGCCCGCGGGCGCGGCCGGCGAGCCCTACCTGCTGCTCGCCGAGCGGCTGGGGCGCCTGGCGAGCGCGCTCGCCGGCGGCAGCCTGACCGAGCTCAAGGTCGACCTCTGGGGGATCGACGAAGGCTTGCGCCCGGCGCTCGCGGTGGCCGCCCTCAAAGGGGCCTTGTCCCCTTTTCTGCCCGAGGGCGTCAATTATGTGAACGCCGAGCGGCTGGCCAAGGACCGCGGCATCGCGGTGGTCGTCTCGGCGCACAGCGTCGCGGCGGACTATCCGCAGCTGGTGCGGGTGGCGCTCGCCGGGGCCAACACGGCGATCGAGCTGGCCGGGGCCCTGGTGGGCGATCGCGATCCCCGCGTGGTGTCGATCGACGGCTTCCAGCTCGAGTTCCGGCCCGAGGGCCGGATCCTCTGGCTGCGCAACCAGGACGTACCCGGAGTGGTGGGCAAGCTCGGTACCTTCCTCGGCCAGGCCGGGGTCAACATCGCGGGAATCCACCTCGCCCGCCATGACAGTGCCCGGGCGATGGCGGTCCTGCACCTCGACTCCGCGCCGCCCGAGGGGGTGCTGCGGCAGCTCGCCGAGCTGCCGGAGGTGCAGATGGTGCGTTTCGTGGACATGGGCTGAGCCGGGCTGCCGACGGTAGGAGGAGAGGACATGGCCAAGGTGGGGGTGGTCTTCGGCGGGCGCAGTGTCGAGCACCGGGTGTCGGTGACCTCGGCGCGCACCGTGGCCAAGGGCCTGGCCGAGGCCGGCCACGAGGTGGTGGGGCTGGGCATCGCGCCGGACGGCGGCTGGGTGCCCCTCGACACGGCGGCCCGGGCTCTGGCCGGGGAGGTCGACGCCTTCGAGCCCGTGGGCCGCTCGATCGGCGAGACCCTGCCGGTGTTGCTGGAAGCGGCTGTCGACTGCGCCTTCCCCATCGTCCACGGCACCTTCGGCGAGGACGGTACCCTCCAGGGCCTGTTCGAGATGCTCGGCCTGCCCTACGTCGGCCCGGGCGTCACGGCGAGCGCCGTGGCCATGGACAAGCTGGTGGCGAAGAGCGTGCTGGCGGCGGCCGGCATCCCGGTCGTGGAGTACCGCGGCTTCCGTCGCGAACGCTTCGAGGCCGAGCCCGCGGCCTGCCTGGCGGAGACCGAGGCCCTGCCCCTGCCCCTCTTCGTCAAGCCCAGCGTGGGCGGCTCCAGCGTGGGCGTGGTGAAGGTAGAGGAGCGTGGGGCTCTGGCAGAGGCGATCCGCTTCGCCCTGCGCTTCGATGACGCCGTGCTGGTCGAAAAGGGCGTTGCGGGCCGGGAGCTGGAGGTGGCGGTGCTCGGCGGCCGACCCCTGGCGGCCTCGGTGGTGGGGGAGATCGTCCCAGGTCGCGAGTTCTACGACTACTCGGACAAGTACCTGACCGACGGCGCCCAGCTGTTGGCCCCCGCCGACCTGCCGGAAGCGGCCTCCTCTCGGATCCGTTCCACGGCCACGGCCGCCTTCGCCGCCCTCGGCGGCTGGGGCCTCGCCCGGGTCGACTTCTTCCTGGCCGAGGACGGCGCTCTCTTCGTCAACGAGCTCAACACCCTGCCCGGCTTCACCGCGATCTCGATGTACCCCCGCCTGTGGGGCTTGACCGGCCTGCCCCTGCCCCAGCTCGTCGATCGCCTGGTCGCCCTCGCCTTCGAGCGCCAAGCCGAGCGCGAGCGGCTGGACGCCGGCATCAAAGGCTGGCTGGCGGAGCTGGCGGTGCGGGGTTGAGGGGGCGGCGTCCTCGACGCCGCCCCAGGGAATCAAGGCTTACGGGCAGAGAGCGGCCAGCACGGCGGGGCTGGGCGCCGTCGTGTCGCTGACCACGAAGCAGACCTTGCCGACGCCGCCTCCCGTGCGCGTGGCGTTGCCGACGGTGCGGTTCAAGCCCACGTACCAGAAGCTCGCGTCCGCGCCGAAGGGGTCCTCGGTGTCCGGCTCGGCGTAGGGCGCGGACTCGAAGCCGTACTGGGACTTGACCTCGACGAAGGGCGCGTCGGCGGGGTCGGCGTCGTTGTCCGCGAGCACCTGGCTCTCGTAGATCGACCACTGGTAGCGGCCGCAGCCGAAGAGCGAGGCGATGCCCTTGGCCGTCTCGATGGTGTCGAGGTTGACCGTGCTCGGCGTGAGCGTGCTGTAGAAAGCGAAGTCGTAGCCCTGGGCGTAGGTCTCGGCATCGTGCTGGGTGGTGCCGGCGTCCCCGCCGCCACCGTCCGCGGTAGGCGAGTCGGCGAGGTGGAACCACCAGCCGGAGACGCTGCAGGCGTCGACGAAGGCGTCCACGCGCAGGTAACCGTTGGCCGCCAGGTTGATCCGGGCGACCCGCTGGTTGCCCGACTGGGTGGTGATGGTCACC
Organism: Thermoanaerobaculia bacterium; assembly: GCA_036274895.1. Taxonomy (GTDB): domain Bacteria; phylum Acidobacteriota; class Thermoanaerobaculia; order Multivoradales; family SZUA-115; genus CALMKX01. Next base: position 37,814 of record DASUEU010000028.1, on the reverse strand, counting down.
ACGCCGCTGGTGCAGTCCGTGGTGTTGTTGGTGATGTCGATCGTGCACTGGTAGTAGGTCACCTCCGGCGCTTGTGGCGGGGCCGCCTCTTCTTGGGCCAACCCCCTAGCGGCGACGGCAGCCCAGAGCGCCAGCGTCGCGGTGACCACGCGAAGGAACCGGGTGTTCATCAGGGCACCTCCGTGTCGATGGGAATCAGGTCGGACTCGATGCCGCAGAGCCGAGCGATGTAGGCGTTGTCGACCTTCTTCTGGCGGGAGAGCACGAAGCAGGCGCGGTTGACCCCGGTGCCGGCGCGAGCGGCGGAGCCCACGGTGCGGTTCAGGCCCACGTACCAGAGGTTGGCGTCGAGCCCTCCCGGATCCTCGCTGTCCGGCTCGGTGTAGGGCGCCGACTCGAAGCCGCCCCGCGTCGTGAGCGAGACGCTGGAGCCCGGCAGGGGAATCAGGGGGCCGACGCTGGTTGCCACGTTGGTGACGTCCTCCGAGATCGTCCACTGCCAGGTGTGGCATCGGCCGGTGGGCATGTTGCGGCGCACCGAGGTGGGATCCACGGTGGCCAGGGCCGGCACGTCGTGGCCGTAGAAGAAGAGGTCACGGTCGAGCAGGTGGCTCTCGGCGTTGTGGGTGGTCGTCCCGGCGTCGCCTCCGGCGCCGTCGCAGGTGGGGGAGTCGGCGAAGTGGACCGACCAGCCGGTCGGGCTACAGAAGTCAACGAAAGCGTCGAGCCGCTGGTAGCCGTCGGCGAGATCCACCCGGGCCACGCGGTAGATGCCGCTGTTGGTGGTCAGGGTGATCGGCCCGTTGCAGGTGTGGGTGCCGCCGGCGATGTCGACCTCGCAACGATAGAAACGGGTGGCCGGGTCCACGAAGACGTCCGGATCACCGCCGCGGTCGTCGGACCACACGGGAAACTCGGCGTTGTTCACCGTCCAGGTGCTCTGGTCGTAGTCGCCGTGGTAGCAGAAGGCGAGGCCGGGATCGAGCACCACCGGTGATTGCGCGTCGCCGATCCGCTCACTGGGCAACCAGCTCACGCCGTTGTCCTGGGAGATGCGCTTGTAGGAGGCGAAGAGGTAGTTGTTGGCGGGGTCGTCCCGGCGGTCGTACCAGGAGACCTGTACTTGCCCGTCGGCGACCGAGAGAGTGGGCTGGTACTGATCTGCGGTGGTCGCGTCGTCGTTGATCTTGATCTCGGTACCCCAGCTGGTACCGCCGTTGGTCGAGCGGCGGTAGTAGACGTTGACGTCATCGCCGGCGCCGGCACCGTCCGGGTCGTAGCTGTAGACCACGTGGACGTAGCCGTACTTGTCGGCGGCAATCTGCGGTGAGGCGAGGTAGCGGACATCGCCGTTGAGCGAGGGCCGGCCACAGTTGCCGGTGGCCACGGTGTCGAGGGGGCTGACGGCATTGACCAGGGGGGCGGTGATGGCGGCCCAGGTGACGCCGCCGTCGGTCGAGCGGGCGCCCCGGATCGAGATCGGCCCGGCGTAGAAGTCGGTGTAGTAGAGCCAGGCCGCGTACACCTCGCCGTTGGGGGCGACGGTGAGCCAGCCCCCCTGGACCACCGGGAAGGAGCCGCCGGTGGCGGTGTCGAGGGTGATCGGGGCGGACCAGGTGGCGCCGCCGTCGGTCGAGCGGATGACCCGGATCGGCCAGTTGGCGACCCCGAAATCGGTCCAGATCAGGTAGAAGTTGCCGTAGTGGGGGCTCGACAGGCTGTTGTCGACGACCAGAATCTCCTTGTCGTCACCGCCCGTGGTGGGGATGCTGACTTGGTTGAAGGACTGGCAGTCGTCGGTCGAGACGTGGAGGGCGAGGCCGCCGCCGGCGTCGAGGGTGGCGAGGTAGAAGTAGCCGTCCGCCCGGCGCCAGACCATGCTGGGATCACCGAAGGCCGAGGGGTTGACCGTGCCGCCGTCCTGCCAGGTCTGGCCGCGGTCGGTCGAGCGAGCGAAGCCGGTGATGCCGCCGGCGCCGTGGTAGTACTCCCAGGAGTCGTTGAAGCCCACGCAGAGAGTGCCGTTGAGAGGGTTCTGGGCCACCGAGGTCTCGCTCTGGGTGCGCGAGAAGCCGGGGCCGTTCGGGCCGTTGACCTGCACGTCCGGCACCGAGAAGACGGCTTCCGGCAGGCCGGCCTCGCCGGCCAAAGCCGGGCCCGGCGCCTGCTTGCCGCCGGGCTGGCGGCCCAGCTCGCTCTGGCGACCGCAGGACCACAGCAGGTTGAACAGCAAGCCGTCCATGGCGCCCCGGGCCTTGGGATTGTCGAGCAGGGCGCAGATCTCGGCCGGAGCCTGCCGGATCACGGTGCCGGGCGCCGGGGTCAAGGGGGCCCCCTCCTGCTGCGCGCCCGCCAGGAGCGGCAGCGTCAGGAGCCCGAGGAAGAGAACCCAGACAAGGCGATCGGGAGAACGGGAACCGTGGAGACGTTGCCTCACTGTTTTCCTCCTTTCACGAGGTGGTTGCGGGGAAACACGCATGGTTAGCTGAAATACATAAATCTGTGCTAATGGCGAACAGTTAATATTATAGCTCCTGAGTGCCCCTGCTCCACCGACGATGGAGTGACAAGGTGGGGACGGCGGGCGGGGAGCTAAAGCGCCATGGGCCGCAGCAGCAGCGGCACGAAGCCGAGGGGGGGCTCGGCGCTCCCGGGCGTGGGAGAGACCTCGCCTTCCCCGATCACCGGCACCACGATCGCCGAGTAGCCCTTCTCGGTGAGGCGGCGGCGGATGTCCTCGGCCTCGTCGGCGCTGGTGAAGCGACCCACCCGCACCCGGTGCCAGGTGCCGTCGGCGTCGATGGTGACGGCGCCGAAGCTCTTGGCCAGGGTCTCGGCCAGGGTGCGGGCGCGCTCGCCCTCGTGGAAGGCACCGACCTGCACCGTCAAGGGGCCGGTGGCCGGCGGCATCCAGGCATCGGGGGGCGGCTCGGCCAGCCGGTAGACGGCCACCTTCGCCGTTCCCGGGCCGAGCATGCCCAGTTCGGCGGCAGCGGCCCGGCTGAGGTCGATCACCCGCCGGCGGACGAAGGGGCCGCGGTCGTTGATGCGTACCGCCACGGAGCGGCCGTTGTCGAGGTTGCGGACCTCCACCCAGGTGCCGAAGGGCAGGTTGCGATGGGCGGCGGTGAAGCGCCGGCCGTCGAAGCGCTCGCCGCTCGCCGTACGCCGGCCCTCGAAGCCGGGGCCGTACCAGGAGGCCATGCCCTTGGAGACCAGGTCCGGGGCCTCGGTGCCAGGCAGCGGCACGGCCGGAGCGCTGCCGGCGCTGCGGCAGCCGGCGCCGGCGACGAGGGCAAGGGCGAGGGCGGTGGCGAGGAGGAGGTTCTCTAGACTCGAATCTCGACGAGAGTCTCGGCCTGGAGGCCGGTCAGGGCCGGTTCGGCCACTTGGGTCAGAAACTCGTCCACCTGCGCCGCGCTGCGGCCGGTGAAGGCTTGGGGATCGAGCCATGAGAGCACCTCCTCTCGGGTGAGGCGGAACGCGGGATCGCCCACGATCCGATCCACCAGGGAGTTCTCACCGCCGGCCTCGAGCGATTCTTGGGCTTCGAGGCTCGCGCGGCGGATCCGTTCGTGCAGCTCTTGTCGATCGCCGCCCTTCTTGACCGCCTGCATCAGCAGGGTCTCGGTCGCCATGAAGGGCAGCTCGCGATCGACCCGCGCCCGGATCGTCGCCGGCCGCACCACCAGCCCCCCGGCCAGGTGACCGGCGAGGCCGAGAATGGCGTCGCAGGTCAGCAAGGCATCGGTGAGCACCAGTCGGCGGTTGGCCGAGTCGTCCAGGCTGCGTTCGAGCCACTGGGTCGCGGTGTTCAGAGGTCCGTTCAAGCTGTCGGTGATCAAGCGCCGCGCCAGACCGCACATGCGCTCGGCGCGAACGGGGTTGCGTTTGTAGGCCATGGCCGAGGAGCCCACCTGGTCGGCCTCGAAGGGCTCGGAAAGCTCGCCCACCCCCTGCAACAGGCGCAGGTCCGTGCCCAGCTTGTGGCAGCTCTCGGCGACCCCCGCCAGCGTAGCGAGCACCTGGCTGTCCTGTTTGCGCGAGTAGGTCTGGCCTGTCACGGGGAAGGAGCTGGCGAAGCCGAGGCGGCGGGCGAAGCGGCGGTCCAGCTCGACGACCTTGGCGTCGTCGCCGTCGAAGAGGGTCAGGAAGCTCGCCTGGGTGCCGGTGGTGCCTTTGACCCCCCGGCAGCGGAGCCGCTCGAGCCGGTGCCGCACCTCGTCGAGGTCCATCAGGAAGTCCTGCAGCCACAGGCAGGCCCGCTTGCCGACGGTGGTCAGCTGGGCGGGCTGGAAGTGGGTGTAGGCCAGGGCGGGCAGGTCGCGATGGCGGCGGGCGAAGTCGGCGAGGCCGCGGGCCACCAGCACCAGGCGCCGGGCGACCAGCTCGAGGGCGTCGCGCTGGATCAGGACGTCGGTGTTGTCGGTCAGGAAGGCGCTGGTGGCGCCGAGGTGGAGGATGCCCCCCGCCTCCCCCGCCAGCTCGGCGAAGTGGCGCAGGTGGGCCACCACGTCGTGGCGGGTCTGGCGCTCGAGCTCGGCGACGCGAGCGAAGTCGATCTGGTCCTGGACGGTCTTGAGTGTGGCGATCTGGCCCTCGGTGATCGGCAGGCCCAGCTCGCGCTGGCACTCGGCGAGGAGCACCCACAGCCGCCGCCAGATGCGGTAGCGGTTCTCGGTCGAGAACAGCGCCGCCATCTCGCGGGAGGCATAGCGCTCGTGAAGGGGATTCGCCGGAGCAACGGCCATCGGGATGGCATTCTAGCAACAGCCTTCCGAGAAGCCGTTAGGATTGCCCCCGGTGGACCAGCTCGAGCTGCGATTCGAGGTCGAGGGCGTAGGGGCGACGGTGCCCCTCGGGGATCGCGACGTGCGGCTCGGCCGCGGCAGCGACTGCGAGGTCGTGCTGCCCGATCCGTCGGTCTCGCGCCAGCACGCCCTGGTGAGCCGGCGTGGCGGGCGTTGGTGGGTGGTCGACCTCGGCAGCACCAACGGCATCACCGTCAACGGCGAGAGCGTGCGGGAGGCGAGCCTGGCGGCCGGCGATCGGCTCACCGTGGGCAACTTCGAGCTGAGGGTCGCCGCCCTGGCGCCGCTCCCCACCGCCCAGACGACGGGGCTCTCCCTGGACGACAGCGGTCCGGTGCCCCACACCCAGCTGGTGCGGCCCCTGGCGGACGTGATGTCCCAGCTGGGCCTCGAGCAAGGGCGCCTCGCCGCCAAGCGTTCGGAGCTCGACGAGGCCTACGGCAACCGGGTCTTCGGCTATCTCCTGCGGCTGGCCAGCTCCCTGCTGACGGCCAGCTCCGTGGACGAGATCCTCGCCCGGGTCACCGACCTCGCCTTCGAGGCCCTCCCCGTCCGCCGGGGGTTCATTCTGCTGCTCGACCCGGCCTCCGGCGAGCTGGTCTGCGAGCTCGCCCGCTTCGACGAGCGCACGGTCTATCGCCCTTCCGAGACGGTGCCGGTGTCGCGCACCATCTTGAAGCGGGTGCTCGAGGACCAGGTCGCCCTGATCACCCTCGATGCCAAGAGCGACTCCCGCCTCGAGCACGGCGCCTCGATCCGCATCCACGACATCCGGGCCGCGATGTCCGTGCCCCTGTGGTCGGGGGACCGCATCATCGGCGTCCTGCAGGTGGACTCGCCGCTCTCCCGCGAGGCCTTCTCGGCCCCCGACCTCGATTTTCTGACCGCGCTCGCGAACTACGCCGCGGTGGCGGTCCAGCGGCTGCGCCACCGCGACGAGGCGGAGCGGGAAGGGCGGCTGCGCCGGTGGCTGGCTCGCTACCACGCGCCGACGGTGATCGAGGCCGTGCTCGGGCTCGAAGGGGGCTCGGAGGAACTGGCGCGCCTGGTCCCCGCCGAGGTGACCGTGCTCTTCGCCGATCTGGTGGGCTTCTCCCGCTTGGCCGAGGCCCTGGCGCCGGCGGTGGTGGCGGACCTGCTGGCGGAGTTCTTCGACGCCGCGGAGGCGGCGATCTTCGCCTCCGGGGGCACCCTCGACAAATACATCGGCGACTGCGTGATGGCCTTCTTCGGCGCCCCCTTCGCCCAGCCCGACCACGCCTCGCGGGCAGTGGCCGCAGCGCTCGGCATCCAGCGCGGGCTCGCGAGCATCAACCGCGGCCGGGTGGGGCGGGGGCTGCCGCCGCTGGCGGCGCGCATCGGCCTCCAGAGCGGGCCGGTGGTGGTGGGCGAGGTCGGCAGCTCCCGGCGCGTCGAGTACACCGTGCTGGGCAACACCGTCAACGTCGCATCGCGGCTGGCGAGCGAGGTGGCCGGACCGGGGGAGATCATCCTCGGAGGCGCTACCTGGCGGGGGGTTGAAGGCAGCCTGGCGGTGGCATCCTTGGGCCGGGTGCGCCTCACCGGGCTGTCCCAGGAAGTGGAGGTGGTGCGAGTGGAGGAGCCGACCCCGGCCTGAGCGTTCATGATGATCCCCTACGTCCTGGTCACCGGCAATGCCGGCAAGCTCGAGGAGGCGCGCCGCATCTTGGGCCCCGGGCTCGAGGCCGTGAACCTCGATCTGCCCGAGATCCAGTCCCTCGATCCCGGCGAGATCCTCGAGGCCAAAGCCGAGCAAGCCTGGCGGCGGATCGGGCGGCCGGTGCTGGTGGAGGAGACCAGCCTCGAGCTCGCCGCCCTCGGTGGCTTCCCGGGGCCCCTGGTCAAGTGGATGCTCGCTGCCGTGGGCGCGGCGGGCATCGCCAGGACCGCCCTGGCCCTGGGCGACGCCGGCGCCCGGGCTCGCTGCTCGGTGCTCGCCTGGGACGGCCGGGAGGGCATCGCGGCCGAGGGAGTGGTGGCAGGGCGGCTGGTCTCCCCGCCGCGGGGGGAGGGCGGCTTCGGCTGGGACCCGATCTTCGTACCCGAGGGCCAGGAGCTGACCTTCGCCGAGCTGCCGGCGGCCGTCAAAGACGGCCTCAGCCACCGCGGCCGGGCGTTGCGGGCGCTGGCGGCCCGCCTACAGATTTAGGTCGAATTCCCCGGTGTCGATCCACTCCGTCTTGAGCAGGGTCCAGAAGTCGCGGGCGAGGTGGTCGAGCACGTAGTCGTAGGGCAGCCAGCCGAAGCCCTGCTCGCCCCAGTTCGCACTCCACGAGTTCTGGATCAAGAGCGCCCCCGTGGTGGCCTCACCGCCTTCCGAGCCGGCGGGGATCACCTTCGCGTCGTCGAAGCCCACGGCGACCACCGCGTGGGTGGTCGCGATCGCTTCACCGGGACCCGGTAGCGAGAGCAATCCTCCCTTCTTGGCGGTCTCCAGCGCCGACATGTACAGATTGAAGCCGAAGGCCAGGGGGATCTGCGCTGCCAGGTGCAGCTTGATCAGCCGCAGCAGGGGCCGGGGGTCCGGCTTGCCGGTGGGATCGTCCAGGCGGTAGTAGGAGACCGCCCGGTGCTCGTTGGCCAGGGCGTAGACGAAGGGGGTGGGCTCGGCGTCGAGCCGCGCGTCCTCGGTGTTGGGCTTCTTGTAGCTGCCCGGGTCGAGGTACGGCCAGTACTTCTCCGGCGGCACGCCCAGGAGCCTCAGGGCGCCCATGCTCTGGCGGATGTGCACGCCGACGTTGCCGTCCTCCTGGAGGAAGTTCTTCGCCACCTTGTGCAGGAAGAGCCGCGAGCCGTCGAAGTCCTTGCCATGAGCCCGCCGCTGGAAGTAGTCCACCAGGCCGCAGACCACGTGGGCCGAGCAGGTGTAGAAGCCCCCCTGGAAGCGCACCGGGGGGCAGAAGGCGCGCAGGTCGACGGTTGGCGGTAATCGCCGCCGACTGCGTAGATGTTGAGCAAGGTGCGTGCGCGCCAGCATGGGCGCGATGAGGTGGTGGTCCGGAGTGCGATCCCGATGATCTGGCTGATCCGGGACCCAACCGGTTCCGAACAGGAGTCTGGGTACCATGATGTGTCCTCTCCCGCTGAGTGGGGCCGTGTGATATCAGTAGGAACAGTAAAGTTGGACGTGGAGTTCATTGTCGCCGAGAAGCGTTGGTTGACAACAGGGATCGCAGCTCGCTATTGTACTGTCATATCTTAAAAATTCGGGAGGTTCTATGGCCAAGAAGGCAGCCACGAAGGCATCGGACTACCTGATCCAGCTCTCCAAGGACCCGAAGGCGCGGGCCGCTCACAAGCAGGATCCCGCTGCCGCGATGTCCGCCGCCGGGCTCTCCGCTTCGGCCAAGAAGGCTCTCTCCTCCGGCGATCCCGAGAAGATCCGCAAGCACCTGGGTGACGACGCCCCTCCGGGCTGCATGATCCTGCTCATCTAGGGAGGGGAGGGCACATGGCCACAGGTTCCCTGGTGGTCGTCGGCACCGGTTACATGGTGGCCGGCCAGACCACGGAGGAGGCGCACGCCCACATCGTGGAGGCCGAGAAGCTCTTCTATCTCGTGCCCGAGCCGGTCACCTGTCGCTGGCTCGACAGCCTCAACCCGACGGCCGAGTCCCTCTACGACGCCTACCAGGAGGGCCGGCCGCGCAACGAGTCCTACGCCGAGATGGTCGAGCGCATCCTCGCCCCGGTGCGCCAGGGCCGCCGGGTCTGCGTGGCCCTCTACGGCCACCCCGGGGTCTTCGTCGGTCCCTCGCACACGGCGATCGCCCGCGCCCGGGTGGAAGGCCACGAGGCGTTCATGCTCCCAGGGATCTCGGCGGAGGACTGTCTGGTGGCCGATCTCGGGGTGGATCCCGCCCAGGACGGCTGCCAGAGCTTCGAGGCCACCGACTTCCTGGTCCGGCAGCGCCGCTTCGATCCGCGCAGCGCCCTGATCCTCTGGCAAATCGGCGGCATCGGGGTGCGCACCTTCCATCGCTCCGAGCTGTGGAACCGCGAGGGCCTCGTGGTCTTGGCCGAGCGGCTGCTCGAGGACTATCCCCCCGACCACCTGGTCACCGTCTACGAGGCCGCCCAGCTGCCGGTGGTGGAGCCCAAGATGGATCGGGTGCCTCTCGCCGAGCTACCAGGGGCGCGGGTGACCCTGATCTCCACCCTCTACGTGCCGCCCGTCGCCAAGGCCGAGGTCGATCCCGTGATGATGGCCCGGCTGGGGTTGGCCTAGCCACTGTGCCCAGGGATCGGCACGTCCCTTCCCTTCGTCATCCCCGCGAGAGCGGGGAGCCAGTTTCTCCCAGCTCGTCTCCGGGCTCCCTCACTCTCGTCGGCGTCGGCTATGGCATCGCCGCCCAGGTGACCGCGGAGGCCCACGCCGCTCTGGTGGACGCCGAGCGTCTGTTTTACCTGGTCACCGACCCGGCCACCGCCGCCTACCTCCAGCGGCTCAACTCGACCGCCGAGACCCTGGCCGGTGAGTACGGCGAAGGGGTGGACGGACTGAGCGCCTCCGCCGCCATGGTCGAGCGCATCCTCGGCACCGTGCGAGGTGGAGCGCGCACCTGTGCCGCGTTCTCGGGGCATCCCAGCCTGTTCTGTGGCCCCACCTTGCCGGCGCTCAGGGCGGCACAGGCCGAGGGCTACCCGGCGCGGATCCTCGCCGGGGTGTCCTGCGAGGACGTTCTCTGGGCCGAGCTGGGGGGTGAGGCCCTGGCCGAGCGAGGTCGCCTGCTCTACGAGGCGACCGACTTCCTGGTCCGGCCGCGGATCTTCGACCCCGCCCTGCCTCTGGTTCTGCTCCAGGTGGGAGTGATCGGACTGCGCGGCTATCGGGCCGGGGCGGCAGGCCACCGCGAAGGGGTGGTGATCCTGACCGAGGTTCTGCTGGCCACCTATCCGCCGGCTCACCCGGTGATCCTCTTCGAGGCCTCGCCGTGGCCGTTGCTGCCCTCGCGGCTCGAGCGCCTCGAGCTCGCTCACCTGCCCGAGGCGGCGATCTCGGTCCAATCGACCCTGTTGGTGCTGCCCTATCGCGGTTGATCGAGACCGATGCCCTGGGAAATCCGCGCGAAGCGCGGGTCCGAGCGCAGGGGATCCCAGTCCGCCGCCACCGAGGACCACAGCAGCATCGGCGAGCGGCGCTCGTAGGCCTTCTCCAACCAGGCGAGGGCGTCCTCACGCCGGCCGAGGAAGTTGTAGAACCAGGCCACCAGCTCGGGCCGTGGCGTGTCCTTGGCCTCGCCGGCGGCGAGCCCCTCGGCGATCGTCTCCAGCCCCGCCCGGTGCCCGCCCTGCCGGAAGGCCGCCTCGGCACGCTCCGCAATGTCCTTGCTGCCGGTCAGGGAGAGGTACTGCGCGAAGCTCTGGAAGGCCTCGTCGTGCTTGCCTTCCCGCTCCTGCAACCAGCCACGGTAGAGGTAGGGGGCGGGGAAGCTGGGGTGGGTCTCCAGGGTCTTGTCGATCTGGCGCCTGGCCTCGTCGAAGCGCCGTGCCAGGTAGAAGTGCGCGCCCAGGTTGGTGTTGATCATCGGCGAGAGGGGGTCGAGGCGCAGCGCTTCGCGCAGCTGCTTCTCGGCCTCCTCGAAACGGCCGGCGCCGGCCAGTCGTGCCCAGTACCAGTGGTGGGCCGTCGCGTAGCTGGGGTCGAGCTCGATGGCGCGCTTGAGCTCGCGCTCGGCCGCCTCCCAGTCCCAGTCGTCGTAGAGGTGGACGAAGCCCATCGAGGCGTGAGCCTCGGCCAGGCTGGGGTCGAGCTCGAGGGCCCGCTTGGCCGCGGCCTTGGCCCGCGGGTAGTTCTCGCTCGGACTCTCGTGAGCGTAGCCCAAGAGGGCGTAGCTGTCGGCCAGGCCCGAATAGGCCGGCGCGTAGGTGGGGTCGAAGGAGAGCGCGTCGTTGAAATGGCCGATGGCCTTCCTCAAGGCCTCGGGGTGGCGCTGGTTCCAGTAGAACCGGCCGCGCAGGTACTCTTCGAAGCCCTGGGGATGGACCTTGCGATCAGTGGGCAAGCGCGAGATCTCCTCCTGGGTGAGCTGGACCCGGATCTCCTTGGCGATGGCCTGGGCCAGCTCGCTCTGGAGGCCGAGGATGTCGGCCAGGTCCCGCTCGTAGGTTTCGGTCCAGAGGTGCTCCTCGGGTTCGGGCTGGATCAGCTCGGTGGTGATACGCACCCGCTGCCCGGCCCGCTGCACGGAGCCCGAGACCACCATCTCGACGCCCAGCTCCTGGGCGATCTCGGGCAGGGAGAGCTGCGAGCCCTTGAAGCGCATCACCGACTGGCGCGAGATTACCCGCAAGCCCCCGATCTTGGCCAGGGCGGCAATCAGGCTGTCGGTCATGCCGTCGACGAAGTACTCGGCCTCACCCGTGAAGTTGCCCAGGGGCAACACGGCGATGGACGGTTTGTCCGGCCGGCCATTGCCGGCCTTGGACCAGGGTCGGGCCACCACCAGGGCGGCCACGCCGACCATGGCCAGAAAGCCGGCGGCCCCGATCAGCAGCCGGCGCCGGGTGGGCGGTACCGCTGCAGCGGGCCGGGTCGGCCGGGTGGGGCGGGTGACTGTCAGCGGCTGGGTCAGGATCTCCTGCTCCACCCGCCGGAGATCGACCACCAGCTCGGCGGCCGAGGCATAGCGGTCTTCGGGCTCCTTGGCCAGGCAGCGGTCGAGGATCTCGGTCAGGGGCGGCGGTGCCTCGCGGTTGAGGTCGAGCAGGGGCGAGGGCACGTCACGCAGGATCGACGAGATGACCTGGGCCGAGTTCTCCCCGGCGAAGGGGCGCCGGCCCGTGAGCATCTCGTAGAAGATGATGCCCAGCGAGAAGAGGTCCGAGCGGTGGTCCACCGGCTTGCCCTGGACCTGCTCAGGGGACATGTAGCGCGGGGTACCGAGGATCACCCCCTCGCGGGTGAGCGAGGGCTCCCAGGGGCCGTCGATGACCGTCCGGTCGTCCGGCACCCGCAGCTTGCCGACGCCGAAGTCGAGCACCTTCACCCGGCCGTCGCGACCGAGCATGATGTTGCTCGGCTTCAGGTCGCGGTGGATCACTCCCTGGGCGTGGGCCGCCCCCAGGGCGTCGGCCAAGGGGATGGCGATGCGGAAGAACTCCGGCAGCGAGAAGCCCTCGGCCGGCATCGCCTCGCCGAGCGTCTGCCCGTCGACGAACTCCATGGTGAGGAAGCGGTTGCCCTCGGCCTCCTCGATCGAGTAGAGGGTGACGATCGAAGGGTGGTTCAGGGCCGCGATCAGCTTCGCTTCCATCTCGAAGCGGGCCAGCCGCTCGGGCGCCTGGGCCATCGAGGTGGGCAGGATCTTCAAGGCGACGCGGCGTCGAAGCCGGGTGTCCTCGGCGAGGTAGACCTCGCCCATGCCGCCTCCCCCCGCCCAGGCGAGGATGCGGTAGTGGCCGAGGACACGGCCGATGAAGGAGTCGTCTGCGTTACCGTTCGAGGGCACGGAGGTCAGGATCCCCAAGAGTCGAGCGAGCGGCTCGCCCTGGCATGTGGTGACTCCGGCATCGTAGCCGAGCCGGGCCGGCAAAAGAAGAGGCTGCCTAGCTGTGGGTGGCTCGTTCTACCCGAGCGATGAGCCCCTCAACCTGCCGCTCGAGGCTCGACAGGTCGCCGCTGTTGTCGATCACCAGGTGGGCAGCCGCACGGCGCTGGTGACCATCTCCCTGAGCGGCCAGTCGGGCTTCGGCGTCGGCGTGGCCGAGCCCTCTCGCCATGGCCCGGGCCAGCTGCAGCTCGCGGGGAGCCTCCACCGTCACCACGAGGTCGAAGTCAGGAGCGTATCCGGCCTCGACCAGGAGAGTCGCCTCGAGCACGACCGGCCGCTCGGCCGCCGCCGCCCGAGCCGCGAAGCGCTGGCGCACCAGGGGATGGATCAGCGCTTCGAGGCGCCGCCGGGCCACCTCGTCGGCAAAGACCCGGTGAGCGAGCCGGGGGCGGTCCACGGCACCCCGAGCATCGAGGTGCTCGGCCCCGAAGAGCTCGGCCACGCCCAGGGCACCGGCCTGTCCGGGTTGGTAGAGCTCGGCCACCAGCCGGTCGGCATCGACGACCTCGAAGCCCGCTTCGGCGAGCCGGCGAGCGACGGTGGACTTGCCGCTGGCCAGGCCGCCGGTCAGGCCAATGCGGTAGGCCATGCTGCTCAGGCCGCGGCGCGCCGGCGCTCGGCCGCCTTGAGAGTGTTCGACAGCAGGGTTGCGACCGTCAGGGGGCCCACGCCTCCCGGAACCGGCGTGATCGCCTTGGCGATGGGCGACACCCGGTGGTAGTCGACGTCCCCGGCCAGGGTGTAGCCCCGCTTCTCCCACGCGGCGAGCCGGCCGGCGTCCTCCGGGTAGAGCCGCTCGATCTCCGCTCGGTCGGCCAGGCGGCTGACCCCCACGTCGATGACCACGGCACCGGGTTTGACGTGGTCGGGGCCGATCGCCCCGGCGCGGCCGAGGGCCGCCACCAGGATGTCGGCTCGCCGGCAGACGGCCGGCAGGTCGCGGGTTCGCGAGTGGCAGATCGTCACCGTGGCGTGCTCGGCCAGCAGCAGCGCCGCCATCGGCTTGCCGACGATGTTGCTGCGGCCGACGATCACGACTTCCTGGCCGGCGATCGGGATGTCGTAGCGTTTGAGCAGCTCGATCACGCCGGTCGGAGTGGCGGGGGTCAGGGCGTCCTCGCCCAGCCACAGGCGACCGACGTTGACGGCGTGGAAGCCGTCGACGTCCTTGTCCGGGTCGATGCGGGCGAGGAGGTCCCGCTCGGGCAGCCCTTTGGGCAGGGGTAGCTGCACCAGGAAGCCGTCGATGGCCGGGTCGGCGTTGAGCTCGTCGATCGCGGCGGCGACCTCCTCGGCCGAGGCTGTGGCCGGCAAGGTGATGCCTCGGCCGTAGAAGCCGGCCTCCTCACAGGCTTTGACCTTGCTGCCGACGTAGACCTTCGAGGCCGGGTCGTCGCCCACCAGCACCACCGCCAGGCCCGGACGGGGCAAGCCCGCCTCCTTGAGTCGTGCCGCCGCCTGGGCGACCTCGGCGCGGATCTCGGCCGCGATCTTCACTCCGTCGAGGACGATGCTCATCCTTCTGGTTCTCCTTTGCGTGCTGAGTAAAGGCAGACCGTCCCCAGAGTCAGGTTCTCGAAGCGGGCTTCGCCGAACCCCGCTGCCGCCAGGCGGGCGGTGAAGCCCTCGCGCTGGGGGAACTCCGCCACCGAGGCCGGCAGGTATTGGTAGGCCGAGGCCCGGGGCGATAACAGCCGACCGATGGTGGGCAGGATCCGCCAGAAATAGAACAGATACGGCCCGCGCACCAGCGGCGAGGGGGGGAGTGCGAACTCCAGCACCACCAGCCGGCCGCCGGGCACCAGCACCCGTGCCAGCTCGGCCAGGGCGGTGTCGAGGTCGGCCACGTTGCGCAGGCCGAAGGACACCGTGGCGCCGTCGAAGGTGCGGTCTGGAAACGGCAGCCGGAGGGCGTCGGCGTTGGTCAGGGTGGGAGGTGGGGTGAGCCCCTGCCGCTTGTCCCGCGCCAGGGCGAGCATGGGCAGGCAGAAGTCCGCGGCCACCACCCGGGCCCCCGAGCGGGCGATCGACAGGGCCTGGTCGCCCGTGCCGCAGCACAGATCGAGCACCCGGTGGCCCGGGCCGGCGCCCAGCCGCCGGGTCGCCAGGCGCCGCCACCACACGTCCAGCCAGCCCGAGAGCACGCGGTTGAGCAGGTCGTAGCGAGGGGCCACGCCGGCGAACATGTCGCGGATCCGCGCGCTGCTCTTGTCGAGGTCCACGGTCACGGCGCGAGAGTCTACCGCGGGCCGAGTCGCCGCCCCCCCCCGCGAGGCGTTGAAACGCCTCGCTACCCATAAACGTCCCTGGCGGGACGGAGAAAGGGAGATCCCTCGGCTCCGGGCCTGCGGTCCTGCGCTCGGGATGACAGGGGGGGCATGCTCGCGCCGGTCCCGATGTCATCCCGACCGGAGCCGGAGGAGCGAAGCGACGGAGGCGTAGCGGAGGGATCTCCCCACCCCCGTCCCGCCAGGGACGTTCATGGGTAGCGAGCGATTTCAATCAGGAAAGATCTCTCCTCTCCAAGATGCCCAATAAGCCCTTTGTCTGCAATCTTTAGAGAGGAGAGTCGGGGCAGAAAATTCGGCTCCGAAAGTTCTGGAAGCGGAACGGAAGCGCCGGGATTGTGTGTTGGCCACGTTGGGAAAGCAAACGGGCCAGCGCTGCCATGCTTCCTCCACTACGATCCTCCTGTGCGGCTGGCCCGATGCTTCTCCAGCGGGCCTGGAGCGGCGGGGTAATTCGGTTCATTGCAGCTGCCTTGCGTCGCCTCTGGAAATCGTGACCAGCAATGGCTCGGGCGTTGGCTCGGGGTCCTCTCCGCCGCCTGTCTATAGCTTCACGTCGAGATACGCCCTAAGGGCGCGGCGCAGGATCTCGGCCCGACTGCATCCCTTCTCCTCGGCAGCTGCGTCGAGGGCAGCCACCTCCTCCGGAAAGAAGTAGCCGACGATTCGGATGAGCCCGGCCCTCTCGTGGGGTCGCTCGATGGCCTTCGCCTTGCCCGTCATAGTCGAAAGCGTAGACGAGCGGTGGGAACAGTGCTAGGCTCATATGTGTGCACAAATTTGTGCACATCGAACCGCCTTACGAACCACCAAGCGAGCCGACGGAGTGATGGCACACCCCGCCGGCCCTAGCCGACCATGGAGGGTAAGCCCCATGACCGACCGCCCCGACTCTATCCCCACTTGGGAGGAAGCCCCGTTCCGGGAGTGCTTCCTCGCCGCCTTCGTGACCGAACCGCGCCACCTCTCCGCCGTACGCGAGTTCGGCAGCTTCCTCTACCAGTCCGTGGCCGAAGCCTCGCTGTGCCAGCCGGAGGCCCCGGGCTGGTCGGTCGAGCTGCTGCGGGCCTTCGCGGCGGACGTGGGCTACTCCGCCCGGATGCTCCGGGGCACTCTGGTGGAGTCCTCGGGAAGCCCGTGGGAGAAGAGCCTGGCGGGCCAGGCGGACCGCTGGGCCGCCCAGCTCGCCGCGGTGTCGGCGGACATGGAGGCATTCCTCGCCCTGTCTGCTGAGCCGTCCTAGCGCTCCCTCACCCCAAGGTCAGCCCTCGGCTCCGGGTGCGGCTCTGGCTCCGCTCCAGCTCCTCCTGGAGCTTGCGGGCGTAGTGGCGGATGGCTCCCAGTGCGATCGTGGCTGCCACCTGGGCCAACGGCGACCGGGTGACCTCTACGGCCACAGCCGGGAGGTTGGCGAGGTGCGCGGCGGCCTGCTCGACGGGAAGCCCTCTCTGGTGCGCGGCCACCAGCCAGGCCGCACGCCAGAGCGTGGGAGAGGTGCCCGGGGGAGCGAAGCCGGGGTTCGGGATGCCCTGGGCCTGGCGGTCTGAAGCGTCGAGCAGCCGCTCGAGCAGCACCGCCTCTGAAGTGCTCCCCAGGAGCCGGACCTTGAGAGCCTCGGGCGCCTTGCTGCCCAGCCGGCCCAGTTCGGCCGCGTCCCTCAGCAGGCTGTCCGACATCTGCTCCAGCCGGTCGAGCCGCTCGTTGTCGCCCTTCGGCGCAGCGAAGGTCGGGGGCGGGACGGCTTCGGGGCGGACCTCTCGCAGCAAGGCGGTGTAGAGGCGCCGGAGGGACGAGGGGGACCGCTCCTCGCGCACCACGGCCTGCGCGGCGTGCCGGGAGCTGCGCTCGGTTGCGCCCGTGAGGTTCCCGCTTCTCTCGAAGCGCTGGTAAGCCCGGTACAGCCGGGCTGCCTCGCGCACCTCTCCCTGCGTCGGTCGCAGGCGGCCCTGGCTGAGACCCGATCCGAGAGCCTCCAGGCGCCTCTTGACCTCCTCCCTAGGGAGCCCCTGCGCTCCCGGGCTCCGGCCGCCCGCCAACGGGTAGGCTCGCGCCTCGAGCGCGAGGCGTTCCGCGCGCATCACGTGCGCAGCGAAGGACCGGCCGGCTGGGGCTCCCGGCTCGCTCACAAGTGCTGCCCGAGCGCGTTCGCGGTCGAGCACCGCCTGGACGTGTAGCCAGCCGTAGTAGGTGCGCTCGGCCCGGTCGCGGTCGGCCAAGGCCTGGCGATACTCGGAGACGGCTTCCTGCCATCGTCGCGTGCTGGCGGGACCGGGCTCCCGCGAGGCCTGCTCGGCCGCTCCCTCCAGCTGCCTCCGCCGACCCCCGAGGCTCTCCTCGACCTCGCGCAGGTGGGCACCGGCGGCGCGCTGGTTCTTCTCGATCTGGGCCTCCTGGGCGATCAGCATCGAGCGTGGCCCGGGGTGATAGGCCGGTCGAGCCCCGGTGTCGATCTCGCGCAGGGCCTCCCGGTTGTGGTGGTAGGCACCGCGAATCAGCTCCCGGGTGCTGAGAAGCTCGGCCCAAGGATCGGCCTGCTCGGGACGGCGGCGCACCTGCTCGACCTCTGCGAGCAGCGGAGAGTAGCGCGAGCGCTGGGTGCTCTCCGGACGCACCTCCAGGGCCTCGCGCTGGACGGCTGCGGCCCGGTCCTCCTGGGCCTGAGGGAAGAGGCGGCGAAGCCGCCCCACCTCCTCCAGCAGAGCCCTCTCCTGGGCGGGGTCCGGGGGGAAGCCGGCCCGCGGCGGCTCGACGGGCACCGGGGCAGGGGTGGCCCAGGGCTCCGGGGCAGGGGCGGGCCGCTGGGCCAGCGCGGCTGCTTTCGCCTTAGCCACTGGCTGGGTCGTCTCCCGCACCTCTCGCCGAGCCTCGAGCACGGCCGCCTCGCGCACCGGGTCGTAGGAGAGGCCGAACGTCTGGAACAGCTTCGAGCCACTCAGGTCGCGGCCGAGCTGGGAGCCTCGAAAGGCAAAGTCTCCCCGCGCGAAGGACACACCGCGGAGCACGCCCTCGGCGTCGACCTGGACCCGCACGTTGAACCCGGCGGCTTCCAGGCCCTCGAAGAGATCCCGGACCGTCCGCGAGCGCTCGCCGATGGCCCGGATCTCCTCCTGAAACGCCCGCCGCTGGGAGGGCTCGTCGGCTCCCACGGTCTTGCGCCACTCCCCATGCGTCGGCGCCTTGTCCCGCACCGCCTTAGACGGCAGGACGGCGCGCAGCTGCCATCTCCGCTCGATCTCGCGGGCGACGGCCTCCGAGCGCGGCCAGTCCCAGCTCTCCGAAACTCGCTTGCCATCCCAGGTGGTGGGCGTGGTGACGATGTGGACGTGCTGACGCCGCGGATCCGAGTGGAGGTAGGCGACGAAGGGAGCCTCCGCGTAGCCCATGCGCTCGCGGTAAAAGCTCACGATCTCCCGCCACTGGTCCTTGGAGAGGTGATCCTCGGGCGCGGCCGAGAGGATCATCTGCTTGACGATGCGGTTCTGCCTCGGTGCATGATGGTGCACGAGACTTTCGAACTGGCGCGTCCAGTCCTCGTGCGTCTCGCCGCCCAGGTTGGTGTCGAGCAGTCGCGCGTCGGTGCGATGCGGTCCGCCGAGGTAGTGCAGCAGACCCGCCACGGAGGTTCCCTTGCGCGGGATCTCGGTGATCATTCGCTCTGGATCCTCGCAGGCGGCGAGAGCAACGCGCGCTCGATCGATCGCAGCGCGCGGCCGATCGCCTCCACCTCGGGCAGCAGCGCGAGGTCCACTCGGTTGCTGTGGATGGCGACCTGGAGCTGGTTGAGGTTGTTACCGATACGCCGGGTCTCCTGCAACAGCGCGAGGCTCGGGAGCGGAAGGGGCGGTCGCGGCGCCGGTGCCTGCAAGGCGCGACGGCGCAGGTAGTCCGAGAGGGAGACCTTCCATTCCCCGGCAAAGCCCCGGACCCTCTCCAGCTGGTTTGCTGTCACGCGAAAGGCAAGCCAGTGAGACTTGACCTCTTCGGGTGCGAGCGCTGGCCGTCCTCCCTGGCCAGCTCGTCGAGCGCCGCCGCTCGGCTTGCTCACGGGCTCGCTCCCGCACCGAATTTACCGCGGTAAATTCCTGCACCTCCGAGCGCAGCGAGTGGCACTTGGGCTCCCGCCAGAGTTTCACGTGTGAAATTCCGAGCTCTCCGAGCGAAGCGAGGCAGGCGCCGGGCAGAGCCCGGCCGAGCAGAGCGAGCTTGCGAGCGGGATCGAGCGAAACAGGAGCCGCGAAGCGGCGAGTGTTTCACGAGATCATTGCTCGCGGTGGTGGGCGGGTCTGCCATGGGAGGGAGGATACCCACCATTGGGAACCTGTCAAATGGGCTGAGGGGGCGCCTCGAAACCTGATCGAAGCGGAGCGGACTGGCGCGGGATCGATCGAACGAGTGGAACCTGCGTCAAACCGCCCGTCCACGCCTGCTTCCGGCGCCTTCCTAGCCACCCTCGGATCGGCGGGGCCTGATCGTTCACCCCGCCGGTGATGAGAAGTCCCCAAGAGGCGGCCCGATTCTTTGTAACGTTGCGTAACTTTCGGTAGCAGCTCGGGTCATTCCGAGTCGTATTCTTGTCATGCGCCGAGGAATCCCTACAATCTGATTCGAAGCGCCTGGCGTTGGTTCTGATCGGTTCGAAGGGGCTGGCGCTGGCAACGCGATGGGTCGGCCCCTCGGGCGATCGATGGAGGTGAGCGCATGAGCACGAAGGTCTATCCCTATCCCTGGCTCGACACCACGGCAGCCGCGGAGTACCTGGGCGGCCTCAAGCCCTCCACCCTGGAGCGCTGGCGCTGCTGTGGCGGCGGCCCGGCCTTCCACAAGTTCGGCAGCCGGGTCTTCTACCGGCAAGAGGATCTCGACACCTTCATCGAGGCCGCGCGGCGGCGGACGACGGGGGATGTCGAAGCATAGGAGGGTGGGTTCCTCGCTAGAGGCGAAGCTGTGCTTGGCGGAGGAAAGTCGCGCGCGAGTCCGTCTCTAGGAAAGAGTGTCTTCCAGAGCGAGGCGCATTGAATGCCTTTCTACGCCCACACCCACCCCGACCCCACTGCCTCCGAGGGGGAACCGCTCGAACGGCATCTGGCCGACGTAGGCGAGTTGGCGGCGAGGTTCGCAGCGGCCTTCGGGGCGGAAGAGTGGGGGCGCCTGACGGGGCTCTGGCATGACCTGGGGAAGTACAGGCCGGAGTTCCAGCGACGCCTGGCTGGCAGCGGCGAGCAGGTGGAGCATGCCGGGTTGGGGGCGGCCCTGGCGGCCCGCAAGCACGCCGCGCTCGGCCTGCCCCTCGCCTTCGTGATCGCCGGCCACCACGCCGGGCTGGCCAACCCGGTAACGCGGTCGGACTCCGGCCTGACCCCGCTCCAGGACCGGCTGGCCGGCAACCGCGCCCCGCTGGCCGAGGTGCTCCCCTCCGTGCCGGAGGAGATCCGTGGGCGCGATCTGCCGCCCTGGCCCGAGCGCTTGGCGCTTGGCGGCAAGGACCCTCGGAGCCTGCGCTCCCTCGAGCTGTGGATCCGCTTCCTGTTCTCCGCCCTGGTGGATGCGGACTCCCTGGTCACCGAGGCATTCGAGAAGCCCGGGGAGCGGCAGCGCCTGCTCGGCGGCTTCAGCGACCTCTCGACCCTGATCGCAAGGCTGGATGGGGCCATCACTCGGAAGATCGACAGCCTCGGTGAGGAGCAACGGACCTCGCCGGTGAACCGTGCCCGAGCCGAGGTGCTCGGGGCCTGCCGGCTCGTGGCCGAGCACCCCCCCGGCCTGTTCACCCTGACGGTGCCCACCGGCGGGGGCAAGACCCTCGCGAGCATGGATTTCGCCCTCCGTCACGCGCAGCGATGGGGGTTGCGGCGGGTGATCGTCGCCATCCCCTTCACCACGATCATCGACCAGAGCGCCCGCGTTTACACCGAGGCCCTGGGGACGGAGAACGTCATCCAGCATCACTCGGCCCTCGACCCGGAGAAGGAGACCGACGAGGAGCGCCTGCGCGAGCAGCGCCGCGCCCGCGCCGCCGAGAACTGGGACGCGCCGGTGATCGTCACCACCAACGTGCAGCTGTTCGAGTCCCTCTTCTCGAATCGCCGCAGCCGCTGCCGCAAGCTGCACCGCATCGCCGGCAGCGTGCTGTTGCTCGACGAGGCCCAGACCCTGCCGGCCGAGTACCTCGCCCCCACGCTCGAGGTGCTCGAGGAGCTGATGGCCCACTACGGCTGCTCGGTGGTGCTCTCGACCGCCACCCAGCCCGCCCTCGCCCGCCGGGAGAGCCTGCCCTTCGGCCTCGCGGCTCCCCACGAGATCGTGCCGGACCCGGTGCGGCTGGCGGCCGAGCTGAAGCGAGTGGAGGTGCGCTGGCCGGACCTGGACGCCCCACCCACCTCCTACCCGGAGCTCGCCGCCCAACTGGTGGAGCTCGATCGGGTGCTGGCCGTGGTCCACCGCCGGGCCGACGCCCGCGAGCTCGCCGAGCTGCTGCCCGAGGAGGGCCGCTTCCACCTCTCGGCGCTGATGTGTCCGGCACACCGGCTCACGGTGCTCGACCAGGTGAAGGCGCGGCTGGCGAGTGGCGGCACCTGCCGGCTGGTTGCGACCCAGCTGATCGAGGCCGGGGTGGACGTCGACTTCCCTGTGGTCTACCGGGCCCTGGGGGGCCTCGACAGCCTGGCCCAGGCGGCCGGCCGGGCCAATCGGGAAGGTCTGCTCCTGCCGGGTCTCGGCCTCCTGGTGGTGTTCCGGGCACCGACCTCGCCACCGCCCGGCCTTCCCGACAAGGGCTTGAAGGCCACGGAAGAGCTGCTCCGAGAAGAAGGCGCGCGCCTGCGCCTGGACTGTCCGGAGATCTTCGAGAAGTACTTCCGGAAGCTCTACTTCCTGATCGAGCCCGATGCCCGCGGTGTGCAGGCTGCCCGGACGGCTCTCGAGTTCGCCACCGTGGCCCAGCGCTACCGGCTGATCGAGGACGGCTACACCCGGCCCATCGTGGTGCCCTGGGGCGCGGCTCCCGAGCGCCTCGCGCGGCTGCAACGCGAGGGTCCCAACCGCCGCACTCTGCGGGGGCTCCAGCCCTTCCTGGTCAACGTCCCGGAGCGGAATCTCCGCGCCCTGCTCCACAACGGGACCGCCCAGGAGGTCGCGGACGGGGTCTATGCCTTGAGCGAGGTCTACCGGGACCGCTACCACGAGAGCTGGGGGCTGCGGCTCGACCTCGATCCGGTGCTCGACCCCGAACTTTTGATCACCGAATGACCTCGGAATGAGAGAGGAGCCCCGACCGATGCCACCCAACACCAGCCCCACCCTGACCCTTCGCGCCCGTGGGCCCCTGGCCTGCTTCACTCGCCCGGAGCTCAAGGTCGAGCGCGTGTCCTACCCGGTGATGACGCCGTCGGCGGCCCGGGGCCTGCTCGAAGCGGTGCTGTGGAAGCCGGCCATCCGCTGGGTGGTGGAGCGCATCCACGTCCTGGCGCCGATTCGCTTCGTGGCCTTCCGCCGCAACGAGGTGGCGACCCGGGCCAGCGCGCCGCCCCGCTCCGTGATCGAAGGGGGAGGCGTCATCACCCCCTACTTCGGGGACGACGACCGAGCCCAGCGCAACACCCTCGCCCTGCGCGACGTGGACTACCTGATCGAGGCTCGCTTCGAGCTCACCCGACGAGCCGGCGCCGAGGACACCGTGACCAAGTTCATCTGCATGTTCAACCGCCGCGTCGAAGGGGGCCAGCACTTCCACCAGCCCTACCTCGGCTGCCGGGAGCTCGCTGCCGATGTGCTCCCGGCCGAGGGCGCGCCGCCGCCGGTGACGGACAGCCGGGACCTCGGCCTGATGCTCTGGGACGTCGACTACCGGCAGGGCCGCAACCGGCCCCTGTTCTTCACGGCCCGGCTGGAAGAGGGCGTGCTCACCGTGCCGCCGGGAGGTGGCTCGTGATCCTCCAGGCCCTCTACGAGCTCGCCCAACGCGAGCAGCTGGTGGACGATCCGGACTTCGAGCCGCGGGCGATCGCCTGGCTGGTGCGGGTGGGCGAAGGGGGTGCGCTGCAGGGCATCGCCGGCACCCACAGCGCGCCCCCCGCCGACGAGCGGGGCAAGAAGCCGAAGCCGCGGGCCAAGAGCTTCGTGGTGCCGCGGGAGAGCAGCCGCACCAGCGGGGACTACGCCTTCTTCCTCTTCGACAAGGCCGAGTACGTCTTCGGCCTGGACCCCGAGCCGGACCCGGCCAAGCGCCGGGAGCCGGCCAAGCTCACCGCCCGGGCCGCCCTCTTCCGGCAGAAGGTGGCGCACTGCCTCACCGCCACCGGCGACCCAGGCGTGGCGGCCGTGGCCCGGCTGCTCGATCGAGTGGCAGCGGGCGAAGAAGGCGTCACCCTGCCAGAAGGTTGCGCCGGCAACGACCTCTTCGCCTTCGTCTACGCCCCGGACGTCGACCAACTGGTGACCTCGCGGCCGGCGGTGCGGGCCTGGTGGCAGGAGCAGCGCCGCGAGCAAGGGAGCCGCCAGGAGGCGACGCACCGCTGCCTGGTCTCGGGCCGGCCCTGTGCGCCGGTGGACAAGCACCCGCCGCTCAAGAACGTGCCGGGGGGCTCCACCAGCGGCGTCGCCCTGATCTCGGCCAACTCCAACGCCTTCGAGTCCTACGGCTGGCAGGGCAACGACAACGCCCCGGTCTCCCGCGAGGCGGCGGAGGCTTGTTCCACGGCGCTCAACCGCCTGCTGCATCCGGCCTGGCCTCATCCCACCGAGCCGGGCACGACCTTGCCGCGGCGCAACCTGCGCCTCTCCGCGGACACAGCGGTCTGCTACTGGACCGCGGACGTGGCGGGCGAGGGGTTGGTGTCCGCCCTGGCCAGCCTCTTCGAGGCCAACCCCGAGCAGGTGGGCGAGATGTACCGCTCGATCTGGCGGGGTCGCTGGCAGGGGCCGGCGGACCCGACCGCCTTCTACGCCCTGACCCTGACCGGCACCCAGGGGCGCGCGGTGGTGCGCGATTGGTTCGAGGCCACCGTCACCCGCGTGGCGGAGAACCTCGCCGCCCACTTCCGGGACCTGGCGATCGTGCGGGTGACCCCGCCTCCGAAGGGCAAGGAGCATCCTCCCGCCCTCCACCTGCGGACCCTCGTGCGTTCGCTCGCCGTCGAGGGGGACGAGAAGCGGGTGCCCGCCGCGCTGGCGACGGAACTCGTCCAGGCGGCCCTCGCCCACACCGCCTATCCCTTGAACCTGATGCAGCGGGCCATCGAGCGCGCCCGGGCCGAGATCGGCGACAGCGGGTGGCTGGACCTCGAACGCCGCGACGCCCGCGCCGCCCTGATCAAGGCCGTGCTCAACCGCCGCCTGCGCTTCGCCCTCAATTCCTCGCCGTACCCGGAGGTGCAACCCGAGATGGATCCCCACAACCTAGAAGAAGGCTATCTGCTCGGCCGCCTGATGGCCGTGCTCGAACGGATGCAGCAAGAGGTGTTGCGCGACGTCAACGCCTCGGTGGTCGATCGCTACTTCGCGGCGGCCTCGGCGACCCCGAAGGCGGTGTTCCCGCGGCTGCTGCGCAACTTCCGGCATCACGTCAAGAAAGCCCAGGACGACGACAAGCTCGCCGGCACCGCCCGGCACCTGAGCGGTGCCGCGGACCGCATCATCTCGGGTCTCTCGAAGGAAGCCCGGGATGAGTTCGATCAATGGCTCTATGCCAGGAACGTCGCTCTCGCCACACCGACCCGTGCCTTTCCCGCTTTCCTGCCCCTCGAGCAGCAAGGCCTGTTCATCCTGGGCTACCACCACCAGCGCGCCTGGTTCTTCATGCCCAAGGAAGAGCGCGCATTGTGGCGGGCGCAACACGGGCTGGATGCCGGCCCGGCAGCCCAGCTGCCGGCCGAGGAAGCCGAGCCGTAGCGCGGCTCACGATCGATCTCTCACTCTTGAGGAGACTCCCGCAATGACCGATAGCTCGCTCCCGACCCCGGCCCCGAACGGTTCGATCCCTCACCGCTACGACTTCGTCCTGCTCTTCGACGTGGTCAACGGCAACCCCAACGGCGACCCGGACGCCGGCAACTCTCCGCGCGTCGATCCCGAGACCGGCCACGGCCTGGTTTCCGACGTGGCCTTGAAGCGCAAGGTGCGCAACTTCGTCAGCCTCGCCAAGGCCGATCTCGTCGGCGGAAAGCCCGCGCACGGCTACGACATCTACGTCAAGCACCACAACGTGCTCGAGCAGCTCCACCGCCAGGCTTACGAGGCCCTGGGGCTGACCCCCAAGGAGGGCTCCAAGGAGACCAAGACCTCGAACGTGGAGAAGGCCCGGGCCTGGATGTGCCAGACCTTCTGGGACATCCGCACCTTCGGTGCCGTGCTCACCCTCGACATCAACTGCGGCCAGGTGCGCGGTCCCGTACAGATCACCTTCTCCCGCTCGATCGACCCGATCGTCTCCCTCGAGCAATCGATCACCCGCAAGGCGGTGGCCACCCAACGCGAGGCCGACAGCCAGATCGAGAAGTCCGGCCAGGTGGTGGGAACGATGGGCCGCAAGGAGATCGTCCCCTACGGCCTCTATCGCGCCCACGGTTTCATCTCCCCCCACCTCGCGGCCGACACGGGGTTCGACCAGGAGGATCTCGCCCTCTTCTGGCAGGCCCTCGGCATGATGTTCGAGCACGACCGCTCGGCCACCCGCGGGGAGATGGCGGTGCGCCGCCTCATCGTCTTCGAGCACGCCTCCGCCCTGGGCAACGCTCCCGCGCATCGCCTCTTCGAGCGGGTGAAGGTGGGGCTCGAGGACGGGGTGAGGGCGGAGGGCAAGCCGCCGCGCCGCTACGAGGACTATCAGGTGACGGTGGACACCGCGTCCCTGCCCGCCGGCATCACGGTGCACGAGCTGGTCTGACCATGTTCACCGAGGACGACCTCCTGCCCCTCTCGGCCTTGCAGCACCTGGTGTTCTGCGAGCGGCAGGCGGCGTTGATCCACATCGAGCGGGTGTGGCAAGACAACCCGGCTACAGTGGAGGGCAAGGCGCTGCACGAGAAGGTCGAGGACGGGGTAGGGGAGTCGCGCGGGGACCTGCGCATCGCCCGGGACCTGCCCTTGACCAGCCTCGAGCTGGGCCTGGCCGGCAAGTCCGACGTGGTGGAGCTGCACCGCGCCGGGGACGGCGACCCCGCCGCCGTGGCCGTGCCCGGCCTGCCGGGGCGCTGGCGCCTCTATCCGGTGGAGTACAAGCGGGGCAAGCCCAAGCCCCACCAGGCCGACGAGGTCCAGCTCTGCGCCCAGGCCCTCTGCCTCGAAGAGAATCTCGGCGGGCAGATCCCGGAGGGCGCTCTCTTCTACCACCAGGCCCGGCGCCGCCAGACCGTGGCCTTGGGCGAGGCCCTGCGCCAGACCACCCGCGCCGCCGTCGCCCGCCTCCACGCCCTCTTCGCCGCCGGCACCACCCCGCTCCCCGTCTACGAAGCCAAGTGCCACGGCTGCTCCCTCTTCGAGATCTGCCAGCCCCAGGCGCCGCAGCGCTCCGCGGCGACCTACCTCGAGTCCCAGCGCCGGAGCGCTGCGCGCGACGAGGAGGCCGCGCCGTGAAGCACCTCTTGAACACCCTCTACGTCACCACCCGCGGCGCCTACCTGGCCAAGGACGGCGAGACCGTGGCCGTGCGCGTGGAGGAGGAGACCCGCCTGCGCGTGCCCATCCACACCCTGGGCGGCATCGTCTGCTTCGGCCAGGTGGGAGCGAGCCCGTACCTCCTCGGCTTCTGCGGCGAGCGGGGCGTGGCGGTCTCCTTCCTGACCGAGAACGGCCGCTTCCTCGCCCGGGTGGAGGGGCCCACCTCCGGCAACGTGCTGCTGCGCCGCGAGCAGTACCGCCGCACCGACGACCCGGCTGCCTCGGCCACCCTGGCACGAGCGATCGTCATCGCCAAGGTGGCCAACTGCCGTGTGAACCTGCTGCGCGCCGCGCGCGACCGCCCGGAGGCCCCGGGGGCCGAGCCCCTGCGACGGGGCGCCTCCCGCCTGGCCCAGGTGCTCGATGCGCTGGACCGAGATCTGCCTCTCGACACCGTCCGCGGCCGGGAGGGGGAAGCCGGCCGGGGCTACTTCGAGGTCTTCGATCATCTGGTCACGCAGCAGAAGGAGAGCTTCTTCTTCCGCGAGCGGAGCCGCCGGCCGCCGCGCGACAACCTGAATGCCTTGCTCTCCTTCACCTACACCCTGCTGCGCCACGACGTGGAGGCCGCCCTCGAAGGCGTGGGGCTCGATCCCCAGGTGGGATTCCTCCATCGCGACCGCCCCGGCCGCCCGGGGCTCGCCCTCGACCTGATGGAGGAGCTTCGCCCCTTCCTCGCCGACCGGCTGGTGCTCTCCTTGGTCAACCTCCAGCAAGTGCGCGCGAGCGGTTTTACCCAGACCGAGACGGGCGGCGTCGAGATGGACGCCGAGACCCGCAAAGGCTTGCTCATTGCGTATCAGAAACGGAAACAGGAAGAGATCACTCATCCCTTCCTGGGGGAAAAGTTGGCCATCGGGCTCGTCCCCCACGTCCAGGCCCTGTTGCTAGCCCGCCACCTGCGGGGCGACCTGGACGGCTATCCACCGTTCTTTGTCAAGTGAAGTGACGGAACTGAGCGATCGATCATGCTCGTGCTGGTGAGCTACGACGTGGCCACCACCACCGCCGCCGGCCGGCGGCGCCTGCGCCGCGTGGCCAAAGTGTGCGAGGACTTTGGCCAGCGCGTGCAGAACTCGGTGTTCGAGTGCGTGGTCGATCCGACTCAATGGACGCGGCTGAGGCTGCGGTTGCTGGCCGAGCACGATGCCAAGGAAGATAGCTTGCGCTTCTACTTCCTGGGCGCCAACTGGCGTGGCCGCATCGAGCACCACGGCGCCAAGCCCAGCCGCGATCCCGAGGGCCCCCTCGTTGTCTGACCCGAGCCGGCCCTCCAGCATCACCACCTCGGTACCGCGTCGGGGCCTCACCGCGCCTGCGCGAACCCCCAGCGGACAGCTTTTCCCCGGGAGGTTCGCGCCAGGCGCAAGTGCCCACACCACAGGCAATTGCAGGCCGGACCCCGGCAACCCCACCGCCACCGACACCCGCCACCGGCCAGGTTCGCGCAAACAGGCCGCCAAAGCCCTGCAAGTGCTACACTTACCGCCAAGCAGACTCGCCCCGCGCAGGGGCGTGGATTGAAACTGGACTCTCGTGGCGGTCAAGGCGGAGCACAAGCAGACTCGCCCCGCGCAGGGGCGTGGATTGAAACAGGATGTCGATCGCGGTGAGCTTGGCAGGGTCAGGGACTCGCCCCGCGCAGGGGCGTGGATTGAAACCCGTGGTGGGAGTTCACCCGGCCGTGCTCGCCAGGACTCGCCCCGCGCAGGGGCGTGGATTGAAACGCCTGGTCGCCGCCTCGCAGGCCCACGCGGGCCGGGACTCGCCCCGCGCAGGGGCGTGGATTGAAACTCGCCGGGGCGTGCCGGCGCGGAGAGCCGATGCCAAGACTCGCCCCGCGCAGGGGCGTGGATTGAAACGCCGTGCCCGAGGGCTTTGAGCCGCACGTGCTGGGACTCGCCCCGCGCAGGGGCGTGGATTGAAACTCGTTTGGGCGCCCCTGCCGGTAGGCCGCCAGCTCGGACTCGCCCCGCGCAGGGGCGTGGATTGAAACCCCCACTTGTCCTCGAGGCCGCCCGCACCACCGGGAGACTCGCCCCGCGCAGGGGCGTGGATTGAAACGACCCCCAGACCTACACCAACCGGATGCGCGAGGACTCGCCCCGCGCAGGGGCGTGGATTGAAACCCAGCTGTGGGACACCCTCACCGAGCTGGGCGAGGACTCGCCCCGCGCAGGGGCGTGGATTGAAACTCCCGGGGCCGCGTCGGCGGCTCCGTGGACCCCCGACTCGCCCCGCGCAGGGGCGTGGATTGAAACGCCTTCGGGCTCGCGGGCCGGGCCTGGCTGCCCGCGACTCGCCCCGCGCAGGGGCGTGGATTGAAACCCAGGCCTGGCTCGCCCGCCGGGCCGAGCTGGGGACTCGCCCCGCGCAGGGGCGTGGATTGAAACGCCTGGCGGCCGAGGATGAGCAGGTCCTGGTCGCCGACTCGCCCCGCGCAGGGGCGTGGATTGAAACCCGTCGCACTGGTGGAGGACCGCCTTGATCCCTCGACTCGCCCCGCGCAGGGGCGTGGATTGAAACGTCTCCCAGTGGACTCTCACCCCGGCGAGCAGGCGACTCGCCCCGCGCAGGGGCGTGGATTGAAACACGAGCAGGCGCTGGAGGCGGCCCGCGAGGCCGCGACTCGCCCCGCGCAGGGGCGTGGATTGAAACGTGCCGGTCATCTCCGTGGCGGCAGTGCAGATCCGGACTCGCCCCGCGCAGGGGCGTGGATTGAAACTCTGCTGGCGCCCCGTATCGCCCTCGCCAGTCGCTCGGACTCGCCCCGCGCAGGGGCGTGGATTGAAACTGCGCGGAGCCGATGAAGGCTGCCGGTGCCACCTCGGACTCGCCCCGCGCAGGGGCGTGGATTGAAACATGTAGGAGGCGAGGCCCTCGACGTGGCCCACCCGACTCGCCCCGCGCAGGGGCGTGGATTGAAACCCGATGACGGCCAGATCTCCCTCGAAGAAGGTGAAGACTCGCCCCGCGCAGGGGCGTGGATTGAAACCTTGGGCGGTCTAGGTTCCCCCCGTTCTCACTCGGACTCGCCCCGCGCAGGGGCGTGGATTGAAACGTTGGATTCGTCGTAGATGGCTGCGACCAAGCGCCGGACTCGCCCCGCGCAGGGGCGTGGATTGAAACGTCGAGAGCCCGGGCGGGGCAGCGCCGCAGGTGGCGACTCGCCCCGCGCAGGGGCGTGGATTGAAACGGCATCAGGGAGTGGGAGGCGAACAGCATGTCCCGACTCGCCCCGCGCAGGGGCGTGGATTGAAACGTCTCGTCGCCCTCTGCGATTGACTGGAGACCGCGGACTCGCCCCGCGCAGGGGCGTGGATTGAAACCTCGTAGGTCATTACCTTGTCGCGCAGCGTGACCTGGACTCGCCCCGCGCAGGGGCGTGGATTGAAACCGGGGGGAGATGCCGTGCGCGGCTTCCTCTTCGCGACTCGCCCCGCGCAGGGGCGTGGATTGAAACCAGAAGACGGACTGGCTCGGGTCGATCGGCTTCAGGACTCGCCCCGCGCAGGGGCGTGGATTGAAACTCGGCGGCTACCTGCTCGTGGCGGCGGAAGCGGGGACTCGCCCCGCGCAGGGGCGTGGATTGAAACTGCGCATCCTCCTCGATGCTGGCCTTGCGCTGGAGACTCGCCCCGCGCAGGGGCGTGGATTGAAACCTGCGAACGACGGCGAGGAGGGCCGGGGAGCTGATGACTCGCCCCGCGCAGGGGCGTGGATTGAAACGACTTCGGTTCGAGGATGGCCTTGGCCGTGGCTTCGACTCGCCCCGCGCAGGGGCGTGGATTGAAACCGCGTGACCGGGATCTGGGAGCGCCCGGACGGTAGGACTCGCCCCGCGCAGGGGCGTGGATTGAAACTCGATCTCCATGAGGACATCGGCGTAGAGATCGGGACTCGCCCCGCGCAGGGGCGTGGATTGAAACCCTCGCCACGGATCGGGGTAGACAAACAGCGATCCGACTCGCCCCGCGCAGGGGCGTGGATTGAAACGACTCCGAGAAGCCCACGGGCTGGTGGGGGAGCGACTCGCCCCGCGCAGGGGCGTGGATTGAAACTCTCTGGTGGCGTCGAGCCTGTCGCAGCACCACCAGGACTCGCCCCGCGCAGGGGCGTGGATTGAAACGGGATCGTGGCGTGCGGGTCGAGCCCGAACCTTCGGACTCGCCCCGCGCAGGGGCGTGGATTGAAACTCGAGCTGGCAATCGCGGCCCACCCCGAAACAACGACTCGCCCCGCGCAGGGGCGTGGATTGAAACCCGGAAGCTGACTTCGCGGAGTTCCGGCAGGTCGTGGGACTCGCCCCGCGCAGGGGCGTGGATTGAAACAGACTAAGTCTAGACGAACAATGTACTTACCCCGTGACTCGCCCCGCGCAGGGGCGTGGATTGAAACCGCGAAGCGCTAGGAGGAAGCCGTGCACCACGCCGACTCGCCCCGCGCAGGGGCGTGGATTGAAACCGACTATCCGTCTCTCTCCCTCGCGCGCGAGGCGGACTCGCCCCGCGCAGGGGCGTGGATTGAAACGCCACGGGCTTTGTCCGCGCACGAGCGCTCTGCTGACTCGCCCCGCGCAGGGGCGTGGATTGAAACAAGCTCCGGTTCGATACCGACAACGACGCCTTTGAGACTCGCCCCGCGCAGGGGCGTGGATTGAAACCGTCACCCCCCCAGCCCACGAGCACGTCGCTCCGGACTCGCCCCGCGCAGGGGCGTGGATTGAAACTACGGCGGAGACCGCAACATCTCCGCCGAGATGGCGACTCGCCCCGCGCAGGGGCGTGGATTGAAACTTTGACCACCCACCCCTCGCGGGGCGGGAAGGCGAGACTCGCCCCGCGCAGGGGCGTGGATTGAAACGAAGATGTCGCCTTCGAGCATCGTGTTGGCCTCGTGACTCGCCCCGCGCAGGGGCGTGGATTGAAACTCCCACCCCTCGAGAGCGGCCCGGTTGTCCGCCCCGACTCGCCCCGCGCAGGGGCGTGGATTGAAACACCTCCTTCTCACAGGGCCGGCGCTCGCCGTTTCTGACTCGCCCCGCGCAGGGGCGTGGATTGAA
The DNA here is from genome assembly GCA_036274895.1 of Thermoanaerobaculia bacterium. Lineage (GTDB taxonomy): Bacteria > Acidobacteriota > Thermoanaerobaculia > Multivoradales > SZUA-115 > CALMKX01. The sequence continues at coordinate 6,427 of DASUEU010000028.1, read as the reverse complement.
ACACATTGCTGGGCTGGACTGCTACCATGATATCCGAAGACTCGCCCCGCGCAGGGGCGTGGATTGAAACGATGATGACGGGTACGAGAAGGCCGTCGCCTTGCGACTCGCCCCGCGCAGGGGCGTGGATTGAAACAAGGAGCTGAGCTGATGGATGAAGAGATCATGCAGGACTCGCCCCGCGCAGGGGCGTGGATTGAAACTGCGGCGAGACGTGTTGGTGGTGGTGAGAGTGTTGGACTCGCCCCGCGCAGGGGCGTGGATTGAAACCGTGAGGCTGTTGTGCCGGCGGCATGGGTGCGGCGACTCGCCCCGCGCAGGGGCGTGGATTGAAACTCACCCGTAGCGCTTAACGCGCTGACCATCCTCGGACTCGCCCCGCGCAGGGGCGTGGATTGAAACCCGCCGCGCTCTTGCGGCCCCTGCTCTCCTCGCTGACTCGCCCCGCGCAGGGGCGTGGATTGAAACCTCGTAGCGCAGGCCGAGGGGCCCGTGGCGTTGGACTCGCCCCGCGCAGGGGCGTGGATTGAAACTCGCCGAGGCCGGCCTCGACCCGGCCGAGCTGCGGACTCGCCCCGCGCAGGGGCGTGGATTGAAACACCAGCGACTCGCCCCCACACACCCAACAAGGCCGACTCGCCCCGCGCAGGGGCGTGGATTGAAACGAAGCGCCCGCCATCGCAACCTCGAAGCCCTCCGCGACTCGCCCCGCGCAGGGGCGTGGATTGAAACCGGGTGTGGTGGCGCCTGATGAACATGGAGGAACTGGGACTCGCCCCGCGCAGGGGCGTGGATTGAAACTCGCCGGCGGAAGCTTCGGGGCGGGTGAGGGTTCGGACTCGCCCCGCGCAGGGGCGTGGATTGAAACACAAGAACTGTGCGAATTGCTACCGCTTCGCGATGGACTCGCCCCGCGCAGGGGCGTGGATTGAAACTAGGGGCACCAAAACCTCATTCATCAAGTTGACCGACTCGCCCCGCGCAGGGGCGTGGATTGAAACTTCTTCGGGCAGTGCGGCCTCGTCGAAGGACGCGAGACTCGCCCCGCGCAGGGGCGTGGATTGAAACCCCATCGAGCTGTGGAACGAGCACGACCAACGAGAGGACTCGCCCCGCGCAGGGGCGTGGATTGAAACGGCAGCAGCTCTCGGAAGAACTCTCGAGCCCTCTCGGACTCGCCCCGCGCAGGGGCGTGGATTGAAACCCGCCCGAAGACGGGGAGCCTGTGAAGGATCCGGACGACTCGCCCCGCGCAGGGGCGTGGATTGAAACTCGCCGGAGACGTCAACGATCGGAGGATGACCATGGACTCGCCCCGCGCAGGGGCGTGGATTGAAACCATGGCGCCGTGCCGCCTTCGGACTGGCGCGAGGGACTCGCCCCGCGCAGGGGCGTGGATTGAAACTGGCAGGCGGCGCGGCTGGGGTCGCGGGAGCCGCGACTCGCCCCGCGCAGGGGCGTGGATTGAAACGGATCAGGGATGTTCGCGAGTACCTGATGGAGCGCGACTCGCCCCGCGCAGGGGCGTGGATTGAAACGGGACGGTTGAGTGGAGGCATTGGCTCCTGTCGCGACTCGCCCCGCGCAGGGGCGTGGATTGAAACGGGAGGGCAGGAAGGCGAAGATGAGGGAACCTACAGACTCGCCCCGCGCAGGGGCGTGGATTGAAACTTCCCCATAGGCCGAGAATCTGATTCTTCCATCGGTGACTCGCCCCGCGCAGGGGCGTGGATTGAAACACGAGGCCAGCAGCTCGTGCGGGTCTCGAGCCTCGACTCGCCCCGCGCAGGGGCGTGGATTGAAACCTGCCGCCGGTCGCCGACGAGGCGAGCCTGCCGGCGGACTCGCCCCGCGCAGGGGCGTGGATTGAAACTCTCCCTCCTTGGCTTTCGTTGGACCTTCCATGGGACTCGCCCCGCGCAGGGGCGTGGATTGAAACTGAGCTAACATTGCGGCCTTCGCCTTGTTGGCACGACTCGCCCCGCGCAGGGGCGTGGATTGAAACCGTAACGCGCAGCGCATCGCGGCGTTGGTCGAGTGACTCGCCCCGCGCAGGGGCGTGGATTGAAACGGGCATTTCTGTTTCCTCCGTCGTGGTTAGGTTAAGACTCGCCCCGCGCAGGGGCGTGGATTGAAACGACGGCCGCGGCCAGATCGAGGCCGTGGCCGACTGGGACTCGCCCCGCGCAGGGGCGTGGATTGAAACTGTGCCTGGCCAGCTCGAACTCCGCCCGGGCGTAGTGACTCGCCCCGCGCAGGGGCGTGGATTGAAACATCGAGGATTATTAAGTCGAATTCCCCCATACCTTTGACTCGCCCCGCGCAGGGGCGTGGATTGAAACTTCGACCTAGTGTTGCCGACACTAATACCACTCGCTTGGACTCGCCCCGCGCAGGGGCGTGGATTGAAACCCCTTCCTGCGGCCGAAGCCGCGGTTGAGCCACGACTCGCCCCGCGCAGGGGCGTGGATTGAAACACGGCCGACGGTACGCCAGCAGCGCCGAAGCTCAGACTCGCCCCGCGCAGGGGCGTGGATTGAAACCGCCTCGTGTCAAGTGGCGGGGCGGGAGACCTCAGGACTCGCCCCGCGCAGGGGCGTGGATTGAAACCTGACTCCGGCCGATGACTACACCGTAGTCTTTAGACTCGCCCCGCGCAGGGGCGTGGATTGAAACAGTACGGCGCCGCAACGTGGTACGTCGCTTACGACGACTCGCCCCGCGCAGGGGCGTGGATTGAAACGCCTCACCCGAGATGGCCGGCCGCGTCGAGGGGGGACTCGCCCCGCGCAGGGGCGTGGATTGAAACTCCCTTGGCCATGACGACGGAAGAGCCGGCGATGGGACTCGCCCCGCGCAGGGGCGTGGATTGAAACGCACTTCTTGCCCTTCTTGGGGCGCGGCTTGGGCGACTCGCCCCGCGCAGGGGCGTGGATTGAAACCAGTATGCGGACGTTTAGTGGTGGCGCTACTCGAAGACTCGCCCCGCGCAGGGGCGTGGATTGAAACTAGCTAAGAACCAATCCACAGGAGATGCGGCATGTGGACTCGCCCCGCGCAGGGGCGTGGATTGAAACCCAGATGTACCGAGCTCACCAGAGGAAGGCCGGCGGACTCGCCCCGCGCAGGGGCGTGGATTGAAACTTCTTCGCTCATTTGGCTCCTTTCGCTGCCCGGTGACTCGCCCCGCGCAGGGGCGTGGATTGAAACTGAATGAACAGGCGGAGAACCGCCTGGGTTACCGGGACTCGCCCCGCGCAGGGGCGTGGATTGAAACTCTGGTTCTAAGGCGGGCTGGGGTTTGGGTCTCTTGGACTCGCCCCGCGCAGGGGCGTGGATTGAAACCTCAGACGGAGCGACGCCCGCCCCCTGCTGATACTTGACTCGCCCCGCGCAGGGGCGTGGATTGAAACCAACCCAGCAACGATGTCCAAGGCCGCCCGTAGCCGACTCGCCCCGCGCAGGGGCGTGGATTGAAACGAGAAGAGCTAGGCCGCCCACCGTAATCCGGTAGAAGACTCGCCCCGCGCAGGGGCGTGGATTGAAACCAACAGCGTCGGCCGCGAACTGGCCTCCGATATCGACTCGCCCCGCGCAGGGGCGTGGATTGAAACCTTTCGGAGCAACGGAAGCGGCACCGAGGAAATCGACTCGCCCCGCGCAGGGGCGTGGATTGAAACTCGCTATCCGGAAGCCAGGATATTCTTGGCAGCGACTCGCCCCGCGCAGGGGCGTGGATTGAAACCTCGAAGGTGCGGGCCTCTCCCTCGCTCTCTTCCGGGACTCGCCCCGCGCAGGGGCGTGGATTGAAACCTGTCGGCGGTCCTGGTCGACGAAGGAACGCGGGACTCGCCCCGCGCAGGGGCGTGGATTGAAACAGGGCGAGCCGCTGCTCGACTGCCTGGGACGGTTCGGACTCGCCCCGCGCAGGGGCGTGGATTGAAACCCTCCCCAGACGGCACCGACCCGAGGCGAATCCACGACTCGCCCCGCGCAGGGGCGTGGATTGAAACGAGCGGGAGGCCCTGGCGGCAGAGGCGGAAACGCTTCTGACTCGCCCCGCGCAGGGGCGTGGATTGAAACGATGAACTTTAGCCCGGGCACCTTGTACATATAGACGACTCGCCCCGCGCAGGGGCGTGGATTGAAACTCAATTGCCCAGAAGGAGGGCACGAACATGCCGCGACTCGCCCCGCGCAGGGGCGTGGATTGAAACTCAACAGCGAGGCCTTCCGCCCGATCGGCCCTGAAGACTCGCCCCGCGCAGGGGCGTGGATTGAAACTGGCAGCTCGCCCCAGAGTACGTCCGCAAGCGCCGACTCGCCCCGCGCAGGGGCGTGGATTGAAACTGACGGCTCGGCGGTCAGCAGCCGGCTGGCCGGCGACTCGCCCCGCGCAGGGGCGTGGATTGAAACCACGGAAAGCCTGGGAGAGCTTCCGCGCCGCCGCGGGACTCGCCCCGCGCAGGGGCGTGGATTGAAACTTTCTGGGTGACGGTGTTGAACAACAGTGTTGGGAGGACTCGCCCCGCGCAGGGGCGTGGATTGAAACCCGCTCAACCCGGTCGTGACGGCGAACGCGAGCTGGACTCGCCCCGCGCAGGGGCGTGGATTGAAACGGTGTCGTCGGCGTAGGCTGGTGCTTGGTCAAGGACTCGCCCCGCGCAGGGGCGTGGATTGAAACAGTCGCGTCGTCTACGGTCTGGCGTGGTCGACCGGACTCGCCCCGCGCAGGGGCGTGGATTGAAACCAGATCCATTCCATCGCGCCTTCGGCGCCGGCCCCGACTCGCCCCGCGCAGGGGCGTGGATTGAAACCGGGGTGTCACAAGGAAGTAGAAGCGACCGATCGGACTCGCCCCGCGCAGGGGCGTGGATTGAAACACCTCGAGCGACTCGACCTCTTGCCAGTCCTCCAGGACTCGCCCCGCGCAGGGGCGTGGATTGAAACGAAGTCGTGGTCCGGTCCCTTCCTGGTCTGGCGGGGACTCGCCCCGCGCAGGGGCGTGGATTGAAACTCGCAGGGGTGCTTGCCCTCGTAGCCGGCGACCGGACTCGCCCCGCGCAGGGGCGTGGATTGAAACGGCCTCGGTGAACGGACCTTGCCCGGGAAGCTCGGGGACTCGCCCCGCGCAGGGGCGTGGATTGAAACTCGATCGACCCCGCCCCGCCCTGCCAGGCGGAGAGGACTCGCCCCGCGCAGGGGCGTGGATTGAAACACCTCTACACCGACGGGGTGGAGGCGTTGGCGAGGACTCGCCCCGCGCAGGGGCGTGGATTGAAACCCCGGGCGCCCTCAAAGGGTCAGTCAGCGTCGCCTGACTCGCCCCGCGCAGGGGCGTGGATTGAAACTACGCCTCCCCGCGCCGCGTTGCCGTCATCGGTGGACTCGCCCCGCGCAGGGGCGTGGATTGAAACCTCCAGGTACTCGCGGACGTTGGCTTCCGCCGCGAGACTCGCCCCGCGCAGGGGCGTGGATTGAAACCCAACGTCGACGACGCCGACCCCAACCTCGAGCAAGGACTCGCCCCGCGCAGGGGCGTGGATTGAAACCCATGATGGTGTGCGCGCCGAAGGCGACCGACTTGGACTCGCCCCGCGCAGGGGCGTGGATTGAAACCTCATCAGGCCCAGCAGCTCCTCGATGGGCTCGGACTCGCCCCGCGCAGGGGCGTGGATTGAAACCAGAAGAGCTAGGCCGCCCACCGTAATCCGGTAGGACTCGCCCCGCGCAGGGGCGTGGATTGAAACTCCGAGAGAACCGCGGTGAGTTTCAGCTGTTTGCGGACTCGCCCCGCGCAGGGGCGTGGATTGAAACCGGGGTTATGTTGGAAATCCCGCGGGAGGTGAGCAAGACTCGCCCCGCGCAGGGGCGTGGATTGAAACCACAAGGCCCCAAGCTCCATGGAATGAAACCTGTGGACTCGCCCCGCGCAGGGGCGTGGATTGAAACAGCGGACCCGTGGCTAGTCCAGGGGGATCCGACGGACTCGCCCCGCGCAGGGGCGTGGATTGAAACGGCTCCGGCGGGTGGAGCTTCCCGACCAGCCGGCGACTCGCCCCGCGCAGGGGCGTGGATTGAAACGGCGTACTCGTCGAGTATTAGCCTAGATGACACCGGGACTCGCCCCGCGCAGGGGCGTGGATTGAAACTCCTTAGATGTCTAACGTCTCTAGTTCGGCGAGGGACTCGCCCCGCGCAGGGGCGTGGATTGAAACAGGTCTGCCGGCAACTCATACCAGACGGCCGCCGGACTCGCCCCGCGCAGGGGCGTGGATTGAGACAGGGTGTCACCGACCGCCCTAATCGAGCCACCCGTGATCGGCATAAAGGAGCCAGTTGGGAGGCGCGGTAGTTGGCCTCGGCGTGGGTTTCTTATCTCTTCCTCCGTTGGGTAGCAAGTAGCTGTTCGGTGGTCTCCTGGTGA
>DASUEU010000027.1:0-317052 GCA_036274895.1 Thermoanaerobaculia bacterium | reverse complement strand
CATTCCGGGGCCGGTGGGTTCAGAGAAGGGCTCTTGGCTCTCGGCATGGCTCGTGGCTCCTCATTCCTCTCCTGCCCGTATCGTCGAAGAGTGACATCCGTGCTTGACAATTACAATCTCAGATCCTATCCTCAGGCCCAGTATGTCACCCGAGCCTACCAGAATCGCCCCGGAAGGACGGATGGCGGACCCACTTCGGGTCGTTGAGGCCCGAGCGTCCTCCAACGTCCTCCTGCCGGCGGGGGAAAGTTCTCGAAGAGGGCTACCGCGCAGCTTCCGCGCCCTCGGCCCCCACGATCTCCATCAGCCGCTGCCCCCACTTCTCGAGCGCGGCCCGCTTCTCCGCCAGGTAGCTGTAGCGGTTGTAGGTTGCGGTGACCGTCGAGTAGGCGTGCCCCAGGATTCTCTGGATCACGAACTCCTCGACCCCCATCTCGGCAAGCTGGGAAGCCACCGTGCGACGAAGATCGTGAGCTGTCCAACGGGCCATCCCGTGGGCACTGGCCACGCGCTGAGTCAAGCGACTGGAAGTCGTTCTGCTCACGGGGAAGTCACCATCCGGGGAGGGCAGGACCCAGGTCTGGCTGCGCCCCCGGTGAGACTCGATCTCCTCCCTGGCCGACTCGGAAAGCGGCACGAGATGCGCCCTGCCGCTCTTGCTGTGTTCGGCTGGGATCGTCCACAGGTCACCGTTGAGGTCGGCCCAGCGCATTCGCCGAACCTCGTTCCCCCGCTGGCCCAGAAGCAGCATCAGCCTAAGACCACCGCTCAGCACAGGCAGCTCCTCATCGAGAGCGCTCCAGACCAGACGGATCTCGGCGGGCGAGAGGTTGCGGTCCCGGGTCGTGTACGGCGCAGGCTGCTGGACGCCGAAGCAAGGGTCGATCTCGAGCAGCTCCTCTCGCGCCGCCCACCGGAAGAGGTGACGCATCATGCCCAGAGCTTGGTTTGCACTCTGGGGTGCACCGCGGCCGACAATTCCTTCGACGAGCAGGCTGATGTCCCGCCTCTTGATGTCGGCGAGCTTGCGGTGCCCGATCACCGGCACGATGTCCTTGTGCAGCACTCTCTGCGTGTTCCGCCAGGACCGCTGGTGGCGTTTCGCGTAGCGCTCGATGTACTCGTCAACCGCCATGGCAACGGTGGGGGCCTTCCGCCACTCTTCATTCCTCAGGCCCGGATCCTCACCGCGGTCGACCTGAAGCTCGAGCTCCCGAGCAGCAGACCGCGCGTCTGCCAGGCTGACGGCCGGGAACTTGCCGAGGTGCAGGCGCCGGTACTTCCCGTCTGCTCCTCGGTACCGGAAGTAGAAGGTCTTGCTGCCGTTTCCGCTGACCCGAACGAGGAAGGCTGGGAACGAGGCGTCGTGGATGTCTTCGCGGCTCTCCTCGGTCGTGAGGGATCGAAGGGCGCGATCCGTCAAACGCAGGCTGGGCATCGGTCTTCTTTCGAGGCTTGGAGGTGACGGTGTTGGACAGAACCCGTGAACGCGAGGTGCTCTTGACCCAGCAGGAGGTCATGGAGCTGGTCGGAGTCGGCCGGAAGACCCTCTGGCACTGGCGACGCCTCGGCGTCTTCCCGTCGGGGTTCCCCCGGGATCTCAAGGGGACCTTGAATTGGAGGCGGAGCGAGGTGCTGGACTGGCTCGAGCGGCGTGACAACGGCAGTCTCAACGAGGTGCTCGACCAGCTTGCCCTCGGCCGGCGGGTCGCCAGAACGAAGCCAGCTCGGCAGGCTGAACCGGTCCATGGAGCGCTCTCCAAGTCGTCTCAAGAAGCGGTTTCTGGGGTGCAAATTGGGGTGCAAATCGCAGGGAACACTGTACCCCAGAAAGCCCCGTCAGAGCACTCAGCGAAACGCAGAAACTCGGAACGCTACGCCGTAAGACACGCAAAATGAGAGACTTACAACACACAACGCCACACGACGAAACCTCACAACTCATCATGAAACGCTCTACGCGACATCTGGGGCCACGATGTGTCCCACAACTGGGCGTGGTGGAAGAGGCAGGCGGTGTACCACCTCGGGAAGGCCTTTGGGGGGTAGGGTGGACGGCAGGGCCGAGGGCCTGGTCGCCGGCTGTTGGCCTTCGCAGCGCACGGTGGTGGAGGCAGCTCCCGTTGCGGCCTGAGGCGGGAGAAGGGTGAGGGCTACGGGCGCTCTTTCACCACTTCTCCACCCTTGACCACGGCAGCGACCTGTTCCAACAGCGATACCTCTGCCAGTGGATCCCCCGACACGGCGATCAGGTCGCCGAAGCGGCCGGGGACGAGGGCGCCCACCCGGTCCTCCCAGCCCATTGCCTTGGCCGCCACCGAGGTGGCCGAGCGGATGGCCGCCATGGGCGTCATCCCCCTCTCGACCATGATGCGGAACTGGCGCGCGTTGTCGCCGTGGGGGAAGACGGCGGCGTCGGTGCCGAAGCCGATCGCGACTCCCAGCGCGACGGCGCGGGTGAAGCGGCGACGCTGCTCCTCGGTGGTGGCGAGGTTCTTGTCCAGGAACTCCTGGGGCCAGCCCTGCCGGCGGCCCTCGGTGTCGATGTAGTCGCCGTTGTAGACGTCCATCACCAGCACCGTGCCCCGCTCGCGGGCGAGGGCGAGACCTTCTTCGTCGATCAGGGAGGCGTGCTCGATGGTGTCGGCCTCAGCTAGGATCGCCTCGCGGACCGACTGCGCACCGTGGGCGTGGGCCGCCACCTTGAGCCCGTGCCGGCGGGCCACCACCACCACCGCAGCGAGCTCCTCCGGCGTCATCTCCGGCGCCCCGGGCACCCCGCCGTAGGCCAGCACGGCACCCGAGGCGATCACCTTGAGCAGATCCGCCCCGCCAGCCGCGATGTCCTCGGCCCGGGCCGCGAACGCCGCCGCCCCCCGTGCGACACCCCGCCGCACCACGGCCGGGATCTCCGCCTCCGGCACGCCGGGGATCAGGAGGTCCCCACCGCCGCCCGGGATGGTCAGGTAGGCCCCGGCGCCCTGGATGCGCGGCCCGGGGGTCTTGCCAGCCTCGATCTCGTCCCGCAGGGTCATCTCGTCGAAGGCGAGGTAGGTGCCCACGTCCCTCACGGTGGTGAAGCCGGCCGCCAGCGTGGCCTGGGCCGAGCGCCGGCCCACGGCGACGGACGCCTCGAAGGTGCGCGTCAGGAAGACCCGCAGGTCCGCGGTGTCCTCCGGCACCGAGGTCAAGTGGGTGTGCAGGTCGATCAGCCCGGGCAGGCAGGTGTGGCCCGAGAGGTCCAGCTCCGGCGTCCCCCGCGGCACCTCAACGCTCGTCCCCACCGCCCGGATCCGCCGGCCTTCAATCCACACGGTGACGCCGGTCTTCACCTCGTCCGAGACCCCATCGAACAACCGCCCGCAGCGCACGACGAGCGAGCCGGACGGAGGCGAGGAAGCGGAGCAGGCGAGGAGGGAGCTCAGGACCAGTGCCCCGAGGGCGGGGGCGAGGTGCTGGGGGAGCATCCCGGGATCGTACCGGAGTTGACCGAACAGGATGGGGTTTGAGGTTATACGCAGGGTTTGGATACTCTGCGTATAACTCCCCGAGGTCCAGATGCCGATCCAGCGCCTGCCCGACACCGTCCAGACCCTCTACGCCGAGCTGCTGGACCAGACCTTCCAGGCCGAGGCGGAGAGGCTCGCCCGAGGCCTGCCCCCGGGCACCTTCGTCTCGAAGGAGATCAAGGGGCGGCGCTATTGGTATCTCCAGACCTCGACCGGCAGCGAGAAGACCCAGCGCTACCTGGGGCCGGAGACACCGGCGCTGCGCGACTGGATGGCGCGGACGGCCGCGGCCCGCACCGAGCTGGCGGCCGATGAGGCCGCTCGCGCCCGGCTGGTGGCGATGCTGATCCAAGGTGGTGCCGCGCGGGTGCTCCCCTCTCAGACGCGGGTGCTGACCCTGCTGGCGGACCTGGGGGTGTTCGTGCGGGGTGGGGCGCTGGTCGGCACCCAGGCCTTCGCGGCCTACGGCAACCTGCTGGGGGTGCGCTTCGACCACCAGAACCTGGCCACCCAGGACGTGAACGTGGCCCAAGACCTGGCGATCGCCTTCGCCCTCGGGCAGGAGCCGCCCGCCCGAGTGGCGCAGGCCCTGACCGACCCGGCCATGGGCTTCCTGCCGGTGCCGGCCCTGGACCACCGGCTGCCCTCCACCTCCTTCAACGTCAGGGGCCGGGAGATCCGGGTGGACTTCCTCGCCCCGGCCCGCCGGCGGGGTGACACCGTCCCCGTGGGCGTACCCGGTCTCGGCGTCTTCGCCCAGCCCCTGCCCTTCCTCGACTACCTGCTCGAGGAGACCGTGCCCGCCGCGCTGCTGGCCGGTGCCGGCATCGCCGTCCGCCTCCCCACCCCGGCCCGCTTCGCCCTGCACAAGGTCTGGCTCTCCCGCCAACGCCCCGCCTCCGAACAGGCGAGAGCCAGGAAGGATCTGCGCCAAGCCCTGGCGCTGCTGGAGGTTTTGCAGGCGGATCGCCCGGGAGACCTGCTGCTGGCGTGGGATGGGCTGGCGCGGCGCAAGTCGGCGCGGCGGGTCATCGAGGCGGCGCTGGAGCGGGAGGCACCGCAATTCCTGCCGCGGTGACGGGATCCTGCTCGCCTCAGATCGCGGTGTTCGTTCGGACCGGTCTGCCCACGGGATCCGTGGCCAACGTGTCGCAGATCGTCACCACGGACCGTCGCTTCTTGCCGGAGAAGGAGGCGGAGTTGCCGGGAAGCTTGGTGGTGAGGGTGGACGAGGGGCTGCGGCTGGTGGAGGCGTTGTAGGGTGGGAAGCGCAGGCGCCGCCTCCTCCGTAGAGGAGGCGCCAAGCCCGAGCCCCCTTCACCTCCGCTCCCCCCGCCCCACCAACCACAGCGTCACCAACCCGCCCACCGGCGGGGCGAGGGCTTCGCCGGCGATCCAGGTGGCGGGCATGCCGACGGCTAGGTCGATGGCGGCGAGGCCGGGGCCCCAGGCGAGGGCGGCCCAGGCCATGTAGCGGATGAGGGGTTTGAGGCGCTCCGGGTCGGTGGCCGAGAGCCAGTGCAGGCTGCCGTAGACGCCGTAGAGGGCGGAGAGGGAGCGGGTCAGGTAGCCCACGATCGGCGCCTCGGGCAGGGGGCCGAGCCCCATGAGGTTGTTGATCGCCTGCATCCAGGCCGTGGGGACGAAGACGAAGAGGAACGCGCAGCCCATCACCGCGGCCTGGAAGCGCAGCCAGAGCCGCAGCGGGCGGTGAGGGTCCGGGCCGATGGTGCCAGTGGCGGCGGCACTCGCGATGGCGGCACTCATTCGAGCCTCCAGCGGGCCAGGTGCTTGAGGTCCTTGACCAGGATCTCGCGGCCATCCACCACCGGGTGGGCCCAGGTGGCGCTGTCGGCCACCCGGTAGCGGGCCAGCTCCTGGTAGGCCGCGCCGGATGCCTTCGCCACCACCAGGTCCGCGCCGTCCGTGAGCACCACCAACAGATCCCCGGCGGCCAGGATCGAGGCATGCTCGCCGTCCCTGCCCGTGGTCGCCCAGGCGGTCTTGCCGGTCTTGGCGTCCACGCAGAAAAGCTGCCCCTTGCGCTTGTGCGAGATGCCGCACACGCGATCGCCGGCCAGCACCGGCGAGGACAGGTAGAGGGGCACCTCCTCGTTGCGCCACACGGGCTCGAGGGCGAAGCCGGCCCCCTTCTTCACGATCCGCATCGCCGCCAAGCCCTTGTCCAGGCCCGAGACGATCACCACGTCCCCCATCACCAGGGGCGTCACGCTGTTCTGGGTGTACTCGGTCGAGAAGGGCGCCTGCCACAGCACCTCGCCCCGCTCGAGGGAGATGCCGAGCAGCTGACCCTCGCTCTGCGTCACCAGCTGCCGCACCCCGGCCATCTCGGCGACCACCGGCGAGGCGTAGCCCGGGCCGTCCACGGGTTGCGCCCACAGCTCCTTGCCGGTGGCGGCGTCGAAGGCGAGCAGGGCCCCCTGGCCGTGACCGCCGGCCCAGACGATCACCCGAGAGCCGTCCACCAGAGGCGAGGTGGCGGTGCCGTAAAGCGGCGAGGTGGTCTTGAAGCGGCCGGTGAAGTCCTTGCGCCAGAGCAGGGTGCCCTTTTCGGCGTCGAACGCCGAGAGGATGCCGCTGATGCCGAAGGTGAAGAGGCGGCCGTCCGCCCAGGCCGGCGTGGCCTTGGGCCCCTTGCCGTGGGAGAAGGCCGCCGGGTTCATCTGGTAGGGGGCGGGGTAGCTGGCGCTCCACAGGGTGCGGCCGTCCGCGGGCGAAAGGGCCGCCACCCTCTCCTCCTCTCCCTGGCGACTGAGCACGAAGACCTTGCCGCCGGCCACCACGGGCGAGGAATGGCCCTCCCCCACCTCCACGCTCCACAGCTTCGAGAGCGTGCCCGGCCAGGCGCCGGGGGCGGTGAAGGCCGCGATGCGACCGTCCCGCGCGGGGCCCCGCCAGCCGGGCCAATCCGCGGCCGACGCCCCCGCCGCGGCGAGCAGCGCCGCCCCGAGGCCGAAGAACCGCGGTGATATCCTGCCCACCCTGCTCCTGACTCTGGAGATCCTTTCCATGCCTCATTCCCCTCGGGTTGCCCTGCGAACGCTCCGTTCGTCTCTCCTCACCGCAGCCTTGTTGGTCGCTCTCGTCGCGGGGGCGCAAGCCCCGGACGACGGGCTCACGCTCGAGCGCATCATGGCCCACCCGGACTGGCTGGGCAATGCGCCCGAGAGCCCCTACTGGACGGATGACGGTCGCTCGATCTACTACCTCCAGAAGCGGCCGGGGGAGGAGCAGCGGGACCTCGTCGAGATCGGCGTCGAGGGCGAGCTACGGCGCGTCGTGGGCCTGGGCGAGACCGGTTCGGCGGACGCTCCCGGCGGTTCCTTCTCTCCCGATCGCACGCGCAAGGTCTACGAGCGGGCCGGGGATTTGTTCGTCAAGGAGCTCGCCGCCGGCACGGTGCGCCAGCTCACCCGCACCGCTGCCGCCGAGCGGGCACCGAGCTTCCTGGCGGATGGGCGGCGGGTGAGCTTTCACCGCGGCAACGACCTCTTCGTGCGCGACCTCGAGAGCGGCCTCGAAGAGCAGCTGGCCGAGCTGCGCCTCGAGAAGGACCCGATGGAGAAGAAGCCGCCGGAGGGCTATCTCGCCGAGCAGCAGCTGCGCCTGTTCGACTTCCTCAGCAGCGGGAAGGAGCGCAAGGAGGCCGCCGAGGCGAGGGAGCTGGCCGAGCGCAGGGCCGACCCGACCCGCCTGGCTCCGCCGTTCTACCTGGGGGAAGGAGTAGAGATTCGCCAGGTCTCGCTGGCGCCCAACGCCCGCTTCCTCCTGGTGGTTCTGGGCAAGAAGGACGAGAGCCCCGGCCGCAAGGACATGATGCCGGCCTGGGTCACCGAGAGCGGCTACGTCGAGCCCAAGGAGGTGCGGGCCAAGGTCGGCACGGGTGAGGAGGCGAGCGAGCGGCTGGTGCTGATCGACCTCGCCAGCCGCGAGCAGAAGGAGCTCGACCTCGCAGCGCTGCCGGGCATCGAGGTCGACCCCCTGGCCGAGCTCAAGAGGAGGGCCGAGGAGCGCAAGAAGCGGAAGACCGAGGTCCCGGCCACCGGGGGCGTCGAGCAGGAGGATCTGCCGGTGGCCACCCCGGACGGCGCAACGCCCTCGCCCCAGCAGGCGGCAGAGCCCCCGCCCGTCGAGCCCGAGGTGGTGCCCGTCGAGGTCCCCGCGGAGCCCGCGCCGGTGCCGCCCGCTGAGCCGGCCAAGCCGCGCCCGGTTACCTTCGGCCCGATCCTCTGGAGTCCGGCCGGCGACCGCGTGGCGGTGACGGCCTTCTCCCGCGACAACAAGGACCGCTGGATCTCCCTGGTCGATCTCGAGACCCGCGCCCTGGTCACTCTGCACCGCCTGCACGACGAGGCCTGGGTGGGCTGGGACTTCCATGACGTGGGCTGGCTGCCGGACGGCAGCGCCCTCTACTATCTCTCCGAGGAGACGGGGTTCTCGCAGCTCTACCTGCTGCCCATGGCCGAGGGCGCCGCGGGCCGCCGGCTGACCGAGGGCCAGTTCGTGGTCTCGAACGTGGTGGCCAGCCGCGACGGCGCCTGGCTCTACTTCCTGGCCAACGCCGAGCACCCCGGCATCTACGAGGTGCATCGGGTCTCCGTCGCCACGGGGGCGGGTGAGGCCCTCACCCGCCTGGGCGGCCTCAACCAGTTCTGGCTGTCGCCGGACGAGAGCCGCCTCCTGGTTCTCCACTCGAAGGCCCTGGAACCCCCCGAGCTCTACCTCCAGGATCTCCGCCCCGACTCCGAGCCGCGTCGCCTGACCCACACCGTCTCGGACGAGTTCCGCGCCATCGCCTGGACGCCGCCCAGCTACGTCGCGATCCCCTCGAACCACGCCGCCTGGCCGATCCACGCTCGTGTCTATGCGCCGGTCGGTATCGAATCGGCTTCCCCGGAGGCTCGCTTCCCCGCGGTGTTCTTCATCCACGGTGCCGGCTATCTCCAGAACGCCCACCAGGGCTGGTCCACCTACTTCCGCGAGATGATGTTCCACACCCTTCTGACCCGCCGCGGCTACTTCGTGGTCGACCTCGACTACCGCGCTTCGGCGGGGTACGGCCGCGACTGGCGCACGGCGATCTACCGGCGCATGGGCACGCCGGAGCTCGAGGATCTCGAGGACGCCATCGCCTGGCTGACCGCCAGGCACCCGCTGGACCGCGAGCGGCTCGGCATCTACGGCGGCTCCTACGGCGGCTTCCTCGCCCTGATGGCCCTGTTCAAGCGCCCCGACCTGTTCGCCGCCGGGGCCGCCCTGCGCCCGGTCACAGACTGGGCCCACTACAACCACTCCTACACCGCCAGCATCCTCAACACGCCGAGCGTGGACCCGGAGGCCTACGAGGCGAGCTCGCCGATCGAGTTCGCCGACGGCCTCGAGAAGCCCCTCTTGATCTGCGCGCCCATGCAGGACGACAACGTGTTCTTCCAGGACACGGTGCGCCTGGCCCAGCGCCTGATCGAGCTCGGCAAAGAGGACTGGGAAGTGGCGATCTACCCGGTCGAGCCCCACAGCTTCCGCCAGCCCTCGTCGTGGCTCGACGAGTACCGGCGGATCTTGAAGCTGTTCGAACGGTACTTGAAGCGGTAGGAGTCCTCACCCCCTCAGTCCCCCTCTCCCGGAAGGATGGAGAGGGCGGGCCGGGAGCTTGCCCTGAGCGAAGCCGAAGGGAGGGGGACCGAGCGGGTGAGGGTCTTTCCCCTCCTTCGCGCGTATATGGTGAAAGCGAGAGGAACCCTGATGGATGCCGACCGCTTCGCCCTGGTGGATGCCCTCTTCGAGGAAGCGCTCGAGGTGCCGCCCGAGGAGCGAGCGGGCTTCCTCGAGCGCGCTTGCCAGGGTGACCAGGAGCTTCGGGACGCCGTGGCGGCGCTTCTGGCCGCCGACGCCCGGGCCCACACTTTTCTCGAACGTTCGGCCGAGTGGCTGCTCGAGGCCGGCGGCCCGGGCGAGGCCGCCGAGGCCGGAGTCCGCTTCGGTCCCTATCGCATCGTGCGGCTGCTCGGCCGGGGCGGCATGGGAGCCGTGTACTTGGCCGAGCGGGATGACGGCCAGTTCGAACGCCGGGTCGCCTTGAAGCTGCTCCACCCGGAGCGCCTCGACGCCGCGGCCCGCCAGCGCTTCCTGGCCGAGAGGCAAGTCCTGGCCCGTCTCGAGCATCCCGGGATCGCCCGTCTCTACGACGGCGGAGAGACCGAGGCGGGAGTGCCCTTCCTGGTCATGGAGCACGTCGAGGGCCTGCCCCTGGACGAGTACTGCGACCGGAACCGGCTGGCCATCGACGAGCGCCTGCGCCTGTTTCGCAAGCTGCTCGAAGCGGTGGCCTACGCCCACCAGAACCTGCTCGTCCACCGCGACATCAAGCCCGCCAACGTGCTGGTGAACGCCGAGGGGGACCCGAAGCTGCTCGACTTCGGCATCGCCAAGCTGCTCACCGACGAGGCGGGGGCGGGCCAGACCCGCACCCAGCTACGGCCCATGACCCCGGGCTGGGCGAGTCCGGAGCAGGTGCGGGGCGAAGCGATCACCACGGCGAGCGACGTCTACGCCTTGGGCGTGGTGCTCTACGAGCTGCTGTGCGGCCGGAGCCCCTATCGGCTGGCGGGGGACCTGCCGCACGAGCTCGAGAGGGCGATCCTCGAACAGGAGCCGGACAAGCCAAGCGCCACACTGTCTGGCCCGCGGCCCGGTGAGGACGGCCCCACGTTCGAGCAGCGGGCCACCGCCCGGCGGGCGCGGCCGCGGGAGCTGGCGAGGAAGCTGCGCGGCGACCTCGACACCATCGTCGCCACCGCCCTGCGCAAGGATCCCCAGCGCCGCTACCGCTCGGTGGCCGAGCTCGCCGCCGATCTCGACGCCTGGTCCCGTGGCTTGCCGATCTCCGCCCAGCCGGATCGCTTTCTCTACCGGGCCAGCAAGTTCGTCGGCCGCCACCGCGTGGCCGTGGGCCTGGCCGGCCTGGCGATGGTAACCATCGCCGGCCTCTTCGTGGGCCTGCTCGGGGAGCGGGACCATGCCCAGCGGGAGCGCGACAAGGCCCTTCGCTCCCTCGACTTCCTGGTCCAGCTGTTCCGCGACTCGAACCCCTACACGCGGCAAGGCACCGGCGAGATCACCGCGCGCGAGCTGCTCGCGCAGGGGGCCCGTCGGGTCACGGCGGAGCTCGGCCAGGAGCCCGAGGTCCAAGCGGCGCTGCTCGACGCCGTGGGCCAGGCCACCCTGGGGCTGGGAGGCATGGACGAGGCCGAGCCGCTGCTCGAGCAAGCGCTCGACCTGCGGCGGAGAACCAGCCCCGACTCCACGGAGCTCGCCAACAGCCTGGAGGCCCTGGGCTGGCTGCGCTTCCTCAAGAGCGACCACGAGGCGGCCGAGCGCTACCTGCGCGAGACCGTGGCGCTGCGGCGCCGGCATCTGGGACCCAACTCGACCCAGCTCGCCTGGGCCCTGAAGCTTCTGGGCAACGTGCTGTCGGAGCGCTACCGCAGCACCGGAGCCGAGCGAGCGCGGGAGATCGAGGCCATCCTCACCGAGGCGCTCACGATCTACCGGCGGCACGAGGTACCCCTGGACGTCGACGGCGCCGCAGTGCTCTTCCACCTGGCCCGGCTGGCCAAAGACCAGGGGGATCTCGAGAAGGCGGAACCGCTGTTCCGGGAGGTCCTCACGATCAACATCGCTCGCCGCGGTCTGGACCATCCCGAGACCGCCCTCGTTCGCCGCGGACTGGGCCTGCTGTTGGTGGAACGGGGTAAGAGCGACGAAGCCTGCGAGCAGTTCCGGCTCGCTCTCGAGGCCCAGCGCAAGAGCCTGCCGGAGAACCATCCCGATCGGCTGCTCACGTTGAACGACCTGGGTCTCGCCCTCAGCCGCTCGGGGGACTTCGCCGGCGCCGAGCCCCTGCTGCGCGAGGCCACTACCGGGGCCCTCTTGGTGCACGGCGAAGGGCACGCCTTCACGGCCATCATGATGGGCAACCTGGCCAACGCTCTCGAGGCTCAAGGCGAGCTCGAGGAGGCGAGCGACTTCCACCAGCGCTCGTTGGCCACCAAGAGGGCGGTCTACGGGGAGCGCCACACTCTGGTGGCCCGTAACCTGGGGGACCTCGGCCGGCTGCGCTCCGCACAGGGGCGCCACCAGGAGGCCCTCGACCTCACCGAGAGCTCCCTGGCCCTCAGCCAGGAGCTGCTGGCGGCAGGTCACCCCGAGATGGCGCCGGCCCACCGCAACCGGGGCCTGGTGCTGCTCGGCGTGGGGCGCGCCGCCGAGGCCGAGCCGCACCTGCGGCGGAGCCTGGAACTCTACCGGCAACACCAGGCCCCGGGGGCCGTGATCACCGCGAGGGCGGAAGTCCTGCTGGGGGACTGCCTGGGCCGGCTGGGCCGCGGGGTCGAGGCGGAGGAGCTGCTGACCCAGGGCAGGCAGGGCCTGGCGGCGAAGCTGCCGGCGGACCATCCCCTGGTCTTGGATGCGGACCGGCGGATTGCGGCTCTTCGCAACGGGGCGCGGTGACCGCGCCCCTACTCAGAACAACCGCGTCTGGGGCTCCAGCTCGACCTCCTCGGGAGCCGGGCCGAGGTCTTCCTCGGCGACCGGGGCGCCGTCGGCTTCTGGCGGTGCGGTCAGCCCGTCGAGGTAGAAGTAGCGCCCCAGCCCCTTCATGAACTGGAGCCCCTGGCCCCTCTCCTTGGCGATCCGTAGCTGGTTGAGCTTGGCGTCGAGGTCGTCGATGAAGTGGAGCACCAGGGCCTCGGCGGTCATCGGCTCGACCACCGCCGCGAACTCCCGTTTGCCCTGGTGGGAGAGCACCAGATGTTCGAGATGGAGGCGCAGGTCCGGCGGGAAGTCCGCGATGGCGGCCGTGGCCGCGAGCAGCAGATCGCGGCCGATCACCACGTGGCCCACCAGCCGCCCCTCGGGGGTGTAGTCGTTGGCCGGCATGGCGCCCAGCTCACGGATCTTGCCCAGGTCGTGGAAGAGCACGCCGAGCAGGATCAGGTCACGGTCGAGGTCCCGATAGTGGCCGGTCACGGCCAGCGCCAGCTCGGCCATCGACACCACGTGCTCGAGCAGGCCGCCCCGGTAGGCGTGGTGCATCGCCTTGGCCGCCGGGTGCTCCTTGAGCGCCGGCCCGTGGACCTCCAGCGCCTCGCGCGCTAGGCGCTGGAGCACCGGCCGGGTGATCTCGTCCCGGTAGATGCGCGTCAAGCGGCGCCACAGATCCTGAATGTCCTCACGGGTGGACGGGATCAGGAGGCTCTCGTCGAAGCCGTCCTGACGGTCTGCCTCGATGACCTTCCGGCACTGGTCGATCGACAGCTGGAGGGCATCCCGGTAGAGCTTGACCGAGCCGCGGAAAGCCACGAAGTCGAAGGCGGCAAACTCGCTGTCCATGGCTGGGCTGTCGCCCCAGACCTTGGCGGCGATGGCGCCGGTGGCGTCGGACAGCTCGAGATCGAGGAAGGGCTTGCCGTTCTTGTCCTGACGGGTCTCGCGGCGGCTGACCAGGGCGAAACCCTGGACCTGGTCGCCGGACACCCAGCTGGCGATGGGGGCGTTACGCTTGAGGGGCATCGGTTGGCTCCGTCACGCGAGTCTATCCTTCCCCCCGAGCCCGTGGAGCCCGACTTTGTCCTCTGGCATTCCCCGTGCAACCACCCGGCCCTCATGACAGCTCGTTGCGGCCTCCTCGCCCTTGGTGTCTCCCTGGCCCTCGCCTCTTTGGCGGGCGCCGCTTCTCCCTCCGGCCCCCCCCCGGCCTGGTCCTGGCCCGAGGCCCAGCGGGCCTTCCTCGAGGACGGGCCCGGCTGGCTGCTGTCGGCCGAGCAGCGGGCCGAGCTCGAGGCCCTCGACGAGGCCGGCCGTGAGATCTGGATCGATGACTTCCTGTCGACGGACCCCTTTCCCGAAACCCCCGAGAACGAGCTGACCGAGGCCATCCGCCGCCGCCGGGCCCTGGCTCACGCCGAGGCCGAGTCACCCGCGGACGTCCGCTTCCGGCTCGTCTTCCTCAACGGCAACCCCCAGAGCCGGCAAGTGGTGGACTGCGGCTTCGCCTTCAAGCCCCTCGAAGTCTGGCGCTATGCCCCGACCACCGAGGCGTCCCGCCGCTCCATCGCCATCCAGCAGGCAGCCAACCCGCCCGGATCGAAGGATCCCGGTCTCAAGGCTCCCCGCAGGTTCTCGGGCTGGGAGGAGGGGCCTCGCCTGGTGATCTTCCGGCCGAGCCAGACGGCGGCCTGGCGGCTCTGGGACCCCTTCGACGGCAAGAAGGCCCTCTACTCGAGCGAGATGGAATACCTGCTCCAGCAGTACGAGGAGCTGCGCAACCTGATCTCCGGCGAGCGCTTCGACGTCCAGGTCTGCAAGGAGGCGCGAGAGGTCGACAACGCCACCGGCGTCATGGCCTTGACCATGTTCCTGCGCGGGCGTCCGGTCGTGGACGCCATCCACGCCTTCGTGGCGCCACCGGCCGACCTCGCCCTCTGGGTGCGCGAGGCCCTCTCCGGCCGGCCGGCCGAGCCGGCCAAGCCCGAGCTGACGGTGGCGGCCCCGATCTACGCCTTCCCCCGCAAGGCCGGCTCGTTGATCGCCGCTCGCATGCTGCTCGAGGTCACGGCCGACGAGGTGATCAAGGTCGGCGAGGACGGCAAGGTCCATCTCCTGGTCGAGGGCACCCTCGAGGCAGCGGGAGCGCCCTTCGCCCAGGGCCGCATCCGCTACCAGCTCGATCCACCCGCCACCGGGGCCACTCTCGGGCTGGCTCTCGACGAGGCTCTGCGTCCCGGCTCCGTCCTGATGGGGAGGTTCAAGATCACAGACGAGACCGGCGGCGGCCAAGCGCGAGTCTCCGGGGTCATCCGCGTGCCCTTGGCGCCGCGGGCCGAGGATGCCGCCCAGAGCTATGAGGGAGCCGTGATCCAGGGCGAACGATTGGCCCAGGAAGTCGCGGCGGCGGCGCGGGACAGCCTGATCCTCGCCCCACCCCTCGACGGCCAGGTGGCCCTGGCCACCTTTCGCGCCCAGGCCCTGGTCACCGGCGTGCGGATCAAGAAGGTGGCCTTCTCGGTCGACGGCGTGGTGCAAGTGACCCGGACCCAGCCTCCCTGGACCGCGGAGGTGCGGCTCGCCACCCAGCCCACCGAGCAGCTGATCAAGGCCGTGGGCTACGACGAGAACGGCGAGGTGGTGGCGACGGACGAGATCGCCATCAACCAGCCCCGCGGCGCCTTCCGGGTACGCATCCTCGAGCCCAAGAAAGGTGAGAAGACAGCCGGCCGGATCGAGGTCCGCGCCGAGGTGGTGGTGCCGGACGAGCGCACCGTCTCGCGGGTGGAGCTCAAGGTCAACGAAGAGGTGGTCGCCACCCTGGTCAAGCCGCCCTGGACGGCGCCGGTCGAGGTGCCCCGCGGCGAGGGCACCCACTACTTGACCGTGGTCGCCTGGCTCGACGACGGCCGCCAGACCGAGGACGTGCACTTCCTCAACGCCCCCGAGAACCTGAGCGAGCTCGAGGTCCGCACGGTCGAGCTGTACACCACCGTCTCCGACCGTGGCGGCCGGCTGGTCAAGGGCCTGGCCCAGGAGGACTTTCAGGCCTTCGAGCAAGGCAGGCCGCAGAAGATCACCAAGTTCGAGCTGGTCGAGAACCTCTCGCTGGTGATCGGCATCGCCATCGACACCTCGGGCTCGATGTCCTCCTCCCTCGCCGAGGCGCAGGAGGCCGGGCGCACCTTCTTGGAGCAGGTCGTGCGCTCGCGGGACCGCTGCTATGTGGTGGCCTTCTCGGGCAAGCCCACGCTCGCCATGCCGCCCACCACCGACCTGGGAGGATGCCTTTCCGCCCTCGACGGGCTGCTCGCCGTGGGCTGGACGGCCCTCCACGACGCCCTGGTCACCAGCCTCTACTACACCCGCGAGATGGAGGGGCAGCGGGCCCTGGTGCTGCTGTCCGACGGCGACGACACGGCCAGCTCGATCGCCTTCGACGACGCCCTCGAATACGCACGGCGCAGCGGCGTGGTGATCTACCCGATCGGCCTCAACGTCGGTGGTCTCGACCTCGGCATTCACCGCAAGCTGGGCCAGCTCGCTCAGGAGACGGGCGGCCGTGTCTTCTTCATCGACCGCGCCGAGGACCTCTCGGGGGTCTACCAGCAGATCGAGGAGGAGTTGCGCAGCCGCTACCTGATCGCCTACGCCTCGGACCGGCCGGAGGGCCGGGAGTATCGCGAGGTCGAGGTCAAGGTGAAGAAGGGTGGTTTGAAGGCCCGGACGATCCGCGGCTACTATCCCTAGCCAATCCGGAGGCTTGCCGAGCGTGCCATCGATGCCGAACCCTACGCCCCGTTCCTGCCGTCTGCTCCCGGGCTGCCTGGTGGCCCTCGCTTCCCTGCTCGCGGTCGCCCCACCGGCCGCCGCCGAGCCCGGCGTCTTCGAGCTCTCGTCCCTGAACCGGAGCTACGAACGGCTGGCCCCCGACATCGTGCCCATCGAGCTGGGGGGCATCGCGATCCACCTCTCCTCGCCCCGCCATCACCTCCTGCTGGCGAAGAACCGGCTGGTCCTACGGCCCCTTCCCGATGGCACGTTCGACGCCGCCTTGCAGCTCGAGTTCTCCGGCCAGGGCCGCCTGGTGGCGGACATCGACCTCTCCGGCAGCCCCACCCGCATCGAGGACGAGCTGACCGTCCCGGCCCAGCGCCGGACCCTGATGGCCCGCGTGCGGCTGGTTGCGTCTCCCGAGGGCTGGCTGGTGACGCCCCTCGAGATGGCGAAGACCTTCGACGTCGAGATCGACAGTCGTCTGGGGGGCCGCCTGGTCGCCCTTTGCCAGGGGTTCGGCATCCTCCTGGGAGGGGTCGATTGCGACGCCTTCGCCAGCCTGGTCGGGGTCGCCCGCATCCCCCTGCCCGAAGTCGGCGAGACCTACCTGGTGGACAAGGACCGCCTCTCGCAGGCCGAGGGCCAGGCCCTCGACGCCTACCTCGCCGCGCAGGCGAAGCGCTAAGAGACCCTCACCCCGACCCCTCCCTTCGGCTGCGCTCAGGGCATGCTCCCAGCCCGCCCACTCCGGCCTGCCGGGAGAGGGGCTCCGGAGGGAAGAGGGCGCTTCCGATGTCACCCCGAGCGCAGCCGAGGGGTCTCCGGAGAGCGCTCCGGAGAAGAGATCCCTCCACTTCGGTCGGGATGAGGAGAGGAGGGAGAACTCCGGCCTCCCCCTCTCCCGGAGGGCGGTGTGGGCGGGCCGGGAGAGGGGGACCGAGGGGGTGAGGGGAACCTACCCCGCCATCGGCGCCGGCAGCTCGGGCAGGGAGAGGCCGTGCTCGGCGGCGGCGGAGAGAATCGCCCGGTTGTCCGGCACCTGGAAGAGGAAGAGGTGGCGCTTGGGCGGATCGAGATAGTTCGCCTTGCGCAGAAGCTCCTGATAGGCGCGACGCAAATGGCGCAGGAAGCGCCGCTTGTCATCCGGGCCGGCGGCCAGCCGCCAGCGGGCCAGGAAGAGCCGGAACTCCAGCATCTCCCGCTGGCCGATCTTCTCGCGCTCGCCCAGCAGCCGCTCGAGCTCCTCGACCAGGCTCCGAGCCTGCGCTTCGTCCTGCTCGTGGAGGGCGGCCTCCAGCCACCAAGCGAGATCGTAGAGGGCCGGCTCGGAGACGCCCTGGCGGCAATGCTCCGTGGTCGCCTCGGAGAAGGCTCGGCTGGCCTCGCCATAGCGATTCAGGGCGAGCAGCACCCGACCCACCAGCTGGTGAGCGTCCGCCACCACCGCCGAACGCCCGGGCAGCATCTGCAGGTCGAAGAGAGCCCGGCGGGCCTCCGAGAGGGCGGCCTCCGGCCGGTTGAGGTAGAGGTGGTTCTCCGCCACGGCCAGCCTCGCGATGGCGGTGGTCACCGGGTTGGCTGTCTTCAGACGCAGCTCCAGGGCTCGCTTCAGAGGCGCGGCGGCTCCGCCGTAGTCACCGACCCGGGTGAAGGCCAGGCCGATGCCGAGCAGGGAGTAGGTCTCCTCTTCCTCGTCGCCGATGCCGAGGAAGATCGCCTCTGCCTCGCGGTAGCTCACCAGGGCCTCGGGGTAGTGCCCGAGCAGGAGATGGACCCGGCCGAGCGCCGACAGGGAGACGCCGATCGAGCGTGCTCGGCCCAGGACGCGGCGGCGGGCGAGCGCATCCTCGTGAAGCGCGCGCGCGCGGTCGAAGTGGCCCTGGTGGAGGGCGACGTTGCCCAGGTAGAAGAGGCAGGAGGCGGCGAGCAGGGCCTTGCCCTCGGTCTCGAACACCGGCAGGGATCTTTCCAGGAGCTGGCGGGCCTCCTCGGCCTTCTCCTGGCGTAGCAGGACCCGACCCAGCCGGACCACCAGGAAGGCATTGCCTTCCTTCTCTTGGATGTCCTCCCTCCCGAGCACCTCCCGCAAGATCCGCTCCGCCTCCGGCAGCCGCCCTTCGAGCTCGGCCATGCTCGCTTTCAGGGCCGAGAACAGCAGGTAGCGGCGGGGATCGGCCATCGCCATCGACTGCGCCCGCTCGACCTCGGCACGGTATTCGGAGAGGCGCCCCTGGCGAAAAGCCAGGGGCAGCAGGTGGCCGAGCAGCTCGAGCTCGAGGACCGGATCGCCCCCGCGATCCCGCAGGGCCGCCAGCTCACTGCGCAGCGCTTCCGCCATCTTCTCGAGAGGTACCACCTCGGCCTCGACCGCGGTCAGCAGCGCCACCGGGGCCTCCGGTGAGCCGGCCAGCAGGCGGTAGCGAGCCCAGGCGGCGCCGCCCGTGCCCTCGGGCAGCAGCTGCCCGATCTGAGCCATCAGGGCCGGCCGGGAGGCCGCCGGCACGGTGGCCGCGAGAGCCCGGCTCAGGGCGGGCACCGCCAGATCGAAGCCGGGGCCCCAGACCGTGGGCGCCGGCCGGAGCCAGCCGGTGCGGGTGTGGCGTTCCTCCCAACCCTCCGCGAAGGGCTCACCCACCGCCTCGGCCAGGCCGGCCAGCAAGCGGTCGGGCAGGGTCAGATCGGCTGCGGCGAGCGCCGCGAGGCAGCGCCGCAGACCCAGGCGCTCCGCTTCTGCGAACGAGTGCTGGACCAGTCGCTCGGAGAGCAGATTCGGCTCCACCTCCTCCCCGCCACGGAAGAAGAACGAGCCGTAGACCTGCCGGATCAGGCCCCCTCGCGTCAGAGCGAGGAGGCCTTCCTCGAGGGTGAATGGGCGCCCGCCGGCATCCTCGATCAGGAGCTGGCGAAGTGGCGGGGGGATCGAGAGGCCCGCCATCAGAGTTTCCGCGAGGGTGTCGACGTCGGTGGCGGCCCAGGCCGGATAGGGTCGATGGGTCAGCCGGCGCCAGGGTTCCTCTTGCTCGACCGAGGAGCGACCGAGGAGGATCACTCCCGGTCCGACCCGCTCGGGCAGCTCCTCGAGCAGCTCGCTCAACCAGGCGCGGTCGGCCACGGTCAGCGCCTGCAGATCATCAATCACCAGCCGAGCCCGTGCCGTCTGGGCCGGCCAGGGAGCGGTGGCGAGCAGCTCGGCCAGCCAGCGCGGCTCGCGGGCCTTCTGGGCGAGGCCTCCGGGCTCCAGGACCAGCGTCGGCACCTGAGCCAGCTCGAGCACCGCCTCGCCGAGCCCGGCGAAGGCGTTCAAGGTGTGGGCACGCAGGTCGTAGATCGGCGAAGTCAAGAGGGAGAAAGCCAGCTGGGCCGCCAGGCTCGGACCCTCGTGGCGCTCGGGTCGGGCGGTCAGCCACAGCAGGGGCCCACCTCGGGCGGCGAGACTCTCCCACACGCCCCGGCTCTTGCCGATGCCCAGCGGTCCGGTGATCAGGACGCGGTCTGGGAGGGCGTCGATCAGGGCCTGCTCGTCGCGGCGCAGGAGAAAGGTGGTGCGGCGACGCAGGAAGAAGGGGTTGCGCCCCGCGGGCAGGGACGGGTCGGTGCCGAGCACCCGCAGCATCGGGATGCGCTCCCCGGAGCTCGGCTCGAGGTGGGCCAACGGCTCGATGCGATGAGGCAGCTCGAGGCGGTTCAGGCCATAGGTGGTGATGGCCACCGACCCGGGGAGAAGCTCCGGGGCGCGGACCGGGAAGGCCGCGCTGATCGGTTCGGCGTCGAGGCGGGGGCCCTTCGCTCCGAGGGTCAGCCAGCCCGGGAAAACCAGGGCTCGGGCCTCGTGGCCGGCGTGCCCGGTCGCTCCGAGGGTCGACCGCCGCGAGCCCGAGAGGAGGCGTCCTGCGAGAGCGATGGCGCTGTCGAAGACGGCGGGATCCCCCGCCAGCGGGGCCACGGCGCAACAGCGTTCCGACAGCCAATAGACCCCGGGTTGCCGAGGCGCGGTCTCGGCCAAGGGGGGCATGCTTCGGTCGTTGTGGCTCCACAGTGTGAGCACGGCCACCGGCAGCCTCACGTCGTCGCGCGACTCGATCGGGTGGTGGTTGCTCAACGGGGAGTTTTCGCTCATCTTCGGCGACAGAGCCTGGCCATCGGTTGGATCCTGCAAGCCCTCAGTAGTTTACCGCATCCCTATCGAGCGGTACTTGCCAAGTGGAATCCTTGCGTTACAATGGGAAGGTTTGGCGTTACCCGCCTGTTTACCCTGTGACTTCGAGCTCATGATCTCTGGAGGGATGGCGACGATGAGGACCCGGCGCTTGAGGAATCGCCTTTATTACTTCACGGTCGAGGACGAGGGCATCCTCGCCGAGGCGTTCTCGAAGTTCGAGGACGACATCTTCGCCATCGCCTACAAGGTGATGGGGACCGAGGACGTTTTCGTCGCCACCGGCGATACCAAAGACGCCCTCGATCGTCACGACGTACCCTACAACCTCCTCGCCGAGGAGGACGCTTCCCGCCTCGCGATCTACCACTCTACCCTCTCGCGCGAGGAGCTCGGCGACTACGAGGACGCCATCCGCGCCCTGGCTCTCGCCAACCGTGCCATCGCCCTGGCCTGCGTGGGGGTCAACGGCGAGACCAACCTCGGCTTCGACCTCTCAGCAGGCGCCAAGCAGTACACCTACTTCGCCGCCCCGGCGGGTCATACCTTCATCTGGCGCCTGTTCTTCGAGCGCGATGACGCCATCAGCTTCCTCGATCGCCTGACCTTCGGCGAGAAGCGGGCCCTCGAGTGGGCCGCGTCCATCCCCCTCCAGACCGCGCAGGAGCTCCGGTCCTACCATTGATCGGGGTCTCACCCGAACCGACCCTCACCGTCTCCGAGCTCGCGGGACAGATCGCCGCCCTGCTCGAAGAGGTCTTCCCCCCCGTCTGGGTCACGGGCGAGGTGCAGCGAGCGCGTCCGAGCGCTCGCGGCCACCTCTATTTCGAGCTGGTCGAGAAGGGCCAGGGCGACGACGTCGTGGCCAAGCTCGACGCTGTGATCTGGCGTTCCGATCACGAGCGGATCCGCCGCGAGCTGGCTGCCTCCGGCCAGTCCCTGGTCGAAGGGGTGGAGCTGCGGGCCCTCGCCCAGCTGTCGTTCTACCCACCCAGCGGCCGGCTCCAGATCGTCATCCGCCAGGTCGATCCCAGCTTCAGCCTGGGCCAGCTCGAGCGCCGTCGCCGCGAGCTGCTGGCCGAGCTCACGGCGAGCGGCCTCGCCGAGCGCAACCGCGGCCTCGCGCTGCCCGACCTGCCCCTCGACGTAGCGCTGGTGACCTCCGAGGGTAGCGCCGCGTATCACGACTTCCTGCACACCCTGGCCGAGAGCGGCTATGGCTTCCGGGTGGTCTTCGTGCACTCGGCAGTGCAGGGCAAGGAGGCGGAGCGCCAGCTGGTCTCCGCTCTCGAAGCGGTGAGCCGGCTGCCGGTCGATTGCGTGGTGTTGGTGCGGGGGGGCGGGTCCCGGTCGGACCTGGCGGTGTTCGACAGCCGCGCCGTGGCGCTGGCAGTGGCCACTTGCCCGCTGCCGGTGATCACCGGCCTGGGCCACGAGATCGACCTCGCCATCGCCGACCGGGTGGCCCACACCGCGGTCAAGACCCCGACCAAGGCCGCCGAGCTGCTGGTGGCCCGCGTGACCCAGGCCGAGACCACGCTCGACGCCCTCGGCCGTGAGCTGGCCCAGATGGCGCGGGTGCCCTTGGCCGAAGGTCGCGAGACCCTCTCGCGGCTGTCGAGCCGGCTTTCCCTCTGTGGCCGGCGGGTCACCGCCGCCGCCCTGCGGGTCTCGGCGCTCGGGCGTGCTCTGGGCCCCGCGGCGCGGGGCCGGTTGCGCACCGCCGAGGCCGCCCTCGTGGGTCTCGAGCGGCTCTGCCGAGGTCTCGCTCCCGAGCGGGTTCTCGCGCGCGGCTTTTCGATCACCCGGAGCGCCCAGGGGCGGGTGATTCGCCGCAGCGCGGACGCGGCCGCCGGTGAGAGAATCACCACCGAAACAGCGGGCGGGAGCTTCGCCAGTCGGGTGGAGGCGACATGAGCGACGAGAACGAGGGCAGCGCAGCCGAGCCGGAGCCGAGCTTCGGCGAGACCATCGACGAGCTGGAGCAGATTCTCGGTCGCATCGAGGGCGAGCAGATCGACATCGACCAGCTGGCCACCGAGCTGGAACGGGCCACGGTCCTGCTCGAGCGGGCGCGGGCCAAGGTCCGCAAGGCCGAAGTGGAAGTGGCTCAGATCGTGCAAAGTCTCGAGCGCAACGATGAGGGAGATCGAGAGTAGGGGCGCAGCCTGCTGCGTCCTCCTTGCCTTGCTTCTGCTCGCGGCCGCACCACCCCTGGCGCCGCGCCACCAGACCTTTCTCGACGAGGTCGCCCCCCTGATCTCTGAGGCCGAGCGCGAGGTCTTCCTCGGCCTCGCCCGCGACTACCAGCGCGACGCCTTCATCCGCGCCTTCTGGCAGGTGCGCGATCCCCATCGCGAAACGGCGAGAAACGAGCTCGAGGAGAGCTGGAAGGAGCGGCTCGCCCAGGCCCGTGAACGCTTCGGCGGCTTGACCGACGAGCGAGCCCGGCTGCTGTTGCTCAACGGCCAGCCCGAGCAGGTGGTCGAGGCGGCGTGCTCCGAGCTGCTACGGCCTCTCGAGATCTGGTTCTATTCGCGCACCGACCGCATCCGGGAGTCCTTCGCCCTGGTCTTCGTCTCGACCACGGGCTCCCGCAAGGGCCCCTACCGTCTGTGGGCCCCCAGCCAAGGTCTCGAGGTCCTCGCCGGCTGGTCGGGCTCGCAGCTCGACCGCCCCGAAAGCCTGCTCGAGCGCATCGAGGACCATTGCCCTCGTTCGAGCGACATCGTCGCCGGGCTGTCGAGCGCCGTCGAGTGGCAGCGGCTCGAAGCCCGGCCCGGCTTCCTGCCGCGCCCGGGGGTGGAGTGGCTCCAGGCCTTCACCGCGCGCTCGACCACCGTGCCGGAGGGTGCCGCGGCCTTCCCCGCCCGCCTCGAGCTGGCCTTTCCCGGCCGCTTCCAGAGCCGCACGGTCGTCCAGGGCCTGATCTTCGTGCCCGCCGACGGCTACTACGTGCTCGATGGTGAGGTGCTCCGAGGGGAGGAGCTCTTCGAACGCTTCCGCTACCGCTATCAGGTGCGGCCCACCGACCGCGTCGGGGCCGAGGCACCCCTGGTCTTCCAGCGCCAGCTACGGCCCGGGGACTACCGCCTGGTGCTCAAGGTCGAGGATCTGGAGCGCCGGGCGTTCTTTCTCGAGGAGCGGGCGATCCAGGTGCCCGGGCCCGAAGCTCTGGCAGCCCGCCTGGCGACCGAGCCGCCGCCGGCCCCGACGGAGGCTCCTGCGCCACCGGCTGCCGGCGCCGATCGGCTGGCGGAGGCCAACGCCGGGCTGGCCCGTGGTGAGGCCACCCTCTCCCTGCTCGCGCCGCCGCCGCGGCTGCTGACCGGCCGGTTCCGCTTCGAGGCGATGGCGGTGGGCGCGGGGGTGGCGCGGGTGCGCTTCGAGCTCGACGGCAAGCCGGCCCTGACCAAGGCGGCGCCGCCCTACAGCGTGGAGCTCGACCTCGGGGCGGCGCCCCGGGTGCGCAAGGTGCGGGCGGTGGCCCTCGATGCCGCCGGTCGCGAGCTGGCGGTGGACGAGGTTCTGGTCAACGGCGGCCCCCATCGCTTCGGGATCCGCCTGCTCGAGCCACGCAGCAGGGTCACCTACGGCGCCAGCGTCCCTGCGCGAGCGATCGTCGAAGTGCCGGAGGGCGAACGGCTGGAACGCGTCGAGGTTTACTGGAACGAGGCCCTGGCCGCGACCCTCTACCAGCCCCCCTTCGCCCATCCCCTGCTGGTCGAGCCGCCGGGCAGCGTCGGCATCGTCCGCGCCGTGGCCCACCTCGAGCAAGGCGGCCAGGTCGAGGATGCGGTGGTGGTCAACACCGAGGGACCGGCCGACACCATCGCCGTCCACCTGGTCGAGCTCTACACCACGGTCACCGACCGCAAGGGCAGACCGGTCGAGGACCTCGCCGCCGACCGCTTCCAGGTGCTCGAGGATGGGGTGCCGCAACAGGTCCGGCGGTTCGAGCGAGTGCGCGATCAGCCCGTGCACGCGGTGGTGCTGCTCGACACCTCCTCCTCGATGACCGAGGAGCTCTCCGATGCCGTCGCGGCGGCCGTGGAATTCTTCCGCACCGTCCTCGGCCCCCGGGACCAGGGCGCGGTGATCACTTTCAGCGAGCGACCGACGGTGGCGGCCCGCTTCACGTCGGATCCCGTCCTGCTCGCCGAAGGCGTCGCGGGCATCCGTGCCGAAGGCGATACGGCCCTCTACGACGCCGTCATCTATTCGCTCTTCTACGCCAGCGGCATCGCCGGCAAGAAGGCCGTCATCTTGCTCTCCGACGGCGAGGACGTCTCCAGCCGCTATCGCTACGAGGACATGGTGGACTACGCCCACCGCACCGGCGTGGCGGTCTACACCATCGGTCTCGCCCTCCCGACCAGCCAGAACGAGATCCGCCAGAAGCTCGGCCGGCTGGCCAGGGAAACGGGCGGTCTGTCCTTCTTCGTGGACGATGTCAAGGAGCTGACCCGCGTCTACCGCACCATCGAGACCGAGCTGCGAGCCCAGTACCTGATCGCCTACCAGTCGACCAACGCCGGTCGCGAGAGCAAGTTCCGGGAGGTCGAGGTGCGCCTCAGCGACCCTGGGCTCGAGGCGAAGACCATGCGGGGTTACTATCCCTGACCGGATGACCATCGACCGGCCTCGCCCCTCCCTCGTGCTCGCCTCTGGCTCCCCGCGCCGGCGCGAGCTGCTGGCATCTCTCGACCTCGACTTCACCGTCCGCCCGGTCCACCTCGACGAGACTCCGCGGGCCGACGAGGTGCCCTCGACCTACGTCGAGCGCCTGGCCTGCGAGAAAGCCGCCGCCCGCGCCACGGCCGGAGAGCTGGTGCTCGCCGCCGACACCACCGTGGTGCTGGACGGCGAGATCCTCGGCAAGCCCGAGGACGAAGCCGACGCCCGGGCCATGCTCGGGCGCCTCGCCGGGCGCCTCCACGTGGTGCTGACCGGGGTCGCTCTCTTCGCTCCCGATGGTGATCGGCTGGCCTCCACCGTCGAGCGTTCCTCGGTGCGCATCGCCCCCCTGACGCCGGGCGAGATCGCCTGGTACGTCGCCACCGGCGAGCCGATGGACAAGGCCGGCAGCTATGCCATCCAGGGCCTGGGCAGTCTCTTCGTCGAAGAGGTCGAGGGCAACTACACCAACGTCGTCGGCCTGCCGATACCGGCCACCTGGCGCCTGTTCCGCCAGCTCGGCTACGACTTGCTCGCCTTCGGCCTTAAGCGGACCGTGACGCTCGGGCGCTAGGTGCCGAACTTGATCGGATCGCCCAGCTGCTCGAGCGAGAAGTTGGCCATGATCTGGTGGCCGTTGAAGTCGAGGATCCGCATGTCCACGGCGCCTTCGAGCTCGGCCGCCACCCGGGGGAAGGTGTGCTCGTAGCGCTCACGGACGATGGGAAGGGCCACCTCGTAGGCGAGGAATCGCTCGATGCCCTTGTAGCGGAGCTTCTCGAGCAGCCTCTCGTCGGTGAGCTTAGGGAAGGTGGACAGGGCGAGGACCGGCCCGTTGCCGGTGAAGATCAGGTAAGCACGCATGGAAGTGGAGCCTCCGAGCTCGAGCGAAAGCTAACTGCCGGCCCCGGAGCTGTCAAGCCGAGGAGGGCGGCGTGAGCGAACCTCCCGCGGGCGAGGTCGCTCGGCCTGCGATCGTCCTGGTTCGACCCCGAGAGGAAGGCAACGTGGGGGCGGTGGCGCGGGCCATGGCCAACATGGGGCTCTCGCGGCTGATCCTGGTGGAGCCGGCCACCGCCATCGGGGAGGTGGCCCGGGCGCGGGCCGTCCATGCCGGCTGGGTGCTCGAGCATGCCGAACGGGCTGGGAGCGTCGCCGAGGCCCTGGCCCCTTTCCGCTACGTGGCGGCGACCACCTCCGGCCGCGGGCGAGCCCCCGAGCGCCCCTGGCGGACGCCACGGGAGCTGGCCACCGAGATCAACGGGGCCGGCACCGCGCCGGCGGCCCTGGTCTTTGGCCCGGAGGCGAGCGGCCTCACCGCCGAGGAGCTCACTCTCGCCACCACCCTGGTCACCATTCCTGCCACTGCCGGCTACGGCACGCTGAACCTCTCCCAGGCCGTTCTCGTGCTGGCCTACGAGGTCTTCCTGGCCAGCACGCCGGCCGTCCCCTCACCCCAGGCACCGCCACCCGCCCGTCAGGAGGCGGTCGAGGGGCTCTTCGGCCAGCTGGTTCCCCTGCTCGAGCAGATCGGCTTCGCCCGCGACACCACGTTCCTCGGCGTGCTCGCCGACCTGAGGGCGCTGGCGGCCCGGGCGCAGCTGACCGAGCGGGAAGTGACCCTGCTGCGGGGGATCTGCCGGCGGGCGGCGCGGGCGGTGAAGTGAGGGTCCTACTGGCTGCCCAGGCTCTCGCGGCGCTCTTCGCTGATCCCTTGCTCGCGAGCACCGGCCAGCCGGCGGGAGACCTCTCGCAGGATGCCGAGGGTCAGCCGCTCGGCGTCCGCCGCCTCGCGGAAGATCAGCACCGCGGCCAGGGCCTCGCGCTCGATCTCGAGGGTCTGGAAGATCGGCAGCACTTCCTGGGCGATGCGCCTGACCTCGGCGCTCTTGCCCTGCTGGAGGAAGACCATCGCCAAGTCGAGGGAGACCAGGGCGGCGTCGGCGCTCAAGCCCAACCCGGCGTACTGCTCGCGAGCCCGCAGCAGGTAGGCCTCGGCCGATTCGAGCTGACCCAGGCCACGGGCCACGACGCCCTGGAGCCAGAGCAGCCGGCGCCGGTCCGAGTCCGTGGCCTGCCGAGTGAGGAGGTCACGGCTCTTCGCCAGCACGGTGCGGGCCTCGATGAAGCGCTCCGCGTTCACCAGGGCGGTGATCAGGTTGTACTGGATCCCGAACTCGAGGTGTGGCTCTCGCCCCGGCTCGATCAAGCTCTGGGCCTCGCGCAAGGTGGCCACCAGCTCGTCCGCCTCGCCCTCCTCCACCTGCAGGGCGGCGAAGCTCAGCAGGGTCTTGCCGGCGAGGTGGGGATCACCCACCTTTTGGTAGATCGCGACGGCCTTCTCCAAGGTCGCGCGGCACTCGGCCCACCGTCGCTGATCACGCAGCAGCGAGGCGTGGATGCGCAGGAAGTTGCCGCGCTCGAGAGGATCGTCGGTGCCGATGGCCAGCAACGCGTCGGCCTTCGCGAAGGCCTCCTCCGCACCCCGGAAGTCGGAGGCGATGCGCCGCGAGTTTCCCAGGTACACCCAGCAGCGGGCCATCAGGTCGTTGAGCAGACCTTCGCCGTAATCCAAAGAGTCGAGGCTCTCGGCTAGCAGCAGGGCCACCTCGGCGTGCTCGAGGGCCTCGACGGGAGCCTCGAACCAGGCCGAGGCAGTACGCGCCAGGAGCATCTCGATCAGGCCCCAGCTGCGGTAGCGAGTGGTGTTGAGCACCAGCACCTTCTGGCGTCCGAGGGGGTGGCGCATCAGGTCCTCGAAGAGCAGAGGGGCCAAAGAGCGGTCGCGCTCGAGGTCGGCCTCCCGGCGCAGCAGGGCGTCGTAGGTGCGGGTGATGATGTCGTCGTACTCCGGAGCCTCGGCAGCCGCCGGGACCTCCGGGGCAGGCTCCGAGCCCAGGAGCGAGCTCAGGAGTCGCTCCCCGTCCGCGAGCGCGGCCACGCCCTGCTGGCAAGCCTCGCAGTGCCGCAGATGCCAGGCCAGGCGCGTCGCCTCTCGGCTCTGCACCTCCCCGGCGATCAGGCGAGACCACTGCTCGGTGTCGGGATGGCGCTCGGCCATTCAAGTGGTCCTCGGCCCGCGCAGCGCGCCCAGGAAGCGCAGCAGGCGTCCGGATGAATTGTCGGAGATGGCGCCCAGGTGATCGGAAGCGGCAGCGTCGTCGAGCACGGAGAGGCGAGAGGTCAGGCCAGCCGCGGGGGTCAGGCGCCGGTTGTCCCAGTAGCCGCGGCACCGCGCTTCGAGAGACACCTGCACGTGGCGGGTGAAGTCGAAGGGGCTCT
The DNA here is from genome assembly GCA_036274895.1 of Thermoanaerobaculia bacterium. Lineage (GTDB taxonomy): Bacteria > Acidobacteriota > Thermoanaerobaculia > Multivoradales > SZUA-115 > CALMKX01. Next base: position 289,083 of record DASUEU010000027.1, on the reverse strand, counting down.
CGGTCTTGTAGAGGCCCTCGACCAGCGACCGCTCGAGCAGCTCCTCGGCATCGCGCTGGGGAATGTGGAAGCGGGCGAGCAGGGCTCGCAGCTCAGTCTCGACGGAGCCCCTGAGCTCCGCCAGGGTGCCGGGAGATGCCAGGTCGGACTTGGAGGGGAAGCTCATTTCTCGGCGCATTGTACCTCGCTCCGTCCCGGCTGTGTACTTCGAAAAAAGCTGTCAGGCGCGAGACTCTATCGGTGCTCTCTCTGGGCAGCACGAGAGCGCAGTGAAACGGCGTGGCCCCATCGCGGAGCCACGCCTCGGTGCGCTGCCACGGGGCTCAGAGGATCCGGCCGTTGGGATCCCAGCCGAAGCCCGCGTCGTCGTCGGCCGGCGGGATGGGGTCCGGATCCGGGGTGGCCGAGGCGTCCACCGCGAAGCCCAGGGAGCTGCCCACCCACGCGGTCAGTCGATCGATCAGGGTCTCGATCAAAGCGAGCGCCGAGGCTGGCTCGTCACTGCTCGGCCGGGGCGGCGGAGCCGCCTGGGCCGGAACCGAAGCGAAAGCCGCGACGAGGGTGATGAGCAACAGCGAAGCCGTCATGGCACGACAGAATTTCGTATTCATGATTTATCTCCTTGTGTGGGGCGACGGGGTCAGCGGAAGGCCCGGGTGCCGCCGCCGGTACGATCCGCATCGCTTTCCCTTAAGTAGGAGTTCCGACACAGGCTCTTTGGGGACAAGAGATTCGAGATCGGGGTGATAGACTTCCGGCCGAATGACAGAAACGGCTCCTCTCGCGCTCGCCGTGGCGGACAGCTTGGCCCGTTCCCCGGTGGTGGGGGTGGTGCGGACGGCGAGCTTCGAAACCGCCCGCCAGCAGGCCATCGAGCTCATCGAAGCCGGTTTGGCGCTGGTCGAAATCACCTTCACCGTGCCGGACGCGCCTCACCTGGTCGAAGAACTGATCGCCGGCCGCGGCGCCCAGGGCCCCCCCTGGATCGGCATGGGCACGGTCACTACGGAACAGCGGGTCTCCCGCGCCCACGGCGCGAACGCGGAGTTCCTGGTTTCGCCCAACGTCTCGCCTTCCCTGGCGGCCGCCGTGGCCGGCACCGGCCTGTTCTGGATCGCCGGCGCCCTGACCCCCTCCGAGATCGTGTCGGCCTGGGAGCTGGGCGCGCACCTGATCAAGGTGTATCCTCTGCCGCCGATTGGCGGCGCCGACTACCTGCAAACGGTCCGTCAGCCCCTCGGTGACGTCCCGATGCTCGCGGCCGGCGGTTTTCCGGTCGACGAGATCCCCGCCTACCGGCGAGCCGGTGCCAGCGCTTTCGGCATGGGAGCGCCTTTGCTGGGCGCCGGAACGGGCAGTGTGCGCGAGCAGGTGGCTCGCGCCCTCGCCTTCGCCCGCGGTCAGGAGACCCGATGAGCACCCCGACCCCCCCTCGACACATCCTCTTCGACTCGACGCCGGAGATTTTCGCCACCGACACCAACGGCTCCTTCTCCTTCCCGCTGGTGGCGGGAGGCGATGCATTCGTGACGACGTCCACCTACGACGAGGCTCGCTTCGTCGTCTCGCTCTGGCACCCATCGGGCCAGAAGACCATCGACCTGGACCGCGCCTACGTCGAGCTTCGCGCCTGCTTCGATCCCGAGGAGTCGCACTGGATCAAGCTGGCGGAGATTGAGCCCGTGGTGCCGCCTTATGCCGGCGGCGACAGCTTCGACGGCTGGGTGGTCCTGCCGATCATGGCCGGCTCGAGCTCGTTCGCCCTGGTGGGGAGTGGCTTCGAGCCCCGGGCGCGGCTGCAGATCCGGGCGAGCGTCTACCTGGTGGCTTGATCCTCCGAGGGCTATGACGATGGACCCCCGCCTGGCCCTGCTTTCGAGCCTCGCCCAGGAGAGCGACCGCAAGCTGGTCCTGCTGGTGCTGGACGGCGTCGGCGACCTGCGCAGCGAGGCGCAACCGGAGACCGCCCTCGACCGCGCCAGCCTGCCGAACCTCGACGCCCTGGCCGCCCGCGGGGCCCTCGGTCGCACCGTGCCGGTGGGCGCCGGGATCACACCCGGCAGCGGCCCGGGGCACCTCGCACTGTTCGGCTACGACCCGCTTCGGCCGGAGGTTGACATCGGCCGCGGCGTGCTCGAGGCCCTGGGCAGCGGCCTCACCGTGCGCAAGGGGGACGTCGCCGTGCGGGGCAACTTCGCCACCGCCGACGGCCAAGGTCGGCTCACCGACCGCCGCGCCGGTCGCATCCCCACCGAGGAGTGCCGGCGCCTGGTCGCCCTGCTCAACGATGCTGTCGCCCGCTCGCCGGTGCCCGGTCTCGGTGTCGAGATCCAGGCCGGGGAGGGTCACCGCTTCGTGATGCTGCTCTCCGGCGAGAATCTCTCGCCGGAAGTCGAGGACACTGACCCCCAGATGCTGGGGGTGCCTCCCCTCGAGCCCTCGGCCAGCAAGCCGGAGGCCGCATCGACCGTGGCGCGGCTCGCGGCCTTGATGCCCCTGCTCGAGGCGGCCATCGCCGCAGAGCCCAAGGCCAACCGCCTGCTGCTGCGCGGCTTCTCGGTGCTGCCGCACCTGCCCTCGCTCGCCGACCTGTTCGGCATGCGCTTCGGCGCCTTCGCCGGCTACCCCCTCTACCGCGGAGTGGCCGGGGCTTGCGGCATGGAAGTGGTGCCCTGCGGCAAGCGGATCGGCGACCTGCTCGACGCGGTCGAGGCTCACTGGTCCCGCTTCGACTTCTTCTTCTTGCACGTCAAGCAGACCGACCAGGCTGGCGAGGACGGCGATCTCGCCGCCAAGGTGGCCGTGCTCGAGGAGGTCGATCGAGCCCTGCCGAGGCTGCTGGCCCTGGGCCCCGGAGTGGTGGCGGTCACCGGCGACCACTCCACGCCGGCACCCATGAAGTCCCACAGCTGGCATCCCGTGCCGGTTTTGCTCTGGTCGGACGTTTGCTATCGCGACGACACCCGGGAGCTCTCCGAGGAGGCGGCGATCCACGGCCACCTCGGGACCTTCCCGGCCCGAGACCTGCTGGCGCTGATGCTGGCCAACGCCGGTCGCCTGAAGAAGTTCGGCGCCTGAGGTCGGTGGGCGTCGGGTCCTCGCCAGGCGATCGCCTTGTTATGATTTGCGACTTGGAGGCGTGCTGGAAGCGATGAGCGAGAACACCCCGAGAAAGGTCTCGCTGCCGCTCGGGAACACCACTCTCGAGCTCGTCGAGGGGGATATCACCGACCTCGAGATCGACGCCCTGGTCAACCCGGCCAACGAGGAGCTCAAGATGGGCACCGGGGTGGCCGGGGCGATCCGCGAGCGAGCCGGCCCGGCCGTGCAGGAGGAGTGCGACCGCATCGGCCACACTCCGGTCGGCACCGCGGTGATGACCGGCGCCGGCAAGCTCACCCGCGTCAAACAGATCATCCACACCGTCGGGCCCCGCATGGGCGAGGGCGACGAGGACCGCAAGCTCTCCGCGGCGGTGCGCTCGGCCCTGGCCCTGGCCGACCGCAACGCCCTGCGCACCATCGCGCTGCCGGCGATCTCCACCGGCAACTTCGGCTTCCCCCTCGACCGGGCCGCGCGCATCATGCTGACCGAGATCCACCGCTACCTCCAGGGCGGCACCAAGCTCGAGAAGGTGGTGATCTGTCTCTGGGGCGCCGAGGCCTTCGACACCTTCCGGCGCGAGCTGCGGCGCGGCTTCCGCTGAACCCGCGATGCTCTCCTCTCTGAAGACCGAGCTGGCCCGGCGGCTCGCCTCCCGGGTCCAGGAGCTCTACGGTGTCACCGTCGAGCCGAGCGTCGAGGTGCCACCCCGGCGCAGCCTCGGCGACCTCTCCTTCGCGACCGCCCTGCAGCTCGCCCGGGTGGCGAGGAAGAACCCGCGGGTCATCGCCGAAGAGCTCGCCGCCGGCCTCGACTGGCCGGCCGAAGTGGCCGCCGTCAAGGTCGAAGGCGCGGGCTACCTGAACCTCTATCTCGACCGCCGCCTCACCCTCGCCCGCTGGCTCGGCGAGGCGCCGATCACCCCCGAGCCCCGTGCGGGCAAGGTGGTGGTGGAGCACACCAACATCAACCCCAACAAGGCGGCGCACATCGGCCACCTGAGGAACGCCGTCCTCGGCGACGTGCTGGTGCGCACCCTGCGTGCCCTCGGACACGTGGTCGAGGCGCAGAACTACATCGACGACACCGGCGTGCAACTCGCCGACGTGGTGGTGGGCGTGCTCGACCTCCGGGGCATGAGCTACGACCAGGTGGCCGCCCTGCCCGAGCCCTTCGACTACTTCTGCTGGGACCTCTACAGCGAGGTCGGGCGTTGGTACGAGGGCGACCCCAGCCGCCAGACCCTGCGCCGCGAGACCCTCCACGCTCTCGAGAGCAGGCAGGGGGAGCGGGCGCGCCTCGCCCGGTTGGTGGGAGAGCGGGTGCTGGTGCGCCACCTCGCCACCATGCGCCGGCTGGACATCGGCTACGACCTCTTGACCCACGAGAGCGCCATCCTGGGCCTGCACTTCTTCTCGACCGCGTTCGAGCAGCTCAAGGCCCGCGGTGCCGTGCGCCTCGAGGCCGAGGGCAAGAACCGCGGCTGCTGGGTGATGCCGCTGGCCGAGAGCGAAGAGTTCGCCGGCCTCGAGGACCCCGACAAGGTGATCGTGCGCTCGGACGGCACGGTCACCTACGTCGGCAAGGACATCGCCTACCAGCTGTGGAAGTTCGGCCTCCTGGGGCGGGACTTCCAGTACCGCTTCTGGCGCCAGGAAGGGCTCTGGCAGTCGGTGGTCGAGGGCGGTGAGGAGCCCCACCCGCCGTTCGGCGGCGCTCACCGGGTGGTCAACGTCATCGACGCGCGGCAGAGCTACCTCCAGAAGATCGTCCGCGCCGGCCTCGCGGCGCTGGGCTTCGCCGAGGAGGCGGAGCGCTCGGTGCACTTCGCCTACGAAATGGTGGCCCTGTCCCCGGCCACCGCCCGCGCCCTGGGCTACCTCGAAGCGGGGGAGGAGGGCGGCAAGACCCTCGAGATGTCCGGGAGGAAGGGCATCGGCGTCAAGGCCGACGACCTGATCGACCGGCTGATCGAGGGCGCGCGCGCCGAGATCCTGAAGCGCAACCGGGACCTGCCGGATGCCGACGTGGACGCCCTGGCGCGACAGATCGCCACGGCGGCGGTGCGTTTCTTCATGGTCAAGGCGACCACCAATCGGGTGATCGCCTTCGACCTCGACGAGGCCCTGGCCTTCGAAGGGGACACCGGCCCCTACCTCCAGTACTCGGCGGTGCGCCCGAAGAACATCCGGCGCAAGCTCGCGGAAGCGGGCTTCGCCAGCCGGGTGGAGCCGGCCGAGGTGGCAGCGCTCCCCGCGGAGGTGTTCGAGGAGGATCTCTGGGACCTCGCCCTGGCCGTGGCCCAGGCCCAGGAGGTCGCCGAGCGCGCGGCCGAGAGTCTGGAGCTGTCCCAGCTCGCCCGGCACGCTCTGGAGCTGTGCCAGCGCTTCAACACGGCGTACAACAAGTACCCCCTGCTCCAGGAACCCGACCCCGCGCTGCGCACGGCCCGCCTCGCCGCCGTCACCCTCTACGAACGCGGCCTGGCGGCCCTGGCGGATCTCCTCGGCGTGCCGCTGCCGGAGCGGATGTAGGCCGGGCAGCGCTGATCCGCGACGACGGCAGGTCCCCGAGTCCTCTCCTTGTTCTCCTCGTCCCCACGCTCTGCGTGGGAACTCACGTCCGGCCGCTCCGCGGCCTCCGGGGCTGTGGCTGGGCCGGCTGTGGCGAACGTCGCGCCGCCGGCCCGGAGTTGCGCCGGCTTGATGATGAGGGCAGCTGCGGTTCTTCCTTGACCAGTCGGATCTCGACCTTGTAGCCGATCGCCTTGGCATAACGCTGGAGCGTGGTGATCGAGGGCGAGTGCTTCGGCGTCGCCGACTCCAGACGGGCGATCGCCGACTGCGTAGTGCCCACCAGCGCGGCGACCTCTGCCTGCGTCAGTCCCGACTCGGCCCGGGCCTTCAGCACCTCGTCGAGGAAGGCGAACTCCTCGGCGAGGTCGTCGTAGGCCTTCCTGACTTCCGGGCGCGCCAGGGCCTGGGCGCGGAATTGCTTCAATGAGCTAGGCATCTTTCACGTCCTTCATCCGGTGGAGCGCGACCGCGAGCTCCTTCCGGGGCGTCTTGTTGGTCTTCTTCACGAAGTGGTGGAGGAAGACGATCCGCCGATCCACGACCGTGCAGTAGAACATCCGTGCGATTCCCTCCGGAGCCTTGATCCGTAGCTCGAAGAGTCCTGCTCCCATGGCCCGGGTGTGGGGCATGCCCAGATCGGGGCCGTAGGTCTCCATCCTCTCCGCATAGCGCAGGAAGCGAGCCAGGAAACCGGCAGAGAGGGCCAGAATCTCGGCTTCGACTCGATCGCTGTAAAAGCTGACCGACCAGGGCACGGTGGCACAATAGCATTTATGCTATGGCGCCGAACGTCGCGAGGCTCGCCAACCAACCATGATGACCGCCCCAACCCCCACCCTCGAGCGCCTGGCGCGGCCTGCTCGCGACGCCGACCTGCGCTCGCTCGCCGAGCTGCTGGTGGACGCGGTCGAGGGCGGCGCAGTGGTGAGCGTTCTCGCGCCGCTCACGCTCGAGCAGGCGGAGGCGTGATGGCGGAAAGCCCTTTCTGTCGCCCCCCCGGGCGATCTTCCTCGTGGCGCGCGACGGCTACGGGATCGTCGGCACAGTGCAACTCCATCCAGCCTTGGCACCGAACCAGCTGCATCGCGGGGAGATCGTAAAGCTGCTGGTCCACAGCCGCCGCCGCTCGGGCCTCGGCGCTCGCCTGATGCTCGGCCTGGAGGAGGAGGCCCGGCGCGCGGGGTCCCGCCTGCTCACACTCGACGCGAAGCGGGGAGAAGCGGCCGAGCGCCTCTATCGACGCCTGGGCTGGACGCACGCGAGGACCATTCGCCGATACGCTCTCGACCCGGACGGAACCCCGCATGACGCGGCGATCTTCTACAAGGAACTCGGTCCAATCGAGGAATCGCCATGAAACCCAAGACCATCGACGAGTACCTCGCGGCGCTGAGCCCCGAGAAAAGGGCCGCGCTCGAGAGACTGCGAGAGATCGTCCTGGCTGAGGCGCCAGGGGCCCAGGAGTGCATCAGCTACCAGATCCCCGCCTTCCGTCTCGACGGCCGGGTCTTTCTGTGGATCGGCGCCGCCGCCAAGCACTGCGCCCTCTACGGCGTGAGCGGAGCCGCTCTCGAGGGGCTCGGGGGCTACGACACCAGCGGCAAGGGCACCCTCCGGTTCAAGTCCGAGGACCCGCTGCCGGAGGATCTCGTTCGGAAGCTGGTGAGGGCCGGGATCGCGAAAAGTGCGGCCCGGCGTCGAGGTTCAGCGGCTCGGCCGGCAGAGCAGGGCGCCGACCCCAATCGTCCAAGCTGAAGAGCCGAGGACGAAGAGCCCGAAGCCGTGCACGGTGGGAACGAGCTGGCCTCCCAGCACGACCACCAGCCCCAGCGCCCCGAGCAGGATCCCCAGGCCCCCGGTCCAGCGAGCTAGCGCACCGGTGCGCCAGATGGCCAGGGAGAAGAGCAACGTCGCCGCGGCCCAAGCCACCATGGAGACCACGGCGAAGGCTGCGTTGGCGTGGAAGCTGTAGCGCAGTACCGTGCCGAAGGTGGCACTGCCCTCGGCGTCCGCCGCAATGCGCGCCACGAAGGCCGGGGCCACGAAGCCGTTGAGGGTGCCGGCGATCATGCCGGCCACGGAGCCGAAGCCGTAGGCCACCAGGCCGAGGTCCGCGAGCACCGGCGCCGCCGCGAGCCGGCGGGAGAGGCCGAGGAATCCGGCGAACACCAGCGGGATGCTCGCCAGGGCCAGCCCATGGGTGAGCCGGATGAGCGTCGCCTGCTGGACGATGCGCTCGGCGCTCCCTCCGGTGGGGTGGAAGGTCATGGTGACGAGCATGCCCACGGATCCCAAGATCAAGGCCCAGCCAGCGGCGGCGTTGCGGTGCATGGGGTACCTCCGGAGCGGGAGTGTAGCGCCGGCCCGGCCACCACCAACCTCCTCGTTGTCATCCCGACCGAAGCCGCAGGCGCGAAGCGCCGGAGGCGCAGCGGAGGGATCTCCCTGGCGTGGGCGCCACGGCAGCATCACGAGGGACCGAGGTCCCTCGCTACTCATGAACGTCCCTGGCGGGACGGGGAGAAGGTGGTTGCCCCACAATCCAACAGCGTCCCGTTGTCGTCCTGAGCGAAGCGGAGGATCTCGGTTGCGGCGAGGGAAACCCAGATCCCTGGGCGCATTGAGCGCCGACGGTGCGAATCTGTGCTACCGGTTGAGCGCTCACTCGAAGAAGGTGGGCATCACATCCCAATAGCGCACCTCATCCACTCCTTTACTCCTCGCAAACAGCCGCGCGCGTTTGTCTTGAGAAACGACGAGCGCCATCCGCCCCCTTCCGCTATGAACCCAGCTAGCAGCTGATGAGTGCCTTGTCCCCTTCGCAGTGAGATCGAGAGGCTCACCCCCCTGGGAGCCTGACGGGATACTCTTTGGAGCTGCCTCTTTCCCCTTGAGCTTCGCTCCGAAGCCTATGACCTCTAGCCGGTTGTTGATCAACACCGCACCATCGAGCAGAGACATTCTCACTACATTGTTGATTGCATCATGGTAGAGCGCTTGTGCGGTCGCGATCTGTGGCCCGCCGCCCTGACCAGAGCGGTGGCAGTCCAATGCGGTGCAGTAGGCGCAACAAGGCCCGCCCAAGCTGAGTGGCTCATCTAAGAGCTTTGCTGTGTCGGCAATTGAGCCGCGTGAGCGCGCTCCAAACACAAGCAGCCCACCTTGCGCCCTCAACAGGACTTCCCTTGTCAGTCTACGGACCACATCTAGCATGATGTAGTCCCGTGTAAGGCCAGGTCCTACCGAGACCCCACCAACAGTGATGCTTGGGAAATTGCGCCGAACGGGTCGCTTTGCCCCATACTCGATCTTGGAGAATGGTGGGTCTGTTGGGATGACGCGAAGTTTACCCTCGAACAGGGTCGCCAGTTCCCTTCCAAATCCCTCGATGAGAACTGTGGCAGGTCCCAGGACTGTGGCGCTGATCCAGCAATATCTGTCGCCGGAAGGAAGTTCCTCGGCAAGCCACGGTCCACGGCGGCGGTCGACCTCCTTGCCGGGGCCCCCGACACCCCAGATTATGATTCTCGGACCCTTCTTGCCGTCAACCCTCGCTGCCACCAGGTGGGTCTTTCCAGCATCGCTCAGGCAAGCCAGCTTTGTAAGCTGGTTTGGTTCGCAGTCCAGGGCTGTTGAGAAGCGCCAGTCGCACCGCACATAGGCCCACTCTTCTTTGTAGACGGCGAGGCTAAACCTCTGCAGCTCACCCTCCTCGGCGGCCACGCTTGCAGTGGTAACCACCGGCACCAGGCATTCAAGTACCTGCCTTCCCCAACTGGCGGCCGCTTCTGAGATCGTTCGCGGGAAGCTCCTTGTGGCGGCTTCGACGATATTGTGATCTGTTTCCATCACAGTTTCCTCCTGGACCACACCGAACGCCCGTTTGGGCGTACTCGCTCGTTGGTCTCGGTCTATCTCGCTCTCAGGAGTCTGCCCTCTTGGTGTCTGAGGGTTGTTCCTCTGCAGCGAGTTGAGGTATGACCACGTCGACTCACATCTTCGCTGAACAGTCCGCATCTAAGCCCAGAATTGCACATTGCACAATGCACAACGTCCACGCACCTGGCTGAGCCCGTAAAGCCCCTGCAAGCTCTACTTGCTTCCGCTGACTTCGCGCAGGCTAGGACGAGCGCCGACCCTGGCGAGAGGTTGTTGGCTGCTGTCCTGCCGCGTTCCGATAGGCTATGGCGGTGCTAGCCTGGTCCGCCTGCCCCGCAGTCGACCGAAACCCCGGGCGCGCCAGCGGCGCCTGGGTCTTCCGGGGCACCCGCATCCCAGTCGCCGCACTCTTCGAGAACCTGGAGGCCGGCGCTGGGGTCGGCGAGTTCGTGGAGTGGTTCCCGGGGGTCACCCTGGATCAGGCGCGGGCGGTGCTGAAGCACGTCCGCCTCAGCCTGGATGTGAGCGCTTCGAGCTGAGTGGATCGGTCCCGACCGCTTCAGCCGCGGCCAGGTACTCCCGCAGGGCATCCTCGATGTTCTCGAGCGCCTCCTACTCCGTGGCTCCCTGAGACCAACAGCCCGGCAGAGCGGGGATCGAGACGCTGAAGCCTTCCTCGGTTTCTTGCAGGTCCACGTGGTGCCTCATTCGGGCCTCCAGTCAGGACGCTACTCCAGCTCAGCCACCTTTTTGGCCTCCGGCGCGCCGGGGAGGCCCCTCGGCTTCGCTCGGGGCGACGAGGTCACCCCACCTCCATCACCTCCCCCAGCCGTCGGTGCTCGACCGGCACCCCTTCTCCCAGCAGCGAACGAAACCCCTCGCTGGAGAAGAGCTTTTCGTCGCCGGGGTAGGTGGGGACCACTAGGAGGGGGAAGCGCTCGAAGATCTCGCGGTCGGGGCGGCGGCGGCGGGCTTGGACTTCGTGGCGCTTGGTGGCGGCGGCGTCGAGGTGGCCGAGCAGGTAGGAGGCGGCGCGCAGCTGGGCGATCGAGCGCTCGTCCGTGAGCTGGACCGCGGCGGGGGCGGCGTTCCGGGCGCCGAGCACGCGGTTCACGGCCTTCACCAGCCCGCGGCGCACCAGCTCCCGCCCCCCGTAACCCCGCCACTTGGCCCGCAACTCCTCGAAGAACCCCGGCTCGGCCGGTGGGGGCGCTGCCGGAAGCGGCGCGCCGGCGCCGTTGCCGCCGGTGCCGGGCTGGCGCTTCTCGGTGTTGGCGATCCAGCCGGCGTAGGGGTCGATGCGCAGCAGGGGGCCGCCCGGGTTGTTGCTCTCGAGCAGCGTCTGCGTGCGGGCCAGAAACGTCGTCAGCACGGCCGGCAGCAGGCGGGGCCACAGCTCTTCGTCGTAGTTCTTGAAGGCGGTCAAGAAGGCGTTCCTCTCGAAGAGGAAGCCGCGATTGAACAGCCCCAGCAGGTCCGAGGTGGCGCTCGAGCGGTGGTGGACCACGGCCCCGGGAGCGAAGATCACCCGCTCGCCGCCAGCCCACAGGCGCCAGCCCAAGTCCACGTCCTCGAGATAGGCGAAGTAGTCCTCGTCGAAGCCACCGGCGGCGAGGAAGCTCGCCCTCGACACCAAGGCGTTGCCGCCGCAGGCGAAGAGCAGCTCCTCCCCCTCGCGTGGCAACTCGACCTCGCCGAGGGGGCGGCGGAAGCCAAGCTGGAAGGCGTGACCGTCGAAGGTCATGGCGCCGCGGGCGAAGTCCAGCCGCTCGCCCTCCCAGTCCATGATCAGTCCGGACACCGCCGCCACGTCCTCCGGGGCCTCGCGCCAGGCGCGCACCAGCTCCGCCAGCCACGAAGGCCGGGGGCGGGTGTCGTTGTTGAGCAGGGCCACGGCCTCGCCGCCGGCTTCTGCCACCAGCCGGTTGTTACCGGCGCAGAAGCCCAGGTTCACGGGGCTGGCGATGCAGCGCACCTTGGGGTGGGCTCGGGCCAGCCACTCGGCCGTGCCGTCCGTGGAGCCGTTGTCCAGCACCAAGACCTCCCACGGCACACCGGGATCCTGCTGGGCGGCGAGGGCGGGCAGGCAAGCTTCGAGGTGCTGGCGGCCGTTCCAGGACAGCACCGCCACCGAGACCTTGGCGAGCGACCTCAAGGGCCGCCTCCCCGCAGTCCCTTCTCGAGCAAGCCCTGCAGCCGGCGGCGCAGGCGGAAGCTCACGGCGTCCTGCGGCGCCAGGGTGGGCGGGTGGAAGGCGAACCGCTCCTTGGTGGCATCCCGCACGGGGTGGCGGCAGAAGGCCACCAGGGGCGCCATCACCCGCTCCCACCGAAAGCTCTCGGCGAGCCGGTGGCCGGCCTCGCAGCGCCTCGCCACCTCCGCGCCCCCGGCGAGCAGCTCGGTGAGCAGGCCGGCCAGGGCGGACGCGTCGCCCGGCGGGGCCACCCAACCCGCGCCGTGCTCGACCAGCAGGCGGCTGATCGCACCCCCCGCGCTGGTGACGGCCGGGCAGCCGGCGGCCAGCGCGTCGAGGAAGCGAGTGCGCAGGGCGAGGTCCGTCTCGAGGGAAGGGCGGTGGGTGGCCACCAGGGCATCGACGTCGCGCAGCAGGTCGTAGCGGCGGTCGGCGGCAACCCAGGGGATGGTCGTCACCCGGCTGCCCCACCAGCCCCGGCGGCGGCACCAGCGCTCGACCTCGCCGAAGAGCTTCTGCGGAGTGGCCTCCGGGTTCGGGTTGGCAACCAGCAGCAGGGTCCAGGGCGTCGCTTCGAGCTTGCCCAGGGCTTCGAGCAGGGTCCACGGGTCGTACCAGTCGTAGAGCCCGCCGAAGAGCAGCCGCTTCTCGCCTTCCCCCCGCGCAGGCAGCAAGGGCCGGTGGGGGGGCAGCTCGGTCTCGACCCCGAAGGGCACCGCCGCGATCAGGCGCTCGAGGGTGGGGTCCCCGGCGGTGCGCTCGGGGTTCACCCGGCCCAGGGCGGTCAGGAAGCCCAGGTAGTAAAGGCGCTGCTCGGCCGAGGAGCAGAGGAAGAAGTCTCCCCGCGACAGCTGCAGAACCCAGGTGGCGTGGTCGTTGCGGTAGGGGTCGAGGCCGAGGGTCTCGTAGTAATGGAGGTTCTCGATCAGCCAGGGATCGTAGAGGTCGATCGCCACCGGCAGGTTCTGGCATTCGAGCAGCACGTCGTTGGCGAGCTGGCCCTGGGCCACGACGGCGGCGCAGTCGGCGAGGAGCCGGTCGAGACCGCCGCGCTCGAATCGGCGGACCTCCCCCGGCACCTCGGGCACCTCGGCGGGGTCCCCGGGGGTGATGAGCACGGTCTCCACCCCCAGGGCCGGTAGCCGCCGCGCCATCTCGAGGTAGCGCAGCGCGATCCCCGCCATGGCCGGCCGCGGCGCCTCACTGGTGAGCAGAGCAACACGCTTCAAGAGGGACCCTTCCGCCCGCGGCGAGCCTGCCACCACTGGTGGGCTCGCCAGGCCCGGCTGCCCTCCATGGCCTCAATCTGGGCGGTGAGGCGGGCCACCTCGGCGTAGAGGCGGGCGACCAGATCGGTCTGGGTGGTGAGGTCTTCCCGGAGTGTGCCTTCTTCCCCGTGCAGCCGCTCGACCTCGGCCGAGACCTCGGCGAACGCACGGGCGTGGCGGGCCAGCTCCTCCTCGAGCGCGGCGACCTCGCCGTTCTTCTCGAACAGCTTCGCTTCGATCTGGAAGCGCTCGGCGGAGACGAGGGCCGCCTCTGCCACCACCTGCTTCACCTCCCGGCCGGCGGCGGCACGCGCCTCGTCCAGCTCCACCGCCTCGGCCCGCAGCCGATCGATGGCCCGCGCCAGGCGGGCCGGGGTGAGGCGCTCCCGGTGCTTGGCGAGCACCCGCTCCTTGCCGGTGAGGAAGTCCCCGCGCTCGCGGGGCTCATCCCCCAGCACGTGATGGCCGGCGCCGCGGAACTGGCGGTACTCGCAGGTCACGGCCCGGTGGTGATGGAAGGGAGTGACGGCCGCCAGGCGGATCAGGAAGTCCCAGTCCTCGAAGAAGGGCAGCTCGGGGTCGAAGGGGCCGACCTCGGCAAAGAGGCCCCGCTCGATGGCGAGGGTGTGGAAGGGGACGTAGTTGTCGAGCAGGAGCAGCTCGGGGTCGAAGTCCCGGCTGTAGGGCAGGCGCCGCTGGGCGATCGTCCAACCCTCGGCGCCGAGCTCGTAGACCCCCACGGCGGCATCCACGTAGGCGACCCGCACCCCGGCGGCCGAGACCAGGCCGGCCAAGGTGGCGAAGTGCTCGGGATAGACCAGGTCGTCGTCGTCCAGGAAGGATATGTGCGTGCCGCTCGCCGCCTCCACCCCGGCCTGGGCCGCCGCCGAGCGACCGCGGTTTGCCGGGAAGTCCAGCCGCACCACGGGGAAGGGGAAGCCAGCCGGCACCTCCGGGGGGGTACCGCCGTCGTTGACCAGCACCACCTCGAGCCGCCGGTACCAGCTCGCGGCCAGGCTGGCGAGGGCCTCGGCCAGCAGCCGCGGGCGGTCCCGCGTGCGCACCACCACCGAGAAGAGGGGGCCCTCCCGCACCTCCACCGCCTCGGGCACCCCGCCCAGCCACAGCACCAGCTCGGAGAGACTACGGGAGGTGAAGTCCGCCGCCGTCAGCTCGCGATAGGCCTCGACGGCCTCCACGCCCGGCGACAGAGACAGCGCCCGCCAGCGGGAGAGCCCCCGGCGCGCCTCGAGGTAGGGGTGGCGGGCGAGCTGGCTCCTGTGGCAGGCCATGGCCTCGGCCAGCCGCGCCGCCTGGGCGCTGGTGTCCACCAGCAGGTTCGGGTGGAGGGGATGGTTGACCTCGTAGGCCAGGATGCGCAGGTGTTCGACTGCCTCGGCCAGGCGCCAGGCGGCCGGGTTGGCGGCCCGGTCCTCCTCGCGCAGAGGCGCCAGCAGCCGGTGGAGGGCGGCGAAGGCGGCCCGGTGATCGGCCGTGATCTCGAGGGGAGAGGGGACCAGCAGCAGCTCCGGCCGCAGGGCGAGCAGGGCCTCGCCGACGCCCGCAGCCGCCGCGTCGAGGTGGAAGGAGAGGCGGCCATCCGGCAGCCCGAGGTGACGGAGGCTCGCCAGGTTGAGCACCCGCGCCGCCGCCTCGGCCTCGGCGTGGCGGCGGGCACCGTAGTCGGTGGCGCTCTCGCCCTCCGGCGGCTCCGCTGCGCTGTCGGTCAGGAAGAGCACCGCAACCTGCGCGCCGCCGGCGGTCAGCTGGGCCAGCAAGCCCCCGCAGCCCAGCACCTCGTCGTCGTAGTGGGGGGCGAGCACCAGGACCCGCCGGGCGTGGACCTCGGTGGCCTGGCCAGGGAGAGGCGGCACGGCCGTCACTGCAGGTACCCCAGGGCCTTCAAGCTCTCGACCACCTCGGCGTCGATCGCCGGCGCCCCCCCGGCCACGGCCGCCGGCCGGGTCCAGAGGCGCAGGGCCACGCCCGTCTCAGGAGCTTGGGGGCGGGAGCTGGCCAGGAGGCGGGCCGCTTCCACCGGGCCACCCCGCCAGGGCGTGCCCTCCCCGAGCAGCACCGCCACCGGCGCCGCCTCGCCGTCTCCGCCATGGGTTCTCACGACCAGGGATTCTACGCCCCCGCCCTCCCCCTCCAGCCACAGGCCCTTCTCCGCCTGTCCCACCCCGGCCTGCTCCCCCACCAGCCGCAGCGTCACCTTGCGGCCGGCGACGTGAACGCGGTCCTCGTTAGCCAGGAAATAGGCATGCCAGCCGGCCGGCTCCTGGGCCAGGGACAGCTCCACCGTGAGCGCTTGCCCCGGCCCGAGGCCCGAGGCCACCAGGCGCAGGCCGCGTAGGGAACGGTCCAGGTAGCTGCCGGTCAGGCCCTCGAGGGCCGTGGCCACTGCCGGGCGGCTCGCGACCTGGTTGGCCTTCTCGCCGGGATCTGCGTCGAGGTCGTAGAGCTCCCGGCGGGCGAGGCGGGAGAGATCGAGCCGCCACAGGTGCTCGAACTGCCAGTTGGCGGGGGAGAAGGGGTCGGCGTGGCTGAAGAGGATCAGCTTCTTGCCCGCGAGCACCAGGGCCGAGCGCAGCGGCCCGCTCGCCAAGTGCTGGGCGAAGACCGGCCGGCGGGGCAACTCCTGCTCACCGGCGAGGGCGGGCAACAGGTCCATGCCCCGGGCCTCGGGCAGCGGTGGGGCGCCGATCGCCGCGGCGAGAGTGGGCGCCAGGTCCACCAGCTCGACCGCACCGGCGAGCCGCCGGCCGGCGGGCAGACGCCGGTCCCAGCGGAAGATCAGGGGCACCCGGATCTGCTCCTCGTAGAGGGTCTGGCCGTGCTTCCAACCGCCGTGCTCGTAGAGCTCCTCGCCGTGGTCGGAGGTCAGCACGATCAAGGTGTTGGCCGCCACCTCGGGGGCGAGCTCCCCGAGCACCTCGCCGAGGGCGCGGTCGACGTAGTGGATCTCGCTGTCGTAGAGAGCGGTCAGGTGGGCCAAGTCGTCCACCTGGTCGTCGAGCTGGAGCCGGCCAGTGTAGAGCCCGTGCACCCAGCCCCCGGCGAAGCGCCCCCGATAGCCCGGGTAGAACGGCGAGCGGCCGTCCACCAGCTCCGGGCTGTCGTAGGGATCGTGGGGATCCATGTAGTGGAGGTAGAGGAAGAACGGCCGGTGCTGGTGGGCACGGAGCCAGGGGATGGCCCGGGCATTGGCGGCGTCGGCGTGGAGGAAGTTCGAGTCCGGCGTGGCCGGGGGCACCCAGCGGGTGGCGAAGCCGCGGCCGAAGCCGTTGCCGTCGCGCAGGACGTAGTTCGCATAGAAAGCGGCCGTGTCGTAGCCCCGGGCGGCGAACGTCTCGGCCAGGGTGGGGGTCTCGGCGGGAATGGCGTAACCGTCCATGGGACCGTAGAGCAGCTCACCGGGGTAGCGTCCCGTCATGTACGAGACGGCGGAGGCCACTGTCCAAGGCGCCTGGGCGTAGGCCCGCTCCGCCACCACGCCACGCTCCGCCAAGAGCGAGGCGATGTGGGGGGAGGTGTCCCGGCCGTAGCCGTAGGGGGTCAGGTGGTCGGCGCGCAGGGTGTCGACCAGGATGAAGAGCACGTTGGGCTGCCGGATCGCCGCCTCGGAGCGGCTCTCGAGGAAGGCCGGGCTCCAGGCCAGGCTCGCCGTGGCCGGGTTACCGAGCACTTCGGGCAACACGGTGAGAGTGACCTCCCGCCCCGCCCAGCGGTCGAGGTCGACCGCGAGGTCCGCCCAGCGATCGAGCCTGGCTCGGCCCACCTCCACCACCTCGGTGTCCCGGCCCGCCGTCACCTCCACCCGGATCTCGAGCTCGGTCACCGCCGGGTCCGCCGGCCAGACCTGGGCTCCCAGGGAGAGTCGGGCGCGGGGAGGCACCCGGCCTCGCCAGGCCCACGGGGCGTTGGGCAGCAGCACGGCCTCCCGCCGCTCGTCCGCCACTTCGACGGTGGCTCGCGTCGGCTGGCCCGGCAGCTCGAGGCCGGCCTGGCTCTGGACCGCCGCCGCCAGGTCGAAACCCCGAGGGCTCGAGGCCCCGTCGCAGCCCGCCGCCAGCAGGGCGAGGCCGGCGAGCCCAGGCAGCCAGCCGCGGCGCTCAGACCACGTCATGGTCACCCTGGCAGGTGAGGAAGCCGACCGCATGCGGGCGCGGGTCGGGCTCCCCCACCCTTCCTCGGCAGCCGACGAAGACCTCCTCCCCCGGGACGAGGCCAAGCCGCGCCGGCTCGCCGCCCAGGTGGGGATGGGGCCAGAAGCGCCAGCGGGAGAGGCCGGTGGCGGCGAGGTCGGCGGCGATCGCCGGCAGAGCCCCGTCGAGCCCACGGCCCGCCGGCAGCCAGGTCTCCGCCGCCAGGGCCCAGGCGCCCACGAAGGCGAACACGGCCAAGCCCTCCCCCCCCGCGCCCCGCACCCGGTAGAAACGGTAGTAGCGGCCCGGCCGGGACCAGTAGCGCCAGTTGAGGAAGGCCGCGGAACGCACGACACCGAGGACGCCGAGGCCCCGCCACAGCTCCTCGGTCCAGCTTCCCTCGCAGTGGTCGGAGATCGCCACCTCGACCTCCGGCGCGCCGGCAGCCGCCTCGGCGGCGTCCGCGATCTCCCCCGTGAGCACCGGGAAGCGATCGAGGGGCAGGTAGCCGAAGGTGTGCTCCCCCAGCCGGAAGTGGCGCTCGCTGGGGAAGCCGAAGACCCAGGGAGCCTCACCGGGCCGGGGCAGCTCCGCCAGCAGCTCCTGCCCGAGCCCCACCAGCGCCGCCCGCAGTCCGCCACCCCCGGTGGAACCAACCCAATCCGTCAGCTGCCACACTCCGCCCTCGCCATCCTGCCAACGGGCCGGCAGCCGAATCGCCCCCGCGTGCGCCACCACGCCGCCATCCCCCCGCACGGCCACCCAGCTGCGCCCCTCGCCGGGCAGATGGCGGTACTTCCACTGCCACTCCTCGAGCGTCCAGGGATGGCCGAAACGGCTGGCGAAGAGGGTGGAGAGACCGGGCAGATCGCCCGGCTCGGTGGGGCGGAAGTGGATCATCACGGCACCAGCCGCAGGGTCGAGGCCGTGGCGCGGGCGATCGCCGCCTCGCTCCAGGCGAAGGGGCGGCTCTCTCCGGCCACGAAGGGATGGGTCTGGTCCGTGTAGTGGCGATCTCCCGGATGGCCGGCCTGGCCGCCCAGGAGCATGCCGCGGGAGCGGTCCGGATCGGCCAGGTCCGACACCCAGCGCATGGAGGGCGCAAAGCCCACCCGCTGCGCACCGCCCTCCCAGGAGCCGCCGAAGGCCGAGGGTGAGGTGGCCGAGCCGGCGACCGCCAGCGGCGGCATGGACAGCAGGCGACCGAGCACGGGCAAGGAGCCCAGGGGATGATCGAGGTGCAGGAAGTGGAGGTCCGCGTAGCGCCAGCGGGCCGGATCGGCGCCCCAGCGTTGGCGGCCCTCCGCCCAGGCGCGCCCGAGGGCCCGGGCTACCACTCGCCGGCGCTCCTCGCGGGCGGGGGTGGCCACGTCGTCGAACCAGTCGCCCTTCATCTCGCCCCGCAGGGCCCTTAGCAGCCGCTCGGCGGAGGCGACCGAGCGCAGACCGCCTTGCCGAGCCTCGTCCTCGAAGATGCCGGCCGCGAGCTCGTGTTCGACCAGGGTGAAGAGGGCAGAGGGGCCCTCGAGAGCCATCCGCCCATCCCAGCGGGCGAGGGCCTCGTAGGCCCGCCGGGCGTCCCCCTGCCAGTCGCCGGTGAGGGCCGCCACCACCTGCTTCGCCCACAGCGAGGCGTCATCGGATTGCAGCAGGGCGACGGCCTCGGCGTCCCAGCGGGGCTGGCCGAGGAGCCGCTCCCGGATGCGCTCCGCCCGGGCCGGCAGGTCGAACCAGGCAGCGAACGGTTGCTCGTAGCCGGGGGGCCGGATGTCGTGATTGGCGGTGACCAGCAGGTCCTCCGCCGGACGCAGGACGGTGGGGTTCTCGCTGCGCGGCCGCAGGCCGGACCAGCCGTATGCGGAATCCCAGCCAGGCTGGGCGAAACGGGCGTCCCCGGCCCGGCGCTCCGGCACCCGCCCGACCACCGTGAACAGCAGGCCGCCGGCCTGGTCCGCGGCCACCAGGTTCAGGGCCGGCGCCACCGCGCCGTCGAGCCGCTCGGGCAGCTCCTCCACTCGCTTCGCCCGCGCCAGGGCCAGGAAGGGAGCGAGGGGGTCCCCCGGCTCGTAGACCGTCCAGGCGACGCTGCGGGCCGGCAGACCACGCTCCGGGTCCGCAGGCAGCAGTGGGCCGCGATCGCTCGCCAGCAGGGTGAGGCGCACCGGCTCGGCTCCCTTGACCCGGATCTCGGTCTCCTCCACCCGCAGGTCCTGCCAGGTCTCCCCCCGCCGCACCCGCCGGCCCCCGGGGTCCAGCTGCTCGACGAAGACGTCGTGGTCGTCGAGCATGGTGGCGGTGAAAGCCCAGGCGAGGTCGGCAGTCTGGCCGATCGCCACCACCGGAAAGCCGGGGAGCGTCATCCCCGCGGCCTCGTAGCCGGGGGAGCGCAGGTGAACCTGGTACCAGAGGGCCGGCAGGCGCACGACCAGGTGGGGATCGTTGGCGACGATCGGCGCCCCGGTGGTGGAGCGCGAAATGCCGACGGCCCAGTTGTTCGAGCCCAGCCCCGAGGGGGGCTCGATGGGGTCGTCGTCGAAGGGGGGACGACCCGAAGCCATCTGCGCCTTGGCCACCGCGCCGGCCTCCAGCACGCCGGGAGCGATCTCGAGATCCGGCGGCCCGAGGAGGTCCGCGGCCCGCTCGGCGCCGAGGGCCGCGGCCAGGCGGTAGCGGGAGTCCTCGAGCGGCCCGCTCGACGGCATACCCAAGTCCTGGGCCATCAGCACCACGAAGCAGAGGCTGTCCGCCGGCTGCCAGGGCTCGGGCTGGATGCCCAGCAGCCGCAGCTCGGGGGGCAGGTCCCCGCGATGGGCCGCCACCCAGGCGTCGACGCCCCGCGCGTAGGCCTCGAGCCAGCGGCGAGAGCCCTCGTTCCCTGCAGCGACCAGGGCCTCGGCCGTCCGGCGCAGCCGCAAGATTCGCTGGCGCCGATCCAGGGGCAGGGCACGCTCCCCCAGCACCTCGGAGAGCCGGCCCGAGCAGGAGCGCCGACCCAGCTCCAACTGGAAGAGGCGGTCGTTGGCGTGGAGCCAGCCCAGGGCCGTAGCGGCATCCAGGTCCGCCGCGGCCAGCACGTGGGGCACGCCCCAGGCATCCCAGCGCACCTGCACCTCGGCGGAGAGCCCGGCCAACCGCGCCGTCCCCGTCCGTTGCGCCCGCCCGCCCTGCCACCAGGAGAACCCCAACCCTCCCACCCCGACCACCGCCAGCACCACCACCAAGGCCAGGACCTTCCAGACTCTGCGTCGCGCCATGGTGGGGGATGGTACCCCTGCTAACCTACCGCCCGCCATGGCCATCTACGCGATCGGCGACGTGCACGGGTGCTGGGCCTCGCTCCAGGCTCTTCTGGGGGAGATCCGCTTCGACCCGCGTTCGGACCGGCTGTGGCTGGTGGGGGACCTGGTCAACCGGGGGCCGGCCTCGGCGCAGGTGCTGCGCTGGGCGCGGGATCTCGATGATCGGCTGGTGGTGGTGCTCGGTAACCACGACTTGAACCTGCTCGCGATGGCCGCAGGAGTGGTGGCGGCGCGGCCGGTGGACAACTCGGTCCACGTGCTCGACGCTCCGGACGCCCCGGAATTGATCGCCTGGCTGGGCCGCCGGCCCGTGATGCACCGGGAGGTGGACTTCGTAATGGTCCACGCCGGGCTGCTGCCGGCCTGGAGCCTGCCGGAGGCCGAGCGTTGGGCGCGGGCGGTGGAGGAGGCCCTGGCCGGCCCCGACCGCAACCGCCTGCTCGCCACCGTCAAACGCGAGCCCATGCCCGCCTGGGGCGCAGCCCATCCTCCGGCCGAGCTGCTGCGCCTCGCTCTCGGGGCCTTTGCCCACCTGCGTACCCTGGACGAGGCCGGCTGCCCAGCTCGCTTCGCCGGACCCCCGGCCGAGGCACCGCCCGGCTGCCGGCCGTGGTTCGACCTGCCGCATCGCCGGGGCGAGGGGACGACGGTGATCTTCGGCCACTGGGCCGCCCTCGGGCTCTACCGCGCGCCAGGTGTGGCCGGGCTCGACACCGGTTGCGCCTGGGGGGGCGCCCTGACCGCGATGCGGCTCGACGACGGCAGGCTCTTCCAGGTCGAGAACCGCGACGGGATGCGGCGACGATGAGGGGCCAGGGAGCGGACCGCTTGGCGCGCACGGTTGCGGCGATCGAGGAGTCCCGCGGCCGCGGGCTCCACCTCGGGGCCCAGCTGGCCGTCTGGCGGGGCGAGGAACTCATCGCCGACCTGGCCCTCGGCGAGGACCGGCCCGGGCGAGCCCTCGAGCGGGACGACCTGATGCTCTGGCTCTCGACCACCAAGCCGGTGACGGCGGTGGCCCTCGGCCAGCTGTGGGAGCGCGGCCTGCTGGCCCTGGACGACCCGATCGCCCGCCACCTCCCCGAGTTCGCCCAGGGCGGCAAGGAGAGCATCACCCTGCGCCACGCCCTTACCCACACCGGCGGCTTCCGCATGCTGAACGTGGGTTGGCCCGAGGCGAGCTGGGAGGAGATCGTGGCCAAGATCTGCGCTGCCCGCCGTGAGCCCCGGTGGGAGCCGGGCCGGAAGGCCGGCTACCACGACAGCCCGAGCTGGTTCGTCCTCGGCGAGGTGGTGGCCCGCCTCTCGGGCCGGCCGTTCGAGGCATACGTCCGCGACGAGATCTTCCTGCCCCTCGGGATGGCGGACTGCTGGATCGGCATGCCGGCGGAGCGCTACCGGGCCTACGGCGAGCGGGTGGCCGCCGCGTGGGACACCGCCGGCCCCGAGGCCAAGCGCTTCGGCTGGGACAGCGAGGTCGCCTGCGTCAACCCTTCACCGGCCGGCGGTGGGCGCGGCCCCATGCACCAGCTGGTGACCTTCTACCGCATGCTGCTCGGCGGCGGGCAACTCGACGGGGTTCGCCTGCTCACGCCCCAGACCGTCGAGGCCCTGGTCGCCCGTCACCGGGTGGGCATGCTGGACCACACCTTCCGCCATGTCATGGACTGGGGCCTCGGCTTCATCCCGGACTCCAAGCAGTACGGCGTGGGGGTACCCTACGCCTATGGTCGCCACTGCTCCCCGCGCACCTTCGGCCACAGCGGCTACCGCTCCTCCACGGCCTTCGGCGACGCCGAGCACGGCCTCGCCGTGGCCCTGGCCTTCAACGGCCTGCCCGGGGATGCGGCCCACGCCCCCCGCATGCGCGGGACGCTCGAGGCGATTTATGAGGATCTGGGGCTGGCAGGGGAGAGCTGAGACGGCGGCCGGGACTCAATCGATCATCAACCGCCCCGTCCGCCGGTCGAACTCGGGGGGCAGGTAGATCTCCTCGAGACCTGCAGCAGCGTAGAGCTGGCGTAGGCTCTCGAAGCTGCACCGGTCAGGGTTCTCGTACAGCCGGCGCAGGCACAGCGTCCTTCGCGAACGGAGGACTTCACCTGCCTCGTCGAGTCGCCTCGGTAGGTCCAGCTGATGCCGCATCAGGTGCCCGGTCATCGAGATAGAGGGGGCGAGCTCGATTCCCTCGAGCCCGATCAATGCGAGCTCGACATCCAGCAGCTCTTCCTCAGGTGCCTTCACGATCTGCCGATGAAGCTCGCGGGCTAGACGGAAGACGGATGTGGGCAGCTCCGCCAAACGCAAGCTGTCGATGGCTCCGGTGCTAGCGGTGAGCGATCTCATCGTCACACGAAAATCGATCACTCCGGTCGCCTCGATCACCAACAGACGCGAGCTCGGACTCCCGAGCGCCAGCCGATTCCCGGGCTTCAGCTCCCAGGATCCGGGAAGAGCTGGAAAGAAGAAGTTGTCACCAGCTGCCCGGTTTCCTGTCCGTTCTGGCTCCTCGAGAAGAGCCTCCAGCTCGGAGCTCGCGAGGTCGAGGGAAGGCGGCACTTGCGGCTCGAGGTGGAGCCACAAGCCTCCAAAGCCGCTCTGGATCAGCTCGTCGAGGCGCCTTGCTTCCTGATCGACGACCTGGTGTGCTTGGGGTTCCTCACTCCGCTTGCGGGAAAAATGCGCGGCGAGCTCGTCCGTCGTCATCAAGCGCGTTGTTCCTCCGACCCGCAGCCAGAAAAAGCGACCTCCCCGGTTGACGGCACAGTAGGGACGTTTCCCTTGGGTGCCTTTGACGCTGAGCCGGAGAATCGCCCCGAGACCTTGCGGCAAGCCCACGAGCTCAGCAGTTACTTCCTCCCTCGTCAGGCTCGGCTCGATCGTCTCGTGAAGCCAGTCCAAGAGTCGGCCCAGGCCTTCTTCGGGTCGCTCCACTGGCTCGATCTCCATTCCGACGCCCTTCTCCTGGCGGATGCCGATCCACACTTCGCCGCGGCCAGCATTGAGCATCGCCACAACGGCTGCACTGATCGAGGGCAGGTCGCGTAGCGCTCCGGCTTCCTTGAGCTCCAGCTCGGCGCTCTCTATCTGCCCAAGCGGCAGTTCGGTCATGGCGCACCTCCTCGGAGGACCCAGTTCTCCGGAGCTAGCAGGAACACTGGTAGCGGGACGAGCTCCAGCTGGTCCACCCGCCGCTGCTCTTTGCCGCCATGGATGAGCAACCTGCGCCTGGGCTCCAGCCGTTTGCACGCACGCTCGAAACGAGCACGTTTCTCCAGCTTGACGACTCGGCTAGAGGTGACCTCGATCGCCGTTCGTTCACCCTCTCCTTCCAGGACGAAATCGACCTCCTCGGTTTCTCCCACTCGAAAGTAGGAAAGCTCGGCACGAGTACCACGCACCACTTCGCGCAGATGACGAAACACGCTGGCCTCGAAGACTCGGGCTCGCAGCTCCTCGCTGCTGGCGGCCGGCAGAGCGTAGGCCGAGATCAGGCCCGGGTCGGCAGCGTAGAGTCTCGGCCTCGATGTGAGCCGCTTTCTCGGTCGATCCGCCCGCACGGGTAGTCGATGCACCAGCTTCGTCATCTCCAGGTACTCGAGCCAGCTGCCAATGGAGCGCCGATCGACGTTCAGCTCCCCGCCCAGCTGCTCGAGATTCAGGATCGCCCCAGAGTCCTGCATGAGATATACAAACAGATCTCGGACCCCTCCCAGAGAGATGCCGAACCTGAGCAGGTCCCGCAGGATCGCTCGGCTCACCGTGTCCTCCCGCAGTCGTCGCAGAGCCTCGATCAGCGACGGCTCACGGATCAGGCCGGGAAAGCCACCGACTTCGAGATAGCGCTCGAAAACCTTCGGCATGAGCGTGAGAGCTGTTGCCGGGTCCTCAGCCGCCACGTTGTGAACCGCCAGCAGCTCCCCGAACGTGAACGACTCCAGCTGCCATTCGTCCCACCGCCCGAGGCCGGACTCCCCGTCCGCGTGCCGCAGCAGGCTGGCGGCGGAGTCCGTGGCGACGATGCGGTAGGCACGGGCATCGACCATCTGCTTGAGCCACAAGGCCCAGCGCTCCGCGCGGGTGATCTCGTCCAGAAAGAGGATCCTCGGAGGCCCCCCGGGGGGTACCGGAGGCAGCACCTCGGCCACTTGCCGAGCGCTGAGTGGGCCGATGATCCGGTCGTCGGAGAAGTCGAAGTAGGCGAGCCGCGAAGGGGGCCAGCCGAGCTCGAGCAGGTCTTCGATGAGCTGCTTGAGGAGCGTGGTCTTGCCAACCTGTCGCGGGCCGAGGATGAGGTGCGCACGTCGATCCTCGGGGTCGAGCAGGCGGCGCAGGAGCCGCTGCTGGAGGTCCCGCCGGAATGGATGGTCCCGTCCCGGGCGGATGGCGGGATCGCTCCACCAGGGATTGAGCTCGTCGAGCAGGGCACCGAGGTCCAACATCGGCGATGATTGTACATCGGGATGCTGTATTTCTCCTAGTGCTAGTACATCTTGATGCCCACTGCTCCTCTCCCCGTGAAACCTACGATCTTGGTTCGCGTCACCGTATTCCGGATCTGCACCCCAGCCTCCGTCTCGACGCGCAGGTAGTTGTCGGCGTGGCCTTGCCAGCGGTTGCCTTCTGACGTCTCCCAGAGGACCTCGAGCGTCTCGCCCATCTGGGAGCGAGCGAAGCGCTGCTCGACCTGGGCGGCGACCTGGTGCATCTCGGCGGCCCGGCGGCGGACCTCGGTGCCGTGGAGGTGGCCGGCGAAGCTCGCCGCCGGCGTGCCGGGGCGGCTGGAGTAAGGGAAGACGTGGGTCTTCGCCAGCGGCAGGCCCGCCACGAAGTCCCGCGACAGACGGTGCTCCTCCTCGGTCTCGCCGGGGAAGCCGACGATCACGTCGGTGGTGAGACCGATCCCTGGCACGGCCGCCGCGATCGACTCCACCAGGCCGCGGTAGGCCTCGGCCGAGTAAGGCCGGCGCATACGGCGCAACGTCGAGGTGGCACCGCTCTGGAGGGAGAGGTGCAGGTGCCGGCAGAGGCGGCGATCGGCGAATAGCGAGAGGAGCCGCCGGTCGAAGCCCCACGGGGCGATCGAGGTCAAGCGCAGCCGGGGCACGGCCGTCTCCCCCATGACGGCGCTCACCAGGTCGTAGAGCCGGCGGTTCCCTTCCTTCCAGTCCGAGATCTGGACCCCGGTGACCACCACTTCGCGATACCCGCCCGCCACCAGCCCCGAGACCTCCGCCACGACCTCTCGCAGGGGCCGCGAGGTCTCCCGGCCGCGAGTGATGGGGATGATGCAGAAGGCGCAGCGCATGTCACAGCCGTCGCCGACCTTGACCGTGGCTCTGGCTCGCCCAACGGGCAACGGGCAGTAGGGGATCGGCAGCTCGGGAGGCAGGGGCAGGCCGAACGCCTGGTGGACCCGATCGACCAGACCCTCCTTGCCCTCGTTGCCCACCACGAGGTCGGCCTCTTCGAGCGCCGCCGCCTCAGCCGGGGAGCCGGAAACGTAGCAGCC
Organism: Thermoanaerobaculia bacterium; assembly: GCA_036274895.1. Classification (GTDB taxonomy): domain Bacteria; phylum Acidobacteriota; class Thermoanaerobaculia; order Multivoradales; family SZUA-115; genus CALMKX01. Next base: position 263,105 of record DASUEU010000027.1, on the reverse strand, counting down.
GGTCAAGACCGTGCGCACGTGCGGTGCCTCCCGCCGGCTGCGGCGCACGGCGCGGCGGGACTCCGCTGCCGCGGCGCTCGTGACCGTGCAGGAATTGACCACGTGAACGTCGGCCTCGGCGAGCTGCCCGACGACAGCGTGGCCGCGAGCCAGAAGCTGCCGGGCGAAGCGCTCGCTTTCGGCCTGGTTGAGCTTGCAGCCGAGGGAGGAGAGGAAGACGCGCATTGCTCGCCGGGCCGACTCCTCTAGGTGGGCTGCCAGTGGTGCAGGATCAACCGCCACTCGCCCGCCGGCGGCGCGCCTTCGATCGCCACGGCACCGAGGTACCCGGTAGCCGGCTCGAGGTGGAAGAGCTGCCAGGCAGCGGCGCGCTCGGGGCTGCCTTCGAGGGCGATCATCCGCGCCGGCTCGCCCGGGACGAGCGTCACGTCGAAGGCGTCGAGGGGTGCCGAGAGGCCGTCGCCGATCGCCTTCAAGTAAGCCTCCTTGCGGGTCCAGCAGTTGAAGAAGCCGATCGGGCGATCAGCGTCGGGCAGGGCGAGCAGCACGCGGCTCTCGGCAGCGGAGAAGAAGCGCTCCGCCAGGGCCTCGAGGTCCGAGAGAGCGCGCACCTGCTCGATGTCCACTCCCAGCTCGCGGCCCGCGGTAACCCCGAGGAGGGCCATCTCCTCGGTGTTCGAGAGGTTGAAGTCGAGGATCCCGTCGCCGTGGCCGGGGGCCAGGGAAGGCTTGCCCTTGGGACCGTAGAGGTAGACCAGCGAGGCCGGCGGGCGACCGAGGTAGGCGCCCAGGATGGTGCGCTGGAAGGCCCTCCCCACGGTGAAGCGACGGCGATGGACCTCGAAGCGGAAGCGATCGGCACGGATGAGCTCGTCGGCATCGAGGAGCCGGCGTGCCGCGGCCACCTCTTGCTCCGGCGGATCCAGGCGCGCCGTCCAGACGTGGATCTCGCCAGGCTCGGGTGGGCGACCGAGGGGCTCCGGGCCGCGGCTGGGGGGGAAGGCCGACACGGCGGAAGTCTAGAACGGCCCGCCGAGCTCGCTGATCAGAGGCTTGGTCTTGGTCGCCACGCCCAGGCCATCCCCGAAGGGCAGGATCACGGCGGCGAGCTGGGGATGGCGCATCAGGTAGCCGTTGAAGGCGAAGAGGGCGTCGGTTGCCTCGTCGTCCTCCTCCTCCTCGGGAGGCTCGGCGACACGGCCCTTCCAGAGCAGGTTGTCGAAGAGCAGCGTGCCGCCCACGGACATCTGCGGCAGCAGCAGGTCGAGGTAGCGGCGATACTCCTTCTTCTCGCCGTCGACCCAGGCGAGGTCGATCGGCCCGGTGATGCGCGTGAGGGCCGCGAGAGCGTCGTCCTCGATCAGTTCCACCCGCTCGGCCACCCCAGCCTTCTCGAGGAAGCGGCGGGCCGTGGCCAGCCGTTCAGCGTCCCGGTCGATGGTCAGCACCCGTGCTTCGGGAGCACCTCGAGCGAGAAAGAGCGCGCCGTAGCCGATCGCCGTGCCCACCTCGACGATGGTGCGGGCTCGGGTCGAGCGGGCCATGATCTCGAGCAAGCGGGCGACCTCGGGGTCGGCGATGGGCACGTCCTCTGCCGCCGCCAGCTCCTCGATCTCCCGGGCGATGGCATCCCGCGGGGGCAGCAGCCGCTCGAGGTAACGCTCCTGAGCCTCGCGGACGATCAGGCCGATGCCGGACTTCATGGAGCGGGATCCTACCAGCGCCTGCTACGATCCCCCCGTGAAGCTCGTCTCGCTGCTCATCCTGGCCCTGCTGGCGACCCCGCCGGCTCTGGCCCAGCCCCCCGCGGCCCCGGCCCCCATCGAGCTCGGCGAGGTCTCCCTCGAGCCCGCCCAACCGGCCGCCGACACGCTCTGCAAGCTGCGGGTGACGCTCAAGAACGGCTCGGCGCGGATGGTTTCGAGCCTGCGCTTCGAGGTCCGACTGAACGGGCAGCCCCTGACGGTCTACAGCAACCAGGCCTTCCTCGAGAAGCTCGCACCGGGGGCCAGCCAGACCGTCCAGCTCTACAACTTCTGGACCACGGAGACCGGCCGGCCGGCCGCTGTGGACGGCCGCCTGACGGTCGAGGTCCGGCTGGTCGCCGCCCGCTACCTCGCCGGCTCGAAAGACGCCCAGGGCAACGACGTCTGGCAGCTCGAGGAAGCCGTTCCGGGCCTGCCGGTGTCGGCGACCAGGACGGTGACCCTCGCTCGCAGGTAGGCCTACGCGCTGGCGACGGCCAGCAACTGCTCGACGCGTGCCACCAGCATGTCCAGGGCGACACGGTTCTCGCCCCCCTCGGGCACGATGATGTCGGCGTAGCGCTTCGAGGGCTCCACGAACTCTTCGTGCATGGGCCGGACCTGCTCCTCGTACTGGCGCAACACGTCGTGGGGGTCCCGGCCGCGGTCCCGGATGTCCCTGCGCAGGCGGCGGATCAGCCGGATGTCCGGCGGGGTATCGACGAAGACCTTGAAGTCGAGCAGCTCGCGCAACTCGAGCTCGACGAAGAGGAGGATGCCCTCGACCACGACCACCGGCCGGGGCTCCACCCGGCGGGTCTCCGGCCGGCGGCGGTGATTCACGAAGTCATAGATCGGCACCTCCGCCGGCCGGCCGGCCTTCAGGGCCACCAGGTGCTCGATCATCAACGCCGTGTCGAGAGAGTCGGGGTGATCGAAGTTGTGGCGGCGGATCTCCTCGGCGTCACGCCAGACCACGTCGGCGTAGTAGGCGTCCTGCTCGAGGAAGGCGATGCGGTCGGCACCGACGGAGCCCAAGATCGCCTGCGCGACCGTCGTCTTCCCGGAGCCGGTGCCGCCGGCGACACCGAGGACGACGGCGGTCACGGCAGTCCCAGAACGGGCGGTTGGGACAGTCCGAGCTGCTTGAGGTAGGCCGAGAGCTGGCCTCGGTGATGGGCTTCGTGCTCGATCTTGATCAGCAGCATCTCGGCGGCCGAGGTGGTGAGCGTGGTCAGGGGGTGGGTAACCTCGATGGCCCCGAGATCAAGGTCCCCGAGGGTCGCCAGCTCCTCTTCGGTCTTGGCCTGCACCTCTCGCCAGGCCACCAGGCACTCGGCGAAGGTCGAGCCGAACTTGGTGGTCTGGCTGCCGGAGAGGTTTCCGGGTCGGAAGGCGGTCAGCCGGTCCTGGCCCGAGCCCTGGATCTGGAAGGGATCGAGCTTCTCGCCGCGGGCGGCGGCCAGCACGAGGCGGCGCCAGAACACCTCGCTCTGAATCAGGTGGACGACGAGGCCACCGCAGCTGAAGGCGTCCGGGGCCGGCGCCCAGGAGAAGTACTCTTCCGGAACGGCTCGCACCAGGGCGTGGGTCCACTCGCGCTGGCGGCGGAAGTGGCGAAGGAAGGCGTCGATGTCGAGGTTCAGCACGACGGCGATTCTAGCCTGAGCCTCGGCCGAGCGAGCGCCTCAAGTCTGGCAGCGGGGGCAGTAGTAGGTGCTGCGGTTGCCGAGCACCTTGCGCCGGATGATGCCGCTGCACCGGCGGCAGCGCTGGCCCTCCCGGTCGTAGACGGCGAGGGAGACCTGGAAGTAGCCACTGTTGCCCTCCCCGTCGGTGAAGTCGTTCAAGGTGGTGCCGCCCTCGGCGATGGCCCGCTCGAGCACCACACGCACCGCCGTGGCCAGGCTCTGCCACCGCGCCGAGGAGATTCGGGCCACCGAGCGCAGGGGGTGGATGCCGGCCGCAAAGAGCGCCTCGCTGGCGTAGATGTTGCCCACGCCGACGACCACCGAGGCATCCATCAGGAACGCCTTCACCGGCCCGCGGCGGCCCTTCGCGGCAGCCGCCAGCACCTCGCCCGAGAAGGTGTCGGTCAGCGGCTCGATGCCCAGCTCGGCGAAGTGGCGGTCGGCATCGAGGGAGGCGGTCGGCGCCGCGAAGACCAGGCCGAAGCGGCGCGGGTCGCGAAAGCGCAGCTTGTTGCCGGAGGCCAGCCGGAAGACCAGGTGCTCGTGGGCCTCGGGGGGTTGGTTGACGCCGGCCAGGGTGAGCCGCCCGCTCATGCCCAGGTGGATCACCAGGGTGTGGCCGCCTTCGAGGTCGATCAGCAAGTACTTCGAGCGCCGCCTCAGCTGCAGCACCCGGCGCCCCCGGACGGCGGCATCGAGCTCGGCCGGGTCGACCGGCTCCCGCAGGGCCGTGTTCCTGACCTCGACCGCGGTGATGCGCTCCCCGGTCAGCCGGGAAGCGAGGCTGCGCCGCAGAACCTCGACCTCGGGTAGCTCGGGCATTGGCGTCAGGCTAACGCGGCCGGGCGAGGTGCACCAGCAGGTCGGCGAGCACGGCGTCGGGGTCGTCGCTTCCCCCCTTCAAGCCGATCTCGGCCTCGAGGGCCCGCCAGGGCAGGAGGGCCGCCTCCTCCGGCGGAATGCGGCAGGCGGCGAGGTAGGCCTTGAACAGGCGGAACGGGTTGAGGCCGGCGAGGGGGCTCTTGACCCCGTCGGCGAGATCCGCCGCGAGCACCGTGGCCCAGCGCATCTCGAAGCGCTTGTACTGGGTCTCGCCGACGGGGACCCCCCGCTCGGCCATCAGGCCGCGTAGGGCGGCGATCTGGCGGCAGAGGGCGGCGAGTAGGGCGAAGAGGGAGAGCCGCGCGGCCAGGGCGTCCTCGGCGGAGCCGAGGTAGCGCCGCAGCCGGGAGAGAGCCTCGCCCGCCCGTCCGGCCCCCACGGCGTCAAGCAGTTGCCAGACGTCCTCCTGCCCCCGATCCTCGACCGCTTCCTCGACCGCCCGGCGGTCGATCCGGCCGCGCTGGGCCGCCAAGCTGGCGAGCTTGCGGTACTCGCCGGCGAAGCGGGCGGTGGAGTCCGCCTCGACCCCGCCGTCGCGCTCCTGGCGCAGAGTCCGGCGGGCCAGCTCGGCGAGCGCGTCCCGGTCGATCTGCACGCCGGTCTGGCGGGTGAGCTCGGCCGCAAGCGGGTCGAGGCCGGAGAAGCCGCCCCCGCGCTCGCCGGTCACGGTGCCCACCGCCAGCACCGCGCCCCGTTCGGCCAGGGCCCGCGCCACCGGATGGTCAGCGGCCACCTCCCGCTCGGCGAGCACCAGCGTATGACCCTCCGGGAAGCCCTTGTGCACCGCCTCGGCCAGCTCGGCGAGATCCCCCTCGGCCCACCCCGCAAGGCCTGCTCCCCGCGCCGACTCGAGCAACCTCGCCAGGCCGTGGACGAGGGCCTCGAGCTCGACCTTCGACCGGCCCCGAGGCTTCCTCTGCCGCAGCTTCTTGCCCCCCTCCAACACCCACTTCGGCAAGGCCTCGATCCGCTCGAGGGGATTGCCGCCTTCGGGGGACAGCTCGAAGAGGCGCAGCGCCTGGAGCAGCCGCGAGGCACCCGGCCGGGCCCGTGACGGCAGCTCGGAGGGGTCGTCGATCGGCAGCGCGTCCTCGGCCTCGTCGATCAGGTCGGCGGCATCGCGACGGTCGGCGAGGGCGGCGGTGTCGATCGCCACGACCACCTTGCCGCCGCCAAAGAGGGAGTAGGTCTTGAGGTCGTCGAGCAGGGGTGTGAGGCGGGGTGGATGGCGCCGAACCTCCGGGCTCACGCTGCCGCGCTCGCCGATGGCTTCGGCGAGGCGCAGCGCCGCCGGCTCGGCGAGCACCAGGTCACCGTGGATCAGGTAGACGGCCCCGGCGGGGCCGTTGGCGAGGCTCGCGAGCAAGCGCTCGAGCATGGTGAGGAGTGGGCGGCCGGGCGCAGCCTACTTCGCGCCTTCGTCCGCCAGATCGCGGGCGTCCCACCCAGCCGGGACCTCCCAGACGGGCGCTTCCTTGACGCCGAGGGCTTCGAGGGTGACGTGCTCCTCCTCGAAGTCGAGCTCCACGCAGTTCCAGGAGCCACAACGGTCGCAGCGGTCCCGCCACTCGGGTTGGGGAGCGGAGCAGACCCGGCAGCGGTACTCGTAGCTCGGCAGGCCGAGCTGCTCGGTCAAAGAGTGGTAAGCGTCGAGGGCCCGGGTGACATCACCCCGGCGCTCGTGGATGCGGGCGATCAGGAAGTGGTAAGTCGGCGAGCTGGCCACCCGGTCGCCGATGCTCTGGTAGAGCTTCAGGGCATCCTCGTGCATCTCCAGCCGGTCGTAGAGGCGGCCGAGGAAGAAGCGCGGCACCAGGTCGTTCTTCGACTCGGCGATCAGCCGGCGCAGCATCTCGATCGCCCGGCGCGGGTCCTCGCCCTCGATCTGGTGGTCCTCGAGGCGCTGGAGGAACACCGGGTTGCCGGTCTCGCGGTAGCCCGCGAGCCACTGCTCGACGGCAGCGTCCTCGTCGTCGCGCACCAGCTCGGCCTCGCCGAGCATCAAGATCGCGGGGATGAAACGCGGCTCGCGAGCGAGAACCGAACGGAAGATCTCGATCGCTTGATGGACTCGATCGGCCTCGAGCTCGGCCACCCCTCGCTGGTAGGTGAGACCCAGACCGATCCTCTCCTCCTCAGCGCTGACCGGCAGGCCCTCGCGCAGGGCATTGATCTCTTCCTGGAGCAGGGTGGCGCGCTCGAACTGGCTGGCGACGATCGCCGCATTGCGGCGGCGCAGCAGCACAGCCAAGCCCGCCTGGGGAAAGTCCCGCAGGATGCGGTTGCAGATCTCGCGCGCCACCTCGGGCTCGCCCCGGGAGTCGTAGTCCTCGGCCAGCTGGTAGAGCGGGGCGACGTTCGCCGGGAAGAGCACAGCCAGCCGCTGGTGCAGGTCGATCGCCTCACCCACTCGCCCGAGCTGGCGCAGCACTTCGCCGTAACGCAGCAAGGCCGGAAAGTCCTCGGGCCGGCCGTCCACCACCACCGCCAGCTCGGAGGCCGCCTTGTCCAGCTGGCCGGCGGATTGGAAATCCACCCCCCGCCGAAAGCTCGCCTGGAGGCTCTCCGCCTCACGGGCCTTGCGGCGCTCGTCGCGCAGGGCCAGCTCGCGCTTGACGGTGCCGACCAGCAGCGAAGTGGCGGGCGGCAGGAAGCCCAGCCCGAAGACCACCAGCAAGGCGCTGTAGAGAGGAACCCGGACGAGCCCGGCCAGGTCGAACGGCTGGGCCAGGACTTCCCGGTTGAGGACGGTCAGATAGGAAACGAGGACGACGAGGCCGAGGGCCACCAGGACACCGACGAAGGTGCGGATCCTCATCGCGGGGAGAACCCCCGGGACTGCGTGCCCTCCGCCGGGCCGGTCGCGCGGCCGGCTCGCAGGAGCGGTCGCGTGGTCTGATTAGGAGGCGGCGCCATCCTCGTCGAGCAATCCCTTCTCGGCCAGCTCCTGGTATTCGACACTGTAACGCGCCCAGGGGATCGCCTGCAGGCGCGGCAGGCCGATGGGCTTGCCGGAGTACTGGCAGAAGCCGTAAGTGCCCTGGTCCAGGCGCCTCAGGGCATCGTCGATCTCGATCAGCTGATCGCGCTCGGCGCTCGACAAGGAGAACATCAGCTCGCGGTTGTAGGAGCTGTTGGCGCGGTCGACGTAGTCGTCGGTGTCTTCTTGCGCGGATTCCTGACCGGCCTTCACGTCGGCCTCGTAGAGGTCCATGATGCGCTGCCGCTTCGCCAGAAGCTGCTGGCGAAGATCCTCGACGATCTCCGAAGAGAGGATGTCTGATGTCTTGTGGTTCTTCTTCGTCTCCGGCACGCCTTCTCTCCTTGCCCTGGAAAGATCTCCTCACCAAACGCGTCTCTCGATGCTTAGCAAGGCTAGAACTCGCCGCGATGGTAGTTTATTCCTGCTGACAGAGAAAGAGCCCGATAGAGCTGCTCGTAGAGCACCAGGCGAGCGAGCTCGTGGGGCAGGGTGAGGGGGCCGAGGGAGATCTGCTCGCGGGCTCCTGCCAGGACTCGAGGCGGGAGGCCGAGATCGGAGCCGATCAGGAAGGCGATCGGATGGGGCCAATCCTGGCGGCGGCGCTCCAGCCAGTCGGCCAGCTCCTCGGAGGTGAAGGTCTTGCCCTTGCGGTCGAGGGCGACGGTCCAGCAGGGCTCGGGGAGGGCGGCGAGCAGGGCTCGTGCCTCGGCCTCGGGGCGACCGGGGCTGCTGGCCACCTCGCGAGACTTCACCGCCACGTCCCGCAGAGGGGCGAAGCGTTCGATCCGGCGCCGGTAGTCGCCGCAGAGATCGTCCCAGCCCTTGCGCTGATGCCGACCGGCCCACACCACCAGCAGCTCACGCCCCATGGCCGGCGAGACGGCGACTAGCCGACCGTCTCGTCCTCCGGCTCTCCCTCCTCCGCCAGCCAGTAGCGCTCGCGCTCCGGCAGGTAGGCCAGGGACTTCAGGTCCCGCATGCGGTCGAGGAAAACGATACCGTTCAGGTGGTCGTTCTCATGTTGGATGATGCGGGCCTCGAAGTCCGCGGCCGTGCGCTCGAACGGGCGGCCCTGGCGGTCGAGCCCGGAAAGCTTCACGGCCGGATGGCGGGGCACCAGGCCTCGCAGGTCGGGGATGGAGAGGCAGCCCTCCCAGTCGTAGACCAGCTCTCCTTGCTGCGGGGTGACCAGAGGGTTGACCGCCACGGTCAGAGGGATGCCGCTGCCCTCGCCGTCTCCCGCCTCGTAGACGAAAACCTGCAGCTCCACTCCCAGTTGTGGCGCGGCGATTCCGACGCCGCCGGCGGAACGCATGGTCTCGATCATGTCGTCGATCAGGTTCTGGATCCCTTCGCTGCCGAGCTGGGAAGGGTCCAGGGGACGGGCCGCGGTCCGCAGTGCCGGATGGCCGAGTCGCACGATGGGAAGGGTCGCCATGAGCAGGGCCTCAGGTGAGAGAGTGTACGACTTGACCGGCGAAATCGTCTCCACTGCCGGCCGGGAGTCTGGGGGCGGCGCTCACGCAAGTCCTGGGCCAGGGGCGCCCGAGACCCCGAGACCCCATGGTATTGTCCAGCTCCCATGGCCACAGAAAGCGCCGAGGAGCTGCAACGCCGGAAGCGCCGGAAGCGCCTGATCCAGGGGCTGCTGATCGGCGCTGCCGCCATCGGCGTACCGGCGATCGCCAACGCCGTCATCCGGCGCCGGGCGGGCAAGCTCGCCCCGCCCCGGTGGGGACGCAGCCAGCGTTACGCGTGGACCGAAGGCGAGGTGGCCTTTCAGCGCATCGGCTCAGGCCCTCCCCTGGTGCTCTTGCACTCCTTCGGCCCGGGCCACGACGGCGAGGAATGGCGCGAAGTGGCCGAACTGCTGGCCGAGCGCTACCGGATCTACGTGCCGGACCTCCTCGGCTGGGGCCGCTCCGACAAGCCTCGGCTGACCTACGACGGTGAGCTCTACATCCAGTTGATCGACGACTTCCTCCACGACGTGGTGGGAGGTCGGGCGACCATCGTCGCCGCCGGGCTGCCCGCGGCCTACGCCGTGCAGATCGCCGTCGACAGCCCCGAGCGAGTCCACGCTCTGGGCTTGGTGGTCCCCCAGGGGATTGAGGTCCACGGCGACGAGCCGGACTTGAAGGACGCCCTGGTCCATCGCATGCTCAAGGTGCCGGTGCTCGGCACCTCCGCCTTGAACCTGCTGACCACCCGCAAGGCGATTGCCCATCACCTCGAGAGGGACGTCTTCGCCTCACCCGAGCGGGCCAGTGCCGCGACCATCGAGCATCACTACGTCGCCAGCCACCAGCCGGGGGCGCACGCCGCGCTGGCGGCTTACGTGGCAGGCTACCTGAACCATGGCGTCAAGGACCTGCTACCCCGCCTCGGCGTGCCCACCTGGCTCGCTTGGGGACGCGAGGCCGCCAACCCTCCGGTGGAGACCGCGGACCTCTGGCTGCGGCACTTGAAGGCCGAGCTGCAGATCTTCGAAGCCTGTGGAGCCTGGCCCCATCGCGAGCAGCCGCGGGCCTTCGGTCGTGGCTTCCTGTCGTTCCTGTCCGAGATCGGCCCGTAGCCCCGCCGGTTACAATACGCCGCGCGATCCGCGGCCCCACTAGCGTCCACGTCATGAGCCAGAGATTCCCCGAGCTGCCCCCCGGCTATCCGTTTCCCGCGCTCGAGCAGGAGGTTCTCGCCTTCTGGCGGGACCAGAAGATCTTCGAGCAGAGCCTCGAGCGCCGGGCCGACGCCCCCCCCTTCGTCTTCTTCGAGGGTCCACCGACCGCCAACAACGTCCCCCACGTGGGCCACGTGGTGGCGCGGGTGGTCAAGGACCTCTTCCCCCGCTTCCGCACCCTCCAGGGCTACCGCGTCCCCCGCAAGGCGGGCTGGGACACCCACGGTCTGCCGGTTGAGATCGAGGTCGAGAAGCGCCTGGGCTTCTCCGGCAAGAAGGAGATCGAGCAGTACGGCATCGCCGAGTTCAACCGCGCCTGCCTCGAGAGCGTCTCCACCTACGAGCGCGACTGGCGGGGGATGACCGAGCGGCTGGGCTACTGGCTTGACCTCGACCACGCCTACAAGACCTACACCAACGACTACATCGAGTCGGTGTGGTGGTCCCTGTCGCAGCTGTGGAAGCAGGGTCTGCTCGAGGAAGGCTACAAGGTCCAGCCCTACTGCGGTCGCTGCGGCACCACCTTGTCCTCCCACGAGGTGGCCCAGAACTACAAGGACATCGAGGACCCCTCGATCTGGGTGCTCTTCCCGGTGCGGCCCGGGCAGTCCCTCGCCAGGGCTGAGGGTGGCTCGTGGGTGACCCCTGCCGGCTTCTCGGTGCTCGCCTGGACCACGACGCCCTGGACGACCCCCGGCCACACCGCCCTCGCCGTGCATCCGGATCTCCTCTACCGCGTGGTGGAGATGCCGCATCGGCCGGGGGAGATGGCCCTCTTCGCGGACGCGATCGAGGTGCCGGTGCCCTACGACACCGAGGTCGACGGCAAGCGCCAGCGCCGCGACTTGCGGGACCAGCCGGCAGTGGCGCGGATCTCCGGCCGCGACCTGGCCGGCCTCGCCTACGAGCGGCCCTTTGCGGTCGAGCCGGCGGATCGGCTGCTGGGCGCCCCGACCTTCGATCCGCCTCCGTCCGACGCGGCCGGCTGGCGGGTGGTGATCGCGGACTACGTCACGGCGACCGATGGCACCGGCATCGTCCACACGGCGCCCGCTTTCGGCGCCGACGACTACGCGACCGGCGTCAAGTACGGCCTGCCCATGCTCCAGACCGTCGAGGCCACCGGCCGCATCGCCGAGCACAAGGGCCTCGAGCCCTTCGCCGGCCAGTGGTTCAAGGACGCCGACGCCAAGATCACGCAGGACTTGAAGGCAAGAGGAAGGCTGCTCCACGCCGATCGCTACCACCACAGCTACCCGTTCTGCTGGCGCTGCGACAACCCGCTGCTGCAATACGCCACCAAGAGCTGGTTCGTGGCCACCACCAAGCGCAAACAGGACTTGATCGAGCGCAACCGGGAAGTCCGCTGGCATCCCGAGCACGTCGGCGAGGGCCGCTTCGGCAACTGGCTGGAGAACGTCGTGGACTGGGCCCTGTCGCGCCGCCGCTACTGGGGCACGCCGCTTCCCGTCTGGCGCTGCGACCGGCCGGAGTGCGGCACCCTCCACACCGTGGGCTCCTTCGCCGAGCTCTTCGCTTCAGCGGGCCAGCCCCCGCCGGCAGACCCCTACGACCGCTCCCAGTTCGACCCCCACCGTCCCTTCATCGATGCCATGACTTGGCCCTGCGAGGCCTGTGGCACGGGCACCATGCGGCGAGTGGAAGAGGTGATCGACGCCTGGTACGACTCGGGCTCCATGCCCTTCGCCCAGCATCACTATCCATTCGAGAACCGCGAGCTGTTCGAGCAGCAGTTCCCCGCCGACTTCATCTGCGAGGGGGTGGACCAGACGAGGGGCTGGTTCTACACCCTGCACGTCCTCGGCGTGCTGCTCTTCGACTCGATCACCTACAGGAACTGCATCGTCGTCGGCCATGTCAACGACGAGAAGGGGCGCAAGATGTCGAAGCGCCTCGGCAACGTGGTCGATCCCATGGCGGTGATCGCCGAGACCGGCGCCGACGCCCTGCGCTGGTACTTCTACGCCAACAACCCCGAGCTGACCTCACGCTTTTCGGCGCGGTTGGTGCGGGAGAGCGCCCAGAAGTTCCTGATCCCCCTCGCCAACGCCCTTTCCTTCTTCACCATCTACGCCAACCTCGACGGCTGGCGGCCCGGGCGGCCCGCCCCCGACTTCGCCACCCGGCCGGCCCTCGATCGCTGGCTCCTGCTGCGCCTCGACCGCGTCGTGGCGGCCACCACCGAGCACCTCTCGGCTTACCGGATCCCGGAGGCGGCGCGCAGCCTCGAGGACTTCGTCGACGACCTGACCGACTGGTACATCCGCCGTAGCCGCGACCGCTTCTGGGCGCCGCCGGGCGGCAACACCCAGGTCTCGGCTGAAGACAAGCAGAGCGCCTACCAGGCCCTCTACGAAGCGCTCACTGTCCTCGCCCGCCTGCTCGCGCCCTTCGTGCCCTTCTTCGCCGAGACGCTCCACCGCGTGCTCGAGCGGAGCCAGGACCCGAGCGCCGCCCAGAGCGTGCACCTGAGTGATTGGCCGAACCCAGCCGGGGACCGCCACGACGACACCCTCGACCTCGGCATGGCGGCCGTGCACCGGGCCGTGCGGCTCGGCCACGCGGCCCGCAACCTCCACAACCTGAAGACCCGCCAGCCCTTGCCGGCGGTGACGTTGGTGACGGCGGACGCGCGCCTGCGTGGCGCGATGACCCCATACCTCGACCTGCTCGCCGACGAGCTCAACGTCAAGGACGTGCGCTGGGCCGAGGATCGAGCGCTCTACGTGCGGTGCGAGGTCAAGCCGATCTTCCCCCGCCTGGGGCCCCGCCTGGGCAAACGCATGGCGGCGGTCAAGGCCGCCCTCGACGGCGCCGATGGCGATGCCCTCGCGGCGGCCGTGGAGCGGGACGGGCGGATCACGCTCGAGCTCGCCGACGGCCCGGTCGAGCTGGCCGCGGAGGACCTCGAGATCCGCCTGATCGAGCGTGAGGGCACGGCCACCCAAGGGGACCGCGAGCTGCTGGTGGCCCTCGAGACCGAGCTGACCCCGGAGCTGGTCGCCGAAGGCCGGGCCCGTGAGGTGGTGCACAAGATCCAGAGCGCCCGCAAGGACGCCCGCCTCGACTACGCGGACCGGATCCGCGTGCGCTACCAGGCGGGGCCGGAGCTGGCCGAGGCTCTGCGCGCCTTCGGCGGCTGGATCGCGGGGGAAACCCTCGCCGTCGAGCTCACTGCGGTCGCCGGGGACGCCTCGAGCACCCTGACCACTTCCCCGGTCGAAGACCTCGACTTCGCCTTCGCCATCGACCGAATCTGAGAGAGAGGGAGACCCCATGGCGGGAATCTTCAAGGCCTACGACGTCCGCGGCACCTACCCCGACCAGATCGACGAGACCATCGCGGTCGCCATCGGCCGTGCCTTCAAGAGTGTCCTCGACCCCGAGGCCGTGGCCGCCCATCCCCAGGTGGTGGTCAGCCGGGACATGCGCAGCCATGGTCAGCCCCTGGCCGCGGCCTTGATCGAGGGGATCCGTGACAGCGGCCTCGACGTGCTTGACATCGGTCTCGCCACCACGCCGATGAACTACTTCGCCGTCGGCTCCCTGGGCACTGCGGGAGGCGTGCAGGTCACCGCCAGCCACAACCCGGCCCGCTACAACGGCTTCAAGTTCAGTCGCCATGGCGCGCGGCCGGTGTCGGGGGACGAGGGCATCCCGGCGATCGAGCGACGGGTCAAGGAAGGGGACTTCGAGCCGGGCAGCCGGCGGGGTGAAGTCTCGACCGGTTCGGTCACCGAGGCCTACCACCGCCACGTGCTCTCCTTCCTGGAGAAGCCGCCGGCCGGGCGCCGGCTCAAGGTGGCGGTGGACGCCGGCAACGGCATGGGGACGATCTACCGGCCCCTGCTCGAGGCCGCGGGCATCGAGCTGATCCCCCTCTACTTCGAGCTCGACGGCAGCTTCCCCAACCACGAGGCCAACCCCTTGAAGCTCGAGAACCTGCGGGACCTCTGCCGAGCGGTGCGGGAGCACGGTGCGGACCTCGGCGTGGCCTTCGACGGCGACGCCGACCGCGCTGCTTTCGTCGACGAGCGGGGGGAGCCGGTGGGCAGCGACCTCGCCACCGCCCTGATTGGCGGTGAGCTGCTGGCCCACCACCCGGGCCGCCACGTGGTCTACGACCTGCGCTCCTCCCGGGCCGTGGCCGAGTACATCCGCGAGAAGGGCGGTATACCGGTGCGCGAGCGGGTGGGCCACTCCTTCATCAAGGCCACCCTGCGGCGGGACGACGGCATCTTCGGCGGCGAGCTGGCCGGCCACTACTACTTCCGGGACAACTACTTCGCCGACTGCGCCGTGCTCGCGGTGTTCGAGATCTTGAACCTGATCGGCCGCGAGGGAAAGCCCTTCTCGCAGATCGTGGCGCCGCTCAAGCGCTACGCCAAGAGCGAGGAGATCAACTTCGAGGTCGAGGACAAGGCCGGGCTGATGAGAGCCTTCGAGCAGAGGTACGCCGGCGGCGAGGTGGATTACCTCGATGGCGTGACGGTGCAGTTCGAGAGCTGGTGGGCGAACGTCCGGCCCTCGAACACTGAGCCCTACCTGCGTCTGGTGCTCGAAGCCTCGACTCCCGAGGAGCTCGAGGCGAGAAAGCACGAGCTGATCGAGCTGCTGGGCGAGCCGGCCGAGTAGCGGGCGCTGGCGCACCGCCACAGCCTTCAGCTCGCCGGGCTCGCCTCTTCGACCGGCCGGCCCAGCCGCGCCCGACCGGCGCGCCAGAGGGCTCCGGTCAGGTTGTGCCAGAGCGGGGCGCCGAAGGACACCATGAACGCCGTGACCAGGCAGTAGAGCAGATGGATGGGCAGCGCGAGGAGACCCTGGTTCGGGAGGTCTTTCAGCCGCTCGAAGGCTCGGCCGAAGAGCGAAGCCCGCATCTGCTCGCCTGGTTGGGCCACCAGTTCCTGGAGCTGCCTCTCCAGCTCGGCTCGGGTGACCTCGGGAGCTCCGCCTCGCTCGCCGCTCGAGAGGGTCTCGTAAGCCTTGATCCTCGCCTCCGCCAGCGCCACCGAGTCCTCCAACGAGACGCTGGAGGCGCTCTTGAGCAGAGCGTCGAAGGGTAGATCCAGGCCCACCGCGAGGAGCAGCGAGATGGAGAAGGTGTGCCGGAGGTTCCGGCGGCGGTTGGCGTAGCCGAGGTTGCGCTCGAGGCGCGGAAAGAGCTTGTCGAGTCTGACCACCTGGGGAAGGAAGCGCTGCTCGAAGGCGACCAGGATGGTGCGGGCGTCGAGCCGCTGGCTGTCTCCCCCGCCCTGGGACCAGCTGTCGAGGAAGGCGAGGATTTCGCCCGCGGTCGAGTGCGCGGGGTCGCCCGGGTCAACCCCGCGGAGCTTCTCGACCAGGGCCGCCCAGGCCGGTGACCAGATCGGCAGGCCCGAGGCAGCCGCCTGCACCTCCCGCTCTTGCCGCAGCTGCTCGACGACCTCGCGCACCCACGCCGGGGCCAGGCGCTCCGTTGCCTCGCGCAGCTCGTCCTGGGCGAGGGGAAGGAGGACCCGCGGCGGGCGGAGTGCCCGCAGCTGGAAGGGGCCGCGCACCGCCAGGTCTTTGACCATCCCCGGCTCGAAGAGCCGCTCGATCCACGGCCCGGCGAGATCCACCAGCACCTTGCGATAGATCCGGGCCTCACTCCAGCTCAGATACTTGTAGCTCTCCTGGAGGATTTGCACTGCCGCGGCCAGCCCGAGGAAAGTGGCCGCCAAGGCGAGCAGGGTCGAGAGCAAGGACGAAGGCAGAAGACCGGCGAGCTGGTCCATGAGAGTCCTCCTCGATCAGCATCGAGAGCTGGGACGGGCTTGGAGGGTCTCATTCTGCACCGATCGGGTCTCAGCCGCGTAGCTCTGCGGCCGAGACCCGTGCACCTGCCTGTCGAGGAAGTGATACCTCAGTCCCGGTCGTTGCCGCCGAGCAGGCCGGACCGGAAGAGGTAGTAGAGCAGTGTCGCGATGGTCGAGGCCGCGGCGGCGACGTAGGTCATGGCTGCGGCGTTGAGCACCCGGTTCACGCCCTCGCGCTCGGGTCCGGCCACCAGGCCGTACTCGAAGGCGAGCTTCTTGGCCCGGGCCGAGGCGTCGAACTCGACCGGCAGGGTCACCAACTGGAAGGCCAGCACCGCCGAGAACAGCACGGCGCCCACCGCCACCATCTTCTGGCTCTGGAACATCAGACCGAACATCATCACGAACAGCCCGAGGTTCGAGCCGATACCCGCCGTAGGCACCAGGGCCGAGCGCAGCCAGAGCGGCGAGTAGTGGCGGGCATGCTGGATGGCGTGCCCGGCCTCGTGGCAGGCCACGCCGATGGCGGCCACCGAGGCCGAGGCGTAGACCGGCTCGGACAGGGCCAGGGTCTTGGTCACCGGGTTGTAGTGGTCGGAGAGCATGCCGCTGGTGGGCACGATCTTCACGTCGTGGATGCCGGCGCGATCGAGCAGGATCTGGGCCGCCTGGGCTCCGGTTCGCCCGCTCATGGTGCCGATCTGGGAGTACTTCTTGAAGGCTGACTTGGTGCGGAAGCTGGCCCACAGCGAAAGCAGCAGGGCCGGGCCGACGAAGAGGAAGTAAATGGGGTCGAAGAACATGGCGCTACCGCCTCCTTTCGCAGGGAGCTAACGCGCCGGCCCGGTCGCCTATTCCGATCGTCAGGCGGCGCCGATGCTACAGTCCGAGACATGTCCAGCCATCCCGATCGTCCTGTCGCCCTGGTCACCGGCGGTGCCCGAGGCATCGGCCGAGCCGTGGTCGAGGCCCTCGCCCGCGAGGGCTGGCGGGTCCACTTCTCGGCCCTCACCACCGACTCGGTCGGACGCGCCCTCGCCGAGCTGTCACGTGATTTCGGCGACCAGGTCTCCGGCCAGGCTGTGGACGTACGGGACAGCGCGGCCGTGGCAGCCCACGTGGCGAGCGTGCTCGAGGCAGCCGGGCGTCTCGACCTCCTGGTCAACAACGCCGGGCTGGGCTACTTCGCCTCGGTTGACGAGCTCGAGCCGGAAGACTGGCGCCGGGTGCTCGCCACCAACCTCGACGGTCCCTTCTTCTACCTCCACGCGGCCGCCCGCCACATGAAAGAGCGCGGCTCGGGCTGGATCATCAACGTGGCCTCGCTCGCCGCCAGGAGCGGCTTTGCGGGCGGCGCCGCCTACAACGCCAGCAAGTTCGGTCTGCTGGGCCTGACTGAGGCGGCCATGCTCGACTTGCGCCGCTTCGGTGTGCGCGTGGCGGCCGTGCTTCCCGGCAGTGTGAGTACCGAGTTCGCCCACCCGGCGCCCGGTGGCGGCGACTGGAAGCTCCAGCCCGCGGACGTGGCCGAGGCGATCCTCGACCTGCTGCGCTTCCCGCCCCGCGCTCTGCCCAGCCTGATCGAGCTGCGCCCCTCTCGACCCCCGGCCAAGGGCTGAGGGTCAGGAGATCAGCTGGATCTGGTTGCCGAAGAGGACTTCTTCACCCGACGGAGACTGGGCCCCCGTCGCCGGCTCGATGGTGATCACCACAGCCGTCATGCCATGCGGCATCGTCGGTGAGCCGATCTCGGCCGAGGCGCCGTGCTCGGTCCGGAACGTGCCGCCCGAGACCGGCCCGACGTCGGTGACGAACCACATGTGGTAGACCTTGCCCTCGGGCACCGGGGGCAGGCCCGAGACTCTCAGGAACCAGTGCTGGTGGTCGCCCGCCACGTAGAGGGCGCCACGCGCCAGGGGTTGCGCGGCGAGAGCGCCCTGCGGACGCAGAGCGCAGACCGCCGCTCCCGGCTCGGTGATCAGGGAGAGACGGCTGGCAACTTCGACGTGCCGTTGCTGGAGATCCCCGACCCGGTTCTCGAGCTCTCGAACCGTCTCGCGTGTGCGGGTGAGCTCGCCTGCGAGCCGCACCTGGTCACCCTTCGCGGCGGACAGCTGAGCCGCGAGGTACCCCGCGGCGCCCAGGCTGAGCGCGGCGAGGCCGGCCGCCAGGGCGAGAGGCCAGCGGCGAGGTCGGTGGGGTGTCCGCAGCGGCGGCGCGGGAGCGGCCGGTCGTGGGCCGGTTGCCTCGCCGGCCGCGATCGCGGCCAGCAGGCGTTCGCGTGCCTCCGGGCGGGGAGCCACGGGCTCGGGGGTCTGGGCGACCAGACCCAGGACCTCGGCGTAAAGGCGGGCGAGGACCTGTTCCTGCTCCGAAATGTCGGCAGGCAGTGCCTCGAGCCCCCCCTCGACGAGGGAGAGGATGAGGGCGTCCTCGCGTTCGTTCTCGCTAGTCACAACAACTCCCGGATCTGTTCTCGCAGGACAGCCCGCAGCTTCTTCATGGCGAGGAGGGTGCGGGTCTTGACGGTGCCGAGTGGGATGGCGGCGGCGGCGGCGATCTGGCTCTGGGTCAGGCCGGCGAAGAAGGCCATCTCGAGAACTTCACGCTGCTCGGCGGGCAGCCTATCCAGCTCCTCGCGCACCCGTCGTCCTCGTTCCTCACTCAATACGTTGGAGAAGGCCCCGGAGGATGTATGGACCTCCTCTCCGAAGCTCTCGATGGCGGCGCGGGTGCGGTCATCGACCCGGCGTGAGCGCAGACGGTCGATCGCCCGGCTGCGGGTCACCAGGAGCAGCCAGGTGAGAACCGAGGCCCGATCCGCTTGGTAGCTCGCGGCCTGGCGCCAGGCGTGGACGAAGACCTCCTGGGCCACCTCCTCGGCGTCCTCACGACTGCCCAGGATCCGCTGAGCGACTCCGACCACCAAAGGGGCATGACGATCGTAGAGCTCGGTCAGGGCCCCTTGGCTGCCGGTCGCCATGGCGCGCACCAGCTCCGCGTCCTTGAGCGGACTCCGATCGAGAGGCGCGGGGGTCTCGGGGCTCATGGTGATGGCAGGGCCGGGCGTGAGATTGAACCGGAGAATAGCACGCTGCCGGCTCCGTCTCAGGCAGGTTCAGGGCGGATCGGCTTGGGTTGCCGGTTCTCGTCGACGTGGACGTAGACGACCTCAGCCTCGGTGACCTTCGTCCGGCTCGCAACCTCCGCCAGAGGCCGCTCGGCCTCGACCGTGACTCGCACGGTGATCGAGGTCCGACCGACCCGGACCGTCTCGGTGTAGAAGCTGACCAGGTCGCCAACGAAGACCGGCCCGTGGAACTCGACCTCCCGCATGGCCACCGTGACCAGATTGCCGCGCACGTGGCGGTGGCCCTCGACGGCGCCGGCCTGGTCGATGTAGGAGAGGATGATGCCGCCGAAGATCGTGCCCAGGGCGTTGGTGTCCTTGGGCATCATGATCACCCGGATCGCCGGCTCTCGGTTCTCAGGTCCCATAGCATCTCCGGCAGCGTGCCTCGTAAGCCTCGGTGTCGCCCACCTGCACCTGGTCGTCCCCGCCGGCGATGCGGTAGCTGTAGTGCGCCGCCTCGCCGCAGCGCATGCACACCGCGTGCATCTTGTCCACGACCTCGGCCAGCGCCAACAGGTCCGGCATGGGGCCGAAGGGGCGGCGTAGGTAGTCGAGGTCGAGGCCGGCGATCACCACCCGCAGGCCCAGATCAGCCAGCTGGTTGACGACCTCGGGGAGGTTCTCGTCGAAGAACTGCGCCTCGTCGATGCCGACCACCTGGACCCCGAGCTCCACGCGGGAGAGCATCTCCCGGCTGCTGGCGACCGAGATCGCCTCGAGATGCCGGTTGTCGCGGGTGGCCACCACCTCCGGTGCCGAGCGCGTGTCGGTCGCCGGCTTGAACACCACGACCCGCTGGCGGGCGATGGACGCCCGTTTGAGGCGCCGCACCAGCTCCTCGCTCTTGCCGGAGAACATGCCTCCGGTGATGACCTCGATCTGTCCGCGTGAAGAGTCCGAACGCATCCCTGCTCCGGCGGGGGATGGTACACCGTGGGACAGCCCGGCGTGAAACGCCAGGGCGGTATCATGCCCGGGTGCTGCGGGCGATCCTCTTCGGCTTCAACGGCGTGCTGCTCGACGACGAGCCGATCCACTTCGAGCTCTTCGCCCGGGTGCTGGCCGAGGAGGGGATCGCCCTTTCGAGCGAGGAGAGCTACCGCCGCTATCTCGCCCTGGACGATCGCAGCTTCTGCACCGAGGCGCTGGTTGCCGCCGGCCAGGCCGCTGACACGGCGAGGGTGGTGCGCCTGATCACTCGTAAGGCGAGCTATTACCGCGAGCGGCTCCGGCGCGAGGGCTACCCCTTCTTCCCCGGTGTGCTGGCGCGAATCGTGGAGGCCGGCCGGCTGGAGTTGGCTCTCGGGATCGTGAGCGGAGCGCTGCGCGAGGAGGTGGAAGGGGCGCTCGAGCAGGCCGCCGTACGCTCTCTCTTCAAGGTGCTGGTGACCGCCGAGGACGTCGCCGATTCGAAACCGGATCCCCAGGGCTACCAGCGCGCTCTCGAAGCCCTGAACTCCTTGCCCCCTCTGCCCGACCGGCTGTTCCACCCCCACGAGGTGCTGGCCATCGAGGACAGTCCAGCCGGGCTCGCCGCCGCCGGCGGCGCAGGGCTCGCTACCCTGGGTGTGGCGCAGACCCACCCGGCCGATCGGCTAGCCGCCGCGGATCAAGTGGTGGAGCGGCTGGGGGAGGTGAATTGGCAGAGGCTGCTGCCTCTCTACGGCTGAGAGCTGTTCTCAAGCGATGGGCATGCGGCCGGAGAAGCCTTCCTCGTAGCCGTGAAAGTGGGCCAGGGAATCCTCGGGGTAACGCCAACAGTAGTAGCCGTCGCCGCTGTCCCAGTCCACCAGCCACAGACCCTTGACCTCGCAGCCGATCGAGGTGACCTCCTCGGCCCAGGCCTGGACGATGCGCTCGTAGGCGGACTGCAGCTCCTCCCGCCGGGCTTCCATCTCCTCGCGGCTCTGGACGCAGTTGAGCAGGGCTTCCACCTGCCTCACGGCGGCGTGCGTGACGTCGCGCACTGCCGGGAAGGTGTCGAGAGCCTCTTCGTAGGAGAAGGTCCGGCGTGGTCGGGCTTCGTCGTCCAGTTCCATCGTGGGTCATCTTAGCCCGGAAGCCTCGCTGCGACCGGCGGGTTTGACTTGACGCGGCGCCGGTCTTACCCTAAGGAGTCTCTCGTCGAACTACCAAGGAGTCAGCCATGGAATCGACCCACACCGCCCCGGCCGCCGAGATCACCCCGGTCGAGCCGGACTTCGATATCCCCGTCACCCTCACCAAGAAAGCCGTCGACATGGTCCTGCACACCCGCGAGCAGGAGGGCATCGATGCCTCCTACGGCCTGCGGATCGCGGTGCGAGGCGGCGGCTGCAGCGGCTTCGAATACGCCCTGGACTTCGACAGCGAGGCCCGGGCCAACGACTTCAGCTACGAGCAGAACGGCCTCACGGTCTTCGTCGACGCCATCTCTGCCCGCTATCTGCAGGGGACGAGCATCGACTACGTCCTCGGCTCGACCGGCGCCGGGTTCAAGTTCAACAACCCGAACGCCTCCGGGCAATGCGGCTGCGGGTCGTCGTTCGCCGTCTAGAAGCCCGCCCGGCGGCGCCCGGCCGGACGCCGCCATCGACTCGCCGGGCCGGAGCATCCCCGCTCCGGCCCGGCTTTTTGTTGGGGCCTCAGCGCTCCTCGAGCGCCAGCCGGTAGAGCCCGGCCGCCGCCACCGCTCCCAGGATCGGACCGGCGAAGTACACCCAGAGGTTGGTGAAGTCCCCGAGCACCACCGCGGGGCCGAGAGTGCGGGCCGGGTTCAGGCTCGCGCCGGTGAGCGGCCCACCCATCAAGATGCAGAAGGCGAGGGTGAGCCCGATGGCCACGCCGGCGAGGTTGCCGGCCTTGCCGGACACCGCACAGTTCAGCACGGCATTGACCAGGAAGAAGGTCAGGATCGCCTCGATCAGCACTCCCGTCACTGGCGACACGGTCGGCGCCAGCTGGGTGGCGCCCAGGCTCTGGGTGGTGCCGGCCAGGGCGGCCTTGAGAGCGAGGGCGCCCAGGATTCCTCCCACCAGCTGGGCCGCGATGTAGGCCAGGGCTCGTGACGGCTCGATTTTGCCGGCGGCCAGCACGCCGATGGTCACCGCCGGATTGACGTGGGTACCCGAGATGTGCCCGTAGGCGTAGGCGAAACCCAGCACCACCAGGCCATGGGCGAAGGCGACGCCCACCAGACCGCCGGCGCCCAACGCGCCGGCTCCTGCGCCGATGAAGATCAGGGCGAAGGTGCCGATCAGCTCCGCGACCAAGGCTCTGGACAGACCCTGCATGTCGATCCTCCTCCGGTTGAGATGTCACACACCGGCGAACGCCGGCTCACTCGAGACGCAACGGCGGCAGCTCCTCGAGCCTGACCCTCCCCCCACCCTCCACCGCCAGCTCGGTCCCCGGCTCGTAGCTCTTGCGATGCAGCACGGCGATGCCGAGCCGCCCCAGGGTGGGGCTCTCCGCCACCGAGCCCAGCGTGCCGACCTCTTCGCCGGCCTCAGTCAGCAGGCGCGCGCCGGGAAGGGGCAGGTCGTTCAGGAAGACCAACCGCCGGGCAGCGCGATTGGCCTTGCCGCGGTAGTGGATGCGGGCGATGACCTCCTGGCCCAGGTAGCAGCCCTTGGTGTAGCTCACGCCGAGTGGCTCGAGCCCGGTTTCCTGCGGGAAGTGGTCGGGACCATAGTCGATCCCGAAAGCCGGAATGCCGGCTTCGATCCGCGCGAGCTCGAGGGCCTCATTGCCGGCCGGCACCACCCCTGGCCGCTGGAGCAGCTGCGCCACCAGGGGCTTGACCACCGAAGCCGAGACCAAGAGGGTGAAGGCCGGCACACCGAGCAGGGCTTCTCGCAGGAGGTGGACCTCGATGCCCGTCACCACGGCCCGGCGATGCTCGAAGGGCTCGGCCGGCAGCTCGCCCACCTCGGCCAGCACCTCGCCGGCCCGCGGACCGGCCAGGGTGATCGGCACCATGTCGGCGAGGGGCAGGATCTGAACGTCGTCCGCGAGCACGTACTTGCCGAGGTGCTGGGAGATCTCCCGGCCCTTGCCGGGCGGGAGCAGGAGCCAGAGGCGATCCGGCAGGGCGAGCACCACCAGCGAGGAGAGGATCTTGCCCTGGCTCGAAGGGACGAAGCCAAAAGCGCCCTGCCCGGTGGCGAGGCCCTTGACGTCGCAGGTGACCAGGCCCTGGAGGAAGCGAGCCCGATCGCGACCGAGCAGCTCGAGCCGGCCGAGAGGAGCGCGGTCAACCAGGGCCACCCCGGAGCACAGGGCCTCGTGCTCCTCGGCAAGGGAAGGCCGAGAGAGGGAGGCAGGTGCAGAGTCAGGCATTCGCGCATTCTACAGGCTCTCCTCGCGGGGATCGGCCTGGTGGCCACGTACAATCCAGCCATGACCTCACACTCCTTCCGGCTCTCCCCGGCCACTGGTCGCCCCCTCGAGGGCATCCTCGACCTGCCCTCCGGCCCCGGCCCCCATCCCACCGTCGTCATCTGCCACGGTTTCAAAGGCTTCCTCGAGTGGGGCTTCTTCCCGCCCTTGGCCGAGCTACTGGCCCAGCGCGGCTTCGCCGCGGTGCGTTTCAACCTCTCAGGAGCCGGCATGAGGCCAGGCGACGAGCTGGTGACGGATCCGGAGGCCTTCCGCACCAACACCTACACCAAGGAGCTGGAGGACTTGCTCGCCGTGCTCGAGGTCCTGGGCTCCGCCATCGGCCCGGAGCGCCTGGACCTCGATCGGCTGGGCCTGGTCGGGCACAGCCGGGGCGGCGCGGCCTCGCTGCTGGCCGCGGCGAGCGACGCCTGGCGGGATCGGGTGAAGGCCCTGGTGACCTGGGCGGCGATCGCCCGAGTCGACCGCTTCAGCGAAGACCAGATGGCTTTGTGGAGGAAGATCGGCGACTTCCCGGTGGCCAACGCCCGCACCGGCCAGGAGCTGGCGCTGGGTCCCGCGATGCGCGAGGAGATCGAGGCCCGGCCGGCTCACCTGGACCTGCTGGCCGCAGCCGGCCGGCGCCGGGCTCCCTGGCTGATCGTCCATGGCCGCGAGGACGAGAGCGTGCCCTTCCGGGAGGCCGGGGAACTCGCCGGAGCGGCCACGGGTACAACCCAGCTTCTCGCTATCGAAGGCGGCAACCACACCTTCGGCGCCAAGCACCCCTTCGCCGGCCCCACGCCCCAGCTGATCGAGGCGATGAACGCCACGCAGACCTGGTTGAAGCGGTATCTGGGGTGAGGGGTTCCCTCCTACCCCAGCAATTCCCCCGCCGCCTCGAGATCCGGCACCACCCAGGTCGCCCCCGCCTCGCGCAGCCGCTCGGCCGGAGTGCGGCCGGTGGCCACCGCCAGAACCGGTACCCCGTGGGCCTGGGCGCAGGCCACGTCGTAGACCGTGTCGCCGATGATCAGGATCTCCTCGGGCGAGAACCGCCGCCCCGAATGCCGCTGCGCCCGCGCGAGCGCGGCCGGCACCAGATCCGCCCGGGCCACGCCGTCGTCCCCGAAACCGCCGAAGGGAAAGTAATCGTTGAGGTCCAGCCGGGACAGCTTCGCCCGGCCTCCCCGCTCCCAATTGCCGGTCAACAGGCCGACCACGGCATCAGGTCTTCCCTCCAGCCGATCCAGCGCCTCTCGCACCCCGGGAAAGAGCCGCATCCGCTCCGGCTGAAGCTCCCGCTCCAGCCGGTCCAAATAACGATCCCGCATCGCCGGCAGCCGTTCCACAACCTCCGCCTCCGCCCACCCCGCTCCCAACAGCAGCTCGAGCACGATCTGGGGATCCGTCTTGCCCCCGAAGTCATAGCCCTCGAGATCCCCCGTCTCCCCGAACACCTCCATCAAGGTCTCCGAGAAGATCGGCAACACCTGCCGCCCGGCGGTCAGCAAGGTGCCGTCGATGTCGAAGAGGTAGAGGCGCACGGGGGGCGATGCTAGCAGGGGCGGGGGGCAGCCCATGATCGGCTTGCCGTTTCAAGGGTTCGTGCCTTGGCGAGACAGAGACTCGTAATCAGATTTCAATATCATTGTTGCAAAAGCAAAAGAAACTGGACTAGCCTCTCCATCGCGTTTCGGTGTCTAGAGAAGCAACGAGGCTTGCTTGGGATGCGGGGTGTCCTTCGCGGGGCTCCGTCCGTCGAGTTGCTCGACGAACGGAGCCAGCTGTGTGCGCGACCTCGGTAAACCCATGCAGTGGGAGGGCAGACTTGAGTTTCCCTGTGGCGCCTTCTTGCCGGCCTCCCGAGCCTAGTCACGATCCCTGCACTCAACCAGAGAGACCTCCTGATGACTGACGTGCCAAGCCGTATGCCGCCGCTCACGATCTCCGGACCCCAGCGCCTCGGCGACTTCGAGCTCTGGGAGGCGGTCGACGACTCCAGTCCGGACCCCCGAGACCACGTCTACTCCTGCGTTGCGCTTTGCCTGCGACAGTGGAGCCCGGAGTGGCCCGCGCTGGGCGGGACTCGCTGGGTGCAGTCCGAGACGGACGAGCCTGAGCGCTGGCGGCAAGAGTCCCGGCATCAGGCTCTGGAACTCGCGATGGCCATGTACATCAAGAACTCCTTGCTCAGGAAGGCCGCCGCTGCCCTCGATGGGGAGGGTAGCAACCCGATCTACCAGTGGCAGGGCGGAAAGGGGGTCATCTGGACTCCTCCTGGAGCCGGGCTCACCGAGCATCGCCTGCGCTGCCATGGCAAGCTGATCGAGCACCTTCAGGGCCGCTACGTTGGCTCCAAGGACAAGGGCGTCGGGACCGAGCAGCTCCGGATCATCGCCGAGGTGACCCGGCACACCATCGGCCTGGGCTGCGGGCGCGATACCGGCGAGGCAACGGCCTATGGAGTCCTCTCGGGGCTCGAGCAGGCGGCCTTGGAGACGGGCCTCTCGGGAAGCCCTACCGATCCGCTGGCCGACCTCCCCGTCCTCGTGATCGGCGCCGGCAAGGTCGGTCTCCCGCTGGCACAGCTTCTCGATGAGCGAGGCGCCCGCGTGCTCCTCTTCGACCCAGAGCTCGCCGCTGCTGCAACAGCAGTCGAGGGCTGGCTGAACCGCCAGCGCGCCATCGGCGCCGCGATTGATGAGCGCCACGGCGTCACTCTCTCGAAGCTGCTCCGAGCCGGCCGAATCCTTCCCGGCGAGGGGGAGGTGGACGCGCTGCTCCACCCCGAGGTCCAGGTGGTCTCGCCGAATGGCGGCCCCACCGAGTGGCTATCACGGCCGGCGGCAGGTTCCTCCCTCTCGAGAGCGGAGCTGCTGGCCTCGAACGCACGCGCGAACGGCCTGCTTCGGCTCGTCCTCGGAGCCGGGAACGATCAAGTCTCGACCACCCACGAGGGTGAGGCCGCTCGGGAGAGCACGCTCACCGTCTTGAGCGAGGCCGGCATCGAGTTCGTTCCCGACCCCTTGGTCAGCCCCGGCGGCGTCATCGCCGTCAGCCATGAGCGGCTCCCAGTGTGGGATGCCGAGCGGGTCAATGGGGACGCCACCCGAATCGTCCGAAAAAGCGTCGAACAGGTCTTCCGGGTCGCCAGGGCCTTGGGCGGAACGGACGCGGTCACGATGTACCGAGCCTTCGAGGCTTTGGTCGAAGAGCCGCAGTGGACTTGATCCGCAACGAGGTGAGCGATGCCCAGAGACGAGTACAACCCGGGTGAGATCGAGGGGAAGTGGCAGGATCGTTGGGAGCGCGATGGTCTGTACCATGCCGACGTAGACCCCTCCCGCCCCAAGCACTACGCTCTCACCATGCTTCCGTACCCTTCTGGGGACCTCCACATCGGTCACTGGTATGCGATGGCGCCTTCCGACTCGCGCGCCCGCTACCTCCGCATGCGGGGTTACAACGTCCTCTTCCCTATGGGCTTCGATGCGTTCGGACTGCCAGCTGAGAACGCCGCCATCAAGCGCAACATCCACCCCAGGGAATGGACCTTCGCCAACATCGAACGGATGCGTGGCCAGCTCAAGCGCATGGGGATGATGATCGATTGGCGTCGGGAGGCAATCTCCGCCGATCCCAGCTACTATCGCTGGACACAGTGGTTCTTCTTGCGGTTGCTGGCGGGAGGACTCGCATATCGCAAACACGCGCCGGTTGACTGGTGCCCGAGCTGCAACACGACCCTGGCGCGCGAGCAGGTCTGGGGCGACGATCGCTTGTGCGAGCGATGTGAGACTCCGGTCGTCAAGAGAGAGCTCGACCAGTGGTTCTTCCGGACTACGCGCTACGCCGACGAACTGCTCCGCTGGGAAGGTGTCGACTGGCCTGACCGCGTGCAGGTGCTCCAGCGCAACTGGATCGGGCGCTCCACGGGAGCCTATGTGACGTTCCCGACAGAGGCTGGAGCCGGGATCGAGGTGTTCACCACCCGCCCCGACACTCTCTGGGGGGCGACCTTCTTGGTGCTCGCTCCCGAGCACCCCTTGGTCCCGGTTCTGACCACGGAGGAATGCAGGGCCGGAGTAGAAACCTATCTAGCGCAGGCCCAAAGGCAGTCCGACATTCAGAGGGAGGCCGCAGACCGGGAAAAGACGGGGGTACCGACCGGGGGACTCGCCATCAACCCTGCGAGTGGCGAGAAGATCCCCGTCTGGATCGCCGACTACGTTCTGATGTCCTACGGCACCGGCGCCATCATGGCCGTGCCCGCGCACGACCAACGAGACTTCGAGTTTGCTGGCAGGTTTGGATTGCCCATCAAGGTGGTCATCCAACCGGCAGACCTCGAGATCCCCTCTCCTCTGCAGGCAGCGATTCCGGACCGGGGCACGATGGTCGACTCCGGCCCCTTGACCGGCACATCCGCTGCGGACGCGATGGATCGCGTCACTGCGTTCCTCGCGGGGCGGGGCTTCGGCCGTGAGGGCCAGACCTATCGGCTCCGGGATTGGCTCATCTCCCGGCAGCGATACTGGGGGGCTCCAATCCCAGTGGTCTTCTGTCCGTCATGCGGCGCCGTCCCGGTGCCCGAACAGGATCTTCCCGTGCTGCTGCCGGATGACATCGAGTGGCGGCCCACCGGGGAGAGCCCGCTCAAGCTTCACCCGACCTGGAAACACGTGCCTTGCCCCCGCTGCGGCGGACCGGCCGAACGCGAGACCGACACGATGGACACTTTCATGTGCTCCTCTTGGTACCACTTGCGCTACCTCTCGCCCCATTTCGACGGAGGGCCTTTCGACCCGCGCGAGTACGCGTACTGGATGCCGGTCGACAGCTACACCGGGGGCATCGAGCACGCCACGATGCACCTGATCTATACGCGCTTCTTCCACAAGGCCTGTCGCGACCTCGGCATCGTCGAGGGTGACGAGCCCATGATCTGTCTGCGCAATCAGGGCATGATCCTGGGTGAGGACTCCGAGAAGATGTCCAAGAGTCGCGGCAACGTGATCGCGCCGGATGCGCTCGTCGACCGGTACGGTACCGATACGGTCAGGGCGCACTTGATGTTTCTCGCGCGGTGGGATCAGGGGGGGCCCTGGAGCAGTCGGGGCATCGAAGGGACCGCACGCTGGCTTCGCCGCGTGTGGGTACTCTTCACGTCTCCTTCCGCCGCGACCGCGGGTTGGGACGGCGGGAGCGACCTTCGTCGAAGTCTCCACCGGACACTGATCAAGGTGACTCGGGACTTCGACGAGTTCCAGTTCAACACGATCGTTGCCGCTCTGATGGAGCTTCTGAACGAGATGACCGTCGCTGCCGGAAACGGGGCAGCTGGCTCGCCGGAATGGCGGGAAGCATCGTCTGTGTACCTGCGGATGCTGGCACCCGTGGCGCCCCACCTCGCAGAGGAGCTCTGGCATCGCTCGGGCCAAGTCCGTTCAGTCCACCGTGAGGCTTGGCCCGCGGCGGACCACGAGGCAGCACGGTCCGAAGAGGTCGTGCTCGTCGTGCAGATCAACGGTAAGGTCCGTGACCGAATCACGGTCCCCGTAGACATCGACGAGGCCGAGGCTGTGTCCCAGGCCCTCGCGTCCAAAGCGGTCCAGCGTTCGCTGGGCGGACGGTCGCCCCAGAAGGTGATCTTCGTTCCTGGCCGCCTGATCAGCCTCGTGATCTGATCCAAGCCCCCGGGGAGGATCACTCGCCGCCGCGTCCCAGCGGCGGCTCACCTTCCTCCACCCCCCCCTTCAACCCCGGGATCTGCTCGATCAGCTTGCGGATGTCGACGCCGGAGAGGGATTCGACCACGCTGGGCAGCTCGGCCATGATCTTGGCGATGTCGCCGGTGAGCTTGGAGACGCCGGCGCCGCCTTCGCCGGTCGAGACGATGGTGATGCGGTCGGTCTTGGTCAGGGGCTCGGCCACGGCGCGGGCGATCTCGGGCAGGGTGGCGAGCAGGCTCTGGAGCACTGCCGCCTGGTTGTACTCCTTGAAGGACTCGGCCTTCTTCTTCATCGCCTCGGCCTCGGCCGAGCCCTTGAGGGCGATGACCTGGGCCTCGGAGGAGCCGGTGATGGCGATCACCTCGGCATCGGCCTGGCCGCGCACCCGGCGGGCCTCGGCCTCGCCGCGGGCCACCTGCTCGGCGCGGGAGCGGGTGGCGGCGGCGTCGGTCTCGACCTTGTAGCGCTCCGCGTCGGCCTGCCGTTTGACGGTCGCCTCGAGCTCCTTTTCCCGGCGCTGGATCTCGCGCTCCTGGACGATGACCAACTGCTCCTTCTCGACCACCGCGATCTGGCCCTCTTCCTTCTTGAGCTCCTGCGAGGTGCGGGCCTTCTGGATGTCGTAGGCGAGGTCGGCCTCGGCGCGCTTGACGTTGACGGAGGCGTCGTACTGGGCCTTGTTGGACTGGAAGTCGCGGTTGGCCTCGGCGATCTTGGTCTCGGCCTCGAGCTTGGCGATCTCCCCGGCCTGGCGGGCCAGGGCGGAGCGGATGGTGGCGTCCCGGTCGGCCTCGGCCTGGGCGATGGCGGCGTCGCGCTTGACCTCGGCCGTGCGCGGCTTGCCGAGGGCCTCGAGGTAGCCATGGCTGTCGCGGATGTCCTTCAAGGTGAAGGAGACGATGGCGAGGCCCATGTTGGCGAGGTCGGCCACCGCCACCTCCTGCACCGAGCCGGCGAACTGGTCGCGGTTGCGGTAGATCTCCTCCACCGTCAAGGTGCCGATGATCGCCCGTAGGTGGCCCTCCACGGTTTGGAGCGCCACGGCCTGGATCTCCTGCACCGTCTTGCCCAGGAACTGCTCGGCGGCGGTTCGGATCGAAGCCTCGTCGCCCTTGATCTTCACCTGCGCCACGCCGTCGACCACGATCGGCACGCCGGGCTTGGTGTAGACCTCGGGGGTGGTGAAGTCGAGGGTCATGACCTCGAGGGAGAGCACGTCTACGCGCTCGAGCAGCGGGAAGATGAAGGCACCGCCGCCCTTCCTGATGCGGTAGCCGGTGATCTCCACCGAGCCGTCCGGGTTCTTGACCCGGTGCTTGCGGCCGGAGATGACCATCACCTCGTTGGGGCCCACTTTCTTGTAGCGCTTGGCGACCGCCAGGATGAGGATGAAGAAGACGATGACGGCGATCGGGATCGCAGCGGCGGCGATCGCCTTGGTGAGGCCCAGGTCCAGCATGGCAGCTCCCTCCTGTTGGTACGCCCCTGCTACGTTGAAGGCCGCTCAGCTCTTCCGACGAACGAAGAGCGTGGGACCACTCACCTGCTCGATCACCACCAGCGTGCCGCGCGGAATGGCCTCGCCGTCGGTGGCGCGGGCAGCGCCCATCTCCCGCTGGCCGCGGGCGAAGTAGGCCACCTCGCCCATGCCGCCCGCGGGGATCGGGGTGATGACCTCGCCCTCCCGGCCCACGCTCTCCTCCACCGCGAACTCGGCTCCCGCCTCGGTCTTCCGGAACAGCAGCTCGAGGATGCCGAAGGCCGCCGCGCCCATCACCAGGCCGGTGCCCACGGCGGTCGGCAGGGAGCCGGCCAGAGGCCAGTCGAGGAGGTAGTGAGCGAGGGTGCCGCCGGCGCCGAAGCCGGTGACGAAGGTGGCCACGACGGTGCCGGAGATCGGGCTGGGGTGGCCGGCGTCCAGGTGGCCGGTCGAGTCGACGTGGATCTCGCCGCCGTCGATGTCCGAGATCCAGCCGGCGAGGCCGGAGATCAGGGCGAAGACCAGACCGCCGCCCAGCAGGCCGATGTAGAGGATGCCAATCGTCATGCGAAGCCTCCGCCCGGGCCGGTTCCTCGATGGCTCGTGGTACTCGACGATCCTAGTCGAGATTCCCTACGGCGGGGGTGGCGGGGCTATTCGGGCCACGCGCAGCGGAGGGGTCTCTTCACCACAGCGCCCCGAGCCATGGTCTCGCCTCACAATCTCCCCACGAAATGCGTCCCGGCCGTGCCGTCCAGAGCCTCGTGGAGCCGGTCCGGGCTGGTGATGAGGCCCCGGCGGCCGCCGCGCTTCAGGAACTGGTACACGGCCTCCACCTTCGGCCCCATCGAGCCGGCGGCGAAGTGGCCCTCGCGGAGGTAGCGCTCGCACTCGGAGAGGGTGACCGCCCCCAGGCGCTGCTCGTCGGGTCGGCCGAAGTTCAAGGAAACGGCGTCCACGGCGGTCAGGATGACCAGTAGCTCGGCGCCCACGTCGGTCGCCAGCACGCTCGCCGTCAGGTCCTTGTCGATCACCGCCTCCACGCCCTGGTAGTCGTTGCTCTCGGACTTCGCCACCGGGATGCCGCCGCCGCCCCCGGCGATCACGATGTGGCCGGCGCGGGCGGCTTCGTCCACCATGCCGCGCTGGATCACCTTGAGCGGTCGGGGGGAGGGCACCAGCCGGCGCCAGCCGCGGCCGGCGTCCTCCCCGACGTGCCAGCCGCGCTCCGCCGCCAATGCTCGCGCCTGCGCCTCGGAGTAGAAGGGTCCCACCGGCTTGGTGGGCTCGAGGAAGGCCGGATCCAACCGGTCCACGGTCACCTGGGTGACGACCGTCACCACGTAGCGCCGGATGCCGCGGGAGCGCAGCTCGTTGAGCAGGGCGAGCTGGAGGAAGTAGCCGAGGCTGCCTTCCGTCTGCGCCACCAGCACCTCCAGGGGCAGGGGAGGCACTTCCTTGCGGGCGAGCTCGGTCTGGGTCAGCAGGTCTCCGACCTGGGGGCCGTTGCCGTGGGTGATCACCAGGTTGTAGCCGCGCTCGACAAAGGTCATCAAGTGGCGGCAGACGCCGCGGGCGTTGGCGATGTGCTCACCGTAGGTGCCCCGCTGGCCGGGCAACAAGAAGGCGTGCCCGCCCATCGCCACCACGACGGTGGGAGCGGCGGGCTGACGCGCTGGCCGGCTCGAAGGGCTCATCGGGGAAGTTCTCGGCTGCGGGGATTGTAGGGGAAGCTGATAGCTTTCTGCCGTGTCTTCCAAGCCTTGGCTCTCGCTCGGCGTTCTCCTGCTCGCGGCATGCGCCGGAGCCCCGTCCCCGGTCGTCGTGACGGCACCGCCCGTGGCACCGGGGCTGCCGATGATCTGGCCGAAGCTCCTCGAGCCGGGGGACACGATCATGTTCGTGGCCCCGGCGGGAGACCTCGATCGCGAGCGCATGCTGCGCGCCCGCGACCGCCTCACGGCCCGCGGCTACCGGGTGGTGATGCGCGAGGACCTCTTCGCCCGCGAGGGCTACCTCGCCGGCAGCGACGAGCGGCGGGCCGAGGAGCTGATGCAGGCGTTCCTCGACCCCGAGGTGGACGCGATCTTCCCGGGCACCGGTGGCTACGGCACCATGCGCATCCTCGACCGCCTGGACTGGGGCCTGATCCGCGCCCACCCCAAGCTGGTGATCGGCTTCAGCGACCTGACGGCCCTGCACAGCGCCCTGAACCACCACGCCGGCCTCGTCACCTTCCACAGCCCCAACCCGATGTGGAGCCTCGGCGGTGAGGAGGAGATGACCGCCTTCTCCGAGGAGTGGTTCTTCCACGCCGTCGAAGCCCGGCCCGGCGACGGCGGCGGGGGCTACACGATCGAGATCCCGCCCGGCGGGGGCGACGACGCGGAGGAGGTGCCGCGCCCCATCGCGTTGGGGCGCGGCAAGGCGCGGGGACGGCTGGTGGGCGGCAACCTCTCCCTGCTCTCGGCCCTCGAGGGCACGCCCTACGCGGTCGAGACCGCCGGGGCCATTCTTCTGATTGAGGACACCCGCGAGGCGCCCTACCGGGTGGACCGGATGCTGCGCCAGCTCCAGCTGGCCGGCAAGCTGGCCGGCCTGCGCGGCGCCGTGCTGGGCCAGTTCACCCGCAACTACGACCGCGAGGACGAGACCCGCGACCCCGACCCCCGCTTCACCGTGGACGGGGTGCTGCGCCAGTACTTCGAAGGCGCCGGCATCCCCGTGCTGATGAACTACCCCGTCGGCCACCACCCCATGAACGCCACGCTCCCCCTGGGCGCCGAGGTCGAAGTCGATGCCGACGCCGGGGTGCTGAGGGTGGTGGGAAGAGCCGAGACGCCGGCCGCGGAGAGGTGAGATCCCTCCGCTCCGGCTGCTGCGCAGGCTCCGGTCGGGATGACAACCGGACCGGGAACGCGATGCCCCCCCTCACTCGTCCCCGTAACGGATCTCCATCTTCCGCGACAGCCAGCAGGTCAAGGTCAGCAGCACGGCGGCGAAGACCAGCAGGCCGCCGACTGAGACCCAAGCCGGCGGGGGCTCGCTGACGATGGCGAGGGGGCCTTCGGAGATCGGCACCGGGGAGAGGGCCTTCAGGTAATGCACCACGGAGAGCTTCTTGAGCGCAGCGGGGAGCAGGAAGTGCAGCCATTCCCAGCCGTAGAGGAAGATCGCCGGCAGGATCGGGTTGGTCAGCCGCAGGGAGAGCAGCAGGGCCACGGCGCCGTAGCCGATGCAGCCGAGCACCGTGATGCTCCAGTAGGTGAGCAGCTGGGCCAGCCCCGGCCCGCCGAGCAGGTGGTTCTGGATCCCCTCGCTGCCGTAAGGCACGTAAAGCAGCAGGTAGCACGCCAGGGTGGTGGTGCCGAAGAGGGCCACGGTAGCGATCACCCCGGCGATGTACTTGCCCACCACCAGCACCTCCCGCCGCACGGGGGTCAGGAAGTAGTAATGGAGGCTGCGGTCCAGCACCTCGCCGCGGAACAGGTTCAGAAACGCCCACAGCGAGCCGAAGAAGACGATCGTGCGCAGGATCAGCCCCTGGTAGAGCTCCGGGAAAAAGCGCGAGGTCGCCCAGGCCAGGGTCTGCTTGCTCTCGAAGGTGGAGACCACCAGCACCCAGATCAGCAGCAGGCCCACCGGGGCGAGGGCGGCGAGGTAGAGCAGGATCGCCCGGCGCGAGAACAGGGTGCGCACCAGCTCGAAGCGCAAGATGGCGCCGATCTGGCGGGCCCAGAGGGCTGCGGTGCCGGGTTGGGGCAGGTCTCGGGTCAGGACTTCGGCGCTCATGACGGGCTCCCGGTGTCACCGATCAGGTAGTCATAGACGGCCGCCACGTCGTCGTCGGCCGGGCCCACGGCCTCGATGCCGAGGGGGTGCTGGACGGAGAGGCGGTTCAACAGCAGGTGGAAGCGGTCGGGATCGCGGGTACGGGCCAGCAGGCCCTGGAGGTCGTCGTGCAGCCGCACCTCCACCGTGTGGTCCTGCTCGAAGAGGCGAGCGGCCAGGAAGCGCGGGTCCCGGCAGCGCACGAAGACCTGCACCGGGTGCTCGCTCATCTCGGTGCGTACGCCGGAGATCTCGCCCTCGGCCACCAGGTAGCCGTTGTTGATCAGCACCACGCGGTCCGAGATCAGGTCCACCTCGTGGAGGATGTGGCTGGACACCAGCACGTGACGGCCCTCGTGGGCGAGGTCCTGGAAGAGCTGGATCACCTCGGCCCGGGCCATCGGGTCGAGGCCGTTCAAGGGCTCGTCGAGCACCAGCACCCGCGGGTCGTGGGCGATCGCCTGGGCCAGGCGGATCCTCTGGCGCATGCCCTTGCTGTAGGCGGCCACCTTGCGCTCGGATGCGTCGGAGAGGCCGACGCGGGCAATCGCCGCCTCGGCCCGCCGCCCGGCCTCCTCGCGGGTGTAGCCGTGCACCCGCAGGTAGGCGGTGATGAACTGCCGGCCGCTCACGCCCGGTGGAAAGGAGTCGAACTGCGAGGCGTAGCCCACCACCCGGAAGAGCCGCTCGGGGTCGTTGGTGGCCAGGCCCAGCACCCTCACCGTGCCGGCGGTGGGCTGGATCAGGCCGGTGGCGAGGTTCATCAGGGTGGTCTTGCCGGAGCCGTTGGGACCCACCAGGCCGGTGATGCCGGGAGCGATCGAGAGCTGGACGTGATTGACCCCCAGCACCTCGCCGTAGAACTTCGAGACGTTGTCGAAGACGATGCGATCGTCGCTCATCGCTCCACCTCGTAGGCCTTGATCCGACGGTAGAAGAGGCCGAGGCTGGCGAGGCCCACGAGGGTGAGCATCACCCAGGCGGTGCCCGCCGAGAGCGTGGCGGTGTTCTCGGGCAGGCGCAGGAGGCTCTCCCAGATCGCCCCCAAGATGGACCAGAAGCTCAATACCAGCCCCCAGGTCGTGCCGAAGATGCCGTTCGCGGCGTGACCGAAGGCCGAGGCCAGGAGCGGCAAGGCGATCATCAGCAGCCGCGCCACTGGGCGCCACTTCACCCAGGCGGCCAAGGCCAGGCTGAACAGGGCGATCACCAGGTTCCAAGCCAGGATGGCCACCACCAGGGAGGCACCGACCCAGGCGTAGTCGCCGATCCAGGCCGCCCCCGCGAACAGGCACTGCAGCCCGAAGAGCAGCAGGGCCGGAGCGAGGGTCACGGCGCACATCGGGATCAAGAGGGCCAGGAGCTTGCCCGCGAGGTACTCGCTACGCGACAGGGGGCGTGCCAGGTAGAGGGGCATGGCGTTGTTGCGGAAGTCCGGCGACACCAGGCTCGCCCCCCCGAACAACGCGATCCAGAAGGCCGCCACCGCCGCCGGCACCAGCACCCAGCCGCGGAAGAAGCTGCCGGAGATCGCCAGCAGCTGCTCGACCGCCTGCGACGGGACGTTGAACATGTCGAGGAACTCGGCGTTGTGCGCCAGGTAGATGCGCACCATGGCGACCACCGTGGGCACGAAGCAGAGCACGAAGAGGGCGAGGAAGGCCTTGGACCGGAACAGATCGGCCAGGCCGTAGCGGGTGAGCACGAAGAGCCGGGCGCGCTCCGAGACGAAGGGCCCGGCGTAGCTCCGGTAGGTTCGAGCGTAGACGGCCACGTCTCAGGCCTCCATGGCACGCAGGAAGATCTCCTGCAGGGAGTCGCGCTTGTAGTCCAGGCGACGGATCTGGATCTCCTGCTCGGCGGCGATCTCGAACAGGGACTGCACTTCGACCTCGGCCGGCAGCACCACCTTGATGCGCCGCTCGCCGGCCAGGGCACACTCGGCGCCGAGCTTCTCGACCGCCTGGGCGAAAGCGGCGCGGTCGGCGCCGCGAGTCTCGACCAGCAGGAACTTGCGGTTGGTGCGGCGCTCCGCTTCGAGATTGCAGTAGGTGGCGATCCGCCCCTCCTTGAGTACCAGCACCTCGTCGCAGCAGTCCTCGACGTCCTTGAGCAGGTGGGAGGAGATGATCACGTGCGCGGAGCCGGAGTCGCGCACCTGGCGGATCAGACGCAACATCCGGGCGCGGGCCGGCGGGTCGAGCCCGTTGGTGGGCTCGTCGAGCAGCAGCAACCGCGGCCCGTGGACGATCGCCTGGGCGAACTTGGCGAGCTGCTTCATGCCGTAGGAGTAGGTCTCGACGTTGCGGTAGCGGGCTTCGCCCAGGCCGACGTAGAAGAACGCCTCGTGGGCTCGCTCGAGGGCCTCCTCGGAGGGCAGGCCGGACATCTCGGCCATCAGCCGCACGAAGCGCACGCCGGAGATGCCGGCGATGAAGGCGTCCCGCTCGGGCATGTAACCCAGCAGCCGCCGCGCCTCGCGGCCCTCGGTGGTGACGTCGTGGCCGAAGATGCGGGCCGCACCCCGTTTCGGCTCGTGAAAGCCGAGCAGGGTGTGGAGCAGGGTGGTCTTGCCGGCGCCGTTGGGACCGAGCAGGCCGATGGCCCGGCCGGAGACCGATGCCTTCAAGTCGGACAGGATGGTGCGAGAGCCGAACTGCACGGTCAGGCCGTCGAGCTCGATGACCGGTTTCTTGGCTTCTTCGGGTTGCATGATTTCCCTCTCTACGAGAAAGGCCGACCCACCGTTTCGCGGGTCGGCCTTCCCCGTGCTCCCTCGAGCGGTCAGGAGCGCGGACCGTGACCCTCGGCAGCCGACAGGGCTGAGAGGCCGAGGATGGTACCGAGACGCGAGCCGAAGAGGCCGCCTTGACCGGTGGAGACCAGGCGGATGCGGTCCGCCTCACCGTAGGCGCAGGTCAGCGTCGGCGCGTCGAGGCCCAGCTCGGAGATCGCCTGGCGTTGCTCTTCGGTCAGACCCTGCCCGGCGGTGGACAGCAGAGTCTGCCCGAGATCACCCAGGCTGGTCCAGACCAGGGCCGAGAAGTTGACGAAGCCGTCCCGCGGCAACAGGGCCGTGAAGGTCGGCGAGTCAACCAGCGAGAGGCCGGAAGCCTTGGTCGAGAGGGCCTGGTTGAGCAGGCCGAGATTGGGAGTGGCGACCAGGTAGCCGCCGTCCACCGTGTAGACCGCCCAGCCCTGGCCGTTCCAGGCCAGCTCCCACACTGTCCGGCCTCCGCTCTGGCTGGCGGTGAGGGTGGGCGCCGGCTTGCCGTGGGCGGCGGCCTGGGTCGCCGCCTCGGCGACG
Source organism: Thermoanaerobaculia bacterium (assembly GCA_036274895.1). Lineage (GTDB taxonomy): Bacteria > Acidobacteriota > Thermoanaerobaculia > Multivoradales > SZUA-115 > CALMKX01. The sequence continues at coordinate 225,484 of DASUEU010000027.1, read as the reverse complement.
GCCTGCTCGAGGGCGGTCTGCAGGGCCGCCGCGTCGTAGACCTCGGCAACGACCTTCCAGGCCGGAGTCGGCAAGGCCGGGCCGTCGAGGGCGAAGGCGATCTCGCCCCCCAGCGGCGCCGCGAGGTCACGGATCAGGTCGAGGGCGCGCTGCTCGTCCGCCTCGGTCGTGGCCCCGGGCCGGACCTGCATGGACTCGATGAAGCCGGCGATCTGGCGCAGGATCTCGGCGGGCTCCTCGATCACGAAGGAGGCTGCGAAGGAGGCGTCCGGCGAGATGTAGTCGAGACCGCCCATCGGGGCCGGCGCCGCCAGCCAGGAGGCCACGCCCTGGCGAGGACCGTCGAAGGTCAGCTCCGCGCTGGTATGCACGGCGCCCTCGGCGGACTCCCGCTCGCCGATGAGGTACTGCACGTTGCCGATGCCCGCGAAGTCGCGCTCGGCACCCTGGGGACCCTCGGCGGCGATCATCCGCTCGACGTCGACGGCGCCCAACCACTGCACGCCGTGGCTGTAGGCGTCGGCGAGCCGGGCGTAGAACGGGCTCTGGCGGAACGGGCTCGCGGCCGGATCGGCGAGGTTGGCGCCGACCGCTTCGAGCAGAGAAGCCGAGCTGGAAGCCACGAAGACGTTGCCGGCCGGCCACAGGAAGACCTCGCCGCCGGCGGCCGCCTCGGCCGGGGAGTCGATGATGCGGACCTCGTCGTGGCCCGGGTCCTCGTTGGCGATGCGGGCGAGCTCCTCTTCGAGGGCGGCCCGGAAGGCCACGGCGTTGCCGATCTCGGCGAGCAGGACGAAGCCCTCGTCGCTCCCCGCGGCGTCGGGCACCACGGCGACGGTGACTTCCTCGCCCAGGTGCTGGCCGAGGTTCGAAAGCCGGGTGAACAGCTCGTGCAGGTGATGACCGAAGCTTCCCTGGCCGCTGCGCTCCTGCCACCAGCGGGAGAGGGCCGGGTTCTCGGCCACGCGCTCTTCGAAGCGACGCTCGAGGTCGGCGACCTCGGTGGCGACGTTGGGCAGGGCCAGGTAGATGGCGGTGTCGGCCGGCATCAGGGGCAGCAGGACGCTCGCCGTGCGCTCACCCTTGGCGGCGAGCGTGGCCTCGAGCTCCGCGTCCAGGGCCTTGAGCTCGCGCATCAGGGCCACGTAGCGGTCGTGGTCGCGGCTCCAGGAGATGTCGGCGGCCACCGAGGAGGTGGCGAGGCCGGCGGCGGTGGCCACCTGGTCACCCGGGTGGAGCACCGACTCCTTCTTGCCCTGGGCCACCCGCACCTCGCCTTCGACCACCGACACGCGGGAGCCCTTGGTGCCGGAGCTGACCGAGAAGATGGTGCCGGTGACCGAGACTAGGCAGTCGTCCGTGGCGACGTAGAGGTGCCCGTGCTGCTTGGCGGCCTCGACGATGATGCTGCCGCGGTCGACGCGGATGGTGGTTTCCTTGCCGCGTTCGGTGACGGCGATCTCGGAGCGCTCGGCGATCTCGACCTCCGAGCCGTCGGCCAGGGTGAGCACCGCGCCCGAGCCCTTGCCGGTGCGTACCGGCTGGCCGGCGGCGACCAGGGCGCCGTTGGCGAGGGGTGAAGGAGAGCCGTTCTCGAGGGTGAAAAGCATGCCGTCAATCGAGGTCACCCGCGCGATGTCGCCCCGGGCGGGGCCGTTCCACAGGGCGACGCTGGCGGCACCCACGGCGACCAGCACGGTGGCGGCGTAGGCCAACCAGCGACGTGGGAAGCGCGAAGGACGGGAGATGGCAGGCCGGGCCGATGCCTTGGGGGCCGCGACCTCACCGGACTTGAGCTGCATCAGGGCCCGCCGGCAGGGGATGCACTCGCGGGAGTGGTCCTCGACCAGCAGGGTGCGGGCCGGGGGCAGGCTGCCGGCCAGGTAGGCGGGCATCAGGGCCTGGAACTCGGCGCAGCTACGGATGGGCTCGTCGGCCGCGGGGGCTGCGGTGGCCGCCGCGGCGGAGATCGCCGCCCAGGCACGCTCGGCTGCGGCGCGGGTGACGGCGGGAGTGGGCTGGTCCTCGCGCACGGCGTCGACGGCGCGATCGAGCAGGGAATCGAGCTCTTGGTCACGGGTGTTCATGAGTGGAGTCCTCCGGCGACGGGCGCCAGGGCTCGGCCGAGCCGGGCCCGAGTGCGGTGCAGCAGAACGGCGATCGCGGTCTCCGAGCTGCCGAGCATCTCGGCGATCTCGCGGTTGCCGTAGCCTTCTAGATAGCGCAGGGAGAAGATCTCCGCCGCGCGCGGTGAAAGGGTGGAGACCGCCCGACGCAGCCAGGCACGAAGCTCGTTCGAGGTGCTGCGGCGGTCGGGGTGGTCGGTTGCGGAGCTCTCGAGCTCGGCTTCGACCTCGGCGAGGTCGATCGAGCGGGCGCGCTTCTTGGCGCGCAGCAGGTCGAGAGCGGCGTTGACGGCGGCGCGGTGCAAGTAAGTGGCGATGCCGCCCTGGGGATCCAGAGCGGTCTCCCGTCGGACCAGGCGCAGGAAGACCGTCTGCAGCACGTCTTCGGCGTCCGAGGTGGAGCCGGTGATGCGGTAGGCGGCGTGGTAGATGCGTTCGTGGTGACGTTGGAACAGGTCGGCCAGGTCGGTGCCGGCACGGCCCCAGGGCCCTGGTGGCCTGCCGGAGACGACTTCTTGGGGTTCGATCGCGGGGAGCAAAGGTCCCTCCTTCCGTTTGTCCTCACCCATACAACGTCCCTCCTGTCCTCTTCTTACCACCCGGCGCGTAACAACTCCTCAGACTACCCGCCTGAGTGGGCAGACCAGCTCCGCGGTTTGATATGGTGGCGTTTACCTCAAAAGGAGGACCAGACAATGAGAAACAAGCTTGCTGTCCTGTTGTTCGCGGCCGGGCTGGTGTCGCTGGGCTCGGTGGCCTTGGCGGACTTCAACCAGACCTTCACCGGAAGCAACGCCGGCGGGCCGCTGTGGATGCGGCCCATCGACGACGGCCCGACGGTGCGCACCGACCCGGTCCACTACCAGCAGCAGCGCTTCCGTCTGGAGAGCGCGGCGACCTGCAAGATCTACAGCGCGCAGGAGTTCGACGGCTACATCCACCTCTACCAGAGCCCCTTCGACCCCAACAATCCCCTGAGCAACCTGATCGGCGGCGACGACGACGGTGAGATGGGCATCGGCACCTCCCGCCTGCCGGATCCCGCGGACACCACCGAACCGACCCTCAACCTGGCTGCCGGCAACTACGTGCTGGTGACCAGCGGCTTCGCGGAGGCGGGCCAGGGCGCCTTCTGGAACACCATCCACTGCGACGCCACCCAGCCCACCCATGGCACTTGCGCCTCGGCCCTGGCGCCCCGTGAGAAGCAGACCTGCCACCACAACCGCTTCGCCGTGCGCATCGTCAACATCAGCAACCACCCGACCGACGGCATCGCCGTGCCGGCGCGGCTGGGCTCGTCGGACTCGGCCTTCTTCTGGTTCTACAGCGACCAGAACTTCGAGGTGATGGTTAAGGTCCTCGACGCCTGCATCATCAACGACCGCTACTGGGTCTTCGCCGGCGCCCTGACCAACCAGCGCTACGAGATCCGGGTGCTCGACACCCAGACCGGCTTCGTCAACATCTACTCCAACCCGCTCGGCAACCGCGCCGACGCCGTGGCGGACACCGACGCCTTCGACTGCACGCCGTAGTCCAGAGATCAGCGAGAGCTGCTGGCCAGCCGTGGCTCCCCAAGCCGGCTGGCCAGCCACCCTCCCAGGCCGTAGGTGGCGAAGGCCCAGAAGGCTCCGAGGAGGGAGGCGAGTCCCAGGCCGGCGACGGGGGCCGTGCCACCCTGGGCCAGCACCGCCGGGCCGACCTTGAGCAGGTCGTCGCCACGCAGCAGGGCAGCCTGCTCGTCAAAGGGCGGCAACCAGGTGGTGACGATGGAGCCAATCTCGTAGGCATCGCCGGTCAGCGAGAGAAAGGGTGCGAGGGCCCAGGGCAGAGCGAAGCCGAAGAGGGCCGGCCAGCCGAGGCGTCCGCCCCGGCGCAGCAGCCAGACACCCGGCAAAAGGGTGAACAGGAAGGGGCCTAGGTCAGTGGCGAGGTAGACGGCGTCACTGCCGTGGGTGTCGAAGCCGGAGAGACGGCCGGCGTATTCGCCGCCCGAGACGACCCAGGGGAAGACCCTCGCCAGCAACCCGCCGCCATAGAGGGGGGAGACCTCGAGCCGCGTGACCTCGCCGCCGGTCGCCCAGCAAGCCAGGGCGTGGGCCAACTCATGGACCGGCACGTAGAGCCAGTAGCCCGCGACCAGGCCGACCATCACCCACAGGAAGGCGCGACCTCCACCGGCCGCCAGGCAGCGCTCGAGGCCGAAAAAGGCATCCTTGCCGGGGAGCGTGAGGAAGCTCAGGGAGCGCCGAGCCCCAGGCTCCTCGTCAACTCTCCTCACCTTCGTCCCCTCACACCCGCTTGTACTTCGCCATCAGATCCTCGAGAGTCGCCGGGCGCTCGGGGGGCTTGGCGGCCTTGGGCGGCGGCGCCTCGCGGCGAGGCTGCTCCCGTGGCGGCGCCAGGGCCGGGCGTTGGGGAGCCCGGGGCTTGCCCTCGTCCCTTCGAGGCCGCTGTTCGGCGGGCCCTTGCGGCGGCCTCTCGAAGGCGGAGCGGCCAGCCTTGGGTGCCGGCGCCGGCTCGAGGGCCTTCATCGACAGGTTGATGCGCTCTCGGTCACGATCGACCTCGAGCACCTGGACCTTGACCACCTGGCCCACTTTGACCGCCTGGCGGGGATCTGCCACGAAGCGGTGCGACAGCTCCGAGACGTGCACCAGCCCGTCGCGGCCCACGCCCACGTCCACGAAGGCGCCAAAGTTGGCGACGTTCGACACCCGCCCCTCGAGGGTCATCCCGGGCTGCAGATCCTCGATCGAGCGCACGTCCTCCCGCCAGCGGGGCGCCACGTACTCCGGCCGCGGGTCCCGGCCGGGCCGTTCCAGCTCGGCCTTGATGTCCTCCAGGGTGAAGCGGCCCAGACCGGCCTCGGCGTCGGCGAAGGCGCCGAAGTCGATTCTCGCCACCGCCTGGGGGTTGCCCACCAGCTCGTCGAGGCTCATGCCGAGATTCGCCGCCATGCGTTCCACCACCGAGTAGCGTTCGGGGTGGACGGCGGTGCGGTCGAGAGCGTTGGCGGCGTCGCGCAGGCGTAAGAAGCCGGCCGCCTGCTCGAAGGTCTTGGGTCCGAAGCCGCTGATGTCGAGCAGGGCCTGGCGGGACGAGTAGGGGCCGCGCTGGTCGCGGTACGAGACGATCGCCCGGGCCAGGCGTTCCGACAGGCCGGAGACCCGCCGGAGCAGGGAGATCGACGCCGTGTTGAGCTCCACCCCGACGCGGTTGACCACGGTCTCGACCGCCACGTCCAGCTCTCCCGAGAGAGCCTTCTGGTCGACGTCGTGCTGGTATTGCCCCACCCCCAGGCTCTTGGGCTCGATCTTGACCAGCTCGGCCAGGGGGTCCTGGAGGCGCCGGGCGATCGACACCGCCCCGCGCAGCGACACGTCGAGGTCGGGCAGTTCGGAGCGCGCCTCGGCCGAGGCCGAATACACCGAGGCGCCGGTCTCCGGCACGATGGCGACCACCACCGAGCCCAGCTCTGCGTCGCGCACCGCCTTGGTGGCGAAGGACTCGGTCTCCCGGCTGGCGGTGCCGTTGCCGATGGCCACGGCGTGGGCGCCGTGACGCCGGATGAGGTCGACGAGGGTGGCGGCGGCCTCTTCCTCCCTGGCCTTGGGGGGGACGGGGTAGATCACCGTCGTCGCCAGCACCTTTCCCGTGGGGTCCACCACCGCCACCTTCGCCCCGGTGCGGAAGCCCGGATCGACGCCCACCACCGTCACCTTGCCGAGCGGGGACTGCATCAGCAGGGCTTCGAGGTTGGCGCGGAAGACGCCGATGGCGTCGGCTTCGGCACGCTCGCGCACGGCGCTCCTGACCTCGTTGGCGATCGAGGGCCGCAGCAGGCGCACGTAGCCGTCCTCGCTCGCAGCGGCGACCTCGCGGCCACAAGGGGTGCCGAGCGGGACGCCCCAGGAGGCGGCGGCGCGGGCCCCTTCGCGCTCGTCATCCAGGGCCAGCTCCGAGACCAGGAAGCTCTCCCGCTCCCCCCGCAGCACCGCCAGCATGCGGTGGGAGGGGATCGACTTGACCGGCTCGTCGTGGGCGAAGTAGTCGCGGTAGACCGCCCCTTCCTGCTCCTTGCCCGCCAGCACCCGCACCCGCAGAATGCCTTCCTCCTGCATCACCGCGCGCAGGCGGCTCCTCACCTCGGCGGACTCGGCGAGCCGCTCGGCCAGGATGTCGCGAGCTCCCGCCAGGGCGTCGGCAACGCTCGCTACTCCTTTCTCCTCGGAGAGATAAGCGGTAGCGAGATCCGCGGGGTCTTGGCTGCCGCCGGCTCCCGCGAGCAGCTGGTCGGCCAGCGGCTCGAGGCCCTTCTCGCGGGCGATCTGGGCGCGGGTGCGGCGCTTCGGCTTGTAGGGGAGGTAGAGATCCTCGAGCTCGTGCTTGGTGACCGCGGCGCGGATCTTCGCTTCGAGCTCCTCGGTCAGCTTGCCCTGCTCGGCGATCGAGGCCAGCACGGCATCCCGGCGGGCGGCGAGCTCGAGGAAGTAGTCACGGCGCTTGGCCAGGGTCTCCAGCTGCTCGTCGATCAGCCCGCCGGTCGCCTCCTTGCGGTAGCGGGCCACGAACGGCACCGTGGCTCCCTCGGCGAAGAGCCCGTCCGCGGCGACCACCTGACTCGCCCGGCAGCCCACCTCGCGGGCGACAATCTCGATGAAGTGGGGCTCGAGCGACTTCCCCACGGATTCCTTGACCTGGCTTTCCTCCGGCGCGTTCATCTGTCCTCCTCGAAACGAGCGCCCTATCCTGCCAGGTTGGACGCAAAGTGCAAGGCACTCCCGATCCAGCACTCCGAGGCGGTGGGTTCGCGCGAGCTCAGCGCAATGTCATGAGCGTGGCCCAGAAGCTGCGCAGCGTGGCCAGGGCCTGCTCCAGGCTCCTTTCGGGCAGGTCGAGCTCCGCTCCGAGCCGAGGGTAGTCCTCGATCCAAGAGGCTGGAGGCTCGGCAATCGCCTCAGGGACGCCATGGGTCGCGCGAGCGGCGAACAGACGCTCTACGGCCTCGCGCAAAGGCGGTCCCGGTTTCAGCCCATCGTGAATCAGCAACAAGAGATCGGGAAGGTCTTTGACCCGGCGGCTGGGCTGATCGCCGTAGATTCGGGTCAAGGCGTGGATCTTCTCGGCAAAGTGCTGGCGGCGATCGAGAACCTCGACCTCCGTGGCTTTAACCCCCGCAAAGCCCAAGAGGTCCGGCAGCAGGAGGCGCTCCGCTTCAATCTTCTCGCGGACCTGGGGAACGACATCGACACGGACTCGCTCGAAGAGCCGGCCGGCGAGATGAGCCTCGACGGGAAAGCGAAAACCCCCTGCCCCGGCGTCTCGGGCCTCCAGCCGGCTGGGAAATGCGACCCGGAATATGAGGCCGTCACCAGCCGGATCGGCGGACAGAGCATCGAGCAGATCGCCGTGGATGGCTTCTGGGTCGTCGAGCCAGGCGCACAGCACGAGGTCGAGGTCGCGGGTGGTGCGAGCCCGGTCGCCGAGCCTGATCTCGAGTGCCATCCCACCTTTCAGAACCCACAATCCCGGCTGCGCCAGCTCGAGTCGAGCGAGCAATCGGATGAACACCAGCCGCCGCCGAAGCCGTGCCAGATCCGCCCCTTGCTCGGCCGCCTCTCGCGCGAGGCGGGTCTCTATCGCTTGCCGCCAGGCTGCGGGGCTCGAGTACCCTTTCAATTCGGCCCCACAGCCAGAGCTCTCTCGATGCGGAGGGCGGCTCGATGGCCGAAGTGGTCGGCGCGGTCTCGCAGGGCATGTGGTGTCGCCAGTCCTCGCGACACGGCGTCACGAACGGCGGACGAGAGGCGCTCTTGGTCCAGGTCCCCGGTGGCCACCTCGAGCAGGGCTCTGACGGGTGTAGTGACCCGGAAGCTCCCGTGCTCCAGGACTTCGGCGCTGGGTATTTCCGCCCGGTGGAGGACTGCTCGGTCAGAGCGTTGCCGGAAGTTCGGCGGCACGGTCAGGTGAACCCGCTCCGGGTTGAGATCGCCGAGATCGTGGAGCGCCAGGGCGGTATCGTGCGAGATCACCGCGCGCCCTTTGCTCCAGAGGTGCCAGCGCATCAAGTCGTCGTGCTCGCTGGTCGGCCATTCCGGCAGGCGAAACAAGCCGCGCCCCACTCTCAGCCAGTTGCCATGGTGCACGTGATACTGCTGCGCCTGATACGAGTAGCCCTGCTCCAGGGCCTGAGCCGCCGTGAAGTACCCACCCTGCAGCGCGGCGAGCCGATGCAGGGTGTGGCGGCGATCTCGGCGTTCGGTCGTCACCGACGGATTCTACAGAAAAACTGGAGTTTTCTGTCTGAACCTTGCCACAAAACTCTAGTTTTGCCCGGCTCGCTCCCTGGTCGGAGGCTCAGGGAACCTTCCCCCCGTCTTGGCGTTATGTTGGACGGAGTGAGGAACGGACGCATGTGGATCGCACCGGCAACCGAAGCCGTCGCGCTGGCCTCAGAGCCCGCGCCGCGTGGCCTCGACACCGACTCGGCGCTGATGAAGCGGGTGGCTGCGGGGGAGCAGGAAGCCTTCACCACGGTCGTCGACCGGCACAAGGACCGCCTCGTGGGCTACCTCGCGCGGTTGACCCGTGACCGCGAGCGCGCCGAGGACCTGGCCCAGGAGGCCTTCCTCCGCCTCTACGCCGCGGCCTACCGCTACCGCGAGGAAGGCCACCTGACCGCCTACCTCTATCGCATCGCCACCAACCTGCTGCGCACGGAAGAGCGCCGGGCCAAGCGCTGGCGGCTGATCAGCGCCGCCTGGCCGCCCCACCGCTGGCTGACCGCCGAGCGCGACGAAGGCCCGGTGGACGGCCAGTTGCTGGCCCGCGAGAAGAGCAGCCACCTCGCCGGGGCGATCGCCGAGCTGCCCTTGAGCCAACGGGCGGCCCTGGTGCTGGCCGAGATCGAAGGCTGGCCTCTGCGCGAGGTCGCCCGCACTCTGGGCTGCCAGGAAGGGACGATCAAGTCGCGGCTGTTCCGCGCGCGAGCCCGCCTCAAGGAGAAGCTGGCCCCGTACTTCGAGGAGAGAACGTCATGAACGACGAGCGGCTGAGGGAAGAGCTCGCCGCCCTACCGCGGGAGCAGGCGAGCCCTGGATTCACCGGGCGCGTGATGGCGCGGCTCGCCGAGCAGCAGCGTCGCCGCCCTTTCGTCTTCGTGCCGGCGCCGGCGTGGGCCGCCGGCCTGGCTCTGGTCGCGGTGCTCGCCGGCGGCCTCTGGCTGGCCGAAGGCGAGCGCCGGGAGCGCCGAGCCCAGCAGCTGACCCACCTCCGGGCGGAGCAACAGCGGCTCGCCAGCGAGCTGGCCGAGATCCGGGCGCTGGCACACCCCGCCGCCCCGGTGGTCTACCTCGGCGGTGACGAGCAGACAGATCTGGTCTTGGACCTCGACCAACTTGCGGAGCGGGTGCGCGCGGGATCGATCCAGCCGGCCGGCTATGCGCGCCCGCCCCGTTGACCCTCAAGGAGAGCGACATGAAACACAGCAAGATTCTCGGCCTCGCCCTGGTGGCGGGAGCCGTCTTGGCCGCGAGCCCGACCTGGGCCGACGATGACGGCAAGAAGCTCGAGCGGCGCGAGGTGCGGGTGATGGCCCGTGATGGGGAAGAGCCCCGAGTCATGGTCTTCGAAGGTGATGGCGAGGGCCGTGCCCTGCGGCGCGTCGGCCCGCTCCTCGGCCGCGGCTACCTGGGCATCGAGACCCTGGGCCTGACTTCCGAGCTGCGCGAGCACTTCGGCGCTCCCAAGGATGCCGGAATCCTGGTTTCTCGCGTGGTCGCGGACAGCCCGGCTGCCCAGGCCGGCATCAAGGTGGGGGACGTGATCGCCTCGGTGGACGGCGAGAATGTCGACAGCTCCTGGGACCTCACCGCCAAGATCCGCCCTCACGACAAAGGCGACAACTTGACGGTTGAGGTCATCCGCAACGGCCGGCCGGTGTCCCTGCGTGCCACGGTCGGCGAGCGCGATCGCCAGGTGGTCGACGTGGCGCCCATGATGGAGTGGCACGGCGGAGGCCCCGAAGGACAGGCCATGCGCTTCCACCTGCGACCCGAGACCGCCGAGCGCCTGCGCGACCTGGACATCGACGGGCTTGTTCAGCGCGAACTCGAGCGCAGCGGCGTTCCCCGTCGTGCCCCGGGCGAGCTCGAGCGGCGCCTCGCCGAGCTCGAGAAGCGCCTCGCCGAGCTCACCAAGCAGCTCGAGAAGCTGGGCGAGAAGAAGTAACCCTCACATATCCTCGTTCCCACGCTCTGCGTGGGAACGCAGTCCGGGCGCTCTGCGCCCTCTGGAGTGGTCGCGGGGACGAAGAGGTCGCGGAGCGGCCTGACTCGGGTTCCCACACAGAGCGTGGGAACCAGCAGATCAGGCCGGCCGCTCCACTCCGGCCCCTCACCAGCCCAACACCTCCCGCGCCGCCGCCACCACCCTCTCCTTGTTGGGCAGCAGCTCCTGCTCGAGCACCCGGGCGTAGGGCACCGGACGGTCGGGGTAGGCGACGCGGCGGACGGGGGCGTCGAGCCAGGCGAAGGCGCGGTCGGCGATGCGGGCGGCCACCTCGCCGCCGAAGCCGCCGGTCTCCTGGGCCTCGTGAACGATCAGCGCCCTCCCGGTCTTCTCGACCGACGCCAGCACCCTCTCCTCGTCGAAGGGCACCAGGGTACGCAGGTCCACCACCTCGGTGGAGACGCCGTCCTTCTCGAGGTCCGCCGCAGCCTCCAGGCACAAGTGGGTCGAGGCGCCGTAGCCGATCAGCGTCAGGTCGTGGCCCTCGCGCAGGATTGCCGCCTCGCCCAGCCGCCCCACCACGTCCCCCGCGGGCATGGTGTCCTTGACTCGCCGGTAGAGGAACTTGTTCTCGCAGAAGATCACCGGGTTGGGGTCACGGATCGCCGCCTTGAGCAGGGCCTTCGCGTCGCGGGCCGTGGCCGGGCAGACCACCTTGAGGCCGGCCACGTGGGCGAACCAGCCCTCGGGGTTCTGCGAGTGAAAGGCGCCGGCGCCGACGCCACCGCCAGCCGGCAGGCGCACCACCACGGGACACGGGCGTTCGAAGCGGTAGAACAGCTTGGCGAGCACGTTGACGATCTGGTTGAAGCCGCAGGAGACGAAGTCCGCGAACTGCATCTCGACCACCGGCACGTAGCCCAAGAGAGCCGCCCCGGCGGCGAGGCCCAGGGTGCCGCTCTCGGAAATGGGCGTGTCCAGCACCCGCTCGGGCCAGCGGGCGTGGAGCCCTTTCGTCACCCGGAAGGCGCCTTCGAAGACCGCGATGTCCTGGCCCAGCAGCACCACGGCCGGATCCCGCTCCATCTCCTCGGAGAGGGCCTCGTGGAGGGCGTCGAGGTAGGTGATCTCGCCCTCGGCGGCCGGTGCCGAGTCGCCGCCGGTGAAGGCGGCCATGGCGGTGGGGGCGTCGGCATCCGCGACGGTGATCAGAGGCTCTGGCGCCGGCGCCGTGCGGTGGCGGATCGACCCCGCGGGCAGCACCGGCTTGCCGGGCGCCTCGGCGTAGACCGGCCGCCGGGCCACGCTCGGATCCGGCAGCGGGGCGTCGAGGGCGCGGTCGATGGCCGTCTCGACCAGCTCCTTGGCTCGGGCGTCGATGTGCTCGCGGGTGGCGGCGTCGAGCACCCCCTCGGCGGCGAGGCGGCGCAGGTAGGACGGCAAGGGGTCGAGGGCCTGGTAGACCGCCAGCTCGGCCGGGGGCACCACCTTCATCGAACCGTCCCCCTCGGCATGGCCGCGCAGGCGGCCGACCATGGCTTCGAGCAGCGTCGGCCCCTCGCCGCGGCGGGCGCGGGCGAAGGCGCGGGCGAATGCCTCGGCCATGGCGTCGGCGTCGTTGCCGTCCACGGTCTCGGCGGCCACGCCGTAGCCCGGGCCGCGGTCGGAGAGCTGGGCGCAGGCGTACTGCTGGCGGGCCGGGGTGGAGAAGGCGTAGCGGTTGTTCTCGACCACCAGGATCAAGGGCAGCTTCCACACCGCGGCGAGATTCAGCCCCTCGTGGAAGTCGCCGGTCGAGGTGCCGCCCTCGCCGATGAAGTTGATCGCCACGCGATCCGTGCCGGCCTGCTTCAAGGCAAAGCCGCAGCCGGTCGCGACCGGGATCATCGAGCCCAGGTGGCTGATCATGCCGATGTGGAGAAGGCCCTCTTCCGGAGCGAAGTAGCCGTAGTGGTAGGAGCGCTCGATGCCCTGGGAGAAGCCCTCCGCCTTGCCCAGCACCTGGCAGGAGAGGCGGTAGAGCAGGTGCTCGGGCGCGCTCCGACGGCCGTCCGGCTCGCCGAAGCCGAGATCGGGGAAGGCGCGGGCGGGGTCGAGGTAGAAGGAGAGGATGGCGCCGACGTCGCGGTGGAGGGAGCAGAGCACGTCCCCCGGCTCGAGAGACAGGCCCGCCGGCACGGTGATCGCCTCATTGCCGATGGCGCTGTACCACTTGGCGACCCGTCCGGTCAGCAGCATGGCCTCGAAACGGGAGTCGAACTCGCGGGCGAGCTTCATAAAGGCGTAGCGCCGGAGGCGCACGAGATCCTGGCTCATGGGGATGACCTTGCCCAGTGAGGGCGGGAGAGAGGCGGCCGCGCCGCCGGGGAAACGGCGGGAGCGTAGCACAGGGGGGATCGCGGCCTTGCTCACTGAGCCCGGCCCGGGAGAGGATGCCTCCCATGCCCGACATCCCCCCCCAGGACCGCTTGATCCTCGCCCTCGACGTGCCCAGCCCTGAGGAGGCGCGGGCGATCGTCGAGGAGCTGGGGCCGGCGGTCGCCTTCTACAAGCTGGGCCTCGAGCTGTTCATGGCCGGCGGCTACTTCGAGCTGATCGAGTGGCTCACCGCCCAGGGCAAGAAGGTGATGGTCGATCTCAAGTTCTTCGACGTGCCCCGCACCGTGGGTGCGGCGGTGGCGCGGCTGGCCGAGCGGGAGGTGACCTTTGCCACCGTCCACGGCAACGACGCCATGCTCGAGGCCGCGGCCCGGGCCAAGGGCAAGGTCAAGATCCTGGGCGTCACGGTGCTCACCAGCCTCGACCAGGGGGACCTCGACGACCTGGGCTTCACCGTGGACGTCGAGAAGCTGGTGCTCTCCCGTGCCCGCCGGGCTCTCGAGCGGGGCTGCGACGGGGTGGTGTGCTCGGGGCACGAGCTGCTCGCCCTGCGCCGCGAGCTGCCCGGCCGCCTGCTCTGCGTGGTGCCGGGGATCCGCCCCGTCGCCAACCGCGAAGAGGACGATCAGAAGCGCACCGTGGACGTGGCCGAGGCCCTGCGCCGGGGCGCCGACCACCTGGTGATCGGCCGCCCGATCCTCGGCGCCCCGGACCGCCGCGCCGCCGCCCTCGCCATCCAGCAGCAGATCCGGACCCACGCTACCGGCTGATCGGGCTCGAATCCGAACGGTCAAGCAGAGACGCTCCCATGCCCGAGCAACGCGACGTCGCCGTCATCGTCGGCAGCCTCCGCAAGGACTCCCTCAACCGCAGGATGGCGCACGCTCTCGCGGCCGTCGCCCCCGAGGCGCTCCGGCTCGAGATCGTCGAGATCCGTGACCTGCCCCTCTACGACCAGGACCTCGACACCGACCCACCGGCGCCATGGGTGACGTTCCGCGAGCGCCTCCGGCGCGCCGACGCCGTGCTTTTCGTGACGCCGGAGTACAACCGCTCGATGCCCGGCGCGCTCAAGAACGCCCTCGACGTGGGCTCTCGGCCGCCCGGACAGAGCGGCTGGAAGGGCAAACCGGGGGCGGTGATGACCGTCTCCCCCGGGGCCCTGGGGGGCTTCGGCGCCAACCACCATCTGCGGCAGACCCTGGTCGCCCTCAACGTGCCGACGATGCCCCATCCGGAGGCCTACGTGGGCCAGGCCGGGGACCTCTTCGACGCCGACGGCAAGATCACCAGCGACCGAATCCGCGACCTCACGGTGCGCTTCATGGCGGCCTTCGGCGCCTGGGTCGAAGCCAACGCGCCGAAGGGGTGAGGCGGGGAGCCCCCGCAGCGACCAGCCTGCGCTCGAAGCGAGCCGCTGGGAGTCCGACTGATCGCGTGGCGGGTTCTGCCGGGGCTGGCGTAATCCTCGAGTGCGCGACCGCAAAGCACTCAACCGCGGTCGCGTGACCGGGTGGCTCTTCGCGACCTGGTCCTCTACCCCCTCGAAGGAGGATCTCGTCCCATGTCGTCCAAGCTCCGTCTGTTCGTTCTTTCCAGCGCCTTCCTGGCGGTCGCCACGGCGGCCGCCGCCTCGCCCTCGAGCGGGGGCGCCAAGGCCTTCGGCCGTACCTACGGCGAGTGGTCCGCGAAGTGGTGGCAGTGGCTGTTCTCGGTCCCTGCCAGCGAGAACCCGTTCCTCGGCCAAGGCGAGGTCGACTGCCAGATCAACCAGCACGGCCCGGTGGTCTTCCTGGCCGGGGCGCCGACCGGCACCACCGCCGTGCGCTCCTGCACCGTGCCCGCGGGCAAGGCCCTGTTCTTCCCGGTGCTCAACGGTATCTACCGCAACGAGCCGCCCGAGAACGCCACCGTGCCCGAGAAGCGCGACATCCTCGAGAAGTTCTTCTCGGACACCCACCCCGGCTTCCCGGCCGACTTCGGCTTCCCGGGCGTGCGGGCCTGCAAAGTCAAGGCGACCCTCGACGGCGAGCCGGTCAACCTCAAGACCCCGATCGTGCGAGTGCAGTCGCCGCCCTTCTTCGTGGACGGCGGGGACGACCCGGTGTTCCCCCCGGCCAACCTGGTCGAGCCCGAGGCCATCTCGGAGGGCTTCTGGGTGATGCTCGGGCCGCCCTCGCCGGGTGAGCACACGCTGCACTTCTCCGGCAGCTTCTGCGAGCTCGAGACATCGAACGACCACCCCCTCTTCGCGCCCGTCAGCGTCACCTACACCTTGACCGTCAGCCCCTGAGGCAACGCGGGATCGGGGCCGCCCTCGGCCCCGGTCCCAATCACGATCGACCCGAACCAGTGCGGTGGGCGGCCGTGCATCCGAGGTATGCGGATCCGGGTCATCGACGTGCTGGAGCTGCTGGCCGCCGGGCTCAACCCGAAGGAGATCCTCGCCGACTACCCCTACCTGGAGGCGGACGACATCGTGGCCTGTATCCAGTTTGCGGCGACGGGGAAGGGCCCCCGGCGAGAGGTAGAGCAGGTGGAAAAGCTGCCGCACCCTCGTGCTCACCCCACCGCCGCCGGCCCCAGCCGCAGTTTCTTTCCCCGCAGGGGGCTCGAGCAGAAGCCCTCGGCATCGGGCTCGGTGGGCTGGTAGATGCCGACTTCGTGGCGGGCCGGTTAGCGGCCGGTCTGGTGATTTCCGGGGCTCATGGGCAGCAGCCACCCTCCCAGCAGCTGCCTGGGGTTGTCAGGGTCTTCGGGCCAGGTCTCGAGGTCCTCGGCGCGGATGGGGCCCCGCCGATCGGTGCGGAAGCCGAAGAGAACCTCCTCGGGCCGGACTGCTTCGAGGATCGCCACAGTACCCGTCCGTGCAGCCGGGAAGGGGCGCTAGGCTGGCGTGCGACCTGAGCCCCTACCCCTTCAGCCCTTCGATCTTCTTCTCGAAGAACGCCCGCCGGGGGTGGTGGGGGTCGAGCTTGAGCAGGACCTTGAGCGCCAGGGCGGCCTCGTTGGGACGGTTCTGGGCCAGCCAGCGCTCGACCTCGGCGGTGCCCTGGCGAACGGAGTCGCCGTGCTCGGTGCGGGCGCGCAGGGCCTCGGCTTCGGCGAAGAGGCCGGCGGCCCGCGGGTGGTTGGGCAGCAACCGCTCGAGCTCCAGGGCCACCTCCTGGGCACCCAGCCAGTCCCCAGCGGAAACGCGCTCGGCAAACCTCGCCTCGTAGGGGCGGATGGTGGTCGCCTGGGCCGCGAGCCGGCGGGCTTCCAGGAGCTGGTCGCGGTAGAGGGTGACGGTGGAGCGGGAGAGGGTCTGGCCCTCGAGGGCCGCCAGCTCGGCGTCGGCGCGATCCAGGTCCCCCTTGGCGAGGAAGCTCTCGAAGCGCTGGTGGTGCTGGCTCACCTGGGCGTCCTGTGCCCGGCTCCTCTTGGCGGCCTCGATCTCCCCCGCCAGGGTGGCGGCCACCGCGGGCACCAGGGAGGCCAGCTCGCGCTGCTCCCGTTGGGCCTTGTCCAGCTCCCCCAGCGCGAGAGCCTGCCGCGCCCGCTCCAGGATCTTTTGGGCCTCGCCGGAAACGTCCGCCTCCGCGCTGATGGCGGCGAGCTGCTCCTCGAAGCGCGCCCGTTGCGGGTGCTCCGGCGACAGCTCGAGCAGGGAGTCGAGGGCGAAACGGGCCAGGCCCACCTGCCGCTGCGTGAGGTAGCGAGTCAGCAGGGCTTCGGTCTCGGCGAGCCGGGCGGCGAGTTGCAGCGACTGGGCGGTCATGGATTCGAGCTGGTCCTTTAGCTGGATCAGGCCCTTGGCCTTCGGATCGAGAGCCTCGAGCTCGACGATGGAACGACGCGCCGCCTCGAGATCACCCTTGGCGAGAGCGGCCTCGGCAGCCTCGAGCTGCGGCTGGGTGCGGGAGACCCGAGTCGCGGCGCGCTGGATCTGCGCCAGCAGCTGGTCGCGCTCCTCGCGGGTCAGCTGGCTCGGCGAGCGGCCCGCCTCGGCGGCGGTGACCGGCTTCTTGGGCTCGACCTGGGGCATCTCTTGGGTGGCGAAGCGGGTTCGCCCCAGGTGCAAGGACTCGAGGGCCTGGATGAACTCGACCGCCGTGGCATAGCGCTGGTTGCGATCTCGCTCCAGACCCTTCCGGACGATACGGTCGAGCTCCGCCGGGATCTCCACTCCCGGCGCCCGGCCGACCAGGGGCAGGGGGTCCTCCGTCAGGCGCTTGAACACGAAGCCGTGGGGTGTTTCCGACTCGAAGGGGGGCTTGCCACAGAGCATCTCGTAGAACACCGCGGCGAAGGAGTAGAGGTCGGTGCGGCGGTCGAGCACGGCGCCGTCGACCACGCCGGCCTGCTCGGGCGAGCAGTAGCGCAGCTTACCCATGAACATGCCGACCTGGGTGACCTCGAGATCGCTCTTGGTGGGCTTGTTGCGGAGGTCCTTGACCAAGCCGAGGTCGATGATCTTGAGCCGCACCTTGCCGCGCACGTCTCGCGCCAGCATCAGGTTGTCGGGGCTGATGTCGCGGTGGATCACACCGTGGGAGTGGATGGCCTCCAGCCCGCGCAGGGCCTGGGTGGCGAGGTCGAGGGCGATCTCGAGCGGGAAGGGCCCATAGCGGGAGATCCAGCGCCCCACGTCCTCGCCGTCGATGTACTCCCAGACCATGTAGAAGCTGCCGTCGGGCAGGCTCGCGATGTCGTAGAGGATGGCGACGTTGGCGTGCTTGATCTGGGTGGCTGTGCGGGCGGCGCGCAGGAAGCGGGCCTGGGCCGTGGGGTCGGCGGCATCCTCCGGGCGCAGGACCTTGACCACCCGTTGCTCGTCCAGATGCAGGTGGCGGACGAGATAGACCTCGCTCATGCCGCCCCCCGCCAGGCGGCGGACGACCTCGTACTTGCCGTCGAGAATGGAGCCGGTGGATTCGAAAGCCAAGCTGCGTTTCCTCTCCGGTGGATTGTAGTGGAGGAAGCGAGGCAAGGACTTGAGCGCGGCACCCGTGAACATCATCGCAAGGCTCCTCGTTGGATCTCGAGGAGCTTAGGGTGCGCAGGGCTGCGGGCGTTACGCCCGGTCGCTACGTCGCGGGCAGGCCGAAAAAAGCATCCACGAGAACCGAGCCGCTGGCGACGAAGGGCACGCCCAGGAGCCAGCCGTCCCCGAAGACGATCGAATAGACGAGGCCCTGGAGGGTGTCGGGGCGGGCAGCCTCGGCGTCGACCAGCAGGTAATGGGCGAGCTTGCGGGCGTCTTCTTCGGAGATCCGGGTGCCGGTGAGCTGCTCTCCCAGCTTCTCGCCCAGCTGCGGCAGAGCCTCGGTGTAGCGCCGGGCGAGGGCGACGCGCACGGCCAGCGGCGCGGCGAAGGCCGGGATGGCGAAGGCGGCCTCCCGCTGCTCGCCGGCCGCGTTGGACGGCGCGCCGGCTTCGCCACTGAACAGGCGCATCAGACCAGAGAGGCTGCCGCCGGCGGTGGAACGCTGGCTGATCTCGACCCGCGCCGGCAGCAGCCAGAACGGCAGGTAGCGCGCGACCTCGACATCGGGCCGGGCCACGAAGGTGACCTCGACGGGCGAAAGCGGCACGCCCGGGGGGCCTTGCGCCAGCCGCGAGCCGGTGTGGCAGGCCGGGCAGTAGTAGACGACGTCCTCGCCCTCGGCCTCGAGGGGCGAGCCGCAGCGTGGACAGGCCAGCCGCACGAGGGTGAGGCCGGTGCTCATGGCTTCTGCCCCGAGGTGAGCCACTTCGGCAGCCGCGCCTGGAATGAGAGCGTCGCGTCCTCGATGCCGGTGCCCTCCTCGACCACTCCGCCGTGGCGGAAGTGGCGGAAGCCCCAGGCGAGCAGGGCCACCGCCACGGCGCCCGCTCCCAGGATCAGGCCGAGAGGATTGTCCGCATCGAGGGACCACTGCACGCCGGAAGTGAAGACGAAGCCGGCCGCCGCCTCCGCGCCGACCAAGGCGAAGGCACGGAAGGCATCATTGCCGGGGGCCTTGCCGTAAGCCAGGTCGCCGCTCTCGGCGTCCACCACGGACTGGTAGGAGCGGCCCCGAAAGCGGTAGCGCACCACCCACAGCGGGTAGTAAAGGATCCGGAAGGTCGGGGCCAGCAGCTCCTGGAAGCGGAAGTGCACCTGGTGCAGACCGGCGCCGGGATCCGCCTCGGCCCGGAAGCCGTCGAGGGCCGCCGCACGCGCCGCCACCTCGGAGACCGTGGGCGCGAACACCATCCCCTGCCGCTCGCACTCCTCGAGCTCGAAGGGCAGCAGCTCGTCGCCCGTGAGATCGACACGGGTGAGGCCCCACTCGGCGGTGTCGACGGCGGCGCTCACCCGCTCGCAGTGGCGCTCGACCCGGCGCTCGACGGGCACGTAGTCAGTGACCGTGCGCCGGTTCTTGCCCGAGCCCGAGGTGCGTTGCCTCTTCTCGACCCCGAAGGCGTAGCCCACGGCGTCGGCCTGGGCGTGGAAGAAGGGCAGGTAGCACAGGAAGGCCTCGCCCAGCTCGGCTTCCCGGCCGAGGGCACGGTGCTTCTTGATGCCCTTGCCGAGCCACTCCTTGACGACCCCCGCCGCCGCCTCGGCCGCCACCTGAGGCCGCACCGAGAAGCGCCGAATGCCGGCGTCCCCGAGCGCCAGCAGGTGGGTCGCGCAGAAGGGACAGCGCACCACGTGGAGGCCGCCCTCGACGCTGAGGGTGCCGCCGCAGCTGGGACAGGAGAGCCCCGTCACCTTGGCCGTGTTCGCCGTCGCGGGGGTCGCCGGGGAGCTCATACCTTGCGCGAGACCAGCCAGGCCAGGCCCAAGAGGGGCACGGCGATGAGGGCGTAGAGACCCAGCTTGAAGAAGGGGTTGGCGGTCAAGAAGCCGGCCACCAGAAAGGCCACGGCGCCCAGGGCCGCGGTCAGGTAGAACGGGCTCTCGGCCTTCTCCGGGTAGATCGAAGCCACCACGGCGCCGGTCGAGCCCTCGACCAGGGCGGTGTACTCGCGCTCGGCGTAGGCGTAGCGGCAGCGCCAGAAGGGAACCTCGACCAGGGCCGTCTCGCTCAGCGCGCCCCCGCTCGTTCCCAGCCAGGAGCGGGCGGTCTCGAGGGGTACGGTCGCGGCCAGACGCTCGGCCCCGTCCTCGGCCTCGAGGCAGGGCTCGAGGCGACCGGCGGGCAGGGCGAGGTCGGCCACCTGGGGGATGGGGATCGCCGCCGCCGGCTCCACCCGGGTCTCCTCGCTGCCGCCACCGGCAGAGCGACGGAACAGCCACATCGGGAAGGTGATGGCCGCAACCGAGGAGATCGTAGCCTTCTGGTCGAGATCCTTGACCGTGTCGTTACCGGCCATCCACCGTCTGAGGGCCTCGGCTGCCGTGGCCCGGTCGACCAGCCGGGGCAGCCGGTAGTGCGAGACCAGCCCGGAACGGTCGACGAAGAGGGTGGCCTCACAGAAGGCGCAGAGCAGCAACCGCTCCCCGGAGGGCAGAGCGTTGGCGCCGCCGCATTGCGGGCAGGCCAGGGTGGTGCCGCTCATCCCCGCTGGCCGAAGCTAGACGGACACCCGGGCGCCACAGCTGGGGCAGAAGCGGGCCGCCGGAGGAAGCCCCGCGCCGCACTGGGAGCAGAAGGCCGGGCTGGCGCTGGCGCCTTGGCCCGGGGCTGCCGCCGGCGGCAGCGGCGCGGCGGCCGGTACCGATGCCCCGGGGGTCGGCGCGGCCGGAGCGCCCATCGCCTCGCGCATCATCCCGGGGATCATCATGCCGAAGCCGGCGCCCAGCCCGGCCCCTACGCCCGCTCCTATGATCCCCCCCTCTCCCGAGCTCTGGGCCATCTGGCCCACCGCCTGGGCGGCCTTGAACTTCATGTAGGCGGAGAGGTCACCGGCCGCCGCCATGCCGGCACGGTCGTCGAGGACCTTCTGCACCTCCTCGGGCGGCGTGATCGCGCCCAGGAAGAGATCCACCAACTCGATGCCGAACTTGGTGAAGTCCTCCGCCACTCGCGCCTTCAAGGCCATCGCCAGCTCGTCGTAGAGCTGCGGCAGGTCGAAGAGGGTCTCGAGGGTCTCTCCCAGGAGGTCGTTCAAGCGGGCGACGATCACGTCCTTGAAGTAGGACTCGACCCCGTCGGTGGTGTAGAGGCCCATCGAGCCCACCACGGTGTTGACGAAGACCTGCGGGTCGGTGATCCGCACGGCGAACTTACCGAACGCCCGCAGGCGCACCATGGCCAGCTCTTTGTCACGGAAGACCACCGGCTCCTTGGTGCCCCACTTCAGGTCCAGGAAGGTCTTGGTGTTGACGAAGATCACCGCCGCCCGGAAGGGCGAGGTGCCGCCCCAGGGCAGGGACAGCAGCGTCGTCAACAGGGGCAGATTCTGGGTGGCCAGGGTGTGGCGCCCCGGCCCGAAGACGTCGAGGGCTTTGCCGTCGCGCAGGAAGACGGCCTGCTGGCTCTGCTCGACCACGAGCTGGCTGCCGAGCTGGATCGCCTCGGTGCCCTCGGCGGGCACGCGCGCGACCATGGTCGATCCGGTGGGATCCTGGTGCTCGAGGACTTGCATGGCGACTCTCCTCAGAGGCCCGACGCGAAGCCGGCGAGGATCTCGCCGCGCCGGCCCCAGGATTGCTCGATGGTAGCGAGGCGCGCGATGGCGGCCTCGACGGCGGCGGTCGCCTCCCCGGTACCCGCGGGCATCGCTTCGACCAGGCCGGAGAGGGCCTCGACCTCCGAGAAGAAGCCGAGGTCGAAGTCGTAGAGGCGGGTGAGATCTTCCTCCCGGACCTTGACGGCATCGAAGAAGCCGGTGGCGCCGTAGTCGGCGTGGCGCACGGCCTGGGCGAAGCCTTCGAGCCGTCGTTCCAGCCGGTCGAAGAGGGTGAGCTCGGCGAGCCGCCCAGCCTCGGTGTGGGTCCGGGCCTTCTCGCGAAGAGCTCGTTTGGCGGCCAGGAGCAGCTCGGCCAGACTCTCCCGTTCGCGGCGGTCGAGCTCACGGCGCAGCTCGCGGTCCTGGAAGCCGGCGAAGCCGGGGATCTTCTCCCCCAGCCTCTCGAGGGCGTTGCGGCGGGACTTGGCTTGGTCGTAGGTTGTGCTCATCGCCTCTCTCCAGGTGTCGACGGGATGCTAGCATCCGGGGGTCGGGCCGGCTCTCTCTACGCACCGCACCGGGAGCCGATTCCCGGCGCTGCGACCGCGAACGACCCATGCACCGCAACCCCACCCACGACGACGCCCGTTTGATCCTCGAGCTCTTCGAGGCCCGGCGCGAGCCCCGGCTGCGCGAAGCCCGCGATTGGTTCGTCCGCTCGCTCGCCGTCGAGTCTCTCGACGACCTCGATCGGGTCTGCCCCCGGGGCTCGACCGAGAACGCCTCCTTCCGCATGGTCATCGGCTACTGGGACATGGTGGCCTCCTTCGTGGCCAACGAGGTGCTCCACCGCGAGCTCTTCTTCGAGAGCGGCCAGGAGATGCTGCTGGTCTGGGAGAAGGTCAAGAAGATCGTCGTGCCGATGCGCGAGCGTTCCGGCAACCCCATGGCCCTGCGCAACCTCGAGCGGGTATCGAAGGCTTACCTCGAGTGGCTGGACGCCCACGCTCCGGACTTCTACCCCCGGTGGTCCGCAGCGATCGCCGCCCTCGCCTCGCCCAAGGGATGAGTCGGGCGCTGCCGGCGGCCCTGTTGGCCGCCTGGGCCGTCATCGGCCAGGCCAGGGCTGCCGAGCCACCGCGTTGGCCCCAGGTGACGGTCGAAGAGCTGACCCTCGGCAACGGCCTTCGCGTGCTGCTGGTGCCTCGGCCGGAGAGCCGGATGGTTTCCGCCGGCTGGGTCGCCAAGGTGGGCTCGGTCGACGAGGGGCCGGGCCTCACCGGCCTCACCCACCTGCTCGAGCACCTCTTCTTCAAGGGCACCGAGACCCTGGCGACCGGCGAGCTCGCCCGGCTCTACACCGAGGCCGGCGCCCGCGGCTTGAACGCTCTCACCCTGCCGGACATGACTCTCTATTTCGTGACGTTGCCGGCGGAGAAGCTCGAGCTGTGGTTCTGGCTCGAGTCCGATCGGCTGCTCGCGCCGGTGTTCCGGGAGCTCGCGTCCGAGAAGTCGGTGGTGGCCGAGGAGCGACGCCTGCGCATCGACTCCACCCCCACCGGGCTGCTCGACCAGCAGCTGCGCGCCCGCTTCTGGGGGGACCATCCCTACGGCTGGCCGACCCTCGGCTGGCCGGAGGACGTCGCCGCCACCCGCGAGGAGGACGCCCGCCGCCACTTCGCGAGCCACTACCGGGCCGGCAACGTGGTGCTGGTGCTGGTGGGAAAGCTCGACCGCGGGGCGGTCCAGGCGCTCTCCGAGCGCTACTTCGGGCGCCTCCCCGCCGGCCGACCACCCGAGCCGCCCGACCCCGACCTCGTCCGCCCCAACCTCGCCAACTCCGTCCAGCCTGCCCCGGCCGCGCCCTTCACCGCCGCCTGCGAATGCCGGCCCCAGGTTCAGGTGCTCTACCCTTCCGTGCCCTTCGGTCACCAGGACAGCGCTGCCCTGGAGGTGCTGGCCGGCTTGATGAACGGCCGCACCGGCCGCCTCTACCGCCGACTGGTGCTCGGCCGGGAGCTGGCCTCCACGGCGTCGGTGCTCCAGACGGCGATGCGCCATGCCGGGTCTTTCACCGTCTCGGCCGAGGCCAAGGGTGCGACGACGCCGGCCGAGCTGCTGGCCGCCTGGGACGCCGAGCTCGAGCGGCTGCGTCGGGAGCCGATCCCGGCCGAGGAGCTGGCCAAGGTCAAGAACCAGATCCTCGCGGACGGCTACCGCAGTCTGCGCGACCCCCTGGCCTTGACCCTCCGGCTGCTGATGAGCGAGGGCTTCGGTGGTTGGCGGGAGACCCTGAGAGGTCCCGAGCGGGCCTGGGCCGTCCAGGGGGCGGACGTGGTGCGGGTGGTCGACACATACCTGCGCCCGGAGCGGCGGACGGTGGGGATGTACACGCGGGGGGAAGCGGGAGCCCCTCCCCGTAGTCATCCCGAGCGAAGCCGAGGGATCTCCGCGGCCGGGGAGGGCGGGGCGGTCCCACCGCGCGAGGGATTGAAATCCCTCGCTACCGACAAACGTCCCTCTGGGACGGGGAACCGGCCGAGGAACCAGAGACGGAAGGCCTGTTGTCAAGTCGTCACCCCCGCGAAAGCGGGGGTCCATCCCTTCCTCGACCGAGGGATGCCTGGGATGGATTCCCGCTTCCGCGGGAATGACGGCACGAGCAGAGCCCTTTCTTCGTCCCGTCAGGGACGTTCATGGGTAGCGAGGGATTTCAATCCCTCGAGGCCGGCGGCGGTGCCCCCCCGAGCCAGCCCCATCCCCGCCCACCCCCGCGAGCTGAGCTTCCCCTCCCTCCCCTTCGAGGTCCCCGATGCGGAGCGATATCGCCACCGGCTGTCGAACGGCGTGCCGGTCTACGTGGTGCCGGACAAGACCTTGCCCTTGGTCGACGTGGCGATCGCCCTACGCGCCGGAGCCTGGCTCGAGCCACCCGAGAGGACCGGCCTCGCCGGCCTGACCGCTTCGATGCTGCGCCGGGCGGGCACGGCGACCCTGACCCCAGAGGAGCTCGACGAGCGGGTGGACCGGCTGGCCTTGGAGCTCGACGCCAGCGCCGGCAGCCTGCGCGCCGGAGCTCAGCTCAACGCCCCCAGCTGGCTGCTTGACGAGGGCCTGGACCTGCTCTTCGACGTGCTGCGGCGGCCGCGCTTCGACCCGGAGCGGCTGGAGCATGCGCGGCGCTCCCTCGCCGACGGCCTGTCCTCCCGTAACGACGACCCCGGGGCCGTGCTCGAGCGGGAGTGGGGCTTCGCCCTCTACGGTTCGGATCACTTCACCCAACGCCCCCTGACGCCAGCTCGACTGGCGGCGATCCGACGCGAGGATCTGGTGGAGTTCCACCGCCGGTGGTGGCAACCGGCCGAGATGGTCGTCGCGATCTCGGGGGACGTCGAGCCCGCGGCGGTGCTGGCGGCCCTCGAGAGGGGCTTCGCCGGTTGGGCCGTGGGGGAGAAGGCGCCCTGGCCGCCGCCCTCGCCTCCAGCCGCCTCGCCACCGGGGGTCTACTTGATCGAGCGGGACCTGGCTCAGGCCAAGGTGCTCTTGGGGCAGCGGACGGCACGCCGCTCCGGCTGGGAGGACCGCAGCGCCGAGGCCCTCTCGCTGCTCGGTGAGCTGCTCGGCGGCCGAGGTGCCCGCATCCCCACCCGCCTGCGTCGCGAGGCCGGGCTGGCCTACCGGGCCGGAGCCCGCCTGACCACCGGCGAGCTCTGGCCCGGTGAGCTGCGCATCCAGTTCGAGACCGGCGGTGAGAAGGTCGGGCTCGCGGTGGAGATGGCCCTGGCCGAGATCGAGCGCCTGCGGCAGACCAGCCCGACCGAGGCGGAGCTGGCGTTCGTCAGGAAGGGCGTCATCGACGGCCTGCCGTTCCAGTTCGACACCGCCGAGGAGGTGGCCGGCACCTTCGCCGAGGACGACCTGCTCGGCCGGCCCCATCGCACCTGGCGCGACCTGCCCGGCCGGTTGGCCACGATCACGCCCGAGGAGATCCGCCGAGCCGCGGTCGAGGTGCTGTCGCCGCAGGAGATGATCCTGCTGGTGGCCGGCCGTTCGGTGGAGATCGAGCGCCTCGACCCAGGTCAGAAAACGCCGCTCTCGCTGCTGGTGCCCGGGGTTTGGCGGCACCTGCCCGAGCGGGACCCGCTCACCCTCGAGCCGCGCCCACCGGCTCCGGCCTCTCCGCGCTGAGCAGGCTCTCCTCCTCGCGCCAGGCGGAGCTGCCGTCGGCGTAGTGCTCGTGCTTCCAGATCGGCACCTCGGCCTTCAGCCGTTCGAGGGCCGTGCGGCTGGCCCGGTAGGCCGCGGCCCGATGCGGCGAGGTGGCAGCGATCACCACGCTCGCCTCGCCGGGCCGCAACCGGCCCAGGCGGTGGACGAGGGCCACGGCCAGGTCGGGCTCCTCGGCTTCCAGCTCGGCCACGATGGCCTCGATTCGGCGAGCAGCCATCGGCCGGTAGGCCGTGTAGGTGATCGCCTCGACGGCGCGGCCCCGGTGGTGGTTTCGAACGGTGCCCGAGAAGAGCACCAGGGCGCCACGGCCGGGCGAGCTCACCCGAGCCGCCACGGCCGCCAGGTCGAGGGGAGCCTCGGTTAGAGCCGGAAGCGCTTCGCTGCCGCTGCCCCCGGACACTGGCGGTAGCAAGGCCACCTCGGCGCCGTCCGGTAGCCGGTGGTCATCGCCCACCAGCTCGCCGTCGACGGCGATCGCGAGGCGCCCCCACAGCGGAGCGAGCGCCGGGAAGCGGCTGCCCAGCAGGCCCCGCAACTCTCCGATCCGGCACCCCTCCGGCAGCTCGATTTCGGTGCTCTCCCGGCCCAGAGCTTCGGCCGCGGTGGCGAAGGCGAGGAGGTGGATTCTCATGGAGCGCCCATCCTACTTACACCACCTCCACCTGCGCCCGGTGCCCGGGGGCGGAGAGCAGGCGTTCGTCGCAGGTGAGCAGCGGGGCTTCGAGGGCCTCGGCGAGGGCGAGGTAGGCGGCGTCGTAGGCGGTGAGGTTGGCCTTCAGCTCCCAAATCCGCGGCAGCAACACGTCGTGGCGGTGGCGGTAGACCGCGAGCTGAGCGAGTGCCTCGACCGCCAGCCGCCCGCGGGCGGGCTCCAGCTCGCCGGCGCGCAGGTAGCGGCGCAAGGTCTGCGTCACCTCCAGGTCGATGAGATGGGGAGCGTGCAGCGAGGTCTCCCGGCGCCGGAGGCGCCAGCCCAGCCGCCGCCCCTTCTCGCTCGACAGCAGGAGCTCCACCAGGGCCGAGGCGTCGAGCACCATCATCGCCCTTCCCTCTCCTGGCGGATGATCTCCGCCGCGGGCACACTCACGGTGACGGGCGGCAGCGCCGCGATCCGATCGAGCATCTCCTCGAGGGTGGGCCGCTCGGCGACCTTGCGCACCTCCGAGAGGAGGAAGTCGGAGAGCGACATCCCGGCCATCGCCGCCCGCGCCTTGAGCAGGCGGTGCAGGTCGTCCGGCACGTTGCGCAGCTGGATCATCTTGCTCATGTCGAGAGCATACTCGCATGTGGACAACATGTCTACCTCCTCTTTGCATGGCCGCGGGCGACCTCTCTACGGTGTAGACGTAATTCGCGGAAGCGTCCTGGCGGGAGACCCTCTCCTATAATCCACCGGCCGTGCCGCCGATCGACTCCAAGCTCAAGAAGGACGACGCCTTCGCGCGCCAGGCCGCGCATTGGCGGGGAGAGCTGGCGGCGCTGCGCGAGGAGGAAGCGCGCATCCGCCAGGGCGGCGGCGAGGCGGCACAAGCCCGCCAGCGGGCGCTGGGCAAGATGACCGCCCGCGAGCGGGTGGCGGCCCTCTGTGACCCCGGCTCCCCTTTCCTCGAGCTGGGCCTGTGGGTGGCTCACGGCTTCTACGCCGAGTACGGCGGGGCGCCGGCCGCCGGGGTGGTGGTCGGCATCGGCCGGGTGCACGGCCGCGACTTCGTCGTGGTCGCCAATGACGCCACCGTCAAGGCCGGTGCCTGGTTTCCCTTGACCGCCAAGAAGGTCCTGCGGGCGCAGGAGATCGCCCTCGAGAACCGCCTGCCGATCGTCTACCTGGTCGACTCGGCGGGAGTGTTCCTGCCCATGCAGGACGAGATCTTCCCCGACAAGGAGCACTTCGGCCGCGCCTTCTACAACAACGCCCGCCTCTCCGCCGAGGGGGTGTTCCAGATGGCGGCGATCATGGGCCCTTGCGTGGCGGGGGGCGCCTACCTGCCGATCATGAGCGACGAGGCCCACATCGTCGAGGGCACCGGCTCGATCTTCTTGGCCGGCGCTCACCTGGTGAAGGCTGCCATCGGCGAGGTGATCGACAACCAGGACCTGGGCGGAGCCCTGGTGCAGTGCGACGTCTCGGGGGTGGTGGATCACCGCCACCCCGACGATGCCTCGTGCCTGGCGAAGATCCGCAGCCAGCTGGGCCAGCTCGCCCGGAGCGATGAGGCGCCCTTCGCTCGACGGGAGCCGGCGCCAGCGGCCTGGCCTCCCGAGGAGCTCTACGGTGTGATGCCGGTGGACCGCTCCCGGCCCTACGAGATGTACGACGTCCTCGCCCGCCTACTCGACGGCAGCGACTTCGACGAGTACAAGGCCACCTATGGCAGGACCCTGATCTGCGGCACGGGCTTCATCGAGGGCCGCGTGGTCGGCGTGGTGGCCAACCAGCGCTCGATCGTCCACAAGAAGACCGGCGCCGGCGAGCGGGAGCGGGAGCTCCAGATCGGCGGCGTGCTCTACTCCGACTCGGCCGACAAGGGAGCCCGCTTCGTCGAGCTGTGCAACCAAAAAGAGATCCCCCTCCTCTTCCTCCAGGACGTCACCGGCTTCATGGTGGGGTCACGGGCGGAGCGGGGCGGCATCATCAAGGACGGGGCGAAGATGGTCAACGCGGTCGCCAACTCGACCGTGCCCAAGATCACCCTCTTCGTGGGCAACTCCTACGGTGCCGGCAACTACGCCATGTGCGGCAAGGCCTACGGCGCCCGCTTCGTCTTCGCCTGGCCGTCGGCGGCGATCTCGGTGATGGGCGGCGAGCAAGCCTCACGCACCCTGCTCGCCATCCAGCTCGGCAAGCGGGGCGATGAGGTCGGCGAGGAGGAAAGGCAGGCCCTGCTGTCGCAGATCCAGGCTCGCTACCAGGCGGCGATGGACCCCCGCTACGCCGCGGCCCGGCTGTGGGTGGACGCGATCATCGACCCGGCCGAGACCCGGAGCGTGCTCGGTCGGGCTTTGGCGGCGGTGGCCCAGAACCCCCACCTGGGCGAGTTCAAGACCGGCGTGCTCCAGACCTGAGGTCAGTTCACCGCGTCGTCGACTCCCCACTCCTCCCCCACCAGCCGACGGGCATCCGGGTGACGCGCCAGGTAGGCGAGCGCCGCCGTCTTGTGCTCCGGATTGAGCGACAGGGACAGCAGGTAGGCGAGGAAGGGGTCATCCACCTCGAGGGGGTTCAGCCGCTCGAGGACCGCCGTGACGAAGCCCTTGAGCGCGAGGCTCGCCGCGGCGGCGTCGAACTGGTCGGCGAAGGGTGCGCCGGCCTGAGCCAGAAGGTCGATGCGTCGGCGCCAGGACAGGGGTCGAATGCGGCCGACGAACTCATCGACGGTGTACTGCATCTCCTCGTTGAGCTTCTCGTAGAGCATCGAACGTCCTCCGTCTCATGTAGACGGCTCTAAGCGTCACTTTCCCTCGCGTAAACGCGGATCGAATCCCATCTCCGCAACTGCACCTTGCCCGCCGGCAGGCCGCGGGGCTTCGAGACGTCGCTCGCCCGGCAGACGTGGACCTCGACCTTGCCCCCGGCCTCCCTCGCCTTCGAGCTCCAGGCTGCGAGCTCCGCGGCCCTCTGGAGCACCTCCCGCGGCAGCTCGGCCAGGCCCTCGGGGTTCACCACCACCACGTGGCTCCCGGAGTAGCCGGCGACGTGCATCCAGAAGTCGCGAGGACGGGCGACCCGGAAGGTCAGCCGGTCGTTGTCGGCGGCGCTCTTGCCGACCAGCACCTCGAAGCCGTCGATCACCACCCGGCGATAGCACTTCTCGTCTGCTCCAGCCATCTGCAACCGTCTGCTTCAAGAAACATGCAAGACCCCGGCTCGTGGGAGACGGATGGCCAAATGTTGCCGTGCTAACCTTACGGGCTCTATGAAGAAAGTGCGGGTGGGGAACGGCCAGGGCTTCTGGGGGGACAACGTCGATGCCCCGGTCGATCTCCTGCGAGGGGGCCCCCTCGACTATCTCGGCATGGACTACCTCGCCGAGGTGACCCTCTCGATCATGATGCGGCAGAAGCTCAAGGACCCTTCCCTGGGCTATGCCACCGATTTCATCGACTTCATCCGCCGCGTCCTGCCCGAGCTGAAGAAACGAGGAACACGAATCCTCACCAACGCCGGAGGATTGAACCCTCGTGCCTGCCGGGAGCGGATCTTCGCCGTCGCCCGAGAGCTGGGGGTGACGGGGATTCGGGTCGGCGTGGTCGAGGGAGACGACCTGGTCGCTCGCCTGCCGGAGCTGGTGGCGGCGGGCCACCCCCTGGCCAACATGGACAGCGGCGAGCCCCTCGCCGCCCACCTCGACAAGGTGACCAGCGCCAACGCCTATTTGGGGGCGCGGCCCGCCGTCGAGGCCCTCGACCAGGGCGCCCAGATCGTCCTGGCCGGCCGCATCACCGACACTGCCCTGGCCCTCGCCCCTCTGATCCATGAGTTTGGATGGGGAAGCGAGGACTGGGATCGCCTGGCGGCAGGTACCATCGCCGGCCACGTCCTCGAGTGCGGCCCGCAGTGCACGGGCGGCAACTTCACCCGCTGGTGGGAGGTGCCGGACCTGTGGAACGTCGGCTACCCGGTGGCCGAGGTCTGCGAGGACGGCAGCTTCGTGGTCACCAAGCACGCCGGCACCGGCGGCATGGTCACGGTCGACACCGTCGCCGAGCAGTTGCTCTACGAGATGGGGGATCCCCGCTCTTACGTCACCCCCGACGTGACGGCGGACTTCACCAGCATCCGCCTCGCCCAAGAGGACACCGATCGGGTGCGGGTGTCCGGAATTCGGGGCGGCGCCAACACTCCCTTCCTCAAGATCTCGGCCTCCTACCTGGCCGGCTACAAGGCCTCGGGGCAGCTCACGGTCTCCGGCCCGCGCGCGCTCGAGAAGGCCCGTCTGGCGGCGGAGATCGTGTGGAAGCGGCTGGAGCGGTCGGGCACTGTCTTCGCCCCCGAGAACCGTTCGGAGGAGTACCTGGGCCTGGGAGCGTGCCTGCCCGGGATCTTCGCCCCCCCGGCGGACCCGCCCGAGGTGGTGCTGCGCCTGGGAGTGCGCGACCCTTCGCCCGAGCGGGTGGAGCGCTTCGGCAAGGAGATCGCACCCCTGGTCACCTCTGGCCCGCCGGGAGTCACCGGCTTCGCGGGCGGCCGGCCCAAGCCGCAGCCGATCGTGGCCTACTGGCCGGCTCTGCTGGCGCGCGAAGAGGTGGAGCGCCACGTGCGGGTCAGCGTGGAGGAGGTATGAGCGCGGGCACGGCGGGCGCGGCAGCGGGCTATCCCCTGTGGCGCTGGTATGCGGCCCTGGTGGGAGGGCTGGCGCCGATCCTCCTCGGAGGCTTCCTGGCCAGCGCGGCGGCGGATCGGCTGATCTTCGCCGGCTGGGCCCTGGCGGCCGGGGCCCTCTACGTGACGGTCCTGCACCGCACCTTCCTCGCGGCGAAGCCGATGGTTCGCCGCGGCGCGCCGCTCGCCGTGTGGCTGGGTGCGGCGGCCCTCTTCGCCTTGCTCGCCCATCGCCATTGGGAAGAGTTGACCCTGGGCTTCACGGCCCTGATGCCCGTGGGGGCCGCAGGATGAGAGCACGCCTGGAGAGAATCGCCCACGCCCGGTCCGGAGACAAAGGGGACGCCTCGAACGTCGGTCTGATCGCCGACTCTCCGGCCCACTTCGAGATCCTGCGCCGCGAGGTGACTCCCGAGCGGGTGAAGGAGCACTTCCGCTTGGTGTGCCGCGGCCGGGTGGAGCGCTGGGAGGTGCCCAACCTGCTGGCCTTGAACTTCATGCTCCACGACTCCCTGGGCGGGGGCGGCACCGAGAGCCTGATCAACGACGCCCAGGGCAAGACCCACGGCCAGGGGCTGCTCACCCTTGAGATCGAGGTGCCGGAGGGCACGCCCCTGCGCGACCTGCGCAGCTAGCCGGACCATGACTTTCACCAACTTGCTCGTCGACCGCCGGGATGACCTGCTGTGGGTCACCCTCAACAACCCCGACCGCGCCAACGCCCTCTCCCCGGCGCTCCTTGCCGAGGTCACGGAGCTTTACCTTCACCCCTGGCGCTCGGAGGGGGTGCGGGCCATTCTGCTGGCCGGCGCCGGCAAGCACTTCTGCGCCGGCGCAGACATCGAGCACCTGAAGTCGTTGCAGGGCGCCAGTCCCGACGAGAACCTGGAGGACTCACGGCGCCTGCGCGGCCTGTTCGAGGCGGTGCTGCGGCAGGAGGCGCTGACCGTGGCCCTGGTGCACGGCTGGTGCGTGGCCGGCGGCTGTGGTCTGGCCACCGCGCATGACTTCGTGGTCGCCGCCGAGGATGCCAAGTTCCTCTACAGCGAAGTGCGGATCGGCTTCGTGGCCGCCCTGGTGGCGACCTATCTGCCGCTACGCCTGCGGGGCTCGGACCTTCGCGAGCTGCTGATCAACCCGGAGCCCATCGGCGGCCCACGGGCCTTCGAGATCGGCCTCGCCAACCGCGTCGCGGCTCCCGGGTCCCTCCACGCCGAGGGCGAGCGGCTGGCCACCGGCATCCTCGAGAAGGCCAGCTCGGAGTCGATCGCCCGCACCAAGCGCCTGCTGCTCGAGATCTACGGCCGCCCCCTGGCCGAACGCCTCGACCTCGCCACCGAAGCCAACGCCGCGTCCCGCACCACCGAGGACTGTCGCCACGGCATGGCGACCTTCCTCGAGACCAAAGCGCCGCCGAAGTGGCGGTAGGAGCTCTCAGGGCTAACGAGTGATTCAACTCACTCGCTACTCATGAAGGTCCCTGGCGGGACGAGGAGAAGAAGGCTTTGGTTCTGCTTTTCGCTTTCGGCAAGCTGCTGCTGCACCTCGCCACCAGCTCGGGCTACGGCATCTTCCGGGACGAGCTGTACTACCTGGCTTGCAGCGAGCAACTGGCGGCGGGCTACGTGGACCAGCCGCCGCTGTCGATCTTCGTGCTCTGGCTGGTGCGCCACACCTTGGGGGACTCGCTCTTCGCCTTGCGCCTGGTGCCGGCCCTCTTGGGGGCGGGCACCGTGGCGTTGGTGGGGCTGCTGGCCAAGGAGCTGCGAGGCGGGCGGCTGGCCCAGGCCCTGGCGATGACCGCCGCCCTGGTGGCTCCGGAGTACCTGGCCTTCGACCACTTCTACTCGATGAACGCCTTCGACCTGTTCTTCTGGGCCGCGAGCGCCTGGCTCCTGGCGCGCATCGCCAACGGCGCCGGACCGCGGCTCTGGCTGTGGCTCGGGGTGGTGCTGGGGCTGGGGTTACTCAACAAGATCAGCGTGCTGTGGCTGGGCGCGGGCCTGGCCGTGGGCCTGCTGGCGACCGCCGAGCGGCGCTGGCTGGCCACCCGCTGGCCCTGGCTCGCGGGGGCCCTGGCAGCGGCGATCTTCGCCCCGCACGTCTACTGGCAGGTGACCAACGGCTGGCCGACGCTCGAGTTCATCGCCAACGCCACAGGCGAGAAGATGGTGGAGGTGTCGCTCGGCGACTTCGTGGCCGGGCAGGTGGACATGATGCTGCCCTTCTCCCTGCCCCTGTGGCTGGCCGGGCTGGGCTACCTCCTCGGGCACCCGGAGGGCAAGAAGCACCGGCTGCTCGCCGCCGTCTACCTCACCGCCTTCGCCATCCTGGCCTTCTCGGGCTCCAGCCGCTCGGGCTACCTGGCGCCGGCCTACACCTGGCTCTTCGCCGCCGGGGGGGTGGCAGCGGAGCGCTGGCTGGCGCGACCGGGGATGCTGCGCTGGCGGCCGGCCCTGGCCGGGCTGGCCTTCGCCGTGCTGCTCGCCGGGGGCGCCGTGGCAGCGCCTCTGGTGCTGCCCGTGCTGCCGGTCGAGGGGCACATCCGCTGGGCCCGTGCTCTCGGCCAGGCACCGGAAACCGAGGAGAAGAAGGAGCTGGGTGAGCTGGGCCAGTTCTTCGCCGACATGCACGGCTGGGAGGAGATCGTCTCCGCCGTGGCCGCGGCCCACGACAAGCTTCCCGCTGAGGAGCGCGCGGCGGCCCGGGTCTTCGGCCCGGACTACGGCGTGGCCGGCGCCATCGACCACCTCGGGAGGGCGCGGGGCCTGCCGCCGGCGATCAGCGGTCACAACGGCTACTGGCTGTGGGGCCCCCGCGGCTGGGATGGGCGGGTGCTGATCGTGGTCGGCTCGAACGAGGAGCGGCTACGCGGGCTCTTCGAGCAGGTGGAGCGGGCCGGCACCACGGATTGCGGCTACTGCATGCCCTACGAGAACGGCCGCCCGATCTGGATCTGCCGCAGCCTGAAGCAGCCCGTGGCCGAGCTCTGGCCCACCGTCAAGCACTTCGACTGAAGGCCTCGTTCCGGGCCGCCGCCAGCCCGTCCTCCTTGATGCGCATCTCGCGCCGGAGCAGCCACAGGGCGAGGACCATCTGTACCAGCACCGAGCCCACGGACAGCCACCAGAGCTGGCGCAGGGCGAAGCCGGGGCGCTGAGAGACCACCATCGCCGGCACCGCGAAGAGCAGGAGGCGCGAGCCCGAGGCGATCAGCGAGGGGATGGTGTTGCCCATGGCCTGGAACAGGGCGCTCGCGACGAACACCACGCCCGCCGCCAGGAAATTGAAGGAGAGGATGCCGAGCATCTCGGTGCCCACCGCGATCACCTCGGGATCCTCGGCGAAGGGGCGGATCATGGCGATGGGCGAGATGTGGCAGAGGGCCATGAAGGTCAGCATGATCACGCTCGCCCACAGCAGCCCGGCCTTGAAGCTCTGCCGCACCCGGTCGAAGTGCCCGGCGCCGAAGTTCTGGCCGGCCAGCGGCGCCACCGCGAAGCCCACCGCCAGGGCCGGCATGAAGCCGGTCTGCAACACCCGCATGCCCACCCCGAAGCCGGCCTGGGCGTGGGAGCCGAAGCCGCGGATCAGGCCGTAGATCATGGTGGCGTAGACCGACATCAGCAGGAACTCGCCGCCGGTGGGCAGCCCGATGCCGAGCATCCGCCGCCAGAGAGCCCAGTCCGGCCACCAGTGGTGGGGCTCGAAGTGCAGCACGTCGTGGCGCTTCCTCACCCACAGCACCAGCAGCAGGGCGCCGGCGCAGATCGAGAGGAAGGTGGCGAGGCCGGCGCCAGCCACGCCCAACGGTCGCCCGGTGCCCCAGCCGACGATCAAGACCGGCGCCAGGATGGTGTTCATCAGTACGGCGACCATCTGCACCATCATCGGCGCCTTCACCTCGCCCGCACCGCGCAGGGCGGCGGCCATAGCCACCAGCAGGAACTGCACCCCCATGGCGGGCAGGAACCAGTCGAGATAGTCGCGCACCGCCCGGGCGGTGACCTCGTCCGCGGCGAGGCCCGCGGCGAAGCGTTCCCGCAGGGCGAAGGCCGCGGTCACGAACAGCAGGCCGACGCCGGTGGCCAGCACCTGGGACTGGTTGAAGATCCGGCGGGCCTCGCCGTAGTCCTTGCGGCCCCAGGCGTGGGCCACCAGCGAGGTGGTGCCGATGGTCAGGGCCTGGGTGAGCGCCACCGTCACCAGCATCAGGTTGCCGGAGAGCGACACCGCGGCCACCGCCTCGCTGCTCACCTTGGCCACGAAGTAGAGGTCCACCAGGTAGTAGAGGGTCTGGAAGACCATGCCGAACAGGATCACCCCCGCCAGGCGCGAGAGGTGACGGTGGACCGAACCCTGGGTCAGGTCATTCATCGAAAGGCTCTCCTCGGAGAGGTGGAACGTTAGCAGGAAAGGAAGAAGGGCTTTCGCTCGGGGCTCCCGAGGGCTCGAGCGGCCCCGGCGACGGCGGTTTCGACTAAGCTCCTGCCGCCCACGGGACCACACCATGCTGATCGTCGTCACAGGAGCCAGCCAGGGAATCGGCGAGGCCATCGCCCTGGCCTTCGCCCGGGAGCCGGGTGCGCATCTGGCTCTCCTCGCCCGCAGCACCGGCAAGCTCGAAGGGGTCGCCGCGGCCTGCCGAGCGGCAGGGGCCGGGGCCTCGGTGTGCCCCTGCGACGTGACGGTCGAGGCCGAGGTGAACCGGGTGGCGGCCGGGCTGCTCGCGGCACAAGGCGCTCCCGAGGTGGTGGTGGCCAACGCCGGCCGCTTCCGCCCCGGCGCCCTGGTCGAGACCGATCTCGCCACCTTCCACGATCAGCTCGAGGTCAACCTGACCAGCGCCTTCCTGACCACCCGCGCCTTCTTGCCCGCCATGGTGGAGCGGGGCCGCGGGCACTTCTTCTACCTCGGCTCGGTGGCCTCGCTCGCTGCCTACCCGAACGGAGCTGCCTACACCGTGGCCAAGCACGCCCTCCTGGGCCTCGCCCGGCAGGCCCGGGCGGAGACCTTGGCGACCGGGGTGAGGGTGACGACCGTGCTCCCCGGCGCGACCCTCACTCCGGCCTGGGATGGAGTGCCGATCCCCGCCCAGCGCCTGATGCCGGCAGAGGACGTGGCCGAGGCCGTGGTCGGCGCCTGGCGCCTCTCGGACCGCACGGTGGTGGAGGAGATCCTCCTGCGGCCCCGGGCCGGAGAGGTCTGAAGGCCGCTACCGACCGACCGGCCCAAAAACTAGGAAACCACTTTCCGATTCCCGCGTAGTAAGAGCGTGGATCTGATCAAGGAGCTCGGCCACCTTGCCCTGGCGTCCCGTCTGAAGCGGCTCGGAGACCGTCTGCAGCAGGAGGTCTCGGAGGTCTACGCCGACCAGGGGCTGGGCTTCCGGGCGCGCTGGTTCCCCGTGCTCGCGGCCCTGTCGAGCAGCTCGCCGCTGGCGGTGTCAGAGCTCGCCGCTTCTCTCGGGCTCACGCATACGGCGATCGCTCAGATCAGCCGCGAGATGGAGACCGACGGTCTGGTCGCCTCGACGGACGACCCCCTCGACGGGCGGCGCCGGCTGCTCGCCCTCACCGAGCGGGGCAGCCGGGCGGTGGCGCGCCTGACCCCCCTGTGGGCTGAGATTCGAGCAGCGACCGCGGAGCTGGTGGCCGAGTCTGGCCACGAGCTGCTCGAAGCGCTCACTGCTCTCGAGGCTCGCCTCGAGCAGCGCCCCCTCGCCGCCCGGCTCGAGGCCCGGTTGGGGCGCCTCGAGATCGAGGTCTGGGACCCGGAGCGGGCACCCGAGCTGGCGGCTTGCTTCCGCGCCTTGAACCTCGCCTGGATCGAGGCGTTGTTCACGCCCGAGGAGGAAGACCTGCGCAGGCTGGCCGATCCGGCCGGGGAGATCGTCGGCCGCGGCGGCGAGGTGCTGTTCGCGCACCAGGCCGGGGAGGTGGTGGGCACCTGCGCCCTGCTCTTCGAAGACCAGGTGGCCGAGCTCTCGAAGATGGCCATCGCGCCCGCCTGGCAGGGTCGTGGCCTCGGCCGCCGGCTCGCCGTCGCCGCCCTCGATCGCGCTCGCCGCCACGGCTGCTCGACCGTCTTCCTCTTCACCAGCGACCGTCTGAGGGCGGCCCAGACGCTCTATCGCTCTCTCGGCTTCCACGAAGCCGAGAGGCCACCCGTCGCCCGCGCCGGCTTCGAACGTGACTCCATCGTACTCGTGCTCGAAATCCAAAAGGAGGACCCCCGATGAAGGTCCAGTCTCTCTCGCGTGCTTTGCTCTCCCTCGGCCTCCTGGCCGGGCTCACCACCCCTCTTCTCGCCCAAGAACGGCCTCCCGCGGTCAGCACCACCGACCGCCAGGCGATCATCGCGGACATCACCGCCGCCCTGAACGAGACCTACGTCTTCCCCGAGACGGCCAAGAAGATGGGCGATCTGCTCGCCCAACAGCTCGCGAGCGGCGCCTACGACGGCCTCGCCGACCTCGAGACCTTCGCCCAGAAGCTCACCGAGGATCTGCTGTCCGTAAGCCACGACCTCCACCTGCGGGTGCGCTGGGCGCCCGCACCACCGGCCCACGCGGGTGGACAGGATCCCTCCCCGGCCGAGGAACGGGCCCGCTTCGCCGCCCAGGTCCGGCGCGACAACGCCTGTTTCCGCAAGGTGGAGCGGATGGCCGGCAACGTCGGCTACGTGCAGCTGGACTGCTTCGCCCCCGCCGAACTGGGCGGCAGCACGGCGGTCGCGGCCATGGGCTTTCTCGCCGGGGCCGAGGCCCTCATCTTCGATCTGCGCAACAACGGCGGCGGCAGCCCGAGCATGATCCAGCTGCTCACGAGCTACCTGGTCCCGGACGACGACACCACTCACCTCAACAGCTTCTACATCCGCAAGGGGGACCAGACCAAGCAGTTCTGGACCCACGCCTGGGTGCCCGGAACCCGCCTGCCCGAGGTGCCGGTCTTCGTGCTCACCAGCGGGCGGACCTTCTCGGCCGCCGAGGAGTTCACCTACAACCTCAAGAACCTGAAGCGAGCCACCATCGTCGGGGAGACCACCGGCGGCGGCGCGCATCCGATCGAGGGCCACCGCGTCGAGGGCTATCCGGTCTTCGTCACCGTTCCCTTCGGGCGGGCGATCAACCCGATCACCGGCACCAACTGGGAAGGCACCGGCGTGGCGCCGGACGTCGCCGTGCCGGCGGCCGAAGCCCTGGCCGTGGCCCACGACCGCGCCCTCGCCGCCCTGGCCGAGAAGGCCACCGACCCCGAGCTCAAAGCCGAGCTCGCCTTCACGCGGGGAATCCTCGAGATGCGCCGCAAGCCCGTGAGCCTGCCGGCCGCCGAGCTCGCCGCCTTCACCGGCACCTACGGCCCGCGGGCGGTCACCTTGGTCGACGGTGTCCTCTGGTACCAGCGCGGCGGCGTCCGAAAGCTGCGCCTCCAACCCGTGGGCGGCGACCGCTTCCTGGTCGGCGACCTCGACGACTTCACCATTCGCTTCGAGCGGGAAGGCGGCAAGGTCGTCCGCCTGATCGGCCAGTACGCCGACGGTACCGAGGAGGGCAGCCCGCGCACGACGCCGTGAGGGGGGGCCTGAGACCTTCGAGGCTATCGAGCCACAAAGGACACGCTCGTCCGCTCTTTGACCGGATTGGAGTCTCCACAAGCGATCTCGACCCCGGTCTGTAGCTCGCCCACCATCCGGACGTGGTAGGTCGTCCCGGGGACCAGACCGGTCACGACGTCGGTGACCGTCCGGGGGGTGAGCTGCCGTCCGCCATAGCGCAGGAGGGTCTTCTGGGCATAGGTCGGGTCTTCCCACCTGGGCGGGTCGACCCCGTACTCGAAGCAGTAGTTGGTGGGGACGCCCAGGGGGTTGAGGCGACCTTCGAACGTCGCCGAGCCGTTGCCGAGGCGCGTGACGCCCAATGTTCTCAGCTCGGGCGCCGTCGTCTCGGGGACGGTGAACGTAGCGTCGTCGGTCTTCACCTTGACGCCGCCGCTCTCGGCCCAGAGCCGCCAGTGATACTCCTTGCCGGCTTCGAGGCCGTCGAAGTCGGCGGTCACGCCGTACCAGTCATTGTCCGTCTCGACCACCGCGTCCTGGCCGAACACTTCGATCTCGCCGAGGCACCAGGCCTCCTTCCGGTAGCCCGACGAGACGCGCACCCGGACCACGTCCGCCATGACCGGGGCGGGTAGCCGGTTCAGGAAGTAGGTGAAGCTCGGACCTGCCGCGCTCTTCTCCGGAATCACCCCGGAGACGAGCGGCGCCAGCGCCGAGCCCTTGTACCCCGTGTGCACCTCCACCCGTTCGCTCGGGCAATCGGGATCGCCCTGATGGATCTGGATGGTGTCGATCTCGACGGGGTCCGCGAGCTCGTAGGTGAAGTCGAGGGGGGCGGTCGGCCAGGGCGCGCTGCGCCAGGTACGGTTCACGCCTGTGCGCCACCCGTCGGTGAGCCGCTCGAGCGGCCCTCCTCCCGCCGGCCCCGACCTCAGCCTGCCGCCGTTCGAGGCCATCAGGGCCGACTCGTTGCGATAGGCGATCTCGATCTCGTCGAACCGCAGCCGGCCCCCGCCGGGCGATGGGCCGTAGGGCGGCGTCCCGGCCTCGAACATCACCACCATGTGGAAGAGGTCGCCGTTCAAGTGCCCGAGAACCTGGTCGAGAGGGACGTAGATGTAGTCCTCGCGGTCTTCGTTGACGTTGTTCCCCGCGTACGTCCAGGCGTTGGTGTCGTTGTCGAGCACGTAGGAGACCCTCTCCCAGCGCGACGACAGCAGCCCGCCGGTCAGGCGGGAGCGGGTGTAGGCCCAGTTCGAGAACCGCTCGCGGTCGGTGCCGAGATCCGCAACGTTGGGCGTGCTCTGCAGCCAGAAGACGAGCTCCGCCGGGCCGAGGGTCAAGCCCCGGTCGCCCCGTACCGATACCGAGACCCTCGCACCGCGGAAGTCCGGATCCCCACCGCCGAGCGAGAGATCGGGCGGGCCGAGCGGGACGGGTCCCGTGAACACGTACTGCGCGAGCTTGACCGTGCCGATCCCGTCATTGTGGTTGTCATCTTGATTGGCAGGTGCGGTCTCGGTGCCGAGGTTCCACGAGACGTGCCCTCCGGTGACACCGCCGCTCCCTTCGTGCACGAGCTCGTCCCCCGAGCCGAGGCCACCGAACCACCCCGCTCGGCCGTGCTCGTCCCAGGACTCCCGGTAGTACGCGCCGATTCGCGGCGGCAGGCTGACCGGCTTGGTCGTACGTCCGTAAGCCGTCGTCTCGCCGAGCTCGAACCAGTACGTCGTCGGCCGGCCCCTGGGCTGGATCCGCCCGTTGAGCGACCGTGCGGTGAGCCCGAGGGACGTCGACGGCAACGTCTCGACCAGGGTACGGGCAGGCCCGAAGAACCTGCCGAAGTACGAGATGGCGACGATCCCGCCCAAGGCTGCGAGAAGGACGGCACCGATGGTCAACCTCAACGCGGGGTGCAGCATGCGGTCCTCCTGAGGGGCTTGCCCTGCTCGATCCAGGTCCGACTCAGAGAGGTCAGGCAGTCTCGAACCTCCGGGCGTTACGCCCTCAGCGTCCCGGAGCCGACGGCGCACCGTCGTCTTGGTGGTCAGGGACCGGCCGGTTGCCGGTCCGCCTCGCCTTCACGATTGGATTCTCTGTCCCATGCGCGGGTCTTCGATACGCGAAACGAGGTGCTTGACGGGCACTCTTGGTACCAGCTCTGGCCAGGCCGCTGGTCGACTATCGGCGAAGTTTCACTCTCTCGCCTCTCGCGGGCAGGGGATCCGTCTCCAGCGACTTGGCGAACGGAAAAGGTCGGCCGTGACGTAGTAGTCCGTCAAGAAACCCAGCGTAGTGCCCACAACAATCTGAGCGCACAGGGCCTCGTCAGGAACCTGGCGATCGTTGAAGGTGACCGAGAAGACTTCAACCTGCTTTGGAGCAAGTTGCATGGCGCCTTCTGGCGGTGGCTTCACTTGAATGGCAGCGTCACGCAGGATGTCGCCCAGATCATCAACGAACTCGATTCGGATCCATCTCAGCCAGATGTCCTTGCGGCTGGTATTGGCGATCCCTACGGTGACATGGTCGGTCCCGACAGAAGGCTCTACTTCGACCGACTCTCTATCTTCTTGTACTCTGTCGGTGAGTTGGATACCGAGTGACATGCTGGCGAGCAGGAGGCCCGCTGTGGCCACGATGCTGTTTAGCGTCTCGTGGAAGAATCGGGTCTTCTGCTGCCGTTCGGACATGGAAGTCGTTCCGCAGATCGCTCAACTAGTACATCTCGATTCGCCGACATCGCACCGCGCCAAGAACAGCAACCAGCCGTCGTCGGAATGGCGATCTATTCCTGACCATGATGGGGCCTGGCAATCTCCCGCACCGTTCGAGGTTTTGGGGAATTCTACGCCGACTCCTCAAGGAGTCATAGCGACAACGTGTTGCCGACCAAGGTGCTGGCTGCAAGCCTTCGAGAGGGACGGGCCACGGGACATCAGGCTACCGGAACGCGAGGACAAGGTCCGCGGCAAGTGACTGGCGCGTTGAGGTTTACACAGCCACTCCGGGTTCGAGCCGCTCTTTCGGGGCGAAGGGGCACGGAGGTGTCGCCGTGGGCAGGCTGGGCGCACATGCGGCTTTCGTTTCCGGACCCCCAGGGCGCCGGAGCTCCGGGCGGCGTGTCTAGGGAGGTCCACGGCGCGGATCGTGCGGCGATCAGCGAGAACGTCCCGGTCGCGCTAGACGAGCCTTCCTGGCACCTCTACGAAAAGACTTCGAAGTGCTGCACCGTGGGCTCGAGCTCGAGGAGAAGGTCCGTATCCTCCGGATAGTACTTCGCCACGGAGATGTCCGGCCCGGCGAAGGCCCTGATCGCCTCGACGGAGTCCCAGTGCGTCAGGGTGATGAAATGCGCTACGTCGCCCTCGACCCGCCTCAGGATGAACACCGCCAGATTGCCGGGGACCGACCGATAGTCGGGGATCGCCCTCTCCTGGAGGAACTTCAAGTATTCCTCGGAACGCCGAGCCGGGGTCGTGCCATGCCAGATTCGCGCGATCATGGGAGTCTCCCGAGAGAGTGGGACCTGAAGGTCGTGTCAGGCGCTTCGGTGTAGATGTACTCGGCAGGGGCGACGAGGAAGGCGAAGGTTTCGCTGGATGAAGCCGCCCGTTGCCGTGCCTCCTCGGGCCCGGTGCTCGGTGCGTCAGGCGGCAGCCCTCTGTGGCGAAACCCGAGGATGGCCACACCGGGCAGTCTAGCCAGCTCGTTTCCAGGTCACAACTCTCTCGAGGGGCGCCGCCCGTGCGAGGCTCGGTAACGTCTGAAGCGAGGCGCTCCTCCCCCTTCTAAACATTTCCCGCCCCACCTCATCCAACCGATCGTCCCTTCAACGGGGTTTGCGGGAGGAACGGATCCACCCGCGTGGCTACGGAGGCTCGATCATGTCGAGATGGGCTCGCTTTGTCCTCGTGTTTTCGATTCTCACGATCGTCCCGATGAGAGCCATGGCGGACTCGCCGGCGACGTTCGACGTTCCCTGGTACTCGGTGGACGGCGGGGGCGGCGCCTCCCGCTCAGGCCGGTTCGAGTGCCTCGCCGTCGTCGGCCAGGCCGATGCCGGCACCATGGACTCCCCGATCTCGACGGTCGCCGGCGGCTTCCTCGGCTTGTTTCAGCTCAGCTCCGTGGTGATCCAGGATGAGTCCGCGGAAGGGGAGTGAGCCATGTTGCGCCAACACCGATCACGTTTCCTCGGCTCGATCCTCGTCCTCTCGCTGCTTCTGCCGGCCGCGCCCGGGTGGGCGCAGGGCCCTCACTCCTCAACCTTCACCTACCAGGGCCTGCTGCGCCAGGGTAGCGACGTGGCGGACGGGCTCTACGACTTCGTGGTGAGTCTCTACGACGATGCCGACGCCACCAACCTGCTGGCCACCACGACCGTGCTCGACGTACCGGTGAGGAAGGGCCTTTTCGTACTCCAGCTCGACCTCGGCGACACCGTGTTCTCGGGCGAGCCGCGCTGGCTCGAGATCCAGACCGGGCAGGCCGGCTCCGGCGAGCTCGAGGCCCTGCGCCCCCTGCAGCTGCTGACGGCTGCGCCCTACGCCATCTTCTCGGACAAGGCGCGGGCGGCGCGCGTGGCAGACACCCTCTCCGGCTACGGGGCGGCGGACTTTCTGCGCATCACCGGCGGCACCCTGCGGGGCGGGCTGGAGGTGGAGGGGCCGGTGCGCTCGAGCGACGGCGGCTTCGAGTTCCCGGACGGCACCACCCAGATGACGGCGGCCGCCACCACCCTCGACTGGCAGGCGATCACGGGCATCCCGCCCGGCTTCGCCGACGGCGACGATGCGGTGGGCGTGGTGACGGAAGCGGATCCCACCGTGGCCACGAGTGTCAAGGACGGCGTGGCCTGGAGTGAGCTGGCGGGTATCCCCGCGGGCTTCGCCGACGGTGATGACGCCGTCGGCGTGGCCACGGAGGAAGACCCCACCGTGGCTGCGAGTGTCAAGGACGGCGTGGCCTGGAACGAGCTGGCCGGCATTCCCGCCGGCTTCGCCGATGGTGACGACGCCGTGGGGGTGACCACGGAGTCGGATCCCACCGTGGCCGTGAGCGTCAAAGACGGCGTGGCCTGGAACGAGCTGGCCGGCATTCCCGCCGGCTTCGCCGATGGTGACGACGCCGTCGGCCTCGCTACCGAGACCGACCCGACGGTGGCCGCGAGCGTGAAAGACGGGGTTTCCTGGAACGAGGTGGCGGGTATCCCCGGCGGCTTCGCCGATGGTGACGACGCTGTCGGCCTGACCGCCGAGACGGATCCCACAGTGCCGGCGAGCCTGAAGGACGGGGTTTCCTGGAACGAGCTGGCCGGCATCCCAGGCGGCTTCTCGGACGGCGTGGACAACACCGGCATTGCGACCGAGTCCGATCCCACCGTGGCGGCACACGTGAAGGACGGGATCTCCTGGGGCGAGCTAGCCGGCGTGCCGGCGGGCTTTGCCGACGGAACCGACGACGCGGCGGGGGCCTGGAGCCAGATCATCGGCATCCCGGCCGGCTTCGCCGATGGCGTGGACAACGCAGCCGGTTCTTGGAGCGAGATCTCGGGCGTCCCTGCCGGCTTTGCCGACGGCATCGATCACACCGGCATCGCCACCGAGTCAGATCCCACCGTGCCGGCGCACGTGAAGGACGGGATCTCCTGGGGCGAGCTAGCCAGCGTGCCGGCCGGCTTCGCCGACGGAACCGACGACACGGCCGGTGCCTGGAGCCAGATCACCGGCATCCCGGCCGGCTTCGCCGACGGCGTGGACAACGCGGCCGGTTCTTGGAGTGAGATCTCGGGCGTCCCTGCCGGCTTCGCCGACGGCATCGATCACACCGGCCTCACCGCCGAGGTGGATCCCGAGGTCGGCTTCCAGAACCCCCAGTACGTGCCCCTGTGGAACGGCTCGCAGCTGGTCTCCGGCTCGATCCGCGACAACGGCTCGGGCAACGTCATGATCGGTACCGGCGTGCCTCGCAGCTCTCTCCACATCCACGGCTCCAACACCGGCATCGCCTTCAGCGACCCCACCGATCAGCTTGCCGACCCCAACAACCGCTGGGAGCTGTTCGGCGCCGACAGCCTCGGCCGCTTCATGGTGACCCGCAACAACGCGACGGCGTTCGTCATGACCGCGAACCTCCAAACGGTCAGCTTCCCCAACGCCAACAGCAACGTGGACATTGCCGGCCGCCTGGGTGTCGGCACCGTGCCGGGCTCGAGCTACAAGCTCCACGTCAATGGAGAAACGTTTCTCAACGGCCGCCTGTTCTATCTCCCCCCGGGTGGCTGCAGCAGCGGCCAGGTTCTGGCCGTAGCGCCCGAGTTCGGCTACGCCATCTACTGCGCCAACGTCTCGAGCCTGCCTTCGGACGCCCGGTGGAAGAT
This sequence comes from Thermoanaerobaculia bacterium, assembly GCA_036274895.1. Taxonomy (GTDB): domain Bacteria; phylum Acidobacteriota; class Thermoanaerobaculia; order Multivoradales; family SZUA-115; genus CALMKX01. The sequence goes on along the minus strand of DASUEU010000027.1, from coordinate 180,687 downwards.
CAGTCGCGGGCGGATCACCGACGGCCTCGCCCTGGTGCGCGGGCTCGAGGGCATCCGCTACGAGTGGGATCGCGCGCGCTTCCCGGAACGGCAGTTCCCGGCAGGCACCGAGGTCGGCTTCCTGGCCCAGGAGGTCGAGCGAGTCGTGCCGGAGGTCGTCCACACCGACGCCCAGGGCAACAAATCCGTGGACTACGCCAAGCTCACTGCCGTGCTCGTCGAGGCCGTCAAGGAGCAGCAGGGGCTGCTCGAAGAGCTGGCCTCGCGGGTCCGGCAGCTGGAGGCGGCCGCCGAGAAGTGAGCACCGGGCAGCACCTGGCCAACGCCTGGGATCTCAATCCCTCGCGTTGGCCCCCGCCACCCACCTCCGGAAGCGCTCCCCCAGCCCCCGCAGGTACGTGGCGCCGCCGATCTCGAAGAGGTCGTTGTGGCCGGCGCCGGCGATGGGCAGCAGCTCGGCTCCGGCCGGGGCGGCAGCGTGGAGGCGCCGGCCCTCGGCGAAGGGGATGATCTCGTCCTCCTCGCCATGCACCACCGCCAGGGGCACCGCGAGAGCGCGCACGCGTTGAGCATTGGGGAAGGCACCGCGCACCAGCAGCGGTCCCAGGGGCAGCCATGGGTAGAGCCGCCAGGCGAGGGAGGAGAGAGAGGTGAAGGGCGCCTGCAGCACCACCCCCGCCACCGGCCGCTCGGAGGCGATCTTGAGCGCCACGGCGCCGCCGAGGCTCTCGCCGTACAGCACGATGCGCCCCGGCGCCACGCCGTCGGCCACCAGATGGTCGTAGGCGGCGAGGCCGTCGCGGTAGACCTCCTGCTCACTCGGCATCCCCGCGGCCCCGCCGTAGCCCGAGTACTCGAACAGCAGGGTTCGCACCCCGGTGTGGCGGGCGAAGAAGGCGAGCAGCCCGGCTCGATGGAAGAGGTTCCCCGCGTTGCCGTGGGCGAAGAGCACCACCGGCCCGTGATCGTCGGCAAGGCCCCGGGGCCGGGCGTCATAGGCCGGGAGCAGGCGGCCGTCCGGTCGCCGGATGCGCACGAGACGGCCCTCCACGTCGGGCGGAAACGCCTCCACCCCCCCTTCCGGTCCCGGCGCCGCCGTCGGCAGGAAAATCAGCCGGTTGCGACCCAGAGCCATCGCCAGGGGCATCCCGACCTGGACAATCAGGAGCAGCGCGAGCCAGGTGAGCACGGTCCGCCTCCTGCGGCCAACAGCGAAGGCCATGGTCGAGCCACGCTATCACCCGGGGGGATGGAACCCTCGCCCCGGGCCGAGCTGGACGCTCGGTCCGAGGCGAGGGGGTGGCGGTGAGGCGCGGAAGGGCTACGGGGCGGCCGGGCCGCGGAAAGTCGGGTCGACCACGGCGCGGGTCCACAGCTGGGCGCCGGTGGCGAGGTCGATGGCCTTCAAGGTGCGGGCCTCCTCCAGCCACTTGCCCTCGACGCGCTGGATCCGCGGCTGGGCCACCAAGATCAGCCGTGAGCCGGAGATCACGAACGGCGCCGTCGGCGCGCTCGTCGCGAGGCTGCCGAGCACCGCTCCGCTGGCCCGCTCGACCAGCGTCCAGCGATAGCGAGAAGCAGGGTCGGCGGCCTGGGTGGTCTGACTGACCAGGAAGTGCCGGCCATCGGCCGACAGGTACTGCCGGGCTCCGTCGGCCTTGACGGCGAAGCGCTCAGCGCCGGCGCGGGTGGCCAGCCGGCCGCGGGCCTCTTCGACGGGCATCGCCCGGGCAACCCCCGTGGCGAGCTGGACGGCCGCCGCACCTTCCTGGTGCGTGGCCGGGTGGGCGAGGCGGCGCTCGGTGAGGGTCGCCGAGGCAGTGACCAGGGGCGCTCCCTCGTCGACCAGCAGCGCGCCCTGCACCGGGATGCTGGCGGAAAGCCAGGTGAGGACCACCTCACCCGCCGCGCCGACCTCGGCCTCGAGGCGGAAGAAGCCGTCGCGACCGTCGACCAGGCGAGCCTGGACGCCGGCGGGCAGCTCCACGGCGAGGGGCCGGGCGCCCTTGTCGGCGCCCAGGCTGATCAGCGCCAGGGGCAGCTGGCCCGCGGCGCCGGTCTTGGCCTGGGCGAGCAGGGTCTCCCCGTCGACCAGCAGCGGCTTGGCGGCCGCGTCGGTGGCCCAGGAGGTGGTGCCGCGGGCGAGCTCGACGGCGTCGATGCCGCCCTGGGCGTTCATCACGTAGGCCACGCCGCGCGCGGCGTCAACCACCACGCCGTCGGCGAGGGCCGGAGAGGCGGCGCGCTCCCCGGCGGCCAGGGCCGCGGGGGCGAAGCCGGCGGCGAGCAGGAGGCTCGCGACCAGCGCAAGCGCCGCGGCGGTGCGCCGCGAACGCGAGATCACATCGAGGCTCATGGTCTTCTCCCTCGAAGAAAGGGTTGTCCGTTGGGATGGATCGAGGCTCCAGGGGCTAGTCATCGTTGTTGATCTCCTCGATCGTCTCCGAGAGCTTCTTCTGCTTCCAGGTGGCGCGACCGATGGTGCCGGCGACGAGGGTGTCCGTGCTGGCGTCGTACTCCAGCTCGAAGACGTGGGTGTTGGGCAGATCCTCGCCCAGCTTCTGCCAGACCGCGAAGCCGTCGTCCGCCGTGGCGATGTAGACGCCGCCCACGGTGCCGACCACGATGGCGTCGCCCTCGGAAGTGCGGGCCAGGGCGAGGCTGCGGGGAGTGGTGATGGGGAAGGTGAGGAGGTTGCCGGTGACGTCCGTCCAGGTGGCGCCGGCATCCTGGGTGCGGTAGACACCGCCCAGGTTCATCGCGAAGGCCTGGTTGCCGTTGTCCGGATCGATGGCGATGTCGCGCACGGCGCGGCCGGTGCCGTTGCCCGGGAAGGTGGCGGAGAGCACCAGCGGCGCCGGATGGGCGGCGGTGCGCACCCAGACGTCGTCGGTGGTGCCGAGGTAGAGGATGTCGGGGTTGCCGGTGGCGCCGTAGCCGATGGGGTCACTGGGGTTGCCGGTGACCACGATGCCCGCGCCGATGCGCAGCACGGTGAAGCCCTGGTCCTGGCTCTCGTAAACGCCGTTGTTGGCGCCGAAGATCAGGCGGTTCTTGTCGACGTTGTTGATCCGCACCGGGGTGTAGAACTGGGCCACCATCGCCGGGCTGCCGCCAATCGGCGTGCGGGTCGGGAAGTCGAAGCCCAGGAAGTTGTTGGCAGCGTCCCAGAAGGTGCGGTTGAAGGCTTGGAGGAACTGGGCGGAGGAGAAGCGGGTGGAGAAGGCCGGGTTCGAGACGTCGTCGACGGCGGTGTCGCTGCCATCGCCGCCCAAGAGGGTCGACCACTCGAGGTCGAAGGGCAGGTCCTGGACGTCCGTGCCGATGTCCTGGGTACCGCCGAAGACGATGTTCGACAGCTCGTCCGAAGTGGTGGCGTGGAACTCGCCGACCTGCAGGTTGCCGTTGAGCGAGGTCCAGTCACCGGTGTTGTCGCGGGGGTTCGAGCGCCGGAAGATGCCGCCGTCGTCGGTCTCGATCAGCCGGCCGTGGGCGTCGAAGGTCATCTCGCGGGAGTCGGCGTGGGGCGAGCTCGAGGAGGCCGTGCCGCCGCCGGGAGCGCCGAGGCTCGAAGAGTGGGTGAGGTGCACCCACTGGCTGCCCGCGGGCGAGGAGGCGTTACCGCGGAAGAGGCGGCCGGAGAAGTCGACGGCGCCGATCGAGTTCGGGAAGTCCGAAAGCGGCGGGTTGGCCACCTCGTTGAACAGGGGCTGGCGGTCGCCGCCGATGTAGACGATGTGGGCGTCGGTCGGGTCAGCCACGATCGACAGGTGGATCGAGGCCTGGCCGCCGGGGTGGATGCCGATCAGGGAGCCCTCGTTGGTCAGCGGCAGGTCCATCGCCGTCCAGGTGGCGCCGCCGTCGCCCGAGCGGAACACGCCGGCCAGCCGACCGCTGTTGGCAATCGCCGCATAGACGTTGTTGTGGCGACCGACGGCGAACTCCACGTTGCTGGTGACGCCCGAGATCAGCAGAGCATCCATGGCCGGGCTGCTGACCTTGGTCCAGGTGGCCCCGGTGTCGTCGCTGCGGTACACGCCGTTCAGTCCGCCGAGCGAGTTGGCGAAGAGGATGCTGGTGAACAGGCGGCTCGGGTTCAGGGGATCCCCCACCAGATCGTTGGCGACGCCGCCGGGCAGACCGGTGCCGGCGCCGTTGCCGACTGAGATCTGGGTGAAGGTGGCGCCACCGTCCGCCGAGCGGAAGATGCCGATGTTGGGGAAGGTGAAGGCGTCGGCGGTGTTGACTGAAACCACCAGCGTGTTGCCCCGGGCCGCCACGCCGGAGATGTTCTTGCCGAGAAGGGTGCCGCCACCGTTGATCACGGTCCAGCTCTCGCCGCCGTTGGTCGTGCGCAGCAGGCCGATCGCCGCGCCCCGCAAGCGGCCCAGGCTCGAGAAGCCGCCGATGCCGGCCACCAGGGTCTTGTGGCTGGGCACGCTGGGATCCATGTCGAGGGCACCGATCGAGGGCGAGCCCAGGTCATCCGTCAGGGGCTTCCACTTGATGTTGTTGGAGGTGGCGTTGGTGGTCTTCCACACGCCGCCGTTCACCGATCCGACGTAGAGGGTGCTCGGCGAGGTGGGATGAGCGACCACGACGTGGACGGCACCCACGACCTGGTTGTCGGGGGTCACGTTCTCGGTCTGCCCCTCGGTGTTGGGGGCCGGACCCTGGGCCTGCCACTTCTCACCAACGTCGTCGTGGCCGGCCAGAGCGGAGCCGCCGGTCAGGAGGACCAGCGCGAGCGCGGTGGCGAGGGCCGCGCGCCTCGTCGCCCGCCGCCGGGCGTCGAGTGGGATGGGTAGGGTTCTGTCCTTCACGTTCTTCCTCCTTCGAAAGCGACGGTGTCGGGAACTGAGGTCTCCCCGAACGCCGCGGTTGGCCGGGGAATGGCTGTGCATCCCTATAGTGCAGCTCGGAAGTGGAAACTGGAACACTGCAAATCTTGAGCCAGGTGAAAAAGACGCAAAGACGCAACAATCGCAGTTGAAGTGGGCTCCGGAGAGGACGGTCGCCCACCCCGAGTGACAGCGCCCGGATGGGGATCCCGGCGAGACGACCGACACGATGGCGGCGCTGTTGCCGAGACAGAAGGGGGGAATGGCAAAACCGTCGCCATTTTTCCAGCCTCCTCGCTCGAACCCCAGACCACCGCCTGCTAGGCTCCCCCGCCGTGAAGTACGGCGTGCGCCCCACCAACCTGCTCGAGCGGCTGGCCCTGGCCGTGGGCCGGGTGCCGGTGCCGGCCCTCGACGCTCTCTATTCCATCGTCAAGGCCCGCTGCCTGATGACGGCGGTGCGGTTGGGGCTCTTCGAGGCCCTGACCGAGCGCTCGAAGACCGCGGCGGAGCTGGCCGCCGAGAAGGGCCTCGATGCCGAGGCGACCGAGCTGCTGCTGCGCAGCCTGGTCTTCCTCGATTACCTCGAACTGCGGCGGGGGCGCTTCCGCCTCTCCCGCCTGGCCAGGCGCAGCCTGGTGGCCGGCTCGCCCCAGGACCTGCGCGGCTTCGTCGAGTGGACCTTCACCCAGTGGAGCTTCCTCGAGCAGATGGAGCCCCTGGTGCGGACGGGCCGCGGCGTGGACTTCCATCACACCATGACCGACACCGGGGAGTGGGCGTGGTACCAGCGAGCCATGCTCGAGGTGGCTCGCTTCGACGCTCCGGCGATGGCCGGGCGGGTGCCGGTGCCGAAAGGGGCGACGCGCCTGCTCGATCTCGCCGGCTCCCACGGCTTGCTGGGGGCGGAGATCTGCCGCCGCCATCCACCCATGCGCTCGGTGGTGGTGGACCTGCCCCAGGCCCTCGAGCATGCCCGCGTGCTGGCGAAGGAGGCCGGGATCGCCGATCTTGTGGAGCATCGCGAGGGCGAGGCCTTGACCGCCGAGCTGGGCGAGGGCTACGACGTGGCCCTGGTCGCCAACCTCCTGCACCACTTCGAGGAGGAGCCATGCCGGGCGATCCTCGAGCGGGCGCGCCGAGCCGTCCGGCCCGGCGGCACGGTCGCCGTCTGGGAGATCGAGGCCCCGCGGCCCGGCACTCGGCCGGCGTTCGGCGACGGCGTCGCCCTGTTCTTCCGCCTCACCTCCACCGCCCGCGCCCACCATGGCGAGGACTACGCCGCCTGGCTCGAGGCCGCCGGCTGCCGGCGCACCAAGGTCATCCGCCCGGCCCTCTCCCCCGGCAACGTCCTTGTGGTCGCGCGTGTGCCCTGAGCCAAGCCCTGGAGACGCCCATGCCCAAGCTCTGTCCCAAGGTCATCCTCGAAGGCACCCGCCTGACCGGCAAGACGGAGATCGCCTTCGCCCTCAACGAGCATCCTCGGGTGGTGGGACCGCGCAAATACCGCTACCACTCACCCCTGATCTCGGCCGAGTGGTGCGGCTTCACCAACACCCCCTGGGGCCGCGGCCTGATCAACTTCCTTCCCGAGGAGGAGGAGCTGGCCCTCGAGACCTATCGCACCTGGGTACGGCTCTTCGAGCTCCAGCGCTACTACTCGTGGATCGTCGACCGCTTCCACCTCTCAACGATGGCCTATCAAGAGCGCCAGCACGGCCGGCGCTACGACTTCCACTGGCTCGAGGAGCGGCTCCTCCCCCTGGGCTTCCGGTTGGTGCTGGTGACCCGCAACCCGGACTCCTTCGCCGCCGCCCGCGAGAAGAGGCTGCTGGTGTCCGGCAATCCCGGCCAGTACGGCGACCTGTCGATCTTCGTCGAGGAGCAAGAAGTGCTGCGGGGGCTCGCCGCGGGCTCTCTGCTGCCCCGGCTCGAGCTGGACGTTTCGGCTGGGGATCCCGCCCTGGCGGCGGATCGCATCGCTGACTGGCTCGAAGCGACCGGCGGCCTCTGGGCACCCTGAACAGGGCGGCATCCCGGGGAGCGTCCGCCCCCCGGGATCGGAGAGGTTGCGGCCTAGCCGCCCGTGAGCACGCCGTTGTTGTTGCCGATGTTGTTGAGCGGCAGGCTGGTGGCGTTGGAGGAACCACTCGAGGTGCGGCAGTAGGCGGTCAGGTTGACGGAGGTGGGGCTGGTGACCTGGATCTGGATGTTGCCGCAGCTCTTCTGGAAGCTGCTGGCTCCCGTGCCCTGCACCAGCGTGCCGTTCTGGTTGCTGATGCCCTGGAGCACCAGGGAGGTGGAGTTGGTGGTGCCGTCGGCCTTGAGGCAGACGGCCTGCAGCACCGGCTGGTTGCTCGAGTAGACGAACTCGATCTGCGAACAGCTCTGCTGGAAGGTGCTGCCGGCATGGGCGGCGCTGGCGATGGCGGCGAGGGCGAGGACGGCGACGAGGGTCTTCTTCAACATGGTGGGTCTCCTACGATCGGATTCGAAGTTGTGCGCTCCCGCGCAGGGGTTGCTTTCTGCTGTTCGAGCTCCGTGGCCACGGTGGCTTGCGCCCGTGAGACGAGGCAATGGCGGTGCCAGCTGGGGTCGGGCTGAGGCTGCCGGAGCTAAGCCACTTATTTTCTGCTGTTTACGAAGAGACCGGGCGATCGAGCAGGGGCCAGGGAGAGGGCAAGAGGGCTGTCGGAGGGTGTCGAAGAGATGTCGGACACCTCACCCGCTCCAGACCGCGTGCGGATAGTGCGTGTGGATGTCTCCGTCCTTGGTGAGCAAGGGAGCCTCGCGGAGAGCCGCCTGGGCAGTGATCAGGCGGTCGAAGGGATCTCGGGTCCAGCTCTGGTGGGCGGCGCGGGCAACGACCTGGGGAAAGGGCAGGTCGCAGGTGCGCAGCCCCAACTCGGCAGCGAGGGCAGCCACCACCTCCAGGCCGGGCCTGGTGACACGCCGGATCTCGAAGAGGAACTGCAGCTCCAGGGTGACCATGGGAGAGATCACCAGGTCCCCCTCTTCCAAGCGGAGCCGGACCGCCTTGGGGAGCAGCGCCAGCTCGCCTGCGAATAGCCAGGCCACGACGTGGGTGTCGAGGTAGGTCAGGGTCGCCACTCGGAGCTCCAGTCGAGGTGAACGAGATCTTCCGGGTCGCCCTCGAGATAGTCGCGCTGCGGCAGCCGATCGAGCTTGCTGGCGGGCTCCGTCGGCACGAGCCGGATGATCCGGCCCCGCCGCTCGATCTCGATGGGCACGCCGGTGGTCAGGACTTGATCCAGGAGACTGTAGATATTCTCTCGGAGCTTGGAAGCGGTGATTCGCATGAGGCCTCCGTCGTACGTTCGCCGAGCAGACTAACGTACGCTCGTAGGCATCGCAAGGTCGGCGGGGTCAGGATCGGCCCCTTCGCCCGCCCCAGCGGCCAGCACCTCGCCGCCCCAAGGTAGTGGGATCCACGGGCCACCAAGGTCTAGGATGACTCCACACCAAGGAGCAGGAGGACCCCCATGAGCCCCAAGATCACTTCCAAGAAGCAGCCCCCGGACAGCCAGGACCCGGAGGATCAGGGCGAGTGCGGCGCCACCCACGGTGATTGCCCCAACAGCTGGAAGGGCTCCTGCGATCGGTCCGCCGGGCACGACGGCTCGCACCACTGCGGTAGCTGTAACAGCTCGTTCTGACGGAGGAGGGATCTCTCATCGACTCTGCCCCGCCGCGGCGGGGCGGGGTCGCTTCTTGGGGCAATATACCGCTCATTGCCATAACCGCACAGGAGGTGCCATGGTGAGAACGAAAAACCTCGGCGCAATCTCGTCACTGCTCTTGACTCTCGCCGCCCTGCTCGTGGTGGCGACCACCCTTCCCTGCCTTGCAGGGGAAACTCTCGGTGGGCTCGTCTCCCTCGGCGAGACCAAGGCACAGCTGGATGCCGATCCGCAGGCGAAGCTGGCCCTCGCCTCCTCCCTCGAGCGCCGCGAGCATCAGCTGGCGACGGCCTCACGCCACCGGGTCGAGGCGCAGGTTCGCGAGCGGGCCCGGGAGCTCGGCGTCTCGGCCTCCCTCGGCCGGCTGGTCGACCTGCTCTACCAGCGGGCGGTGCTCGAGGTCGAAAGGGACCGTTGCCTACTCGCGCTGGGGCTGGATGAGCTTTGCGGGCAGCTCGAGCTCTCCCTGGCGAAGCTGGAGGAGGAGTTCCGGGGCGAAACCGGCTGGACGGCGAGCGAGTTCAAGTCCGGCCGACGGCGGACCGAGGCCCCTCCGGTCCCAGCCCCGCAGCTCGGCCTGCGCTCCTGGTACCCCGACTACTGCCGGTGCAGCGCCCTGGTCTACAGCCGCGACCGCTTCATGAACCGCTACTGGGCCCTCGAATGCAATGGCCACGCGGGCCACGGCGTGTGCAGTACCAACCTGGACTCCTTCCACTCCCCAGGCCAGGGGGCCATGACGGGCGACATCGGGGTCTACTTCGGCTCGAGCCCCCGCGGTCGGGATTGCCCGGACGACCATCGCACCTGCTTCAAGGGGCCCAAGCCCTCCAAGCCAAATGGCGGCGAGTGGGGCAACGTCTGCAACTGCGACACCTGGGACTCCCAGTGGTCGAACCCTTACGGCTCCTGGTACGGCGGCGATCTGACCGATCCGGTCGAGGTCTGGCAGGGTTCCTTCTACGAAATGATCCAGGACGGCGCCTGTGATGGACAGGGGATCGCGGTCAGCGAGTACATCGAGGAGAACGACCCCTGGTGCTGCGACGATCCCATGGGCACCCTGTGGTTCTCTGCCCCGGTGGCGGACGGACACCTCGAGTCCCTGGTCTCGGCCTCGGCCCAGAACTGCAACGGCGGCTCGCAGAGCGGTGTCCCTCCCTACTGCGGCACCTTCGGGGCCACGCTGCGGGTGGTCACCGACTGCCAGACCTACCCCGACGATTGGGACGCCAGCTGCTACGGCCGCTGCGGCCAAGATCCCCCGGAAGCGGCTTGCAGCTGCAACTGGGGCTGCGAGTTCGACGGCAACTGCTGCAGCGACTGGGCCAGCGTCTGCTATCTCTACTACCCGTGACCGTGCTTCACTCCCCGCCGATCTCCACCTCCACCCGCTGGCCGAGCCTCAAGGGGGTGGGCTCGGCCAGCGCGACCTTGACCAGCAGCACCCGGGTGTCCTGCGGGCGGCCGGGGTCCTGGGGCTTGATGCGCCGGCTGGTGACGCCATCCGGGATTTCCTCGATCACGCCGCGCCAGGTCTGACCGGGAAAGCCCTCGGCCGAGACCTCGACGGAGAGCCCGAGGGCCATCCGGCCGGCGTCGTACTCGTCCACCTCGGCCTCCACGCGGGTGCGGCGGAGGTCGGCGATGGTCAGCAGCTCCTCGCCGGCCTCGACGGTCTCGCCAGCATCGACCAGGCGGCTGGTCACCAACCCGGAGATCGGCGCCAGGATGCGGCTCTTGGCCAGGACAGCCGTGAGCCGGGCCACGGCGGCGACGGCGGTCTCGCGCCGTGCGAGGGCGGCGTCGCGGTCCCGGCGGGCGACGTCCGCCCGCTGCTGGGCGATCACCCCGTCGGCGGCCAGGCGCTCGGCGCGAGCAACCTCGGTCTCGTAAAGGCGCAGGTCCGCTTCGGTCTCGGCGACACGAGCGCGGGCCTCGGCCAGCTCGGCCGCCACGTCGTCCGAGCGCAGTTCGGCGAGCAACTGGCCCTGCTTCACTTCCATCTTCTCCTCGACCAGCAGTCGCACCACGGTGCCGGCGAGGTCGCTGCCGATGGTCACCTCGGCGCCCGGGTAGGCCACCAGCCGACCCTCGGCGGTGATGCGGGAGTCGCCGGCTTCGCCGCCCGGCTGGGCCGGAGCGGCTGGAACGCTGGCCCGGGCTGTCTCGAAGCCCCGCAGTTGGGCCACCAGCATGGCGACCAGGGCGGCGCCCAGAAGGGGGAGGAGGAGCTTCTTGGCGAGGGACGGGGAGGATGGCGTTCTCACGGGGATCTTCCTCTCGAGGCTCAGGCAGCGATCAGGCCGTCGCGGATGGCAACCGCGCGGTCGGCGACGCCCAGCACCTTGGGGTCGTGGGTGACGATCAGGAGGGCTCGGTTCTCGCGCTTGGCGAGATCCCGAAACAGGGTCAGGATCTTGCCGCCCACCTCGGAGTCGAGGTTGGCGGTGGGCTCGTCGGCGAGCAGGATGGCCGGGTCGCCGGCCAGGGCACGGGCGATCGCCACCCGCTGCTTCTGCCCGCCGGAGAGATCCCGGGGCAGGAAGTGGCGGCGATCGGCGAGGCCCACTTCGTCGAGCACCCGCTCGGCTTGCCGGCGGGCAGCGCGCCCGGCGACGCCCTTGATGTTCAAGGCGTACTCGACGTTCTCCCGAGCGGTCAGGGCGGGAAACAGATTGAACTGTTGAAAGACGAAGCCGATCGAGCGCCGGCGGATCTCCGGTAGATCCCCCGGCCGGGCGGCATCCACCTCGGTCCCTTCGATCACCACGCGGCCGTCGCTGGGGGTCAGGATGCAGCCGAGGATGGAGAGAAGGGTGGTCTTGCCCGAGCCCGAGGGTCCGGAAAGGGCAACCACCTCGCCCGGCTCGAGGGTGAGGGAGACGCCGCGCAGAACCTCCACGGTCTCGCGCCCTTCGGTAAAGGTCTTCTTGACGTTGGTCGCTTCGAGCACAGGCATGGCTGTCTCCGGTCAGGTACGGAACACGAGGGCGGGATCGATCCTCGCCACCTTGCGGAACGAGATCAGGGCCGCGGCCAGGCAGAGCAGGAGAGTGCCGGCGAAGACTTGGAGGACGAGCTGGTTCGAGATCAGCAGTTTCAGACTGATCTTCGCCATCGCCGGCTTGAGGGCGAAAGCCATCGCGGCGCCGGAGAGGAAGCCGAGCACCGAGGCCACCGTCGCCTGCTGGCCGAGGATCGAGTAGATCTGGCGGTTGCCGCCGCCGATCGCCTTGACCGTGCCGAACTCCTTCAAGTGCTCCATGGTCGAGGTGTAGAGGGTCTGTGCCACCACCACCACGCCCACCAGGCAACCCAGGAAGACGGTCATGATCATGTTGAGACCAAGACCGGTGGAGTCCACCCAGTAGGAGCGCGAGCGTTCCCGCCACTCTTCACGGGTGAAGACGTCGTTGTAGGGCAGGCGCTTCTGGATCTCGGCACGCACCGCCGCCACGTCCGCACCTGGTGCCAGGCGCACCAGCACGTAGGTGGTCTTGCCCGCGAGATCGAAGGGAGAGATCTCCTGGGCCAGGTCGTAGTCCATGAACACGATCGGCGTGGTGGTGAACGACTCGGCTTCCTGGGTGCGACCGATCAGCTTGAGCCGGCTGCCCAGGACCTCGCGATACTGCCCGACCTCAAACTCACCCCAGCGCCGCGTGGCCGACTGATCGAGGAAGAAGTAGCGGCCCCGCTTGAGGTCGGTGAGGTCGCCCTCCTCGACCCGCCAGGGGATACCCCAGGCGGAGAAGTCGTGCAGGGCGTAGACCAGGGCGCCTTCCTGCGCACCCGACGGCAACCGAACGTTCATGAACCAGACGATCAGGTTGTCCGCGCGGGCCACGCCGGGCACCGAGCGCACGCGCTGGATGGCGATCTCGGGGAAGGTCTGTGCGAAGTCGATGTTGGCGGTGTTCTTCGAGGTCACCCAGAGGTCCGCGGGAATGCGATCGATGGTTACCGAGGCATTGAAAAGCAGACCGAGGAACAGCCCGACCTGGACGAAGACCAGGGTGACGGCGAAGGCGACGCCCGAGATCGTGATCAGGGCACGCAACTTGTCGTGGAGGAGGTTCTTGAGCGCGAGGTTGACCACGAATCAGCCTTTCACGGCGGCGAGGCCGGTGAGCAGTGCGTCCATCATCCGTTCCACCAGTTCCTCGCGCGGCTTCCAGGTGACCCATGGGTCGTCGCAGTGCGTGCACTGGAGGGCGATGAGCCCATGCAGACCGCTCCAGAACAGCTGGGCGATCAGGTCGGGGTCCGTCACCGATGGACGGAAGCGGCCGGAGGCGATCGCCTGCTCGACGGCCAGACGCAGGAAGGCGTAGGCATCCTGGTCGGGGTTGCCTTGCTCGATCGCAGACTCCTCGACGGTCTCGTGCGGATGGCTGGTCATGAACATCAGGCGGTAGTGATTGGGGTGGGCGAAGGCGAAGGCGGCGTAGGCCCTGCCGGCGGCACGGATCCGCTCGATCGGGTCGGCGATGGCCGCGATCTTGTGGAACTGGCGCGCCAGGGCCAGGAAATCCGTGTCGCAGAGGGCCCGCATCACGGCCAGCTTGTCCTTGAAGTGGAGGTAGATCGCCGTCGGCGAGTACTCGATGCGCTGGGCGATCTTGCGCATCGTTACGGCCTCGTAGCCCTCGGTGGCGAAGAGTTCGCGGGCGGCTTCGAGGATCTTGCCCCGAAGCTCCTCCCGCTCTCGCTCACGTCGCTCCTTGCTGCCCAAGAACGCACCTCCTGAACTTAACGCTGTTAACTCTACAAACGTCGTTCTGTCCTGTCAAGGGTCCCCTGGTACCATCGAACGATGAGATCCACCCGGCCCTCGTTCCTTCTCGGGCTTTCGCTCGGGCTCATCCTTTCAGGCTCGGTCGTACACGCCGCCGGCACCCCGGCCGGGATTGCCGAGGGCTGGGCGCCCGGTCTGGCTTTCGGTGCCAAGCAAGGCCGCCTCTCCCTCGAGAAGGTCCGCGACCTGCCGGGTGAGGGCCCGGCCGCCTTCCACCCACAGCGCCGCCTCCTGGCTTGGAGCGACGGCATCCGGGTGCGCGTGGAGCTGCCCGAAGGAGGGAACGGCTTTCTCTACACCGCGGACGGCTGGCTCTCCGACCTCGCCTTCGGTCGGGACGGCACGTTGTGGCTGGCCCTCGGGGGCGACTTGGTGAGGATCGAGGAGGGGCGCGAAGTCTGCCGCGCACGGCAGAGCGGGGTCTCGCGGCTGGTGCCCGGCCCGGCGCAAGGCATCGCCGGACTCGCCGAGGCCACGCTCGGCGGCAGCGGCCCGAGCGGCAGAGTGGTCTTGGTACTGCCGGACTGCCAGAGCCAGGCCGGAGCCTGGGAGGCCGGGCCGCTCACCGCGCTCGCCTACGAGGCGAACGGCAAGCTGGTGGCGCGCGGCCGTGGGCCGGCCTATTCGCTCGCCATCGAGCCGGCGGTGGCGCCGCCACCGACCGTCGAGCTGCTGGGACCGGAGGGAGCCGTGAAGGCCCGCCTCCCCCTCTTCGACGGCAGCCGGATCGAGGCCCTGGTAGCGCACGGCTCGTGGCTGCTGGCCCTGTCCGCGCTCGGGGAATGGCAGCTGCTGTCGCGCCGGGACCTCACGCCCTCGGCGGCCGGCCGGTTTGCGGACGGCCGGCGCGCCCTGCCGCTGCCCGACACGGATCTGGTGGCGGTCGGGGACGGCTGGATCGACCTCACGCGGGGGGTGGCCCTGCCGGGGCGGCTGCCGGCGGCGGCCTCCGCCACCGCCCCCGACGGCTCCTGGTGGGTGCTCGAGCAGCCCGAGGGCCGCTCGGTCTGGCGACTGGCGCCGGGCAAAGGGCGGAGGCGCTGAGGGTCCCCGCTACCGCTGCTCGAGCTCTGCCAGCAACGCCTGCAGCTTGGCCCGCTCGGCCGGGTCGGACTCTTTGGCGAAGGCACGCCGGAAGGCGCTGGCAGCCCGCTCGGGCTCGCCCAGCTCGTAGAGATAGAGGGCGCCCAGGGTCTTCCACAGGTCCACCCTCTCCTCGGCGAGGCGCAGCAGCTCCTCGTAGAGCTGGGCGCTCTCCCGTTTCCTCCCCAGCTGGTAGGCCGCCCGGGCGGCGTTCTCGAGCGGCACCGGGTCGCTGGGGCTGCGCCGGGCGGCCTCGCGGAAGTCGGCGAGGGCCTCCGCCAGCCGGCCGAGCTCAGCGCGGGCCAGACCGCGCTCGAGGTAGACCGCCGGGCCATGGCCGCCGGCACGCAGGGCCGATTCGAGCACGGCCAGCGCCTCCGCCATCGCGCCACGCTGTCGCAGCAGCCGGGCCAGGTTCGAGGCGGACTCGGCCTGCGTCGGGTCGAGGGTGAGGGCGCGCCGGTACTCGCGTTCGGCCTCGGCCTCACGCCCCAGGGCCAGGAGGACGCCGGCCGCGTTGGCGATCGGCACGGCGGACAGGCCGTTCTCGCGGCTGGCCTGCGCGAAGAGGCCGAGCGCAGCCTCGAGCTTGCCCGCCTCCTCCAGACACTGGCCGGCCAGGGTCAGAGCGGGAAAGTTGTGGGGGTCTTGCTTGACGATCGACTGGAGGGTCGGCAAGACCTCTTTGCAGCGACCGAGCTGGACGGCTCCGGCGGCATCGTGCAGCTGCCGCGCGATGGTCGTCATGCCGCGCGGATCGGGCAAGGTCGCCTCCACGGTGCCACCCCCGCTCGCGCCGACGTAACCCAGAGCCTGGAGCTGCCGGCGTTGCTCCTCGGAGAGCTGGTTGTCCGCCTCGATCGTGACTTCGCGCCGCTCCCCCATGGCGGCCAGCAGCTCGTCGAAGCGGCGGCCCCAGGCTTCCATCCGCTTCGGCGAGGAAGACGCCAGGTCCGCGAGCTCGGCCGGATCCCGGTCGAGGTCGAAGAGGCTCGAGCGCGGAGCCGCCAGGTAGAGGCTGGATCCGTCCGAGATGGCGCGCAGCGGGTACCACTTGTAGGCGAAGAAAGGCAGGAAGCTCTCGGCGTAGCTGGTGCGCTCACAGGGCCCGCCGTCCCGGGCGAGGGAGAGCAGGCTGCGCCCCTCCAGGCCAGCGGGGATGGTCGCTCCCGCCAGGGCGAGGAGGGTGGGAGCCACGTCCGCCGTGCGCACCAGGCAGTCGCGGCGCGTCCCGGCCGGCAGCCCGGGGCCGGCCAGCAGCAGGGGCACCCGGCGGGCGCCCGGCCCCAGGGTCAGACCGTGGGTCAGCTCGCCGTGATCGCCCAGCATCTCGCCGTGGTCGCCCACCACCACCACCACGGTGTCGGCAGGCAAGCGCGCGAGGAACCGGCCGATCTCGCTGTCCATGAAGGAGATCTCGCCGTCGTAGAGGCGGTGCGGGCCGGTCGCCCGAGCGGCGAAAGCCGCGGGTGGGCTGTACTCCTCGTGCGGATCGAAGTAGTGCACCCAGAGGAGGAAGGGCTCCCGGAGCCGGGTCAGGGCGCCAAGGGCGGCCGTGGTCGTGGCCTCGGCCGTGCGCTCGGCCACCACCAAGCCGGCCGCGTCGGCCGGACCGAGGTCATCGTCGTAGGAGCGAAAGCCCTGGCCCAGGCCGTGCCGCCGGGCGAGCACCATGGCCGACACCACGGCCGCGGTGTCGTAACCGCTCGCCGCCAGCCTCTCGGCCACGGTCTCGACTTTCTCTTCGAGCACGAAGGTGCCGTTGTCCCGCACGCCGTGGCGTGGGGGGAAGAAGCCGGTGAGCAGGGTGGCGTGGCTGGGCAGGGTGATCGGCGCAGCCGTGTCACAGCGCACGAAGCGGACGCCGCGAGCCGCCAGGGCGTCGAGGTGGGGGGTTTGGGCGTGCGGCCAACCCCAGGCACCGAGGTGGTCGGCTCGGGTGGTGTCGAGGGTGAGGAGCACCAGATTGGGCCGGCCTTGGGCCTCGCTTGCGGTGGCGAGCAGAGACACCAGGATGGCCAGCCCGGCGAGGCCGGCGCGCAGCTCCGGAAACCGTGAAAGGGCCATTTCGGCGGAAGAGTATAGGGCCCCGCGGCGCGATCCGAGCCCGGCGGAGTCACCTTCGCCGGGCCCTTCCGTATCTGGAGCGAGAGGGGGTTGCCGGGCCGGCCTCGCCGGTGGCAGCCTCCGCCGCTCCGTCCGGACCCGGCGCTGGGGAGGTGCCGGGCCGCCTAGCCAGGGACGGTGCGGCGGCGGGGACCCACCGGCACCTCGAGGCGGTGATCCTCTCTCGGCTCAGTCTTGGTCGTCGGCGAGCTCGACGGCGGTGCCGTAGGCCAGCAGCTCGGCCGCGCCGCGGGTCAGCTCCGAGGTCGAGAAGCGCACGCCCAGCACGGCCCCCGCTCCCAGCTCGTGAGCCTCCTCCACCATGCGGTCGAGGGCCTGCTCTCGGGCCTCGGCGATCAGCTTGGTGTACTCGGGGATCTCGCCACCCACCAGATTGCGCAGGGCGGCCATCAGGTCGCGCCCGATGTGGCGGGCTCGCACGGCGTTGCCGCGTACCAGCCCGAGGGTGCGGACCACCTTCTTGCCGACGATGGTCTCCGTGGTGGCAACGATCATTTCTCCACTCTCCGATAGCGGTCGGTCGGAAGGGTCTTCAGTCGATCGAGCACCGTCGAGCCGAACAGCAAGGCGATGCCTGACAGCGGTGCGAAGATGGTCAGCTTCAGCCACAGCCCTTCCGGGGACACCGCCAGGTGATAGAGGCCGAAGCCGGTGGTCGCGACCAGCCAGATGGCCAGCAGCAGCCAGCCGGCATCGCGAGCCAGCCGGCTGCCGGAGTGCTTGGGTCGCTCGTCCCACTGGCGGTCGTCGGGCAGCCGGAAGCGGGTGCCGCGGGCGGCCTGGCGCATGCGCGAGAGGTCGTCGAAGATGCGGCGGGCTTCCGGGTCGGTCTCGAGGTGGAGGCGGACTCGCTGCGACTCGGCCTGGGTGAGCTCGCCGTCGAGGTAGCCGGAGAGGAGGGACTCGTCGAAGAGAGGCGGATTCTTGCTCACAGGGCAGTGCTCCTCGGGAAGCCGGCCGAGCCCTCCCGCTCGAGCAGGACGCGCAGGCCGGCGCGGGCGCGGTGCAGGCGGGACATCACCGTGCCCACCGGAACGTCGAGCACCCTGGCGATCTCGGCGTAGGAGAGGTCCTGGTAGTCGCGCAGGACGAGGATCTCGCGCTGGTTGGCGGGCAACAGCCCGAGGGCCCGCCACAGGCGCTCCTTGAGCTCGCGCCGAGCGTAGTCGGTCTCCGGGTCGACACCATGGTCGATCAGCTCCGGCCGGTAATCCCCTTCTTCGTTCTCCAGGGGCTCGGCACGGCGCACCTTCTTGCGCCGCACCAGGTCGAGGGCTCGGTTGCGGACGATCGACAGCAGCCAGGGTTTGACGGGCAGCCCGGAGCGGAAACGGTGGAGCTTGGTGAAGAAGCGCAGGAGCGAGTCCTGGGCGACGTCGAGGGCATCTTCCTGGTCGCCCAGCAGCTGGAGGGCGAGCAGATAGGCCGGCTGCCGGAACCGGCGGGCCAGCTCGTCACAGGCCGCAGCGTCGCCACTGCGAGCCAGGCTCACCAGCTCGCTCTCGGCGGAGGCCGGCGCCGTGAGGATCGAGGGTTGGGGGATTGCCATCTCGGTGACCACGACTATGCCATACGGAGATTCAGAGGCGGGTATTCCGGCGGGAGCTACCCTGCGGCCTGGCGCCCTCGGGGGCTTTGGAGTAGTTTCGCCTCGTGGTCCCCGCCTACTCGATCGTCATCCCCACCTACAACCGCATGGACGTCCTGCCGGAGGTGCTCACCGCCCTCGAGGCTCAGGTGGAGGCGCCGGACTTCGAGGTGATCGTGGTCGACGACGGCTCGACCGATGGCACGGCGGCGCTGCTCGCCGGCCATCGCTCGTCGCGACCGTTTCGCTTTCTGCGCCAGGAGAACCGCGGCCCGGCGGCGGCCCGCAACCGAGGGGTGGAGCTGGCCCGGGCCCCCCGGGTGGCCTTCCTGGGGGACGACACCGTCCCGACGCCGCGCTGGCTTTCCTCGCACCACGGGGCCTTCGTCTCCCGCGGCTGCCCTCCCGAGCTCGCGGTGATCGGCTACACCCGCTGGCACCCGCGGATGCGGCTCGACCCCTTTCTGCGCTACATCAACGAGCACGGTCTTCAATTCGGCTACGCCCTGATCACTGATGGCGAGGCGGTTCCCTTCAACTTCTTCTACACCTCGAACCTCTCCCTCGCCACGGAGCTGCTGCGCTCCGAGCCCTTCGACCTGCGCTTCCCCTATCCGGCCTGGGAGGACATCGAGGCCAGCTATCGCCTGTTCCGGCGCGGCCTGAGGCTGGTCTACGAACCTCGCGCGGTGGTCGACCACGATCACCCGACCACCCTCGAGCGCTTCGCCGTGCGCCAGGAGAAGGCCGGCTACTGCGGGGTGGTCTTCTACCGCCTCCACCCGGAGCTGGGGCCCTTCCTGGGGTTGGCACCCGAGGGGCCACCGCCGTTGCCCTCCCCGCGCCGGCAGCGCCTTCTCGAGGCACTGGCCCGGGGCTTGCAGAAGTGGCCCCTGAAGCTACCGCGCGTGTGGGAGGAAGTGCTTCGATTCCACTACATCCGAGGCCTCCATCGAGGTTGGCAAGAAGGCGCGGGGCTCGGAAAGGAGATTCCGTCATGAAGGTCCCCAGCCAGGTCCCCGCGTGGCCTCGAGTCGCGCTCGTGCTCGGAACCGCCGCCTTCCTCGCGAGCGCGCAGAGCGTGATCGCCGGGGAGCGCTCGAGGCCGAGCGATAGCAGCGGTCCCCCGGTGCGCGTGGAGCGCACGACCTCAGGGTCGTCCTCGTCTTCCGGCTCGTCGGCCTCGAGCTCCTCCTCCCGCTCGTCGTCGGGCTCGTCCCCTTCGGCCTCGTCCCGGGAGAGCGGCGACCGCTCTTCCTCCTCCTCGGCCCGGGCCGGCCGCACCCGTCCGAGCTGGGAAGGTTCGCCGTCGCCGGGCCGCACGCGAGTCGAGCGGCCCCGGGGCTCGGGGGACGGCCACCACCATCGCCCCGGCACCTACTACGGGCGCCATTCCAACAACTACAACTACTACTGGGGCTGGTACGGCGGCTACTACTGGCCGTGGTGGGGCTGGAACGATCCCTACTACCCCTACTACTACCATCCCCGCTACCGCTCCTACTACGACCGCCCCTACTACTGGTACGAGACCCAGGAGCGCTCCGGTGCCCTGGACTTCGACGTCAACCCCGAGCATGCCGAGATCTGGGTCGACGGCCAGCAGATGGGCACTGCCGACGACTTCGACGGCTTTCCGAGCTTCCTGTGGCTGCCCGAGGGCAGCTACCAGGTGGTGGTCTACCTGGACGGCTATGAGACCCTCGTCCGTGATTACGAGATCCGCTCGGGCGTGGTGATCGACCTGGAGGACACCCTGCAACCGGGAGACTCCGTCCCGCCGGAGGAGATCTTCGAGCGGGCGGCACCGAAGCGCGAGCAGGCTCCCCGCCAGGGGTCGGGAGGGCGCTGGTACTGGCAGGAAGATGGCGCCGAGGCCAAGGCGCCGCCGGCCGAGGACGCCGAGGCCTACGACGTGAGGGGTGAGCCGGGCCGCGTTCGCCTCGTGATCGAGCCGGGGGACGCCTCGGTCTATCTCGACGGGCGCTTCCTGGGCACCGCAGAAGATCTCGGTCGCCTGAGGAAGGGCCTGATCATCGATCCGGGCGAGCACCGCCTGCAGGTGGTGCGACCGGGCTTCGAAACGGTGGAGAAGACGTTCACCGTCGAGGCTCGGGACGAGACCGAGGTCGAGATCGTCCTCGAGAGGGAGTAGGGGCGCACGGCCGTGCGCCTCCGGTCGTAGGGGCGGACCAGCGTGTCCGCCCTCCGGGGCGGGGAGGGCCGACACATTGGTCGGCCCCTGCACCGGATGCCGCAGATCGCCGCGGGGCGCGGAGACCGCGCCCCTACCGGTCCTGCTCCTTGAGCGCCTCTTTTTCCATCGCCATCAACCAGCGCTTGCGGTCCTGGCCGCCGACGAAGCTGCCGATCCCCGACTTGTGGGTCACCACCCGGTGGCACGGGATGAGGATCGGGATCGGGTTGGCGACCAGGATGGCGAGCACTTGCCGGTAGGCCTCCGGGCGCCCGGCCAGGGCGGCCACCTTGTTGTAGGTGCGGGTGCGGCCGTAGGGGATCTTCACCGTCTCCCGGAACACCCGCCGCGCGAAGCTCGAGAGCTCGAAATCCGACAGGTCGTGCTCGAGCTCCAAGGAGGTGCGGGCGCCCGCGAAGTACTCGGAAAAACGCCCCACCACCTCTTCCAGGAACTCGTCGCCATCGAGTTCGGTGAACGGCGTGTAGCGTTCGCGCAGGGCGTCGGTGGGCGCGATGGTGAGGGCCGTCACCACGGTGCCGCGCAGGGTCAGCCCGAGCTCGCCGATCGGGGACGGCAAGAGCAGGTTGAGCCTCTCGCCTTCCGGTGCCCGCGGCACCAGCATCTCGGGCTCTTCTCGGAGCATGGCGCGAAGATTAACACGCGGCTTCCGGGCGATAGAATCGCCGCGTTTCGCCGCGAGCGCGACTCACTGCCCGCTGCTCCGAGGAGGGAAATGGCCTCGCTTCTTCGCCGTGTCAGGAACCGTCTGGCCCGCTTGCGCTACGGCCTGCCGCCGGGAAGCCGGGCGGTGGCGCCGGTGGTGGCCAATGATCTCTTCGAGGCCCACCTCGGCTTCTATCTCTTCGCCGGCCGCTTCGCCGAGGGACGAACAGTCTGTGACCTCGGCTGCGGCACCGGCTACGGCGCCGCCGAGCTGCTGCGCGCCGGGGCGCGGTCGGTGGCGGCCCTCGATCCCGACCCCAAGTCCGTCGCCTTCGCCCGGCGGCGTTACAGCGACCCCCGGATCACCTTCTCCTGTCGCTCCTTCGACAGCGCCGGGGGCCCGAACGGCTCCTTCGAGCTGATCGTCGCCGGCAACGTGCTCGCTCAGCTCCTCGACTTGGACCGGGCGGTGTCCTGGGCGGCCTCGCACCTCACCCCAGAAGGTCGCCTGATCGCCTCGGTGCCACCCGTGATCGACGAGACCACCCTCGAGCGGCACCGCGCTTCGAGCTTCCAACCCAACAATCTCTACCTCTGGGAGTGGGAGGATCTGCTGCGCTCCCGCTTCGGCCGTCTCGAGCTCTTCGGGCAGCTGCCGCCGCCGGGCGTCGGCCCGGACTTCGCCGCTCCCGGTCCCGCCGGGGTGAGCGCCGCCTCCTACCGCTTCGAGCCGGTCTCCCTGGCGCGGCTCGAGGGAGTGGGCTCGATCGCCGCCGTCTTCGTCGCCAGTGAGCCCCGAGCGCGATGAGCCAACCCGAGACCGGCGGCGCGGCGCTCGAGCTGGCCGCCCTGACCTGGACGGAATTCGCAGCCCTCCCCAGGGAGCGGCTGGTGGGCATCCTGCCGGTGGGCGCCGTCGAGGCCCACGGTCCCCACCTCTCCCTGCTCACCGACGGCATCATCGCCGGGGCCATGGCCAGCGCCGGGGCCGAGATCCTGGCCCGGGCGGGCTGGACGGCCGTGGTGCTCCCGGGCCTCGACTACGTCGCGGCCCCCTTCGCAGATGCCTTTCCCGGCACTCTGTCGGTGACGGCCGAGACGGTCACGGCCCTGGTGGCCGACCTCGCCCTGGCCTGGACCCGACAGGGAGCCCGCGCCCTGGCCCTGGCCAACGCTCACCTCGACCCGGCCCACCTGGCGGCGCTCGAAGCTGCGGTGGTCGCCGCCCGGTCCCGAGGCAGCGTGCCGGTGGTCTTCCCCAACGTCGCCAGGAAGCCCTGGGCCCTGCGGCTGACCGAGGAGCTGCGCTCCGGGGCCTGCCACGCCGGCCAATACGAGACCTCGATCGTCCTCGCCGCCCAGCCCGAGCGGGTGCGCCAGGGCCGGGCGCGGCAGCTCGCCGCCAACCCCCGCTCCCTCTCGGAGGCGATCCGCGCCGGCCAGCGCACCTTCGCCGAGGCCGGAGGACCCATGGCCTATTTCGGCGACCCGGCGGCGGCCACCGCCGAAGAGGGTCGCGCCACGATCCATGAGCTGGGCGGCATCGTCGCGGATGCGGTGATCGCAGCCCTGGGAGGAGAAGGATGAGCGCGCTTTCCGGCAAGACGGCCGTCGTCACCGGCGGCGGCCGAGGCATCGGCGCCGCGGTGGCGGCCGAGCTGGCCCGCGAGGGGGCGGCCGTGATGGTCGCCGCCCGTTCCCGCTCCGACGTCGAGGCGGTGGCCGCGAGCCTGGTGAGCCAGGGCTACCGGGCCGCCGCCGCGCGGTGCGACGTCACCCTGCCCGACGAGGTGGAAGCCCTCGGCCGCGCCGCCCGCGAGGCCTTCGGCCAGGTCGACATCCTGGTCAACAACGCCGGCATCGCCTCCTCGGCACCACTCAAGCTGCTCGAGCTGTCCGAGCTCGAGAGGCTGATGCAGGTCAACGTCCACGGGGTCTTCCTCTGCGCCAAGGAGTTCGCCCCGGAGATGGCGAGCCGCGGCTGGGGGCGGGTGGTCAACGTCGCCTCGGTGGCCGGCCTGGCCGGGGCTCCCTACATCTCGGCCTACACCGCCACCAAGCATGCCGTCATCGGTCTGACCCGCTCGCTCGCCCTGGAGCTCGCCGCCAAGGGGGTGACGGTCAACGCCGTCTGCCCCGGCTACGTCGCCACCCCGATGACCGAGCAGTCGGTGGCCAAGATCCGCGAGAAGACGGGGCTTTCGGACCAGGACGCCCGCACCCGCCTGGCCAAGATGAGCCCCCAGGGCCGGATCTTCGAGCCCGAGGAGGTGGCCTATCTGGTGCGCTGCCTGTGCGATCCGCGGGCCAAGGGGGTCAACGGTCAGGCCTGGGTGCTCGACGGCGGAGGTTACATCCCATGAGCGCGGCCATGACCCCGATCAACCCCGAGTCCCTGGGCGCGCCACGGGGCTACTCGAACGGCATGCTGGCGCCGCCCGGAGGGCGCCTGCTCTTCGTCGCCGGGCAGATCGCCTGGGACGCCGGGGGCCAGCTGCGCGGCACCACCTTCATCGAACAGTTCGAAG
Source organism: Thermoanaerobaculia bacterium (assembly GCA_036274895.1). Classification (GTDB taxonomy): domain Bacteria; phylum Acidobacteriota; class Thermoanaerobaculia; order Multivoradales; family SZUA-115; genus CALMKX01. The sequence continues at coordinate 157,155 of DASUEU010000027.1, read as the reverse complement.
CAGCCCTCGGCAACGTGCTCGCGGTGGTGCGAGCGGCCGGGGGTGGGCCGGAGCACATCGGCCGCATCAACTTCTACGTCACCTCGTGCGCCGAGTATCTGGCGGATCTTTCGGCCGTGGGCGAGGCCTACCGCCGGGTGATGGGCCGCTGTTACCCGGCCATGGCCTTGCTCCAGGTGGCGGCCCTGGTAGTGCCCGAGGCCAAGGTCGAGATCGAAGCCACGGCCGTGGTGCCTGAGCCACAGAGTCGCTGAAACGTCAGCCGTGGGGGCGCACAGCCGTGCGCCCTCCCGGCCGAGGAGACCACCATGCCCATCGCGCCCGAGAGCTTCCGCTACCACCATGACGCCGACACCGGCGTGGCCACCATCACCCTCTCGCGCCCCGAGCGCTTGAACGCCCTGACTTTCGAGGTCTACCGCGAGCTCGCGGAGACCTTCCGCGCCCTCGACGGAGAGGAGGGGGTGCGCGCCATCGTGCTCACCGGCGAGGGCCGGGCCTTCTGCTCGGGAGGCGACGTCGAGGACATCATCGGGCCCCTGCTCGAGCGTGATTTCCAGGGCCTGCTGGAGTTCACCCGCGCGACCGGCGCCCTGATCCTCGCCATGCTGCGCTGCCGCCGGCCGATCCTCGGCGCCTTGAACGGCACCGTCGCCGGGGCCGGCGCGGTGATCGCCTCGGCCTGCGACCTGCGCGTGGCCGCCGAGAGCGCCAAGATCGCCTTCCTGTTCACCAAGGTCGGGCTCTCGGGTGCGGACATGGGCGCCTCCTGGCTACTGCCCAGGCTGGTCGGCCAGGGCCGGGCCATGGAGCTGCTGATGTTCGGGGACTTCGTCTCGGCCCGCGACGCCTGCGCCATGGGCCTCTACAACCGGGTGGTGGCGGACGGCGAAGCCCTGACCGAAGCCCGCGCCTGGGCGGAGAGGCTCGCCCGCGGGCCGTCGTTCGGCCTCTCGGTGACCAAGATGATGGTGCTGAGGGAGCAGACGATGGACTTCGAGAGCGCATTGGCCGCCGAGACCGAGATCCAGGCCGCCTGCATGCTCGACCCCAACTTCAAGGAGGCCCACCGCGCCTTCGTCGACAAGCGCAAGGCGGTCTTCCGATGAGCGCCGGGATGGGCTGGCACGACCTGGCTCTGCTCAAGCCCTTCCTCGCGGAGCGCCACCTGGACCTGGCCCGGGAGGCCGAGACGTTCGCCAGGGAGCGGCTGGCCGGGCGGCCGGAGGCGCTGACGGACGAGGCGGCGCGGGTCGAGGCCCGGGAGTTGCTCGGCGAGCTGGGGAGAGCCGGGCTCTGCCGGTGGGCGATCCCCGAGGCCTGGGGCGGCGTTGCCGGAGCTCCGGACGCCCTGGCCCTGTGCCTGATCCGTGAGGCCCTGGCTGCTGCCTCGCCCCTGGCGGACTCCGTCTTCGCCCTCCAGGGCTTGGGCTCGATGCCCCTCACCCTGTCCGGCAACGACGCCGCCCGCGCCCGCTGGCTGGGGCGGGTGGCGGCCGGGGAGGCCATGGCCGCCTTCGCCATGACCGAGCCCGAGGCCGGCTCGGACGTGGCGTCGATGACCACCCTCGCCCATGCCGACGGCGACGGCTACGTGCTCGAGGGTGGCAAGCACCTGATCACCAACGCCGGCGTGGCCGACTATTACGTGGTCTTCGCCCAGACCGCGCCGGGAGCCGGCGCCAAGGGCATCGGCGCCTTCCTGGTCGAGGCCGGGGACCCGGGCCTCACCTTCGTCCGCGCCCAGGTGCTCTCCTCCCCGCACCCGCTCGGGGAGCTCGCTTTTCGGGGCTGCCGGGTCGGCGCCGAGGCCGTGCTGGGAGGACCGGGGGAGGGCTTCAAGCTCGGCCTCGCGACCCTCGATCGGCTGCGCCCCACGGTGGCGGCGGCCGCCTGCGGCATGGCGGCCCGAGCCCTCGAGGAGGCCCTCGCCCACGCCCGGGGGCGGCGGCAGTTCGGCCGGCCCCTGGCCGAGCACCAGCTGGTGCAGGCCCGCCTCGCCGAGATGGCCACCGAGCTGGCCGCGGCTCGCCTCTTGACCTACCGGGCGGCGTGGGAGATCGCCTCCGGTGCCCCCCGCGCCACCTACGAGGCGGCGATGGCCAAGTCCTACGCCGCGGAGGCGGCCCAGCGGGTGGTCGACGGCGCGGTGCAGATCCTGGGCGGCCGCGGGGTGCTGGTCGACCACCCCGTCGACCGCCTCTATCGCTCGATCCGCGCCCTGCGCATCTACGAGGGCACCACCGAGATCCAGCACCTGGTGATTGCCCGTGAGCTGCTCAAGCGCTCCCAAGGGGCCTGAGCCGGGGCGGATATACTGCCCGAACGCAAAATGTGGAAACCGCCGGAGCGCATCAGGCACGAGAGTCCGCCGGGAGACTGGCCGAGCGCGGAGGAGGCCGAGCGCTCGCGGCTCTTCTCGCCGATCTCGTTGGGACCGTTGGCCCTCGCCGAGCGCACCTGGGTGCCGGCCATGGTGCCCTGGCGCTCCACCGAGGATGGCTTCGTGACGGACGACGTGCTGGCCTGGTACGAGCGCTTCGCCCAGGGCCAGCCCGGCGCCCTCGTGGTCGAGGCCACCGGCATCCGCGACGTGCCGAGCGGCCCCCTGCTGCGCATCGGCCATGACCGCTTCCTGCCCGGCCTCGCCGAGCTGGTGGCGACGGTCAAGAGGGCGAGCGGCGGGCGCACCCGGCTGCTGATCCAGATCATCGACTTCCTCGCCATCCGCCGCCGCCCCGAGCCCGAGAAGTTCTTTCGCCGCTTCCTCACCCTGACCGACCGGCACCGGGCCTTCTTCGGCCACGGTCTCGGCGACGAGGCGGTCCGCGAGGCCCTGCTCGCCTTGGCCGATGCCGAGCTGCCCGCCGTGCTCGACGAGCGCGAGCTCGAGGCCCTGCGCTTCGGCTACCGCGAACGGGTCACGGACCTCCACCTGCCCCAGATCGCCGAGCTGCCGCGGGTGCTCCCCGACCTCTTCGCGGCCGCAGCCGTGCGGGCACAGCAGGCGGGCTTCGACGGCGTGGAGCTGCACTACGCCCACGCCTACACCATGGCCTCCTTCCTCTCCGCCCGCAACTCCCGGAGCGACGGCTACGGTGGCTCCCGCGAGGGCCGCATCCGCCTACCCGTCGAGGTGTTCCGCCGGGTGCGCGAGCGAGTCGGCGAGGGCTATCCGGTCGGCTGCCGCTACCTCGCCGACGAGGCGATCGATGACGGCTCGACGCTCGCGGACGCCTGCTTTTTCGGGGTCGAGCTGGCGCGCTCGGGGATGGACTTCCTGTCGCTGTCGCGCGGCGGCAAGTTCGAGGACGCCAAGCAGCCGCGAGTGGGCTGGGCGGCCTACCCCTACACCGGCCCCTCCGGCTACGAGTGCATGCCCACGGCGCTCTCCGACGCCCGCGGGCCGTTCGGCCGCAACCTCGGCGCGGCCCGGCAGATCCGCGCCGCCCTGCGCGAGACCGGCCTCTCGACGCCCATCGTCGCCACCGGCGGCATCACCAGCTTCCGCCAGGCCGAGGACCTGCTCACCCGGGGGGACGCCGATGTCGTCGGGGCCGCCCGCCAGAGCCTGGCCGACCCCGACTGGTGGCGCAAGATGAGGCTGGGGGCGGGGGAGGAGATCCGCCGCTGTGTTTACTGCAACTACTGCGAGGGTCTCGACCAGGTGCACAAGCAGGTGACCTGCCAGCTGTGGGACCGGCTCGATCTCGACGCGCCGGGGGTCGCCCGTGCCGCCGACGGCCGGCGCCGCCTGCTCGCTCCCCCCTGGCAGCCTTCGGCAGGAGGTCCCGCATGAAGGTCGTGATCCTCGGTGGAGGCCCGGCGGGGCTCTACCTGGCGGCCCTGATCAAGGGGCGAGAGCCGGCCAGCTCGGTGACCGTGCTCGAACGCAACCCCGCCTCCAGCACCTTCGGCTGGGGCGTGGTCTTCTCGGGCAAGACCCTGGCCGGGCTCGAGACCCCCGACCCCGTGGTCTCGGAGCGGATCGAGGAGCGGCTGGTCACTTGGGAGAACCTGGAGATCGTCCATCGCGGCGAGAAGGTGACGATCGGCGGCAACCGCTTCGCCGGCATCGCCCGCATCTCCCTCCTCCAGGTGCTCCAGGAGCGATGCCGCGAGCTGGGTGTGGACCTGCACTTCGGGGTCGAGATCACCAGCCTCGACGAGCTGCCCCCCCACGACCTGCTGGTCGGCGCCGACGGCGTGAAAAGCCTGGTGCGGGAGACCTGGAGGGACGCTTTCGGACCGGAGCTCGACTTCCGCCGGAACCGCTACGTCTGGTACGGCACCCACCGCCTCTTCCACGCCCTCACCCTGACCTTCCGCGAGCGGGCGCAGGGCCTCTACATCGCCCACTCCTACAAGTTCAGCCCGGACCTCTCGACCTTCATCGTCGAGTGCGACGAGCAGAGCTGGCGCGCCGCCGGCCTCGACCGGGCCGCCGAGGAGGAGAGCCGGGCCTTCCTGGAGGGGGTCTTCGAGGAGGATCTCGACGGTTACTCTCTGCTCTCGAACCTGTCGCGGTGGATCCAGTTCGCCACCGTGCGCTGCCGCCGGTGGAGCCACGGCAAGGCGGTGCTGCTGGGTGACGCGGTCCACACGGCTCACTTCTCGATCGGCTCGGGCACCAAGCTGGCCATGGAGGACGCCGTGGCCCTGGCCGACGCCCTGGCCAGCGAGCCCGGCCTGCCCGCTGCCTTCGCCGCCTACGAGGAGCAGCGCCGGCCGAGCGTCGAGACCTACCAGCAGGCGGCCCAGGCCAGCCTCGAGTGGTTCGAGAACGCCCGCCAGGATCTCGACCTCGACCCCCTCGCTTTCGCCCTCAAGGCCATGACGCGCAGCGAGAAGGTGCGTTCCGAGAGCCTCTGGCGCCGGGATCCGAGCTTCGCCAGAGCCCTCGCCGACCGCGGCCTGATCGTCGCCGGGGGGATGCCGTGAACGCCGCACGCCGCTGCGCCGTCCGGGCCTTGGTCGCCCTCTGCCTGCTCGCGCCGGCGCTCGCCCGGGGCCAAGAGGAGGAAGGCGCTGGCGGCACCACCCCCGAGGTGGACCTCGGTCCCTTCCTGGAGGTCGGCCGGCCCGCCGCCGGAGTGATCGATTGGGGGGAGCAGCGCTGGGCGAGCTTTCGAGTGACCGTGCCGGAGAACGCCATGGTGCTGACCCTGCGCCTGGACGGCTCGCCGGTGGACCTCGACCTCTTCGCCCGCCACGGCGCGCCGATCCTCGACTACGAGGAAGACGCCGAGCACGAAGCGATCTCCGACCTCTACAACGAGACCCTGCGCATCTCCCGCGCCAACGACCCGCCGCTTGCTCCCGGCGTCTACTACATCGACGTGGTCTACAACCTCGAGAGCGAGCCGCGCATCGGCAAGAAGCGGGCGCGCGAGCTGCCGTTCACCCTCACCGCGGAGATCATCCAGGCCCGGGTGGACGGCCCTCTCGCCCCGGGCCAGCCGATCACCAGCCAGACCACTCCCGAGAGCGGCTGGTTCCGCACCTTCCGCATCGAGGTGCCCTCCACGGCCCGCGTGCTGCGCATCGACCTCGACGACGTCTACGGCGACCTCGACCTGATCGCGCGTCGCGGCCGGCCGATCTTCGAGCGCGAGCCCACCGATCTGGTGGCCGAGAGCGTGCGGGGGCGCGAGACGCTGCTGATCGACCGTTCGACCGATCCTCCCTTGGCCGCCGGCACCTGGTACGTCAACGTCTTCGACCCCTTCGAGCTGGATCCGGTGGGCTTCACCGTGCACGCGCGGTTCGAGGCCACGCCGCCGCCCGAGCTGCTGGCCATCCCGACCTTGCGCGCCCCCACCGACGGGCTCGACCGCGCCCTGCTCGGCACCGTCGAGATCTTGACCGAGACTGCGACCGGCAGCGGCACGCTGGTCTCCCCCGACGGCTGGGTGCTCACCAACTACCACGTGGTCGAGGACGACGCCGGCAACCTGCTCGCCCCCGGCGAGCTGGTGATCGGCCTCTGCCTGGACCCCCGCCGGCCCACCCTGGAGATGTTCCGGGGCAGCGTCAAGCTCCACGACAAGGACCTCGACCTCGCCCTGGTCAAGATCGAGAGCGGCTTCTATGGCCAGCCCCTGCCCGCCGGCTACCGCTTCCCGGCCCTGGAGCTCGGCCACCCCGGCAACCTGCGCATGGGCGAGCCGATCACCATCGTGGGCTTCCCGAGCGTCGGCGGCCTGGGCAGCCGGGCCAGTGTGACCCTGACCCGGGGGGTGATCAGCGGCTTCGACACCACCGGCCACGGTGTGGTGCTCAAGACCGACGCCGAGATCGCCTCCGGCAACTCCGGCGGCGCGGCCTTGGACGGCAGCTTCCGCCTGATCGGCGTCCCCACCGCGTCCGTCGAGGACACCGAAGGCTACTCCCACCTCGGCTACATCCTGCCCATCGACCTGATGCCCAAGGAGTGGTGGGCGAGGATCGGAAAGTAGGGAGCCTCAGGCGCCTTCGCGCCGCAGCTTCCCACGGTCCACCTTGCCCAGGTGGGTGCGGGGGAGGGCGTCTGAGAAGTGGATCTCGCGGGGGTGTTTGTAGGCGTCGAGGCGGGAGAGAGCCCAGGCTTTGAGCTCTTCGGCGAGGGCGGCGTCGGCGGTGGTGTTGGCGACCACCCAGGCGTGGGGCTTGGTCAGGCCGCTGGCGTCGGCGACGCCCACCACGGCGCATTCTTTGACCGCCGGGTGGCGCAGCAAACAGCCCTCCACCTCGGCCGGCACCAGCCACTTGCCGCCCACCTTCAGGGCCTCGTCCCCCCGGCCGTGGTACGAGACGTAGCCTTCCTCGTCGCGGCTGGCGAGGTCCCCGCCCACGTACCACTCGCCCTGGAAGGCCTCCATCGTCTTGCCCATCGCCTGCCAGTAGCAGAGGGCGCGGGAATGGCCCCGCACCCACATCCGCCCGACCTCGCCGGGGCCGACCTCGCGGCCCTCCTCGTCGACGATCCTGAGCTCGAAGCCGGGCACCACGCGCCCCAGGGTGCCCGGCTTGACCGCCCCGGGCAGGTTGGTCACGAAGATGTGCCACATCTCGGCTGTGCCCAGCCCGTCCAGCAGCTCGACGCCGAAAGTCTCCTTGAAGCGGTGGTAGAGAGCCACCGGCAGGGCCTCCCCCGCCGAGGTGGCGAAGCGCAGGCAGGTGAGGTCCTGCAACCCGGCCTCGGGGTGCTGGCTCATGTGCGACACCATGGTCGGCACGTTGATCAGGATGGTCGGCCGGTGGCGCCGGATCTTCTCGAACAGGATCTCGGCGGTCGGGTGCTCGGGGAAGAGCACGGCCGTGGCGCCTACCGAGAAGGGGAAGAAGAGGTTCGAGCCAGTGGCGTAGCCGAAAAAGAGCTTGGGGACCGAAAGGGTGACGTCGCTCGCCCGGTAGCCCAGGGCCCGGCGAGCGTAGAGCTCGGTGGTGTTGGCGAAGGAGCCGTGGCTCTGCACCACCGCCTTCGGCCGCCCGGTGGTGCCGCCCGAGAAGAGCCAGATCGCCGGGTCGTCCCGGTGGGTGGGCTCGAGCGGTGAGTCCCCGGAGCTCGCCGCCAGCTCCTCCTCGAGGGCCGGGAAGCCGTCCACCGCTCCGCGCACGGTGAGCAGGCGGCGCGGATAGCGGCCCGCGCCCCGGGCGGCGAGGAAGGTCGCCATCACCTCACTCTCGACGATCGCCGCGCTCGCGCGGGTGTACTCGAAGATCGCCGCCAGATCGTCCTGGGCGAGCCGGGGGTTGACCATCACGGCCACGGCCCCGATGCCCAGGATGGCGAAGAGGGAGCCCGCGTACTCGGCCGAGTCGGCCACGGCGAGGATCACCCGCTGCTCGGGCTCGACACCCATCCGGCGCAGCACGTCCCCGACGCGGTGCGCCAGCTCCGAGACCTCGCGGTAGGTCCACTCGCGGGTCGAGCCGTCCGCGCCGTCCACGCGCAACGCGACCTTCTCGCCCAACCCCTCCTCGACGCGGCGGTCGAGCAGGTGCTGGGCGAGGTTGAACCGCTCCGGAACCTCGAAGGGGGAATCGATGCTCATGGTCAGTGGCCGGGCGATTCTAGCCCAGGCGGCCTCACCGATCTGCGCCAGCCTCGGCCATGACTAGCTCAACGGTGGCCACGAGCGTTCGATCAAGGAGTGCATGGCGAGAGCCGGCCTCTCCGGCCCGAGAATCTTACCCCGCCACCTCCCGCACCGCCTCCCCCAGCAGCCCCATGGCCTCTTCGATCTGGCGGTCGGAGAGGTAGGGGGCGGGGCCGAGGCGGAGGGTGGTGTCGCGGTAGTCGGTGGCCACACCGCGGCGGGCGAGGGCGGCGGAGATCTCCCCGGCCCGGGGCGAGGTCAGGGCCAGGAAGCCGCCGATGCGCTCCAGCGGCACGTCCCGCTCGCGAGAGATCAGCCCCGGCGGCAGGTCGAGATCGTCGAAGAGGCGGGCGAGCAGCCCCACCTGGTGCTGGCTGACCTGGCGCAGGAAGGGCACGGTCAAGCCCTGCTCGTCGAAGAAGTCGAACACCGCCGCGGCGCGGTACTGGCTGGTCGGGTCGTAGGTGGCGGCGCCGAAGGCGGAGGCGCCGGGGCCGTAGGCCACCCGCAGCGGATCGTGATGGCTGGACAGGGCCGCGAATTCCGCGAACCAGCCGGTGAACACCGGCCGCAGGTCCCGTCCCCGCGGCACGCGCAGGAAGGCGTTGCCCTCGCCGATCTGCAGGTACTTGTAGCCACCCCCGACCACGAAGGCGTCCTCCAACCCCAGCTCGGCGAGAGGGAAAGGCACCACGTTGAGCACGTGGTAGGCGTCGATCATCAGCTCGGCGCCCACCCGCTGCGCCGCGGCCAGCACCCGCTCCAAACCGGGCACGATCTCGGCACTGCGAAACAGCACGGCCGAGACCATCACTGCGGCCGTGCGGTCGTCCACGGCGGCGGCGAGGCCCTCGGCGATCCCATCGCTCGGTCGCGACGGCACCCGCACCACCTCGATGCCCTCCTCCTCCAGCCGGGCCAGCTGCCGCCGCAAGGCATGGAACTCCCCGTCCGTGGTGACGATGCGGCGCCGCTCCCGCCACGGCAGGGCCGAAAGCCACTTGACGAGCAGGCTGTGGGTCGAGTCCGCCAGGGCATAGCTGCCGCTCGGGTCCACAATCCGCTCGGCGAGACCCCGGGCCACCCGCTCGGCCTTGGCAAAGGCGTGCGGCCACTTGCCGTCCACGTAGGCGGCGGCCTCGTCGAAGGCTTGAAGCTGCCCCTCTCGAGCGCAGTCCGGCCAGGCCTGATGGGAGTGGCCGGTGAGCAGCAGCCGCTCGGCGACGCGGAAACGTGAGTAGTGTGGGGCGAGGGCGTTGGGGGACTGGCGGAGCTGGGACAGGTCCATGCGGTTCCCTCGCGGTGGCTTCAAAGCTCGGTGCGGATGGCCCAGAGGTCGGGGAAGAGAGGCTGGAAGAGAGTGTTGCGCAGGTACTCGGCCCCCGCCGATCCGCCGGTGCCCCGCTTGGTGCCGATGGTGCGCTGCACCATTTTGACGTGGCGGTAGCGCCACTCCTGGATCCCCTCGTCGAGGTCCACCAGGCGCTCGCAGGTCTCGCGCAGGGCGGGGTCCCGGCGGTAGATGCCCACCAGAATCGCGCGCACCCGCTGGTCCTCGGCGGGTGCCTGCGTGACGTCCCGGTCCAGCACCTCGGCCGGTACCGGGTGACCATTGGCAGCTAGGAAGCGCAGGAAGGAGTCGTAGACAGTGCGTTCGCGGAGTCGTGTTTCGAGGCGGGCGCGCTCGGGCCCCCCCGCCGGCACGTGATCGAGCTGACCTTCGCGGCGATGCCCCAGCACCAACTCCACCTCACGGAACTGCACCGACTGGAAGCCGCTCGCCGAGTCCAGGCGTGAGCGGAACGAGCTGAAGTCCACCGGCGTCATGGTCTCGAGGACGTCGATCTGCCCGACCAGGGTCTTCAGGATGGTCAGGATGCGCTTGAGGGTCGCCATCGTCCGCGGCCGCTCATTGGCCTCGAGGGCGCCGCGCAGCCAGTCGAACTCCCAGAGGATCTGCTTGAACCAGAGCTCGTAGACCTGGTGGATGACGATGAACAGCATCTCGTCATGCTCCGGCCCCTCCGAGACCGGCTGCTGGAGGGAGAGAAGCTCGTCGATCTTCAGGTAGTTGTTGTAAGTGCGGACGGTCATCGGGGTCCTCGCGAGAGGTGGCTAGGGTAACTGAAGCCGGGGCGGCTGGGAATGCCCGGTCCGCGCGAGGGACCAAAGTCCCTCAACGACCCATGAACGTCCCTGGCGGGTCGGGGAAGGAGGACGCGACTCCTCCTCTCCGGCCGCTCTGCGGCCCCCGGGACCTGGGAGGGTAGGCGGCTGCCCCTATCTCCCACAGAGATGGAAATGCCCCAGGAACGCCTCGAGCGCCGCCGGGTCGGCGGGAGTGCCGGTCAGGTCCAACTGGTCGGCGGGCGCGTCGGGGTTGGGGTCGGGGCCGAACCAGATGGCGAAGCGGAAGCGGCGATCGCCCGGGCAGTCCACCAGCACCATGGTGTTGAGGCTGTCGTCCTGGCGCTTGACGCCCATGCCCACACCACCCCGCTGCGCCACATAGCGCGCCTGGCCGCCGGCGATGGCCACCGGACCTTCGGCGATCTTCTCGCCCTCGTCGAGGTCGAGGTTGACATTGGTGTCCTCGAGCATCTCCTCGACGCCGATCCGGCCGGCGATGAAGTCTTCGACTTTCTTGGCGTTCTTGCTGCCGGCCATCATGTCGAAGTAGAAGAAGCCCCGCTCGTCGAAAGGGACCTTGCCGCCCGGATCCTCCCCCGCGGGAAGCTCGCGGTCGGAGAGCATGGCCATCTTCATGAAGCCGAGCAGGGACATGCCCATGTGGGCGTGGTAGCCATCCGGTAGCGAGTCCGCACCCAGGATCTCGCGCACGCTCGCTTCGCGGGCGACCGGATCCTTGAGCTGGCGCTCGAAGCTCTTGGCCTTGTTGAACCCCCACCAGCCGAGGCCCATGATCGCCAGGCCGCCCAGCACGATGACACCCCCGCAGCCGGCAGCCACCCACACCCAGGGATTGGTCTTCTTCGCTTCAGCCATGGCATCGGCTCCTTTCGAGGTAGCTCGACCATCTTACGCAGCATGGCCTCGTCGAGTTCCGTTCGCTCAGGCCCGCCAGGGAGGTGGCTCCGTAGCGTGGGATTTCGATCCCTCGCGGGCTCCAGGGTGAGGGCCGGTGGCCTGCAGGCTCGTCTTCCTTCTCCAGGGGGTCGACGATCATGCTTCACGATCTGTCCGGTGGCGGTGGGGGGCACCTCACCAGCCTCTCCTCGGGCGAGTGGGTGGCCAACCGGTTTCGGGTGCTGCGCCTGCTGGGCGAGGGAGCGGTCGGGGAGGTCTGGGAGGCCGACGACGCCGAGCTCGGCCGGCGCGTGGCCTTGAAGGCCTTGCGCCCCGAGATGGCGGGGGCGCCGGCCGTGCGGGAGCGCTTCAAGCGCGAGGTGGGGCTGGCCCACCAGATCACCCACCCGAACGTCTGCCGGCTCTACGACCTCTTCTTCCACCAGCCTCCCAACCGGCGGCGCGCTGGCGATGCGCCCCTCGCCGTGGTCAGCATGGAGCTGCTCGCCGGCGAGACCCTGGCCGAGCGGCTCGAACGCAGGGGGCCCCTGCCGATCGAGCAGGCCCTCGAAATCGCGCGGCAAGTGGCGGCGGCCCTGGCCGCCGGGCATCGGGCCGGCGTGGTCCACCGCGACCTCAAGAGCAGCAACGTTGTGCTGGTCGAGGGGCCGGACGGCCTGCGCGCCGTGGTGACGGACTTCGGCCTAGCCCGCTCCCTGACCGCCGAAGAAGACCCGCAGCTGACCGCGAGCGGCGACCTGCTCGGTTCTCCGGCCTACATGGCACCGGAGCAGATCGAGGGCAGACCCCTCGGTCCGGCCGCGGATCTCTACGCCCTCGGGGTGGTGCTTTTCGAGATGGTCACCGGCGCCTTGCCGTTCACCGGAGCGACGGCCGTGGCCGCCGCCTTCCGGCGTCTCGAGGGGCCGCCACCGAGCCCGCGCCTGCTGCGGCCCGATCTCGACCCGCGCTGGCAGGCCGTGATCCTGCGCTGCCTCGAGCGCGAGCCAGAGGGTCGGTTCGGCTCCGCCGCCGAGGTCGCGGCGGCGCTCGGCGGGGCGCCGAGCCCGGACGCGAAGCCGGCGGCCCCGCGCGGGCGCCGCCGAGCGTGGCGTCGCTGGCCCTTCTGGAGCGCCGCTGTCGCCCTCTTCACCCTGAGCAGCGCGAGCTGGATCGCGGCTCCCCGCTCGGCGAGCCCTGCCGGGGACCTGCTCGGCCCCACCCGGGCGCTCCAGACCCGGGCCGCCCGGCTCGCCGAGACGGGCGAACGGCCCCGCGCGGAGGCCCTGCTGGCCGAGGCCCTGGCGACCTACCGCGCCCTGGGGGACCGCCACGGCGAGGCCAGCGCGCAGAGCGACCTGGCCCAGTCCCTGGCCGAGCGGGGTGAGCTGCCCGCCGCGCGCGAGTTGCTCGAGGGGACCCTGTTGCTGGCGCGCGAGATCGAGGCCCTGCCGGTCCTGGTCACCGCCGAGCGGCGGCTGGGCAGCGTACTCCGCCGGCAAGGGGATTTCCCCGCCGCCCAGGCGCACTTCGAGGCGGCGCTCCTGCTGGCCCGCCGGACCGGCCGCCGCGACGACGAGCTGCGTACCCTCTCCAGCCTGGCGTTCCTGAGGAAGGTGGGGGGCGACTTGGCCGGGGCCGAGCAGTACCTGCGGGCCGCCGCCACGGGCTTCGCCGAGAGCGGGGACCGCTCCGCCGCCGCCGGGGTGATGAGCAACCTCGGCATCGTCCTGGCGGCGCAGGGCGAGCTGGCGGAGGCCGGCGAGCAGCACGAACGGGCGCTCGCCCTCTACCGGGAGCTTGGCGCCAGGGACAAGGAAGCCGAGGAGCTGCACCGTCAAGGGGAGGTGCACCGCTACCAAGGCCGGGGCGAGCTGGCCTGGCGCGAGCACCTGCGGGCCCTGGCCCTGCGCCGAGAGCTGGAAGACTGGGGAGGTGTGGCGCGCAGTGAGCTGGCCTCGGCGAAGCTGCTGCTCGACCGCGGCCGGCCCGAGGAGGCACGAGAGTGGGCGCAGCGTGCCGCTGAAGCCTTCGAGGCGGCGGCGGCACGGGACTTCGCCGCCGAAGCGCGGGCGGTGGAAGCGTTGGCCGCCTTCCGAACCGGCCGGCGGGACGAGGCCCGGGGGATGCTGGCCCGCTGGCGCCCCCACCTCGAGGCGAGTCAAGACCCGACGGTGGTTCTTTACGGCGCCCTGGTCGCGGCCGAGCTGGCCGCCGGCGAGGAAGCCGCGGAGGTGCTGCGGCAGGCGCTGGCCCGGAGCCGAGGGGCAGGCCTGCCCCTGGAGCTCGAGGCTCGCCTCGCCCTGGCCCGGGCGCGCGGAGCCGGCGACGGGCGCGAAGCGACGCGCTCGGAGCTGGCGGCCCTCGCCGCCGAGGCCGAGCGCCACGGCGTGCTCCTGGTCACCCGCCTGGCCCGGGCCGAGGTGCGGAGCCTGGGCTAGATCTCGTCGAAGGGCTGGGGTGGGGCGATCCAGTAGCCCTGGACGTAGTCGAGGCGGATGTCGAGGACGGCGGAGAGGATCTCCTCGCTCTCTACCCCCTCGCCGATGACCTGCAGGCCCAGCTCGTGGCCGACCTGGTTGATCGAGCGCACCAGGGTGCGGTTGATCGGCTCGGTCTCGATGCCGGAGAGGAAGTCGCCGGAGATCTTCAGGTAGTCCACCGGCAGGTTCTTGAGGTAGGCGAAGGAGGACAGGCCGCTGCCGAAGTCGTCGAGGACGAAGGCGACGCCGCGAGCCTTGAGCTCAGAGATGAAGCGCAGGGCGCCGTCCAGGTTGGCCACCGCCGCCGTCTCGGTGATCTCGAAGAGCAGGCGGTGAGGGTCGACGCCGGTCGCCTCCAGGTGCTCGATCACGAAGTCGAGGAAGGTCTCGTCAGCCAGGGTCTCGCCGGAGAGGTTCATCGCCAGCCGATCCAGCCGCCGGCCGCCGATCGAGGCCCCGCGCGCCAGCAAATCGAAGCTGCGGCTCACTACCCAGCGGTCGATCTTCGAGATCACCCGGTAGCGCTCGGCCGCGGGCACGAAGGTGCGGGGCAGCACCAGCTCCCCTTCCTCGTTGACCATTCGGATCAGCACCTCGCCCAGCAGGCCACCCTCGGCGGCCGCCGGGTCGAGGGGCTGGATGGGCTGGCAGTAGAGGCAGAAGCCGCCGTTGTCGAGGGCCTTGTGGATGCGGTGGATCCAGTCCATCTGGCGGTAGCGCTGGGCCAGGGCGTCATCGTCGGCGAGGTACTCGTGGATGCGGTCACGCCCGCTCTCCTTGGCCACCATGCAGGCGATGTCGGCGGCGATCATCAGGCTGGTCGGGGTGTCCCCCGGGCGGGCGGTGACGAAGCCGATGTTGGCGTGGGCCTCGTAAACCCGGTCCTGCCACTCGAAACGGAAGCCCTTGAGGGCACTCCGAAGGCTCTCCGCCACGCCGCGGGCGTCGCTCGCGGAGGTGGCTTCGGCAATCAAGCCGAACTCCTCGGCGCCCAGCCGGGCCAGGGAGTAGCGGTCCGCGTCCCAGTCGACGAGGTGGCGGCTCGCCTGGCGGATCAGCTCATCACCCGCCAGGTGGCCGCAGGTGTCGTTGACCACCTTGAGCTGGGCGAGGTCGAGCTGGAGCACCACCAGGCAGCCGGCGGAGGCCGCCATGCGTTCGAGGGCCCGCGCCAGCCGCCGCTCGAAGAAGGAGCGGTTGGGCAGACCGGTCAGCAGGTCGTGGGTGGCCAGCTCGAGGCGCTCGCGCTCGATGTCACGCACGGCGGTCACGTCCTTGAAGGCGAGCACGGCGCCCAGCAGCTCACCGCCTCCGCCCAGAATCGGCGACGCCGAGTCGCGCACCGCGTGCTCGGAGCCGTCCCGGGCCACCAGCATGCGCTGTCCCGGCAGCATCACCGGCCGCTTCTCTTTCAGGCAGCGGCCCACCGGGTGGGGCAAGGGCACCCGCGAGCTCTCCTCCACGACGCGGTAGATGTGGTCCAGGGAGAGGCCGATGGCGTCGGTGGCCGAGAACCCCGTCAGCCGCTCCGCCACCCGGTTCATGTACTCGATCGAGCCCAGGGGCCCGGTGCGGATCACTCCGTCATCGATCGAGGCGAGGGTGGTCTCGGCCCATTCCTGCTCGCGGCGCAGGGCTTGCTCGGTACGCACGCGGTCGGTGATGTCCTGCGAGACGCCCAACATGCGCACCACCCAGCCGGTCTCGTCGCGGATCGCCTGGCCGCGTTCGGCGATCCAGCGCACCTCGCCTCCCGTCGTGACGATGCGGTGCTCGACCGAGTAGTCGCCGTCGCCGAGGATCGCCGCGCGCACCGCCGCGAGCAGCCGATCTCGATCCTCGGGGTGGACCATACGCTCGAAGAGATAGCGGCTCTTGAGCGAGCCCGCGGGCAGGGGAAAGCCCAACACCAGGCCGGCGTCCTCGGAGACCACGATCTCGTCGGCCAGCAGGTTCCAGTCCCAGGTCAGGAGCTTGGCCCCCCGGTGTGCCATGCGCAGCCGCTCCCGGCTCTCGTAGAGGGCGAGCTCGGCTTCCTTGCGGTCGGTGATGTCGACCGCCGAGGCGAGTACCGCCGGCTCCCCATCGAGCAGGATGCGCGTGCCGGCGTAGTCGACCCAGCGCTCCTCGCCGCTCTTGGTGAGGATCATCGCCTCGTAGCGGGAGGGCACCGGGCCACCGGCCAGCCGGGCCTCGAGCCGGGCGCCGAGCTCCTCGCGGAAGTCCGGGTGGATCAGCTCGAGCGAGCTCATTCCCGCCAGCTCGTCGGCGCGGTAGCCGGTGAGCTGCTCGGCCGCCGGGTTGACATAGAGGATGCGCTGCCGGAAAACCAGGATCGCCACCGTGGTCGACTCGGCGAGGGCACGGAACAGGGGCTCGCCGTCACGGTGAGAAACGGCCTTCGAGAGAGGCTCGGCCTCTTTCGGGGGCGACAGCTCCTGGATCGGTGCCCGCTGCATCCGGCGCAATTCCAGAGCGGCTCTGCTCAGAACCCGTGATCGATGGGAAGCATCAGCTTTCGGCCATTATACGGAAGTCGCCCCGCGGCACCGTGACAGCTGGCACCGAGCGCCGTTCGGCGACGCTTTACCGCCATTGGGCGGTGGTTGGGAAACGCCCGCTTGAGGCCCGCGTACCCTGACCTCGAAGCGCCCGCCCTTTGCGGGCAAAGGAGGTTGAAGATGAACCTGGAAGGTCCCCAACCGCTACCCCCTCCGGTTCCCAAGCGGGGCATCCGCTACGAGACCCTGGCTTTCGGGTTGGTGCTGGTTGCCATCGGCTTCGCGTTTCTGGCTGAGCAGCTCGAGTGGGTGCATTTCGGCGAGCTGGTGAAGCTCTGGCCCTTGATCCTGATCGGCGTCGGCGCCTTCGGCCTGTTCCGGGCCGAGCGGCGCGGGCAAGTGCGCTCGGCAGTCTGGCTGATCGGCGTCGGGGCCTGGGCCCTGGCCAGCGTCTTCCACACCGGCGGGCTGCACTTCGGCAACTCCTGGCCCTTGCTGATCATCCTCGCGGGCGTCATCGGCATCGCCTTGCCCAAGCCCAAGGAGACCTGGGCGGACGGCCTCTGGCCCCTCGCCATCGGCACCTGGCTGCTGGTCAGCGTCTGGGGCTGGGGCGGTCTCCACTGGGGTAATTCCTGGCCCGTGCTGTTGATCCTGATCGGCCTGCTCCTGCTGCTGCGGGGAACTGGCGTCCTGCCGACCCGCCGCACCAAGGCCGAGACCGAAAGAGAGGTGTCGCGATGAGAGAGTCCAAGCTCCAGGTCTCGTTCGGCCGGATGGCGGCCGGGCTGATCGTGATGACCATTGGCTTGTTGTTCCTGCTCGACAACCTCGACGTCGTCGAGATCGACAACCTCGGTCGCTTCTGGCCGTTGATCCTGGTGATCGTGGGCCTGGCCATGCTGACCGAGCGCCGGAGCCGGTATGGGGGCCCCGTGGTGCTCGTCCTCCTCGGCTTCGTTTTTCTGGCCGCGAACTTCAACTACCTGCCGGTCTCCGCCGGCCAGCTCTGGCCCCTGGCCCTGGTGGCCGTGGGCGGCCTCCTGATCTTCCGCGCCTTGCGGGGCGGGTTCGCCGGGGAAGAGCGGCTCGAGGACTCGCAAGTCACGAACGGCACGGCCGTGATGGGCGGCAGTACCTTGACCAACCGCAGTCAGGCTTTCCGGCAGGCCTCGCTCACCGCGGTGATGGGCGGCTGCGAGCTCGACCTGCGGGGCGCCGCGATCGGCAGTGGCCAGGCGGTGGTGGACGTCTTCGCCGTGATGGGGGGCGTCCACATCGCTGTGCCGCGGGGTTGGAGGGTGAGGAGCGAGGTGCTGCCCCTCTTGGGCGGTGTCGAGGACAAGACCGAGCCACCGGCCGTGGACACCGGCGAGGAGCTGCTGGTCCGCGGCACGGTGATCATGGGCGGGGTGGGGATCTCTCACGAGATCGAGAAGGACGACGAGGACTAGCGGCCTGCCATGCTGCCCCGTCTCCTGCGCCGCCCCCGGGGTCTCGATCGGGCTCTGGGCTACTTCGGAGCCTGGCTCGTCCTGGGCGGCGGCATCGTCTACCTCTTGCTGGCACCGGGCGAAGGGCGGCAGCTCCAGGCCGCCGGGCTCGCCGCCCTGCTCGCCCTGCTCTTCGCCTTCATCGGGCTGGCCGCCTACTACCCCTGCCGAGCCACGCCATTGGTGGGGGCGGGGGCCCTGCGGCTGGTGCTCACCCATGCCCTGGCGGCACTCTTCTCCTCCTCCCTCTGGGTCCTGGTGGGGCAGCTCGCCGTCCGGGCACAGACGGCTCTCGGGCCGGACGAGCTCGCCCGACTTTTCACGGCACGACGACCGGCGTTGCTCGCCCTGGGTGTTCTCTTCTACCTGTTGGCGGCGGCTCTGCACTACGTGCTCCTCGCTCTCGAGGAGCGGGAGCTGGCCCGGCGCCGCGAGCTGAAGCTCACAGTGGCGGCGCGCGAGGCGGAGCTCGCCGCCTTGCGCGCCCAGGTCAATCCCCACTTCCTGTTCAACACCCTGAACTCCCTGGCCTCTCTCTGCGGCAGCGATCCCAAGGCAGCCCGGGCGATGTCGATCGCCCTCGCCGACTTCCTGCGCGCGAGCCTCGAGATCGGCCGGGAGAAGCGAGTCCCGCTCGAGCGGGAGATCGAGCTGGCTCATTCCTACGTCGCTCTGGAACGGTTCCGCTTCGGCGAGAGGCTGGGCTTCGAGGTGGTGATGGCCCTCGAAGCCCAGGGGGTGAGCGTGCCCGCCCTCCTGCTCCAGCCGCTGGTGGAGAACGCCGTGCGCCACGGCGTGGCCAGCCTCACCGAGGGGGGCACCATTGAGCTCAAGGCCGAGCGCAAGGGCGCGCAGCTCCAGGTGACGGTGACCAACCCCTACGACCCGGGTCGCCCCGCCACCGGCAAGCGCACCGGCTTCGGCCTGGCCGGCGCCGAGGAGCGCCTGCGCCTGGCTTATGGCCGATCCGCCCGCTGCGTGAAGCGGGGGGATGGCGGTATCTTCGCGGTCGAGATCATCCTGCCGATCGAGGGCGCCGATGCGGATCCTGCTGGTTGACGACGAGGCCCCGGCCCGTGCCCTGGTGCGCGAGTACCTGGCCGGCATGGCCGGCTGCGAAGTGGTGGGCGAGGCAGCGGACGGCTTCGCGGCGCTCGAGGCGATCACCCGGCTCGACCCCGACTTGGTGCTGCTCGACGTCCAGATGCCGGGCCTCGACGGCTTCGAGGTGGTGGAGATGCTCGAGCGGGAGCCGGCCATCGTCTTCGCCACGGCCTACGACGAGCACGCGCTCAAGGCGTTCGAGGTCGGTGCGGTGGACTATCTCCTCAAGCCCTTCGACGAGGCGCGGCTGGCGCGGGCCATCGACCGCGCGCTTGACCGGGCGCGACCGGCCGGCGCTCCGCTCGCCGCCGCCGCTCGCCGGCTCCGCCGTCCCCTCGAGCGCCTGCTCTTCCGTGACGGCGCCCGGGTCCTGGTGGTGCCGGCGGCGGCGGTGGACTACGTCGAGGCGCGCGGGGACTACGCCGCCTTCCGGGTGGGCACCGCCACGCACGCCAAGCAACAGAGCCTGTCCGAGCTCGAAGAGCTGCTGGACCCACGGCGCTTCCTGCGCATCCATCGCTCTTACCTGCTCAACGTCGGCCGGCTGGTGCGCCTCGAGCTCTACGCCAAGGACAGCCGGGTGGCCCTGCTCAAGGACGGCACCAAGCTGCCGGTCTCCCGGGCGGGTTACGCGCGCCTGCGGGAGCTGGCCTCGGCTATGATCCCCGCCAGTGACCGCCCCTGAGGCTCCCCAGGCAGCACCCCGTGACAGCTTCGCCGGCTTGAAGGCCGCGGCGTCCATCGCCATTGTGCTCGCCGGCTTGAAGGCCGCGGCACCGGTGTTCGTGCCGCTCACCTTCGCCCTCTTCCTGGTGATCCTGGCCCTGCCTCTCTTGGCCTGGCTGCGCCGCCGAGGCCTGCCCACCTGGCTCGCCATGCTGCTCACCCTGGGCCTGCTCGCGGCGGTGGTCTTCGGGCTCGGCTTCGTGGTGGTGGTGTCGGTCTCCCAGGTCTCGGAGCTGGCGCCCCAGTACCAGGCGCGCATCGATACCTGGAACCACCAGCTCGAGCCCTGGCTCACCCGCTTCGGCCTCGACGCGGCGGACACCAACATCGCCGGCTACCTCGACGTCGAGCGGCTGTTCTCGCTGGCTTCCGGGGCCCTGTCGCGGTTGACCGCGCTGGTGTGGTTCCTCCTGCTGGTGCTGCTGATCACGGTCTTCACCTTCGTCGAGAGCCTGGTCTTCCGCGACAAGCTGGCCCACGCCCTGGGCGAGAGCAACGGCGTGGTGGAGCGCTTCGGGCGCATCACCCGGGACGTCCAGCAGTACCTGCTGGTCAAGACCGCCATCAGCCTGGCGACCGGGGCGGCGGTGGGGATCTGGCTGTGGATCGTGGGCGTGGACCTGCCGATCCTCTGGGGCCTGCTCACCTTCCTCTTGAACTACATCCCCAACGTCGGCCAGGTCGCCGCCGCGGTGCCGCCGACCCTGCTCGCCTTCCTCCAGCTCGGCCCGGCCCGGGCGCTCGCCACCATCGCCGGCTTCCTGCTGGTCAACGTGGTGATCGGCAACATCATCGAGCCCAACCTGATGGGCCGCCGCCTCGGCTTGGCGCCGGTGGTGGTGCTGATCTCGCTGGTCTTCTGGGGCTGGATGTGGGGCATGGTCGGCACCCTGATCGCGGTGCCTCTGACCATGATGATCAAGATCCTGCTCGAGAACAGCGAGAACCTCGGCTGGATCGCCAAGCTGATGGGGCCGAAGCCGCGCCCGCTCAGCCCGTGACCTCTCCCGGCACAACCTCGTCCACGTAGCACCAGATCCACTTCTCCCCCGGCTCGATGGAGCGCATGAGGGGGTGGCTCGTGGCGTGGAAGTGGCCGGTGGCGTGCTTGCCGGGGGAGGAGTCGCAGCAGCCGACGTGGCCGCAGGTCAGGCACATCCGCAGGTGGACCCAGCGCCCGCCGGTCTTGAGGCACTCCTCGCAGCCATGCTGGTCCGTGTGGGTGATCTGGATCTGGTCGAGGTGAGTGCAGGTCTGGGCCATGGGGAGGAGTCTACGCTTCCGCGCGGCGACCCTTGGAGTGCGGCGACGGGTCGCCGCACTCCACATCAGGTGCCGGACCTTCCACGCTTCTTCCCCACCACCCGAGCCACCCGCTGGGCCAGGCGGAGCCAAGAGTTGCGGGCGGCGCAGGCGGCGGGGTTTTGGAAGTGGAGGAGCCAGGCGGTCCACCGAGAGGCTTGCTGGGCGGAGGTGCCGCGGGGGGCCATGGTGCGCTCGTAGGCGGCGAGGGCGCTTACGGGGTCGGCGGCGCCCTCCGGGGAGCTCAGCATCTCGGCCAGGTCGGCGGCGTCCTCGAAGGCGAGGTTGGCGCCCAGGCCCCGGTAGGGGGTCATCGGGTGGGCGGCGTCACCCAGGAGCGTGACCCGCCCGGGTGGGGCGGCCGGCAGGGGCTCGCGGTCGTAGACCCCGCGCAGTCGGAAGGGGTGGCCGGCGCTGGCCGCCACCAGGCTGGGCACCGGCTCGGGCCACTGCGCGGCGCGCCGGGCGGCCTCTCCGGCGAGGCCGGCCGGGTCGGCGGCGAGGGCCTCGATCTCCTCTTCGGTGGCCGGCAGGCCGAAGCTCCAGTGCAGCCGGCGCTCCTGCGAGTAGAGGGTGACGTAGAAGGAGCCGTGCTTCGACAGCAGGATGCTCTTGCCCTCGGCCAGCCAGGGAGAGGCGGCCCAGGGCTCGACCGCCTCGCCCGTCAGCTCGTTGCCGAGGATCATCAGCCGGCGGAACTCGAGGGGGTCGCCGTGACGCTGCTCACGGACGACCGAGCGCACCCCGTCCGCGCCCACCAGTACGTCGGCCCCCCAGCGCTCGCCATCCTCGAAGGACACCGTCACCCCCTCGTCTCCCTCCTCGAAGCCGGTCGAGCGCCGGCCCCAGGAGATGGCGTCCGGCCCCAACGCCTCGAGCAGCAGGCCGCGCAGGGCGGGGCGAGCCACGGAGAAGGAGTCCTTGGCCGGGAAGCGGATCAGGGGGCGCATCCGGGCGTCGAGGACGGCGAGCCCGGGGGTCGGGAAGCCCACGGCCCGCACCGCCTCGCCGAGGCCGAGCCGGTCCAGGGCGGAGAGCCCGCCTTCGAGGTTGAGCACCACGCCCTGGGCCCTCGCCCCGGCATCGGCGTCGCGCTCGAACACCCGCACCTCGTGCCCGGCCTGCCGCAACCCGATGCCGCAAGCGAGGCCGCCCAGCCCGCCGCCCACGATCGCCACCCGTAAGCGGCGCACGGCCATCAGGGCGGTCCTCCGTGGGCCTCGGCCAGCCCAGTGCCTTCGACCAGTGTCGTGTAGCGATCGAGTGGCGGCGCGAAGGACTCCCTCCCCCCACCCGGCCACTCCACCACCACCGTCACCGCCGCCGTCGATGCCCCCAGCCCGAACAGCACCCGCGGGTCGCTCGAGGTCAGGTAGCTGCCGTCCGTGCGGCTGCGCCGGACGAGGGGCGGCCCTCCTTCGCGCCGGACCTCGACCCGGGCGCCCACGGCATCGCCGCCGCCGCGACCCACCAGCCGCAGGCCCAGCCAGTGGGAGTCCTGGCCGGCGCGGTTCTCGAGCAGCCGGGCCGGGCCGGCGTTGTTGGTGACCAGCACGTCCGTGTCGCCGTCGTTGTCGAGGTCGCCCAGGGCGACGCCCCGGCTCACCTCGGCCGTGGTGATCGCGGGCCCGGCGAGCGGCGAGGCATCGCGGAAGCGCCCGCCGCCGACGTTGATGGCGAAGCGCTTGGGCATGCGTAGCGGGAAGGGGTCGTTGATCGCGGCGAGGCTGGGAATCTTCTCGATGCCGCCATTGACCACCAGGAGGTCGAGCCAGCCGTCGTTGTCGGCGTCGAGGAAGGCCGTGCCGAAGCCGGTGCCGGCCCAGGTGATGTCCTCGAGCCCGCTGGCCTTGGTGGCGTCCGTGAACACCGGGCCGGAGCCGTCCAGCCGGAAGAGGGTGGCCGATTGCAGGGCCAGGTTGGTGACCAGCAAGTCTTCGTCACCGTCGCCGTCGGGATCGCCCACGGCCAGCCCCATGCCCGCCTTGGGGCTGCCCGTCTCGGCCACGGCGGCGCCGGCGCTGTCCCCAACGTCCTCGAAGCGTTGGCCCTCGCGGTTGAGCCAAAGGGAGTTCGGGTCACCGTCGTTCGAGACGTAGAGGTCCGGCCAGCCGTCGCCGTTCCAGTCCCCGGCGACCACGCCCATGCCGCGCCGGGCCTCGCGGGTGATCCCCATCGCTGCCGAAACGTCCTCGAAGCGGCCGTCCCCCCGGTTGCGCAGCAGGCGGTCGTGCTGGGGTGGGTACTCCCAGGGCGGGCAGTAGTCCGGCTCTCCCGTCATCGACTTGCAGAGATGATGGCGCTCGACGGCGAAGTCCAGGTAGCCGGTGACGTAGAGGTCGAGCCGGCCGTCGAGGTCGAAGTCGAGGAAGCTCGCGGAGGCCCCCCAGCGGGGGTCGGCCAGGCCGGCCTCGCCGGTGGCGTTCCTGAAGGTGCCGTCGCCCCGGGCGAGCCACAGCTCACAGCTGCCGAGTCCGGTCACGAAGAGGTCGAGATGGCCGTTGGCGTCCACGTCCCCCACCGCCACTCCCATGCCGTAGAGATCCGTGGCCAGGCCGCTCGCCGCCGTCACGTCGGTGAAACGCAGCCGCCCGCCGGGCACCAGTTCGTTGCGATAGAGGCGGCTGCCCAGGGGCAGCATCGAGCCCCGGGGCGGGAAGGAGGCTGCGGCCGGCGGCTGCTCGGTGTCCAGCATTTCGCCCTGCACCAGGAAGGCGTCGAGGTCGCCGTCGCCGTCGTAGTCGAAGAGAGCGGCGCCGGCACCCATGATCTCCGCGTAGTAGAGCTCACCGCTCATGCCGTTGAAGTGGACGAAGTCGAGACCCACCTCGGGGGCCACGTCGACGAACAGGGGCGCCCGGCGGGCCAGGCTCTCGAGGTGCTCGCGGTCCGCGCTCGGACCACAGCCGGCCGCGAGACTTGCGAGAAGGAGCAGGCAGGCGTCCCGGCACCACGCCTGCCCGCGGCCCGCGACGCCAGCTCTCACGGCTCCCAGCGGAAGCTCATCCGCGCCACCACGAAGGAAGCGACGGCGAGCGCTGCCAGCACCAACAGCGAGCCGGTACGCTCACTCATGTCCTGCCCCAGCCAGGCGGTGGTGAGGCTGTCCACCAGGTGGGAGAGGGGCACGTAGTCGGTGGCTTCCCGCAGCCAGGGCGGGAACTGCCGACGGGGGATCGCCGCGCCGGAGCTGAACAGCATCAGGAAGAACAGGGCGCTGCCCACCGCCTGGGTCGTCCGGGGGCTCGAGCACAGTCCGACCAGGGCGAAGCCGAGGGTGAAGAGGGCGAGGCAGCCGAGCAAGGCGACGCTGACGAAGGCCGGGAAGTGGAGCATGAACTTGATGCCGAAGATCAGGTCGGCGAAGACCACGATCAACACGGAGACCACCACCAGGAGGCAGAGCTGAACCGCGCAGTGCGCCCCCAGCACCATCCACAGCCGCACCGGGCTGACCCGGAAGCGCTTGAGCACTCCCTGCTCGCGGTGCTGCGAGAGGGCGATGGGCATGCCCATCAGGCCGAGAAAAGCAATCACCATGGCGATCAGCGCCGGCACGTAGACGTCGATCACCCGGAAGCCCGGATCCGCTTCGGTGGCGCCGAAGAGGGTGCCGAAGAGCAGCAGGGGGATAAACGGGAAGACCAGGGTGAAGAACACTGCCACCGGCTCGCGCAAGAACATGCGCAGCTCGGTCTTGATCAGCTGGCCGAGGGCGTTCATGGAGGCCTTCATGGCGTCACCTCCCCTTCCTTGCGATAGCCCTTGCCGGTGAGGATCAGATAGAGGTCTTCGAGGTTGGCCCGGCGCAGGGCCAGCTCCTGGGCTCCCAGGGTGCGCAGGCGGTCGGTCAACGAGGTCGAGGTCTGGGGATCGTCGACGAAGACCTGCAGCCGCCCCTCGGCGAGCACCACCTGGCGGATTCCCGGTTCGCCGTCGGCCACCGGCGCAGTGGCCTCGGCCCAGGCGCAGCTCACCCTCTCGCGCAGGCCGTGCTCGGAGAGAAGGTCGGCCGGGGCCCCCACGGCGAGCAGCCGGCCCCGGCTGACCACCGCCACGGTCGAGGCGTGGTCCTCGGCCTCTTGCAGGTCGTGGGTGGTGAGGATGATCGACAGCCCGTCGCGCCGGAAGCGGCCCAGGGTTGCCCAGAAAGCTTGCCGGGCGTGGGGGTCGAGGCCGCTGGTGGGCTCGTCGAGGATCACCAGCTCGGGCCGGCCGACCAGGGCCAGCGCGGTCAAGAGCTTCCTCTTCTCACCGCCCGAGAGGGTTGAGAAGCGGCTTTCCGCCCGCGCCGCGAGGTCGAAGGAGTCGAGCAGCTCGGCCACCGGCAGGGGCTTGGGGAAGAAGCTCGCGAACAGCTCCAAGGCCTCGCGCACCTTGATGTGGTCGTAGAGGCCGGACTCCTGGAGCTGGACCCCGATGCGCTCGTAGAGCCGGTCGTGGTCGCGGTCGGGATCCAGTCCGAGCACGCGCACGCTGCCCCGGTCCGGCTTGCGCAGCCCTTCGATGCACTCGACGGTGGTGGTCTTGCCGGCGCCGTTGGGGCCGGTCAGGGCGAAGACGGCGCCCGCCGGAACCTCGAAGGAGAGATCGTCGACGGCCACCAGGGGGCCGTAGGTCTTCCGCAGGTTCACAACCGAGACCGCGGCGCTCATCCCCTCACCTCCTCTGCGTCAGACTTTCCTGGAACTTGGCGTGGACGTGATCGAGATCGACGGGCCGGCCGGCCTTGACCACGGCGCGGATCTTCCGCGAGCTTTGGATGTCCTCGGTGGGGTCGGCATCGAGCAGCAGCAGGTCGGCGTGGCAGCCCGGCCGCACGGCGCCGAGGTCGTCCTGGCGCAGCAGGGAGGCGGCTCGGGAGGTGGCAGCCACCAGCACGTCGAGAGGCGAGAGGCCGGCCTCGACCATCAAAGCCATCTCCTGGTGCAGGCTGAAGCCGGGGACGATCGAGGGGTTGGGCGAGTCCGTGCCGGCCACCACCGGCACGCCCCGGCGATGGAGCAGACCCACAAAGGCGCGCACCTTGGCCAGGCCGTCGTCGATCTCGGCCTTCTCCACGCGGCTCGGCTTGGGCACCGGCAGATAGTCCTTCATGATCCGCCGCCCGATCGCCATGCCGAAAGCCCCCTGCATGCGCTTGAAGTACTGGTGGTAGGGCATCACCGCCACCATGTAGTCGAGGTAGGGCTCGTGGACCATGGCCTCGAGGTCGCACCAGCGGTGCGAGACCAGCAGGGTCGGGCAGACGTAGGTGCCGTGCTCGAGTAGGGCGGCGATCATCTCCTCGGCCTCGCGGGAGGCGGGGTCGAAGTGGTGCCACACCCGTGCCCGGCCTTGGGCGCCGCGGAATGCCTCGTCGTCGGGCAGGCCCAGGGCCCGCTGGTCGAAGAGGTTGAAGGCGTGCTCGAGGCTGCGCACGCCGAGGCGGCAGGCCTCGAGGGCGCTCACCCCGTGAACGTCCGCGGCCACGTCCATGCCGAAGCCGCGAGCCGTCTCGACGATCGCCGCGAGCACCTCGGGGCCGACGTTGCGGTAGGACTTGATGAAGTCCATCCCCTCGAGATGCAGCAGCTCGACCTGCCGGCGGGCCACGGCCGGCTCGCGGACGATGCGCGAGAAGGGCCACACCAGGGGCGGCACGTCCAGCAGGGGGCCCGAGGCGAAGACCCGCGGCCCGGCGTAGCGCTCGCCCCACTCCCGCACGTACTGGATGGTCTCGATCGAGTTGCCGGTGTCCCGGGCGGTGGTGATGCCGTTCAAGATCAGCAGGCGCAGAAAATCCTTGACCGGCTTGAAGGGCACCCCGGCCGGTGAGCCTTCGACATAGCCGGCGATGTGCAGGTGGCAGTCGATCAGGCCGGGCATCAGGAAGGCGCCGCGCAGGGTCTCGACCTCGCCGCCCGGCGGCGTGGTGCCCGCGATGGGCTCGACTCGGGCGATGCGGCCGTCCTCGACCACCACGCGCATGTCGCGGTGGAGGGACTGGCCGTCGAAGAGTCGAGGGCTCTCGAGAACCAGGGTGCTCATCCGCGGATCCGCCGCCAGGCCAGCACTTCGAAGGTGTAGTGCGAGACGCAGGGGATCAGGAGACTCCCCGTGGCCAGGAAGAGGACGATCCACACGGCGCCCGAGAGGCCCTTCAGGAACACGTTGCGCAGCCCGAAGTAGTAGTGGTTGATGCCGAAGGAGAGGGCGGCCAGGAAGCCGGCCAACACCAGCGACAACCCGAAGCGCTGCTTGAGGAACGCGGGCAGGAAGCCGCGCCAGAGCACCTCCTCGGCGATCACCACGAAGATCGAGATGGTCAGGATGGAGGCCAGGGAGCCCTGCCTCTGCTCGGCGGCGAACTCCCGGGAGCGGCCTTCGAGAGCGCGGGTGATGCCGCGCCGCCGGTCGACCATCCGCTGCACCAGGGTGCCGACGGCGAGCTCGTTGTAGAAGAGGGCGGCGCCGATGGCGACGCCGAGCAGAGAGCCGACCAGCACGACCGTCCAGGTGCCCAGGGTGCCGAGCCGGGGCAGCGCGAAGCCGAGCGCTTCGAGGCCGCCCTGGCGCCAGGCCGGGACCAGGCAGGCGATCAAGGGGATCGCCAGCAGGACCGGGTAGAGGTAGGCCCCGCTACGTTCGAGCAGCCGGGATCCCTTACCCAGTGCCTGGCCGACCATGAACACCAAGCCGAAGCCGGCTCCCAACACGACGGGAAAGCCGACCGTCAGGAAGAAGGCCAGCACGCCTCACTCCTGCCCGGAAGCGGGGGCCTCGGCGGTCGCCGGCGTCGACTCCCAGGGCTTGCGTCCGATCGCCATCAGCAGGCCGATGAACTCGGTGCGGCCGTCGATTTGCAGCATCTCGTGCACCGCCTCGTCCTGGTAGCCGGCGATCATGCAGGAGCGCAGCTTGAGCGAGGTGGCGACCAGGTGGAGGGTCTGGGCCACGATGCCCAGGTCCACGTGGACGAAGCGGTAGCCGCGGCGGCCGTACTTCCACTCCACCTTCTTCATGTCGGTGGCCAGGAAGAGCACGATGCTGGCGGCATCGAGCCAGTCCTGGAAGATGCACAGGCGCACCACCTTGCGGCGGAAGTTGCCCTGCTCGAGCAGCTCCACGGCGTGGACGTTCGGGTTGTAGTGGTACAGGCCCTGGGGGAGCCCCTCGACGGCGTTGACCGTGAAGTAGATCTCCACCGACTGCAGGCCGCCGGTCGAGGGCACGAAGCGGGACGGGAAGCCCGCCACGTTGTAGGCCAGAGCCCGGGAGCGGATGCCGTAGGCGTAGTGCAGCAGGCTCGCCAGCTCGGTCAAGGACAGGGGCCCCTTCGAGAAGTCGCGGCGCGAGGCGCGCTTGGCCAGCACCTGGCTCAGCGGATGGGGCAGGGGTTGCAGCTCGGTGGGCAGGGCGAAGCGTTGGTGGTGCGGATATTCCTTGACCACCGGCGGCGCCGTGTAGGCGGTGATGTTGCGCAGCACCGAGAAGTCATCGTTCTCAAGGTCCACTTTCAGGAACTCGTGGACCATGGCCACCTCGGTCACGGGCAGGCGGTTGCCCCGCTCGTCGCGCTTGGCGCGGCGCACCAGGCGGGCGATCAGTTTCTGCTCGGTCGGGTCCAGCTCCTCGAGCTCGGCCAGCAACTCGTCGGAGACGAGGTTGGGCTCTTCGGCCTCGAGCAGGATCTCGGTCGGGGGCTCGGCGGTGAGCGGCATGGTCATGGTTGGCCTCCGGACAGGGCGAGGACCGCCAGCGTCGAGCGTTCGACGCCTTCGGCGTAGAGGAAGCGGTCGAGGCGGGAGTCGTAGAACTCCTGCATCAGGAACAGGCCGCAACGCGCCTTGGCGGCCTGGCTCTCGAGCAGCGAGAGCAGCCGGCCGGCGTCGAAGAGAGTGTAGCGATAGCCACGCGGGCCGTAGACCAGCATGTAGCGCCACGCGCAGCCGATCAGGAACAGCAACGGCGTGCGCTCCAGGGGACAGTTGGCGGGCAGGGCCGGCAGGGCGGCACGCAGGGCGACCCACTCGGTCGGTGCCACCTCGCGCTCGACCCAGAGCTTCTGGGTGGTGGCCACCAGCCGGTAGACCTTCGCCTGATGGAGCAGCAGCAAGTCGACGCTGTAGAGCAGGTCGGCGGCCGGCCCGGGGGCCGTGAAGGGGGTGAGCAGGGAGGCGAGGGGCTCGGGAAGGCGGTCTACGCGGCTGCGGAAGTCCGCCTCGTGCCGGGTCTCGATCTCGTCCTCCCGCATGTTGTAGGCGGTCTGGAAGAACCACGTGCGCACTTCGGCGAGCTTGCGCCCGTCCATGGGCACTTCGAGCGTCGAGAAGGGCGAGAGCTTGGAGTTCTCGTGGTAGACCTCGGCCACGTGCGGCTGATTGGAGGCGAGGCGCTGCATGTAGTCGCCGAGGGCGGTGCGGGCGCACTCGATGCTGTTCGGTGAGGGGATGATCCCCTCCTCGAGCAGCTTGCGTTCGCCGGTGCTCCACAGACTTTCGGATTCGTTCATCGCGCTCACCTCGCTACATGAAGAGGGCCCGGTAGCCGGGGCGGGAGAGGGCACAGGCCGGGCAGCGAGGCAGGCGCAACACCTCTTCGTAGTCGATCGACAGACGCTCGAAGTCGAAGCGGTTGGCCCGCCCGACCAGGAAGGAGCGCCCCGACAGCAGGAAGCGCATCACCCCGGAGACCGCCAGGCCGCTCGCCACCGAGAGGTAGGGCGGCAGCACCGGCGGCTCGGTGAGCTGCGGGGCCATGTCCAGGGTCTCCTTGTAGATCAGGTAGTCGTCCTTCATCCCCCCCAGGGTGGCCTCGTGCTGGATCTCGAACTCGTTGTAGCAGCAGCTCTCGCCGGGCACGTAGATCGGCCCCACCAGGGCCTCGCTGCCGTCGATGTAGACCGAGATCCAGGGCTTGCGGGCCGCCAGGGCGACGCTGTTGATCAGGTGGAAAGTGCGGGCCGAAAAGTGCTCGAGGGCGGCGACGGCGAAGTCGACCTCGCCGATGACCGCGGCCACCGCCGCCTCGTCCTCGAGGCCCTCCCGGGCGACCTCCACGGCGCCGTGGGTGCGCCCTTCCAGGGCCTGCGCCAGGCTCTCGACGTAGGGTTCGCCGGTCTCGGCCCGCCGGCCGTCCATCAGCCACAGCCGGCCGACGCCGACACCGGCGAGGTCGGAGGCGATCCGGCTGCCGAGGTGCCCGGCACCGAGCATCGCCACGCTCTTGCCGGCGAGGGGCGTCTGGGCGCCCAGGATGGTGCGCAGGTAGACGCTGGTGGGGTCCTGGTCCGGCTCGACCAGGATGCCCTGCTCCAGCAGGTAGGTCACCAGGTTCGCCGCGTCCTCCCGTTCCTCGGGGCGCAGCAGTTGGCGCTGCTCCAGTTCCCCGAGGGAGACTGGTGGCACCACGTTGCGCAGGATCCGACCGAGCAGGCGGGTGCGCCCATCGTCGCGGACATTCTTGGTGAATCGGGACCGCGAGCCGTGCTTGACGACGATCTCATCCTCGCCGCAGTGGATGATCGTCACGCACGGGTTGCGGGTGAAACGCCGCTCGGCCACCAGACCCTCGTGATCGGCTCGGCCATTCCCTGAATTCATCGCTCAGCTCCTCGGCCCATTCGTGTGCGAAAAGGGGCCCGGGCGAGAGCACCGGCGCGGGGGCAGCGCGCCTCTCCCCCCGGGATCCCCGACTGACGCTCCGTCGAGCACCGGCCCTACGGCCGGGACTCGCCTAGAGCTCCTCGTCCCCCGAGCTGGCCATCACGTTCGACACGTGACAGTGGCACCAGCTGTGGCAGCAAGTGCAGCAGCACCAGCCACCCGGAGCCACCACGACCGCCGGCGAGTCGTACTTCTCCTCGACGCGAACACGAGTGTTCAGCTTCATGGTGATTACTCCTTGACCGGGGCACTGGTGGTCGTGCCCGAGACCGCGACGCTGAGCATCGAGGGGTAATTGTCGATCGGGTCGTCGTGAGCGATCGACGCGGCTTCCAGGAACTCCTCGACCGGCGGGCCGGCCGTGCTCCAACGCTGGCTCTTGATGTAGTTGAAGAGGTCGTTGTACAGCTTGGCACGATCGGAGTAGCCAGCCGGCTTACCAACCGAAACAACCGTACGCGGCCCTTCCTGAACGACATCGGTGGTGCCCAGACGATAGAGCTTCGCCGCATCCTGGACCTGCTTGCGCAGGTTGACCGCGGCATCCGTCACGGGAATCCGAACCTCGTAGAGCTGGTCGCCGTTCGGGTCCGCGTTCTGGCTGAGGTAGACGTAGTAGCCACTGGTGCCGGCGGACTCGATGCCGAGATCCGCCTGCAGAGTCGCGAGTTCTTCGTAGGCCGGACAGCCGGCCTGGAACGTACCGCTGACCACAGTGGTCAGGTAGGTAGCGGACGCAGCGGCCCTGAGCGAGAAGGTCGGTGCAAGCGACCCCTCGTCGTGGTTCGCCACGGCCAGGCCGGTGACCAGCGCCATGACGCCGATCAGGCCGATACCGAGAGCAAGTCTCTTCATCAGTGATCTCCCTTTGAGAGTTGAAGATCGTTCAGAGTCTCGTAGTTTCATCCGTCTTCTCTGCCCGCGAACCTCTCTCTGTGGGGCGACCTCGTGTTCAGGGATGGGAGAGGTGGTGAGCGGCGGCCCCTGTTTCCTTCACCACTACGGATATGGCATGGGATCCGTCAGCAAGTCGTCGAAGCCGAGAGGGCTGTCTCGATAGCCCAGCTTGACGGGCATCTCATAGAAGCGCGGATGCCCGAGTAGTGGTTTGGAGTGGAGATAAGGCGGTGCCAGCTCGAGGATGTAAGCTTTCATCAGCCGGACCTGCTTCATTTGCGGCGGTGTGAAGTCGAAGACGATCGGATCGATCTTGTGCTTGGCGAGCACCGCCAGGAGCCGCTGATAGCGCACCTCCGAATTGGGCGAGTCGTCGGTGGCGATGTCCGACAGGTTGATCCGACGCTCACCGGCGAGATATCCGTCCATCTTGCGAACGTTCTTGGCGTAGCCGTAGTAGGCGATGATCTTGAAGAAGATGTCGATCTGGCTGACCGGCGTGTCCTCGGGTACGTCGAACATCTGGCGCACGCCGTGGGCGAAGTAACGGTCCGGCGCGGTCTGGGCGAGGCGCAGGCTGCGCTCGGACTGGCCGAACTCGGTCAGGGCCTGGAGCATGGCGCTGTCGATGTCGAGGTTGACGCCCCCGCCGGCGTAGTACGACCACTTCTTGAGCCACCGGCAGACCTGGAGCACGGTGATCACCGGCACCTCGGGGATGTCCACCGTCTGCAGGTAGAAGCCGAAGTCACCGGGCAAGCCGCGGCTCATCGCGAGCAGGTTCGCAAGCTCGGGAGAGCGGACCTCTCGGTCGAGGTCGACCAGCAGGGGGGCCATCTTCGACACCCAGCGCAGGTTCACGGCGTCGCGCTCGATCAGCTCGGTGATGCCGTGGAACAGGGCCTCGCGCTCGGAGATGTGGCTGGCGAGGCCGCCGCTGGTCGAGTAGCCGACCAGGGCCTCGTCGGGGCGCAGGGAGTAGAAGAGCGCGACCATCTGGACGGGCATCCAGAGCTTGCGCCCGGACAGCAGCTGCCGGCCCTCGATCCAGCCCACGAAGCTGTCGTCGGTGAAGCGCTCGTAGTAGATCTGCCGTCGCTCGTGCTGCTCGTCGGCGAAGAGGGGGATGTCACCCGGGCCCAGGCACTCGTAGCCACGGCGCTGCATGTCCCGGTAGCTCGCGTAGACGATCTGGTCACTCTTCTCGAACACGGCGAGGCAGCCGAGCACCCGCTCGACGGCCTCGGCGAGGCTGGAGATGAACATGTGGGGGACGTTGCCGCCCTTGCCACCGGCAAAGAGGCTCTGCGAGAGACCGCTGTCGAGCGCCGATAGACCGGTGATCCGGCGCAGCATGTAGTCGAAGTCGTAGTACTCGCTGTGGCCGACGTGGATCGGCATGCCGCCGGCCGGACCGAAGTAGGTCACGACCTTGCGCAGGGGGCCATAGGGCGAGTAGAAGGCCAGCAGATCCGCCAGACCCTCACCCTCCTCCTGGCTCATGCGGTAGAAGAGGGCCTCGACGTGCGGATTCAGGTATTCCGTCTTCAGGGACAGTTGTCCCATGGGCCACCCCCGATTAGCGAGATTGCTGCTTTATAGAAACGTCAGGCGATGCCTGGTCCGGGACTCGGGACGGCCAACCGGCCGTTCGATCTGATCAAGAAGCAATAAAATCTATGAAGGCAACTACTGACAGTCTATGCTGACTTTGCAGCTGGGGTCAATGACCTTAAGAGTGATCTGGTGTCGTGAGAGTGTGACAAGCAGGCGTCAGCGCCGCTGCCTTGACAGAATCCGTACCGTCTCGGTACTCTTTGCGGCCGGGAGCATCATGATCCGCATCACACGCTTGACCGACTACGGCATCGTCCTGTTGAGCCACCTCGCCGTCGAGCCCACCCGGCTCTACACGGCACCGGAGCTGGCCACCGAGGCCCGCCTGCCGGCACCGATGGTGAGCAAGATCCTGAAGAAGCTGGCCCGCTCGGGCCTCCTCGCCTCCCACCGCGGCGCCCACGGCGGCTACAACTTGGGCCGCCCGGCGGCCGAGATCACCGTCGCCGAGATCATCACGGCGCTCGAGGGTCCGATCGCGGTGACCGAGTGCATCGAGGACGCTTGCGGTAACCAGGCCTTCTGTCCGGTGGAGGGCAACTGGCAGCGCATCAACCGCGCCATCCTCGAGGCCCTCGCCGGGATCACCCTCGCCGAGATGAGCCGGCCGGCGTCGCTCAAGTTGGTCTCCCTGGGCGGCAGGCACTAGCACTGCGGCTCCCCGGAGGGGGGCCAAGAAGAACCAGAACGTTCCTCCGAGAAGGGCCACGACATGCCGACCACCGCTACCGCCACCCTCGAGCAGCTCGCCGAGCGCGACTACGAATGGGGCTTCGTCACCGAGATCGAGCAGGAGACCTTCCCCCCCGGCCTCTCCGAGGAGGTCGTCGCCCGTCTGTCGGCGAAGAAGGGTGAGCCTTCCTGGATGCTCGACTGGCGCCTCAAGGCTTACCGCCACTGGCTGACCATGACGGAGCCGCGCTGGGCCAACGTGCACTACCCGCCGATCGACTACCAGGCGATCGCCTACTACTCCGCCCCGAAGTCGGACCAGGACCGCCCCAAGAGCCTCGCCGAAGTCGACCCCGAGCTGCTCGCCACCTACGCCAAGCTGGGCATCCCCCTGCGCGAGCAGGAGATGCTCGCCGGCGTGGCGGTCGACGCGGTGTTCGACAGCGTCTCGGTGGCCACCACCTTCAAGGAGAAGCTGCGCGAGGCGGGGGTGATCTTCTGCTCTTTCTCGGAAGCCGTGCGCGAGCACCCCGAGCTGGTGCGGCAGTACCTCGGCTCAGTGGTGCCCTACAGCGACAACTTCTTCGCCACCTTGAACTCGGCGGTGTTCTCGGACGGCTCCTTCGTCTACGTGCCCAAGGGCGTGCGCTGCCCGATGGAGTTGTCCACCTACTTCCGGATCAACGCCCAGAACACCGGCCAGTTCGAGCGCACCCTGATCGTCGCCGCCGAGGGCGCCCACGTCAGCTACCTCGAGGGCTGCACGGCGCCCAAGCGGGACGAGAACCAGCTCCATGCCGCGGTGGTCGAGCTGGTGGCCCTCGAAGGCGCAACCATCAAGTACTCGACGGTGCAGAACTGGTACCCCGGCGACAAGGAGACCGGCAAGGGCGGCATCTTCAACTTCGTCACCAAGCGCGGCAAGTGCGAAGGACGCAAGTCGAAGATCTCCTGGACCCAGGTCGAGACCGGCTCGGCGATCACCTGGAAGTACCCGAGCGTGATCTTGAAGGGCGACGACTCGGTCGGCGAGTTCTACTCGGTGGCCCTGACCAAGGGCTTCCAGCAGGCCGACACCGGCACCAAGATGATCCACATCGGCAAGAACACCAAGAGCACCATCGTCTCGAAGGGCATCTCCGCCGGCCACGGCCAGAACACCTACCGCGGCCAGGTCAAGATCTTGAAGGGCGCGGACGGCGCTCGCAACTTCTCCCAATGCGACTCGATGCTGATCGGTGAGAAGTGCGGCGCCCACACCTTCCCCTACATCGACGTCCAGAACCCCACGGCGCGCATGGAGCACGAGGCGACCACTTCGAAGATCGGCGAGGACCAGATCTTCTACTGCAACTCGCGAGGCATCGCGACCGAGGACGCCGTGTCGATGATCGTCAACGGCTTCTGCAAGGAGGTCTTCCGCGAGCTGCCGATGGAGTTCGCCGTGGAAGCGCAGAAGCTGCTCGAGGTCAACCTCGAGGGCAGCGTTGGCTAGGCAACCCAGAGAACCAATCAGAAGGGCAAAGAACCGGGAGCTCGTGGCACCATGTTGAAGATTGACGATCTGCACGTTTCGATCGAGGGCCGGGAGATCTTGAAGGGCATCGATCTCGAAGTCGGACCGGGGGAGGTCCACGCCATCATGGGACCCAACGGCTCGGGCAAGAGCACGCTCGCCCAGGTGCTCGCCGGTCGTGATGCATACGAGGTGACCAGAGGCAGCGTCCGCTTCCTCGACCAGGACCTGCTCGAGCTCGATCCGGAGGACCGGGCTCGTGAGGGCATCTTCCTCGCCTTCCAGTACCCGGTGGAGATCCCCGGGGTCTCGAACACCTACTTCCTGAAGGCGGCCTTGAACGGCATCCGCAAGCACCGTGGCCTGCCCGAGATGGACGCCATCGACTTCCTCGGCCTGGCGCGCGAGAAGATGAAGCTGGTGAAGATGGACGAGGCGCTGCTCCACCGGCCGGTCAACGAGGGCTTCTCCGGTGGCGAGAAGAAGCGCAACGAGATCTTCCACATGGCGGTGCTCGAGCCCCGCCTGGCCGTGCTCGATGAGACCGACTCCGGCCTCGACATCGACGCCTTGAAGATCGTCGCCGACGGCGTCAACTCGCTGCGCTCCCCCGACCGTTCCTTCCTGGTCATCACCCACTACCAGCGTCTGCTCGACTACATCGTGCCGGACTTCGTGCACGTGCTCTTGGACGGCCGGATTGTCCGTTCGGGCGGCAAGGAGCTGGCCCTGGAGCTCGAGGCCAAGGGCTACGCCTGGTTGGAAGAGGAAGTGGCGGCGGCCCTGCCCGCCTGAACGGAGCTGACGATGACGACGGCAACCCTGGAACCACCGGCCGCCACTTCCCTCGCCCCCTGGGCGGAGGCGTTCGAGCGGCTCCGTCAGGAGCGCTCGGGGGAGCCCCGCTTCCTCGCGGAGCTGCGGCGTCATGCCTTCGACCGCTTCCTCGAGCTGGGCTTCCCCACCACCCGGCAGGAGGAGTGGCGCTTCACCAACGTCTCTGCCCTGGCGCGCACCAGCTTCACCCCGCCCGCAGCCGGCCCGGCGGTGAGGGCCGCCGAGGCCGATCGCTTCGGCTGGCCGGGCGGCATCCGGCTGATCTTCGTCGACGGCCGCTTCGCGCCGGCTCTGTCGACGCTCGAGGGCCTGCCCGCCGGCCTCCGCGTGGCGAGCCTCGCCGAGGTGCTGGCCCGGGAGCCCGAGCGGCTCGAAGGCCGCCTCGGTGCCTGGGCGAGCTTCGCCGAGCACCCTTTCGTCGCCTTGAGCACGGCCTTCTTCACCGACGGCGCGTACCTCGAGACCGCCCGTGGCGCCGTGATCGAGGAGCCGGTGCAGCTGATCTTCCTCACCACTGCCGCCCCGGAACCGTCGGCGGTCTTCCCCCGGCTGTTGGTGGTGGCCGGAGAGGCCAGCCAGCTGACCCTGGTCGAGACCTACGCCAGTCTAGGCGAAGGGGTGACCTTCACCTGCGCCGTCACCGAGGTGGCCGCCGGAGCGGCCGCGGTGGTCGATCACTACAAGCGACAGATGGAGTCGGTCTCGGCCTACCACCTGGCGACCCTGCAGTTTCACCAGGAGCGCGCGAGCAACCTCTTCTCGCACTCGATCTCTACCGGCGGCGCACTGGTACGCAACGACGTCAACGCCGTGCTCGACGGCGAAGGCGCCGAGTGCACCTTGAACGGCCTCTACGTGCTGCGCGGCACGCAGTTCCTCGACAACCACATGCGGGTGGACCACGCCAAGGCCCACTGCAACAGCTTCGAGCTGTTCAAGGGGGTGCTCGACGAGCGCTCCCGGGCGGTGTTCAACGGCCGCATCTTCGTCGCCAAGGGCGCGCAGAAGACCGACGCCAAGCAGTCCAGCCGCAACCTGCTGCTCTCCCGCGAGGCCCTGGTCAACGCCAACCCGCAGCTCGAGATCTTCGCCGATGACGTCAAGTGCACCCACGGCTCGACGGTGGGCCAGCTCGACGAGGACGCGATCTTCTACCTGCGCTCCCGCGGCATCGGCGAGGAGGCGGCCCGGAGCCTGCTGACGTACGCGTTCGCCGCCGACATCGTCGAGAGGCTGAAGGTGGAGCCGCTGCGCCGCGAGGTCGAGGAGTTCCTCTTCCATCGCCTGCCCAAGGGCGAGATCGTCCGCCAGGCAGTATGAGCGAGGTGATCGCGGCGGCAGTCCGCGCCGAGGCGGCGCTCGGGGCCTTCGACGTCGAGGCCGTCCGCCGCGTCTTCCCCGCGGTGACCCCGGGCCTCGCCTACCTCGACAACGCCGCCACCACCCAGAAGCCGGAAGCGGTGATCGACGCCGTCGCCGGCCACTGGCGGGGCGGTACGGCGAACGTCCATCGCGGGGTCTACGGCCTCGCGGCCCGGGTCTCGGCCGCCTACGAGGGGGCCCGCGAGCGGGTGGCGCGTTTCCTGGGCGTCCGCGCCGAGGAGGTCGTCTTCCTGCGCGGCACCACCGAGGCCGTCAACCTGGTGGCCCGCACCTTCGTGCGCCAGCGCCTGGCGGGCGGGAAACACGGTGACGCCGTGCTCATCACCGAGATGGAGCACCACGCCAACATCGTGCCCTGGCAGCTCCTGCTCGGCGAGACCGGCGGCCGGCTGCTGGTGGCCCCGGTGGACGACCGCGGCGAGGTGATCCTCGAGGAGTGGCGGCGCTTGCTCGGCGAGGGCGTGGCCTTCGCCGCCTTCCCCCACGTCTCGAACGTGCTCGGCACGGTCAATCCGGTGGCCGAGATGAGCCGCCTGGCCCACGCGGCCGGGGTGCCCGTGCTGGTGGACGGCGCCCAGGCCGTGGCCCACCTTGCGGTCGACGTGAGCGCCCTGGGCTGCGACTTCTACGCCTTCTCGAGCCACAAGGTCTTCGGGCCCAGCGGCGTCGGGGCCCTGTGGGGCCGCGCCGAGCACCTCGCCGGCATGCCGCCCTTCCTGGGCGGCGGCGACATGATCCGCTCGGTCTCCTTCACCGGCACCAGCTTCGCCGACCCACCCTTCCGCTTCGAGGCCGGCACGCCGGCGATCGAGGCCACGCTGGGTCTCGCCGCCGCTCTCGACTTCCTGGAGAGCCTCGACCGGGAGGGCCTGGCCACGCACGAGGCGGACCTCACGGCCTACACCCTGGCGCGGCTCGCCGAGGTGCCTGGCCTCACCTTGATCGGCCAGGCGAGGGAGCGCATCGGGGTCTTTTCCTTCGTGCTCGACGTCGCCCACGCTCACGACGTGGCCACCGTGCTCGACGTGGAGGGAGTTGCGGTGCGTGCCGGCCACCACTGCGCTCAGCCCCTGATGGCGCGCTTCGGCGTGCCAGCCACGGCGCGGGCGTCGCTGGCCCTCTACAACACCCGCGCCGAGGTGGACCGGCTGATCACCGGCCTCGGCCGCGTGCGGGAGCTGTTCGGGTGATGAGCGACCTCCGAGCTCTCTACCAGGAGATCATCCTCGACCACACCCGGCGGCCGCGGAACTTCGGCCCTCTGGCCGGCCCGGTCCGCTCGGCGCGAGGGGACAACCCCCTCTGCGGCGACCGCTGCACCGTGCACCTCGCCCTCGACGGCGAGAGGCTCCGGGACGTCCGTTTCGAAGGCTCGGGCTGTGCCCTCTCGACGGCCTCGGCCTCGCTGATGACCGAGGCGGTCAAGGGCAAGACCTTGGGCGAGGTCGAGCACCTCTTCGACACCTTCCACACCCTCTTGACCGGCGACCCCTCGAAGCCCGGCGAGGCGCCGCCGGAATTGGGCAAGCTGGAGGTCTTCTCCGGCGTGCGCGAGTTCCCCGTGCGGGTCAAGTGCTGCACCCTGCCCTGGCACACGCTGAAGGCGGCGCTGGCGGCGAAGGACGAGACGGTTTCGACGGAGTGACGCATGTCGGAGACTGACAAAGCACGTGTCTTTGCCCCGAGGGCTCCAGAAGCCGAGCCTGCGGTCGCAGGTCGGGACGGATTCCCCAAGTTCGTTGTTCCGGAAGGCGCCACGCCGATCACTCCGGAGATGGTGCAAGCGGCTCTCGACGACACAGACTTGGCCTCGGCGAACAACAGCGAGTAGCTGGCAGAATCGCTCGAGAACGGCTCCTCGTTAAAGCCCTCTACCTCGCCGCCCACCCCGCCGCTACCCGACCGGAGCCCGCACAGCGGGCGGAGCGGAGCGATCTCCCCGCCTTCTGCTCGCTCGACACTGCCGCTCGGTAATCGTAAACAAATCATCAAAATCGTTACGAGAAGCGCTTTGCTTTAGCGCTGGACAGGCGTACCTTGTCGGCATGGCCAACCACCAACGCTCTCTCTTCGGCCCAGCTCTCCAAGCCGCAGCCGCCCATTGGCGGGAGGAGTTGGGTAAGTCCGACCGTGATCGTCTGGATGCCCTCCTGCGCTTGGCCGTCACGGAGCGCACCCGGCTCTCGGAGGCCCTGGCGGCCACGTACGCGGATCTGGACGGCGTCAAGGCCCTGGCTGCCTTCACCTCCCTGCGCAAACGGCTGAACGACGCCGCCGAGGGCAAGACGCTCGGCCGGGGGGATCTGGGCCTGCGCCTCCACGTGGACACGCGGAAGAAGAACCCGCCGGCTGAGCGGCTCTGCTGGTTCACCGGGCCGGACCCGGTGACCCGTGAGGTGGAGCGGTTCGCCGAGGAAGCCACCATCGGAGAGTCCACGGAGATTGCTTCTCGGGGCTTCCGCATTAATGAGAAGGGGCAGGTGGAGGTCAGCATCTTCGTGTCGTACGCCCACGAGGACGCCAAGCAGGTGGATTGGCTGCTGGCCGATCTCCGACCTCTGGTCAAGGCACTCCGACGCTACGAGGTGACCCTTTGGCTCGACCAGGAGCTGATGGTTGGTGGGCACCTTGACCAGCAGATCCAGGAGCGCATTGCCGATTGCGACCTTGGCCTCTTCTTGCTCTCGCCGTCAGCGCTGGCGAGCCAGTACATCGTGAAGGACGAGCTCCCTTGGTTCGTACCCTCGGACCACAAGCCGGCGCCCAAGCCCTTCTTCCCGGTCGGGCTCGGCCGGCTTGACTTCGCCCAGCACGGCCCTCCCGAGGTCAAGGATGCCTGGGTCTTCCTGAAGGCCGGAGCGCAGCGAGAAGGTCGCTTCTATGACCAGTGCCAGGGCCCCCGAGAGCGGCGAGAGTTCGCACACGAACTCCTAGCCCAGCTGATCCGCCGGCTCGACGTGCTCTTCCCAGGTGCGCCCTCGCCTCCGCCGTCAAGGCCGGAGGAACGGGCCCGGCCGGCCCGGGCAGCCGAGGATCTCGCCCGGCGCGAGGCCGAGGAGCTGGCGGGCCGTGCCGTGGTCGAGGATGAGGGTTTTCTGATCGACAACTTCGGTGTCCAGCTCGCGAGTCTGGGAGAGCTGGACTCCCTGCGCCCGGACCCTGAAAGCGTAAGCACCCGGCGAGAGGGCCAGAGCGCGCGGGATCAGATGGTTGCCTGGGCCCTAGATCCTTCGCCCCCCAGATACTTCGCCCTGTTAGGCGAGTTCGGCATCGGCAAGACCACGGCCCTCCGGCAAGTCACCCGCCGGCTGCTCGCGCTGAGGAAGTCCGACCCTGCCGTCCCCCTGCCGATCTACGTGGACCTGCGACATGCGGTGCAGGGGCAGCGAGAGGCCGTGCCCAGCTTGGAAGAGCTGCTGGCCACGGTAATCTCCCGCCACTGGGATTCCCCTGGAGCACCAAGTCTGACACCGGCTGACCTGAAGCGGCTGGTTCAGACCGAAGGCGCCGTGATCCTTTTCGACGGCCTGGACGAGAAGATCGTCCACCTGCCCCCGGCCGCCAGCCGGGACTTCATCCGCCAGCTGTGGAGCGTGCTGCCGCCGGCGCTGTGGAAAGAGGAGGGAGCCGAGACCGAGGACGCCGCGCCCTCCCCGCCCAAGGCTCGCCTGGGCAAGCTGCTGATCTCCTGCCGCAGCCACTACTTCCGGGATGTGATGGACCAGAGCTCGTTTCTCGTGGGGGAGGGGCGGGAACGGCTCGGGAGGGAGGACTACCGGGCCTTCTGCCTGTTGCCCTTTTCCGAAGGGCAGATCCGCCAGTACCTGACGGGGGTTCTGGGCTCGCCGGAGCGGGCGGGCGAGGCCATGGAGCTGTTCGCCTCCGTCCACAACCTGCGGGAGCTGGCGGAGCGGCCCTTCCTGCTTTCCCTGCTCTCGGAGCACCTGGGGGAGCTGGAGGAGATCCGTGCCCGGGGGGAGGCGGTGAACGCCGCCCGGGTCTACGGCCTCTTCGTGCGCCGCTGGCTGGCCCGGGACGACCCCAAGCACTCCCTGGACCCC
The DNA here is from genome assembly GCA_036274895.1 of Thermoanaerobaculia bacterium. Lineage (GTDB taxonomy): Bacteria > Acidobacteriota > Thermoanaerobaculia > Multivoradales > SZUA-115 > CALMKX01. The sequence goes on along the minus strand of DASUEU010000027.1, from coordinate 115,808 downwards.
CTGCACAAGCGCCGGCTCATGGAGGCGCTGGCCGCCGCCCTGTGGCGGGAAGGGGTGAAGGAGTGGGACGCGGATCGGCTCGAAGGCTGGTTCGACGAGTTCCTGCTGGCCAACCCGGCCCTGGCCGGGGCCTACACGGGCAAGGAAAGGGCCGTGCTCAAGGAGGACCTGCGCACGGCCACCTTCGTGCTGCGGCCGGACACGGAGGAGAAGCGCTTCCGCTTCGCCCACACCTCGCTCCAGGAGTACTTCCTGGCCCTCCACCTGCTGCACAGTCTGGAGGAAGGCCGGCCCGAGGGTTGGGACCTGCCCATGGCTTCGCTCGAGACGCTGGACTTCCTCGGCCAGCTCTTGAGCCTGGAACCGAGCTCCCGGGGCCTGGAGGGGATGGACGGCGTGCTCGGAGGGGGCTGCCTGCGGGGCGCCGTGCTGGCCTTCCGCTACTGGCTGCGGGCGATCGAGATGGGCTATCCGTCGCCGGATCCCGCCTTCGTGAACCTGGCGGGCGCCGATCTCGAGGAGTGGAGGATCCGGGGCGAGAGCCCCGCCAAGCCGTTGAACCTGCGGGGAGCGGACTTGCACGGGGCCTGGCTGAGCCGGAGCCGTGTGGAGCACGTGGACTTGAGCGGGGCGGACTTGCGGGGGCTGGAGGCCAGGCAGGCGCTGTTCCTGGACGTCCGGGCAGCCGGGGTGGAGGGGGAGGGGGCGGACCTTTCCGGCCTCTCCTGGCGAGGAGGGTCCATCGCCGGTGCTCGCCTGGCCAAGGCCCAGCTCGCCGGCTGCTGGTGGATCGGTGTGGAGCGAGCGGGAGCGGAGCTGCCCGAGGGTTGGGAGAAGGAGGTGGGGGAAGCGCCCCTCGGCGGGCAGGGGGCGAACCCACCCACCCTCTCCCCCGAGCTTACTCTTGCGATGAACATGGGCCACTCCGGACCCGTCTGGGCCTGCGCCTGGAGCCCCGACGGAAACCGAGTCCTCTCCGCCTCCACCGACCAAACCCTCAAGATCTGGGACGTGGCGACGGGCGAATGCGTGTGGACCGGCTGGCACCTGCCGGACGGGCAGTCGGTGAGCCTGGACGGAGCGGGGGAGAAGGTTCTCTACGCCTCGGAGGAGGCCTGGCGCTGGCTCGCCTGGCGTTGGACCGACCCGGCCACCGGCCGCCAGCGCCTGCTGCCGGTGGAGGCGACCGGCCCGCTGCCGGGGTGAGAAGGCCCTTTGGAGTGCGGCGACGTGTCGCCGCTTTCCAGCGCTCCAAAGTGGCGACCCGTCGCCGCACTCTAAAGGGCAGCTCGACCTCGGAAGCGCCCCCCCTTTGTCATCCTGAGCGCAGCGAAGGATCTGGGGGAGGAGAAGGGACACGCCCGCCCAGATCCTTCGCTGCGCTCAGGATGACAAAGGGGAGGGAGTGTGCGGCCGCAGACCTGGAGCGCCGCGCCGAGGCGAGCAGTCCAAAGTGACCGCCTGCTCGGCAGGTGCCTGGGCGGCCAGGGCGTCGAAGACTCCCGAGTGAGAGGAAACGCGCCGAGCCGGGGCTCGGCGCTCCGGGATGCTGCTTACTGCTTCGGGTCGGCCGGCGGCGCGGGGGGTGCCGCGGGGGCCGGGGGCGGGGTGGGCGGGGCGATCGAGATCAGCTCCACCTCGAAGACCAGCGTGGCGGCCGGGGGGATGACCGGCGGCCGGCCCTGGTCGCCGTAGGCGATCTTCGAGGGGCAGACCAGGCGGCTCTTGCCGCCCACCTTCATCTTCTGTACGCCCTCGGTCCAGCAGGGGATCACCCGGTTCAGGGCGAAGGTCGCCGGCTGGCCGCGATCGACCGAGCTGTCGAACACTTTGCCGTCGCGCAGGGTGCCGTGGTAGTGCACGGTGACCGTGTCGGTCGCGGCCGGGCTGGCGCCGGTGCCGGCCGTCATCTCGGTGTAGATCAGCCCGGAGTCACTCTTGACGGCCCCGGCCTTGGCGGCCTCGGCAGCCAGGAAGCCTTCGGAGGCCGCCTGCTCGCGGCCGGCGGCCGCAGCCACCCGGGCCTGGGCGAGGGCCTGGATCTTCGGTCCGAACTCCTCCACTTTCACCTTGGGCTCACGGCCGACGACGCTGTCGGTCAGGCCGGCCGTGACCAGGGCGACCTCGGCCTCGGTGAGCTGGAACTGCTGGAGGTTGGCGGCGATCAAGAGGCCGATCGCGTAGAGGGTCTTCTGGTCATCGGTCTCGAGGACCGGCCCGGCGGCCGGCGCCTGGGCAAGGACCGGCGCCGCGGCGAGCAGCAGGCCCAGAGCCAGGCCACCCGCGGTGCGGCGCAGAATCTTGGGGTTCATCGGAGCTCCTTTCTGGCGATTGGAAAAGGGCACGTTACCACAGGGCTCCGCGCTCCCTCGGAATGGGCATCCAGGCCCAGCCGTAATCCTCGCAGACCGAATCTGAAGGAGGATTGGTGATGAAGCTGAAGCGAATCGGTGTGCTCTCGGCCGGGCTGACGGCGGCGCTGCTTTATGCCGGCCTCGCGTTGATCATCGGCGCGGTGATCTCCTTCCTGTCGCTGCTCGGCGCCGGCATCGGCGCCGCCAGCGGTGAGGACATGGCCTGGCTGGCGCCGCTCTTCGGCCTCGGCGCCATCATCGTCCTGCCCATCGTCTACGGCTTCTTCGGCTTCCTGGGCGGGGTCCTCTCCGCCTTCTTCTACAACCTCGCCGCCCGCCTCACGGGCGGCATCGAGCTCACCCTGGAGTAGTGGGCACCGGCTCCGGTGCGGGCGGCAGGGTGGCGGGATCGATGGTCAACGTCGAGCGGATCAGCACCGAGTCGTTGACCCACAGAAGCCCCGGCATGGTGTCAGCCGGGCGCTGGGGAGTGGGCTGGCCGGGCAGGGTCGGTAGCCCGAAGCGCTGGTGAACCACCTCGAGCTCCACCGACCCGCCTTCGACCTCCAGCTCGAGGTCGAGCTCGGGCCGGCCGGGGCCGTGGAACAGCAGCGTCGTCGGTGCGCCGGCGGCAACGTCGGTCAGCCTCAGCGCCTCACCGTCGAGGCTGAGCGACGCCAGGCGGCCGGTGGGCCGTAGGGCGATCAGCAGCCGATCGGGCGACTGGGCCCAGGCGAAGCGCACGTGAGCCTTGCCGTCGGCGGTACGGTACGCCGAGGTCGTGGCGGCTGCTCCCTCGAGGACCGGGGCGGCCTTCATCATGGCGGGGCGGTTCATGTTGAAGGCACGGGGCAGCGGCGCGCGCTCCGGCTGATCGGTCAAGAACGGGCGGATGAAGGGGTCCACCGCCGGGTTGAGGCTCATCCAGGAGGCCTGGCCGCTCTCGGTATCGAGCCAGTACCACAGGCTCGAGAGACGCCGGTTCTCCGGCGAGAAGCCGGCCGAGAGCTTCACCGCCACGATCAGGGCGAGGCCGATGCCGACCAGGCCGAGCGGCAAGAGACGGCCGCGGGCCGCGGGCCGGCCGAGGGCCAGCAGAGCGGAGAGGAAGGCCGCCAGGAGGAGGAAGACCCCGCCCGCCATCAGGCCGGCGGCCCCCGCTTCGAGGGTGGTTCCGAACAGGGCGAGGGACGGCGCCCACAGCCCGGCGGTCACCACGCCCGTCAAGGCCAGGCAGACGATCGTCGCCGGTCCCGGCGCTTCCGGCTTGGGCGCCCCGACCCAGGTCCACAGGGTCGCGATGCCGGCGAGCAGCGGCCAGACGAAGAGGTAGGAGGCGCCCGGGGCCAGAACGCCTGCCGCCACGGCGGCGACGCCGGCCAGCACCAGGCCTCCGGCGGCCAGGTTCTCGCCGCCGAACCGCCCGGCGGCCCAGCGCAGCAGCGCGACGGCCAGGCCCGCGGCGAAGAGGGCGATCGCCAGCAGGTAGAGCGAGTTGCTGGAGCGGCCGTTCCACAGCAGGAAGTTGTAGGGCGGGCTCCACACGAAGCGGCTGAGGTAGCCGGCCACCATGAACAGCACCACCGTGCCGACCAGCGCCACGGTGAAGCCGCCGAGGAGCCGGCCGGTGCTCAGGCGCTCACGCTTCCGGCCGCGCAAGATCAGAAGGATGAGCCCGATGACGGCGAGGGCGGTCAGCGGCCAGGCCAGGGCGCCGGGGTAGTGTACGAAGGCCAGGGAAAAGAACGGGAAGTAGATCGCGTTCGGGCTCTGCCAGGACCCCGTGAGGTCGGCATTGCCCAGCTCGCGGGCGAGGCCCAGGGCGGCATCGCCGTGGTCCTGCAGGCTGGCGCGATCGACCCGCTTCAGGTCGTCCTGCGCCAGGTGGTAGGCCGAGACGTTGTCGATGTAGGCGAAGTTGAGGCCCGGTTTGCCGGCCCGTCGCGCCACGGTGAAGTCGGTGTCGTTCGGCAGCCGCTTGTAGACCTCGTAGGTGAAGGAGAAGGCGACGGGGGAGGGCACCGCCCGCGCGAAGGCCTGGATTAGCTGGCCGTCGCCGGAACTGGTCTCGAACATCACCGAAGCGCCGCGGTTGCCGCGGGCCTCGAAGTTGACCACCATGCCCACCTCGGCCGCCCGTGGGTGCTGCTCGAAGAAGGCGCGGGCGCCGAGCAGACCGGCCTCTTCGGCGTCGGTGAACAGGAAGAGCACGTCGTTGGCCAGCGGCGGCCCGGCCTTCAAGGCCCGGGCCGTCTCGAGCAGGGTGACGACGCCGCTGCCGTCGTCCGAGGCTCCGGGGCCGCCCGGCACGGAGTCGTGGTGGGCCATCAGCACCAGGCTGCGGCCGGGCCGCGTGCCGGGCAGGCGGGCCAGCACGTTGGCCACCCGGCCGGCCAGCAGACCCCAGCGTGGGTCGTTCATCGCCACCGTCGCTTCCTGCACCTCGACCTCGAGCCCGAGGGCGCGGGTCTTGTCCACCAGCAGCTGCCGGACGCGGGCGTTCTCGGCCGATCCGACCGGGCGGGGGGCCCGGGCTATCTCTGCGAGCTGTTCATAGGCCCGCCCGGCGGAGAAGCGGTCGGCCGGTGCGTCGGCGGCGAGGGGGCGGGGCGGATGGACAGAGTTGACGGCGGCCACGACGGCCAGCACGATCAGCGCAGAGACGAGCAGATAGCGGAACGACGTTCCCATGAGCTCCCTTTCCCGGCTCCTCGGAGCCCTCGGGGGTCGGCGGTTTGGCGAAGACGATACCAGCGCCCGGCACGGGGAGCCGGGCTCGTTGAACCGAGAATGCCCCTCATGCGACAGAACGGGACATAGACTCAACCCGGTGACCGCTTCCGCGATGAGCCAGCAGAGCTTTCTCGGCTTCGTCCTCCAGGCGAGCTGGCGCCAGGAACGGGGGCGACCGGTGGTGCACCTCTACGGCCGCCTCCAGAGCGGCGAGCCCTTCCTGGTGAGGGACCGCCGAGAGGTGCCTCACTTCTGGGTCGAGGAGAGACACGCCGAGGCCGCGCGGGCCCTGGGCGCGCTCCGGCAGCAGCCCAGCGACCGCCAGACCCTCGATCGCCGGCCGGTGGTGCGGGTGGAGGTCGCTCTGCCCAACGAGACCCCGGCCCTGCGCGACCGCCTCCAGGCGGCCGGAGTGCCCTGCTTCGAGGCCGACGTGCGCTTTGCTTCCCGTTTCATGATCGACCGCGGCCTGCGCAGCGCCGTCGAGATCCGCGGGCCGAGCGCGGTTGCGCCCGGGGTGGGCCGGGTCTTCGACGAGCCGGAGCTCCTCCCCGCCTCCTGGCAGCCCCGCCTCAGCGTCCTTTCGCTGGACATCGAGACCAATCTCGAGGGGCACCTGCTGTCGATCGCCCTGGCCACGGAGGCGGGCAGCGAGGTGCTGCTGTGCTCACCCCCCGGCTATGGCTGGCCGCCCTCGGCACAGCCCTTCCCCTCGGAGAAGGAGCTGTTGGCCGGCTTCGCGGAGCGTCTCCGGACCCTCGACCCCGACGTGCTCACGGGCTGGAACGTGGTCGATTTCGACCTCGCCGTGCTCGCCCGCCGGGCCGAGGCGCTGCGCCTGCCGTTCGAGATCGGCCGCGACCGCGGCGCCCTGCGCCTCGAGCAGGTGCGCACCGGCCGGGGCTCGAGCCGGGCCGTGGTGCCCGGCCGGCTGGTGCTCGACGGCATCGACCTGATGCGCGGGGCCTTCATCCGCCGAGAGGACTACTCCCTGGACGCCGTGGCCCACGACGTGCTCGGCCGCGGCAAGCTGCTCTCCGGCAGCGACCGCGGCGAGGAGATCGAGCGCCTCTTCCACGAGGACCGGGCGCGCCTGGTCGAATACAACCGGGTGGACGCCGAGCTGGTGCTGGGGATCCTCGAGCGCCTGAAGCTGATCGACCTCGCGGTGGCGCGCAGCCTGCTGACCGGGCTGCCTCCGGATCGGGTCGCCGGCTCGATCGCCGCCTTCGACTTCCTCTACCTCGCCGAGCTGGGCAAGGCCGGCTACGTGGCGCCGTCCGTGGCCGCCGGGGCCACCGCCGACCTGCCCACCGGCGGCGGCCACGTGCTCGAGCCCCGGCCGGGGCTCTACGACCACGTGCTGGTCTTCGACTTCAAGAGTCTGTACCCGAGCGTGATCCGCACCTTCGAGATCGACCCCCTGGGGCTTCTGCGCGAGGGCCAGGGGGAGGAGGATCCGATCGTCGCCCCCAACGGCGCCGCCTTCCGGCGCGAGCGGGGCCTCTTGCCGCGCCTCCTCGACGAGCTGTTCCCGCGGCGGGACGAGGCCAAACGTGCCGGCGACGAGGTCGCGAGCCACGCCATCAAGATCCTGATGAACTCCTTCTACGGCGTGCTCGCGACCTCGGCCTGCCGCTTCGCCGACCCGCGGCTGTCGAACGCCATCACCGGCTTCGGGCGGGAGATCCTGCTCTGGTGCAAGCGCTGGCTCGAGGAGGAGGCCGGGCTCGCCGTGCTCTACGGCGACACGGACAGCCTCTTCGTCGCCACCGGCTTGGCGGACCGGGCCGCGGCGAGGCAGCTCGGCGAGCGGCTGGTGGCCGAGGTGAACGCCGCCCTGGCGGCCCACCTCGCCGCCACCTGGCGGGTGGAGAGCCGCCTCACCCTCCAGCTCGACCGGCTCTATCTCAAGCTCCACCTGATGAGCCTGCGCCACGGCACGGGCGGCGCTCGCAAGCGCTACGCCGGCCTGGCCGACGACGGTGCCGAGGGCAAGGTGGTCTTCACCGGCCTCGAGTCGGTGCGACGGGACGCGACCGAGCTGGCCAAGCAGGTGCAGCGGGGCCTCTACGAGCGCTGCTTCCGCGACCTGCCGGTCGCGCCTTTTCTCGCCCACACGGTGGCGGAGCTGCGCGCCGGCCTGCTGGACGAGCAGCTGGTCTACAAGAAGGCCCTGAGGAAGCCCCTCGACGCCTACACCGCCACCACCCCGCCCCACGTGGCCGCGGCCCGCAAGCTGGCCAAGCCCCGCCGCCGGGGCCTGATGGCCTACGTGGTCACCCAGGCCGGCCCCGAGCCCGCCGCCGAGCGCCAGAACCCCTTCGACTACGACCACTACGTCGACAAGCAGATCCGCCCCGTCGCCGAGCCGGTGCTGGCGCTCGCGGGGCTGTCGTTCGAGAAGGTGATCGGGGAGGAACGGCAGCTGACGCTGTTTGGGTGAGGGGGGCGGGAGCCTTGACAAACCGTACCGCCCGAGTCCAGAATCCTGCTCGTTTCTTGAGATTGAGTCTCAATAACGATTGGTGCTGCCGTCGAGATCTCTATGAGCTCCCTCCCCTGGCTCCTCCTCGCCCTCTTTTCGGCCTCGCCGCAGGCTCCGCCTCCGGCCGAGCGGGTGGAGGTCGAGCGGCGCCTGAGCTTGATGGGCACCGAGGCGCGGATCTGGGTGGAGGGGCCGGACCGGGAGGTGGCCCTGGCGGCGAGCGAGGTCGCGATCCGGGAGCTGGAGGCGGCGGAGGCACGGCTTTCGACCTGGCGAGCGGAGAGTGAGCTTTCGCGGCTCAATCGCCAGCCGGTGGGCGAGCCGATGGCTCTGTCCACGGAGCTGGGCTCGGAGCTGGCCGAAGCCTGGCGGTGCATCGAGCTGACCGGGGGAGCCTTCGATCCCACCGTGGGCGCCGTGCTGGACGCCTGGGGCCTGCGCTCAGGGGGCCGGCAGCCCACGCCGGAGGAGCTGGCGGCAGCCCGCGAGGCGAGCGGACCGGCGCTGCTGCAGCTGGGAGGGGGCGGGCGGGCCGTGCGGCACCACCCAGGTCTGCGCATCGAGGAGGGGGCCTTCGGCAAGGGCACGGCCCTGGACCGGGCGATCGCGGCCCTGGCCGCGCAGGGTCCGGAGCTTTCGGCCACCCTCGACCTCGGCGGCCAGGTCTCCTTCCTGCGGCCGGACCCGGGTGCCCGCGTTGCGGTCGCCGATCCCCGGGACCGGAGCCGGATCCTGTTCGAGCTGGAAGTGAAAGGCGGCTCGGTGGCCACCACCGGCAACTCGGAACGAGGCATCACGCTCGGCGGCCGGCGGCTGGGGCACGTCTTCGATCCTCGCACCGGCGAGCCCGCTCCGGACTTCGGCTCGCTCACCGTGGTGGCGTCCACGGGCCTCCTGGCCGACTGTCTCTCGACCGGCCTTTACGTGCTGGGGCCCGACGCGGCCCTGGCCTGGGCCGAGCGGCATCCCGAGGTCGGCGTGCTGGTGGTCGAGACGGTGGACGGCGGGATGAACGTCAAGGCCAGCGCCAACCTGGCCGGCCGGATCCGGCGGCCCGAAGCGACGACCGAGAACGAGCCCCGAAACGAAGCAGGCAGCGGAGCCCCGTCATGGTGATCGGGAGGCCCCGCTGCCCGGTGTGAACCTGCCGCGCGTTACGAGCGTGCGGCGCATCACGAGGAGGATTGTACGTGCAGGCATCGACAGAGGTGAAATGGACGACTCGGAGCCCCCGCCGCCTGGCCGGGGCGCTCCTGGCCCTGGTGCTCGCGGCAACGGCCGCCGCTCCGGCCCGGGCCGGCGAGGCTGAGCGCATCGCCGAGCTGGAGAAGCAGGTCGCGGCTCTGAAGGCCGAGGTGGCGGCGCTCAAGTCCGCTACCGCCCAGGGCGCGCCGCCCGCGGTGGCCGAGATCGAGCGCAAGATCGAGGTGTTGGCCCAGGAGATCGAGCGCATCAAGCTCGGCGAGGCGGCCGTCGAGGCGGACCGCTCGGACTGGGGCCTGGGGCCGGCCGCCTCCAAGATCTACCGCAAGGCCCAGGGCGTCTCGATCGGCGGCTACGGCGAGATGCTCTACCAGGGTTTCGACGACACCCGCGACGACGGCGCGCGTTCGGGCCGCACCGACGAGCTGGACTTCCTGCGCGCGGTCTTCTACTTCGGCTACAAGTTCGACTCCAAGTGGCTGTTCAACTCGGAGGTCGAGTACGAGCACGCCTCGACCGGCGAGGGCGGGGAGGTCTCGGTCGAGTTCGCCTACCTCGACTACCTCCACCGGCCGGAGCTCAACTTCCGGGCCGGCATGGTGCTGCTGCCGGTCGGCTTCGTCAACGAGCTGCACGAGCCCACGGTCTACCTGGGGGCCAAGCGGCCGGACGTCGAGCGGGTGATCCTGCCCACCACCTGGAGGGAGAACGGCCTCGGCCTGTTCGGCGACGTCGGGGACTTCTCCTACCGCGCCTACCTGGTCAACGGCATGGACGCCTCCGGATTCACCGCCTCCGGCATCCGCGGCGGCCGCCAGAAGGGGGCCCTGGCCAAGGCCGAGGACCTCGCCCTGGTGGCCCGGCTGGACTGGCACGGCGTGCCCGGCCTCACCGTGGGCGCCTCGGCCTACCGGGGTGATTCGGGCCAGGGCCTCACCACGGCCGCCGGGGCTGGCATCGACGCCACCACCACCATCCTCGAAGGCCATGCCGAGTGGCGCTACCGGGGCCTCGAGCTGCGCGGCTTGTGGGTGAAGGCGGAGATCGACGACGTGGCCGCCTTGAACGCCCGCCTCGGCCTCTCGGGTGCCAACTCGGTGGGCGAGGAGCTTTCGGGCACCTACCTCCAGGCCGGCTGGGACGTGCTCTCGGTCTTCGGCTCAGGTCAGGCGGCGCTCATCCCCTACGCCCGCTGGGAGACCTTCGACACCCAGAGCGCGGTGCCCGCCGGCTTCCTGCGCGGTGCCGCTCGCGATGTCGAGAGCCTGACCGTGGGCGTGGCGTGGAAGCCGATCGACCGCATCGTTTTCAAGGCCGATTACCAGGACTACGACAACGGCGCCGGCACCGGCGTCGACCAGGTGAATGTCGCCCTCGGCTACACCTTCTGAGCGCCGGCTCCGCCGGGCGCTGGCCGGGCTCGCCCTGCTGGGCAGCGCCGCCGCGGCGCGGGCTGCGGGCCTCCTCTCCCAGGAGGAGGCCCTGAAGCTCGCTTTCCCGGGCTGCCAGGTGCAGCGCGAGACGGTCTTTCTCACCCCCGAGCAGAAGGCCGAAGCCGGCCGCCTGGCCGGCACCCCCGTCGAAAGCGGCCTGGTCTACCCCTACCGCGCCACCTGCGCCGGCGTGCCCGGAGGCAGCGCCTACTTCGACACCCACCGCGTTCGCACCCAGCCGGAGACCCTGATGGTGGTGGTGACGCCGGAGGGCAAGGTCGGGAGGCTGGAGGTGGTGGCCTTCGCCGAGCCGCCGGAGTACCTGCCCCGAGCCCCCTGGTACCGGCAGTTCGACGGCGACGCCCTCGGCTCGGAGCTGGAGCTGGGCCGGGGCGTGCGCGCCGTCACCGGCGCCACCTTGACCGCCCGCGCCACCACCGAGGCCGTGCGGCGCATCCTCGCCCTCCATCAGGTGCTCGGGAAGGCCAGCCCACCATGAGCCGCTTCGAGGCCTGGACCGTCCACCTCGGCATGCTGCTGGTCGGCGGCACCGGCCTGGTCTATGCCTGGATGCGCTACCTGGCCACCCCGGAGGATCCCTTCTCAGTGGTCAACCACCCCTGGCAGCCGGCGATGCAGCACGGCCACGTGTGGGCGGCGCCCTTGCTGGTCTTCGGCATCGGCTTGATCTGGCGCGAGCACATCTGGAAGCACTTCGAGCGCGGCGTCTGTGTCCGCCGCAGCACGGGGGTGGCGATGCTGCTCACCCTGGTGCCGATGGTGGCCTCGGGCTACCTGCTCCAGACCGCCGTCGACCCGTTCTGGCGGCGGATCTGGATCGGGGTCCACCTGGTCGCCTCCGGCCTGTGGATCGCGGGCTACGCGGGCCATCTCCTCGCCTCGAAGAGGAGACGAAAATACGCCGACTGATCGTGTGCTACCCTGAAACGCGACCTTCGCTCCCGGGTGGTGCACGAATATGGATGAACGGCGCGGAAGCAGCAGCAACCGTCGGCGTATCACTGGCCTCCTTCTCGTCCTGATCTTCCTGGTCGTCGGGGTTGCCTTCGTCGCCACCCGCGCCGGCCGTTCCAGTGCCCGGCTCCCGAGCGCGCCGCGCGCCGCCGTCCCCCGCCTCTACACGGACGTCGCCCAGGCCGCCGGCATCGACTTCCAACACCACCGGCCGATCCTCGACGCCCAGCTCGAGCCGATCATGCCCTGGGTCTCCTCCGTGGGTGCCTCGGCTGCCGCCGGCGACTTCGACAACGACGGCTGGCTCGACCTCTACGTCAGCGACTCGAACCCCGGCCAGGCCAACCGCCTGTACCGCAACAACGGCAACGGCACCTTCACCGACGTGGCCGAGAAGGCCGGCGTGGCTCACCTGAACGACGCCAACGGCGCCACCATGGACGCCATCTGGGGCGACGTCGACAACGACGGCTGGGCGGACCTCTTCGTGGTGCGCTGGGGGCGGGACCTGCTCTTCCGCAACAACGGCGACGGCACCTTCACCGACGTGACGGCGAAGCGCTTCCGCCGCGAGGACGGCAAGCCGGGAACCGACTGGCGCAACGGCAACGGTGCCGTGTTCGTCGACTTCGACAAGGACGGCCGTCTCGACATCTACGTCGGCAACTACTTCGAGGCCCACGATCTCTGGCACCTGACCACCACCAAGATCATGCACGACAGCTTCGAGACCTCGCGCAACGCCGGAGCCGACCAGCTCTTTCACCAGCGCTCGGACGGCACCTTCGAAGAAGTCGCCGAACGAGCCGGAGTGGCGGACGTGGGCTGGGCTCTCGCCGTGGGCGCGGCCGACGTGGACAACGACGGTTGGCCCGACCTCTACGCCGCCAACGACTTCGGCCCCGACCAGCTGTTCGTGAACCGGGGGAACGGCAGCTTCGAGAACGTGACCGAGCACGCCCTGGGCTTCGACACCAGGAAGGGCATGAACATCGACTTCGGGGACTTCGACAACGACGGCTGGCTGGACGGCTACGTCACCAACATCACCACCGCCGAGTACCTGCAAGAAGGAAACATGCTCTGGCACAACGAGGGGGTGGACGCCGAGGGGCGGGTGAGCTTCACCGACATCGCCCTCGAGGCCGGCACCTACGACGGCGGCTGGGGCTGGGGGGCGAAGTTCCTCGACTTCGACCAGGACGGAGACCTCGACCTGGTCTCCGGCAACGGCTTCATCAGCGCCGGCGAGGGCAACTTCTGGTACGACCTCGCGAACTTCACCGTCGCCGGCCAGGATTCTTCCGACGCCGCCAACTGGCCGCCGATCGGCGACCGTTCCTTCTCCGGCTATGAGCGGGTGCGCTTCTTCGTCAACGACGGCCAGGGCGCCTTCACCGAGAGGGCGGTCGAGGTCGGGCTCGACACCGACCGCGACGAGCGGGGCATCGCCTATCTCGACTACGACAACGACGGCGACCTCGACCTCTACTTCGCCAACCAGCACCAGAAGCCCCACCTCTTCGCCAACGCCGGAGTGCCCGGGCGGCACTGGCTGCAGGTCCGGTTGATCGGGGACCCGGCCCGCCAGACCTCCCGCGACGCCGTGGGCGCCCGGGTGGCCGTGCTCGCCGGGGGCCGGGCGCAGCTGCGCGAGCGAGACGGCGGCAACGGCTTCTCCGCCCAGAGCGACCCGCGCCTCCACTTCGGGCTGGACCATGCCGTCACCGTCGAGAGGCTGGAGGTGACCTGGCCGGACGGCGGCATCCAGGCCCTCGAGAACGTGCCGGCCGACCGCCTGATCGAGGTGCGCCAGGATCCTGCCGCCTACCAGGCCGAGCGGCGGATCCACTTCACCGGCCCCGGACCGCGGTCCACCGAGCCGCCGCCGGCGCCGGCGGCGCCCCAGCTCGATCCCGCGGAGCTGGACCGCCAGCTCGGGCTGATGGAGCAGGAGCTCGCCGGCACCGTGACCGGCTTCCGAGCCACCAGCCTCTATCGCTCCCGGGCCGTAGCGTTCGGCCAGTATGACCGCGCCATCGCCTTCTTCCAGGAGAGGGTCAAGGCCCGGCCCGACGACCTCGGCTACCGGATCGCCCTGGCCTCCGCCCTGGTGGACAAGATCCCCACCTGCGGCGGCGTGGCGGCCGTGGTGTGCAAGGGGTCGCTCGCCAAGCGCTCGCTCGATCAGCTCGACGTGGTGGTGGGGCGAGCTCCGGACTCCTGGGTGGGCCGCTACTGCCGCGGCATCAACCACCTGCACTGGCCGCGCGCCCTGCTCCACAACGACGCCGCTGCCGAGGATCTGGCCCGGGCGATGGAGCTGCAAGAGGCCCGCGGCGACCTCCAGCCGGGATACCTCACCGTCTACATCGCCCTGGGCGACGCCTACACCAAGGCCGGCGAGTACCGGAACGCGAGAGAAGCCTGGAAAGCCGGCCAGCGCCGCTTCCCCACCGCCCCGGAGCTCAAGGACCGGCTGGCCATCGACAACAACGACGAGCTACTGACCTTCGTCCTCAAGAACCGCACTCTCGAGCAGCCCATCGACACGGACCTTTCGTTCGTGGACGGGATTCCGGGGCTGCGGTAGGGGGGACCGCATGGGCAAACCTAACGTCGACGTCATCCTCAAGCGCTTCGAGTCCCCGGACGAAGTCCGCGTGATGGAGAGGGGCAAGTTCGAGATCGTCCGCCTGGGTGGCGTGACGATCGGGCGGGCGACCTACGAACCGGGCTGGAAGTGGTCCGAGCACGTGGGGCCGGGGGTGGGGAACGAGCCGTACGTGTCTCTGCGATTCCTCGGGGTGGATCACTCTTCGCAGTAGACGCGCTCGCAGCTCCCGTCCCGCTGTGATCCCGACCGGAGCCGCCAGAGCCTAGCGACGGAGGCGGAGCGGAGAGTCGGTCCGCGGCCTCCGGAGCCAGACCCCAGCGGTGGATACTCGTAGTGGTCCATGGCGCAATCGGTCCCGTCCTCGATCGTGCCGGTCTCGGTAGCGGCTCTCGACTGGACTGTTGAATCTGGTGTGGACTAGACTCCTCAGCATGCAGACGATCCAAGTGGTCATTGACGAGGACCTGCTCGCTGCCGCGGACGCGGAGGCGAGCCGTGCGAAGGTCAACCGCTCGGCCCTGATGCGCGAGGCCCTCCGCACGTACCTGCGGCAGATCGGCATCCAGGAGAAGGAACGGCTCGACCGCCTCTGCTACGAGCGGCAGCCGGATACCGAAGCGGACCTGGCAGGCTGGGAGCAGGTGGCGGCTTGGCCAGAGACCTAGAACGGGGCGAGATCCGGCTCTGCAGCTTCCCCGGACCCGACAAGCAGCGGCCGGTGCTGGTGCTGACCCGTGGACCGGCGATCCGGTATCTCTCGCGGGTCACCGTCGCGCCGATCACGAGCACGGTCCGCGGAGCCCCGTCCGAGGTCCTCCTCGACCTCGAGGACGGCATGAAGCACACCTGTGCCGCCAACTTGCACAACCTCGTGACGGTCGCACAGGACAGCCTCGGTCCTCGCCTCGGGCAGCTCCGGCCAGAACGAATGCGTGAGGTCTGCACGGCGCTGGCCTTCGCCCTCGGCTGCGACTCTCCGTGACCTGCGAGATTCCGGAGCGCGGGGTGAGCGGGTAGGCACCGCGAGAGGCCCAAGGACCCCGCCGTCATCCCGGCCGAGGCCGGAGGAGCGGGCGCAGCGGAGGAATCTCCGCCGCGCGGGCGGCCCGACCTGCGCGAGGGACCGAGGTCCCTCGCTACCCATCAACGTCCCTGCCGGGACGGAGAAGGAACCCCTCGTTCTCTCCCTGGTTCCCAAGCTCTGCGTGGGCACCCGAGCACGGCCGCTCCGCGGCCTCCGGAGCCGGCCCCCGGCGGCTCGGTGTCAACGGCAGGTCCCCTCCGGCCTCCCCCTCTCCCAGAGGGATGGTGTGGGAGGGCCGGGAGAGGGGGAACGAAGGGGTGAGGGCTCCCCGGCCGGGGGCGCCCTTACCGCCCCTCCCCGAAGCGGTGGAGGGGCACCCAGCGGGTGTTGTAGCGGGCCTTCCACTCTTCGTCCGGCGTCGGGACTCCCGGCTCGCTGGGCAGGGGCTCGACGGTCCAGCCGGTGGCGATGTTGGGGTCGCTGTCTTTGTCCCAACCCACGGACTCGAAGAAGAAGGTGCGCACTTTGCCCGGCGGCACGGGGGGGAAGGCCCGGGCGTCGAAGCTCAGGGCCACGGCGTCGCCGGAGTTGAGGATGGCCAGGCGCCCGTCGCGCCGGGCCACCAGCTCGAGCACGTCGCCGTAGCGGGTGGACCAGCCTTCGAGGGCGGTCCGCCAGGGGGGTGAGGGGGAGACCTCGTCCCACCGGGCGCGGGTCGGGCCGCCGTCCTCTTCGGGGGCGAGCCTGGAGAAGCCCCGGAAGCTCATCTCGGCCGAGGTCGCGAGCTGGGCGGTGGTGGCGAGCGCGCTCGCCGGTCGCCGCTCGAAAAGGGCGATGCGGTCCCAGCGGATCTCGAAGCTGGTCGTCAGGCGCAGCCGCTTCGCCCCTCGGGGCAGCTCGCCGGCGAGGTCGACCAGGATCGTCTTGGACTTGCCCGCCGGCATGCCCACCACCACCGGCAGGGGGCGGAAGCCGCCGTCGGCCCCCTCCACCTCGATCGTGGGCGGCACCACCTTCACCTCTTTCGACTGCGACAGGGCGATGTTGGTGCTGGCGTCGCCGTACTGGAGCCAGCCGGAGAGGGCGAGCACCAGGGGGCGCTCGACCGGGAGCGGGCCGAAGTCGAGGGTCAGGGCGTGGGGGAAGGTCTGGCCGCGGAAGGGCGGCGGCAGGGGAACGCCGGCCGTCGTCCACCGGCCATCCAGGGCGGCGAGGGCGGCGGTCTCGTCCCGGGTGGCGTGCCCCGGGCCTTCGTCTGCCCGGGCCGAGCGCAGAGGGGCCGCGGGCGCCAGGGCCCACAGCTCCGAGGGCGGGAAGGGGGCGGGCATCAGCTTGTCGGTGGCGTGGACCTCGATGCCCGGATCGTGGTCCACGGCCAGCAGCCGGGCGTGGTCGAAGTAGAAGATCTCGCGGAACTCCGAGGTCACGGCCAGATGGAAGGTGCCAGCCTTCTCGGGCAGCCGCTCGGCCGGACCGATCTCCACCAGCTCGTCGGGGTCGGCCGCCATCATCAGCTCGCGGGAGATCGGCAGGCCGATGGGCGCATTGCCCAGGATGTCGGTGACGAAGCGGAAGGTCTCGCCGTCCCAGGCATAGAGGAAAGGGCAAGAGCCAGTGGCGACGTTCTTCTCGACGATCTCGAGGGCGCCCGCGGGCAGGCCGATCGCCACCTGGTTGTCGACCACACCGTTGCCCCAGACGGTGCGCACGGCGTCGAGCTGGCGATGGGGGCCGGTGCCGATCTCGAGGATGGTTCCCGTGGCGAAGCGGGCGGCCCGGAAGGCGCCGGCGCGCACTTCGACCTCGGTGCCCAGGCCCTGGGGGTTGGTCTTGGTGCCCACCAGGCGGACCTTGAGCTGGCCGAAGGCGTTGCCACCCTCGTTGCGGAGCAGCGCGAGGCCGGACGCGCCGGTGACCAGCAAGTCGCTGTCGCCATCACCGTCGAGGTCCGCGGCCTCGAGACCGCGTACCGCGCCGGCTCGCCGGCTCGCCGGGTCGAGCAGGTCGATTCCGCTCGAGAACCGCCCGCCGCCATCCGCTCGCAGCAGGGAGACGGCAGAGCCGCTGCCGATCGCGAGCTCGGGCCGGCCATCGTTGTCGGCGTCCAGGACCGCCAGCGCCGCCGGCTCGAGACCGCCGATGCCGAGGTCGGGCTGCGAGTCCCCGGCGAGGGTGCGCAGGGCCACCTTGCCCGAGCCGAGCAGGGCCACGGCAGGGGGCGCGCCACCGCCGGCGAAGTGCTCCGCCGCCAGCCGCTCGGCCTCCGGCCAGGCTTCGCCCCGGGGGGCGAAGCGGCCCAGGCGCTGGCCCATCCAGGCCGTGGTGGAGCCACCCCTGCGAGCCACCACCAGGTCGATCGCCACGTCGGCGTCGAGATCGGCCGCGGCCACGTCCGCCACCGCCCCGGTGACGTTGAGCCCCGCGGCGGAAGTGGCGTCGCGGAAGGTGCCGTCGCCGTTGTTCTGCCAGAGGGCGAGACCCCCAGCGCCCCCCAGCAGCAAGTCGAGGTCGCCGTCGTGGTCGGTGTCGGCAAAGCGGGCCACGGCGAACGAGCCCGCCGGCAGGCCGGAGCCGGCCGTCACGTCGCGGAAGCTCGCCTCGCCGGTGCGCAGCAGCAGGCGCGGCCCGCCGGCCTCGAGGGCGAGGAGGTCGGGGCGGGCGTCGGTCTTGGGGTCGAAGCGGACGCCTTCCTTCACCTCGTTGCGCCAGTCGGCGGCGACCAGAACAGCGGCCGGATCGAGCCTCGGCGCCCCTTCGGCGGGGCGGAAGGCCAGCTGAGGCCCGGCCGGGGCCAGCAGGCCGAGGGTGCCGTCCGCCGCGAGGGCGGCGAGCAGGTAATGGCCGTCCGGCCGCAGGTCGAGCACCGCGGCGGTGGTGAGGGCTGGGGTGCCCGCCGCCAGCACTGCAGCGGTGGCGTCGGCGAAGCGCACGGCCGGCGGGTCGGGCTCAGCGCCTCGATCGGCCGGGGGCGGCGCCAGCTCGGCGACCGTGTAGCGGCAGGTCTCGAGCTCCTCCGGCGTGCGGGAATCGGCACCCAGCTGCGAGCGCAGGCGCAGGAACTCGCCGTTCCAGCGGTCGTATTGGGCGCGGTCGCCGCGGGCCAGGCTGGCCCGAGCCAGCCGATAGTAGGTGGTGACGTGCTGGGGATCGATGCGCACCGTCTCGTTGAGCTCACGCCAGGCGTCGTCCGGGCGCTCCGCGGCCTGGTAGGCGGCGGCGAGCTGGAAACGGACGGCCGCGGTCTCGGGATCGAGCTTGGCGGCCTGCTCGAGCTCGACGATCGCCTCGGCGTGGCGACCCTCGCGAGCGTGGGTGATGCCGGTGAGATAGCGGGTGGCAGCCGAGGCTCGTTCGGCTTTGGCCGCCGCCTGGAGAGCGGCGAGGGCCCCGGCGTGGTCGCGGGCGAGCAGCTTCGCCCGCGCCAGGTTGCGCGCCGCCGCGGCCGAGCGGGGATCGGTTCGGGCCGCCGTGGTGAAGGCCTCGATCGCCTTGGCCGAGTCTTTGTTCTCGAGCCACGCCTTGCCCTGGCTCATCGCCCGGGTGAAGGCCGCGGTCTGCTCGGGAGTGAGCTTCGGCCCGCCGCAGGCGAGGGCCAGGAGGCTCAGGGAGAGGGCCAGAGGACGCGCGGCGAGAGCGGGTCGCATGGTCGGGGCAGTATAGCGAGAGGATCCCTCACCCCCTCGTTTCCCCTCTCCCGGAGGTGAGGGCCGTCAGTTCCCGCCCAGGATCAGGGGCAGGCCGTCCTTGCCGGAGCCGACCACCACGACCTTGGTGTTGGGGCTCTCGGCGATCTTGAGCGTGGCCTCGATGCCCTTCCAGCGCAGCAGCTGGTCCGAGATGCCGGTCGAGACGATCTTCTGGAAGTCCGCGATGCCCTCGGCCTCGATGCGCTTGCGGTCGGCCTCCTGCTTCTCCTTCTCGAGCACGAACTGCATGCGCTGGCTTTCCTGCTCGGAGGAGAGCTTCTCCTCGATCGCCCGGGCCAGCCGCTCCGGCAGCACCAGCTTGCGCAGGGGCGTGGATTCGACGTTGATGCCGCGGGGCTCGACCAGCCTGCGTAGCTCGGTGGCGAGGCTGCCGGCCAGTTGCTCGCGCTCCGAGGTATAGAGGGCCTTGGCCTCGTAACCGGCGGTGACGCCGCGGGCCACCGAGCGGAACTGCGGCACCAGCACCACCTCGACGTAGTTGGGGCCGATGGTGCGATAGACCGTCGGCGCCTGCTCGGGGTCGAGATGGAAGAGCAGGCTGGCCTCGAGCTTCATCGCCAGGCCCTCCTTCGAGGGCACTTCCAGATCCTCCTTGAGCTCGTGGGTCTTGATTGACATCTTGATCACCCGCGCGAACGGGTTGACCAGGTGGATCCCGGACTTGAGACTCACCGGGCGCACCGCGCCGAAGAGGTCGACGACGCCGACGTGGCCGGCAGGAACCACAGTGACGGCGCTCGCCACGAAGGCGACCAGCACGATCACGGCGAGCAGCGGAACGACGCGACGCAGCACGCGACCGAGGGGGGAACCTTCCGGACCCAGCAACTCGGGGTCGAGGGCGAACTTGCTCATGGGGGTGACTCTCCTTTGGGGGGGGGGACCAAGTCTCGGCGATCTTACGCGGGGGCCCGGGAGGGTGTTCCCTGAGAAGTGTCCGGCCTGTTCAGAGACGGTCAGGGAAGGGTCGTCGCCTCGTCGCCTCGCTCCCAACTACCGTCAGGTGTCCGACGAGCCCCGCCCCTAGCTGTTGGACCACCTCCAGCAACCGTTCTGCCTTTTCGAGAGTTGGCAGCGTCCCAAGCCGCAGGAGCACGATGCCGATGGCGGCGTGCCCGCGCAGGAAGGTCAGCTCGGCGAAGTCCTTGTCGTTGGTGATCAGGACACGCTGGTCGCTGGTTGCTAGCGACAAGACCCACGGATCGGGCGAGCCCGAGAGTCGCTCGGAAGCCAGGACGACGTCGAAGCCCTTCGCGCGGAGACTGGCCACCACCGGTGCCTCGACGTTCTCGTCGGCCAGGAACCTCATCCGGTAGCGACGACCCGCGGCAAGATCTCTTCAATGGCGACGAGGCCCCGTGCGTAGTCGAGCGCAGCCAAGACGTCCTCTCGTCGCAGGGTCGGGTAGTCGAGGAGAATCTCCTCCAAGGTTCTGCCGGCCGCGAGCTTCTCGAGCAGGATCTCGACGGTGATGCGAGTACCTCGGATCACGGGTTTGCCGAGCATGACCTCGGGGTTCACGGTGATTCGGGGCAGGAGGTCCGTGGGCATGTCGTCTCCCAGACGGTATGGCGCACGCGGATTGTACGCCCGGCAGCCCCTCTCAGGGTCCCAACTTGAGCTTCTGGCCGGGGAAGATGCGGGTCTTCTTGCCCATGCCGTTGGCGCTCATCAGAGCGCGCACGGTGGTGCCGTAGCGCTGGGCGATCGAGAAGAGGGTGTCGCCCGCGGTGACCACGTGCTCCGTGGGCTTGGTGCCGGTCGCTCCGGCCGCCGCCACGGTCTGGGGCAGAGGCTCGACCGGGGCCACGGCGGCGCTCTGGGCCAGCGTGGTGCTCGGCGCCGGAGCCACGGTGGCCGGAGGAGCAGCAGCAGCGGCCACGACCGTCGTTCTCGGCGGGGCGGACGGGCGGGGCGCCGGCACCCGCAGCACCTGGCCGATGCGCAGGATGCTCTTCTTGCCCAGGTTGTTCAGCCGCTGCATCTCCGCCACCGACGTGCCGAAGCGCCGGGCGATGGTCGAGAGGGTGTCGCCCCTCCTCACCCGGACCTCGTGGGCGGCCTGGCGCGCCACCTTGTGCTCCGCGGGCAGGGCCGCGTAGGCGGTCTTGAAGGTCTCCGCCTGGCCCTTCGGCACCCTTAGCCGGTAGCCGGCCGGCAGCAGGAGCCGGCCGGCCCAGACGTCGTCGTCCACCGCCGGGTTGAGCACGACGAGCTGCTCGACCGTATGGCCCGAGCCGCTGGCCAGGTGGCGCACGGCCACGTACTTGTCCGGCACGAACTCCTCGTACTCGATCGGCGACTCGAGGGCGACGTTGGGGAAGAAGTGGGCGCGGTTCTCGTAGAGAGTCGCCGCGGCCACGAACTCGGCGTAGAAGTTCTTCGAGGCGAAGCCGAAGGCCTTGCCGTTGTAGCTGGCGCAGATCACCCCGATGTCGCGGGTGCCCAGGCGCCCGACGGCACGGGAGATGCCGTAGGGGCCATGGTTGTAGGCGGTCAGGGCCAGCGGCCAGGTGCCCAGCATGCGGTAGTTCTCGGTCAGGATGGTGGCCGCTGCCTCGGCGGCGAGCAGGGGATCGAAGCGCTCGTCGACCTCGTGGCCCACGCGCAGGAAGCGCCGGCCGGTGGCCGGCATGATCTGCCACATCCCACCGGCCGCCACCTTGGAGCGGGCATGGCCCTGGAACATTGACTCGACGAAGGGCAGCCTTGCCAGCTCTACCGGCAAGCCTCGGCCCTGGAAGATGCGCTCGAAGGACGGGATCCACCGGCCCGAGCGGGCGAGGGCCGCTTCGAACACGTCCTTGAGGCCGGTTTGCGAGCGGATGCGGCCGGCCGCGGCGAGCAGCTCGGCCTTCTTGTTGGGCGCGGAGGCGAACAGCTCCGCCAGCCGTTTGCCTTCGTCGGTCAGCTCGCCCGCGGCGAGCTTCTTCAGGTGGAAGGCGACCTGCTGCATCGACGAGCGCACGGTCTGCTCCCGCCGCCGCCTCTTCTCGACCTCGGAGATCAGCCCGGCTTCGAGAGGCGTGAAGTCCAAGACCTTGAAGACGCGCCCCGGATGGTCCTCGTCATGGAGCACCACGTGGTTGCTGTCGTACTTGGCGAAGATGTCGGTCCAGAAGGCGACGTTGGGGGCGAGCTGAGGGGGAAGCGGGAAGAGGCTGCCGTCGAGCTGGCGCAGCTCGATGGGGGGCGCCGGCTCGTCGGCCGGGGTGCTCCCGGCCAGGCAAGCCAAGGCCAGTACGGCGGCGGCGAGGCGGAAAGGGGATCGCTTCATGGACGATCGGGTTCCAGAGCCGCCGATTCTAAACCCAAAGGGGTCTCGCCGGGCGGCGGGCTCCCTGGCCCGGGAGCGCAAAGCCGTGCGCCCCTACGGCGGCGGCGCGCAGGAGCCGCTGCCCGCCAGGCGGACCAGGGCCTCACAAGCGTCGACCAGGGGCACCTCGGCCTCGGCAGATCCTGGCGGCGGCACGGCTCGACCGGTGCGGCGCAGCAGCTCGACCAGCTCTCGGCTCGACAGACCGGGCCTCTTCTCGAGCAGCAGGGCGACGACCCCCGAGACCTGGGCGGCGGCGAGCGAGCTGCCGCTGAAGAAGTCATAGGCCCCGCGGGGAACCGGTGCCAGGATGTCCACCCCCGGAGCTGCGACCCCGACGTGAGAGCTGGCATCACCTACCTGCCGGGCAATCGCGCCATCGAGCCCCGCCGCCCGCACCGCCACCACTCCGGCCTGGGAGGAAGGGAAGTCGCCTTCTCCCGGTCTCTCGGGAGCGGCAGCCACCACCACCACCCCTCGGGCGAGGGCTTTGGCGAGCAGCCGCGCGAGCAGCGGGTCCTCGGGGCCGGACAGGCTCAGGTTGAGCACCTGGGCGCCCTCGGCCAGAGCCGACTCGATCGCCTGCGCCAGCGTGTAGGTGTTGCAGGCTGCCCCTCTCGAGCCCGTGGCGTCCGGCCAGCAGGCCTTGAGAGCGAGGATCTCGGCCTCCGGGGCGATGCCCACGATGCCCTCACGGTTGTTGGCGTCGGCGGCGATCACCCCCGCCACCGCCGTACCGTGGACGTCCCCGGTGAAGGTCGGCTCGCCGAAGGACACGAAGTTGTTGGCCTTCCTCACCCGGCCGGCGAGCTCCGGGTGATCGAAGTCAACGCCGGTGTCGATCACCGCCACCCGCACACCGCGGCCGGTGGCCAGGGCATGGGCCTGGGGCAGGTGGAGGGTGGCGAGGCCATGCTGGAGGTGCGAGTAAGGGTCGTTGTACGGCCCGGCCTGGGTACGGAACAGGTTCACCGGCTGGGCGCTCGCCACCCGGCGGTCGGTGCCCAGGCGGCGTGCGACCTCGGCCGGCGAGCGGTCCCCCGGAACTTCGTAGACCAGGCATTGCTCCCCCAGGCTGGGCAGGGGCCAGGCGTAGCGGGTCTCGAGGCCGAAGCGCAGGGCCAGATCGGTGGTGGCCATGCTCCAGAGGCGCTCGGAGCCGGGGTGCAGGGTCACCACCAGCTGGCGAGCGAAGTCCGGGACCGGCTCGAGCCGAGAGGTCGGAGAAGGGGCCAGGGGGGCGGTCGTCGCGCAGCCGGCGGCCAGGACCATCGCCGCGAGCGCCCGCAGGGGTGACGGGCTCGCCACCTACTCGGCTCCGGGCGGCACCACGGCCACGAAGCGCACCCCCGGCTGGCCGGAAAGGTGCTCGACCACCAGGGGCAGGGGCTCGGCCGAGGCGCCCGCGGGCACGTGCAGGGTGTAGACCCCGAGGGGAGACGGCCCGGCGACGATCTGCGCCGACAGGGGCAAGAGCAGGCGCCGCAGCTCACCCTCGGTGACCTCCTCGCTGAAGGCCACCCGCAGCGCGGCCCTGGGCACTTCGCTCGCAGCGGTGGAGAGGGTCCGGAAGGTCGTGGCGGGGGCCGGCCCGGGCCGCCAGACCAGCATGGCTCCCAGCAGCACCAAGGCCGCCGTCTGGCCCAGGGCCACCCAGCGCCAGAGCCGGGGCGCCGCCGCCCAGGCGCGAGCCAGTGTCTCCCTGCCCTGACGGCGATCGCCCAAGCGGCGCCGGCCCGAGCCGAAGAGGGAGGGCTCGGTCTCCGTGGCGTCGAGGCGAGCCAGCAGCCGTCCGAGGCTGCCAGGGTGGGGGGCCGGGGTCGGCGGTGGCGCGTTCCTCACCACCGCCGCGAGGTCCCGGCACTCCGCCAGCTCCGCCCGGCAGAGGGGGCAGCCTTCGAGGTGAGTTTCCACCCGGGTGCGGTCGCGGCCTTCGAGACTGCCGTTGACGTACCACGGCAGGAGCTCGAGGACCTCACCGTGCTCGCGGTCGCCGCCTTCGTCGGGCGCCATGGTCAGGACTCCTTCTGCAAGGGGAGGGGGCTGGCGAGGATCTCGCGCAGCCGTTTTCGGGCATGGAACATCCGCGTCTTCACCGTGTTGACCGGGCAGCCGACGATCTCGGCGACCTCGCGGTAGGAGCAGTCGTGGAAGAAGGTGAGGTCGACCACCGCGCGCTGCTCCGGGGAGAGCCGGGCCAGGGCCTGGCCCAGGGAGCTCGCCACCTCCCGCCGCAGCGCCAGGCTCTCCGGGCCCTCGCTCTGCGGCTCGGTCTCCGCTTCCTCGGCCGGGGCCTCCCAGCGACGGCGCGCGAAACGGGAGAGGGCCTTCAATGCCTTGTGGTAGGCGATGCCGAGGATCCAGGTCGAGGGCCGCGAGCGGCCGTCGAACCGGGCCGCCGACTGCCACACCGTGAGCATCACGTCGTTGACCAACTCCTCGACCATCTCGGCGCGCCGGGTGAGCCGGAACAGATAGCCGAAGAGGCGCGGGTGATAGAGGTGGTAGAGGGCCTCGAAGGCCCCGCGGTCCCTGGCCGCCACCCGCGCCAGGAGGATGCGATCGTCTGTGGTCTGCGCCATCGCTCGGTGGCCACCAGTATGCGCTGCCGCAAGGTGCCCTGACGGGGTGAGTTCCCCGATCGGCGCCCGAGGTTCAATTGCAGGCCCGGGAGAACCGGCAGGGCCGTACGGGGGACTCACGGCGAAACAAGGCAGCGCGGCTCACCGCGATCCTGCCTCGGTGAAGGAGGCTCCCCATGGCCCGTTCTCTGCTTGCACTGGTCCTTCTCGGCCTTCCCGTCCTCGCCGCCTGTGGCGGCGGTGGTGGCGGGGGCGGCTCGCCCACGGCACCTCCGCCACCCCCCGCGCCCAAGGTGGTGACCATCGAGGTGACCGACCACAACTACAACCCCCGCTCGGCGCAGGTCAACCCGGGCGACACCGTGCGCTGGGTGATGCGCGGCTCGGAGCCCGGCCATTCGGTGACCGAGCGCACCGGTGCCTTCGACAGCGGCTTCGTCTTCACCGCGCCCGGCGCGATCTACGAGCGCGCGTTCGGCGCCGGCGAGGAAGGCCGCACCTACGAGTACGCCTGCGCCACCCACGCGGGGTGCTGCAACATGCGGGGGTCGGTGAGGGTGGGCGATGCAGCGCCTCGGCCCAACCCGGACTATGAGTAGTACTGGGCGGAGGTCGGCGGCCGGCCGCGGCTGGCGCCCGCTCGCCGGGCTTTTTCTCCTGCTGGTCGGGGCCTCGGCGCCGCCGGCCTCCGCTCAGCCCGTGCTCTCGGTCCACCAGGACCTCGACTTCGACCGCCCCGAGGCCTGGGCCTTGAAGTACTTCTCCTCGGTCACCCTGCTCACCGGCCTCGGAGCCCCTGAGCGGCGCGAGGCCGGTTCCCTCGAGCTGGCCCTGGAAGGCGGCTGGATTCCCAGCCTCTCCGAGGACGAGCGGCGGGTGGGCTTCTACGGCACCAAGGTGGAAGACTTGAACAAAACTTCGGTCTTCGGCCGCCCGCGGCTGACCGTGGGCCTGCCGGCGGCCCTCACGCTGACGCTGGCCTGGGCGCCTCCGATCGAGCTGGGCGGTGCCGAGCCCAACCTGTGGGCCGTGGCTCTCGGCCGGCCACTGGTGGAGCGGGAGGGCTGGCGGCTGGGCGCCCGCCTCTACGCCCAGGGTGGGACCGTGAAAGGGGACTTCACCTGCAGCGCCGACGATGCCGCCGGTGGTGACGACCCGATCGCCAATCCCTTCGGCTGCGAGCGGCCCTCGCAGGACGAGGCGACCCTGCAGGCCTACGGCGTCGAGCTCGCCGCCGCCTGGCAGGCCAGTGAGCGCCTCGAGCCCTACGCCGCCCTCACCGGGACCTACCTCGACCCGGAGTTCCAGGTGGATGCCTTCTACAGCGGCATCCATGACCGCACCCGCCAAACCACCGACGGCACCACCTGGGCCCTGACGGCCGGGCTGGCCTGGGCACGCAGCGAGCGGCTAAGGCTGGTCGCCGAAGCCTTCTACGCCCCCTTGACCCTCGTCCGAACCGCCGGCGCCGAAGAGGAAAGCCAGGATCTGTTCAACTTGCGGGTGCTGTTGGGCTATCGGTTGCGGTGAGCCGAAATGGCTGGGCTGGGTTACGGCGCAGACGCCTGACCCAGCCTACGCCCTACGCCACATTCTCGACGCCTTCAATCGTCCGACTCGCCTGCCTCGGCGCCCGCCGCCGGGGCTGCCGCCCCGTCGAGCAGCGCCGGGTGGCGGATCTGGCCGCCGTGGGTGGCGGTGTGGGCCATGTGGAGAAGGGTGGCGCCGGCGCCGACCAGGACGAGCAGGCGCAGCCAGATGGGGGCGGTCTTGCCCTTGCGGCTGGCCCACCAGGCCCCGGCAGCGAGCGCTCCGGCGGCGAAGGCGACCAGCCGGGCGAACTCGGCCTCCTCCTCGTGCTCGTGGATCAGCCGGTGGTTGACGGCCCCCGAGCGCTCGGCGGCCTCCTCGGCCTTCTCGCCGGTGAAGAAGGCGGCCACCGTCAGCAGCGCCGCCAGCACCAACACCACGTAGGCGGCCCGCTCGAGGTCTCGCTTCTTCAAGATCACCCCGGCGGCTCCCAGCCCGAGGGCAAAGACCGGGCCGAGCACGGGGAGGTGATTCACCACCAGGTGGGCGTGGATCCAGTTCATGGACGGTCTCCTTGGCCGGCGATCATGGCAGCAGGAGCGCCCGCCGCGCAAAGCTCCGCTTCACTCGCCGGCCCGCTCCCCGCTCTCCAGCCGCCCGAGCAACCGCAGCAGGCCGTCGAGGATCGTCAGGGGGTGGGGCGGGCAGCCGGGGACGTAGAGGTCGACCGGGACCACCGAGTCGGCGCCGTTGTGCACCTCGGGGTGGTCGAGGTACGGACCTCCCGAGATCGCGCAGGCGCCCACCGCGATCACGATCTTCGGCGGCGGCACGGCCTGCCAGGTCTTCTCGAGGGCGAGCTTCATGTTCTCGGTGACCGGGCCGGTGACGATCAGGCCGTCGGCGTGGCGGGGCGAGGCGACGATCTGGATGCCAAAGCGGCCGAGGTCCCAGACCACGGTCGACAGCACGTTGACGTCCGCCTCGCAGCCGTTGCAGCCGCCGGCGCTGACCTGGCGCAGCTTGAGCGACCGCCCGAAGAGCCGGCGCGCCTTCTCCTCCAGCGCCCGGGCCAGCCGCACCGTCTCCTTCTCCCGCACCACGAGGTCGTCGCGGGTGCGGGCGGCCAGGCGATGGTCTCCCCCGTAGGAGACGGCACCGCTCGGGCAGGCCGAGGCGCATTCCACGCAGAACAAGCACTTGCCGAGGTCCACCCCGAGCGAGGGCGTGAGGGTGATCGCGCCGGTCGGGCAGGCCTCGACGCAGGCCGTGCAGCCCTCGGCGCAGCGCTCGGGGGCCAGGACGGGATGGCCGCGGAAGCGCTCGGGCAGGGCCGGCGGGGGCCCCTCGGGGTAGGCCAGCGTGCGGTGGCCTTGGCGCATCCTCGCGGTGAGCAGCTTGATCATCGGCGGCGCCTTCTCTCGTGCGATCAGAGGTCGTGACCGCAGTAGGACAGGTTGAAGCTCTTGTTGCACAGCGGGAAGTCCGAGATCTGCCCGCCGCGTAACGCATAAGCGAGGGCGCTCCAGTTGTGGAACGAGGGATCCACCACCTTGTAGCGCTCGAAGCGCCCGGCCGCGTCCGTCAAGGCGACGTGACAGATCTCGCCCCGCCAGCCCTCGACCAGCGACACCGCCAGGCTCTGCCCGGCGATGGTGCCTCCCTCCGATCGCACGGGGCCACGGGGCATGGCCGCCAGCTGCTCGCGGACGAAGGCCACCGAGCGCTGGATCTCGAGCCAGCGCACCGTGGCGCGGCCGAAGACGTCGCCGCTGTCGGCCACGGCCGCGGGGAGGTGGTGGAAGCGGAAGATGCCCGAGGGATGATCGCGGCGGGCGTCGCGATCGAGGCCCGAGGCCCGCGCCGCCGGGCCGACCAGCCCCAGCTGCTCGGCCACCTCGCGGGGCACCGTGCCGGTGCCCTCGAAGCGCTCCATCACCGAGGAGGAGTCCCAGAGCAGCTCGATGGCCGACCGGCTGTCGGCGAAGGAGCGTTCCAGCCGCTCGGCGAGGCGCCGGGCCAGGGCCTCGTCGAGGTCGAAATGGGTGCCTCCCGGCCGTACCAGGCCGCGGCCGAAGCGGCTGCCGCAGAGCTCCGCGGTGAGGTTCAAGAAGTCGCCGCGGATGCGCCCACAGTAAGAGGCGGTGGGCAGGAAGCCGACGTCGCCGGCCAGGGCGCCGAGGTCTCCGACGTGGTTGGCCAGCCTCTCGAGCTCCAGGGCGATCCCCCGCAGGGCCGAGGCTCGGGCGGGCGGATGGGCTCCGCTCAGGGCTTCGAGGACCTCGCAGTAGGCGGTGGCGTGGCCGATGGTGGTGTCGCCGGCCACGGTCTCGAGGTAGTGGATGGAGCGCCGGTTCGGCCCACCGACCAGCCCCCTCTCGACGCCCCGATGCTGGTAGCCGAGGCTGATCTCGAGGTGGAAGACGTCCTCGCCGTGACATTGGAAGCGGAAATGCCCGGGCTCGATGACCCCGGCGTGGACCGGGCCCACTCCCACCTCGTGGACCTCCTCTCCTACCACCTGGTAGAAGTCGCCGCCCCCCGCCTGCAGGCGGACCGGCTTGAGCCAGGGGTGAGCGAGGGGGCAGAGACCATACCCCTCGGCGATCTCGCGCTCGAAGAGGTGGACCTGCGGGCAGTCGGGTGTGAGCGACGGGAAGGCCCCGCCCGTCACACGGGTGGTGCCGACGGCGAGATCGGCCTCCCGGTCGTCGGCGAGCACCAGGTAGAGCCGTGCCGCCTCGCCTTCCGCGGCGGCGAAGAAGGCCACCACCCGCAGCCCCTGGGCCGTGGCCCGGTGCAGTGCGGCCGCCAGGTCGTCCCAGGAAAGCTCGGGCAGCTCCTGCCGCGGCAGGGCGGTGCCGGCCTTGAGCCGCACCAGCCGGGCCGTGGCGCTCATCGCCCCACCTCGAGCACTGCCGCCGCATCCGCGATCAGGGTGCGCACGGCCTCGGGCAGGTGGAGGCCGAAGAGCAGCACCAGGCCGAGCAAGCCCAGGGCCGGGGCGAAGGTCGCGAAGCTGTCCCGGTAGCTCGAAGTGCGGGCGCTCTTGGGCGGCCGGCCCTGGAGGGCGGCGAGCGAGGTCGCGCCCATGCCGGCGAAGACCAGCAGGAGGAACCCCAGGAACAGCCCGGCCACCAGCCAGCGGTGGTCGGCGAAGGCCGCCTTCAAGATCAGCAGCTCGCTCAAGAAGAAGCCGAAGGGCGGTGAGCCGGTGACCGCGAAGAGGCCCAGCAGGAAGAGGGTGCCCGACAGGGGCAGCCGGCGGATGGCCCCGTGCACCTCGGTGGTGGTCTTGCCGCCGAAGGCGCGATGGATGTTGCCGACGGCGAGGAACATGGCCCCCTTGCCGAAGGCGTTGTTGACCAGGTGGAGCAAGGCCGCGAAGGTGGCGCCGGCACCCAGGCCGATGGCGACGACCAGGATCCCCATGTGCTCGACGCTCGAGTAGGCGAGCATGCGCTTCAAGTCCCGCTGGCCGAGCATCAGGGCGCCGGCCACCCCCATCGAGACCAGGCCCATGGCGACCAGCAGCCGGTTGGCGTAGACGCCCTCGCCGGCCGCGGCGGTGATCTGGGTCAGCCGGAGCAGAGCAAAGAAGGCGCAGCTGGTCAGGCCGCCCGCCAGGATCGCCCCCACCACCCCGGGTGCCTCGCCGTAGGCATCGGGCTTCCAGGTGTGCATCGGCACCAGTCCCAGCTTGGTGCCGTAGCCCACCAGCAGCAGCGTGAAGCCGGCCCGCAGCCAGGGCTTCGAGAGGCCGCTCGCCGCTCCCAGCAGGTCACCGAAGAGCAGCGACGCCTCGCCGCCCCCGAGCAGGGCGGCGTAGCCCACGAAGAAGGAGCCGAGCAAGGCGAGGGCGATGCCCACCGAGGAGATCACCAGGTACTTCCAGGTCGCCTCGATCGAGCGCGCGGTGCGGTTGAAGTAGATCAGCGGCGCGGTGGCGAGGGTGGTCGCCTCGATGCCAACCCACAGCAGGCCGAGGTGCTGGGCGTAAGCCACCAGGCTCATGGTGCCCAGCGCCGCGAGCATGCAGGCGCAGAAGCGGCGGTTGGCGCGCTCGACGCGGTAGCGCAGGTAGCCCACAGAGTAGAGGGCACAGGCCAGGAAGAGCAGGCTCACCACCCCCAGCAGCAGGCGGCCCGGCGCGTCGAGGCGCAGCCAGGCCCCGCCGCCGGCCGGCGCCGAGCCGGCCAGGATGGCCACCGTCACGGCCAGGTGGGCCGCCGCCGTGACCGCGAGCAGGCGGGGACGCCAGCGCTTCGAGGGGGTCGCGAAGACCACCACGGCCATCACCAGGGGCAGGATCACCGGCAGGGGCGGCATCGGCTATTCCTTGAGCAGCGACAGGCGCCGCGTGTCGAGGGACGCGAACTCGCGGTTGATGTGGTGGAGGATGATGCTCAGGACGAAGATGCCGACGAAGAGGTCGAGCAACACCCCGGCCTCGACCAGGAAGGGCATGGCCTCCAGCAACAAGAGTCCGAAGATGAAGATGCCGTTCTCGAGGATCAGGTAGCCGAGCACCTGGCTGATGGCCTTGCGGCGGGTGGTGATGACGATGAAGCCGGAGGCCACCGTGGCGAGCGAGGCGGGGATCAGCAGGGGTGCCAGCCGGGTCTCGGCCAGGGGCAGCCGGCTGGCCGCGGCGACCGCGAGCACGGTGGCGAAGGCCCCGAGCAGGAGGGAGGGCAGCAGGCCCAGGGAGGGCTCCACCTCGCGCTTGATCGCCACCTGATCGAGGGCGCGGAAGAGGATGCGGGGGATCAGCCAGCCCTTGAGCAGCACGCTCGCCAGCGCCACCGCCAGCACGCGCAGGCTCAGGCTGCCGTGGGCGGTGACGGCCAGGACGCCCAGCAGCACGCCCTGCACGGCCACCGAACGCACCACCGTGCTGATCCGGCTGGTGCCGAGGGCCACCAGATTGACCAGCAGCAGGCCGGCGACGAGGGAGCTCAGAAGGGAGGTCATGGCATCTCTCAGCGGGTGAGCAGGAGGAAGGCGAAGCCGCAGGAGAGGACCGCGGCGATCAGGAGGGTGGGGACGTGGAGGAGGCGCAGGCGCGCCATGATCGATTCGATGATGCCGATGCCGGCAGCCAATCCCAGCAGCCCGAGGGTGAACAGCCCCAGCCCCAGCCAGCCCTCGACGTGGGCGGTGGCGGCGATCACGTGCAGCAGCAGGGCCTCGAGCACGAAGAGCTTGAGGGCGGCGCCGTACTCGATCAAGGCCAGCAAGGGGCCGCTGTGGTCGAGCACCATGACTTCGTGGATCATGGTCAGCTCGAGGTGAGTGTTGGGGTCGTCGACCGGGATCCGGCTGCACTCGGTGAGCAGCACGATCAGCAGGCCGGCGGCGATCAGCACCAGGGGAGCCGTGTGCTCCAGCCAGACTCCCCCTTCCGTCGCCCGCAGCATGCCGTCCAGGCTGAAGGAGCCGGAGAGCCGGGCCAGGGCCAGGAAGGCGAAGAGCATCGCCGGCTCGGTGAGCCAGGCGAAGCCCACCTCGCGGGCCGCTCCCATCCCCTCGAAGGGCGAGCCGGTGTCCAGGGCGGCGGCGGCGGTGAAGAAGCGGCCGAGGGCGAAGAGGTAGGAGAACAGCACGAAGTCGCCGGCGAAGGAGAGGGGCGCCGCGAACGGCCCCAGGGGCACCAGCACCCCGGCCGCCAGCGCCGTCACCAGCCCGACGGCCGGGGCGAGGCCGAAGATCCAGGTGGTGGTCGCGGAGAGGGCGACCTCCTTCTGTAGCAGCTTCCACAGGTCGAAGTAGGGCTGGAGGAGCGGGGGCCCCCGGCGGCCCGCGGCCAGGGCCTTGGTCTTGTTGATCACCCCCAGCAGCAGGGGCGGCAAGACCAGGAGGAGGGCGAGGTGTGCGATCAGGGCCGACATAGCCAGCTCACCAGCCCGTCGAAACGGAGGTTGAACAGCAACAGCACGGCGACCGCGGCCACGACGTAGAGCACGTAGCGCTGGAGGTCGCCCTGCTGGGTGGCCCGGACCCGGTTCGCCGCCTGCCGCAGCCTGCGCAGCCTCGGCAGCAGAACGGTCTCGAGCACGGAGTCGTCGACCTGGGAGTGGAAGCGGGAGGGCCCCGGGAAGGGCCCTTCGAGGCGCGCCGCGTGCACGGCGGGCCGCAGGGCCCAGGCGAAGCGGGAGGTGACGAGCTGGGCGAAGGAAGAGGCGGTGTACTGCAGGCGCGGCGAGGCGGCGGCGTAGCCGCAGTCCCAGGTGGGCAGAGCCGGCTGGCGGCTCCGGCCGCGGCGGCAGGCCGGGATCACGGCGGCCGCGAGCAGGGCCACCCCGGCGAGCAGGGCGACGGCGGTGGCGGCAAGCGGGCCCAGGGGGACGAGCTCGGCCAGGCTGGCGCCAGCCAGGGAGCCACCGGCCCAGACCGCCACGACCCGCTCGAGGACCGGAGCCACCAACCCGGGGGCCACACCCAGCAGCAGGCAGCCGGCAGCCAGCAGGGCCATGGGCGCCAGCATCAAGGCGGGCGACTCGTGGGCGCTCTCGGCGGCGGCCGACCGAGGAGTGCCGAGGAAGGCCACGCCCACGACCTTGACGAAGCAGGCCAGGGCCAGGGCGCCGGTGGCGGCCAGCACCGGGGCGGGCAGGGCGGCCCAGGCAGCGCTCGGGGCGACGGTGGTACGCACCAGGCCCAGGTAGACGAAGAGCTCGCTGACGAAGCCGTTGCCGGGGGGCAGGCCGCAGATGGCGAGGGAGCCGACCAGGAAGAGGGTGGCGGTGGCGGGCATGCGGCGGGCGAGGCCGCCGGCCTTCTCGAGGTCGCGGCTGCCGGTGGCGTGGGCCACCGAGCCGGCGCCGAAGAAGAGCAGGGACTTGAACAGGGCGTGGTTCCAGACGTGCAGCAGGCAGCCGGCGAGCCCCAGCAGCACCCACTCGGGCCGCTCCAACGAGCGCCCGACCAGGGCCAGTCCCAATCCGAGCAGGATGATGCCGACGTTCTCGATGCTGCTGTAGGCGAGCAGCCGCTTGAGGTCGCGTTGGGCGAGGGCAAAGGCGATGCCGATCACCGCCGAGACCGCGCCGACGGCCAGCACGGCGGCGCCCCAGGAGAGGGGCGGCGAAGGCAGCAGGCCGGTGACCCGGACGATGCCGTAGACCCCCACCTTGAGCATCACCCCGGACATCAGGGCCGAGACGTGGCTGGGCGCGGCGGCGTGGGCGGCGGGCAGCCACGAGTGCAGGGGCATCGCCCCCGCCTTGACCCCGAAGCCCAAGAAGGCCAGGCCGAAGAGGGCCGTGGCGACGCCGCCCCCGACCTCCCCGGGGGCCAGGGGGCGCAGGGTGAAGTCGCCGGTCGCGCCGGCCAGCAGGGCGAAGAAGCCGCCCAGGCAGAGGGTGCCGGCGTGGCTGTAGATCAGGTAGAGCCAGCCGGCCCGTCGCGTCTCCCGGGAGCGGGGATCCGTGGTCACCAGGAAATAGCCGGACAGCGCCATCAGCTCCCAGGCGACGAGGAAGCCGGCGGCGTCCCGCGCCAGGAGGATGACGGTGATGCCGCCCAGCAGCAGCCCGTAGCAAGACCGCAGGCGGCGGCCGTTGCGGGGATTCTCGGCGGGCGGCCAGTAAGCGAGCCCGTAAAGCGAGCCCAGGGCCCCGACCACGAACACCGGCAGGGCGAAGAAGGCGGAAAGCGCGTCGAGGCTGAGCAGCAGCCGGGCCCCCGGCACCACCGAGGGCAACGACACCGAGCCGGCCTCGGCCCCGCCCAACGCCAGCACGCAGCCGGTGACGCCGGCCGCGGCAGCGGCCACCGTGGCGGCGGTGGCGATCCGCGGCCCCCAGGACGAACGCCGCCGCAGCAGCAGGCCGGGCAGGCCGCTCGCCGCGAGCAGAGAAGCCGCGGTGATCAGGAGGGAAAGAGCCAGGCCCATACCAGGAGCGCCAGCAGCACGCCCAAGATGTAGAGGATGTAACGCTGCAGCTGGCCCTGGGGCAGGGAGCGCAGCAGCGCCGTGAGCCGCAGCGAGCCGCGGGCCGCGGGTCGCAGCACGCCCTCGAGGACGGAGTCGTCGGTGTGGGAGTGGAAGCGGCTGCCGCCGGGGAAGAGGCCCTCGACGCGCGGCGCGTGCACGGTGGGCCGCAGGGCCCAGGCGAAGCGGGAGGTGATCAGCTGGGCGAAGGAAGAGGCGGTGTACTGAAGCCGCGGCGAGGCTCCGGCGTAGCCGCAGTCCCAGGTGGGCAGGGCCGGCAGCCGGCGCCGGCCGCGGCGGCAGGCCGGGGCCACTGCGGCCGCGAGCAGGGCCACCCCGGCGAGCAGGGCGACGGCGCTGGCGGAGATCGCGCCCAGGGGGGCGAGCTCGGCCAGGCTGGCGCCGGCCAGGGAGCCACCGGCCCAGACCGCCACGGCCCGTTCGAGGGCGGGAGCGACCAGCCCGGGGGCCACGCCCAGCAGCAGGCAGCAGGCAGCCAGCACGGCCATCGGCGCCAGCATCAGGGGGGGCGACTCGTGGGCGCCCTCGGCAGCGGCGGTGCGAGGAGTGCCGAGGAAGACCACCCCTACCACCTTGACGAAGCAAGCCACGGCCAGGGCGCCGGTGGCGGCCAGCACGGGGACGGCCAAGGCGGCCCAGGCAGCCCCCGGAGCGAGGGCGACATGGCCGAGACCGAGGTAGACGAGCAGCTCGCTGACGAAGCCGTTGCCCGGGGGCAGGCCGCAGATGGCGAGGGAACCGAGCAGGAAAAGGGTGGCGGTGGCGGGCATCCGGCGGGCGAGGCCGCCGGCCTTCTCGAGGTCCCGGCTGCCGGTGGCGTGGGCCACCGAGCCGGCGCCGAAGAACAGCAGGGACTTGAACAGAGCGTGGTTCCACACATGCAGCAGGCAGCCGGCGAGCCCCAGCAGCACCCACTCGGGCCGGTCGAGGGAGCGCCCCACCAGGGCGAGACCGAGACCGAGCAGGATGATGCCAATGTTCTCGATGCTGTGGTAGGCGAGCAGGCGCTTCAAGTCGTGCTGGGCGAGGGCGAAGACCACCCCGAAGAAGGCCGAGAGGCAGCCGATCGCCAGCAGGGCGACGCCCCAGGCCAGGGGCGGAGCCGGCAGCAGGCTCGTGGTGCGCACCAGGCCGTAGATGCCGATCTTGATCACCACCCCGGACATCAGGGCCGAGACGTGGCTGGGGGCGGAGGCGTGGGCGGCGGGCAGCCAGGAGTGCAAGGGCATGGCCCCGGCCTTGATGCCGAAGGCGAGAAGGGCCAGCACGAAGACGCCCGTGCGCAGGCCGGCCGGCGCCGCCGCGGGGATGGCCGCGAAGGCGAAGCCGCCGGTCGCCTGGTACTCCAGCAGGAAGAGGGCGAAGAGCCCCAGGATGGTCACGTGGCTGTAGAGCAGGTAGAGCCAGCCGGCGCCGCGCACAGAGGGATCGTGCTCGTCGGTGGTGACCAGGAAGAAGTTGGTCAGGGCCATCACCTCCCAGGCGATGAGGAAGGCGATGCCGTCCCGTGCGAGGGTGATGAAGACCAGGCTGGCCAGGAGGAGGCCGTAGCAGAAGCGCAGGCGGCGGCCGTTCTTGGGATGATGCCGCGGGGCCCAGTAGGCGCTGCCGTAGAGGGCACCGAGGCCCCCGACCAGGAAGACCGGGAGGGCGAAGAAGCCGCTCAGGGCGTCGGCCGCGAGCCAGGCGGACTGGCCCGGCATCGGCGAAGGCAGGTCCAGGGCGAAGCTGCCGGTGCCTGCGAGGGCCAGGGCGCCGCCCACCAGCCCGGCGAGCGACCCCGCGAGGGCGAGCCCGGTGGCGAGCCGCGGCCCCCAGGGAGAAAGCCGGGGGAAGAGCAGCCCGGGAGCCCCGCTCAGGGCCAGCAGGCAGCCCGCACCGATCAACAGCGCGAGGGCCGCGGACTGCGCGGGATCACCGTCGGGAGGGGTCATCGCGGGGCCATCACTGCGGGGCCAGGCCCCGCTCGGTGCGCTCCGCGGCGGCCATCAGCTCCTCGCGGCCGGCCTGCTTCATCACCGCTTCCTTGAAGGCGGGATCGCGCAGGGCGAAGCTCAGCCGTGAGAGCAAGTGCAGGTGGGCGCGGACGGTCGGGCTGATGAGGGTGAAGAGGACACTGACGGGCTGAGCGTCGAGGGCTCCGAAGTCGACCGGCTTCTCCAGAAAGCAGACCGTGACCATCGGGCGCTCGAGGTGCAGGATCACCGGGTTGCGGACGTGGGGGATGGCGATGCCGTCGCCGATGGCCGTGGAGCCCAGTGCCTCGCGGGCCAGGAGCACCTGGTAGAGGAACTCGCGGTCCACTTCCTCCGGCAGCCGCATGGTCTCGACCACGTGATGCAGCACGCTCGCCTTGTCCGAGCCGCCGATGCGGTAGTGGATGCCGCCGGCCTTGAGCGCTTCGGTGAGGCGGGGGAGGGACGCCGCCTCACTCTCCTGCTCGCGGAAGATCTCGGGCGAGAGCGGGATGCGGCGGGCGGTCGCCCACTCGAGCAGCTCGGCCCGGTTGAAGCGGTACTGCTCGCTCAACCGATAGGCCGGGATCGACCCCTGCTTGATCCAGCGGTAGATGGTCTTCTCGGAGACGCTGAGCAGCCGCGCAGCGTCCTTGACCAGGAGGTTCATCCGTGTCGCTTTCGGGGTCCGAAGTGGACAACGATGGACATCCTAGTGTCGGGGGGTGGAGATGTCAACGACACTCCAGCCCCGTCCCCGCCGGGCTATCCGGCCCGGCGCTCCCGGCGTTGGGCGTCGGCGACGCAGATGGCCGTGAGGTTGACGATTTCGGCGACCTCCACGCCTGCCTGGAGCACATGCACCGGCTTCTCCATGCCCAGCAGGATCGGGCCGATGGCCTCGGCCTCGCCCAGGCGCCACAACAGCTTGTAGGCGATGTTGGCGGCGGCGAGCTCCGGGAAGATCAGCACGTTCGCGGGGCCTTGGAGGCGGCTCCAGGGGTAGTCGTGGCGCAGGATCTCGCCGGAGATGGCGGTGTCGGCCTGCATCTCGCCATCCACTTCGAGGGTTGGATCCAGCTCTCTGATCAGCTCGACGGCGCGGCGGACCTTCTGCGCCTGGGGATGGCGGTTGGAGCCGAAGTTGGAGAAGGAGAGCATCGCCACCCGGGGCTCGATTTGCAGCTCGCGGGCGAGGTCGGCAGTCAGGATGGCGATCTCGGCCAGCACCTCGGGCTCGGGCTCGATGTTCACCGTGGTATCGGCCAGGAAGAGGATGCGGTCGCGGAAGATCAGCACGTAGGCGCCGGCCACCCTGTCCACCCCGGCCCGCGTGCCGATGAGCTGGAGGGCCGGGCGGATGGTGTCCGGGTACTCCTGGGTGAGGCCGGAGATCAGGCCGTCGGCGTCCCCGGCCGCCACCATCATGGTGCCGAAGTAGTTGCGCGAGCGCATCAGCTTGCGCGCGGTCTCGAGGGTCACGCCGTGGCGACGGCGCCGTTCGTGGAGGCGCCGGGCGTAGTCCTCCAGCTGGTCGGAGGTCGCCGTATCCACGATGGTGAGCTTCTCCGGCCCCAGGTCGAGCTCGGCCAGGGGCTCAAGGATGGCTTCGCGCCGGGCGAGCAGCACCGGGTGGGCGATGCCCTCCTCGACCAGGATCTTCGCGGTGCGCAGGATCTTGGGGTGCTCGCCCTCGGGGAAGACCACCCGCCGAGGCGAGCGCTTGGCCTGGTCGAGCAGGTTGTGCATGATCTCCAGGCGCCGGGAGATCAGGGTCTCGAGGTGCCGCCGGTAGGCATCGAAGTCTTCGATCGGCGAGCGCGCCACACCGCTCTCCATCGCTGCCCGGGCCACCGCCGGCGCCACCTCGAGCAGCACGCGGCGGTCGAAAGGCTTGGGGATCAGGTAGTCGCGGCCGAAGCGCAGGGACGGCAGGCCGTAGGCCTTGAGCACCGAATCCGGCACGTCCTCCCGGGCCAGGGCGGCGAGGGCGCCGGTGGCCGCCAGCATCATCGGCACGTTGATGTCCGAGGCCCGCACGTCGAGGGCGCCGCGGAAGACCGAGGGAAAGCCGAGCACGTTGTTGACCTGGTTGGGCAGGTCGCTCCGGCCGGTGGCCATGATCACGTCCGGCCGGGCGGTGTGGGCCTCCTCCCAGCTGATCTCGGGCACCGGGTTGGCCATGGCGAAGACGATGGGGTCCCGCGTCATGCGCTCCAGGGCCTCGCCGGTGACCACGCCGCCGGCCGACAGCCCGATCAG
Organism: Thermoanaerobaculia bacterium; assembly: GCA_036274895.1. Lineage (GTDB taxonomy): Bacteria > Acidobacteriota > Thermoanaerobaculia > Multivoradales > SZUA-115 > CALMKX01. The sequence continues at coordinate 77,672 of DASUEU010000027.1, read as the reverse complement.
CACGTCCGCTCCTTCGAGGGCCTCGGCGAGGGTGCGGGCCGGGGTGTCGGCGGCGAAGGGGGCCTTCACCTCATCCATGCCCACCGTCCGGCCACGGTAGACCACGCCGTCGACGTCGGTCAGGATGACGTTCTCCCGGCGCAGGCCGAGCTCCAGGTAGAGCCACAGGCAGCCGAGGGCGGCCGCCCCGGCCCCGGAGAAGACCACCTTGACCTCGTCCAGGCGCTTGCCGGCCAGCTCGAGGGCGTTGAGCAGGGCCGCCGCGGAGATGATCGCGGTGCCGTGCTGATCGTCGTGGAAGACCGGGATGCCCATCTCCCGCTTGAGCCGCCCCTCGACCTCGAAGCACTCCGGGGCCTTGATGTCTTCGAGGTTGATGCCGCCGAAGGTCGGCTCCAGGGCCTTGACCACCCGCACCACCTCGTCGGGATCCGTGGCCGCGATCTCGAGGTCGAAGACGTCGATGTCCGCGAAGCGCTTGAACAGCACCGCCTTGCCTTCCATCACCGGCTTGCCGGCCCCCGGCCCGATGTTGCCCAGCCCCAGCACGGCCGTGCCGTTGCTCACCACCGCCACCAGGTTGCCGCGGGCGGTGTAGCGGTAGGAGGCGTCGGGGTCCGCGGCGATGGCCTGGCAGGCGTGGGCGACGCCGGGGGTGTAGGCGAGCGAAAGGTCGCGCTGGGTGCCGGTCGGCTTGGTCGGGACGACCTGGAGCTTGCCCCGGGGCGACCGGGAGTGATACTCGAGAGCGTCGTCGCGATCGATGCGGTCCATGAACAGAGTGTAGCCACGGCAACGGGCCGAGAACCCGTCCTCATGGGTAGCCACCGGCGGCCCGCCAGCGACACCGTGGAGCGGGCCAGGGGCCGGTGCTCGCCGTCCACCCGCTCTTGGAGGTTCCCGTGATCTCAGCTCTCGCCCGTGGTCTCCTCGCCGGAACCCTCGTCCTCCTCGGGGTCGCCCCTTGCGCCGCCGAGCCTCCGGCCGCAAGCTCGCTGCTCGGGTCGTGGGTCCTGGTCTCGGCGGAGGTCCGCCAGGCCGATGGCAGGCCGTCCCCCTCCCCCTTCCAGGCCGGCACCCGCGGCCTCCTGGTCTACGACGCGACCGGGCACGTGTCCTTCCAGATCCGCCGGCCGGAGCACGCCCCCTTCGCCAGCGACGATCGCCTCCGCGGCACCGACGCCGAGGTCCGCGCCGCGTTCGAGGGTTACCTCGCCTACTGGGGAACGTTCGAGCTGGACGAGCCGAACCGCAACGTCATCCACAGAATCACCGCCTGCACCTTCCCCAACTGGGAAGGCACCACGCAGGTGCGGAGCTTCGAGCTGGCCGGCGATCAGCTGACCTTGCGCTCCAGCTCCGGGACGGCCGGAGGGGCGGCGATCGTGGCGACGTTTGTGTGGGAGAGGATCCGGTGAACGCCCGCGCTTGCCGAGGAAGGCGGAGATGAAGGCCAGCGACTCCTTGCGAAGCTCCGTGAGGTCGTCGAGGAGGTCGTCCAGCACTTCCAGACGGAGGGCCGTCCACTGCCGCCGCCGGCTCCACCGGCCTCAGGAAGTCCGGCGCGCTGCCGGCCAGGGCCAGGAACTCCGGGCTGAAGCGACGCCGAACCGGCTCGAGGATCACCCGCCGGCCTTGGCGGTGGGTCTCGACCTCCTCAGCGTTCTCGAAGCGGTAGGCATTGGGCAGGCGTACCGCCTGGCTGCCACCGTTGATGAAGAGTCGGGCTCGATCCGTCCGAGGTTGGCCTGACGCCTCGCGGAGCGACCCCGCGAGGGCCTCGACCAGGATCTCGGTTCTCCTTCTGAGAAGGAGAATTTGGCGACCTTTTCTCCTTCTGGGAAGGAGAATCCCGCCCCCTACCCCACCGGGAACCCCATCAATCCGCCCTCGAGCGTTGCCACCACCACCGTGTCTCCCGAGATCACCGGCGAGCCGGTGATGCCCCACTCGTGGGCGCCGGGGACCTCGGGCATGGGCCAGCGCCAGAGGATGCGGCCGGTCTGGCGCTCCAGGGCGGCGAAGCCGGCCACGTGGCGGATGAAGTAGGGACTGCCGCCGGCCGCCCCGGCGAACATGCGGTCCCCCACGATCGCCGGCGTGCCGAAGGTCCAGCCATACACGTCGGTGCGCCAGAGCACCCGGCCGTCCGCCGGGTCGAGGGCGCTCACCCGCCGCAGGTCCGAGGAGCCGATGTAGAGCACCCCGCCCGCCACAACCGGCGTCGACTCCACCCAGGAGCCCCAGAAGAAGGTGCGCCACAGTCGCTCGCCGGTCTCGGCCGAGAGCGCGTAGAGCCCACCGCCGCGGTTGCCGATCAGCACCTTGCCGCCCCACACCAGCGGCGCGCCGTCGATCGGTGCCTCGGTCTCGTGCTTCCACAGCTCCTTGCCGGTCTTGCGGTCGAGGGCGTAGACGAAGTGGTCCTTGCTGCCGAAGATCACCCGGCTGTCGTCGATCACCGCCCCGTTGCGCACCTTGCCGCCGGTCGCAAAGCGCCAGCGCCGCTCGCCGGTGGCGGCGTCCACGGCGTGGAAGCTGCCGTCTCCGGAGCCCACGAACACCACTCCCTCGGCCATGACCGGCTTCGGCCCCTGCCAGTCCCACTCGAAGACGGCGGGATGGGGCAGCACGCGGGGCACCTGGCCATCGCCCAGCTCGTAGCGCCAGCGCTCCTTGCCGGTGGCGCGGTCGAGCTTGAAGAGAATGCCGTTGTCACAGACGAAGTAGAGGGCGTCCTCCGTGGCGAGGGCCTCGCCGAAGAGCGGCCGGCCGGCGGTGAAGGTCCAGGCGAGCTGGCCGTCGCTCACCTGGACGGCGTTCATGACGCCGCCGGTGGTGCCGACGTAGGCGATGCCATCCCGCACGGCCGGTGTGGCCCAGATCTGGCCCTGGAGCCGAGTCTGCCAGCGCGGCCCGGGACCCTTGGGGAAGTCCGGCACGCCCGGGTCCCCAGGTAGGCTCTCGACCCGGGTGAAGGACGCCGAGCTGTTGGGGCCGGGGTAGTTGCCCTCGAGCTGGTCGCCCTTCAAGGAGAGCGCGAGGTGCAGGCCGTCCACCAGCACGCGGTCTCCCTCCCGCTTCACCTCCATCTCGGTCGGTACGGCGAAGTAGCTCGAGATCGGCTGGGTGAGGTAGAGCTGGAGCTTCCCCGCCGCATCCCGCCGGAAGTCGAGACCGACTTCGACCCGCTCCCGCACCGAGCCGGTGGTACCCCACCACTTGCCTTCGAGGGGATCGGGGGCTGGCGCGGGTCCCTGAGCGAGCACCGAGGCCAGAGGGATGAGGGCGAGCCAGGAGAACACCCGAGCGCGCCGCACAGCGGGGCGCCGAGAGGAGGGGAGAGGTTGCAAGGCGGCTCCTTTCGACGGTCGAGACCGTCCGTCGTTCGACGGAAGTACGCCGGCCAGGAGCGGAGGTTCGTGGCGAGGTCCAGGAAGCTGAGCCTCTCCCGCCAGGGGCGCGGCGGATCCCGATGGGCCAGCGGGACGCCCGCACCGTCCCTGCCGCCTTCTTCCTACCCTCGCGCCCCCGGCGTCAGAAGCTGTTCGTGGTGAGCTGTCTCTCGAAGAAGTTCCGCGCGGTCGCGTAGAACTTCAAGCTCGCGTCCGCGTCGCCGGTGCCGGGGATGATCGCGAGCCCGGCGCCATAGCGGAAATGGACCCCCAGGGCACCCGGGAGGAGGCCGTGGGTCGTCTCCATGTGGCGCTTGTCCAGGGGCGCCTCGACGGTTTGGGAGTCCAGGTCCACGTGGTGCAGGCTCGCCCAGTCCTGATTGGTGCCCCAGTAATCCTTGGTGTGGAAGCCGATCAGGTAGACCTTCTGGTCGGTGCCCGTGAGCAGGCACACCGCGCTGTAGTCGGTGGCGTTGAGCGTGACCGAGAACAGCGGGCTCTGGGAGTTGTCGCTCGGTGCCGGGCTCCCCTCCCACTGGTAGAAGTCGAGCGCGCCGTTGTCGTAGACCGCCAGAAGGTAATACTCGGTATCGCCGACGGTGTAGCTGGTCATGCCGGCGGCTCCCGCACCGCCCGAGGGTCGATCGACGTACGTCGCGAGGAGCGTCGGAGGGCTGGTGTCCGTCATCGTGGAGAGATCGTAGAAGTGAACGCGCGACTTCGTGGGGCCGCCGTCCTCGATCGGCGCCACCAGGTAGTCGCCGATCACTTGCATGCCACCCGGATGAGGGTAGCCCGAATCCGGCGTCCAGAAGACCTGCGTCACTTCCCAGCTCTGCGTGCTCATCACCACGTAGAGCCCCTCGTTGTACGGGGAAAAGAGGTTGTGGGACAACACGAAGCGATTGCCGTAGTGGACGATTCCCTGGATGTGGGGAAAGTACGGAATGTGAATGGTGAGCGGAACGGTGAAGGTGTGGGGCTTTCCTTGCTGCGGAACGTTGTCGAACGCTACCTTCACGTGCTCGAACTTGGGGTTCTGGGTGGTCATCCTCGCCTCTCGCCGGCCTCAAGACGTTGAGCTGGGAATCCTAGTGCAGTCGAGGACCGATCGCCGATCGCAGCGTCCACTGCGAGGAAGCTGCCGTCTCCCTAGCCCACGAGCACCACTCCCTGCGGCCATCGCTGCCGGGGAGCCCACTCCCCGGCAGCCTGGCGCGGTCGAGACCGGAGGACGCGGCAGCGCCTGAGCCCTGTCCCGTTCATAGTTCGCCGCGCACCTTAGCTGATGAAGATCGTATGGCCTGAAACCAGCTCCACGGCGGAGAGTTCGGCGCTCCGCCTGGTCCCGACTCGACTCCAGATCGGCGTCCGGGTGAAGCTTTCACGCTGAAAGTTTCACATTTCATAACAAAGGAGAGAGGCTATGTCGATCCGCAAGTTGTTCCCTGTATTGGTAGTCGTCCTCGCCTTGGTTCCGGTCTCGTCCGCGCTGGCCGAAGAGGTTCAGCTGGTCACGGTGTCGGAGGAGGAGTTCCTCTCGACGCTCGAGGAGCCCGCGGTCGAGGGTGAGACGACCCTGCCGGAGCTGGGGGCACCGGCACCGGACATGAAGCACGGCTCTGGCTGCTTCTACTCCGACTACGTGTGCCGGAACTGCTCCGGTGGCAAGCTGAAGAACTGTTGGGTCCAGACCTGCTACTACCAGGGCGTGTGGCACGACCACTACGTCAACTGCACGGCCTGCTCCAACACCTGCGCGATCTGAGTGCTCCGGGGGCTTCGAGCCCCTCCCCGATGTCATCCCCAGCGCAGGGCCGAAGGCCCGCAGTCGAGGGATCTCTTGGGGCGAGGGCGCGTCGCGCAGCGACGCGGCCAACCTAGCCGGGGAGCTCACTCCCCGGCTATCCTCGCCCAAGCCATGGCACCCTCCCCGCTCGCCCCCTTCCACCCGGTCATCGCCGAGTGGTTTCGCGAGCGGTTCGGGCAGCCGACGGAGGTGCAGGCTCGGGCCTGGCCGGAGATCGCCGCCGGGCGCCACGTGTTGGTGACGGCGCCCACCGGCAGCGGCAAGACGCTCACCGCCTTCCTGTGGGCCCTCGATCGACTGTTCACCGGCGTCTGGCCGGCGGGGACGCTGCGGGTGCTCTACGTCTCGCCTTTGAAGGCCTTGAACGCCGACATCGAGGCCAACATCGAGCGCCCCCTGGCCGAGCTGGCCGCACGCTTCGACGCCGCGGGCTCGCCCGTGCCCCGCCTGCGCAGCGCCGTGAGGAGCGGGGACACGCCCCCGGCCGACCGCCAGCGCCTCATCAAGCACCCGCCCGAGATCCTGATCACCACGCCGGAGAGCCTGAACCTCCTGCTCACCTCCAAGGGCGGCCGGGGGATCCTCGACGGGCTCGCCACCGTCATCCTGGACGAGATCCACGCCGTCGCCGGCAGCAAGCGGGGTACCCACTTGATGACCGCCGTCGAGCGCCTGGTGCCCCTGTCGGGGGACTTCCAGCGCGTGGCTCTCTCCGCCACGGTCAAGCCCTTGGAGCGCATCGCCCGCTTCGTGGGCGGCTGGGAGCTTCTGGCCGGCGGCGACGAGCCGGCCTACCGGCCCCGGCCGGTCACCGTGGTGCGCACCGAGATGGTCAAGCGCTACGACGTGCGGGTGAGCTTCCCGGCCGAGCTGGCGCCCGAGGCGGGGGAAGTTCCCTTCTGGGACCGCCTGGTGCCCGCCCTCGAACGAGAGATCCGCGCCCACCGCTCGACCCTGATCTTCACCAACAGCCGGCGCACCGCCGAGAAGCTCACCCGCCTGCTCAACGAGGCCGCCGGCAGGGACTTCGTCTACTCCCACCACGGCTCCCTGTCGAAGGAGGTGCGCTCGGTGGTGGAGCGCCGGCTCAAGCGCGGCGAGCTGCCCGCCCTGGTGGCCACCAGCTCCCTCGAGCTGGGCATCGACGTGGGGGACTTAGACGAGGTGCTGCTGGTCGCCACGCCGCGCTCGATCGCCTCGGCCATCCAGCGCGTGGGCCGGGCCGGGCACCGGGTGGGGGAGGTCTCCCGCGGCGTCTTCCACCCCCTCTTCGGCCGCGACTTCCTGGACGCCGCGGTGGTGGCCCGGGCCGTCCTCGAGCAGGACATCGAGCCCATCCAGCCGATTGCCAACCCCCTCGACGTGCTCGCCCAGGTGCTGCTCTCGATGCTCGCTTCCGAGACCTGGAAGATCGAGGAGCTGTGGGCCTTCCTGCGCACGGCGGACCCTTACCACACCCTGCCCCGCCGGGCCTTCGACCTGGTGCTGGAGCAGCTCGCCGGGCGCTTCGCCGCCACCCGGGTGCGGGAGCTCACCGCCCGCGTGGCGATCGACCGGGTGGCGGGAACCCTGCGCGCCCGGCCGGGGGCGGCGCAGTGGATCTACACCGCCGGCGGCACCATCCCGGACCGTGGCTACTTCACCCTGCGCCTCTCGGAGAGCATGGCCCGGCTGGGGGAGCTGGACGAGGAGTTCGTGTGGGAGCGCTCGATCGGCGACACCTTCACCCTCGGTGCCCAGGGCTGGCGGATCTCCCAGATCACCCACAACGACGTGCTGGTGGTGCCGGCCCGGGGTGGCGCGGCGATGGCCCCGTTCTGGCGGGCCGACGAGCAGGACCGCGGCGCCCACCTCTCGGAGCGGGTGGGCCGCTTCCTGGAGTGGGCCGACGGGGAGATCTCCCGCCCCGGCTTCGCGGCGAAGTTGGCCGTCGAATACCCGCTCGATGCCGCGGCCACGGCGGAGCTGGTGCGCCTGCTGGAACGCCAGCGCGCGGCCACCGGCGGCGCCCTGCCCCACCGGCACCACCTCCTGGTGGAGCGGGTGAGGGAGGCCGGGAGGCCGGACGGGCGGCATCAGGTGCTGCTCCACACCCTGTGGGGCGGCAAGGTCAACCGGCCGCTGGCCCTGGCCTTCGCGGCGGCCTGGGAGGAGGCCAACCCCGGCTCGCCGATCGACGTCGCCCACGACGACGGCTGCATTCTGCTGGTCCTGCCCGAAGACCTGCCGCTCGACGCCATCCTCGGCCTGCTCGCGCCGGAGGACCTCGAGCGCCTGCTGCGCAAAAAGCTCGAAGGCACCGGCTACTTCGGCGCCCGCTTCCGTGAGAACGCCGGCCGGGCCCTGCTCCTGCCCCGCTCCGGCCTGCGCCAGCGCACTCCCCTGTGGCTCTCCCGCCAGCGGGCGAAGAAGCTGCTCGAGGCGGTGCGGGCCTTCCCGGACTTCCCGCTGCTGGCCGAGACCTGGCGCACCTGTCTCGAGGACGAGCTGGAGCTCGAGGTGGCGCGGGCGCGCCTGGCCGAGCTGGCGGCGGGGGAGATCGGGGTCAGCGAGGTGGTGACCTCGGACGCCTCGCCGTTCGCCGAGGGCCTGCGCTGGAAGCTGACCAACACCGCGATGTACGACGACGACACGCCCCTGGGCGACGCCCGCAGCACGGTCGCCGCGGACCTGGTGCAGGAGCTGTTGCGCGCCCCCCACCTGCGGCCGGCCATTCCGCTCTCCCTGGTGGCGGAGCTCGAAGCCAAGCGCCAGCGCCTCCACCCCGGCTGGGCGCCGCGGGAGGAGGGGGAGCTGGTCGAGTGGGTGAAGGAGCGGCTGCTCTTGCCCGAGGGGGAGTGGCGGGCGCTGCTCGCGGCGTGCGCGCGGGATGGACTGGCCCTGGATCTCGCTTCCCCGGCGCTGGGCTCCCGTCTGGCCCGGGTCACCCTGCCCGGGGCGGAAGGGCCGGCGGTGGTGGCGCTCGAGACCCTGCCGCGTCTGGCCCGCGCCCTCGACGTGGAACCGGGCGACCTGGGGCTGGCGGGGCTCGACGGCCCCCTGCCGGAGGAGGCCGCCGCCGCGTTGGCAACGCTGCTCTCGGCCCCCGCCCCCGAGCCGGCGGCCGAGGGCCTGGCGGCCCGGCGCGGGGAGCTGGCGGCCCTGGCCGCCGAGTGGGCACGCTTCTGGGGACCGTTCCCGCCGGAGCGGCTCGGCGCCCTCTTCGGCGCCTTCGAGGAGCGGGTGCGAGGGGTGATCGAGGCCCTGGACGAGGAGAGGCTGTGGGTCTTCGACCGCTTCACCGAGGGCGCCGAGGCGGCGGAGGTCTGCGACGCCGAGAACCTGGAGACCCTGCTGCGCTGGCGGCGCGCCGCTTCGCGGCCGAGCTTCGAGGCCCTGCCCTTGTCAGCGCTGCCGCACTTCTGGGGAGTGTTCCAGGGCCTGGCCGGGTCAGAAGGCACCCAGCCAGGCTCGATCGACGCGCTCAAGACCCGCCTCGAGCAGCTGCTGGGCTACCCGGCACCGGTCTCTCTCTGGGAGGGCGAGATCCTGCCCGCTCGGCTCTCCCCCTACTACCCCTCCTGGCTCGACACCCTGACCCAGGAGAGCGAGCTGGGCTGGCTGGGAGTGGGGTCGGAGCGCATCACCTTCGCCTTCCCCGCGGACCTCGAGCTGCTGCGACCGGCGGCCGGGCCGGACGAAGCCGACGCCTCTGCCGGAGGGCTCCTGGATCTGCTGGCCGAGCCCCCCGGGCGCTGGGAGGCCATCGAGCTGGCCCGCCGCACCGGCCGGCGCTCGGCGCAGCTGCAAGGGGAGCTGTGGCAGCTCGCCTGGCAGGCGGCGGCGGCTTGCGAGCCCTTCGCCGCCCTGCGCCGGGCAGCCCTCGGCCGCTTCCAGCCCATCGAGGAGGCGGCCACGCGGCCAGCCGCCGGGGCGCGGCCCGGGCGCTTCCGCTTCGACCGCTGGCAGGGGGGGCGCGCAGCCTCCGGGCGCTGGTACGCCCTGCCCGGCACGGCTCCCCCGGCCGACGCCGTGGTGCGGGACGAGCTGGCCAAGGAGCGGGCGCGGCTGCTGCTCGGCCGCTACGGGGTGGTGTTCCGCGAGCTGGTGGCGCGGGAGCTGCCGGCCTTCGAGTGGCGGGGGACCTTCCGCGCCCTGCGGTTGATGGAGCTGTCCGGCGAAGTGATGAGCGGCTATTTCTTCGCGGGGATCCCGGGGCCACAGTTCGCGTCCCAGGCGGCGTTCCGCCAGCTGCGCCAGGGCCTGCCGGAGGACGTCGTCTTCTGGCTCGGCGCCCTCGACCCGGCCTCGCCCTGCGGCCTCGACCTGCCGGACTTGAAGGCCGGCCTGCCGCGGCGGGTGCCGGGTGGTTACCTGGTCTACCACGGCGCGCGGAAGGTGGTGACCGCCCGCCGCACGGCCGCCGAGCTGGAGCTGGCCGTCGGCCCCGACCACCCCGACCTGCCCCGCTACCTCGGCTTCCTCAAGGTCCTGCTCGCCCGGGAGTTCGACCCCGAGCGCTCACTCGCCATCGAGACGATCAACGCCGAGCCGGCGGCCAAGAGCCGCTTCCTCGCCGCGCTACGCCCCCTCTTCGGCGTCACCTCGGACGGCGCGGGGGTGAAGTTGGTCAAGCGGTATTGAGGCCAGCGCTCGCGCGGCCAGCCGCGACGGACCACGGCCTCGTCACTGCACCACGGTCCAGGCCGCGAGGTCGCCGGTCTCGAAGCCGTCCGAGAAGAGGTGGCCGGTCTGCGCCTCCCAGAGCTGGAGGGCCTGGCGCAGGGCCTCCGGCGAGTGGGCGGCGGGGGGGCCGCCGGCCTGGTTGACGTTGTTGACGCCGTGGCAGCCGTCGCAGGTGCGGATCTCTCCCGGCTGGAAGGTGATCCAGTAGCGCTCGCGCACCACCGGCGTGCCGTCCGGCTCGGTGGTCTGCCAGGCGAGCGCCCGGTGCGCCGGCACGAAGGCCGCCACCGAGCCGTCCGCGGCGATCGCCACGCTGCCCGGCGGGCCCGCGGCGTTGGGCGGGTTGGCGGCCAGGGCCGCGGGGTCGTGCAGGGCCTGGGCGAGCACCCGCCGGCCCGGCCCCGGGGTGTCCGGCCCATACATGCCGCGGATCTGGTCCCCCTGGTAGATCTGGAGGTGGCCGAGGTCGTAGATCTTGCCGCCGGCACCCAGGGTCTGGGCTGTGCCGCCGGGCACCCGCAGGTTGAAGGGCTGCTGGCGGTCCAGCTCGTCGCGGGTGGTGGTGTCCCGCACCACCATCAGGGCGAGGTCGCGCCGGCGCAGGTCGCGGGCCAGCGCGGTGGCCGCCACGCCTTCGTCGGCGAACACGGCGACCTCCGAGGCCGCCAGCACGGCCCGGCGGCGGGCTGGCCGCGTGCGGGGCCGCACCTCGACCGCATCCCATTCCCACAGCTCGCCGGAGTAGGAGACCAGCACGTCCGGGTCCCACCAGGAGACGGTCTCGTTGATGCCGGAGGTGAAGGTCGCCCCCGCCGTCAGGTAGCCGTTGGCGGCGGTCGTCAGGTAGCGCAAGCGGAAGCGGTAGCGGGGGATCGGGTTGGCGCGCGTGCCCAGGTTGCCGGCGGCGCGGGTCTCGAAGGTGTGGGCGGCGAGCAGCGCGCCGTCCGAGAGCGGCAGCGGGTCCCGGTAGTGGCCGCTGTGGTTTGCGGGCGGGGTCTGCCCGTCCGGCACCACAGTGGCGGTGGCCGGGTGGGTGACGTAGTCGAGGATCGCCAGGTCCGGCCGCAGGCTGGGCGGCGCGTCGAGGGCGATCACCTGGCCGCTCGCGTGGGTGGCGAACTCCGGCGCCTCGATGCCCACGTAGCGGCCGGGCACCAGGGGGTCCTCGCGCAGGTGGAGGAAGTTCAGGATGTCGTTCGGGTTGACCCGACCGGAGACGTCGGCGATGAACTCGTCGAGGTTGGGGTCGTCGGTCAAGCTCTGCTCAAAGTAGGAGTGCAGCTCGTGGCGGCCGATGTGGTTGAGGGTCTCCTCCTCGGTGCCGTCCTCGTTGATCTGCCAGGGGAAGAAGTGGTTGATGCGGTGGCCGAAGAGGTTGGTGCCGGCCAGCAGGTCCGTGCGCACCGGCCGCGGCTCGGGGAAGACCTCGTCGCGGTTGGCCAGCGCGAGGGCCCCGGCGCTTTCGTCCGCGTAGTTGAAGGTGCCGTAGGTGTTGCCGGCGAGCACGTCGGTGTCCGCCTGCTGGTCCCGCTGGAGGTGGTCCCAGCGGGTGAAGACCACGCGGCCGAAGCTGTCGAGGATGGGCGTGAAGGCCCCCGAGGGTGCGTGGTTCAGCAGCCGCAGGTCGCCCGTCGCGGGCTGGAGGCTCCACAGGCCCGTGGTGGTGGCGGTGGACTCGTACTCGTCGAGCTGGGGGTAGAGGTGGGGGGCGCCGTTGCGCGGCCGGTCCGAGGTGAAGAGGATGCGATCGTCCGTGCCGTAGATCGGGCTGACGTTGTTGGCGTTGGCCGGTTGGTTGGGGACCTTGGTGACGTGGGCCGTCTGGCCCTGGGCGAGGCCGGTGACCTCGTAGAGCTGCCAGGTCCAGGTGCCCACCTGGTACTGCTGGGTGGGCGCGCCCACCACCATGCTGAAGACGGCCTTGGTGCCGTCCCAGTGCACCGCCGGGTCCCGCACCGAGATGGCCGCCGCGCCCTGGAAGCCGGTCATGCCGTAGCCGGCCTCCTGGGTCAAGTTGCGCTGGGTGCCGTTGGGGTAGCGAATCCACAGGTCTCCACCCCGGCCCACCTGCTGCATCGAGGCCATGTGGTTGGCGAAGACGGAGCCCACCGTGGCGAAGTCCCCCGGGATGGGCACCTGGGTGACGAACAGGATGGGGTACTGCACCCCCTCCGGCGCCGGCGGTGCCAGATCGCTCCCCTGCCCGACAGAAACCGCCGGCGGCATCCCCACCGCCACCAGCAACGCCAAAGCCCAGGCCAGACCACGCGCTCGGCTCGTCATCAGCAACCTCCTCCGGAAAACCCGCTCATCCTAGATGATTCATAGAGACATGCCAAATAGTGGCGTCTCACTCCAAGCCGTACCAACTGCCCCGCCCGGCCCCATGGCGCCTCAGGTGGCCCCGAGCTGCCAGGGTCCGCAAGTGGTCCTTGACCGTGTTGCGGTTGGCCCACGTGGCCCGGGCGGCCTCGGCGACCGTCACCCGGCCCCGCTCGCGGGCGAGCTCGAGGATCGCCACCGACAGCTCCGGCAAGCTCCCCAGCACTACGCTCTCCCGCTCGAGCTTCTTCACCAGGCGCCGCTTCTGCTCCAGCAAAGCACCGAGGAAGTAGGTCACCCAGGGCTGCCAGTCCGGAGCCGCCGTGCCCAGCGTCCCCTGGGTGACCCGAAGCGCGCGGTAGTAGCCGTCCTTGCTCGCCTCGACGACGCTCTCGAGGGAGCTGTAGGGGACGTAGGCGTAGCCGGCGCGCAGCAGCAGCAGGGTGGTCAAGATGCGGGAGAGGCGGCCGTTGCCGTCCTGAAACGGGTGGATGGCGAGGAAGGCCACGATGAAGACAGCGACCACCAGCAGAGGGTGGAGATCCTTGCTCCGCTCCCGCTCCGCCACCCAGGCCACCAGCTGGGCCATGCGCCCCGGGGTGTCGAAGGGGGAGGCGGTGGCGAAGACCACCCCCAGGCTCTCGCCCTCCGGGCCGAAGGCCTCCACGTGGTTGGGCAGAGTCTTGTAGGCGCCGCGGTGACGCACGTCCTTGTCGGAGTGCTTGAGCAGGTCGCGATGGAGCTGGAGGACGTGGTTCTCGGTCAGGGGGAGGTCCTGCCAGTGGGCGAAGACGGTCTCCATGACCTCGGCATAGCCGGCCACCTCCTGCTCGTCGCGGGAGGCGAAGTCGCGGATCTCGAGGCGGGAGAGGAGCTGCTCGACCTCACGGTCCGAGAGCCGGGCCCCCTCGATGCGAGTGGAGGAGCCCACGCTCTCGATGGTGGCCACCCGCCGCAGGCTCGACAGCCGGTCCGGCGCGATGCGGCCGAGCGCCCGCCAGGCGCCCTTGAATTCGTCCAGTTCGGCGATGGCCCCGAGGATCTCCGGCGTGATGCGCAGGGAGGCCGTGGCGAGCGCGTTCTCCCTGCCTCTGTCTATTTCTCCATCCATTTCCACCCAATCAGCCTGCCACAGCCGCCACCCATTTGTCCATCCATTTCCACCCAATTCGCCGGGGAGCCGAGGCCGAAGCCGTTGCAAAGCCTCCGGGCCTTCGTCTACAATCCCGGCTCCTCTGTTTGAGCTGCACCCTTAGCTCAATGGATAGAGCATCTGACTACGGATCAGAAGGTTGGAGGTTCGAGTCCTCCAGGGTGCACCAAAGTCTCCCCGCCTCACCGAAGTAGCCAGTAGAACCCCACAACATACTGTCGAGAAAAGGCTTAGAGGCTCGGCCCGTGGCTCGCTCACGGCGCCATTCGCGGCTCTCGGACGGTCCTTCTCGCCCTCTCAGAGACCCCCTCGTTGCGCCCATGGGGTGCAGAATGGGGTGCAATTGCACCAGCTTCGCACCCGGCGGGCGGCTTGAGGAGGCGGCGGTGCGGCACTTCCTCGCTGGCTTGGAGCTGCCTGGAGACCGGGGAGCCAGCTCTCCGCTGGAGGTGGGCGGCGAGGCGATCGCCTCGCCGCCGGGCGTGTCGGAGGTGCTGCTCCAGCCACGGCCGTTCGTGGTAGCGGCCCTGCCCTTGCGGCGGGAAGACGCCGTCCGCGAGGTAACCCGCACGGCCCGGACAGGCCGGTCCTCCTGGCTGAGGGTGACCTATCAGGCGACCGACCCGCGCTTCCCCCTGCCCTTCGGGGCGGATCGCTCGCTGCTTGCCTGGATCACCACCAAGGCGTTCCAGGACGGGGCGGTGCGCTTCTCGGCCATCACGGAGTACTTCCGGGCCTTCGGGCTGGACCAGGGAGGCCGGGCTTATCGGGTGTTCCGGGAGCGCTTCGAGCGAGTGGCGAGGCTCGCCATCCAGATCGAGGAGATCGACCAGGAAGAGCGCCGTACCCGCCGGCTGGTGCTGATGCCGGAGGCCGTGGAGCCCCTCGAGCTGCTGAACGGAGGGAGCCGGGCCGGGCAGCTCGCGGACCGCCGCCTGCTGGCCTACCACCGCTACGGCTTCGACCTGGACCCGGACTTCTGGCGCTATCTGCGCGAGACGCGGGTGCCGACGCCCCTTTCCGCCCTACGGCCGTTCCACCACCGCCCCCTGGCCTGGGACTTCACGCAGCTGCTGCTGTGGCGCTGCTACGCGGCGCGCTCGGCCGCCGTGGTGCCCTTCGGCCAGCTCTGCGCCCAGCTCGGCAGCCAGGAGAAGGACCCGCGCCGGCTGCGCTACCGGCTGGGGCAGATCCTAGCCGAGCTGCGCGAGCATCACCCCGAGCTGCCGGCCCGCCTGTTGCCGCGCTCGGGGGACCTGGTGGTGGAGCCGTGGAAGGGGCCGGGCCGGCCGGCGAAGCCAGGTGAGGCCCCCGCCCGGCCAGGTTGGAGCGCGCCGGCGCCAGCGCAGGCGCCAGCCCGAGAGCGACCCGCTAGCCCGCCCAGATTGCCGGAGCCGTCACCGAAGCCCCTTCCCCGCCCGGCTCCGAGCCCGGCGAAGCCGGCCGAGCCTGCCCTCGTGGATCCGGCCTCTCTCGCCCCCCTCACCGATCCCCGGGAGCGCTGGCGGCAGCTTCGCCTCGCCCTGCGCCAGGTGCCGCCCCGGCCACAGCGCGCGAACCCCCACCCGCTTGGAAGGGCCCGTCAAGCCGCCGCCAGCTCCAGCGAGGACAGCGCCCGCCCGCCGCCCGGTTCGTGAACCGCCCGGCCAACCGACCCCCACCCGCCCCCTCCCCTGCCCTCCAGATCCCGCACGGCCAACGTGTACCCGCTCGACAAGCGGTGAGCCGCCCCGACGCGGCCGGCATCCCGGCTCCCGCCCTCGACGGGCTCGAAGGGCGATCCTGCGCGCGCCGACCTCCCGACGGCCCACGGCATGGCGGCGGATTCCCCGCGGAATTGCTCCGGAAGGGCACGGGATTCCAGGTCACGCCGCCCTCGGGAAAGAAGGCGACGAAGATCGGGAATCCAGGCAACGAGAAACGGGATTCCGGGCCACGAAACGGCTGGGACTCTTCTTAGAAGCAGGAAGAGGCGTGCAGGAGACCCTTCTCCAGGAGTGGGCACCCCGGCGCGCTGGGGGGGGGCGCCTAGCCACCTTCTCCGGCGCCAGCCCCGGGAGAGTCACCGGCCGTCTGAATCTGTTCCAGCAGCGCCGCCGCCTGATTTGCGAGCTCCTCTTGGCCAAGCCTCGAGAAGGCATCTCGGGCCGCCTCGAGCAGGGCTCGCGCCTGCTCCGGAGCCCCCGACGCCAGGGTGATCCGCCCCAGCAGCAGCCCCACGTGCCCGATGCCGTCCAGCCGGCCAATTCGACTGACCCCCTGCCACGCCTCAACCAGGCGGGGCACAGCAGCCCCGACGCTCCCCTGGTGAACCTCAACCTGTGCAAGCTTGAACTGAGTGGCTGCTACTCCATCGACATCTCCAAACGAGCGGCGGACGGCGAGCCCCTCGTCGAGCAGCCTCGTTGCCTCGTCGAGGTTGCCGTGGGCGAACAGCACGTCGGCGATCTTGCCCAGGGTCACGGCCCGCGAGCGCACGTCGCCCAGACGTTCGAACGCCGGGAGCAACTCCTCCTGGAGGATGCGTAGGGCCTCGTCTAGGTTGCCGCGAGCATGGTAGATGTCGGCGATCTTGCCCAGGGTCACGGCCCGCGAGCGCACGTCGCCCAGACGTTCGAACGCCGGGAGCAACTCTTCCTTGAGGAGGCGCAAGGCCTCGTCTAGGTTGCCGCGAGCGTGGTAGATATCGGCGATCTGGCCCAGGGTCACGGCTCGCGAGCGCACGTCGCCCAGACGTTCGTAGGCCGGCAGCTCTTCCTCCTGCCTTATGCGCAGTGCGCCGTCGAGGTTGCCGCGGGCGAAGAGCACGTCGGCGATCTGGCCCAGGGTCACGGCCCGCTCGCGCACGTCGCCCAGACGTTCGTAGACAGGCAGCTCTTCTTCTTGTCGGAGGCGCAGGGCCTCGTCGAGGTTACCGCGGGCGAACAGCACGTCGGCGATTTGGCCCAGGGTCACGGCCCGCGAGTGCATGTCGCCCAGACGTTCGTAGACCGGCAGCTCTTCTTCTTGCCGAATGCGTAGGGCCTCCTCAAAGTAGCCCCGGGCGAATAGCAGATCGCCTAGACCTCCCACAGCGAAGGCACGCAGTCGTTGGCCAACTCTCCCAAGGCCGCTGGAGAGATCTGCAGCACCGCGGAACCACCAAGCTGCCCCGTCATGGTCACCCAGGGCCAGCTGGCGCCGACCACACAGCAGCGCGTGTCTAGCCCGAGCGTACCGGATCTTGGGCCCCGATCCGGTGACGAGGAGCTCTCCCGCAACCCTAAGTGCCTGACTCAGGGCTTCGTCGTCCCCAAGTGCCTCTGCAGCATCGCCAAGAGAAAGCCAGAGGTTGGAAGCTGCGGCGCGTCCGCTCTCCGTGTTCGAAGGCGGGAACCGCATTAGTCCTTCCCTTGCGACCAGCCGACTCGCCCCGCAGCAATGTCGATCACGCAGCTGGATCGCCCAGTACTGATAGAGCTCCGTCGCGCCGACACGATCGCCAGCAGCGTCTAGGTGGCCGGCGGCGATACCCAAGTCGGAGGGGGTTCGTCCGGCTTGCTGAAAGTGGGAGGCGAGGCGGAGGTGCCAGGAGCGGGCCGCTTCAGGCCCCTCTCGCTCCGCAAGAGCCCCGCCGCGCCGGGAGGCGATCAGCCGGTGCATCTGTTCCCCCTTGGCGCCCAGGCCGGGCACCAGGGCGGCACCCAAAAGCCCTCTCTCCCGCAACCAGGCCAAGGCAGCCGCCGGCTGACCACAGCCCTC
The DNA here is from genome assembly GCA_036274895.1 of Thermoanaerobaculia bacterium. Taxonomy (GTDB): domain Bacteria; phylum Acidobacteriota; class Thermoanaerobaculia; order Multivoradales; family SZUA-115; genus CALMKX01. The sequence goes on along the minus strand of DASUEU010000027.1, from coordinate 60,586 downwards.
GCCCGCGAGCAACGCTTCGAGCTCCTCGCTACGCACGGGAACTGTGAGGAGGCAGAGACGATCGTAAGCTGGCAGCAACTCTATGGGGATCTCTTCGAGAAGCTCGCCGGCCAGGAGCTGTCGGCCGTGCCCCTGCTCGTCGGCCTCCAGGGCCTTCTCGACGTGGACCTGCGCCTCGGCCAAGCGATCGAGCAGGCGGCGCGCTCTGTGCTTATTGGCACGCAGGTAGGTCCCCAGGAGCTGGAGGGCCTTGGGGTGGCCGCCGAAGACCTCCTGCGCCTTCTGCCAGGCCGCATCGTCCAGAGCACCCAGGCCGCGAGGGTCGAGCGTGCGCAGCTTGCGGCGGCCGGTGGCGGACAGCTCCCCCACGTCGAGGAGGAACGGCAGCACCGGCCCGGGCGGCAGCTGCAAGGCCCGGCGAGTGGTGAGGAGCAAGCGGAAGCCCTCTCCCCCCAGGCGCAGAAGCAGCAGCAGCGCCTTGCCGAGGGCCGGGTCCGAGAGGGAACCGTCGCGCTCCTGGTGGTCCTCGAAGTTGTCGAGCAGGAGAAAGGTCGAGGCCTCTGCGCCGAGCGCTCCGGCCAGCCGGGTGTGGAAGTCCCTCTCGGCCTCCTCCGGGGGCAGAGCAGCGTCCCGCCGAACCGTGAGGCGTTCCGCTACCTCTTCCACCAGGCCCTCGGCCGAGAGCTCGCGGCCCGCGTAGAGCGTGAGCACCCGCGCCCCCTCCGCCAGTCGTCGCTCGAGGTAGCGCGAGGCGAGCGTGGACTTGCCGATGCCGCCCAACCCGTGGAGCACCACCAGCCGCTCGCCCTCTCGGATGGCCCGCGCCAGCTTGCGCTCCAACCAGCGGCGGCCGACGTAGCCCTCCTTGAGATACGTGATGCCCCCGACGGCGAAGCTGCCCCGCCAGCTCTTGAGCGCCATCGGGGCCGCGCCGCCGCCCTCCAGGGGTACGACCAGAGGGCCGGTGTCCGTGCCGGTGAACAGAGCCGGCAGGGCCCACTCTCCCGGACCGCCGGAGACGGCGATGGCCGCCCGCCCACAGCGCAGGGCCACTGGCAGGTCCGAGCCCTCGGCCAGGCTGCCGTAGAAGGCCCCGGCGAAGGCCGTGGCGCCGGGATCGGAGACCGAGTCGAGGAAGCCGAGCGCCCGCAGTACCCCACCCTGCACCAGGGCCTGCACCAGACTCGGCGCTGCCACGGCCAGCGAGCGGCTGCCAGTGCTCACCTCGCGCTGAGGCCGGGCCGCAGCCGTGGCAGAGGCCGCGAGAACGGCCAGGCCGAGGGGCGGGTTCGCGGGATCGGCCCTCAGCCAACCGAGCAGTTCTTCCGCCGCCACGGAGTGGCGGCGGCCCTCTTCGTCTTCGAGGAAGACCACCGCCTGCGGCGCTGCGCCGGGCTTGGGCGCGAGAAAGCCGCCATGGCAGGCCAGGTGGAGCACCCCGGGCCGGCCCCGCCGGCCGAGAAGCTGGGCGAGCAAGGCGGAGTCCCCCTCGTCCGGCAGGTGGAGACCACCGCGACCGGCGCGCAGCAAGGGCTCCATGGCCGCGAGAAGGCGATCCTGCTCCTGCTCCCAGAAGAGATGCTGATCCGAGTAGCCCCAGGCGCCCATGCGAGCCTCGGCTGTCTGGTCCTCGATCGGGCTCGGCGTGAAGCCCAGCACGTCCAGGCGATCCGCCGGGATCGTCGGCACCTGGTCATGGCCCGGTGCGAGCGGTTCTCCCACACCCAGCAAACGCCGAACGACCTCCAGGGCCCCGGTGCGCACCGGCAGCTCGTGGCCCGGCAGGCTAAGCAGCTCCCACGGCTGGTGGAGGGCGCCGAGATCCGCGCTGCGCACCTCCAGCACCAGCAGCCGCCCGACCGCCAGCGTCAAGGCTTCGGCCAACGCTGCGGCGAGGGAGGGAGGCAGCCAGGCGGCCGTGAAGCCGGCCCCAGCCTCACCCTGGGCGGGGGGCGGCAGCCGGCGAAGCACTTGCAGCCAGTCCCGCTCCGCGCCTGAGGCGGTGAGCGGCTCCGGCCCCACACTCTCCGAACCGCTCCAGGCCCGGCCCAGGCCGGAGAGAAACAGCGTGGCCGCCAGCCCGGCCGGCCCCCGCTCGAGCCCCAAGGCCAGGCGCGGCCGAGCCGCCGACAGCGAGGCCACCAGGTCCCGCCGCAGGGCTCTCTCATCGGCGTAGGGCCGGGACCAGACACCGGCGCGATAGTCGCCCACTTCCCGATCGAGGAACGCTTGAAGATCGGCGTCTCGCTCACCCTGCCCAACCAGCGAGTAGAAGACCAGACGGCGCAGGCCCAGGCGGCCGGCCTGGAACAGCTCTTCCTGGGTGATCGAGCGCCCGCCGGGCGGCACGGTGGCGCTCTCTTTGTCGAACACGCCGACATAGAGGTCGCAGCTCGCCAGCTCCGCCTCGAGCCGTGCGCCGACGGCCAAGTCGTGAGCGAGCGCGTCCTCCATCAACACCGGCTCGAGGCCCAAGCCGCGAATCAGCTCGGCTGCCTCTCGGCGAAGCTCGAGCATCCCGCCGAATACCGACGACACGAACACGCGACCCAATCGGCGAGCCGACGCCATAAAGAAAGCCCTCGGCAGGAATTCTAGCGTGTGGCCATGCTCCTGTAGGTGTAAGAATCCTGTTTGAGTCGCAGCAAAGGCTCAGCCTTCTCCGAGGCCCCACGAGAAACCCGCGTCCATTAGGAGATACGCGTGTTGGATGCCGGAATCCTCCTCACGAAACGCCCGTTGGGGGCCAGGGATTCCCACGACCTCGCGGCTTGAGCGATGCCGATCCAGCAGAGCGGCAAGAACCGGAACGTGTCAACGACTTCGAGACAGTCAGGGGTGACATTTAGGGAGCATCCTCAGTTTCTGGGGCCTTGGAGGGCGGGTTGATCCAGACGGCTTTGGGGAGCTGTTGGGGTTGGGGCACTCGTCGCACGAAACGTGCGGGGTTCTTCTCGTAGGCGGCGAGGAGTGTCTCATGGCGCACGGCGAGGATCTCGGCGGCCCGGCCGTAGTGGACGGCTTCGGGAGTGAGCAGGGCGAGGCCGGAGTGGCGATGCTCGGTGTGGTACCAGTGGAAGAAGCGCTGGCAGAAGGCCCGGGCGTGGGCCAGGGGGCCGAAGCGGTCGGGGAAGTCAGGGCGGTACTTGAGGGTCTTGAAGTGGCTCTCCGAGAAGGGGTTGTCGTCGCTGACGTGGGGGCGGCTATGGCTCTGGGTGACGCCGAGGTCGGACAGCAGCACGGCCACCGACTTCGACGTCATCGAGCTGCCGCGGTCGGCGTGGAGGGTCAGTTGGTCCCGCTCGATGCCCTGCTTCTGGCAGGTCTGTTCGATCAACGTCTCGGCCAGGGCGGCGCTTTCGCCCTCGGCCACCATCCAGCCCACGACGTAGCGGCTGAAGATATCGAGGATGACGTAGAGGCTGTAGAAGCTCCACTTCACCGGCCCGCGCAGCTTGGTGATGTCCCAGGACCAGACCTGGTTGGGCCGAGTCGCCAGTAGCTCGGGCTTCTGGTAGGCCGGGTGGGTGAGTTGGTCGCGGCGCTCGCGCACCGGCCCCTCGGCCGACAGAAGCCGATACATCGTGCGGGTGGAGCACAGGTAGGTGCCTTCGTCGAGCAGGGTGGCCATCACCTGGGCCGGTGGCCGGTCGACGAACCGCTCGCTGTTCAAGACCGCCAGAACCTGCTGCTGCTCGGCCTCGCTCAGCGACCGGGCCGGCCTCGGGCGAGGCGAAGCCACGGGCCGCGGCGCCTGGCGGCGATACCACGACGAGCGGGGCACCCCCAGGGCCTGGCAGGCCGGCGCTACGCCGACCTGTTGGGCCAACTCGGCGACCCCGCTCATCGCCCACGCTCGCTGCGGGTCGCGGGCGGCGACGTGGCCTCCACCAGCGCCGCGACTTTCCTAAGAAACTCCTGCCCCGGTGCTGGGCTCGGGAGACGGGACGATGGCAAAGCCCAGCTGGCGAGCGCGCCGCTGAAGGTTGTGAAGGACCCGCTGCCGGTATCGCTCTTCGTAGTAGCTCTCACCGGGGTCAGCGTACTTGGGGCCGAAACGGAGTGCGTTGTAGAACAGCACTGCCAGCTTCCGTGCCGGCGCGGTGACGGCCTTGGCCTTTCCGATGCGCGCTGCGAGCCGACAGTAGAAGGCCCCAAGGGCCGTCTTCGTTCGCCCGACGTTGACTCCTGCGATACGCAGAAGCGCTGCGGCTCGATTCGCTGATCGACGCGTCTTCGAGCTGAGGACTCGGCCACCCGAGATCTTGTTCCCGGGGGCAAGTGTCAGCCACGAGGTAAAGTGCTTCGCCGTGGGCCACTTCCGCATGTCATCGCCGCACTCAGCGACAAGTCGCAGCACCGAATAGGGCCCGAGACCGTGAATCTGGCTGAGGTCGGCGCCGAGGAGAGTATAAAGAGCGCTGCGGACGTTGAACGCGGGCTCGTTGCGGCCACGCGAGTGGCGAACGGCCGGCAGGGGTTCGGTGGGCGCAGGACGATCGTTGTTGAGCTCCTGGAGTGCATTTGCGATCTCGACGTCGCACTCGGCAACCCTTGCTTGGAAGAAGTCATACGCCTCCAGAGCGTGGCGGAGGGCGAAGAGGTGCTCTCGTCTGTAGTTTCCCGTAAGTGCCTCGCGGATCGTGTCCTCTGACTCCTTACACCGGGTGTCGCGATGCTGGGCCAGGATCTCGGGAGCGTGGGTACCATCAACGATGTCTCGGACGATCCTCATACCCGTCATGCCGGTGATGTCGCTGACAACGTGGTGCAGCTGCACATTCATCTGCATCAATGCCTTCTGCATGCGCTGCACATGCGAGGCCGCTTGGTCGATCAAGCCTTCGCGATGCCGAAGAAGCGCCCGCAGCCGTACCACTCGCTCCTGGAGCCGGAAGCTGCCCCGCAAGAGGCCATGCTCGTGCAGCTGCTGGAGCCACTACGCATCATTGACATCGGTCTTTCGGCCTGGAACATTCTTGACATCGCGCGCGTTGACCAGCAGCACCTCGAATCCGCGCGCTTCAAGGATCTCGAAGGCGGGGATCCAGTACACGCCGGTCGACTCCATGGCGATGGTCTTAACGTCGCCTTCCGCGAGCCAGTCGGCGAGTCGATGAAGGTCACCAGTGAAGCTCCGAAAGGTGCGCACAGGCTCGTCCGTGCGATCGGGCGGAACCGCTACGACATGGAACGTAGCACGGACATCGAGTCCAGCAGCCCCCACATGGATGGTTGTGAAAGGTCGCCTGGCCTGCTTCCCGCGCGTCTTCTTTGTCATTGTCCTCCTCCTGGTCCTGGGGCCGAGAGGAGGGGTTCGCAGGAGTCGATCACTTTCCTAAACGGGATCGCCCTGGGGCGTCACCACTCTAAAGTCCGCAGACAACCCCCGGACCATGTCTTTTTACGGGCTCGGACCGCACCAGTAAGTGGACGGCCACGCCTCTCGGGCAAGCGCGAGAGTAGCCGAGGTGGAGTTTCTGGCGCCAACAGGAGGTGCGCACGCGCCCGAAGGTTTCTTTGGACGTCGATGATCAGTTGCGCCTTGCTCAGCTCGCGCTCGAGCTGCTCGAGCCGGGCCTCCAGCTCCCGGATGCGCCGCTGCTCGGCCGAGACCGACGGCGCTGGTCCCCGCTTCCTGGGCGCCAAGCCGGCCAGCTCACCGCCGGCCCGCTGCTGGCACCACCTCGACAGGTGCGAGGAGTACAGGCCATGGCGCCGCAACAGCGCACCCAGCTCCCCCGCAGCCTGGCAGCGATCCGCCTCCTGCAACAAGGCCAGCTTCTGCTGGGCCGTGAACCGACGACGACGCGCTTGGGCCGGCACCTCAGGGTCCGGCACCACCACCAGCGCCGCGGGCCTGGCGCCGCTCCGCTCGTCCTCGCTGCGCGGCGCCAGGCCCGCGCCCACCCCAACCTCCACCAACACATCCTTGCTCTGCTTGCCTCTCATCGCTGCTCTGCTCTCTCGCCCTCGACACTAAACTCCGGGATACGACTGTCTCAGCGATGTTGGCACAGTGGGAACGTCCCACCTCGCCGGCAGAGCGCCGGCCTTAGGACCGCACGTGCGAGATTGTGCATCGCTGCTCGGGGGCAGGCCACCTCGCGCGGCGGAACATGCTGTGGATGGTCGCTCTGACGTAGCGAGCCCACCTAGCTACTCCGCCGGAGGCAGGCCTACTCCTCTGCCGTCCATCGCTGGCCTGTTTCTGCGCCGCAATCCGCTAGAACTGTCAGGACCCAGCTAGCACTCCTTGGCCCACCCGTGTACACTTCAGGTTGGCTATGATCCACCAGGCGCTCCGGTACCGCATCTGGCCAACAGCGATCCTTTCCGGCCGGGCCGGCTGCCACGTTTCTGTGGTCATAGCTGTTGAGTTGGTGGTCCAATAGAGATCGCCACTCGACAGGTCAACGCCGTCCTGGCAATAGCCAAGGAGGATCCGCGTGACTGCGAAGAAGTGTTTCGTTATCGCTCCGATCGGCGAACAGGGATCAGACACGAGGAGGCGCTCTGACCAAGTGCTTCGGCACATCATTCGCGCAGCCCTTGCACCGCTCGGCTATCTGGCGACCCGCGCAGACGAGATTGCGGAGCCCGGCCTTATCACAAGCCAGGTAATCCAGCGTGTTGCTGAAGAAGACCTCGTGGTCGCCGACCTTACAGAGTACAACCCTAATGTCTTCTACGAACTTGCCCTGCGGCACGCCCTCCGAAAACCACTGATTCAGCTGATAGCCAGGGGCGCGCGCATACCTTTTGACCTCGCCGGGATGCGGACGATCTCCTTCGATCATCGAGACCTCGATAGCGTTGAAGAGGCTAAGCTCGAAATAGCCAAGCAGGCCAGGCATCTTGAGACTGCCGGCGCGAATGTCGAAAGCCCAATATCAGTGGCCATCGAGCTTCAAAGCCTGAAACAGAGCGACAATCCCGAGCAGCGGAGTCTTGCTGACCTACTGGCGGCCATTGCTGACCTGCGGACAAGTGTTGGCGCAATAGAGAGGCGACTCTCCGATTCCGAGAATCTAGTCACAGCGGTCCATCCTCGGCACTTCATTCGCTCTCTAGTCGATTCCTACGACTCCGTGCGATACGATGGCTCAGACTTGCTCGGAGCAGTGCAACTCGACGCAGTGAAGCAACAGGAGAAGATCCGAGCCGTTGAGTGGGAACTTCGCAAGCTCTCAGAGTCACTGGAAGACGCATCGCTCAGAAAAGGTAAGGTGAAGTCAAGTGGCGGCCAGGCGGCTACCTCGGTAACCGGCGCTGCCGACGTCGATGGATCCAGTGGTCTATCCTGAACCCTCTTCCGGGCAGTTTGGTTCCGACCCGCGGTTATCCACGTGCCTTGCCCGGGGCGGACTCTCCGTTCCCAGCCGGCGCCCCCGACTAGGCACCAGCCTAGTGTGTCCTAATCGCCGCTTCACCGCCCTTCAGCTCACCTGTACCCTTGCCTCTATCTCTTCTGGTGTCGCTTAACTTGAGCGGAGTTTCACTGATGGGCGACGCCGCCGGTTGACCGTGTCCGTGGGCACCTGCTCCAGAGCGTCGCCGTCCCTGTATGTGGTGTCTCGACTGGTATCGTGGCTCTCAGGCGCCAGGCAGAATCGGCATCGAGGATCCCCCGTCATCTGCCCGAAGGTGCCATTGGTGCCCGGTGGTGGATACTCCAACACAGCACAGAGTTCATCCCCTACGACGGCAGCTCGGGCGGCGCGAGGAAGGCTTCCATGTCCGCAGCGATCGCTGCCAGGCGGGCCGCCCATCTCTCGGCCTCGACTGCGACGGCCTTCTCCCACGTCGAGCCACTGACCTCGGCCAGGGTTCCCCGCAGGAAGCGGGCGGAGTAGTCCACGTCCGACGCGAAGGCCTGGAGCATGGCCGCCGTCCAGGCGGTCGGAGGGGCGTGGAACTGCGACCACTCGGCGGCCATCTGGTAGAGCAGTTCGCCGGCACCGCGGATCCTCGACAGGTCGCGGGCATCGGAAAAGAAGGCGGAAAGGAACGCCTCACGGAACGGGGCGGCCTCTTGCCAGTCCGGTTGGATACACTCGGGGCGGTCACTCATGGGGCTTGCTCCTCATGGGCGGCTAGGGCCGGCGGGGTGCTCACTACACTCCGCCGGTCCGCAGTGGTTTGCAGAGTCATTCTGACTCTACTTTGACGCTAGCACAGCGTCACTCTGTCGTCTACTCTTCCCCCCATGGCCGATGACCCCAAGCCTTCCCGAGGCCGCCACAAGCCGAGCGCCAAGGGAGAGCTGCGCCGCGAGCAGGTCTACCTCTACGAGGACGAAGCCCTGGCCCTCGAAACGGCCGCCGAGGAAGAGCGCTGCTCTCGGAGCGAGATCATGCGGCGCGCGCTTCGGTTCTACCTGAAGCACTCCAAGACATCCGGCTGACCCCGGATCCCGGTTCACCGGGCCCCCTTTCGGCCCTCCTCACCCTGCCGCCTTCCACCCCGCCGCTCGACGCCGAGGTCGCCAGAACCTCTCGAAAGTGACACTTTGTGCCCCACCGTGAAACGGGCTTACACGGAATGAATCAGTAAGTAACACGCCTGGCGCACCTTGTCTTGACAAGTCGTTTTTCGCGACTACGCTTTCCTCGTGCGCGGACCTCGACGAGCAAGCAGTGTTTTCGGCCCCTCGAAAGCCCTTCGGGCTCTCTCGGTTCCGAAAACTCGCTTGCCGGGCCGACGGCCCGGTCGATCCCTCGCTCTCGCTCGGAGGGAGGCGGAATTTCGCGCGGTAAATTTCGCGCGACTCATCCTCGCTTCCGATGCTCGGCCTCGGAAGGAGCGCACTGCCAAGGATCGCCCCAGCTCCTCGCGAAGCAAGTCAGCCATAGGAAGGCCACGGAAAGGCCCGGACCAGAAGCGCGTTCACGCCGTGAAGGTGCGCTACACGGCGGGAGAGTTTCGAGTGATCGAGGAACGCGCGGCCACGACGTGCAATGACCTCGCAACCTACGTGCGAAAGGCGAGCCTGGGTTCTAGCGTGGTCGCGCCCAAGGTTCCAGTTGTCAACCTTCACGCCATGGGAGACCTCAACCGGCTCGGCAACAACTTGAATCAGCTCGTCCGGTTGATCCACTCGGGCGAGCTTCCGCCGGGACTCGAAGGCGTCCTCCGCCTCCTCATCGACGCGGTCGCCAAGCTCCGCACCGAGCTCCTTGCAGGAATGGGATTCTCCCGATGACCACCCCAGGACGATCGGTGTTCTCAGTTGGTGGGAGGGGCGTCCTCGCCCGGCGTCCGCTGGACGATCTCCTCGACTCGCGCGGCCCACTGCTCGAGGGCTGCTCGCTTCTCGGCCAGGTAGCCGTAGCGGTTGTAGATCGCCGTCACCGAGTTGTAGGCGTGGCCCAGCACACGCGCCACGTGAAACTGATCGATCCCCATCTCGGCCATTCGAGAGGCGACCGTGCGGCGCAAGTCGTGAGGCGTCCAGTGGCCGATCCGCAGCGAGGCTCGCAGGCGAACAGCAGCGTGGCTCAGCACTTGGGGATCGAGGTGTCCGGCGCCCCGGGGCGCCGGGAGGACGTGGACGGGATCTTGCCCGCGGAAGCTCTCGATCAGCTCCCGGGCCGGTGCCGACACTGGCACCACGTGCGTCCGGCCGCTCTTGGTCGCCTCCGCGGGGATCGTCCACTGGTCGCGCTCGATCTGATCCCAGGCCATCTGGCACACCTCGCCCGGTCGCTGGCCGAGGAGCAGCACCAGGCGAAAGGCCCCCGCAACGGTGGGATGAGCCGTCGCCAGGCCGTGCCAGAGGGCTCGGATCTCCTCTTCCGAGAGGATCCGGGAACGGCTGATCTCCTTGCCCACCTTGCGCACCGACAGGCAGGGGTTGAACTCCACCAGGTCGACTTCGATGCCCCAGTTGTACATCTTGCGCACCAGGGCCAGGACGCGGTTGCCCAGGATCGGCGCCCCGCGCCGGGCGATCGCGTCGAGCAGCGCCACCACGTCCCGCTTGCGGACCTCGGCCGCTTTGCGGAGGCCCAGCTCGGGAAGGACCTCCTTTCGCAGCAAGCGCTCGTCCTCCTGCCAGCGCCGCTTCTGTATCTTGGCGTGGCGCTCGAGGTACTCCTCGGCCAGAAGCTCCACCGTGGGCGCCTCACTCAACCGCTGGCGCGTGCCGGCGGGGTCCTTGCCCCGTTGCACCTCCACTTGCAGCTCCTGCGCGCGGGTGCGGGCCTCGCTCAGGCTCACCGCCGGATAGGCGCCCAGTCGCATGCGGCGATAGCGCCCGTCGTCCCCCCGGTAGCGGAAGAAGAAGCTCTTCCCGCCCGCTTTCGACACCCGCACCAGGAAGGCCGGGAAGCTACGGTCGTAGACCTCCTCGCGCTCGGCTTCCGTGCGAAGGGACTTCAGATAGCGATCCGTCAGATTCACGCTCGGCATGCTCGACCCTTTCCGTCGGAGGTAGAACCATGAGCCACTGGCAACCCCCGGAGCGCCCACTCCGCCATCCCGAAGTCCTCCAGCTCGTCGGCGTCAAGCGCGACACCCTCTGGCGGTGGCGAGCCGAAGGGCTGTTCCCGCGGGGCTTCCGCATCAACCGCCGCGGCGACCTCGCCTGGAGCCCGCGCGAGATCGAGGACTGGCTGAACCGCCGAGCCGCCGGCGAGGTGGGCCTGTGACCAGGCGACGCCGAGCTGCTGGCGGCGCTCCTGCTCCGGGGTGCAGCTGGGGTGCAATCGGGGGTGCGTCAAGCAGCCGACAGTCTACCACCCGGGCGGACGCTCAGCGACCGAATCAGACGAGTGGTAAATCGGTAAACGGCTTTGTTTGTGGTGCTTACCGACTCTCAGGGCAACCAAGGGCAACCGACTGCGACGGACTGCAACCGAACGACACATCTGCGACGAAGCTTCTACGGATCAGAAGGTTGGAGGTTCGAGTCCTCCAGGGTGCACCACCTAACCGCTTCATTCCAGACCACTTACAACTCATAGAAGTCGCTCGATGGACGGCTTGACCGTCTGTCGTTGCTCTATCGTTGCTGGAAAGCATGGGGTAGGGCTCGGGCTGCGAGGCTGGCAGGCCCTAAGTCCTTTGGTTTCATGGGGCTGCGGTGAGCGACGCTCCAGACTGCCTGGATAGACCTCGTAGAACCCAGCTTCTCATGCGGTCTCAGGAAGTCTCACTTTGTGGGCTGGGGTGCCGAGAGACCTCTCTGCCGCAGCGCACTCAGTCTGGACGTGCCCCGAATCAGTTGCGACCCGGTACCCCCCTCCGGGCCCGGTGTAATCCTACGTCCTCGGCCTCCTCCTCCCCTGCTGCCACGTCCTGGCCATCCAGGGACGAAGCTACCGCCTACGACTCCGAACCCCCTCCAGCCCCACTCCAAGCTCTGAGTGAGTTCCGCTCTCCCAGCGAACGAGGCCACCCTCGACCCATCCCAGACCCCGCCCTCCTAACCCGGGTGGTCCACTTTTCAAGGGTCACCTTGGACCAGCTCTCGCGGATCGTCGACAATAGCTCCAAATCATCGCCCGCCAAGGGAGGGTGACGTGGCAGCGGCCCGGAAGCGCACCAAGACCGACGACCAGGAACTTGTCCTCAAGTGGCTGCGCAAGTTGCCCGCCAGCGGCGAGGGGGGCTTCGAGGGGCTCGTTGCCTCGCTCCTGACGAGCCTCACGAGCTATACCTGGCGGGTTGCTTCGGCGGGGACACAACGAGGGAGGGATGCGGGGTCCTACCCGCTCGGGGAGACCTCTCGGGTTGTGGAGTGCAAGCGCCGCTCGGCCAAGACACCGCTCAAGGAGTCGGAGCTGCGCGAAAAGCTGGTCGACGCCACACCGAGGGGCCATGCTCTCGACGCCTGGGTCCTCGCCACTACCATTGCGGTGAGCGACCAGATCCAGAAGGCGCTGACTTGCGAGGGACGTGAGCGCGGGGTGTTCGTCGAATTCGTCGATGTGCCTCAGAATCAGATTGGCAACTTATTAGCCCTAGTTGTTAGCGAGCAGCAAGTGCTCGCATCCGCTGGGTCTCCCTGGCGTCCGCCCGTGCAACTGTCTCGGGCGCTGAAGCGACTCGCGGCGCGGGAAGACTTCGCCGCAGCGCGTGGTCGGCTCGAGCGAGCCTTCGATCCAGCGTTCTTGGGGTACCAGGGCATCGCTACGACGTTGCGCGAGCACTTTCGTGCTGCGACCGAGGACAGAGCCACGAGCCGCGCGTTCTTCGGCCAGGATGTCTCGCCGGGTGCAGCCTCAGCCTTCGTAGTACCCCGACCGCGCTATCAGGCCTTCTTGGATGCATGGTGGCAGGGGTGGTCGGAACGCCCGAGCGTGGCGCTCGTGCACGGCCAGGAAGGAAGCGGCAAGACGTGGCTGGTAGCGTCCTGGGTGTTGGAGCGCCTGATGGGTGGCACGAGCCAGCCGCCGATCGTCGCTTGGTGCGGCTGGCGGAGCTTTCAGGACGTCAAACTCGTCAAGCTGCTTGCGGAGCTGCTGGAAGACGAGACAAGCGGGTACGAGTCAGCGGCTCGCGAGAGGCGCGTGCGGAGGTGGGCCGGCCGGCGGGGGAAGACTCCTGCGATCCTGCTGATCCTCGACGGGCTCAATGAGAGAGATTCCGCGGTCTGGAAGGAGTGGTTTCCCGGGGCCTTGGATTCCGTACGACGTGAGCTACCAAGCCTTGGCATCGTGGTGACCACCCGGACGGCGGTGGTGGGAGAGACCAAACGCTGGCTCTCACCGGGTGGGCAGACGGCCACCGAAGTGGTGGTGGATGGCACAAGGGTGGTTGGACGCCCACCGGATGCAGTTCCAGTTGGACTGGCCGCGCCCACGGTGATCGAGATCGAGGACTTCGACGACGCCGAGCTCTCCGATGCCTTGGAACGAGCAGGCATGGGGCACTGGGAGCCTGATCAGGGCTTGCGGCGCTTGATGCGACGGCCAAAGTACTTCGCGCGGGCGCTCCGGCTCCGCTCGCAGCTCCAGCAGACTGGAGAGCCGACGGTCGAACGGCTGCTTTGGGAGGAGATGAAAGAGCGGGAGCAGGAGCATCTGGGAGCCCCGGTAAGCGACGAGGCGTTCCAAGCAATGCTGGCGGGACTCGCCAGGCGGCATGGGAGCATGACGACCTTGCAGCACGTGTCGTGGGCGGAGATTGCGGAGGAGCTTGGCCCGGAAGTCAAGAACTTGCGTCTCGCACTCCAAGAACTCGACACGAGCAGGATCTTTGTCCCAGCCCCGGGGGCTCCCGGCCTCCGGCAGCTTCATCCCGAGCGTCGGCCGCACGCGCTGGCGCACTGGCTTGTCGGGCAAGTGTGCAGTGCTACCGACAGCGCCAGGTCAGTGGTGGATCTCGTCGAGCGTACTGTTGAGGAGTGGGGTGACAGCGACCTGGTCGCCAAGATCCTGTCCTTCGCGGTCTGCATTGTGCTCGTTCCCTCAGGACGGTCGGCACCGCCCGAGGATGCCGCAGTGGCCCTGCTGGCCGCGCTCTGTCGGCTGAGAAACGCGAATCAGGCCTGGGTAGGTGCTCGGCCATGGGCCTTCTTCCCTCGGGCTTCGCAGGCCTTCCGGCGGCTCGCAGAGCAGGAGTGGGCAGGAGAGCCCGGAGACGACGCTGTTCGTAGCCGGATCAGGTACTGCTTCGCGGGAATCGGCGAGAGCTGGGCGGATCATCCCGAGCTCGTGGAGATGTGCGAGCGCTGGCTCGGATTCGTGCATCCCGAGGGCTTCCGCTCCCGTGTACCCGGGAATCCCGAGACCCGCGCCCGCATCGATGCGGTCAAGGCAGACCCGTCTGTCGGCTGGGTGATCTCGGAGGTCGGCGACCGCTCGCTCTTGTGGCTGGCTCAGCTGGCCTTGCTCGTCGCTTCTCATTCGCGTAGCGCGGCCTACGGCCGTGGGCTTGTGAGTTGGGCGGTCAGCCAGAGGACGATGAATGAGCTCGCCTACTCCGAAGAGGCGTACTGGCTCGCGCGAATGGGTGACAACGGGCTGCGCCGCGTCCTGCTGAACGCTGCAGCGGAGGTGGAGGGTAGATCCTGGCCGCACGCTCAAGCGACGGCTGCATTGCTGTACCGCATCGAGGGGTCAGTGGACGCCGATCGGCGTGCCCAAGAGCTGGATCCGAGGGACGATTGCTGGAGGCGGAAGACGCCGAAGGACGACGATCCAGTTCGGGCGGCACGGATCGAGGCTACGGACTTTCAGCAGAAGGCGCTCGATCCGACCGTCGAGGTGGTTTTCACGAAGGCGCAGCTGGCGCTCAGTGGGCTGGACCCGGTGGAAGTGTTTCGCGGGCGCCAGCAGACGATTCAGGACACCTGGCTGGAGGAGATGGAGCCGACTCTCTGTCGAGTCGCGCCAAGAGAGCTGGCGAGCTTCTATCGGGCGGCCGCCCGCTCGTGGATTCGCGACGCTGCGCAGTACGAGGAGCAAGCCTTCCATGATCTCGACAGCATCTTCTTGCTCCTCGAGCCGGACGATGGGCGTAAGGTGACGGCACTCGCGCGGCGGCTCCGGCACAGGCAACCGCCGGGGCACGAGGCTCACATCGAGGCCGCTGCGACTGGAATTGCACTGGCGTTGATGCGGCGGTCTGCCGATCAGCTACGCTTTCTGTCGCGTCGACCTGCTGAGGACGATCGCCGCGATTGGATGAACCTGCTTGCGCCGCTCTCGCGATCCCAGGTCACGCAGACGATCGCCGTCATCGCCGCCGCGAATGAAAAGGAACAGCGGCGACGGTTGATGTTCTCCTGGCCGAGCGAGATAACCTTGAAAGACAGGGAACGTGAAGAGCTCTGGCAGGCAATCTCAGGCGGGGGTCTCGGGATCCTGAGCGCGACCCCTGCGATTCGCTCGCGTGACGTCGAACTAAATCGGCGCTGCGCCGAGGCGGGAGTCTTAGACCGTGACCATTTGAGCGGCCTGCTCAGCACCGAGAGCTGGCTGCGTCGGGCCCTTGCCGTTCCTCCCCTGACACGACATCTGGATCCGGCGAGCGAGACTTGGCTCATCGCCGAGCGGGGGTTCGACGCGACCGAGCTGGCGTCTTGGCTTGAGCGCGTGGCCGAACAAGGGGGAGCACCTCCACATCGCAACCCGATGTGGCCGCCTGACACGTACTGCGCGGCCATGTTCGAGCGCATGCTGGAGCTTCATTTGGATGCAGTCGATGGTTGGTGCGAGGAGATCCTGAGCAAGAGCGAGCGCGGCCAGATCTTGGTGCACTTCGACTTTAACATCGTCTCGGCTCTGATCGTCGCGTTGGTGAACCAGGACGATCGTCGCGCAATCACGCTCGTTCGTCGGCTGGGGCGCGAGCCATATGAGAGCGTCTCACTGCGTGCACTTCTCCGGTTGCCCTTCGAGGCGGGTCGCACAGCCACGGCGACCGCCTTGCTGTCAGATCTGATTGCGCGCGCAGTGACCGACGACGCTCTTCAGGTCTTGGCGCGGACAGCGGACGAGCATGCGGCCACTGACTGGCTCCTGGAGGTCGCGAAAGAGAGAGAGAAGTCGGGGCGGCTCCTGGACCGCGGCAGATCGATTGCTCTCCGCGGGCTCGGTCGAGGGGCGACCGAGCTGCAGGTGAACCTCGCAGAGATTGCGGCGCGAGAGTCCTCCTGGGTGCGACACGTTGCGGACTGGGCCCACCGGCAGAACCACCGCGATTCGTGGGCGCGGCACTGGTTTCGGGCCTTTCTCCGCGAGCCGACGCGCGAGCGGGCCTGGGCTGCCTTCCGCTTGTTCTTGGGCACTGCCACGCGGATGACCGGCTCGTGGATTCACGACGAGATCGACGCCGCCAGCGCCGAGCCGGACCACGAGATGCGCCTCCGACACTTCCACCTGAACCTGCCCGCGCTCAATCGCAAGCTAGAGGAGCAGGGCAAGACGATGGAGAAGAGGCTGTTTGAATGGAAGGTGCCCGGCAACGACATGCAGCCTTGGAAGGAGACTTGGCACCTTCGATGACGGACCAGATCGTCCCCTCCGACGTAGATCACAGAGTGGGGGCTGGCGGCGATCGAGTTCGATGGCTACGCTACACCAGCGGCGTTTTCGTCTGACAAGGACCCTTGCCAGCTCGGGTTTTCATCAGCGGAACGCGCGGACTCGCCCGCCCTTGCTTGCCAGATGAGCACCCGTGGACCCCCGCTTGCGGACTCCGGAAAAGAGGCGTCAACTCGGGCAGAGAAAGGAGGTCTGTCAGCCTCGTCTGCGATCCCTGGTGGGTGGAATGTGGCTTCGATCCCCTGGTCCAGCGACAGTCGCAAGTCCCTGCGGTTCGGAGCGTCGCGGCACTCGCCGAGGTCGCTCCTGCCCGGAGGACGGCCGAAGTGGGAGTGGCAGCGCAACAGGCGGTTCATTGACTTCTCCCCTCGTTCCCCCGTACTAGCCACAGCCGCTCCATGCGGCCCCGTCCAGACAGCAAACGACCCAGGCACCAACCCGGGCCCCTCGCCCTCAAAGAGCCGGCCGGCGACTGTCCCCGGCATCGGCTGGCTTCCCGGGGCGCCGAAGCCCTGTCGGACGCAGAGCTTCTGGCGCTGCTCTTGGGGAGCAGCCGGCCTCACCTCGAATCGGCCGAGCGAATCCGGACGCTGCTCGATGAGGTGGGCGGGCTTGCGGGGCTGCGCGGTGCTCCCATGCCTGCTCTCAGGAGGCGGGGCCTGCTCGACGCACAGGCCGCCACGCTTGTCGCCGCCGTGGAGCTTGCCCGGCGTCTCGCCTTCGCCGATGTCCCGCACCGCCATCCCCTGAGCCAGCCCGCCGACATCGCCCGCTACCTCAGCCTCTGCTTCGCCGGCCAGGAGCAAGAGATCCTCGGCGCTCTGCTCTTGAACGGTCGCCGTCACCTGCTGGCCTGCTGCGAGGTCTTCCGCGGCACGCTGCACCGGGTCGAGGTCGAGCCCCGCCCGGTGCTCAAGCAAGCCCTGCTCACCGGGGCGTCGATAATCGTCCTCTTTAGCACCCATCCGAGCGGCGATCCCGAACCGAGCGCAGAGGATCTCCTCTTCACGCGCCGGATGGCCGAAGCGGCGAAGACCCTGGGGCTGACTCTCGACGACCACCTCATCGTCGGGGAGGCCGGTCAGTGGGTGTCGCTACGACAGAGGGGCCGGCTTTGAGGGATCGAGGCAGCCTGCGGTTCGCCGTGATCCAGCCCGGGGCTCGCGGTCCCCGTTGACCCCCAGCGCAAGCTCCCGTACTGCTACCAGCCTCATGCCCACTGCTTGCGGCCTGAGGCTCGAGGGATCAGGAGCCCCAGGCCCGGCCCGTCTCTCGGAGCCCCCGAGAAGGAGCCTCGCCATGGAGCCCAACGCCTTCGCCCCCGAGTTCCTCGACCACTTCGCCGAGCACGACGAGCCGGCGACCTCCCTCGAAGCCTCGACCTGCGGCCCCTGGCGAGTGGTCGCCTTCGGCCCGGAGCGCTGGGGCGTGGTCCAGGACGGCGAGCCCGCACCCCGCGCTGTGTTCACGGATCGGGACCTGGCCCTGCTGGCGGGAGCGCTGCTCCCAGCGAGCGGGCGTGCTGCCCGCCTGGTCCTTGCTGGCGAGCCCCAGGCCCAGGGCTTTCCCGTGAGCGCGATGGGCGGGGACTCCAAGGCCGAGACCGTGGGCTGGCTGGCCACGTTTGACGCGGAGGCCCTGGGCTGTCTGCACGCCGGCCTGCACCTCGCGATGTCTCCGCCCTCGCTGGCCTTGCTGCTGGAGGCGGCCGGTCCCACCGCGCTGCGCCGGGCCGGGGCGATCCTGGCCGAACGGCTGGAGGCGCGAGCCGCTGGAGAGGGGGCGCTCGGCCCCCAGGTCCAGGAGCCACCCGCCCAGGGGTGATCGCCGGTTCCAGGGGCATGGCAGGCCCTGGGAGGCCGGCGGGGCAGCGGGGTCGTGGTTGGGCCTACCGCTCACCCCGGAACGGCCTCCCAAGCGCCTCCCAGACCTCCATACGGCCCAGGCCACCCAGGCCGGGCTCGACCCAGAAGCACCAGGAGGAAGGGATGACGAGGCGACTCGTGGAAGGGAAGGGTGTAGGCACAGACCCTGATTGGTTCGTGTCCGGGCTGAGCCCGGATCTCCTCGCCGGCATCCGTCGCCGCATGCGCTGGACGGCCGCCCAATGGGGCGCGCGTCTGCCAGGAGACGCCCTCGACGACCTGTTGCAGGATCTCTTGCTGCGGCTCTGGGAGCGTGGCATCCCTCCGGAGGTGGAGTCCTTCCCGGCCTATGCACTGCGCGCCGCGAGCAACCTGACGATCGACGCTGTGCGCCGGGGTCGAGCCAAGAAGCGTGAGGTGCCGACCTCGACGGCGGGCGAGTGGGTCGCGCTGGGGTCCACGTGGCCACCCACGCCCGAGCAGACGGCGATCGGCCGCGACTCCCTGCGGCAGCAGCTCACCGAGTGCCGGCGGCTGCTCTCGGCCCGGCAGTACCAGGTCTTCGCGCTGATCTACCTCGCCGGCTTCACCCAGCAAGAGGTCGGCGCGCGAATGGGCCTGCGTCCCGGCCGCGTGCAAGCCCTTCTCGCCGGCCTGCGCAGAGTGCTCGAGGCAAGCGGGGTTGTGCGTTCCCCGGTGTCGAGGAGCGCGCGGGACGCTTGAGAAGGACCCTGGCCGCCGCCTCGAGCACCGCCTCGAAACCCGCGAGATTCTCGCGCTCCCCTGGTTGACGATCCGGCGCGAGGTCCCGTAGCCACTGGGCTCATGAACAAGCCGGGCGAGAAAGCCCGCCTCATCCCCAAACCCAGACCAGGAGGAAGACCATGAGCACCAGCTTCGAGCAGTTCGACTTCTTCGAGGGCGCCCGCACCGACAACCGAGCACCGAAGATCACCGTCCGCAGGAGCGGCCAGCTGTCCCTGACCGGCGCCGCCGTCGCCCTGCTCGGCGACGGCGTGGCGCACGTCCAGCTCGGCTACGACACCGTGACGAAGGCGGTCGGCATCCGCTCGGCCCCCGAAGGGGCCAAGGGGCGCTACAAGCTCCGGCAGCAGGCCAACCGCTCGGCGCTGCTGGACGGCCGCCGATTCTTCGCCCACCACGGGCTGAGCGTGGAAGAGGCTCGCACCTTCGACGCCGAGGCCTTTGGCCAGGGGATCGTGGGCTTCCGTCTCGTGGAGCAGCGAGAGGCTCCCCAGACCGAAGGTGGGCCGGTGGAAGCCAAGCCGGCCACCGGCGGCAAGCGCAAGACCGCCGCTTGAGCTTGGACCCAGGGGCGGCCTGGAGCCCGTGTCCGGGCCGCCCTGCCTTCCGCTCAGCCCAATGAACCAGGCCAACCCACCATGGTAGCCAGCCCAGCCGGGCCGATGAAAGCACGGTCTTCGCGCTGTGGCTGCCTCGTCGCAGCCCTCTTCTACAGCCCCTGCGGACCACTAAGCTAGGCTGCGTGCAACTACTCCGAGCCGCCGTCAAGGACATCAAGGAAGCCGGCGCGCTCACCTAGCCCTGACGAAACCAGCCGGTGACGGCGGCTCACCGTGAGAGGAGGAGGCACGGCGAACTCTTCCCGCCCAAGTGGCCGCTCAAACTGCTGCAGCTTGCATGGCGTCAGAGGCGCCTGACTCCCAGTAATCATGCCTAGACTCTCAAAGCAGCCTACGCCCGTCAGCCCCAAGCAATGGCGAGGAGAGGGTCGGTCTCGCGCTGCTTCCAGGGAGAATCCCCAAGAGCGCCCTTGCACACTGGCTGGAGGGACTGGACACTAAGCCGCAACTCTTCCTCGAGGGCCACTCTCCGATCCTTGCACCGGTCCACTTGGGGCTAGGCACTGCAGTCCTCCGGGTGGTCGTTAACCCTCAGCCTTCAAGCCACTCATCGATCATCTGGCGAGCCACAGAACTCTCGGCAGGCAACCGTAGACCTCTCTCTCGCTCCACTCTAAGGGAGGTCCGCGTGAACCAGCGCGTCTCTGCAAGCTCAGCCTTGTCCAATCGCACGTTTCGACTACATGGCCTGACCTCAAAACCGATCATCAGCGAGCAAGGAAAGGGCCACGGCTGGGACGAATGGTATCGAACCACCTCCACGAGCAGGCCAACCTCCTCCAAAACCTCTCTCTGTACAGCCTCCTCTAGGCTTTCGCCTGGCTCTACGAAACCAGCGAGAGTACCGAACTGGCCGACTGGCCATTCGCACCGCCGCGCGAGGAGGCACTCGTCACGCGTAGCAATAAACATCAACACAACCGGATCGACGCTCGGAAAGTACTTCATTCCACACTCGCTAGACGTGCACTCCCGCAAGAGCCCAGCGCTACGTGATCTAGTACGTGAGGAACATACACCGCAGTAGGCAGTTCGCCTCATCCAGTAGAACAGAGACTTCGCGTAGGCCAGCAGTGAAGCGTCGCTTCGCGGCAGGCAGTGGGAAATGTCCTGGAGATCGTTAAGACTCCACGAGCCTCCAACTATCTCTCTCAAACTTTCCATTGAGTGGCCGGAAAGGTCCACAGCCACATAACTCACCCTGCCCTTGAAACCGAGGAGCGCCGACTTCTCCGCCTCCACGCAGGCGCCCAGAAGGACCCAGTCTCTATAGACCACAGCAGCGCGACCATCTTCAGTCGCTACCAGAAACTTGCCATTCCAATATGGCAGCAGGACACAACGGCCGTTACGAACACATTGCTCCAACCAACGGTCGCTGCTCCGCAGGGCCGTCGCGCGACGAAGTTCACTCTCCCCAAACTGACTCATGACTAGAACGCGGAAGGTCCTAGAGCGACCGTGAGCAAAACATCCTCGTAAAGGCCCAATGTTTCACTTTAGCTACCGGACTGCAGCTACGCCGGCCTCTGTTCTCGAGGCAGTTGCACCAGTAGCGCGCATTATACTCCCCAACGGAGTCGAACACCGCGGACGGACTCACGCCGCTCATCAGGAAGCCATCGTAAGACGGCTCGTGAACGAATCCGAGCCTCAGATAGATGTCGTGATCTGGAGGCTCCGAGCGGACCCACCAGCCGACACCAGTGAAATAGGAACGAAAGTGCAACTCTACATCGTCAAGAAGTGCTCGCGCAATTCCTCGCCGCCGCCAAGCCGGGGCAACCGCTAGATTAAAAATCGAGTGGAGGCCAAGAGGATGCTGGCCCTTCACGGCTCGGCCGATGGGAGATGTACTGCAATAGCCCAGAACTACATCCGGCTCCTTCGACACAAGCACGGTTGCAACGATAGCGCCCTCAGAGCTACCTACTACAAAGCGAAAGCCATGCCCGGCGAAGGTGGTCGCTACCGAATCCGTCGACGTATAAAGGCGGTGGATGACCTCCCGAACGATCGAATCTGGGACGTGCCCGCCTCGCGACTCCATCATCTCGCTAGAAACATCCGTAAGAAGTCGTGAGACCTGGAGTGCGACCTCCAAATCCGCTGATGGATCGACCAATCCTATCGACAGCCCGTATCGGGCAAGCTCCGAGCCTCTTGTCTCCACCATGTGTTCTCTCTTTGAAAAATATCAAATGCGACAGAAATGCGCAGACCCGGACTTCTCTTTGGGCTTACCAGGTGCGCCAACCAAGAAGGTTGTAGCACCATGCTTCCCGGCTGCGGGCGGAAAACAACTTCATGCTTTCCCGGACAGCTGGATCCACGCGGGTCTAGAAAAACCAGGTTTCCGTCAAGGTTGCCACCTGCCTCGCTACTTCCTTCGTTACACACCCAGTAGACGCCTGACAAGAACTGGCTTCCTGTAAAATGACTATGGGGGCCATGCCAGTCTCCGCTACGACTAACGTTCGCCCAGGCAGCAAGCTTCTCGATGACTAGTGCCTCCTGATGAAAGTACTCCTGAGCAAACCTGCCAGCAGCCGCTGTCACCATCCCCTTCAATTCTTCGACTGCTGGTCCAGCCCAAGTGAACAAGTCCTGTCGATGGTGAAAGCTGGAGAATCGATTCCAGTATTGTGGTGTACGCTTTTGGGGTAAAGGATGGTTGACGAACTCCTTCTCCTTTCTCAGAATTGTCCTCTTAAGCTCCGAGTTGAGCCGATCAACGTCGGAGAAGACGAGAAGGTAGAGCGGGGTTGACCACTCGAGAAGGAGTTCGCTCCGCTCTAGGCTGGGGCTGGTCATTGCTCTCACCTCCTCTTGCTCTCCGCAAGAAAGCTCTCGATCTGACGTCTATCCGGCAAGCCCTGACTTCCGCCGAGGCGAGTGCAACTCAGGGCACCACAGGCCGAGGCGACCTCTATGGCTCTACTCATAGGCCATCCCTCCGAAATGCCGAAGACAAGGCCGCCCGTAAAGGCGTCGCCAGCTCCAGTGGAGTCAACAGCCGCTACCGGGAAAGCAGGGAACCTCTTTGACTCCCCCGCCTCCCACAGAGTACACCCGTCCTTTCCATGAGTCTCTATTACCACCGCGGCGGTGCTCGCGCTTTTTAGATCAAGAACGGAGCGAGGCGCCCCCTCCTGAAAGCTCCAGTCGCTGAAGAACTCATCCGACACGACGCAGATGTCTACCAGACGCAGAAGGGTTCTAAGCTTCCCCTTCGCCCAGCTGCCGCTAAAGATGACAGTGCCTCTAGCACGACGCGCAACCCTCGCGGCCGCAATGCTGCACGGACTCGCCTCATCTACAAGCAGAATGACCGTTTCCTCGAGACCGGCGGCCTGAATCTGCTCCTTCGTGGCTAGTTCCATCGAGTCCGGTCGAAAAACGAACGATCTCTCTGCGGTGTTCGGGTCCACAAGTACTAGCACGATGCGGGAAGAGCCACCTGGAACCAACACCATATTCTCGACATTGACGCCAACTTCCTGCAGGGAATCGCGGATGATTCTGCCCGCCCAGTCGTCGCCAACCTGCGCCACTACCTGGGTCTTTGCGCCCAGTCTAGCCGCAGCCATCAGGCTGGTCGCAACGGGTCCGCCGACTTGGAGCGAGAACTCCGTGGCCAGCTGCGAATGAAGTGACACCTGTACGGGTGACAGGACAAACAGAACGTCTACAGTACAGGCACCGATGCCGCAGATTCTTGGCCGGCCGAATTCACCGGACCCAGGGTCACCCACTGAAGAAGTAGCGTACATTGCACCGCCTCGCTTCAGAAGCGTATCCGTTGAACGGGAACCTTTCGGGCGTCCTTCAGTCTACGGAGACTCCGGCTTCGCGAAGCTCCTTGATGAGGGGATACTTCACTCTATCGAGGTCCGCGGTCAACTCGATATATCCTATCCCCTTCAAGTCCGAAGGGAGTTCGACTTCCTCCGGGCGCTCTATCAATAGAATAACGTGCTTTCGGCCAAGTCGTCCCCAGAAGAAACCAATCTCGAGCAGGACGTTAGGGCGTATTCTAAGTATGTGGCGACCATCAGGAAGAACGACGGTCTCGTCGGCGGTGATCAGGACTATGGCGATTGAGGCCTCGGTGGCTAGATCCTCAAACTTCTCGACCAAGGTTCGACCCCCCATTGGGCCAGAGGCCATGACTTGAACCGTTAGCTTTAGTTCCTCGCGCAGGAACAAGTGAAGGTCATTCCGCT
The DNA here is from genome assembly GCA_036274895.1 of Thermoanaerobaculia bacterium. Taxonomy (GTDB): domain Bacteria; phylum Acidobacteriota; class Thermoanaerobaculia; order Multivoradales; family SZUA-115; genus CALMKX01. Next base: position 37,115 of record DASUEU010000027.1, on the reverse strand, counting down.
TGCGCGTATCCCATCCGTGCACCAAGAATACTGTCGATCGCATTGCCAGGCTCCTTATCCTAGGACTTGGTATCCAATGACCGCTATTGCAGAGAGCACCAACCAGAGTATTGGCCACTATCTCAAGCTTCTCCGATAGGATCTTGAGTCTGTGTTGGGAGTCCGCCTCTGGGGTACTTGGTGCAGACGTGCGGTGCAGTCCGGATGCGTGTCGGGCCAGTGCGTCAAGTAGAGGCCTTTCGAGGAAAATTAGCTCGTCGATTGCAGGAGAGGCTGCTACTTTGCTTGCATGCTTCTTCAACCACAGGGCGTCTCTGAAGAGCCTAAAGGTCTCCAGTTCTCGCAGTCCAATCAGCGGCTCAATGGGGAGCAGCTTGATATCCTCCTCGAGTGTCAGTTGACGCAAGGTAGCAGTGAGCTGTGAGTAGCTCAGGACTCGCTCTGGATATGCCTCAGACAGGAAGCAGTCGAGCCTGTGAAGGAGCGGTAGATCTGTGAGTATGCAGGCGTCGAACTCCAGCACGTGGCTCTCTAGCCATAGATACCCGAGGAGAAGGGAGACTTCCTGGCGTATTGTTCCCGAAGGCTTCAGAAGTCCGCGGGTTGCTATCACATCCCAGAGAAATGCCTCTCCATCGAGACGCTCGGGCAGAACCCAAAGCTGCTGGGAGATGTCGCGATCCTTTCGCTCTGCACGTGCCTTCAGCAGGATCCTTCCCAAGAGGCGCTCAGGTACCGTTATGAGGTCTCGCGAGGGAGCCCAGTCGGCCAGTGAGGTTTTCCACCTTGTTGTTAGATCGTCGGTCGTCGAGAAGGCCCGTTTCATCCAATTGTCGGCTGTTCGCTCAAGTGCTGGCAGTGCTACGCCATGGAAGTATGAGGGGTAAAGCCGAGTCCGGGAGAAGTGAGCTTGCTTGTGCCTCAGAAATCCAGACGGTTCCACCTCCGAGCCAATGAAATTTACCAGCTCGGCATCGAGGGCAGACTGCATAGATTGCAAGATGATGGGCAGCGTAGGCGACTCGACTAGGTCAATCGTCGGTATGAGCAGTTTCCCTCTGGCAATCAGAAGGGCTACTTTGCAGACAGATGCAAGGTCAGCTGCCAACCTCGCTGGCTTGTACTTGCCGACTAAGCCATAGTTCTTCAGCATCTCTTGGCTAAAGAACTGGACAAACACATCTCGCGGCTTCTCTCTACTTCCTGCGGAGCCCGAGTGTGTCATGGCCTCCTCCGGCCTCCTCAAGTCGCGACACGATCGCACTCAAAACTTCGTCCTGGACTTCAGCCCTTGGGCGGGCGTTGTCGATAGTCACCAGTGCTGCCTGGTCAGCGAGCAACGCGAGGATGGGAGTTACGTCCTCGGAGAACCAACGCTCCCTTTCGAGGACGACGTTGGCCTCGCAGTCATCTGCGCGAGGGAGAGTTCGGGCTCGGCAGCCTGGACACTCCTCGAGCGTTGTCTGTAGTCCGCAGTTCGAGCAGATACGCCTTGCTTGCCGCCGCTGACGGGCCACCGACTGGTCTAGGTGGACGTAGAGACCCACAATACTGGTTGAGTCGTAACCATGCGTCCCCAGTAGTGAGCATATGGCAGTGAACTGCTGAAGATCCCGCGGGTTGCCGTCGAAGCACTTCCTGGCGTTTGCCACCCTTCGGATCTCCGTTCCATAGAGCTGCAGTATCACTTCGTCTGTGAGAGTTCCGCCCGTGTCTATCGCAGTTCTTGCCTGGCGGGCGAGTTCTCCGGACTCGCTGCTGGCGACGCTTCGGAGCAGGCTTCCGCCGCTAATCAGATGAAAGCGGAGACGCTCCACCAGGAGAGAGGCGAGCCAAGTCTTACCTGCGCCAGCTCTACCCAGCAGGAAAACTGCGAGCTTGGTGGGGCGTCCTGGTCCTCCTATTGTTGCGCTCATCGCACTTCACCCTAGGGAGTTGGCAGAAGTGAGTGGGTCAGTAGGTGTTGTTCTTCCCTGTCTTCGGCTCTGGCTCTGGCTTCGTCGGAATGGGCTGGAGTGCGAATGAGCACGTTCAGCAACATCCCTGATGAAGGCTGCCGGGAGCCAGCCTGATTCCAGCGGTAGCGCCGGGAGAAACCCTTGTGGCTGATTTCGCCCCACATCCGGTTAGACACAATGAAAATCTTCACTGTCCCTTGAAGCGATGTCAAATACGCCCATGGCGCTGGGGCTATGGTCGCTTGTTTGAGAGCGTTTGCGGCGCCAACCGCCTCGTTCTCGAGTGTGCGTTGGACTCTGAGCCGGTCCGAGCTAGGCTTGTTCTGCCACCAGGGCTCGGCCATTGTGGGGCCGACCAGACCTTCCACCTCGCCCTTGGGCGGGTCAGCACTAGGTCGGCAGTCTCCAACCCTTGCCTCGTTTCCAAGAGCAGCTGCGTATCCGTCCCTAGGGCCGAGCCGGTCCCTGGCCCCGCGCCTGCTCGTCGCGACGCGTTGCGGTGTAGCCAGGTCGGGCAATTCCTGTCCTACGAGTCTGGCGGCGGCTCCTTGGCCTTGAACCTTGCGACCTGTTGCTCCCAGTCCTCAACGGAGAGCAGCCCCGGAACCGCGATCACGCCTCCAGCGAGGGGCCTCTCGGCGGAGGTCACGTCTACCCGCTCGCGGCGGCCCCAGCGGGTGGGGAACTTCCGCTCGAGGTAGGTCATCGCCGCCTGCCAGTGGATGGGCATCTGAGCTTGGATGATCGCGACAGCCCGAACCTCCGCTTCGTGCTCTGCCCTTTTCACAGCGTCCCGAAACTCGCGAAACGCGCCGTCCTCGGCCCTCTCGCCTTGTTCCATCCACCTGTAGAAGGTGCTCTCGCCGATACCCGCGAACCCGGCTGCCACCTGGGCGTAGTTGCCCGCCCGGATCGCCGAGACGATCCGGTCCTGCACCTCGGGTGTCAGCTTGGAGGGGCGGCCAGTGCGCTTAGGCATGGGCTGGGGCGTGGAGCGGCCGGGTCGGTGTCGCACCGCCCTCTCCCGGCTGGAAACCGGGCGTGTCGCTAGGTGTCACTTCGGCCGCGTTCTTGGGGTAAGGAAGCGCAACGGCTTCCAGCTTCCTGCGCATGGTGGGATCGAACGGCATCACGTACTTGAGCTTCGGCGCCATCGGCACCCGCTCGGCGCGGGGGTCCACGTGCTGGCGCAGCCAGGGGATGCTCTGACCTTGCGGGCCATAGCGGTCGTAGAGGGTGCGCGGGTGCTCGATGGTGCCCTTGACGCGCAAGTAGCTCTGCTGCGAAGCGCCGAGGTAGAGCCATCCTCCGGCCTGGTAGATGGTGCCGACGTGGCCCTGCCCGCGGTCGGCGTAGGAGACAACAAGCTTCAGGCCGGGCGACTGGCGATGCAGCAGCTTGAGCGAGATCGCTACGCACTTCGAGGTCGGGTGCCTCCGCCCCGGCGCGAGTGCGACACGCACCAGCTCTGCAACTTCGGTCATCGCAAGGCCAAACGGGCTCGCGAGGTGGCGATTCGCCCCCAGACCGTAGATGACGACGCCGCAGAAGCGCTCGCCCTCCCAGACACCAATTCGAACGAGCTTCGACTTCGGCATCTGCCGCGAGTAATGCCACCGCATGACGGCGTGTCGCGCCGCCTCGTGGCTGCAGAAGTCGAGCCGAAGGGTGCTCACGGCCGGAACTCGTGCCCGCACTTCGGGCAGGTGACGCACTTCTTCTCATCGAGCCTCGGCTGATCACCGCTCGCGACGGGGTCGAACTCCGGGCCAGACAGCAGGCTGTCAAGGTCCGCGCCATCGAAGCTGGCAAGAAGCGAAGCGGCATCCAGAGTGCCCTCCAGCAGGCCCTTCAAGCCCTCCTCGTCCCAGATCGCGAGCACGTCCTCAAGCTTGAGGTTGCCGCCGAGCAGCGTCAGGTTGTTGTGATCGATCGCGAAGGCCACCGCTGCCGCTCGGCTCGCGGAGTCAACGCCGAAGATGACCGGCACGGCCCACTCTCCCCCTTCGAGCAAGGCGATTCCCCGGGGCGGCTTCCTTCCCGTCCTGTGCATCTGCTCGAGGGCCTCCGTACGCCCGTTTCCGTACACGAGAGCGTCGAGCGTGGCGTCGAACTTCGGCGGGTCGCCGAAACCGTGAGTCTCGATCGAGCGCACGAGCGCAGGGAGATCGTGCTTCTTCGGGTTCGCATCCCAACGCCTCGCTTGGGCGAGGGGGACGTATCTAAGTTCGAGCTTCTCGGTGTTCATGGTGCCCTCAATGAGCCGTCTCGAAGGGCTGCTCTACCTGCCTTGCGAGATTCGGCGGCGAGACCTCCGAGGGCAACAGGTAGACCAGCCGGTGGGGGTCGCATTCGAGAGCCACTGCGACCCGCTCGGCGAAGACTTGGAGAAGTCGGCCACGGCCGAGTGGGGTGGCCACCTCCTTCGCGAGGAAGGGATACAGCCGCGCCTCGGGCCGGCCGAAGCGGCGAACGTAGTCCTTGGACTCCTGCGGCCAGCCTTGGAGGCTCACCAAGGAGAGCAGCTCTGGCTTGTGGGCTCGCAGTTCCACGACCAAGGACGGCGGAATCGAGGAGGCAGGTTTGAGCCTCAGGACATTGCCCTCAGCCCGGACCGAGACGCCCAGGGCCTGCACTTCTGCCAGCAGCTCTTCGGGACTCATAAGGCAAGCTCATCCGCGGGCTGCGGCAGCGGGTCAGATTGGGGGGGCATTGGACCGTCACGACCGTCACAACCGTCACGAAGCCTGGAAACAGGCGGGTTTCCCCCGTGACGGTCTGTGACGGTTGCTGAATCGGGCGAGGGGACCGTCACACCGACCGTCACGCCAGTAAGCCCCATGGCTTCAGCAGTCTGCGGGGCGTCCGGGCCTTTTGTGACGGTCGTGACGGTCGAATGTGGGTCTCTTCTAGAGATCTTGAGCAGTCGCCGGCCCGAACCGGCTTCGCGGTCCCCGAAGTCGACTTCCACGCCGGCCGACCGCAGAAACGTGGCCGCCCTGCGCAGCCTCCCGGAGAGGCCGCGTGGGTTCTGCGGCCACTGTTTGGAGGCGCACGCCTTGTCGCCTGCGAGAGGGCATAGGCGCTCCAGGAGACCGGCTGCGGTCCCCTCCCAGGTCACCACCTGCTCCGCGAAGCGGCGAACAGCCATCGCAACGGCGTCCCCTTCCAGCGCCGTCTCGACAGCCTCGGCCCGATTCCCGGCGTACGCCCGGAGGAAGGCGCCGGCCGGCCATGGGAGAGCATCCTCGGCGGCCACCACCCAGGTGGCGAAGTCGGCCATGCGCGGCTTGGTCGCGAGGTTCACCCGGTCGAGGTTGGCGAGCGCGCGGCTCACGGCGTCGAGCAGTGCTCCGAGAATGCGCGGGTGGGCCTTGTCGAAGGCCGCCCAGAGCTCGGCCTCGGTCTGCCGCTTCGACTCCAGGATGGGGGGAAGCACGAGCGTGATGCAGCGGTCGAGGAGGTCCTGCCGAGTGACCACCGCCTCGATGCCGTTGACGATGACCGGGCGCATCGCCGAGAAGATCGTCTCCTCGGTGTCGGTGAAAAGCTGGCGGGTGGAGAAGCCTCCGCCCGTCGACAAGCGGCACAGCGCGTCCGAAAGCCAGACCGGTAGGCCACTGAGGTTGTCGAAGGCGGGGACCCAACCGTGAGTCGCCGCGATCATCAGGTCCCGTTCGTCCCTCGGCATGGTGCGCAGTGGCGCCGTCGCGGGGTCGAGGAGCTTTCGGGCGATCCGAGCCTGCGTGCTCTTCGCGCTACCCTGCTCACCCTGGTAGTTGAGTACCGGATAGGGGCCGCTCCCCCGCAGTGCCCCGACCAGCCAAGCCACGAAGAGGATGAAGTCCTCGTCGGAACCCAGGTTGAGGAGGGAACGAAGCTCTTGGACCGAGCCACCCCGAATCGGTCGAGGCAGAGCCCCCATTCCCTTCGGTCTGAAGAACCTGACCGGGCAGCTCGACGTGGTTCGCCAGCCGGCCCGGGTGATCTCGACCACCTCCCAGGCTTGGTTGCCCAAGTCGAGATACACCGCGCCACCCTCAGCTGCCACCCGGACATAGACGCTGCCCTCGGGGCCATCGAAGCAGGCCCGCGCTTCCAACAGACCCAGGGCATCCTGAAGGGCCTGAGCGCTCGGTGGCTTGCGGAAGCGCTCGTAGAAGAGCCGCACCAGCCACTGGCGGAGGTGTCCCGACTTGATGGGCCAGGTCTCACGGTGGCTCTTGGAAGGGATGACGGCGAACCCTTGGCCGTCCGGGGTATGGAACAGCTTGGCGTCCTTGCCAAGCTCAACGAGAAGCTGCGCCTGCGTAGGTTTCGCAGCGGCTTCCTCGAGATTCACCGCGGCCGCCAACTCCTGAGGCCCAACTCCCTCCGCCAGCCTTTCCAGCTCGGCGCCGATGATCAGAGCCCCAATCTCCAGGCCCTGTGCGGCAATCCAGTCGGACACGTCGCCACCCGATGGAAGCTCGGGGAGTGTGACGATCCTGACCTCTGCGGCGATGCCTTGCAGGCTCCGGGCAACCTTCCGCGCGTGGTCTTTGCCTGGCGTGTCGTTGTCGGGCAGGATGACCACGCGAGCGCCGCATAGAACCTCCGAATAGGAGTCGTTCCACTTGCCGGCGCCCCCGGCGTTGGTCGTCGCAGTCAGTCCCAGCTTGGCGAGGTTGTCGGCGTCCTTCTCTCCCTCGACGACATAGACGGTCTGGCCCTCCCGGACGGCGGACAAAACCTCAGGCAGCCGGTAGGGCACACGACGTACGCCCTTGAGGTTCCAAACCCAGCCGCCGGACCCGTCAGGCCTGCGCTGGAGGAAGGACTTCGGGTTGGCCTTGCGGACCACCTCGAAGAGGAGCCGCCCTTGCTCGTCTGTGTAGGCATAGGTGGCCACGACCTCGCCACCGCGTTGCCGTCTCTCGACGCCCAGCAGCTCGTAGAGGTTCCTCCAACCGCCCGACTCCTTGCAGGCATCGCAGTACCAGGCACCCTTGTCGGGGCAGTAGCGAGCCGAGGGGTGGGCATCGCCGTTCGCGTGGCGCTCGGGATACGGGCACCGGAAACGAATCTCACTCCCCTCGCGCTTGCCTTGCCGGGCGAGCACGGCCTGCTCGAGACCCAGTAGTGGCGTCATCGCGCCCTCCTGGAGGCACCAGCGTTGGGGCCATCCCCAGTCCGGAAGGTCCGGGCGCGGCGATCAGGATGCCCGAGGCCGGTCTCGTCTTGCGGCGTCCTGCCGCCCGACGGGAGCCGAGGGGTCGCGGGCGGACGGCTTTCGATGAAATCCTGGACGGCCGACAGCCGCCAGCCGACGGAGTTCTTGCCGAGGCGAACAGGCGCCGGGAAGTCGCCCGCGTCCATCCAACGGTACAGAGTTGCGCTCGAAACGCCAATGCAGTGCAGCACCTCAGGAAGCCGGAGGATTCGATCCGGGGTGATTGCGGTCGGCCCTCCGGGACGGTGTGACCCGCCATGAGCCGTTTCGGCCATGTTCCGGCTGGATCTCAGATCCGTTCTCTTGGTATCTCTTCCGATGTCGCCTCGCATCAGGAGCGAGGCTAGAAGAGGGTCGGAAGCAAAAGGTCTCTACCTGCGCGGGTCGGACAGAGAATTCTCTAGCTTTTTCGTTGCAGACCTTTGCGCGCCTCAGTGAAGTATCGCTTCAGGCTGGAGAGCGTGACGCCACGATCGCTGTCCGCTTCATGCTTGAGGAGCTCTCGACCCTTGGCGTTGGTGCTGCGATAGATCCTCGCCTCGGAGTCATCTTCGGCGAAGCGATCCCAGAAAACCTGCAGAGTGAGCTGAGGATCCCTTTGGAGAGCATCCACGACCGCCGCGAACAGGGCAGGAGCGTGAAGCCCTTTCTCCATTCCCCCCAGCGTCTGGAGCAGCCTCTCCCAAAGCGCCAACCGACCCTCCTCGGCCTCGTCCACCAGGATCCTGTGCCAGGCGAGCTCGAGGTCTTCGCTCGCGTCGAGAAGATCTTCAACCCGAACAGAATGCCCCTCCTCGGGAGAGCCCAGAAGCCGGCAGCGGTCGCAGAGCAGGCGCAGCAGGGCCGCGGTTTGGCGACAGCCCGCACTCTCCGCAAGGTCCGCCACGCGTGCAGCCTCGTCGGCGTTGAAAGTCAGCGCCAATGCCTCGGCCTGCTCGTGTTCCTGGAGGTCGTCGAGCGATTCAAACTGTGTCGCGCCGGGGTGCGATACGTCGAAGCTCAACCGAGCCGTGACCTTGTCTCGCTCATGGACCGCCTGGGAGGCGCGCTGCTTGAGGTTCTCGCGCTCTCGGGACGCCAGGTTCCTGAGAGCTTCCTTCAGCGCCTCTCGGTCCCTGACGACCTCCTTCCCAGAGGGGAGGACGATCACAACCTTACCGCCCGGGGCGGAGCGGAGACGGGCGCCGCTGGTCAAGAGTGCGGCGAGGTGGTCAAGCGTGGCGGTCATCGCTGGCAACCTCCTCTGAGTGACGGTCGAATGCACCTTGGGATCAGGATCGCCCGATGCACCTTGCCGAGCCGTCGTCTCTGCGACAGGCTCCTTCGACACCGGCGGGGACCCCCTGATGGCCGCACCTATGAAGCCCCGACGGCCTCCCGCCCGATGGGGAACTGCACAACGGCCCCGCCGCACGGGGCGCCGCCCTGCACGATCTCCTCGACTCGACGCCCCCAGGCGCAGAGCGCCGCTTTCTTCTCCCGATCTTGACCATATCGATCGTAGACCGCCGTCACGGTCCTGTCCTTGTGGTTGAGGATCGCTTGCAGGACGATCCGCTGGACCCCGGCCTGGGACATCCGCGAGGCCGCCGTGCGGCGCAGGTCGTGGGGTGTCCAGTGGCGCATCCCAGTTCGCCGCAGGATGCCCTGGTTGGCGGTCTTGCTCGTCGTCAGGTGCCGGTCGGCCCGGCGGCAGCTCGGCAGCACCCACTCGCTGCCGTTGGCTTGGGCCTTGAGGCGCCGCAGGATCTCCTGAGCCTGCGGCGAGAGAAAGACTCGGTTGGCCTCGCCGTTCTTCGTCTGTTCTCGCGGCAGCACCCACCATCCGCCGTCCTCGATGTCCTTCCAGCGCATCGAGCGCACCTCTCCCGGCCGCTGGGCCGTGAGCAGCACGAGCCGGAACGCCGCGGCGGTGACCAGACCACCGTCTTCCAGCCTGGGGTCCGCCTCGATCCGATCGAGCTCCAGCCAGAGCGTGCGGATCTCCTCCTCAGAGAGCACGCGGTCCCGGCCCCCCCGCTTGAGGTGCTCGCGCACGCTCGACGGGAGCTTGACCCCCGCCGCGGGGTTGCCGGCCAAGCAGCCTTGATCGGCCGCCCAGTCGAAGAGCTTCGAGAGCACCGCTCGAAGGTTGCGAGGGGCGACCTTGGTGGGGCGGCCGTTGGCGGCCACCGCTCCTGTCGCCAGATCCTCGAGCAGGTCTCGCACGTCCTTCTTCGTCACCTGTTCGATCGGCCGCTTCCCCCAGCGGGGCAGGACGTAGGTCTTGAGCTGCCAGACGTCCATCGCGTAGCCGGCCGGGCGCTTGTGCTCCTTGGAGTAGCGGGAGAGGTACTCCTCGGCGAGCTGGGCCACGGTCTCGACGCCACCACGGGCTCGTGTCTCCTCGCGCTCGGCCTGCGGGTCTTCGCCGGCAGCGATGCGGCCCAGCTCCATCTCGGCGAGGTCCCGAGCCTGCCGCAGAGAGACTCCGGGATAGGCCCCGAGCTTGAGCCAGCGGCGCCGGTTGTCTTCCTTCCGCCGGTAAAAAACGCCCCAGGTCTTGACCCCACTGGTGTAGACCCGCAAGAAGAGGCCCCGGACCTGCGAATCCCGGAGGTCGAACTGGTTGAGGCCCGGGGGGCACTTGGCCAGCAGGATGTGGCGATCGGTCAGCTTCATGGTTGCTCCTCGGTCTCGCCCCCGGGGCCGGCCCCAGCCGGGGGACTCACCCCGGCGGAAGGGGGGGCGACGACGGGATCTGTCGTTGCTCTATCGTTGCCACGGAGCATGAGCTTGGGCGAGACCATGTGAGCGGCCATGATACTCGGCAAGACGCCGCTAAGTCCAGCCATATCAATGAGATAGGCCGTTCCAGATGAGACCCGTTGAGCCTGGGTGAGAAGGGGTGAGATTCCATGAGAATCTGCGCCACTGGTAAACTACGGATCAGAAGGTTGGAGGTTCGAGTCCTCCAGGGTGCACCACCTAACCGCTTCATTCCAGACCACTTACAACTCATAGAAGTCGATCGATGGACGGCTTTGCCGTCTGTCGTTGCTCTATCGTTGCTGGAAAGCATGGGGTAGGGGTCGGGTGGCGAGGCTGGCTGGTCCTAAGTCCTTTGGTTTCAGGGGGCTGCGGTGGGCGGCTGTCCGTGGAGTTTGCACCCCCGTCCGAAAAGCGGATCGTCTCAGCAGGCATCACCACGTCTCAACTCGTACGGCGCCCACCCCCCGGCCCACGCGCCGCGCTGAGGCAGCACCCGCACGACCGCACGCCGCGCCGCCTCCCCTGGGCGGCGCCCCCTGAGTCACTATCTTCGTCGGCGCGGTCGCGCCGCGATAGACACCAAAAGATTTCTTTACGTATTACTATCAGGAAGATCTCTGGGAAGCCTTTCGTGAACGAACCATCTCCAGGCAGCGTCACCCGTTTCCTCATCGCCTGGCGCGGCGGTGACGAGCGGGCGCTCGAGCGGCTGATCCCCGTGGTCTACGGCGAGCTGCGCCGGCTGGCCGGCCGCTATCTGAACCGGGAGCGGGCGAGCCACACCCTCGAGACCCACGACCTCATCCACGAGGCCTTCCTGCGCCTGGTCGACCAGCGACAGGTGGACTGGCGCAACCGCGCCCATTTCTTCGCCATCGCCGCGCAGATGATGCGGCGCATCCTGGTCGATCACGCCCGCCGGCGCGGCTACCGCAAGCACGGCGGCGGCTTGCGGCAGCTGGCGCTGGACGAGGTGCCCGATCCCGCCGCCCAGCGCGACATGGATCTGGTGGCGCTGGACGAAGCACTGGCGGAGCTGGCCCAGGTCGACGGCGAGCTGGCCAAGGTCGTTGACCTGCGCTTCTTCGGTGGCCTGGAGCACACCGAGATCGCGGCCGCGCTCGGCGTCTCCAATCCCACAGTCCGGCGCCGCTGGCGGGTGGCCAAGGCCTGGCTCTACCGCCGACTGGCGGGTGAGAGGTCGCATGGCGGCTGAGCGTTGGCACCAGATCGAAAGAATCTTCGCAGAGGTCGGTGCGCTGCCGGCCAAGGAGCGGGCAGATCGCCTCGCGCGCCGCTGCGGCAACGACGAAGACCTGCGGCGGGAGGTCGAGTCCCTCCTCGCCGCCGACGTTGCGGGCGGCGACTTCCTCGAGCAGCCTGTGCTGGCCGTCTCCCCGCCGCCGCCGCCCTCGGCGGTCGGGCGCCGGTTCGGCCCCTATTCCGTCGAGCGGCAGCTCGGCGAGGGCGGCATGAGCACCGTCTACCTCGCGGAGCGCGCTGACGAAGAGTACCGCCAACAGGTCGCCATCAAGGTCTTCGCCTACGGCACCGAGCGCGCCGACCTGCGCGAGCGCTTCCGCGCCGAGCGGCAGATCCTGGCGTCCCTCGACCACCCCAACATCGCCCGCCTGCTCGACGGCGGCACCACCGAGGACGGACTGCCTTACCTGGTGATGGAGTACGTCGACGGCGTGCCGATCTCTCGCTTCTGTGACGAGCGCCGGCTGAGCGTCGGCGAGCGGATCGATCTCTTCCGCCAGGTCTGCGCCGCGGTGCAGTACGCGCACCAGAACCTGGTGGTGCATCGCGACATCAAGCCGTCGAACATCCTGGTCACCGCCGACGGAGTGCCGCACCTGCTCGACTTCGGGATCGCCAAGCTCCTGGGCGGCAGCGCCTTGCCCCGGGCGGCGGCCGAGACGACGACCGGCCAGCGTCTGATGACCCCGCCTTACGCGAGTCCCGAGCAGGTGGAAGGCCGACCGGTCACCACCGCGAGCGACGTCTACTCGCTCGGCGTCCTGCTCTACGTACTGTTGACCGGCCGCCTGCCCTACCGCTTCGACGGGGAGCGCGTGGGTGCGATCGAGCAGGCGGTCGTGGAGCAACAGCCGGAGCGGCCGAGCAGCGCCATCGGCCCGCGGAAGCTCGCTCGCCAGGTGGCCGGCGACCTCGACAACATCGTGCTCATGGCGTTGCGAAAGGAGCCCGGACGGCGATACGCCTCGGTGGGGCTGCTCTCCGAGGACCTGCGGCGCCATCGCGCAGGCCTGCCGGTCCTGGCGCGCCCGGCGACGGTCGGCTACCGGGTGGGCAAGTTCGTCCGCCGCCATCGCCTGGGCGTCGGCGTCGCAGCCCTGCTCGCTCTGGTGATCCTCGGGCTCGCGGCCACCATGAGCGTCCAGGCGGTGCGCCTCGCCCGGCAGCGCGACCAGATCCAGAGCGAGCGGGACAAGGCCGTTGAGGTGGCGGAGTTCCTCGAAGAGATCTTCTCGGCCGCCGATCCAAGCCAGGCGCGGGGTGAGACCGTCACCGCCCGCGAGGTGCTGGAGCGCGGCGCTTTCCTGGTGACCAACGAGCCCGCCGGCCAGCCGGAGGTCCAGGCGGCGCTCACCGCCACCATCGGCCGGGTCTACGTCGGTCTCGGGCTGTACGATCGTGCCCAACCGCTGCTCGAGCGTTCTCTGGCCGTGCGGCAGCGGGTCTTCGGCACCTCGCACCTCGAGGTGGCCGAGAGCCTCTTTGCGCTCGGTGAGCTGCATCTCGGCCGCGGCGAGCTGAGCCGCGCTGCAGCCAGTTTCCGCCAGTCGCTCGCGATGCGCGAACGGCTGCTCGGGCCGTCCGATCCGGCGGTCGCCGACAGCCTCAACGGGCTCGGCATCGTGCTCGTCGCGCAGGCCAAGTTCGACACCGCCGAGCCGCTGCTCCGCCGGGCCCTGGCGATCAATCGCGAGCGCCGCGGCGAGAGCCATCCGGAGGTCGCCACCAATCTGGTCAACCTCGGGCTGCTGATGAAGCAGAAGGGGGAGCTCGCCGCGGCCGAGATCTTCTACCAGCAGTCGCTCGCCATCTTGCGCCGGCGGTTCGGCGGCGCCCACCCGCACCTCGCCAACCAGCTCAACAACCTCGCCGTGCTGCAGCACGAGCGCGGCGAGACCGCGCGCGCAGCGGCGAGCTACCGCGAGATCCTCGCCATCGACCGCCGGCTCTACGGCCCGGAGCACCCCGAGATCGCCCTGCACCTCAACAACTTCGCGGCCATGCTCTTACTCCAGGGCGACCACCAGACCGCCGAGCCCCTGTTGCGCGAGTCGCTGGCCATGCGGCGCAAGCTCCTGGGCGACGACCACGAGCAGGTCGCGATGGGCCTCAACAATCTCGCCAAGCTGTTGGAGAAGAAGGGTGACCTCGCCCAGGCTCGGCCGCTGTACGAAGAGTCGTTGCGCATCTGCCGCCGGGCCTTCGGAGAGGAGCACCCACGAGTCGCTCTCGCGCTGGCCAATCTCGCCAATCTGCTGGCGGAGCAGGGAGATCCCGCCGCTGCCGAGCCCCTAGCCCGGCAGGCGCTCGCCATCCGCCGCCGGGTGCTCGTCGAAGCGCACCCAGATATCGGCTCCTCGCTAGTGCTCCTCGGCTCCCTGCTGCTCGCGCGCGACGCGGAGGCGGAAGCCGAACCGCTGCTGCGCCAGGGCCTGGATGTGCTCCGAGCGACGCTGTCGGACACCCATTGGCGGACGGCCGAGGCGCAGAGTCAGCTTGGAGGGTGCCTGGCGGCGCTCGGCCGGCGGGCCGAGGCCGAGCCGCTCCTCACGGCCGGCTTCGCCACCCTCGCCGGCGCCCGCGGGCCGCGCGACCGCAGGACGCTCGCCGCCGAGCGGCGCCTGCGTACCTTCCGGCAGGGTCGCTGAGCCCGCCCGCACCTGATCGCTTTCGCCGCGGGTTCTCGCGTTAGGGAGGCCATGTCTCTTCGACCCGTGGCGAAAGGAGAACGTGATGAACGGTGAAGCGCCCGAAGCCGTTGAGCTCGGCCGGAGTCCACGTCAGGAACGTCTGCCCGATGTAGCCGCCGCCCCCCCGCGACAGTTCGCTCAACAAGGAGCAATCATGAGCTCATCCATTTCATCCCGGAAAACCAAGCTGTTCGTCATCCTTCCCGCCATGGCCCTCTTCTTGGCAGCTTCATCGGCCGCTCAGCCACTGGAAGAATCGTTCTGCGGTGACGGTCGCTGCAGCAGTTTCGAGAACTGTTCGAGGTGTCCAGATGATTGCGGTCCCTGCGGGTTCTGCGGCGATGGCGTCTGCGATCTCGACGAGAACTGCTCGTTCTGTGCCACTGACTGCGGAACCTGCCCGCTGACCGATCAACCGGTACCGCAGGACTACGACGGCGACGGGAGAGCCGACATCAGTCTCAAGATCGATGACGGTCGCTGGCGAATCGACTTTGCCGCTAATGGCTTCGGCGCTTGGGATGCCACCTTTTCGGGGTATGGCGGATCTGATTCAAGAGCGGTCCCGGCCGACTACGACGGGGACGGGAGAGCTGACCTCAGCACCAAATCCAACAATGGAGTCTGGAGCATCGACCATGCCGCCAACGGTTTCGGAGCCTTTGATGCGACCTTCTTCGGCTATGGCTTGGCAGAATCGCGACCGGCGCCGGCCGACTACGACGGCGATGGCAGGGCTGACCTCTGCACTCACGCGACAAGTACCGGCCAATGGCGCATCGACTATGCCGCGAACGGCTATGGCGTCTGGGACTTCAACTGGGGTGGGTACGGCTTCTCGGAAAATCGCGAGGCGCCAGCCGACTACGACGGCGATGGCAGAGCTGATATCAGCGTCCACTCCACCACTCTGACAGTTTGGGCCATTGATTACGCCTGGAACGGGTTCGGCGTTTGGAATTTTTCGGGCGGCGGGTACGGCTTCTCGGCCAATCGTGAAGCGCCAGCCGACTACGACGGGGACGGCAGAGCGGACATTGGCATCAAGGCCGACGATCAAGGACGCTTCAACATCGATTACGCTTGGAACGGATTCGGCGTGTGGGACGCGTCATTCCTGGGCTATGGCTTTTCGGAAACTCGCCCGGCGCCCGGCGACTACGACGGCGATGGACGCGCAGACTTCGCTGTCAAGACCGACGACGGTAGATGGCGCATCGACTACGCTGCGAACGGTTTCGGTGCTTTTGACCAAACGGTTGTCCTTCAGTAGGAGGAGCAAGAACCCAGGTCCCGCTCATCCATAGCCTTCCACGAGGCCCGGGGCAACGCCCGGGCCGCCGCAGCCTACCGCGCCCGCCTCTTGAACCGTTCGCGCATCTGATCGCTTTCGCCGCGGGTTCTCGCGTTAGGGAGGCCATGCCTCACCGACCCGTGGCGAAAGGAGAAAATCATGAAAGTTAGAAGCGTGCGCCAAGGTCTCGCTGCGAGCGTTTTCGCGGCCGGTCTCTTCCTCGTCGCACCGCAGGCCTTCGCCCAGACTTGCGAGGACACCTGCTACAGCGACTACAGCTCGTGTACGAGCTATTGCGACCAGCAGTACTACGACTGCTCGAACAGCGGCTGGTGGGGGTGCGACAACCAGCGCAACGACTGCTACGCCCAGTGCGACGGCACACTCAACTCGTGCCTGGGCGGCTGTGGCGAGCCCCCACCGCCCCCGCCCCCGCCGCCGCCCGGCGACGGGCACGCGTTGTGCGACGGCTGGGACCGCCAGGGCGATTGCGCCTACAACCACATCGGTGTCGCGATCGGCGCAGACTTCAGGCGCTTCGGCGGCGGCGGCGGCTACAGCGGGCAGTCGTTTCTGACCTGGCATCCGGCCGAGTTCGACGGTTTCGGCCGCTTCACCGTGGCCGACGGCACTGTCGGCGTCATCTCCACCTCGCCGCTCCAGGGCCAGGTCGCACTGCACCGCTGGAGCACGCGGCGGGGCTTCTACTACTCGATCTACTACACCGAGCACGGCAACGACTACGTCTACGGCGGGATCGCCGGCTACGTGTGGCCCCCGGGGACCAATCTGGGGTTCCCGCTGCACCAGTTCTACAGCCACAACTACGGTCACTACTACACCAACTTCCCACGGGAGATCCGCTGCCAGCCGAACACCGAGTGGTCCTACCAGGGGGTCATGGCGCACGTGAACTGGCCGGCGCCGTTCACCCAGGCGTCCAGGCTCTGTACCTTCAACCAGACGTTTAGCTTCCCGGGGCCCTGCGATCCGTTCTTCGTTGAGCGCTGCCGCGCCAACGGCGGGAGCTTCTTCCCCGGTAACTGTAGCTGCATCGGGGAGTTCCCTCCGATCGATTAGGCGACCCAGAGGTTGTTGACGAAGCGGACGATGAGGTAGGTCTGCAGCAGGGCGCCGCCGGCGACGTAGCCCTACCAGAGGACGCGCCGGCGGCGCCCGAGCTCCGCTGAAGAGGGTGGCACCTCGTGCGTCCCAGGAGTACCCCTCCTTGGCGATCGAGCGGAACCAGCCGGCGTCGAAGCGCGTCAGCGGCGGCGCTTCCGCCAGCACCTCGGCACCCGGCGTCGGCCGCTTCCCCCAGCGGAGTAGGGCGTAGGTCTTGAGCTGCCAGACGTCCATCGCGCCGAGCTCGCGTCTCCTCGCGCTCGGCCTGCGGGTCCTTACCGGCGGCGATGCGGCCGAGCTCGATCTCAGCAAGCTCCCGGGCCCGCTTGAGAGCAACACCGGGATAGGCCCCGAGCTTGAGCCAGCGGCGCCGGTTGTCTTCCTTCCGTCGGTACAAGACGCCCCAGGTCTTGACCCCGCTCATATAGACCCGCAGGCAGAGGCCCCGGACCTGCGAATCCCGGAGGTCGAGCTGGTTGAGGCCCGGGGGGCACTTGGCCAGCAGGATGTGGCGATCGGTCAGCTTCATGGTTGCTCCTCGGTCTTGCCCCCGGCGCCGGCCTCAGCCAGGGGACTCACCCGGCGGGAGAGGGGGCAACGACGGGATCTGTCGTTGCTCTATCGTTGCCACGGAGCATGAGCTTGGGCGAGACCATCTGAGCAGGCATGATACTCGGCAAGACGCCGCTAAGTACAGCCATGTCAATGAGATAGGCCGTTCCAGATGAGACCCGTTGAGCCTGGGTGAGAAGCGGTGAGATTCAGTGAGAATCTGCACCAATGGTAAACTACGGATCAGAAGGTTGGAGGTTCGAGTCCTCCAGGGTGCACCACCTAACCGCTTCATTCCACACCACTTACAACTCATAGAAGTCGATCGATGGACGGCTCGGCCGTCTGTCGTTGCTCTATCGTTGCTGGAAAGCATGGGGTAGGGGTCGGGCAGGGAGGCTGGGCGGCGCTAACTCCAGTGGTTTCAAAAGGCTGCGAGGAGTGGGCGGGCGAGGCGCTCTCGGGGTGTCCGAAAAATGGGACGCCTCAGCAGGCCTCACCACTTCTCACCTTGAGGGGGGCGTGGGCGGAGGAATCCGGCCGGAGAGGTAGTCTCGGGCGAAGTTAAGGGGGCTGCGCGTGCCCGTCGGACAGGCGGGCATCCGGGAGTGAAGCGCATAGACCGGCCATCCGAACACCAAGGAAGAGCTGACTCAAGTCGTCCAAATCGCCGTCGGAGGGAAGGCCAGGCGACAGCGACACCCGAGCGCCCAGAGCCAGGCTTTGGGGCCACGTCACAGGAGCTGCACGGAGGGCCAGCCCGCAGCCGTAGGCATGAGCGCCCCCCTCAGTGCCTTCGCTGCCGCGAAGTGGTGCTAGACTTCCGCAACGGTTCAATTACAGAGGAGTGACCCTCACTTATGCAGGTGAAGACTCTTCAGCCGGCCTTGGCTCGGCCGCCAGACGATCTCGCTCAAGAGCGGAATCTCCACTGCCGTCTTCTCGCTTCCAAGCCCGCTTGCTTCCACGCACGCCACACGACCGATCCCCTCCAAGGGACGAGGCTCCTATGGGGCCGCCGAGTCTAGCCCTGCGCCATCGCTCCTTCCCACCTGAGAACCTGCGAAAGAGCACCCAACACATGAACTTCCGACAGCCACCTGAGGCGAAGCTTCCGCGGTAGCTCCCATGAGGCAGATCCCAACGGAAGGAGACGGGCTCCTTCCCGACGCCTCTCTAGACTCTCCGCCTGCTACTCGGCCGGGCGGCTCACCAGCAGAGGTCTCGGATCAATCAGATCCTGGTGACGCCACGCAGCGCAACTTCCGCTACCAACATTCCTATGGCGTAGTACTCCTGATTGCCGCAGCCTCAGGCAAGCTGCCCTATGTCGCGATCTGGTGCGAGCAACACGAGGATATCCTGGCAGAACGCCTCGACGGAAAGTGGGATGGATATCAAGTTAAGACACGGCAACGGGAGGATGGTCAGTGGACTCTTTCAAACCAGGACTTCTGTGAGGCGCTCAAGCACCTTGCTCTCCTTGATGCACGATTTCCAGAGCTGATCGAGGGCCTGCACGTTGTTTCGAACGCACAGTTCCTCAAGACCGAAGATCCAAAGCGCGCCCACCTTAGTCCCTACGGCTTCCTTGATGCCATCCGTCGAGCGCGCGCCATAGAAGATCTCTCTGTGCCTTTCGACTCCGCTCTCCTCAAGCTAGCCGCTCGAACAAGCTTAGAACCTCACCCACTTTTCAGCGCACTTCGAAAGACTAAGCTTCTTGAGGGCCCGCAGCGCGAGAGCTTTGACGCAGAGATTGCCCAGGACCATATTTGCACTCTCGAAGGCTGTGCCGACCTACCTCGCAGCCGGCTCGCAGCTATCCGTGACGAACTTGTTGCCCGCGTCTTTCGAGCCTCATCACTCTTCAACGAGGATCCTGCTCGTCACTGGTGCTGCGTCTCAGGTGAGGATCGCAACTATCCGAGGCTTGCGGCCAAACGCGTCTCCGTGGATGAAGTGCGCTCCGCCCTGATTGACACGCAGATCCCATTCCGCTATCTGCCAGCATCGAGTTCCTTGGCCGTTGGTACTGCCTTCGAGAAGATTCCTGCCTTCGAGCGCAAACTCCTGGCGGCAGGCCTTCAAAGTCAGGTTGAAGCCTTGCGCATGAAGATGCTATCAACTGAGCGGCGACTGCTCGAGTTGGCGGAGCGTCAGCCAGAACGCGTGCGGCCACTGCTTGATCAGCTCGAGAACGTGGTGAAGGGGGAGTATGCAGAAGCTCTGCTAGCGCTTCGCCAACGTGCAGCGCCCTATGGTGCACAGCTTCTCAGCGACGTCTATCAGCGCCTCCGAGCCATCTCTCGAGAACGACAGGAGTTGGTCGAGCGCGAACCCTATGAGAGCCTGGTGGGAGTGGCAGCGCTCCTCACCGCTGAGTGTCAGCTTGGGTGGGGGCCGCCGTTTGACCTCGGGAGTTAGGTATGAGCCTTCGGATGATTCGCTCTGCGGCTCGAGTCGAGCTCATGGACGAACCCCACGAGGTTCGGTTGCTGATCCTCATGCTCGCGGCCGGCAAGAAGAGTGGCAAGCCGGTTGATGGGCTTACAAAGCTGGCCAAGCTAGATTTCCTCCTTCGTTACCCAAATTGCCTCGAGCGCGCACTTAAGGCCGCAGGAAGGGATCCGGCTGGAGCCATGGTGCAACCCTACGAGCGTGCCAACATCGAGACTTCGATGGTTCGCTTTCGCTACGGCCCCTGGGATTACCGCTATCGGCGTTGGCTCTCCCTGCTTGTGGCCAGGGAGTTTGCGAGTGCGGCTGTTCAGGGTAGGACGGTCAAGCTTCGCCTAACAGAGACCGGTCGTACGGTTGCAGAGTCCTTGATTGAGCAGGAGGCATTTACAGATCTTGCCAGGCGAAGCCGCGTAGTGAGTCAAGCCTTTGGTGATAAGTCTGGGACCTGGCTGAAAGACTTTATCTATGCGACCTTTCCGGAACTCATCGGCATGCGCTGGGGAGAAGAGATAGTGCTATGAGAATCAGGCTCCGGCGCCTCTCGGTAGTGTGCAAGCGTGAGACCGAAGTGGTCGACTTTGCGGACGTCTCCTACTTCTACGGAGAGATCGGTGCGGGGAAATCAAGCATAGTCCACCTTGTCGACTACTGCTTAGGTGGGACTCTCCCCGAAACCCCGGCTTTGCAGAGCGAGTTCGTTGAGGCCGAGCTCTTGCTGAGCGTTGCCGAAGTACCACTTGCTCTAACAAGGGCACGAGGAGCTGGGGGGGTCCACGCCGCCTGGCTTAAGGGCGAAGAGGCCTTCGACGTGCTCATCCCGGCAAGGGAGGCGGCCGAAGAGGTTCTTCCGGGAACAGGCGTTGCTGTTCTCTCCGATCTTGTATTCTACCTTTCAGGACTTTCCGCTCCGCGTGTTCGAAAGAGTAAGCTAAAGGTTGACTCGGACCTCGTGAGGCTCAGCCTGCGTGATCTTCTCTGGTACTGCTACCTCGACCAAGCGCATATGGAGAGCACATTTTTTCATTTGGAAGGGAGCGCGGAGTTCTCGTTGAGAAACAAGAGCAAGGACGTGCTTCGGTTCGTGCTCGGCTTCCATCAAGAGAGAATTGCTGAGCTAGAGCGAGAGCTAGACGATTTGCGTATCAGGCGTCGTGCCACCGAGGAGGGGGCTCGGACACTCGAGGCCGCGCTCGCAGAAGCTAATCTTGGCTCCGAGGGGGAGATCGACGCGAGGCTTGAGGCTATCAAGGCAGAGATTTCAGTTTTGGAGCAGGAGACTCAGGCTCTGCGAGACCGAACCAAGAGTTCCCAAGGGCACGGTGTCGACGCACTTCGGGACCGCGCCCGCGCCCTGATCACTGAGATTGCCTCTACAGAGGAGGCGATTGAGTCCGTTCAGGCTTTGGTCGAGGACGAGAAGCGACACCTAAACGAACTGCGCATGCTGGTGGTGAAGTTTCGACGCTCCGACACCGCAAGGCAAGCACTCAGGGGCGTCGCCTTCAAGACCTGCCCTTCGTGCACTCAGCCACTCTTGCCACAGCAGGTGGGGAGTTGCCCGGTGTGTGGGCAGACGGAGATTGGTGCTGATGCGGACTCTGGTGACCTGGCGGTAGCTGAGCAGGACGCCGATTCTCGCGCGCGCGAGCTAAAGGAGTCGGTCCAGCGCCGCGAGAAGCAGTTGCGCCGGTTCAGGCGTGACTTACTGGAGCAACGTTTGGCGAAAGGAGCGATGGACGCGGAGTTGTCAGTTGCATTGAGACAGTACGACTCCGTTTTGATGTCGTCGCTACTGTCGCTTGAGCACCATAAGGCAACGCTCGTTCAGGAGGGCATTAGACTTGAGCGCTCTCGTGCCCTTCCGGCGAAGGTCTCGGAGATGCTGAGGTCGGTGGATCTACTAGTTGGTGAAGAGAGTCGCGTGCGTCGGGAATTGAGTGAAGCTCGAGAGGTTGCCGAGCGGGACGCTGGCAACCTCCGGCGACTGGAGGTGTTGTTTCGAGACTGCTTGGTCAGGGCGAGATTTCCTGGTATTGGCGAGAGCCACAGCGTAATTATGGAGGCCAGCAGCTTTTATCCTCAGGTCGTCAAGCCAGGGGAGGAGAACCTCATTGTCGCGAATCACGCCAATCTTAGCAGCGGAGGGAAGGTCACGATCTTCAAGTGCTGCTTCGCAATTGCACTGCATAGACTCGCTACAGAGGAGGGTCTTCCGCTTCCGCGATTACTCATGATCGATACACCTATGAAGAACATCAGCGAGCGCAATAACCGACTTCTCTTTGAGTCGTTCTACGACATGATTTATGACCTCGCGGCCTCTGAACTCGCTACTACTCAGTTGGTCCTCGTGGACAAGGAGTTTAGGCCTCCGCCGGAAGGCTTCTCGCGAAGGATGACCGAACGCTACATGACACTTGCTGACCCAGAGCACCCACCACTTATCCGGTACTTCCGGGAAGAGGTTCCTTAGCGGCGATCGACGTGTGGGGCAACCGGAAGTCGGCTTCCGGGAGGGCAGCTGCTGTTCGAGACGCGGGACTGGGCTGCAGCCCAAGCGGGTAGTGCAGCGCGATTCTCAATGTGGCTGGAGAATGACGGAGCTCTCACGCTCGGCCACGTCTTCGTGGGCGCAGAGTAGGGCGCTGTTCGTCCTAGAACTAGAGGGCGCTCTACCTACGACTCTTGGACAGCGGGGAACCTTATCGGGGGCCTGGGACCGGCACCTTGACTCTCCGCCTGGTTCCTCCGTACCAGTCCTATCCGGCCATGCGGAGGTCTCACGTCAGGCAAGCGGGTCTTGCGGCCTCTCAGGCTGCCCCCGAGGCCCCAGCCGGTGAGAGCCCCCGAGAGCGCCTGGCGGCACACGGAGCCAGTACCCTCGCGGATCCCGAGCTCCTCGCCCTGTGTCTGGCCAACGGGCAGCAGGAGGCTGCCACTCATCTCCTCGCTCGAAGCATGCTCACGCAGGTCGGAGGGCTTGCCGGCCTCCCAGCCCTCACCTTCCACTCTCTTGGCGGACTTGGGCTCAGCGACACTAGTGCTGTGGCAGTTCTGGCGTCCGTAGAGCTTGCCCGGCGTCTCGCCTTCGCCGATGTACCCCACCGCCATCCTTTGAGCCAGCCTGACGAGGTCGCCCGTTACCTCAGCCTCTGCTTTGCCGGCCAGGAGCAGGAGATCCTCGGCGCTCTGCTGTTGAACGGCCGCCGTCACCTGCTGGCCTGCTGCGAGATCTTCCGCGGCACGCTGCACCGGGTCGAGGTCGAGCCCCGCCCGGTGCTCAAGCAAGCCCTGCTCACCGGGGCGTCGATGATCGTCCTCTTTAGCACCCATCCGAGCGGCGATCCCGAACCGAGCGCAGAGGATCTCCTCTTCACGCGCCGGATGGCCGAAGCGGCGAAGACCCTGGGGCTGACCCTCGACGACCACCTCATCGTCGGGGAGGCCGGGCAGTGGGTGTCGTTGCGGGAGCGGGGGCGGGTGTGAGGGATCGGGTCAACGTCGGGTCCGCGGCGACCACACCGAGGGCTCCCGGTCCCCGTTGACCCCCCGGCGCAAAGTCCCGTACTGCTACCAGCCTCATGCCCACCTCCCGTGGCCTGGGGCTCGGATCTCTGGCGAGCCCCAGGCCCGGCCCGTCTCTCGGAGCACCCGAGAAGGAGCCTCGCCATGGAGCCCAACGCCTTCGCCCCCGAGTTCCTCGACCACTTCGCCGAGCACGATGAGCCGGTGACCTCCCTCGAAGCCTCGACCTGCGGCCCCTGGCGAGTCGTTGCCCTCGGCCCGGAGCGCTGGGGCGTGGTCCAGGACGGCGACCCCGCGCCCCACGCCGTGTTCAAGGATCGGGAGCTGGCCCTGCTGGCGGCGGCGATGCTCCCGGCGACCGGCCGTGCTCCGCGCCTGGTCGTCTTCGGAGAGGCCCAGCCCGAGGGCTTCCCGGTGGGCGCGCTCAGCCAGGGCTTGAAGCCCGACACGGTGGGTTGGCTGGCCTCGTTCGACACCGACTCGGTGGACTGCCTGCACAGCGGCCTGCACCTGGCGCTCTCGCCGGTCTCGCTGGCTCTGCTTCTCGAGGCGGCGGGTCCCACGGCCCTGCGCCGGGCCGGGGCGATCCTGGCCCAGCGGCTGGAGACGAGAGCCGCAGAAGAGAGGGCGCGCGACCCCCAGGGCCAGGAGCCGCCAGCCGAGGGGTGATCGCCGGTTCCAGGGGCCTGGGAGACCCTGGGCGGGCGGTGAGGCAGCGAGGCCATGGGAGACCCACCGCTCGCTGCCGACAGGGCCTCCCAGCCCCCTTCCCAGACGCCCATCCAGCCCAGGCCGCCCAGCCCGGGCTCGACCCGCAAGCGCAAGGAGGAGTGGATGACGAGGCGACCCGTCGAAGGGCAAAGTGTGGGCGCAGACCCGGAGTGGTTCGTGGCCGGCCTCAGCCCGGACCTCCTGGTCAGTATCCGCCGGCGCATCCGGTGGACGGCCGCGACCTGGGGAGTCTGCCTGCGGGCGGATGCGGTAGATGACCTGGCCCAGGATCTCCAGCTGCGCCTGTGGGAGCGTGGCGTCCCAAGGGAGGTGGAGGACTTCCCGGCCTACGTGCTGCGCGCCGCGAGCAACCTCACGATCGACGCGCTGCGCCGCCGCCGAGCCAAGAAGCGCGAGGCGCCCACCTCACCGGCCGGCAAGAGCGCCGTGCTGGGGCCCCCCTGGCCTGCCACGCCGGAGGAGATGGCGATCGGCCGCGACTGCCTGCGCCAGCAGCTCGCCGAGTGCCGGCGCCTGCTCTCGGCCCGTCAGTACCAGATCTTCGCGCTGATCTACCTCGCCGGCTTCACCCACCGAGAAGTCAGTGCGCGGATGGGCCTGGGTCCCGGCCGCGTGCAAGCCCTTCTGGCCAGCCTCCGCAGGGTGCTCGAGGCAAGCGGCATGGTCCTGCGTCCTCGGGTGTCGAGGAGCGAGCGGGACGTTTGAGAAGGACCCTGGCCACCACCTCGAACACCGCCTCGAAACCCGCGAGATTCCCGCGCTCCCCTGGTTGACGATCCGGCGCGAAGTCCCGTAGCCACTGGGCTCATGAACACGCCGGGCGAGAAAGCCCGCCTCATCCCCAAATCCAGACCAGGAGGAAGACCATGAGCACCAGCTTCGAGAGTTTCGAGTTCTTCGAGGGCGCCCGGACCGACAACCGGGCGCCGAAGATCACCGTCCGCAGGAGCGGCCAGCTGTCCCTGACCGGCGCGGCCGTCGCCCTGCTCGGCGAGGGCGTGGCGCACGTCCAGCTCGGCTACGACACCGTGACCAAGGCGGTGGGCATCCGCTCGGCGCCCGAAGGGGCCAAGGGGCGCTACAAGCTCCGGCAGCAGGCCAACCGCTCGGCGCTGCTGGACGGCCGGCGCTTCTTTGCCCACCACGGGCTGAGCCTGATCGAGCCGCGCACCTTCGACGCCGAGGCCTTCGGACAGGGGATCGTGGGCTTCCGTCTCGTGGAGCAGCGAGAGGCTCCCCAGACCGAAGGTGGGCCGGTGGAAGCCAAGCCGGCCACCGGCGGCAAGCGCAAGACCGCCGCTTGAGCCTGGACCCAGGGGCGGCCTGGAGGCAGAGTCCGGGCCGCCCTACCTCCCTTCGAGTTCGACCCCCCGGCCCCGAGTGGAGACCACCCGATGACAACACCCCGACGCGACAACGGGGCTGACAACCCCGCCCGTGTCTACCTCGACTCTCTGGCACCCGGTAGCTACTGGGCCGTTCGGCACTCGCTCGAGACCGTCGCCGGCCTCCTCGGCGGCGAGGGCACCGACCCCTGGACCTACGCTTGGTGGAAGCTCCGTTACCGAGACACGGCGGCGGTGCGAGCCACGCTCACCCAGCGCTTCGCCCCGGCCACCGCGAACCGGATGCTCTCCGCGCTTCGGTGCGTCCTCAAGAACGCGTGGCGGCTCGGCTTGATGGACCATGAGACCTACGCCCGGGCCGTCGACGTGCAGAACGTCAAGGCGAAGACGTTGCCGCGCGGGCGGGCGGTGGAACGGGAGGACCTGCGGAAGCTCTTCGGGGTCTGCGCCGCTGATCGATCGCCAGCCGGGCGCCGGGACGCCGCCATGCTCGCCGTGCTCTACGGCGGCGGGTTGCGCCGGGCGGAGCTGTGCGGGCTCGACCTCGCGGACTTCGACGCGGCGAGCTGCACGCTCACGGTGCGCAAGGGCAAGGGCCGGCAGGATCGGACGGTCTACCTGAGCCCGGAGGTGTGCGGGTTCTTGCGGGCATGGACCCGCGAGCGCGGCGACGAGGTCGGGCCACTCTTCAACCCGATCAGCGGCGCCGGCAACGTGCGCCTGACCCGGATGCGTGGTGAGACCATCTGGTACCTCCTGCGGCGGCGCCAGGAGCACGCGGGTCTCGAGGGTCTCTCTCCCCACAGCCTGAGACGGGCCTACGTCACGGACCTGCTCGATGCCGGCGTGGACGTGTTCACCGTGCAGCGCCTGGCCGGGCACGCGGATGCGGTCACGACGGCCCGGTACGACCGGCGGCGGGAACAGGTGCAGCGGCAGGCGAGTGCCCGGATTAGCCTGCCGTCTACCTAAGGGGTGTTTAGCCGACCTTTGTCGCAGAAGCGCTGGAACAGTGCGCCAGTTCCGTTGCCTAAGGTGCGCCCGCTGCCACCGACAGAGAATCTCATGGGCGGTGAGTGGAAAGGTCGGTGGCGCTCGTCTCTACACTTGCTGAGGTCGACTCGCCTCCGGGATCCCAACACCAAGATGGAGCCCTGCCATGTCGGAAGCCCTGCGAACCTTCACCGTACGCAATCCCACGCTGTTGAACGCCCGTCAGACCGCTCGGCTGGGCATCGAATCACACCCGACCCGCCACCAGTCCGACCGCTTCCACCGGTGGGCCGCCTACTGCAACGACCGGGCGATGCCCGCCTTGGACTCGGCACTGCAGGATTTCCTGCGCAGCGACGAATCGGTCAGCGCGGTCGCCGACCTCGAAGGGCCATGGCCGGCATTCATCGAGGCTTTCTATTCGCAGGCACCGGCGATTCCCGCCCGAGAGATCGTCAACGGACTCGGCAGCCACCAGCCCCGCACCCTGTGCGGCGAGAACAACCGCCTGCTGTTCAGGGTGCGCACCCGCGTCGCCGACACTCTGCTCGCGCTCGCCCGACTCAAGCAGTTGGGCAACCCGGATCATCTCGACTACCAGTCACTGCTGCGCATCGTCGACCTCTTCGAGCGCGTTGCCGCGAGCGCGGATCGGCAACTGCCGGAAGCCGTCGTACGCCGCCACTTCGAGAAGCCGATCCTGCTGCCGCGCTGTTTCTTCCGTCTCCCGTCGTGCGACCCGGTGGACGGGCCGCGGCGCTTCGGCGTGGTGGGCGAGGCGCCGCGCCCCGTCCCTCGAGCGCGCGGGTGCAAGAGCGACGGTGACTGCGGCTGCACCGTCAACGAGGCCTGCGTCGAGCAGCGCCACTGCTGCGCCAAGGTCAAGGCCTACGTCGTCGACCTGATGGCGGTCCGCACCAGCACCCGCTGTTATGTCCCCGGCGACCTGTCGTTCGTCAAGAACGTGCTGGCCGGCGAGACCCTCGCCACCAAGCACCGCCGGCTGGAGAAGACCGAGGAGGTCGCGGAGATCGCCACCGAGAGCTCCCGTTATGCCGAGAAGGATCTCCAGATCGACGACAAATCTGCCCTGCACAAGGAGATCAGCGACATCAGCCGTAGCGACCTCGCTCTCGACGCCGGCGTCACTTCGAGCGCTTCCTGGGGCACCGGCTACAAGTTCACCGCCAACACCAGTTTCTCGCTCTCGCTCGACAAGTCGAAGGAGCAGTCCAACAAGGAGATCCGCGACTACTCGCGCAACGTCGTCGACCGCGCCATCAGCAAGCTCGACGAGACATTCCGGACCCTGGCGCGGACGACGCGACTCACCGAGACCGAGGAGACCAACGACCACCAGTTCGCTAACGCCGCCGGCCCCAACGTCAGCGGGCAGTACCTCTACGTCGACAAGCTGTCGCGCGCGCAGGTCTACAACTACGGCAAGAGCGGCGCCGTCGAGCTCCTCCTTCCCGAGCCCGCTGCGCTCTTCCTGGCGCTGATCGCCGGCAAGTTCGGGCAGGTCCCCCCGACCGCGCCGGCCGCCCTCGGCTTCACTGCCCAGGACCTGACGCCCGACAACTACCTGGCGCTGGCGCAGAAGTACGGCGTCGACGATGCCCCCGCGCCACCGCCATTCCGGACCACCCTGGAAGTGGTGTTAGAGGCCGAACCAGGCGACCCCAAGGGCAAGAACAACAAGTCCGGGTCCCACACCTACTCCTTCAACTGCGTGATCCCCACCGACTACGCCGGGACCGCGATGAGCGTCAACGTCGTCCGTCTCAACTACAACGAGGGCGGCGGCGTCTCGATCTCGGCCACCCTGGGGCCCAACGGCGACAGCGTGTGGCACCAGCACGGAGGATCGTCCTCCTTCTCCTCCGCGCTGCCCGGAGTCGAGGGCAACCAGACCATCATCGTGCACAGCTGGGACGTCACCAACTTCACCTGGGTCCTGACCGTGACTTGCAACCTGAAACCGGCAGCCAAGGCGAGCTGGCAGGCCGAGGTCTTCGCCAAGATCGAGCAGAAGTACCAGCAGCTGGTCGAGAAGTACGAGCAGCAGCTGGCCAAGTACCAGGAGGCCAAGGACGCCTTCCTCGCCCGCGAGGCCGCCCTCCGGCTGGAGCGCTTCAACCGCAACCCCTTCATCAACCGCGAGACCGAGCGGACCGAGCTTCAGCGGATGGCGATCTCCTTCGTCTCCTGCCAGTTCTACGACCGCTTCGACGCCATGAAGAGCCGCGTCAAGCCGTGCGGCTACCCGGAGATGGACGTTGAACAGGCCGACCAAGACGGCCGCTTCGTGCAGTTCTTCGAGCAGGCCTTCAACTGGAGCCTCATGATCTACGTCTTCTACGGTTACTTCTGGGGGCGCAAGTGCACCTGGGCCGAGAAGCTAGCGGCCGAGTCCAACGACCCGATCTTCCAGAAGTTCCTGGCCGCCGGCAGCGCCCGCGTGCTGGTGCCGATCCGCGACGGCTTCTTCGACTTAGTGCAGTACTTCCTCGCAACCGGTGAGATCTGGGGCGGCGCCGGGGCGCCGCCGCTGCCGGACGATCCCCACTACGTCTCGATGGCCCAGGAGATCCGCGAGCAGAACGGCAACTACTACGCCGATCGCGAGGGCAGGCTCGAGGTGACCCAGGGCCAGAGCGTGGTCGTGCTCGAGGGCAGCGACTGGTACTGGATCTACGACGACCCGCTGGCCACGCCACCGGTGGTGGCTGGCGTCGACGAACTGAAGGTCACCGCCGACCTCGACCGCGAGATCATCATCGATTGCAAGGTCTACCGCATCGTCGCCATCGAGCCGAACGCGTCGGCGGCCCAACCCACATCCTGGCTGATCACCCTCGACCGCGCCTACGCTGGCAAGACGGCCAAGCAACTCTCGTGGTCCACCGGAGCGCTGTACGTGGGCGCACCCTGGGAGTTCGTCGCCCCCACCACGTTGACCTTCCTGCGCGCCGCCGCCAAGTGCCTCCCCTGCTACCCCTTGGCGGAGTGCGCGGAGGACGGCGAGTGAGCTACGCCGCCTTCTCCCAGCCGGCCAGCGGCTACCAGCCCTTCTCACGGCCCGCCGGACCGCTTCATCGGCCGCAGGCTGCACCGGCGGCCAGCACCAAGGCGGAGGCCGGCCAGCCGGGCACCTTCAGCGAGCTCAAGGTCACCGACGGCGTCGGCGACTACCACATCAACCACTTCGTGCGCTTCGGCAAGCCCCTGCTCGCTCCGTCGGCGACCGTGCTCGCCGGTCTCAATCGGCACCTCTACGACCGCTTCGCCGACATTTTCTCGGTGGCGAACCCAGCCACCGCCAAGGAGTCGAAATACACTTTCGAGGGCGCCGACACCATCGAGTTCAGGATCGGCGGCAACGTCGGCAGCCTGATCGGGAAAGCCCTCAATGCGTTGGGCGGCCTAATCCACCCTGATTGGGTGTCGCTGAAGCCCCACGGCGGCGGCCAGAGCTTCTATGGCTCGACCCTGAGGCGGCGCTGGAAGAGCGACATCGAAATCGCCCTGTCGGCCTTGGGCGGCGAGGCGGCGAGCGCCGTGGAGGTCAACCAAGACCACTTCCTGGCCGGCAGGCGTTCGTTCTGCGTTGGCTACAGCACGACGCTCCAGCGCTACTTCTTCGAGACCGCCGCCTTGGAGCGGAGCTCGCGATGCGAGTACTACTTGGCCGAGAAGACCGGGCTGCTGCGCGAGACCATCGTCGACATCTGGACCCACTTCATCGACAACGCCGGCATCGCGTTCGGCCACTGGCTAGACGACGCGGCGTCCGATTGCACGCCCACGAAGGCCGCGGCTGGGGAGCAAGGGTACCAAATCTGTCGCGGCGTGCACTTCCGCACCGGGCAGTTCGCCAAGCCCGCGGCAGCGTTGGCAGCGGCGTGGTTCCAGCCGGTGAACCAGCGGCACCCGGGGCTGACCGCCGGACTCTCGTTGTGACTCGCCGGGCGGCGGACGCCCGCCCTCAGGCGGGGAGCAGCGGTACTTGCGGGTCGATGTCGGCCGTGTAGTCGACTCCCTCCACCTCGAAGCCGAACAGCCGCAGGAAGTGGTTGTGGTAGCTGGCCAGGTCGGTGAGCTGCTCGACGTTCTCGCTGCCGACCTCGCGCCAGCGGCGCTCGACCTCGCCCTGCACATCGTCGCGCATCTCGCGGTCGGCGAGGCGGATGCAGCCTCGTCGTCGACCGCCACCTCGCCGCCGGCATAGAGACGGTCGGTGAGCAGCCGCCCCATCTGCTCGATGGTGCCCTCGTGGAGGCCCTTGTCCTTCATGACGCGGAAGAGCAGCGAGATGTAGAGCGGCACCACCAGGATCGCCGCGCTCGACTGCGTCACCAGCCACTTGCTGACGAAGACGAAGGCGCGGCCGCTCGTCAAGCTGTCGCTGGCCTCCTCGGCGGCGAGGGCACCGCCCCTGGACCTACGCTTGGTGGGAGGTCCGTTACCGCGGCGCGGCGGCGGTGCGGGCAGCGCTCCTCCAGGGCTTCGCACCGGTCACCGTGAACCGGCTGCTCTCCGCGCTCCGGTGCGTGCTCAAGAACGCCTGGCGGCTCGGCTTGATGGACCATGAAACTTACGCCAGGGCGGCGGAGTTTCAGGACGTCAAGATGAAGGCGGTGCCAAGAGGGCGGGCGGTGGGCCAGGAAGAGCTGCGGGCGCTCTTCAAGGTGTGCACCGAAGACCGCTCCCTGGCGGGTCGCCGTGACGCTGCGATGCTCGCCGTCCTCTACGGAGGTGGCCTGCGGCGGGCAGAGTTGTGCAGCCTCGACCGCGCCGACTTCGACGCAGAGAGCTGTACGCTCACCGTGCGGAGCGGGAAGGGGCGGCGAGACCGGACAGTCTTCCTGAGCCCGGAGGTGTGCGGGTTCTTGCGGACATGGACCCGCGAGCGCGGCGACGAGGCCGGGCCGCTCTCGAGGGTCTCCCACCCCACAGCGGGACGCGGGCCCATGTCACTGACCTGCTCGATGCCGGTGTGGACGAGTTCGCCGTTCAGCGCTTGGCGGGACATGCCGATGCGGTCACCACCGCCCGGTATGACCGGCGGCGGGATGAGGTGCAGCGGCAGGCGAGCGCCCGGATTAGCCTGCCGAGCGTCTAGGGGCCCCACCGAACGCCGGGGTGCTGACTCCACAGCCTGTTAGGTCGAGCGTACTCTCTTCGGCTAGTTACCTTCCTACACTGTGGGTTCTAGGGAGCACCTGCGAGGGCGATTACTCTCAATGAGCTGGTGGCATGGGGGCACCGGGCGACGGCGAACCGGCGTCCGCGTGTGCGAGTAATTGCTCGAAGCGGGGGTCGCCGCGCAGCGGGTCCCACCAGGGCTCGCCCTGGAGGCGGGAGACGCTCAGCGCTTCAAAGTAGGCTTTATCCAGGAGCCCGGGAAGGAGAGCCAGCGCCTGCTCTCGGTCGCCGAGAAGGGTGTACACCTTGGCGAGGATCTCCACCGCCTGCGGGCCCATGAACGCATCGTTGGCCGTGAGCTCGACCGCCTTGCGGGCATGGGTCAGGGCGGGTTCTGCTGCGCCCACGAGCGCATGAACTTGGGCCAGGTAGAGGTGGATTGGGGCGCTCTCGGGGTTCGCAGCGAGCTTTTCCTCTGGCGCGGCAATCAGCCGACGAGCGAGGTCCGCAGCCTCCTGCGACCTGCCGAGCCGCAGATCGGCATAGGCGACGTACCACTCGAGCGGGCGGACCTGCCGCGGGTCGAGGTGCGGCTGCGCCAATGCGACCGCCCGTGCGAAATGCCGGTCCCAGAGCTCGATCAAGACGCGACTCTCGACCAGTTGCGCCGAGAGCGTCGGCGGCGCATCCGCGAGCACGCCGCGGGCGTCGGCGGTGTCCCCCGTCCAATGTAGTTGCAGCACTGTGCGTGCGGACCAGAGCGGCCCCTCGTTGGCAGCGACGCGGAGACACTGTTTGTAGAGTCGATCCGCCTCCGGATAGCGACGCAAGCCCCAGTTCGTCTCAGCAATGTCTCTGTCGATGAACCAGGAGGCGATGCCCTCCGAAGTCCCCAGCTCGCTCGCTCGCGCGAAGCGGTCCAGCGCCTCCTCGTAGCGGCCAAGGCGACGCAGCACGGAGCCAATAGCAAACGGCACGATCTCGTTGCTGGGCATCTCTCGGCCGGCCGCCTCAAATTCTGACAGGGCACGGCTGTAGTCTCGGGCGCCATGGTAGTAGACCCATCCAGCAGAGAGCCGCACTCTCGGGTCATCGGGCGCCAACGCCTGCGCCCGCGCCAGGGCGGCCCGAGCGCGCTCTCGATTCTCAGCCGGCCCACCCAGGAAGAATATGAGGGCGAGCGCCCCGGCCTCGCGGGTGTGCGCCCGAACAAATCCCGGGTCCAACTCGGCGGCGCGGTGCATTAGATCCACACCGGCCAAGAGGTTGCTCCCGAAGCTGGTCGGGATCCGGGGATTCAGCATCTGTAGGCCCCGCAAGTAGAGCTGGTACGCCTCCGGGTTGCGGGTGGGCGGGACCTCGATCAGCCGGCGCTCGTGCGCGGACAAGGTGACGCCCAACGCGCGGACGACCTGCCCCGCGATCTCCGACTGGACGGCGAAGACATCGCCCAGGTCCCGGTCGTATTCCTCGGCCCACAGGTGGGTATCGTCGGACACCCGGATGAGCTGCGGAGAGATGCGGACGCGATCCTCACCAGGCCGGCCGCGGTCCCACCGCACCGTACCCTCGAGGACGTAGTCAACGCCGAGGTCATGGCCGATCTCGCGCAGCCGTTTACCGGTGCGGCTGTACTGCGTGACGGTCGTTCGCGAGATGACCTCAAGGCCGTGGACGGCAGCCAGGCCACCGATGAGCTCCTCGGTCATCCCCGCGGCGAAGTAGGAGTCCTCTGGCGCACCGAGATCCTCGAAGGGCAGCACCGCGAGGCGCGGCAGCTTGTCCGCTCCGCTGTCCGGCGCTCGGCGCATGGACTCAAACGCCAGCCATGCAGCCACCGCCAACGTCAACGCCACGGCCGCAGCGATCCCGGCACGCCACCAAGCCTGTTGACGGCGCGGCGGCGGCGCGATGGCTTCGCCGCCTTCCAAGCGCAGGCGCTCGAGGTCCGCGGCAAGTTCGAGCGCGTCGGTGTGACGGCCTGCGGCGTTCTTGGTCAGCGCGCGCGCGATGACATTGTCGAGGGCCACCGGCACTCCAGGACGTCGTCGGCTAGGCGGCTCCGGCTCGCGCTCGAGGATCGCCGCTAAGCGATCGCCGGGTGTGACGCCGGGAAACGCCGACTCACCGGTCACGAGCTCGTAGAGGACGACGCCGAGGCTCCAGACGTCGGTGCGCGCGTCGACCGGGAGGCCGCGCACCTGCTCCGGCGACATGTAGCCCACGGTGCCGATCAGCGCTCCCGGGGTGGTTGCGCTCTCCGGGTCGGTGAGCAGCTGCGGCGGCGACTTGGCGATGCCGAAGTCGAGCACTTTGACGAGGCCGTCGCGGCGGACCATCACGTTCTCGGGTTTGACATCGCGGTGCACGATGCCCACGGCGTGCGCGGCTGCCAGCCCGCGAGCGACCTGCAGCGCGATGTCGAGCGCCGTCGAGAGCGGCAACGCACCGTCGCGCAGCCGCTCGCGCAGCGAGACGCCGTCGACCAGCTCGGTGACCAGGAGGTCCCCGTCCTGGTGCTCGATGATCTCGTGCACAGTGACGATGTTGGGATGATTGAGCGCCGAAGTTGCCAGGGCTTCCCGGCGGAAGCGCAGGACTCGCTCCGGGTTGGTGACCAGGTGTGCCGGGATGCGCTTGAGCGCCACCCGACGCTGCAAGCGAGTATCCTGAGCGACGTAGACCTCGCCCATGCCGCCGGTGCCGATGGCGGCGAGCACCTCGAAGGCGCCGATGCGCTGTCCGACGAGCGGCTGGGCGGCGACCAGCAGCCGCGCCGCTTCGCTCGCCGCCGGTGTGGCGAGGAAGGCATCGGTTCGATCGTGGGCGAGCAACGAGTCCACCTCCCGACGTAAGTCGGCATCGCCACCGCAGGTTCGCTCGAGGAATGCGTCGCGCTCGCCGGCGGGCAGCTCGAGCACCGCCTCGAGGATGCCATCGACGCGGCGCCAGCGCTCCTTGTCTTTGCCGCTCACCGGAAGCTCAACGGCTGCCGCCGCTGGCTTCGAGCTCGCGGCGGAGGAAGGTCTTCGCCCGCCGCCACTCGCGGGTGACCGTGTCGGGGTGGACGCCGAGAACCTCGGCTGCTTCGTCGACGCTGAGGCCGCCGAAGTAGCGGAGCTCCACCACCCGGCTCTTGCGCTCGTCGACCTGGGCGAGCGCGGTGAGTGCATCGTCGAGCGCCACGAGCTCGGCCGCACGGTCCTCGGCGAGCATGCAGGCCTCGTCGAGCGAGACCTTCCGGGCACCTCCACCACGCTTGACGTAGGCGATCTTGCGGGCGTGGTCGATCAGGATGCGCCGCATCATCTGCGCCGCGATGCCGAAGAAGTGCGCACGGCTCTGCCAGCGTACCTCGCGCTGATCGACGAGGCGCAGATAGGCCTCGTTGACTAGCGCCGTGGTCTGCAGCGTGTGCCCAGGGCGCTCCCGGCGCAGGTACCGGTGGGCGAGCAGCTGGAGCTCACGCTCGACGAGCGGCACCAAGCGATCCAGCGCGGCACGGTCACCCTGCGACCAGGCAAGAAGAAGTCCCGTAACACTCCCGGGCGTAGCGTCCGACGCCATCCAAGCACTCCTTTGCTTGCGACGAGTATAAGCCATCGGGAGGAGGTCGAAGCGATGTTCTTGACCTCGCCTGCCGGGTTTCACCTCGTGACCTCGCGTGAGGGGAGTGAGGGCCAACGCGGAATGTTCCGTGGGTGGCTCTGAGTGGTCCTGGTTCACGAAGCGGTCCTAACTGAGGAGGTTCTATGTCCAGAACGACCGTCACGGTGGTCGCGCTTTCCCTTCTTCTCTTTGTAGCTACAGTCTTCCTGCACGATCGAGTTTCTGCCTATCCACGTCTTCAATTGTGGAATCCTGCGCTCGAACCAAACCCGGGCTTCTTCGTCATGAAGAGCGGAACGGACAAGCTTCATACCTTCTCTCCCCAAGGTTGGGGCTGGCCTCCCAACCACAGGATCGACCTCAAGGTCTTTCTTGAACCTCGCCGAGAGAACGGAGAGCTCGTGACGAAGGACGCCGTCATCGGCACCGTGCCCGTGGACAACGACACAATGTTCGGCTTCAACGGGAGGACCGACCATAACGTCCCGAAGCTGTGCGGCTCTCCTCCGCCTGGGTTCCCGAAGGCTCTATTTATGGCGCGTGATCCCATAACCGGTGTTCGAAAATGGTACTCGGTGGAGGCGTATGAATACTTCACTAATACCCCTTGCAGGTGAGTGTGGCCACGAGCCGGGCGACCGCAACGGAAGGAGACACGGTCTAGGGAGGAGGGCGGCTGAAGCCAATTCCGTCCGCCGCGTCGAGCATGACCTCCAGCCGACAACTCTGATCGAGCCTGCCCCGCCAGTCGCGCGTCTGCCTGCTGGCGATCAACGAGATGTCGAAAAGAATCTACCGTACTACAAGCGAGCGCAGGTGCCGGATACCTGCACCCAGGTGAACCTATGAACTACTACCGCATCGAAGATCTTTCGCTACCCACTTCCTACTGGCTGCCCCACGCTGCAAGCGGTAATCGCATCGTGGGCTCGGGAGCCCCACTCTTTACGCCCCTTGGGTCCGCGCTTCCGCGGGCCATCCTCTGGGATGGAACAGGAAGTGTACTCGACCTAAGGGGGCCCCAAGGCACAGACATGTTCCATTGGAGCGACCCAAAGAGCATTAACTCCGCAGGAGACATAGTTGGGAGGTGGGCACCCTATCGCTATCCCTTCATTGGGTCGTGGCAGGCCTTCGTTCGAAAAGCCGACGGGTCCACTAGCTACTTAGGTTCACTGCTGAACGGCCGCGAAAGTGTTCTGAATGACATCAATGACTACGGTCTAGCAGTCGGGGCGATGGTCTCAGATGGCGATTTTAGGCTCTTCTCGTTCGACACCAAGAATGGCACGGTCGTAGACTATGACAAGCGAGTTGACGGCTTAGTAAGCATTAGCATCAATAACGACGGCGACATTGCCGGCATTGGACGTGGTTACCGCGTCTTCTTGATCAGAAAAGGGCAGTACACCGACCTCGGCGAAGGGTCCGGAAAGATTCGAATAACTGATGACGGCTTGATAATATTGGGGGGGAGTATCTACGATATCGCTCGACCCCAGCTTGGGTGGCAGGTGAGGTTTGATTTCACGTGCATGGATCTAAACGAGAGCGGCGTGGCAGTTGGCCGCGTCAGCCAGGATCAGGGCCCCAATCTCCCAACGCTATTTCGGGCTGTTGTTTGGTCAGACGCGGACGGCTCGCGGAATCTAGCTGCTTTGGCGGTTGGACATCTCCCTCAATTTCCAGGCACCTCCGGTTGGCAGCTTGAATCTGCGCTCGGCATCAATGCGGCTGGCCAGATTGTAGGCCAGGGTTTGGTACAGAAGGGCGGCGGCGGGCCGCCACAGATCAGTGTCTATCGGGCGACACCAATCCCTGTGGCTCAACGAGGCCTACCTCCTCGGCTCTACCCCTTTCCACTATTACCCTGGCCTTGGGACGACTGGCCTCACCCAGAATGGTCAGGTCAACTGTCTTTGGATCCGTTGGTGGCATTCAGTCAGGCGGAGCTACACAGAGAGACCATCCATGGTGTGACATTGAGCAGATTGGCAAGAGAGCTTGGCAGCGATCAGACACGGCGCGAGATCGAGAACGCGGCACTGGATGCAATCACACGGGCGGTCGAGCGGCTTCGTCTCGGCCACGATAAGCGATAGCACTGGCGAACCGCCCGAACGGCTCTCATGTCCAAACCTAACTGCCAGACGATCACTTTCTTCGTGGATCTCTCTACCGTAGGCTCTAGATCGCCGTTGAGAGGCTCTGCTCGATCACGGATTTCTCCGCGGCCCCTGCCGGAGCCGCGGAGAGAGTTCTCTGATCGATTTCCGCTTTGCTCACAATACTTGTCCTTTGTGCGCCAGGGTAGGCCTAGCAGTCCGTGGTGAAAGCCGGCCTGCTTGGCGGGCTTGGTTTTGAGAGAATGCAGCATGTCGATGGGCAATCGTGGTGAGAAGCAGCGTCCGATGTGGGTGGACGCGGGCGGAGTGTCGAAGGGTCCGGGGCACC